>NZ_JBLKNU010000008.1:0-316307 GCF_047532935.1 Rhizobium sp. IY2
GATGCCGGTATATCTCACCTTGACGGCATTGGCGCTGGCGTCGGTGACGGCAAATTCCACGGTCGAGCCGGTGCCGCGCACGACGCTGCCCTCGCCGACCAGGCCGCCGAGGCGGATGCGGGTTTGCGGCGCCACCGGCGTCTTCGCCAGATCGGCCGGCATGTAGAAATAGGCGACCGACTGGCTGAAGGCGAACATGACCAGCAGCACGGCGGCGGCGATGAAGCCCATGCCGCCGGCGATCACCGCCAGGCGCTTCTGCTTGCGCGTCATTGCGCCATTCCTTCCGTTGCTATGCCGAGTTCCCGGGCAAGCGCCAGCAATTGCCGGCCCTGTTCGCCGGCCGGCGGAAAGGCCGCAAGCCCGCGCTTCAGGGCGCCGGCGGCACGATCCCTATCGTTCAATACGGCGTAAGAGCGGACGAGCCTGAGCCAGCCATTCAAGTCGTCCGGGCTTTCGGAAAGCTTTGCGTCCAGGCCCGTCACCATGGCTTCGATCGCCTGACGTCGATCCGCAGTCCCGGCGGCGATCAGCGGAACTCCGCCATTGGCGGCGATGTGCTGATTGACGAGAGGCAGCCACGGCGCGTCCGCTGGCGACAGCCTGGCAAGTGCCGCAAAGGCCATCAGCGCCTCATCGGGACGGCCCGCCTGCTCCATGCCGAGAGCGATGTAGAACAGGGCGCGCGGGTTTTCAGGTTCGAGCTGAACGATCTGTCGCAGGACGTCGACCGTCTCCTTGTTCACCGAACCATGCGCCTCCGCCATCAGGGCTTCGGCAAGGCCACCCAGGCGATGAATGTCCGGGCCCAGCAGACGCAGGGCATTGCGGTAAGCCGACCGCGCGTCGGCGATCCGGCCGGCCCTGAGGTAGATTGGAGCGATCACATCCCATCCGCGGCCATCATCCGGCTGGCTCGCGAGGTGGCGCTCGGTTCTCGCGACCAGTATTGCAATGTCCTGGCCAGGATCCTCCAATCGCGCTTGCAACGGCAGCGACGGCATGTCGGGCGAACCCGCAAGACCATAGAGGCCAATGCTCGCCAAAGGCAGAAACGCGGCGATCGCCAACCTCAGCCACCTGTGCGGATGCGGCAACCTGCGGCATTCTTCTTGCTTCTGCTCGCTTGCCTTAAAAAGGCGCCGCGCTGTTTCAGCCCGCGCGTATTCATACTCGTTGCAGCCGATTTCGTTCGCCAGCAATTCCCTGTCGAGTTCGAGAAGTTGATCCCGATAGACCCGGCCGGCTGCGGCCGCACCATCGTTGAACCGGACACGGCCTGACGCAAGTGGATGAAGAAGAGAGGCGATGATGGCAGTCGTGATGACCGCGAAAACAATCCAAATAACCATAACGTCCAGACGCCCTTTTGCGCTTGAACATACCGAGGCCGGGGGACGGCACATTGATTCCGGTCAACGACGACGAGCTCTTCCATCCCAATTTTTCGGGTTCAGCACGCTTCGCGAAGCAGGTCGACGCTTTCGACCAGGACGACCTTGCCTCTGACTTCGACGCCCGATGCCGCGAGCGTCGCAAACGCTCGCGACAGGGCTTCCGGCGCCAGACCCAATTTGCCGGCCAGGATTCTCTTCCGGTAAGGGAGGCGGAACGCGACCCGCGAGGTGGACGCCGAGGCGGGGCAGCGGCTCATCAGGTAGTTTGCCACACGTTGCGCCGCCGTGAGCAGCCGGTCACCGGCAATACAATCCATCGCGCCGAGCAGATGCCTGACCATGATGCGCATGACGTTCCGGTGAATGACCGGATGTTGGTCAGCAAATGCCTGCAACTCCGCAAGCTCGAACAGCGCGACCTCGGCCCCGTCGGCCGACCACGCGCTATAGGCATAGGAGCCGCCGCCTGAGAGAAGATATTCGCCAAACGTGTCGCCCGGCTCGCACACGCAGATATCAGCCTCGCGCCCGGCGGATTCCGATTTTGAAAGTCGGACAAACCCGTTCGTGACGCAGTAGACGAATGATGCCTGCTGGCCCTCGCTTATGATCTTCTCGTCAGCAGCGAAGGTGCGAACCTCAGCCGTTGCGGTGAATTGCTCCACGGTCGCCGGATCCAAACCAGCGAACAGGTCGGACTGCAGAAGGACTGAATTTTTCGCAAGCATCCATCTTCCTTTCGTGTTTGGACCCGGTTGCGGTTAGGGTTTTCTTCGATCGGTTTCGTCCTCGGCGAGAATTCGCCAGGCGGCCCCTTGAAGATCGTCATACTGGCCGCTCTTCAGCGACCAAAGAAATGCCAGCAGTCCCATTCCTCCCATCAGCAGTGCGATGGGTATGAGATAGATCAACATGTTCATGCGGCCTTGACCTCCGCACTCCGGCCGACCCGCCCCCGAATCTGCATAGCCGGACGCTTGCCGAACGCGTTCAGGCGCAGTGCGTTCATCACGACGATGATCGAAGATGTCGACATTGCCACCGCCGCTATGAGCGGCGTCGCCAATCCAGCGATGGCAATCGGCACCGCCAGGACGTTGTAACCGATGGCGAGAGCGAAGTTCTGCCGGATGAGGTTGGCGGAGCTTCGCGCAATGGCGATCGCTTCCGGCACAGCGTCGAGGCGATCGTTGAAGAAAACGAGGTCGGCGGCCTGTCTGCCGATATCGGAGGCCGTGGCCGGCGCCATCGAGACATGGGCCGCAGCAAGGGCAGGAGCGTCGTTGATCCCGTCGCCAACCATGAGCACGCGACGCCCTTCGCCGTTCAGCCTCTGGCATTCATCGACCTTCCGTTTCGGCGTCAGAGAGCCCAAAGCCCTGCCGATGCCCAGAGCATGCGCCGTATTGTCGACGACGATCTGACGGTCGCCGGACACGATCAGCGTTTCAAGGCCGGCTGCGTCGAGCTGGCCGATGGCCTCGCGAGCGCCCGGACGAAGCGTGTCATCGAAGAAGAAACGGGCAAGATCGACGCCGTTCTGCGACAAGACCACTTCCGAGAACGGACTATCGGCGGTGCGGGGCACGCAGCTGGTTCCGCAGGCAAATGCCGTGTTGCCCAGTCGATAGACGTCAGCGCCTTTCCTGGCTTCCAGTCCCCCGCCGGGGATCTCCGTGACGCTGTCGAAGGACATGGGGGCGGTTTCGGTGCCCCGCAGCAGAGCCTGAGAAAGAGGATGCCGTGAATGCACGGCCAATCCGCGGGCGATTGCTGTGGTCTCTTCCATGGCGTCCATTCTGACAAGGCGCAGCCTGCCCATCGTCAAGGTGCCCGTTTTGTCAAAGGCCACAGTGTCGGTCTCGGCCAGTCTTTCGAGTGCCGAACCGTCCTTCACCATGATGCCCTTGCGGAAAAGCTCCCCCGCGGCGACGACCTGGACCACGGGCACGGCAAGGCCCAATGCGCATGGGCAGGTAATGATCAGGACCGCTACCGCGACCAGCATTGCCTGTTTCCAGTCTCCGCCGAGGAAGCCCCAGGCAAGAAACGAGACCAGCGCCAACAGATGCACGGCCGGCGAATAGAGCGCCGCAGCGCGATCGGCGATCCTGCGATAGCGAGCTCTTCCGCCCTCGGCTGCTTCCATGAGGCCGATGATCTCCGAAAGAAGCGAATTCTTGGCAATGCGCGTCGCGCGCAGGACGAGCGAGCCGGTCAGGTTCATCGCGCCCGAACTCACCTCGCTGTTACTGGCGACGGCGACGGGGCTGCTCTCGCCGGTGACGATGGAGAGATCCACGTCGCTTTCTCCGCTGACCACTACGCCATCGACGGGAACCCTTTCGCCTGCCGCTATCGAGATTTCATCTCCCACCGCGATCTCTTCTACCGCAATGTAACGTCGGGACCCGTCCGGATTGATCAGCAAGGCCCCGCGCGGCGCCAGCCTTGCAAGTCCGTTGATCGCCGCCCGAGCCTTTTCCCGCATGATATGATCGAGGGTCCTGCCGATCAGCAGGAAGAAGAGCAGCGAAACCGAAGCGTCGAACCATGCATGTTCACCGTGATGGATGGTCTCCCACAGTGAAACGGCATAGGAGAGCGTCACGGCGAGAGAGATCGGAACGTCCATGTTGGTGCGCCCGCGGCGGAGCGCATTCCAGGCCGATTTGAAGAAGAAACGCCCGGCATAAACCAGCGCGGGCGCTGCTATCATCGCCGAGATCCAATGAAACATGTCGCGTGTCGCGGCATCTGCGCCAGACCAGACCGATACCGAAAGCAACATGATGTTGGCGGCCGCAAAGCCGGAAACGCCGATCGCCAGGAGAAGCTGATTGCGGGTTCTGTCGTTTTCGGCGGCCGAGGGGGTAAACAGATGCGCGCGATATCCGGCCGAGTTGATCGCTGCGAGGATCTCGGACGGATCGGCGGCATGTGTCTCCATCTCCTCCTGGTAGACGCAGGTTACCCTTCGAGCCGTAAGATTGACGCGCGCCGTCTTGACGAAAGGAAGTGTCAGCAACGCCCCTTCTATGGTCGAAATGCAGCCACCGCAGTGAATATCAGGAACGCTCAAGTCCAACTGGCGCAGTCCGCCGCCGAGCGGCTGGCTGGCAAGGCGGACCTCTTCGGCACTGGATGACGTCGTGCTGAGAGCAAGCACGCTTTCCGCGTCCATGGTGCAGCAGGTCATCGGTCCAACGCCTTGGTATCGATGCGTTTGGCCTCATGCATGACGACCAAGCCGTCGTTTCGCGAGATGGCCTCCACGATCCAGTCACCCTCGGCCAGGTTGTGATCTGCTTCGAACCGTCCCTCGGCTGTTTTTCTGAGCGTGAGGTGGAAGTCTTCGTGATCTCCGACGGGTCGCTTGAAATTCAGCACGACGTCGTCGACGGCCGCAGGCGCGCCGCTCTTGTCGTGAATGTCGTAGCGGATCTGATGCCCTCTTATGGAGAGATCGCCCGCGACGCCGGAAGCCGCCATTGCCTTCATCGCCGCCGCTTTGCGGTTGAACTCCTGACTGGCGACATAGGTATTTTCCACGACCAGACCGCTCCAGCTGGAGGAGGCATAGAAGGCCATGGTGACATTCACCGCGATCACCACAGCGAAGAAGGTCGAGGTCGCAACCAGCATGTGCAGGCCTGTAAAACCTTGGGCAGAGGTCTTCATTTGGTGTCTCCCGGTGCATTGAACGCCGCCCGGTAGGTTGCCCGATCGGCGCGATCCGTATCTTCGATCACGAACAGAAATTCACTGATTGCGGCGCCGGTGGGCTTGCGCGTAACGAAGACCTTGAGCGTCGTGGCTGCGTCCGGTTCGGCATGGACGGTAAAGCGGCGAGCGTCTTCCTTGCCGAACTCGGGAATACGCATCGTCGCCCCCTCCAGCCCGACCAGGCTTATGTTCACATCCCGCGGCGTCGGCACCATGTTCAGGATCCGAAGCGTGTAGCCATTCCGCAGTGAGCCGTCGCTTTCCAGAACATATTGGGGGTTTCGGTCGTGAACGACGTTGAGTTCAAGGCGCTCGCGAAAGGCGACGTGGACGAGCATGGCCACGCCGACCGATGCCCAGGCGACCGCGTAAAAGACGATTCTCGGACGAAAGACGATGCGCCAGTTGAAGTGCCGGATCGCCGGGACGAAGCTTCCATCCTCGTTTCGAACCCTAGACGGCTGGACGGCCGTTCGCCCTTCGTCGGTCGCCAGTGACATGTTGCCCGCGTATTCGCTCAGCGTGGCATAGGCAATCAGGCCGCGAGGCTTTCCGAGTTTGTCCATGACACCGTCGCAGGCGTCGATGCAGAGCGCGCATGTGATGCACTCCATCTGCTGTCCGTCGCGAATGTCGATACCCATCGGGCACACCGCCACGCAGGCATTGCAATCGACGCAATCGCCCACCGGCAAGCCTTTGGCTTGCGCCTTTTTCGCGTGACGCGACCGCTGCTCGCCCCGCCAGTCATGATAGGTGACGACGAGAGAATTCTCGTCGAGCATCGCACCCTGGATGCGTGGCCACGGGCACATATAGGTGCAAACCTGCTCGCGCATGAGGCCGCCGAGCACATAGGTCGTCGCAGTAAGGACGGCGACCGTGGCGTAGGCGGCTGCAGGAGCGCGGCCAGTGAATAGCGAAACAAGCAGGCTCGGCGCGTCGGCAAAATAAAAAATCCACGCTCCGCCCGTGGCTACGCCGATCAGCAGCCAGATCGAATGTTTGACGACACGCTTCCTCAGCTTGGCAAAGCTCATGGGAGCGGCGTCAAGCTTCATTCGCGCGTTTCGATCGCCTTCGATCGCGCGTTCGACGACGAGAAAGAGATCGACCCAGACGGTCTGCGGACAGGCGTAGCCGCACCAGGCGCGGCCGACCGCGGAAGTGACGAGAAACAGGCCGAACCCCGCCATGACGAGGAGACCAGCCACATAATAAAATTCCTGAGGCCAGATTTCGATGAAGAAAAAGAAGAAGCGTCGTGAGGAAAGGTCGATGAGGATTGCCTGGTCAGGCGCGTAAGGACCGCGATCCCAGCGAATCCATGGCGCGAGATAGTAGATGCCGAGCGTGACCAGCATGACGATCCATTTGAATCGACGGAATCGCCCCTCTGCACGCTTGGGAAAAACCTTCTTCCGAGGTGCATAGAGAGGCTGCCGATTGCGACGGGCGTTGACCGGCTCGACGCTGAGCCGTTCGATGCTGTCGGGATCTGGTGCAGTGTAGAGGTTCATGGGACCTATCCGATTTCACCCGACCTTGTCCCATCCGCCGCGCATCCTTTCCTTGATACAGATCAAGACGAAGGTCTTCCCGCCAATGGAAAAGGCCACGCCCTGGAGAGAGGGCGTGGCCTGGAGGAACCGCGGGGAACGAACACCGCTGGGACGTCCTCGACAAGTCTGCAGCTAGCGGCTTGTCTGCTCGTGGTCTTTGAGGCAGGTCAAACTGATGATCGAACTGCCGATCTTTGCCGGATCATCCTGATCGGACGGTGGCGGCAGGGCCTTGGCGCGCGCCGACACACGTGATCGTATCGCTGCGCGCGGCGTGCCGTAGAGATCGAGGATCGGATTGTGGCCGTGAGCCGCCATAGCTCTGCTCCTTACGTTCCGCCGCCAAGCGAATGCACGAAGATCGTCAGTTCCTTGACCGTCGTATCGCCGAGGCGCCCTGCCCAGGCGGGCATGACGCCATGCTTCGGAGAAGCGACCTGGCGGATGATCGCATCCTCGCCGCGGGCCTTCAGCCAGATCGCATCAGCGAGATCCGGCGCGCCCATTTCGGCTTTTCCTTTGGCATCCTCGCCGTGACATGCGGCACAGTTGTCGACGAAGACCTGTTTTCCCGCCTCTGCGAGACCGGGGTCCGACGGTGTATTGGTCAGCCCCCAGACGTAAGCCGCGACCTGCCTTGTCTGGATGGGATCCAGAACATCGACAAAGGGCGGCATCTCGGAAGCATGAGTGTCCGTATCCCCGTCGAAGCGAATCCCATGCGCGATCGTCGTCTGGATGGCATCCAGGTCTCCGCCCCACAGCCAATCGTCGTCGTTGAGGTTCGGAAATCCAGGACCGCCGCTTGCTCCCGAGCCGTGGCATGGCGCACAATTCACCTTGAATGCTGACGCGCCGCCGGCGATTGCGAATTCGCGAAGGGCAGAATCGGAATCGATTTCCTGTACCGTCTTGGCGGCGATCAGATCATGAAATTGCATTTGCGATGCCTTGGCCTGGTCCAGGTTCTGCTGCAGTTCGGCGCGGCTGGAAAAACCGAGCATGCCCTTCGTAGCGTCGGTAATCATCGGGATCGCGGGATATGCGATCGCATAGCCCAACGCCCAGACAATGGTGGCGTAGAAGGTCCACACCCACCAGCGGGGCATCGGATTGTTGAGTTCGCGGATGCCGTCCCATTCATGTCCGGTCGTTTCGACGCCGCTAAATTCATCGATATGTTTTTCCGACATCTCAATCATCCTTCAAGGGAATATCGGCGGCCTCTTTCGCCGTCTGCTTGCTGCCTGGGCGAAGGGTGAACACAACCACGCCGACGAAGAATGCCGCCATTGCCAAAAGGCCCCAGCTGTCGGCGAAGTGTCTCATTGCAGTGTAGGTTTCCATGGATCACCTCACCGGTAGCCGGTCGCATCGTCGTAGGTCGAGAAATCGACCAACGTTCCGAGCATCTGCAGGTAGGCCACTAAGGCATCCATCTCGGTCAGCGCAGCGGGATCGCCGTCGAAATCGCCGGTCTTCGCCTTCGGATAGCGGGCAAGCAGGGCCGTCGTATCTGCGTTCGGATCGGCTTGGGCCTTCATGTCGGCTTCCGCATTCGCCAGCATGTCGTCGTTATAAGGTACGCCCACGTCCTCGTTGGCCTTCAGGTCCATTCCCACGTCCTTGACCGTCACCCTCTGCTCTTTGAGGAAGGCGTAACTCGGCATGATCGACTCCGGCACCACTGCCCGGGGATCGGCGAGATGCTGGACATGCCATTCGTTGGAATAGCGTCCGCCGACGCGGGCCAGATCCGGCCCGGTTCGTTTGGATCCCCATTGGAAAGGATGATCGTACATGGACTCGGCCGCGAGCGAGTAATGGCCGTAGCGTTCCACCTCGTCGCGGAACGGTCTGATCATCTGGCTGTGGCAGAGGTAGCAGCCTTCGCGGATGTAGATGTTTCGTCCGGCCAGCTCGAGCGGCGTATACGGCCGCATGCCTTCCACCTTTTCAATCGTGTTCTGCAGGTAGAACAGCGGTGCGATTTCGACGATGCCGCCGATGCTCACGACGAGCAGCGAGCCGACGAGAAGAAGCGTCGCGTTCTTCTCGAGAATCTTATGTTTATCAAGTATCGATGCCATGTCTCACCTCACTCGGCAGGCTGTGCTTGGGGCACGAAAGTGGTTGGGATCGCAGCTTCGTCACGCACGCGGCCGCGGATCGTCATGAACACGTTCCAGGCCATGACGAGACCACCCGCCAGGTAAAGCGTTCCGCCCACCGCGCGCAGCACGTAGTAGGGGAACATGGCCGCGACCGTCTCCGCGAAGGAATAGACGAGGAAGCCCTGGGAATTGTACTCGCGCCACATCAGCCCCTGCTGGATGCCGGCAACCCAAAGCACGGCGGCGTAGATGACGATTCCGAGGGTTGCGAGCCAGAAGTGCCAGTTGACCATCCGCGGGCTGTAGAGGCGCTCGCGTCCCCATAGCTTCGGCGTCAGATAATAGATCGCGCCGAAGGTGATCATTCCCACCCAGCCGAGCGCGCCGGAATGCACATGACCGATCGTCCATTCTGTGTAATGGCTGAGCGAATTGACTGTCTTCACCGACATCATCGGACCTTCGAAGGTCGACATCCCGTAAAAGGCGATGGCGACGATCATCATGCGGATGATCGGATCGGTGCGGATTTTGTCCCAGGCGCCCGAAAGGGTCATGAGACCGTTGATCATGCCGCCCCAGGAGGGCATCCAGAGCATCACCGAGAAAACCATGCCGAGTGTCTGGGCCCAGTCGGGCAGTGCCGTGTAATGCAGATGATGAGGCCCGGCCCAGATGTACATGAAGATCAGTGCCCAGAAGTGGATGATCGAAAGCCGGTATGAATAGACGGGTCGGTTGGCCTGCTTCGGCACGAAGTAGTACATCATGCCCAGGAAGCCGGCGGTGAGGAAGAAGCCGACGGCGTTGTGGCCGTACCACCATTGGGTCAGCGCGTCCTGTACGCCCGAGAAGGCGGAATAGCTTTTGGAGCCGAGAAACGACGCCGGAACCGCCAGGTTGTTGACCACATGCAGCATCGCGATGGTGACGATGAAGCCGAGATAGAACCAGTTTGCCACGTAGATGTGCGGCTCTTTGCGCTTGAGGATCGTCCCAAGATACACGGCGAGATAGGCGACCCAAACGATGGTCAGCCAGAGGTCGACGTACCATTCGGGTTCGGCATATTCGCGGGCTTGGGTGATTCCGAGGACATATCCGGTCGCAGCCATCACGATAAAAAGCTGGTAACCCCAGAATACGAACCAGGCGAGGTTCCCGCCGAAAAGACGTGCGCGGCAGGTGCGCTGCACGACATAAAACGACGTCATGATGAGGGCGTTGCCACCGAAGGCGAAGATAACCGCCGACGTGTGAACCGGCCGCAGCCTTCCGAAATTGAGATAAGGCGCAATGTTGAGGTCGGGAAAGGCCAGTTGCAGCGCGACGATCACGCCCACCAGGAAGCCGACCACGCCCCAGAACACCGTGGCGATCAAGCCATAACGCACCACTTCGTCGAAATAGCCGGATATGTCGACTTTGCGTTGCTGGCCTGCCGGTGAAAAGTCCACGTTCCTGACCAGCAGCAAAGCGCCGATGACGAGGCAGAGGCAAAGTATGCCCATATGGATCGCAAAGAGATGATCATGGGCGAATGCGGCTCCTAGCAACGCTAGAAACGCCGCGACCGTGATCACCATCGTTTCCGTTGTGTAATTCATGATGTCGTCCCCAGTGCACAGACGACCGCGTCGCGGCCGGCTTTCTCGGCAGGACTGTCACGAAGCTGCGAATTACTCCTTGATCTACATCAACGAGCGGACAGTAAGACCGGCGCGGACCGCCGCAGTTACAAACTGTTACAAACTTTCACCCTTTGGCACCGTCCGCTCATTCCGGTGTGACGCAGGGGCGTTCTAGTACATGTCCTGACAATGGGGGACACGACGATGCTGATGCAGAAAAACCAAGCGTTCGAACATGCCGAAATGACGAACGAAACGATCTATGCCGGTCGATCTTTGTCCGCGCTCTTCCTCTCCTCCGCAATGGAGTCCATCTCCGCCGGGAGAGCCATCTGCTGGGAGGGCGACGAGGCGAAACATCTCTTCCAGGTCGTGGAGGGGGTTGTTCGTCTCTATCGCATCGTCGGGGAGGGCCGCCGTGTGATAACCGCGTTTTGCTTCGCCGGCGACCTGATCGGTGCATCGCTGCAACGCGATTTCCTCTTCACCGCGGAAGCCGTGACCGAATGCCGGATTCGCCGCGTATCCCGGAAAAGCTTCCACGACGAAGTCGCCCGGTCGGATGCTCTTCACACCGCATACATTTCCCTGCTCTGCCAGGAGACGGCTGCCGCACACGAACAGATGGTACTGCTCTCGAAGAAGAATGCAGAAGAGCGCCTGTGCAGTTTCATCGCGAAGCTTGTATCCCGCCGCAATCCCCAGGCGCGGCAGAGCCTGCTGCGCGTCCCCATGAACCGGCAGGACATTGCAGACCATCTCGGTTTGACCATTGAAACCGTGTCTCGCACCCTCACCAAACTTGCATCGCGAAACGTCGTCGCTCCAGAGGGCAGGCATGATTTGCGAATCGTCAATCGCGCCCTTCTTAAGCAGTTGTCCGGCGACGCTGATGATTTTTCGGAGAAATCCTGTCATAGGGTCAGCTTGCACTGACGTAACGAAGCCGCAGGATCGACGTTCATGCCTCACCGCCTCATATCACCGCGAACCGTATCGTCCCAGGAACTGGATGCCATGGTGCACGTGCTGGACGGAGCCGACATCCTGATCCATCGTTTTGAGGGAACTGTCACGCATTGGTCCATTGGCTGCGAGAACATGTATGGCTGGGCAAGAGAGGAAGCGGTCGGGGAGGAGGTGCACGAATTGCTGGCGACGCAGTTCCCCGAACCGGTGGAAAACATCCGCAACCAACTGAAGTCGCGCGGCTTCTGGCAGGGTGAAATCATTCATCGTCACAAGAGCGGGCACGAGATTCATGTTGCCTCTCGTTGCGTGCTGGTCAATTTGCCGGATGGCGATCTTGCCGTCATCCAGACAAACAGCGACGTCAGCGCGTTGAAGCGAGCGCAAGAGGTAGTCAAATCCCGCGAAGCGCATCTGAGCTCGATCCTGGACACCGTGCCGGATGCCATGGTGGTGATCGATGACAAGGGAATGGTGCTTTCGTTCAGCAAGGCTGCCGAGAAGCTGTTTGGAATGTCTTCCGATCAAATTTGCGGCCGCAATGTCAGCAACCTGATGCCGAACCCCTATCGCGATGCCCACGACGGCTACATCGACCACTATATCGATACGGGCGAGAAACGTATCATCGGCTACGGGCGTGTCGTCACCGGTCAGCGGGCCGACGGTTCGCAATTTCCGATGGAACTCCACGTCGGCGAAGCGACGGCAAACGGAGAGCGGATATTCACCGGTTTTATCCGCGATCTCACCAGCCGTTACAAAATCGAGGAAGATCTTCGCCAGTCACAGAAGATGGAAGCTGTCGGGCAGTTGACCGGAGGCATCGCGCACGACTTCAACAACCTCCTCACCGTCATCAGCGGCAATCTCGAAATGATCGAGGACAAACTGCCGCCCGGCAACCTTCGTGAAATCCTGGGAGAGGCTCAGGCCGCGGCGGAGGACGGAGCTGTTCTCACGGCTCAACTGCTCGCTTTCGGTCGCCGACAGCCGTTGAATCCGAAGCACGCCGATCTTGGTCAAGTTGTGAGCGGCTTCTCGGATCTGCTCCGTCGAACGCTCGGCGAAAATATCAGGTTGTCGACCGTCATCGATGGATCTGGCCTGAACGTCCTTGTGGACAGCTCGCAGCTCCAGAATGCCATTCTGAACATCGCTTTGAACGCAAGGGACGCCATGCCCAGGGGCGGCAGTCTGACGACGACGATCTCGCGCGTCTATCTCGATGCCGACTATGCGAAAATGTATCCGGAGCTACGCAGCGGCAATTTCGTGCTGGTCACGATGACGGATACCGGTTCCGGCATGACGGAGGAGGTCAGGAAGCATGCGATTGAGCCATTTTTCACGACAAAGGAAGTCGGCTCGGGCACAGGTCTCGGACTGAGCATGGTCTACGGCTTCGTCAAGCAATCGGGTGGGCATCTGCAGATTTACAGTGAGGTGGGGCGCGGCACGACAGTCCGGATATATCTCCCCGCAACCAATGGCGGGAAGCCTCAAGAGGCGGCACCGGACCATGGCGCGGGTGAGAGCCAACTGCCGCAAGGGGACGAAGTCGTGCTCGTCGTCGAAGATGACGCCCGTGTTCGCCGCGTAGCCGTCGCCAGGCTCGCCTCGATGGGCTATACGGTGCGCGAAGCCGAAAACGGTCACCGCGCGCTCGATCTCCTCAAGGAAAACACTGACGTCGCGCTGCTTTTTACCGACATCGTGATGCCGGGCGGGATGACGGGTGACGAGCTCGCAAGAGAGGTGCGTATTTTACGGCCGGACATTGCCGTGCTCTTCACGTCGGGATATTCCGAACCGGGTCTCGCGGGCAATGATACGGTTCCGGGCGCCCGGTGGCTGCGCAAACCCTATACCGCCAAGGAGCTGGCGTTGAGGATCCGCGAACTTCTCGACGCAAGGTGACATCTGTCGGCGGTGCAGCTCACCCGCTCTTGCGCCTTCGCCCGCGCGGTGCGTGTGGTTTCTCCCGCGTTTGACCCGCATCAAAGAACCGGCGTCCTGCATGTCTTAAAAAACGTCCGCGAGGCCGAACCGGACCTCGGAGAACAGGAGATATGCAAATGCGTTTGAAATTCGGTCTGATCGCTGCAACGGCAGCCTTGATCGCTTCGGCTGCACCGTTGATGGCTGCTGACCACCAGGTTCAGATGCTGAACAAGGGCGCGGACGGCGCGATGGTGTTTGAGCCCGGCTTCCTGAAGATCGCTCCGGGCGATACTGTCACGTTCATTCCCACGGACAAGAGCCACAACGTCGAGACGTTCAAGGGTCTCATTCCCGATGGCGTTCCCGAGTTCAAATCCAGGCCGAGCGAGCAGTATCAGGCGAAGTTCGATATTCCGGGCGCATATGTCCTGAAGTGCACGCCGCATGTGGGCATGGGCATGGTTGCATTGATCCAGGTCGGCGACAACCCGGCCAACCTTGACGCGATCAAGATCGCCAAGGTGCCGAACATGGCGCGCAAGAGGCTGGATGCCGACCTCGCGCAGATCACCCCGGCTCAGATCACCCAGTGATTGACCGACAGGTGCGGACGGCACGCTTGCGCGCCGTCCCGCACCGTCCCATTCAGCGCGTGCTGCTTCGCGATTATCGGCACGGCAGCTCGCGGCAGCGTCGCATTGCTCAGGCCGCCTCCGTTTGCGCAGCTGCATCGGGACGCGACGGCGGTTCGTCCTTCATTGCCCGTTGAAGCAACCTGATGATCTCCCGCTCCGACTTGATATGCCGGCGCATCGAACAGCAGAACGAACGCAGCTGATATCCTACGGCTTCCCAGGAGAGCCGGCAGCGCCCCTCGCTCAGGGTTTCCAGCGTGAAGACGAGGTGTTGAGCCGCATCATGATCGAATAGGCGACCGGCTTGCCGGTGTTCCCTCGCATCGGACAGCTCCTCGACCTCCATGATCAGTCCGAGCGCAGACGAGACCAAGTGCTCTTCGAGCCGGTGAGTCGTCAGCAATAGCGGGATCAGACCGCGTGAAAGACGGCGGCAGAGGCCTTCATCGATATGGCAAGGCAGAAAGTCGGCAATTGCCTGCAGCACGTCGCACCACGACATAAGCTGCTCATAGCAGCTCTCGAGTTCTCCGAAACTGTCCGGGATTGGGTTCTTCATCCTATTACCTCTGCAGCAACAAGCTGGCGGGCCATGGCAGCGCGCCGAGCAAGGGCTGGTTTCTCGCTCAAGCGGCCTTGCTGTGCGTGCGTCCGTGCGAACCGAAATAGGCGTCGAATGCCGCGGCAACGGCGCGGACCATGAACCGTGCGTCTTGAGACACGACAATCCGATCTCCGCAAATCGCCGCGACGCCATCGGCGACAAGCTCACTGAGCCGATCGTTTCGGTCGATGAGGAATTCGATGTCAAAACCCGACTCTTTGCTCAATCCTGCGAGATCGACTTCGAAATCACACATAAGCCGTTCGATTATTTTGGCCCGGAGCTTATCCTCCTCGGTGAGAAGATATCCCTTGGCTGTCGGCAGGATGCCGGAAGCAACCCGCTCCTGATATAGCCCCAATGGCACATGGTTCTGGACATAGCCGATCGGCAGCCGCCCGATCGCCGAAGCACCGAGGCCGATCAGCGTATCGCAGTCATCCGTCGTGTAACCTTGGAAATTCCTTCTCATCGTGCCGTTGCGCGCAGCGATCGCGAGTTGATCGTCCGGCAGCGCAAAATGATCGAGCCCGATGCGCGCATATCCGGCCTTCGCAAGCTCTTCCGCGATGGCTTCGGCCTGCTCGTTTCGCTGTTTTGCATCCGGAAGCGACGCTTCATCTATGAGGCGCTGGTGCTTCTTGAAGGTCGGTATGTGCGCATAACCGAAAACGGCGAAACGCTCCGGACGCAGCTGCGCGGCCAGTCTGACGGTGTCGATGCAGGATTGCACGGTCTGGTTCGGAAGGCCGTAGATCAAATCGAAGTTGATACTGGAGATGCCCACGGAGCGTAGCCCGCTGACCGCAATCTCCGTCTGTTCGAAGGATTGTGTTCGGTTGATCGCGGCTTGCACGATCGGGTCGAAGCTCTGAACGCCGAGGCTTGCGCGATCGACACCGCTTTCACCGAGCGCCTCGATCATTGGAGCAGCCAATGTGCGTGGATCGATTTCAACCGCGATGCTCGCATCTGCCTCAAACCGGAAGGCGCTCCGCAGCTTGGCCATGATTGCGGCAAACTCCTGCGGCTTCATAATCGTGGGGGTGCCGCCACCGAAATGAACGTTCTTGACGGGGACGTCGTTTCCGGCCGCGAAGGATACAAGCTCGATCTCCTGGCTCATGACATCCAGGTATTCGCGAACCGGACCATCCTGCCGGGTGATGCTCGTGTGACAACCGCAGTACCAGCACATCGAGCGGCAGAATGGGACGTGGAGATAGACGGAGACGGGTCCGGCTTTTGCGATGTTGGCGAGTCCCCTCGCATATTCATCCGGCCCCACCGTGGCTGAAAAGGCTGGCGCCGTTGGATAGCTCGTGTAGCGCGGGAACCGCGCGTCGCCATACTTGGCGACCAGACAGTCGGACATTGTCGCATCCTTTGACAAAACAGAATGGTTTATGACGTCAAAGCGCGCGATCTTCCTTGTTCTAGGTCAATGTTGGCGTCCACTGGTGAAATCGTCGCCCATCTCAGCTCGGCGTCAAAGTCGGCCCGCTGATCCATCCGCTCGCGGGCAACGCGTTCCGACACACGCCGTCATGCCCCCAAGTTCCATGAGTTGCCGCACGGCAAATGATGTGGAGTTGACCGAGGTCAAAGTGTCTTTGTGCTGATCTCGTACCTTGAGAGGGAGCACCACTGGCCGGCAGCAGTTCATGCAACGCAGGCTCCTGCTCAACGGAGATGCCGGCTCAAAGGAGATGAAAGTGCCGCACGATGTCGTCACAGCAAGCCTGAATGCGCGAGATAAGTCTGGGCGCATCGATGTGCGTTTCGGCGCAGACATGAAAACCGTCATTGTCTCCAGGCGCGCGCTGCTCTCCGTAGCCTCGCCACCTCGCGCAACCGAAGTCCGTTTCCTTCAATATGTCGACGCGTTCTGCGAAATCGCGGCGAGCGGCCTCGGTTCAAAGGAGGCCGGCGGTGACGTGGTCATGATCACTGCAAATGATGTCCGCAGATGGCGCCGCGCGTGGCAATCGTCCGAAATGGCGGGGATACTGACTGCACATCGCTCGATGCCGCCGGACGCAGCGTCGTCAAAGCGCGTCGCATAAATTTGCGCCGCGCCGCTCGGCATTCCGGAAGTTTCATTCCGGCACTTTCGTCATTTCAGGATCATTGGCGTTGCCTTCCAGCGTAAGCGAGCAAGCCGCGTTCGTCGCCATCATATTCGTCATCGTCGCCGGAGAGTTGCACCAGCATTCCATATTTCACGATGCGAACGCAATGACGGCCGGCCGATACCAGGATCCCTTTGTTCGCCAGCTTCGTCATCATTCGCGACACGGTTTCGATCGTCAGGCCGAGATAGTCGGCAATGTCGAGCCGGGTCATCGGCAGCTCGACAATGGCATTGGACCGGCTATGGCCCGGGTCACGATGAAGCTGCTTCAGCAGGAAGCTGCAGACCCGCTCCTCGGCGTTCTTGCAGGACAGCAGCACCATCTGGTTCTGGGCGGCGGCCATCTCGTCGCGAAGGCGGGCAAAGACCTCTGGCCGCAGCGCCGGCGAGTTGCCGACTTCGGCCTCGAAAGCCTTGCGCGAGAGGCGGCGGACCCTGGTGTCGGTGATGGCTTCGGCGCTGTAGAGATAGTGGTTCTTCAAAGACACGCCGACGATGTCGCCAGCTTGCAGAAAGCCGGTGATGACCCGGCGGCCATCGGAGATGATCCTGAAGATGCGCAGGTTTCCTTCCACCACTTCGAAGAGGTGTTTGGCGGCGTCGCCCTCGAAGAACAGCGATTCCCCGGCTGCCAGACGTTCGACCGGCTGCTTGTTGAAAAGCGCCTGCAGGCAGCTCTGTTCGGAGCCGAGAAGCACCGCATTGGCGATTTCCAGCGCGTGATGAAAATTGGTTGTCTGCAGCATGACCGTTCCCTCTGTGCTGTCGATGAGGACAACTAACCCGACGCTGGTGACACGCTGATGCCACGCGTGTTAAAGACGGTGCCATTGGGTAACAGTCTGTAACAAGCAGCGGCTTGACGGATGGGCGATGGCAACACTTCAGCATGACGCGCATCTTCTCGTCGTTGACGACGATCCGCGCATTCGTCAGATGCTGACGCGCTATTTCGAGGGCGAGGGTTACACCGTCTCTTCCGCTTCTGACGGCATCGAGATGCGGGTACGCCTGCGTCAGCAGAGTTTCGATGCCATCCTGCTTGACCTTGTCCTTCCCGGCGGCACGGACGGGCTTGATCTTGCCCGCGAAATTCGCGCCCAATCCGATGTTCCGATCATGATGCTGACGGGCCGCGACGACGTCGTCGACCGGATCGTCGGTCTGGAAGTCGGCGCCGACGATTACATCGCCAAACCCTTCCATCTCAGAGAAGTCCACGCACGGTTGAAGTCGATCCTGCGCCGCCGGCAATCTTCGGCACGCAATGCCGAGCCGGTCAGCGAGGAGATCATCGGTTTCGAGGATTGGAAGCTCAATCTCAGCCGCCGGCAGCTTCTCGATCCCGACGGCGCGGAGATCGAGTTGACGACCGGCGAATTCGACATGCTGGCAACCTTCGTGCGGCATGCCGGCCGGGTGCTAACCCGTGACGTGCTGATGGATCTGACCCGGGGCCGAAACCTCGAAGCCTTCGACCGGACGATCGATGCCCAGATCGTCCGGCTGCGCCGCAAGATCGAAACAGATCCGAAGAGACCGCAATTCATCAAGGCCGTACGCGGCGTCGGTTACGTCTTTACTGCCAGGCTGGATTGACGAGTTCAGGACATGGTGATGCTTGCGGCGGCCACTTCCGTCGTCGTCCGCCGATGGTTTCGTGAAGCAGTTGCATCGTCAGATGTTTTTGCGCACGGGATAGGATGACTCCGGCCCGCACTCCTCGACATATCGCAAGAGACGAGATCAAGCCGACGTGCGCAATGTGCCATGAACGTCGTCAAGAATCGCTTTGCGATGAATCAATGCGCCGCCGGGCGCCGCCTTCATCATCCCCGCCGAACAAACATCGCGAAGGGATGAGATCATGACGAACAAATTGATGAAGGCCGCAGTGGTGCGCGAATTCGGCAAACCGCTCGCAATCGAATGCGTGCCGGTGCCTGTGCCCGGGCCGGGCGAAATTCTGGTGAAGGTCGTCGCATGCGGCGTCTGCCATACCGATCTGCACGCAGCCGAAGGTGACTGGCCTGTCAAGCCGACGCCGCCCTTCATTCCAGGCCATGAGGCAGCGGGCATCGTGACTGCCCTCGGTCCCGGTGTCACTGATTTCAAGGAAGGCGATGCCGTCGGCGTCGCCTGGTTGCACGATGCCTGCCTTCGCTGCGAATATTGCGAAACCGGCTGGGAAACGCTCTGCGAACACCAACACAATACCGGCTACAGCTGCAACGGCGGCTTTGCCGAATATGTCATCGCCTCCGCCGCCTTCGCCGCCCGCCTTCCCAAAAATGTCGACTTCGCCGAGATTGCGCCGATCCTCTGCGCCGGTGTCACGACGTATAAGGGCTTGAAGGAAACCGAGGCGCGCCCAGGTGAGTGGGTGGCGATATCGGGGATCGGCGGGCTGGGCCACGTCGCGATCCAATATGCCAAGGCGATGGGCCTCAAGGTGGTTGCGCTCGACGTCGCCGCCGCCAAGCTCGACCTTGCCCGCCAGGTAGGCGCCGATCTCGCACTCAATGCGCTTTCCGAAGACACGATCGAGAAAGTGCTGAAGGTGACGAGCGGCGGAGCGCATGGCGTGCTTGTCACCGCCGTCTCGCCGCCCGCCTTCTCGCAGGCCCTCAGTATGGTACGCCGCAAAGGCACCATTAGTCTTGTCGGCCTGCCGCCGGGCAATTTCCCGACACCGATCTTCGACGTGGTGCTGAAGCGCATCACCGTGCGTGGTTCGATCGTCGGGACACGCCGCGACCTCGATGAAGCGCTCGCCTTCGCCGCAGAAGGTCGCGTCCGAGCCGAGATCGCCACCGCGCCGCTCGATGACATCAACGACATCTTTGACGGGCTGAAGGCGGGAACGATCGAGGGGCGCATGGTGCTCGACATCGCCGGACAGGCGAGCGCAGTCGCAACTCCGGGGCAGTCCGCGGCATAGCCGGCCGCTGCGCAGCGTTCCCGCCGGCCGAAGCGGCGGGGACACAGGCGGCGCGTCGCCCAATACCCTGTTCATCTGCCCGCACCGTTTTCCTTGCCTTTTTGATTTTGACGCTGATCAAAGCATTTCGCTTTCATCGCAGTTACCTTCGTTCCACTGGTTTCGTCGGCAAATGCCGACGCGTTCGAAAGCTTCAGAGCGCCTCCAGCATGATCCCAAACCTGTCTTTGTCAGGAGTTGAAAATGCTCGTTCAAGCCATCATGACCTCACCGCCGATCACCGTAACGGCATCCTGTTCCGTTGCCGACGCCGCGAAGTTAATGCTCGACAACAGGATCAGCGGCCTGCCGGTCGTTGATGCGAACGGAGCGCTCGTCGGCATCGTCAGCGAAGGCGATTTCCTGCGCCGCAGTGAACTGAACACGGAGCGCAAGCGTTCCTGGCTGCTCGAATGGCTGACCAGCCCCGGCAAGATCGCCGACGAATATGTCCGCGCGCACGGGCGACGGGTCGAGGAAGTGATGACCGCCCCGGTCAGCGCGATCGCGCCAACCGCCTCGATTTCCGACGCCGTCAGGCTGATGGAGCGCCAGGATATCAAGCGTCTGCCCGTCGTCGCCAATGGCAGGCTCGTCGGCATCGTTGCCCGCTCCGACCTGCTGCGCGCACTCTCGCAGGCCCTGCCGGCCGCCGCCGTTTCCGCAAACGATGCGCAGATCCAGGCGGCGATCGACGCCGAGCTTGCCCGGCAGAGCTGGAGCCGCAATGGCTTCATCCATTGCCGGGTGACGAACGGCGTTGCCGAGTTGAACGGCACCATCTTCGACGAACGCGAACGTCTCGCCGCGAAAGTCGCGGTCGAGAATGTTCCGGGCGTGACGTCGATCAAGGACCAACTCGTCTGGATCGATCCCTATTACGGCGTCGCAATCCCGCCGCCGGAGAGCGAAGCCAGACAGGCCTGAATTCGAGGGAAGATCATGGAACACCCGGCTCCCAACGTTCGCATGGCGCAGCTGCTGGCCACCTCGATGCTTGCAACGTCGGCACCGTTCGTACTTCTCGTTCCCGACATGGAAAAACTCGTCGTCGCATCGGAAGGGTGAGGGGTCAGGACGTCAAATGCCGAAAAACCTGTTCGGTTTCGTGCTCCTCATGGGTCGCCATCATCAGATCGCGATCGCCGCCCTTTCGATCCTCCTCTTCCTCGCCGGTACGGCGCCGCTTGAGGTGCAAAGGCGCATCATCAACGCGGCCACTGGGGGCGCTTCCTACCAGGCCATCCTGATTCTTGTTTTCGCTTACCTCGGCCTCACCCTGCTGGAAGGTCTGACAAAGCTGGCGCTGAACCTCTATCGCGGATGGATCGGCGAGGTCGCGATCCGCTGGCTTCGCATGGGCGTGCTCGCCGCATCCGAGTGCTCTCGCGAATCTCCCGTCGATGCGCTCGCCGAAGGTGTCCAGCTTTCGATCGTCCTGGCCGAGGCGGAACCCGTCGGCGGCTTCGTCGGCACCAGCGTTTCGGAGCCCCTCCTGCAGGCCGGCATCCTGATTGCGGTTGGCGGTTACATGATCTACCTGCAGCCGCTGATGGCGCTTGCCGTCGCCGTCGTCTTCTTGCCGCAGATCGGCTTCGTGCCGCTGATGCAAATGGCGATCAACCGCCGGGTCGAGACCAAGATCACGGTGATGCGACACGTCAGCGAGGGCATGGTTCGGCACGTCGTCACCAGCGATGCTCTCGATGCCCAGAGCGGCCGGGTGCAGCGGCTCTTCTCGACCAATATGAGCATCTACCGGATCAAGTTCACCATGAATTTTCTGATGAATCTGATGACGCAGGTCGGCTATGTCGGCATCTTCGCGCTCGGGGGCTATTATGTCGTCACCGGCAAGACCGAGATAGGAACCGTCGTCGCCTTCATCTCCGGTCTGTCCAAGATCACTGATCCCTGGGGAGAACTGGTTGACTGGTACCGCGACCTCAAAGTCACTCAGGTCAAATACGCCCTGATCCGCGATGCGAGCGATGCCGCCACCACTTTGCGGGGCGAAGGCGTCTCCAGGGACGAAGTGCCGGCGCTGACGCGCTAAAGGCTTGAATCGCGGACAAGGTTGCCTGTTCGGGTGTCCTCCGCCTTCCCGATCTCGTTTCTACGAGTGTCACGGAATTTCTGAGGATGCCTTACGGCCACCTACGACAACATCCGTCCCGTTCGGCGCAGGTTATCGTGCCATCCCAAGGCTTCTTCGATCAGATGCGGCGTATGCCCGCCGCGCAGCAGCGCCCGCCGATGATAATCCGCGAGTAGCTCGCGGTAGCTTGGGTGCACACAATTGGCAATAATGACTTTGGCGCGTTCCCGCGGCGCCAGTCCGCGAAGATCGGCAAGACCGATTTCGGTAACGAGGATGTCGACATCATGCTCGGTATGATCGACATGGCTGACCATCGGCACGACGCGTGAGATCGCCCCGTCCTTGGCAAGCGATTTTGTCACGAAGATCGACATATAGGCGTTACGGGCGAAATCGCCGGAGCCGCCTATACCGTTCATCATGTGTGTGCCGCCGATATGGGTCGAGTTGACGTTGCCGTAGATGTCCAATTCCAATGCCGTGTTGATCGCGATGATACCGAGCCGGCGGATGACTTCGGGATGGTTGCTGATCTCCTGCGGCCGCAGCACCAGCCGCTGCTTGTAATGCCCGATCTCGGAAAGCACGCTGCGATGCCTTTGCGCCGAGAGCGTCATGGAGGATCCGGAAGCAAAGGCGAGCTTGCCGGCATCGATCAGATCGAAGGTCGAATCCTGCAGCACCTCGGAATAGAGGGTGAGATCGTGGAAGGGCGTCGCGGTGAAGCCATAAAGCACCGCATTGGCGATCGTTCCGATGCCTGCCTGCAGCGGCTGCAGCCTTTCCGTCAACCGGCCACGCCGCACCTCGTGCGACAGGAATTCTGTCAGATGGCCAGCGATCGCGTTGGTCTGCGCATCCGGCGGCGCCACCGTAGAGGCACTGTCGCTGCTTTGCGTGACGACGATTGCCGCAATCTTTTCCGCAGGGATAGGAATGAACGGTACGCCGATGCGGCAGTCGGGCGCCACGATCGGGATTGCCTCGCGGCTCGGCCGCTTGGTCGGAATGTAGACGTCGTGGAGTCCCTCGAGAGCTTCCGGCTGAGAGAGGTTGATCTCGACGATCACTTTCGGGGCGAGAATCGCGAAACTCGCCGAATTTCCGACGGAGGTGGTCGGCACGATGCCGCCATCTTCTGTAATCGCGGCTGCTTCGACGACGGCGACGTCGACTGGCGGGACTTGTCCGCTGCGCAGGGACTCGACGGTCTCGGAAAGATGCTGGTCGATGAACATCACCTCGCCGGCATTGATCGCCTCGCGCATGACCGGGTCCGATTGGAAAGGCAGGCGCCGCGCGACGGCATGCGCCTCGACGAGGGTTCGATCGAGATTGTGGCCAAGCGAGGCGCCAGTCATCAGCGTAATCCTCAGCGGATCGCGCCTTGCCCTTTCCGCCAGCGCCAGCGGCACGGCCTTGGCCTCGCCGGCCTGCGTAAAGCCGCTCATGCCGACGGTCATCCCATTGGTAATCAGGAGCGCCGCTTCCTCGGCGCCGACAATACGATCCCAGAGCTTCGCGCTGCGGAGACGGTTTCTGAACATAGCGAGCGATCCTCAATGCGACATTGGAACGGGGAGGTTGATGTCCCTGACGGCGTCTCGGCCGTCATGTCATTCTGGCGGCGTAGCGGCCTTGCACATTGACACGGCTCAAAAACCTGACGGGGATCGTGCGGGGGACATGGCGATACCTTCGCCGGCGTCACAAAACTCTTGGAATTCGCTTTATTGACCCGGATCAACGACGTCCCGGCTATTGCGGCCTATCGCTGTTCATGTCGATGAAACCAAGTGGAGAGAAGGCTATGAACAACATTGCGTTGAGACAGGCCATTCTGGACGAACTCGAATTCGAGCCAAGTGTCGATGCGGCCAATATTGGCGTGGCCGTTGATAATGGCATCGTTTCCCTCACCGGACATGTCCGCACGTATTCGGAGAAGGAGGCGGTCGAGCACGTGGTCAAACGCGTGAAGGGGGTTCGCGGCATCGCCCAGGAAATCGAGGTTCGTATCTTTGGCGCTCGCATCACCGACGACGACGATATCGCGCAGCGGGCGGTAAAGATGATCGACTGGAATGTCTGCATCCCGAAGGAAGCGGTGCAGGTGCGGGTCCTCAAGGGTTGGGTAACCTTAACCGGCGCGGTCGAGTGGCAATATCAGAAGGACGCTGCGTCAGATGCCGTCAAAGACCTGGCCGGCATTGTCGGCCTCTCGAATCTGGTCGAGGTTAGACCCAAGGCCAGCGCGGCCAACGTCAGGAAACGCATCGAGGATGCTTTCGAGCGCGATGCGGAGTTGCAGGCCGAGGCAATCCGAGTCGATGTTTCCGGCGGCAAAGTGACGCTGAAAGGCAAGGTCAGGACCTGGGCAGAACGACGCGCTGCCGAGCGAGCCGCTTGGTCGGCGCCCGGGATCACCACACTCGATGATCAGCTCTCGGTCGGTTGATCGACGTCTGACATCGATGGCGGTCCCCTGGCCGCCATCGGAGCGCTGAAACAGGTTATATTTGTCATGGACACGATACCCACCCGGACGGGAGAAGCACTGCTTGCGGCGGCGGGCAGCCCTCCGCCCTATCATTCCGACCGTGATTTCCGGCTTGAGCGAAGCACGGATGATGAATGGCGAATCGTCATTCTGTCGGCCCGCGCCCGAGCGTGGGTCCACGAACAGTTCTGTGGTCCGCTATGCCAATGTCTGGGTGACAGCATCGCCCTCGACATGCTGAGCGCCGATCGTTTTCTCAAGCAAGCGCACGATCAGGGCCTTCGAACGGAGTTCGTTGGGCGAAGCGGCAAAGATCTGTACTGATCAATGAAGAAGATCACTGTCTGATGCGGAAGAAAAGCTGTCGCTGTCGTCTGAACCGTTGACGGCAAAGCCGAAACCGGCGCCCGCGAAGGTTCTCAACACTTGCTCGCGAGAGAGCGTTTTCGCAAATTTCCTTGCCCAGAGGCACCGTCCTGCGCACCGGCGCCGTGCGATGTTGGCTCGTCCCGATCCACCTGCCTCAAAGCCTCGTGTTGCACCTATGCATGGGCGATTTTGCTCTGCCGTCTCACGGAGATTGCCCGGGCATCGCGGCGAAACACACATTGACGGCGATCAATGCCGCGTTGCCCGTTATCGGCTTTGATCGGTCCGTTGCCGAACGCGAAGTTCGGTTATTGCGGCGATCGTCTGCCGACCCCGCCGCGAAACGGTCCCACACGTTACGACAGAGGAGCAAGAACATGGCCAACACAGCCACCAAACTGCCGATCAAGACCGATGAGAAGAACAAGACCCCGCAGAGGGGCCTTTCCACCTTCGAGAGCCTGCGCTCGGAGATCGATCGGCTCTTCGACGATTTCACGCCGAGCTTCTGGCATCGCCCCTTTTCGAGACTGTCCTTCGACAAGGCGCTCTCGACGATCGTCTCTCCGGCCGTCGATCTCGTCGAGAGAGACAATGGTTATGAAATCACGGCTGAACTGCCGGGTATCGACGCCAGCAATGTCGACGTGAAAGTCACAAACGGCATTGTCGCCATCACGGCCGAAAAGCAGGAGACCAAAGAGGAGAAGGACAAGGAGTATCATCTTTCCGAACGCCGTTACGGCGCCTTCCACCGCGCATTCCAGCTTCCGCCGAGCGTCGACAGCGCCAAGATCGATGCGTCTTTTGCCAACGGTGTGCTGACGGTAAAGCTGCCGAAAAGCAACGACGCCCTGAAGAGCGAACGCAAGATCCCGATCAAGGCGGGCTGACTCTTCCGATGCGGGCGCGCCGTAACGGCGCGCCCTCTCTTGGGACGATTTCCTTGATGAAGATCAAGGCGAGGCTGCCGGACATCCCGTCCTATGAGGGCATGAACCACGCCGCTCAAATCCGCTGCGATGAGACAGGGCTTTCGCAAGCCGAAGCCGAAGCGCTGCTGCGTCGCTTCGGCCGCAACGAGTTGCCGAAATCAATTGCTCCCGGCTTCCTGCTCGTCTTCGCGCACCAGTTCCTGAGCCCGCTGATCTACATCCTGATCTGCGCCGCGGCGGTTTCCGCCATTGTCAGCGACCTAAAGGACGCGGCCTTCATTGCGGTAGTCCTCATTCTCAACGGCGCGATCGGCGCTTTCCAGGAATACTCGGCCGGCAAGGCTGCCGCTGCCCTGCGTAATCTCGAACAGCCCAGCACGCTGGTGATCCGCGATGGAATGCAGCAGACCATTGCCGCAACCGACCTTGTTCCGGGAGATCTTCTCGTGCTGGAATCCGGTAGGCGCGCGCCGGCCGATCTCACGCTCTTCGCCTGCGACGACCTTCAATGCGACGAATCCCTGCTGACGGGAGAATCCGTGCCGGTGCGCAAGTTCGCAAACGGCAGCGGCTCCTCCCAGGTCTTCGCCGGAACCATGATCGTCAGAGGGCGCGGTCGCGGCCGCGTTTCGGCGACAGGGTCGGCCACCGAACTCGGCAGGATTGCAACCAGTATCGGCGAAAGATCACGTTCGCAGCCACCGTTGCTGATCCGGCTTGAGTATTTCTCGCGCAACATTGCCTACTCGGTCGCCGTTGCCACGGCCTTGCTTCTTGCTGCCGGCCTGGCGCGGGGCCTTTCACTTCACGATCTTTTCCTGATGAGCGTCGGTCTTGCCGTCAGCGCGATTCCCGAAGGTTTGCCCGTCGCCATCACCGTTGCGCTGGCGATCAGTATGCGCCGCATGTCGAAGGCCAATGTCATTGTCCGCAACATGACGGCCGTTGAAGCGCTCGGCTCGTGCACGATGATTGCCACCGACAAAACCGGCACCCTGACCATGAACGAGTTGACGGTGACGGAAATGATCCTGCCGGAAGGAACCCGCCTCTTCTTCGACGCCGGCCATGACCTCGATCGCTGCGAGTTGCACGCACCCGGCGTCACCCGCGAAGTTGCTGCCGAAAGAGCCTTTTCGCTGCTGAAGGCTGCCGCCCTGCCGAATGAGGCGACCCTTCAGCAGCAAGCTGATGGCTGGAGCGGCACCGGCGACACCGTCGACATCGCACTGCTGGCGGCGGCCCGAAAGGCCGGCATCGATCACAGGCATCTGCGCGCCGATTTTCCCGCCCTCAGCGCCATTCCCTATGAGCCGGACCTGCGTTATGCCGCCTCCTTCCACGATGCGGAAGACAGCGTCCATGTCTTCGTCAAGGGCTCGCCCGAGACGGTGCTCGCCATGGCCGATCGAATGGACACAGGCAAGGGTTTCGTCGCTCTCGACAAGGCAGCGCTGATCAAACAGAAGGAAGAACTTGCCGGCCGCGGTCTGCGCGTGCTCGCCTTCGCCTATGGCGAGATGGCAGCGGCTTCCGACGACATCTATGGCCGCCATCATCTCGTCAACCTCGTCTTTCTGGGCTTCGTCGGTATGAAGGATCCGATCCGGCCCGAAGTACCCGATGCCATTCGTCGCTGCCGCACCGCGGGCATCGCGGTCGCCATGATAACCGGCGACGATCCCCGCACGGCGACCGCCATCGCCGCCGAAGCCGGCCTGGATTTCGACGACGACCAGATCGCAACCGGCGCCGAAATCGCCAAAGCGGAGCAGGAGGGGCCGGCGATCCTCGATGCTTTGACCGCCCGCACGCGGCTCTATGCGCGCGCGCAGCCGGCACAGAAGCTTTCGATCGTGCTGTCGCTGGCGCGGCAGGGCCATTTCGTCGCCATGACCGGCGACGGCGTCAACGATGCGCCGGCGCTGAAACACGCCCATGTCGGCGTTGCCATGGGTCGCAAAGGCACGGATGTCGCCAAGGACAGCGCCGACATCATCATCACCGACGACAATTTCTCCTCCGTCGTCGCCGGTATCGGCGAGGGCCGGGTCGCCTATGCCAATATTCGCAAGGTGATCTTCATGCTCATCTCGACCGGGGCGGCTGAAGTGCTGCTCTTCATGCTGGCAATTCCGCTCGGCCTGCCGATGCCGCTGCTGCCGGTGCAATTGCTGTGGTTGAACCTGGTCACCAACGGCATCCAAGATGTCACGCTCGGTGCCGAAAAGGCCGAAGGCGACGAATTTTGCCGTCCGCCACGCAAGCCCTCGGAACCGATCCTCGACCGGCTGATGTTGCGCCGTGTGCTGCTTTCCACCCTCGTCATGGGTCTTGGTGGTTTTGCCATCTTTTACTGGCTGCTGCTGAACGGCTATTCGGAAGGGGCGGCTCGCAACATGCTGCTCCTGCTCTTCGTCCTCTTCGAGAACGTCCAGACCTGCAACAGCCGCTCGGAATATCAGTCTCTCTTCAGGCAAGGTTTTGGCGGTAACCTGCTCCTGCTTGCCGCTGTGCTCGTCGCCCAGGCGGTCCACATGCTCGCTATGCACCTCCCCTTCCTCAGCGACATACTCTCCCTGCAACCGGTATCTCCTAGCGAATGGGCAACGCTTCTGGCGCTCGCCTGCGCTCTGCTTGCGGTCTCCGAGGTGGACAAATGGTGGCGCAGGCAGCACCGCGACAACTGACGACAAGACGCGGCGGCCCGCCATGGCGATAAATGGCGTGCGCCCGTGAAATCCCATCATGCAGTGGCCAGCGATGACTCATCGGCTCAGGGCTTCAAGACAGCCGCCCCGCTCAATCGGCCGGCACGCAGGTCGTCGAGCGCCGTATTGGCTTCGGCAAGCGGATAGACGGTCGTGTGGGTCCTGACGCCTGCCTGTCGGGCAATGGGGAAGAATTCCTCCGCATCTTCACGCGTCAGATTTGCGACCGAAACAACGCTTCGCTCCCCCCAGATCAGCGCATAAGGCATGGCCGGAAGCTCACTCATGTGGATACCTCCGCAGACGACCCTTCCGCCCTTCCGCACCGCCTTCAGTGCAGCCGGTACGAGTTCGCCGACAGGTGCGAAGATGATTGCGGCGTCGAGCATGACAGGCGGAGCCTCATCCGAACCCCCTGCCCAGGCAGCGCCAAGGCCGAGCGCAAAACCTTGCGCTGCAGCGTCGCCGCTGCGTGAGAAAGCGTAGACCTGGCGGCCCTGCCAGCGGCATATTTGCGCGATGATATGGGCGGCTGCGCCAAAGCCGTAAAGCCCGATCCGGGCGCCGTCTCCAGCCTTCTTCAGCGAGCGCCAGCCGATCAGTCCCGCGCATAGCAGCGGCGCAAGAGCGACCGGATCGGCCTCGCTGTCGAGCGCAAATGCGTAAGCTGCAGCGGCAACGACATGGGTGGCAAAACCTCCGTCGCGCGTATAGCCAGTAAATTGCGGCTGGTCGCAGAGATTTTCCTCTCCGCTGCGGCAAAACGAGCAGCGGCCACATGTGTGGCCGAGCCAGGGTACGCCGACCCTTTGCCCTATGCGTGACGCCGCGACACCTTCTCCGACCGCCTCGACGACGCCGACGATCTCATGGCCGGGAACAAGGGGGAGCTTCGGGTTCGGAAGATCGCCGTCACAGACGTGAAGATCCGTCCTGCAGACGGCGCAGGCTTCGACCTTCAACATCAACTGGCCTTTGCCCGGCGCGGGATCGGCGCGCTCCACCAGACGTAAAGGGGTCCCGATCGCCTCCAAAATCATCGCCTGCATCAGCGTCTCCTCATTTCGCAAACCGTTACGGTCTTGAAAACGCGACGATCGGCATGGACGAGCGTCAAGCCTACGTCCTGCCCATTCTCGTTCGCCGTTTTCGTCATGTGACGGTGGGGTAGATTGATCCTTCTCAATGCAACGGCAGCCCGATGTCACATGGTATATAATTGAAATGAAATATTGGGCGCGGAGGCCACTTATGAATGACCCTGTGAACGAGGCATGGATGCCGAGCATTTCCCCGGAGACCGTCCGCTATCTCATCCTCAAGGCTAAGGAGTTCGACGTCAAGGATGTCGTCACCGAGCCGGATCCGGGCTCGAACCCGAGCGACGACAACATGATCGGAGTGCTGGAAGATCATGACGACGATCCCGTCGAGACCGAACTCAGGAGTGCAATCTGGGCTCTCAACGAAGACGAACAGATCGATCTGGTCGCCTTGGCGTGGCTCGGTCGAGGCGATGGGAATGTCGGTGATTGGGATGAGCTTCGCAGCCGAGCAGCGGATGCGCACAATAGACGCACAGCGGCCTATCTTCTCGGCACGCCTCTCCTGCCGGATTATCTCGAGGAGGCGCTCGACCAGTTCGGTGAGACGTCCACAGACGATGCGCTGGGCCGGCTCTGACATTGCCGGCGCATGATTCGAAATGAACGGCAACGACATAGACGGCACAGGTACCTTCCGCGATGGATGGACCGGCACGTCTGGACCATCAGATGATGACATCATTGGTAACGACAGAAGCATTCCAGCGCCTCAGCCTCGCGCTTGCGATCGGCATCCTGGTCGGTATCGAGCGCGGCTGGCAGGATCGTGAGGCCGCGCCAGGCAAAAGGGTGGCGGGAATCCGCACCTATGGCCTGTCCAGTTTCCTGGGCGGCTTCTGCGGTTTCCTGCAGCCCGTCACAGGGCCAATTCTGCCGACGGCTATCTTTGTTTCCTTTTGCGTCACAATCCTCGTTTTCAGCCGCATGCAGGCAACACATGACGAAGACTACAGTGCAACCGGCACGATTGCCGCAATAACGGTCTTCGCACTGGGTTTCGGCGCGGTCGTTGCAGATATGACGGCAACGGCAGCAAGCGCGGTTGCAATAACGGCCCTTCTCGCCGCGCGGGAACCCTTGCATGGATTTCTTCGGCGCCTGACCTGGCTCGAGCTGAGGGCCGCTCTGATCCTGCTGACGATGACGGTCGTCATCCTCCCGATCCTGCCCAATGAGCCGGTCGATCCCTGGCAGGCGATCAATGTCTTCGAGCTTTGGATGATGACGATCCTGGTGGGAGCCGTTTCCTTTGTTGGTTATATCCTGATCAAGATTGGCGGCGCCCGTGCCGGAATCCTGTTGACCGGCGCCAGCGGCGGTATCGTCTCGTCGACAGCCCTGACGCTTTCCTTTGCCCGCCAGTCGATACAGATGCCCGCCCTCTCACCGCTGCTTTCAGCCGGAGCGATGCTGGCGGGAGCCGTTTCTCTCGCCCGGGTGCTTTTGATTTGCGGCCTCATTGCGCCGGCCGTGCTCAGGGAGCTGGCTCCATCGCTCGCTCCCGCTGCCGTGATCTTCGCCATCGGAGGCGGCCTTGCCGCATCGTTGCGGCGCCCGGACGAGAGCACTGATTTTTTGCCGCGAAACCCGCTTGAGGTCATGGTCGTGCTGCGTTTCGCGCTTGTTCTCGCCGTCGTGACCGTCCTGACACGCTTGACCCTGATCGCCTTCGGAACCCAGTCATTGGTCGCCCTTGCGTTCATCACGGGACTGGGCGATCTCGATGCGATAACACTTGCCGTGGCGAAATTGTCATCCATCCAGGTGCCTGCAGATGCAGCCGCTCGCGCCATAGCGGTCGCGGCGTTCGCCAATATGCTTGCGAAGGCCGTTCTTGCGGCAAGTGTTGGGAGCATCGCCTATGCAATTCGTTTCGCGATCGCAGGCTGTGTCGCGACTTTTGCCGGGATTGCCGGCTTGGTTCTGGCATGAGTGCTTCTTCGCGTATCAATTACCGCCTCCCAATAACCTTCACGGTTATTCACCGCGTTTGGCCTCTTTCGCTCGCGGCTATCGCAATCACAGGCCTCATCGTCGGCGGTCTGTTGCGGTGGTGGCATGGCGATCTGCTTTTCTGGTCCACCACCGCTCTGGTCAGCGCGACGATCATCGTCATCGTCGCGCTTTCTGTTGACGTCGCACTCAGTTTGAGGCGTGGCGATATCGGCCTGGATCTTATCGCGGCCCTGTCCATGAGTGCTGCGCTCTGGTTTGGCGAATATTTTGCCGGCGCCATCGTTGCTGTCATGTATGCAGGCGGGCAGTTTCTGGAAAGCTTTGCTCAAAGGCGCGCAGAGAGCGGTATGAGCGAACTTCTGTCTCGCGCCCCCCGTAGCGCTGTTCGTGTCACCGCATCCGGCCTGTCCGAGGTTCCCATCGCGGCACTTGTCCCGGGAGACAAGCTGCTCGTCCGAAAGGGCGACGTGGTCCCTGCCGATGGCAAGGTTGTAGCCGGTCACGCGCTCTTGAACGAGGCGGCTCTCACCGGCGAGCCGTTGCCGGCGCGGCGGGAAAGCGGTGAATTGATCATGAGCGGGTCTTCCAATCTCGGCGATGCTTTTGAAATGATCGCCTCCGGCTCAGCAAGCGAAAGTACATATGCCGGAATAATCCGCATGGTGAGCCAGGCCCGAAACTCGAAAGCGCCAATATCGAGATTGGCCGACCGCTTCTCCCTCGCCTTCCTGGCGATGACCCTGGTGATCGCCGGCCTGGCCGCATGGTTGTCGGGCGATCCCACGCGGATTGTTGCAGTTCTGGTCGTCGCGACACCTTGCCCGCTGATTCTCGCCGTTCCCGTCGCACTCGTGGCGGGAATGTCGAAAGCTGCCCGTGCAGGCGTCCTGGTCAAAGGAGCTCATGTCCTCGAGGTCCTCGCGACCATCTCGGTGGTCGTCTTCGACAAGACAGGCACGCTGACGACTGGAGAGCCTGCTGTTGTCAGAATCGAGACCGATCGGGATGCCGAGGAGATTTTGCGTCTCGCGGCATCCGTGGATCAAGCCTCTGGCCACGTGATTGGTCAAACGATTGTCGAAGAAGCGAAGCGACGTGGCCTGAGGCTTGCCAAACCTGCCCAACTCGCAGAAGTGCCAGGAGAAGGCATCGAGGGATATGTGGACGGACGCAAGGTAGCCGTTGGCGGATGGGATTTCATTGCCGGCAAGACAAGGTCCGCCACTCGCCCTGGCCCGAAGGACAACAGCACGGTCACAGCCTATGTCGCGATCGATGACGCTCTCGCCGGTACGATCGTCATGGCCGACCCGGTTCGCAAGGATGCTGTCCCGGCGATCGCGGATCTTCGACGTTTGGGCGTCAAGCGGCTTAGCCTTGCGACCGGTGACAGGGCCGAAGTCGCGGACGCCGTCGGCCTTGCTCTTCGTCTTGATCAGATCAGTGCCGAGCTTGAGCCGGCCGAGAAAGTTCAGAGGGTGACGGCGGAAAGATCCTACGGGCGCGTCATGATGATCGGTGATGGCGTCAACGATGCACCTGCACTTGCTGCTGCCGACGTCGGTGTTGCCGTTGGCCGGCGCAATCTTGCCGCCGCCGCTGAAGCGGCGGATGTCGTGTTGCTGCGGGATGACCTGGGGCAGATTGGAACTCTGCTGCAAACCGCGCGGCGGTCCCGTGCGATCGCTCTTCAGAGTGTCGCTTGCGGTGTCGGTCTATCGGTGATCGCGATGGTTTGTGCGAGCCTGGGATACCTCACGCCTGTGCAGGGCGCCCTTCTCCAGGAGGTGATCGATGTTGCCGTGATCGGCAACGCACTCCGTGCTCTCTAGTTAGTGGCAAAAGAGAGCGGGCATTTCAAGGCGCGTCAACAGTGACCGTGTGACCCCACCCAGAACGAATTCGCGCAGCCGCGAATGACCGAACGCGCCGGCGACCAGCAAATCAGCTTTGCGTTCCAGCGCCGCAGCTTGGATGACGCCGGCTGACGGTTCTCCGTTCGCCTGGACGGCCGTGACATCGACGGCAAGGCCGGCCTTTCGAAGTGCAGCCGCAAGGTGGTCTCGCCTGCGCTCGTCAATCTGCTTGTCGTCCGTCACGGAAATCAGGACGACACGCGAAGCCTGTTCCAGCAGGAATCTGGCACCTGTCAGTGCCCGCGCGACGGTGGCTCCCCCATCCCAGGCGACGGCGACAGCATCGATCCGCCCGCAGAAATTGTCCGTGGGAAAAAGCAGGAGCGGTCTACCGCTTTCAAACAGCACGCTCTCGATCAGCGGCCTCATTATTTCGGATGCTTCCAGAATCGAAAGATCATATGCGCGCGACAGCTCGGCAAGAGCTTGGGCGACAAACGGTTGCCTCGCGTCGAATGGCTGGATCTCAACCTCGATCTCGGCTTGCTTCGCATAGTCACGCAGCGTCTGCCCGAGAACGGCGCCATTGTCTCTGCTGACGTGCTCGGCATCTGCACGCATTTTTTCCACGTCAAGAAATGACGGAAGTCGCGGTTGCACGGGTTCAATTCTGACCAACGGTATACTTGCCGTTAAATCAGCCTTTTGGTGAAGGGAAACAGCGACAGCATTCTGAAGGAGCGAAAAGGAGCTTGCGTCTGGATAGGTGACGAGGGGCAAATGAAATTGCGCTTTCATGGGTGATGTCCTCCCGATGATTGGAGCTAGCATCGCCTGTTCGTGCGGCCCGCGCTTTGACGAAAATCAAGGTGATAAATCGCAGAAGCGCGAGCATGATTTGAATGTCCTCACGAAGGAGGGAGCCAGCCATGACTTTCAAATCCATCCTTACGCATTTCGATATCGATGCCCAGCCCGATCATCGCTTCACCTTTGCGATAAACCTCGCTGAGCGTTGCAATGCTGAACTCGCCTGCATATCCGCGGCCCAGCCGCTATTCGTGATCGAGCCAAGCATCGGACCGACATCCGGAACCAAAATCATGCGTGAAGAGATGGAGGCCGTCGAGACGCGACAACGCGACCTGCACGAGCGGATCATGCGACATGCGCCGTTCAGGAACCACGTCTCCTGGCAGACAAAGGCTGCCGACCCGGCAACTTTTGTCGTTGAAAATGCACGAGCGGCCGACCTTATTGTCCTCTTTGATGTCGAGAAGGGTCAGGCACGCGATTACCGACGCACAGTTAACATACCGGACGTTTTGCTGTCGGCGGGCAGACCGGTGCTGCTACCTTCGGCCTCCCGGGCTCCTCTGGAAGCTCAGACGATTGTGATTGCCTGGAAGGACACGAAGGAATCGCGGCGGGCAATTGTCGATGCGATGCCTCTGTTGATCTTGGCGCAAGACGTGGTCGTCCTTTCGATCGAGGAGAGCCACCCGATCGATGAGCAAGCGCTGAATGATGTTGTTCGGTTTCTCTCCCGCCATTCGGTTCCAGCCCGGAGCATCATCGAGCCGCGACAGACAGGCGATGCAGGGATGACGATCATCGAAGCTGCAGATAGGTTGGCGGCAGATCTGATTGTCGCAGGCGCATATAGCCACAATCGATTTCGCGAACGTGTCTTCGGAGGGATCACCCGCACGCTGCTCCATAACAACGCCATCAACCGGCTTTTGTCGAATTAACCGGTACTCCAAGGCGGGGAGAGTCTCGCCTCTGTGGGAGTTTCAGTCATTGCGCTCCATCAACGACAGGGTGTGATCAGGTGGTAATATATGAACTTGTCGCGGCAAGGAGAGTTACCGATGAGCTACATCCTGAAAGACTTGACGCAAGCAGAATGCTTCGCCGTTCTTGAGCATTCCCGGTTTGGCCACCTGGCCTGTTGCAAGGATGACAAGCCCTACTTGGTGCCGATCTACTTCGCTTATGCAAAGGGTGTGATCTACAGTTTTTCCATGCCCGGCCGGAAGGTCGACTGGATGCGCGCGAACGAAAACGTCTGTTTGCAAATCGACCAGCATGGCACGGGCAAGGGCTGGACGAGCGTCGTCGTCGATGGGCGCTTCGAAGAGTTTCCGGATACAGACCTTTGGCGCAATGAAAGGCTGCAAGCCTGGTCGTTGCTGCAAAAACACTTCGATTGGTGGGAAATCGGTGCCTTGAAGCCGCAGCCGCAGGCAACGGCCTCGGAGTCCGAGCACATATTTTACGGCATATTTGTCCGTGAGGTTACCGGTCGAACGGCGCTTTCCGTTGATTGAAAGCCGGGCCGTTGATTGAAAACCGGGGGAGGACGCCCGGGATGAACCCGGGCGTTTTGCTCAATGGGCGAGGAACAGGGGAATTTTGGTTTCCTCCAGCATCGATCGCGTTACACCGCCAAAAAGACGCTGCTGAAGCCGGGGATGATTATATGCGCCCATGACGATCATGTCGGCAGCGACATCGGCGGCATGCTGGCGCAGCACCTCATCGACGCGGCGGCCGCCGCTTGCGACGCAATCCACATCAACTTTCACCCCGTGGCGTGCCAGAAAGGTGGCAACGTCAGCGCCTGGTTCTTCACCATTCGCCGATGATGATGCCAGCGGATCGACGAGCGTGATATGCACCGATTCAGCAGCCTGCAGGAACTCGATCGACTGACGTGCCGCGCGCGAAGCCTCGTCGCTGGAGTCCCAGGCCAGCAGGATCGCTTTTGGAGCAAGCCCGACATTGGACTTTCTCGGGTTGATCAGCATCGGTGTCGGCGACCGGAACAGGGCACCATCGATAACCCTGCGCCGCAGTTCCTGGTCACGGGCGGCCTGAGGGCCGACCAGGACGAGATCGGCATAGAGTGCCCGCTCTGCAATATCTTCGTCCGCCCAGGCGAATTCGGTGTAGATCTCCTGCACCTCGAAAGAGACCTCGCTCCTTGCGAGGACTGCTTTGATCTCGGAACTCTTATCGGCCAGGCGATCGATTTCGCGCTGACGTTCTTCGACCCAGACCGTCGAGACAACCTCGTAGGAACCGATAGGGGGCGCTGCGCCCATCGAAATCGCCATTGCGGTGAGATGGGCGCCGTGGGTTTCGCAAAAGTCGATGGCGCCCTTCAAGTCTTCGTCGAAGTGATTGACGCCGAGGACGCTCAAAACAGTTTTGATGGTCATGACCAGTTGCCTCTCTTGTTGGAATTGACCAACCCTAATCTCCCTTGCTCCCCCATTCATTGATCTGCCGCAAAGCGGTCGGTGTTCCCGCCGGCTAGGATGTGTAAACAATTGGGGGCAGGCCATGTCAGATCCTGTTTTATATTTTCACGGTGCAGCCGGATCGGTGACCGGCTCCTGCTTTCTTTTGGACCATCGTGGTGTTCGGATCGTGATCGATTGCGGCATGTTCCAAGGATCGAAAACGGAGAAGGAGCTGAACTATCGTCCTTTCCCTTTCGAGCCGGCCGCCGTTGACGCTGTCATTTTGACCCACGCACATATCGATCATTCGGGCCTAGTCCCCAAGCTGGTGAAGGCAGGGTTTGCCGGACATATTTACTGTACCGCTGCCACCTTGGACCTGTGCGGGATCATGCTCCAGGACTCCGGCCATATCCAGGAATCGGAGGTCGAGCAGCTCAATCGCCGCAATCGCTGGAGATCACGCGACGCCATAGAACCAATTTACAACGCGGATGACGCACGAGTCGCGATGACGCAATTTCAAGCCGTCGCTCATAAGGAATGGCACGAGCTTTCTGGCCACCTCCGCTTCCGGTTCTGGGACGCCGGCCATCTTCTCGGCTCCGCATCGGTCGAAATCGAGCTTTCGGGAACGGATGAACCGATCCGAATGCTGTTTTCGGGCGATATCGGGCCTCAGCATAAATTGCTGGAGGCTGCACCCGAAGCGCCCCAGGGGTTCGACTATATCATCTGCGAAAGCACCTATGGCGATCGCGAGCGGGACGAAGTTTCGGATGAAGCACGGCGCGGGCTGCTCCTTGAAATTGTGCTGAAGGCCCATCACCCAAGCGGCGCTTTGCTGATCCCGTCCTTTGCGGTCGAACGAACCCAGGAGCTTCTGGCTGATCTCAACATCCTGATGGACGAAGGCAGTCTGCCGCGCTGTCCGATCGTGATCGACTCGCCGCTCGCGTCGCGCGCCACTGCGATATTCAAGCGTTACGCGCGCGCCATGGCGAACGGAAATTTGCTGGTCAAAGCATTGAATTCGAAGAACGTGCGCTTCACGGAAACCGCCGAGCAATCGAAGGCGCTCGACCTTATCCGTGGCTTCCACATTATCATCGCGGCAAGCGGAATGTGCGAGGCGGGCCGGATTCGTCATCGGCTCAAGAACTGGCTTTGGCGCGATGAGGGCAGTGTTCTCATCGTCGGTTTTCAGGCGGAGGGAACGCTCGGACGTCTACTCCAAGACGGAGCGCGCACGGTCAGGATCCAAGGCGATGAAATCGTCGTGCGTGCAACCATTCACTCTCTGGAGGCGTATAGTGGTCATGCCGATGCGACCGAATTGATGCAGTGGGTGGCAGCGCGCAAACCGGTTCGAACAGGATTGTTCCTGGTTCATGGCGAAGATGCAGCGCGCGACCAGTTGAAATCCCGTTTGGCATTGGAGCAGCCGGATATCACGGTCCTTATCCCCTCGCTCGATGCTTGTTACCGCCTGACGAGGCAAGGCGCGGAACTCTTGGGCCCTGCTTCCCCGCGCCCGCGTCTCGCACCACAAGAGGTTGGCCATCCTGATTGGCACAATGAGTACCAGTCGATCGTTATCGACTTGGAAGAGCGCTTGCGCCGTCGACCTGATCGAAAGGGACGAGCGGTGATCCTGCGTCGGGTGAAAAGAGCGCTCGATGATGAAATGGGAGAACAATGATGTTGGTTACAGATCGTGACTGCCAGAGCGGAGGAGCGCGATTTGCCGTGCCGACGCTCGGCGAAATCGAAGGAAAACTTCTGGTTTCGGAAGTGGTCGCTACCAGCTGCCTGCGGCACCTTTTCGCTCACACGAACGATGCCGTTGTGCCTGCCATCAAACGCCGGATCAGACGATCGCTCGAAACCCGCTGCCAGGCGGAAAAGCTCTGCCACGATGATACGGAAGCGGCCGTGGAATATGCTTTTCAACTGGTGGAGGCGGCGGCCGAAGCGGCCGGCAGGAAGCGGACGGTTTCATCGAAACCTGGCGGCTGCGAGACGATTCGTCGGCTGAGGGCGATGCATGGTCCTTCCGGTCGTTAGGTTGGAAGGGAGAATAACCGGCGTGCATATGTTCCATGCCTTCGACTGTTCTGGCGATACGAGTTCGGAGCCGTTTGCTCCGAATTCGATCGTTGAAGACGGCGTGCCTCTGCTCAATGCGACAGCAGGATAGGCAGGCTGATATTGGTCAGCACGGCTTGAGTAGCGCCGCCGAGCACGAATTCGCGCAGACGCGAATGGCCGAACCCGCCCATGACGAGAAGGTCTGCCCGCAATTCGAAGGCTTTGGTCTGCAGCACCTCTCCGACTGGTTCGCCGCGCGCACGCACGCGTGTCGCCTCCGCGACGACACCGCTCTTCAGCAGATTCTCCACCAGATAATCGCCGGTCTCGAATTCCACCGGCTTCTCGTCGATGACGGAAAGCAGGCAGACCTTGGAAGCCCGTTCCAGGAAAAACGAGGCATCATGTGCCGCCCGTGCGGCAGCCCGGCTGCCATCCCAGGCGATGGCGACGTGATCCATCCGGCCGCCGAAAGGTGCAGACGGATATAGGATGAGCGGCCGACCTGACGCAAACAGCACCGCCTCGACGATCGGACGGGAGATCCCGGCCGATTCCAGAAGCACGAGATCGTAGGCGCGCGATGCTTCCGAAAGGACCTCGACGACGAAAGGCTCCGCAGTCTTGATCTCGCGCGTGCGCACATCCACGGAAGCGCCTTTTGCCGCATCGACCGCCATCCGGGTCAGCGCCGAGGCACGCTTGCGGCTGAGCGCCCCGGCATCCCGCGCCATCTTCGCCGCATCGATGATCAGCGACGACAGGGCATTGGACACGTCGGGAACGGTAATCTCCACCGCACAGACGGTCAGCGTCGCCTGCATGTGGTGCGCAAGTGCGACGGCGTTGGCGATCATGAATTCCGAAGTCGCATCCGGATAGGTGAGGAGCGGAAGAAAGAGGTGTTGCTTCATGCTGATCTCCAAACGGAAAGAGGCGAGAGCTGATATTCGCCACACTCTCGCACTGCCCTGGAATTATGAATTGACGTACGTCAAAGAGGGCGCCCTTCTGCGTGACGACGGTGTTGATCGACAGGCTTGCCGGCGCAAGCTATGGACCGATCAAGCTATGCTTGCCGGCTTGCTTTTGACATGCGCACTCTGCCGCCATGCAAGCAGATCGTCCGCGCCAATTCGGATGCGCCCATCCGGTTCGACGTCGCCGCAGTCATATTTCGCCGACGCAATCCGGCTGAACAAATCGATATTTTCCTGAAGCCGGCTTTCGTCGCAGCGTCGTGGTTCTGCGACCTCCTGAAGAGCTCCCCTGTCAATGACGACCATCTGATTTGCGCCGCCCGCATCCATCGCAAGCAACGCTTCCTCGCCGGACGACTTCATCATTCCACTGATCAGTTTTAATGGCATCACCCTATCTCCGGACCGATTGATCTCTTTGGAAAACCTGCCGCAGGAATGTTGTTGGACTGCCTGGGCAAGTTGCCGGACCTTATCCCTGCTCGAAAAGCATGCCTTGATACACATCAAAAGAGACGGCTTGCTGAACGAATGGCAAGGTCCTGCAGGGTGGGAGCTACGCGTGCGCGGCGGAACGCTTCCGGCAGGCCGCTTGCGCAGCCCGCCGGCGCCTCGCGCTCCTCACGCCTCAACGATCACAGCCGTCAGCCGCTTGACCACCGGCAGCACCAGTAGCAGGACAGGAAAGGCGATCGCCCAGGAGAGCGCCCATGCGGAGGGCCACATAGCAAGGGCAGGCGCGGTCAGGCCTTGGGCTCTCACGATACTGATCGCCGAGACGACTGATGTCATCAGCAGCGAGAGGATGAACGGCATGATGATCGTATTGTAACGTTTAGGGAGTTTGCCTTTGAGCATTTCGATCTCCGTAAGGTGCCGATCAGACAATTGCGCAGCGCCGACCGGCGGGTTGCGCGTTGATTGACGTAAACGCTTACGGAGCTTCGATCTGAAGCAACGCCGTCTCTATGGCCGAAATTGTCTTGCCGTTCAAGTCCGCCTCACCTCCTTCCGATCGTCTTTGCCAATTCCTCAACGAAAGGAATTATCCTTGTTGCCGCAATCTCAGCGATTCGGCTCCAGGACCTCAGCCAATGACCAGAGCAAGACGCCGCCGCATCATCCGGACCAGACGAACCCTGACCGGGCTCGCCCTCGTCGGCTCGATTTCGTTTCTCGCCGGTATGACTGATGCAACCGGTCTTCTGCTCACCGGCGATTTCGTTTCCTTCATGACCGGCAATACGACGCGGGCCGCACTCGCCTTGAGTGAGGGCAATCTTTATCACGCGGCAGTCCTGGTCTCTGCCATCATCGTCTTCGTGCTCGGCAATGCGGCAGGCATCGTCATCTCTCATCTTTCGCAACGCCGCATCTTCGTGGTGCTTGGCTGCGTCGGCCTCGTCCTGGCGCTCGCCTCGATGATGACGGTGCAAAACATGCTCTTCGCCCGGTTCTACCTGATCGTTTTTTCCATGGGCATGGTGAACGCCGCCGTTGAGCACATCGAGGGTCTGCCGATCGGCCTGACCTATGTAACCGGTGCCCTGTCGCGCTTCGGCCGCGGGATCGGCCGCTGGATCATCGGTGATCGTCGTGTCGAATGGACGATCCAGATCGTACCTTGGGGCGGCATGGTGCTTGGTGCAATTGTCGGCGCCGTCCTGACGCGGCTGACCGGCGCGCATGCGCTGTGGCTGGTCTCCCTCTTTGCCATGGCGCTGGCGCTTGTCGCCATGCTCATCCCGCGGCCGCTCCAGCGCCGCTTCAATCAGAAGATCCCGCCGCACGGATCGGCCGCGCGGCGCGCGAAATAGACCGTCGCATTCCTGTTACCGTCGAATCGGATAGAAGGGACCGCCGCCAATCCTCAAGGAGTGGGTCTTGTTCCTGATTTCGAAGCTTGTCTGGATTTTCGCTCAGCCGCTGTCGCTGGCATTCTTCCTCGTCTTCTTGACCCTCATTGCCGGCCTTCTGCGCTGGCGCACCTTAAGTATCCTCAGCGCAGCTGGTTCGGCCCTCATCCTTTTCGTTACGCTCTACACCACGGCTGGCAACCTCGTGATGCAGGGTCTCGAGCAGCGCTTCGCAAAGCCGGCCGCCGATCCCGACAACCTGCAATGCATGATCGTGCTCGGCGGCGCTTTCGAAAACGAGGTGAACACGGCGCGCCACGGCATAGAATTCAATGGCGGAGCCGACCGCTTCGTCGAAGCTCTGCGGCTCGCGCAGAAATTTCCGCAGTCGCGCATTCTGGTATCGGGCGGCGACGGTTCCATCTCGGGCGTCTACGAAGGCGATGCGGCGGCATCCGAGCGGTTCTTCCCGCTCTTCGGCGTTGGCAAGGATCGCCTGATCGAGGAGAGGCAATCGCGCACGACCTTCGAAAACGCGATCAATACCAAGGAATTCCTGGCAAGCCAGGGGCTTTCCCATTGCCTGCTGATCACCTCGGGTTTTCATATGCCGCGATCCGTCGGCATCTTCCGCAAGCTCGGCATCGATATCGTGCCCTGGCCGACCGATTATCGCACCGACGGCCAGGTGAGACTTGGATTGGATTTCACCCAGCCGAACCTCAATGCCCAGAACTTGGCAACCGCCATCCGCGAATGGTACGGCCTGGTCGGCTATTATCTCGCCGGCCGCACGTCGGAACTTTATCCGCAATAGAGCGCCGCGCGTCCAACAGAACGCGCCAAGGACGCTCGATCGCTTTGACTTTGCGCATGACCCGAATATCGATTCCGATTTCGGGTCATATGCTGAGCTATTTCTTCGAGATGGTGACGAATTTCGTGCCGCGGACGCGGGCCGTCACGATGCAGGGATCGCCCTCCGTGCGGTCGCAGAAACGCGGATGCATCTTCATCGCCAGCACCATATTGCCGAAGCGCTGGACGAAGTCGTAGCCATAGATCTGCGCCGTCGCGATCATGAAATAACCGCCTTCGGCAACCTGCAGGTAGAAATTATAAGTGCAGCCGTCGTCATTGCATTGCGGCCCCTTCTGCCCGTCGCAGGTCAGCTGACCCTCATTGACCACCGCGTCGATCAGACCGTCATTGTTGATGTCCTGCCGGGTGACGAAGCCGTCGGCAAATTCGGCCGTCTTGCACTGCTCCTGGAAATGTTTCTTCTCGTAGATCTCAGGATCGGAAATCAGCGATTGCTGGCCGAAGGCGACAGCCGGCATGACAAGCAGCAGGACGATATTCAGAACGGCGAGCACCAGCGTTTTCACGGCTTTCCTCTTTGGATAAAGGCTCTGTGGCCCAATGCATGTCGCCAAAACTGTGCAGCGGTTCTAGGACAACGACATGCATCACGTAAAGACTCTAGCTTTATGGCGCCCCCGCCTTGCGCCGCCCTTGCCGCCGTGGTTCTGTTCTCGAGAACAGAATGATTTTAGGCCTAATTGGCCTAAAATCTGAATCCTGTTGTCAATTCAAGAGTTAGAGCATGATGTCATGAGAAAACCGCTCACACTTTTCGGCATCATGCTCTGAACGTCTGCCGGTTCGGGGTTCGCATGTCCTTGCTCGTCTATCTCGATTATGCCGGCATTGCGCTGTTTGCCGCGACAGGCGCGCTCGCCGCGTCACGCAAGCAATTGGACCTCATCGGTTTTTTGTTTTTCGCCATGGTGACGGGAACGGGCGGGGGTACGGTACGTGATATCGTGCTCGGCCGCGTTCCGGTCTTCTGGGTGCTGAACCCAGGCTATATCCTCGTCTGCTGCATCATGGGCGTCATCGTCTTTTTCACCGCCCACCTGCTGGAATCGCGCTATCGTCTGCTGATCTGGCTGGATGCGATCGGCCTTGCCGCCTATTGCGTGATCGGCGCCGCCAAGGGCCTTGCCGCCACCGGCTCCCCGACCATCGCGATCGTCACCGGCACGCTGACGGCGACCTTCGGCGGCATCCTGCGTGATCTGATGGCAAACGAGCCTTCGGTGCTGTTGAGGCCGGAAATCTACGTGACCGCGGCCCTCATCGGCGCCGGTGTGTTCACGGCGGCCAATGCGCTCGGAATGCAGCTCTATCTGGCGTCTGCCTGCGGCGTCGTGGCGGCCTTTGCGGTGCGCGGCGGAGCCCTGTGGTTCGGCTGGACCTTCCCGACCTACAAGCACAAGCCCGGCCGGCATCCCGACGATGTCATGTGAAGCGGCGGTGTCGTCAGCCCTGCTTTGCCCGCAGCCGGATCACCACGTCGACATGAGCGATCTCCATGCCCTCTGGCGGTTCCGGCAGATTGCCGATCGTCAGGTTGCTGACGGGAATGTCGAGCACCTCGTTCTCGCCTTCGATGAAGAAATGGTGATGGTCGGACACATTGGTGTCGAAATAGGTCTTGGCGCTTTCGACGGCGAGGACGCGGATCAGACCGGCTTCCGTGAACTGGTGCAGCGTGTTGTAGACGGTTGCCAGCGAAACCGGCACACCGGCGGCAACCGCCTCCTCATGCAGTTCCTCGACGGTCAAATGCCGGTCGCCCTTGGCAAACAGGAGGTCGCCGAGCGCCACACGCTGGCGGGTAGGGCGCAGTCCTGCACCGCGCAGCCTTACCTCTATTGCGATCGGGAGCGTACCCGTCATCAAGACCAACTCCGGTTATTCTGGCATAAAGCAATCATGTTTCTTCAAGCGGTATAACTTTTGCACCGGAGCGTTTCAATAGTTCAATGAGGGCAAGAGCCTGATAAACGCGGCAAAAACCGGCTTTTGACGCAAATAGGTCTGGTCGCGGCCCTGGCCTTCCTGTATGCGACCACCAAATAATGGCGCAAGCCTGGTCCGGGGCGATGAATGAAGCTGCCTTGCTCGTGCTTCATTTTCTGAAGAACTTGGACTACACGTTCACATCCATCGGCTTCACGCGGGGGGAAAAAGAAACTTTATGACGACCAGACAGTCCAGCTTCTCGTACGACGAACTCATCGCTTGCGCACATGGCGAGCTGTTCGGCCCCGGCAATGCGCAGCTGCCCATGCCGCCCATGCTGATGGTTCATCGTATCACCGACATTTCCGAAACCGGCGGAGCCTTCGACAAGGGCTACCTCAGGGCCGAATATGACGTGCGCCCCGACGACTGGTATTTTCCCTGCCATTTCGAAGGCAATCCGATCATGCCGGGCTGCCTTGGTCTCGACGGCATGTGGCAGCTGACCGGTTTCTTCCTGGGCTGGCTCGGCGAGGAAGGCCGCGGCATGGCGCTTTCGACAGGTGAAGTGAAATTCAAGGGCATGGTCCGGCCGCATACGAAGCTGATCGAATATGGCATCGACTTCAAGCGCGTCATGCGCGGCCGTCTGGTCCTCGGCACGGCCGACGGCTGGCTGAAGGCGGACGGCGAAACCATTTATCAGGCGGCCGACCTTCGCGTCGGTCTATCGAAAGACAAGACGGCCTGAAACCGCATTTCGAGCGACGGACGAAAACAACAAAGGTTTGATCAGATGAGACGGGTAGTTGTCACGGGTCTGGGTGTCGTGTCCTCGATCGGAAACGACGCGGCCGAAGTCACCGAATCCTTGCGGCAGGCAAAGTCGGGTATCTCCTTTTCGAGCGATTTCGCCGAACATGGGTTCAAATGCCAGGTATGGGGCAGTCCAAAGCTCGGTTCGGCGGAACTTGCCGAACTGGTCGACCGCCGCGCCATGCGTTTCCTGTCGCAGGGCGGCGCCTGGAACCATGTCGCCATGAAGCAGGCGATCGCCGATTCCGGTCTCGAGGACAAGGATATCGGCAACAACGAGCGCACCGGCATCATCATGGGTTCCGGCGGTCCGTCTACCCGCACCCTGATTGAGGCTGCCGAGATCACCGTGAAGAACAACAGCCCGAAGCGCATCGGCCCCTTCGCCGTGCCGAAGGCGATGTCCTCGACCGCATCGGCGACGCTTGCCACCTGGTTCAAGATCCACGGCGTCAATTATTCGATCTCGTCGGCCTGCTCGACCTCGGCGCATTGTATCGGCAATGCCGCCGAAATGATCCAGTGGGGCAAGCAGGACGTGATGTTCGCCGGCGGCCACGAAGATCTCGACTGGACGATGTCCAACCTCTTCGACGCCATGGGCGCCATGTCCTCCAAATATAACGACACGCCGGACAGCGCCTCGCGCGCCTATGACGTCAACCGCGACGGTTTCGTCATCGCTGGCGGCGCCGGTGTGCTGGTGCTCGAGGAACTGGAGCGCGCCAAGGCCCGCGGTGCAAAGATCTATGCCGAAATCGTCGGCTACGGAGCAACTTCGGACGGCTACGACATGGTTGCCCCCTCGGGCGAGGGGGCTATCCGCTGCATGCGCCAGGCGCTCGCCACCGTCAAAGGCGACGTCGACTACATCAATACCCACGGCACCTCGACGCCGGTCGGCGACAGCAAGGAAATCGGCGCCATCCGCGAGGTATTCGGCTCCAGGATTCCGCATATCCAGTCGACCAAGTCATTGACCGGCCATTCGCTGGGTGCTGCCGGCGTGCAGGAATCGATCTATTCCCTGCTGATGATGCAGCAAGGCTTCATCGGCGAAAGCGCCCATATCGCCGAGCTCGATCCGGAATTCGAAGGCGTGCCGATCGTGCGCAAACGGATCGACGACGCGAAGATCGACATTGCCCTCTCCAACTCCTTCGGCTTCGGCGGCACCAACGCCACGCTGGTCTTCCAGCGTTATAACGGATAACAACATGTCGGGAATCATGCAGGGTAAGCGCGGGCTCATCATGGGCGTCGCAAACAACCACTCGATCGCCTGGGGGATTTCAAAAGCTCTCGCCGCACAGGGTGCGGAACTCGCCTTCACCTATCAGGGCGATGCGCTCGGCAAGCGCGTCAAGCCGCTGGCTGCCGAGGTCAATTCGGATTTCGTGCTGCCCTGCGACGTCGAGGACATCGCCTCGGTCGATGCCGTGGTCGACACGCTCGGTGAGCGCTGGGGCAAGCTCGATTTCATCGTCCACGCCATCGGTTTCTCCGACAAGAACGAGCTGAAGGGTCTCTACGCCGATACGACGCGGGAGAATTTCAGCCGCACCATGGTCATTTCCTGTTTCTCGTTCACCGAGATCGCCAAGCGCTGCGCTCCGTTGATGGAAGATGGCGGTGCGATGCTGACGCTGACCTATAATGGTTCGACGCGCGTCATCCCGAACTACAACGTCATGGGTGTTGCCAAGGCCGCGCTCGAGGCCTCGGTGCGCTATCTCGCCGCCGATTACGGTCCGCGCGGCATCCGCGTCAACGCCATTTCCGCCGGCCCGATCCGCACGCTTGCCGGCGCCGGCATCTCTGATGCGCGCGCGATCCTCTCCTGGAACCAGCGCAATGCGCCGCTGCGCAAGACCGTGACCATCGATCAGGTCGGTAATTCGGCGCTCTACCTGCTCTCCGACCTGTCCGCCGGCGTCACCGGCGAGATCCACTTTGTCGACGCAGGGTTTAACGTCACCTCCATGCCGACGCTGGAAACGCTGCGCAAGGCGGACGTCGAATAAACAACGACCCGATTGAAACTCAAAGGCCGTGCGCAGATGATGCGCACGGCCTTTTTGTTGTATCGGTTGGGATGATCGGTATCGAAGCCGCTTGAGCCCTATTTCTTCGCCCACAGCACCTTGAAGCGGGCGTTGCGGCAGGTTTCACCGCTTTCCCTGAAATTCGCTGCCAGAACCGGCTCGTAAGGCAGGCCGCGATTGGCGACGAGCATCAGGCGGCCGCCGCCGCGCAGGGCGGATGCGGCGGTCTTGATCATGGCCTGGCCGAGCGAAGGTTCGGCGGCGTGACCTTCGTGGAAGGGCGGGTTCATGATGACGAGATCGTATTTGTCCTTGACCGGTTCGCCCGCCAGATCGTGCCAGAAGAAGCGCGCAGGCGCGTTCGGGCAGTTCTCCGCCAGATTGTCCCTGGCCGCCTCCAGAGCCGCGTGATCGGCCTCGTAGAGGTCGAGGCGGGTCAGTCCACGCGATCTCCGCGCCAGTTCCACGGAGAGATAGCCCCATCCGGCGCCGAAATCCGCAACGTCGCCGGTGAAATCCTCAGGCAGGCGCGAAGCGAGCAGTTCCGATCCGGCATCGATCCGGTCATGCGAGAACATGCCGGCGGTCGCATGGAAACGGCCGTCGACGCGCACCGGCGCCTTTGCCAGCTTCGAGATGATCTCGCCGGCATCGGCAGGGCGGCCGAACCAGAAGGCGACACCGTGATATTTCGGCATATGGTCGACGGCGAGATTGAAACCTTCCAACCGCTTGCGCAGCGGCTGGATGCCGTCTTCCTTCGCACCGGCGACGACGATCAGGGCGCCGACCCTTGTGCGCGCGATCGCCGCGGCGAGGTTGGCTTCGTTCTCGCCCTTGTGCTTCGTGCAGAGCACCAGAGCCGCATCGTAGTCGTCGCCGTCGATCTCCGGCTTCGCTTCGATCCGCTGCGCCAGCAGCTGCCGATAGAGCGGCCGGAAGCCCTGGACGGCGCTGAGCGAGGCGGCAAAGCCGTCCGGCAGCGCAAAGCCTGCCTCGGCGCCGAGGAAGAGCACGCGCTCGCCCTCGCCGGGCGCCTCGACAGTGCCGCTGGCAAAGGGATGGAACAGGGTCTTCAGCGTCTCGCGGCTCATGGATCTCGTCTCGACTTCGGATACAAAAAGGGCGCGGAAGATTCCCGCGCCCGGAATCAAATCTGGGAGATGCGGCTTATTCGGCCGCTTCTTCCTTCTTCTTGTCGTTCGCAATTTCCTGGCCGGTGGCCTGGTCGACGACCTTCATCGACAGGCGAACCTTGCCGCGTTCGTCGAAACCGAGCAGCTTGACCCAGACCTTATCGCCTTCCTTGACAACGTCCTGCGTCTTGGCGACGCGTTCGGAAGCAAGCTGCGAGATGTGGACGAGGCCGTCACGGGCACCGAAGAAGTTGACGAAGGCGCCGAAGTCGGCGGTCTTGACAACAGTGCCTTCGTAGATCTGGCCGATCTCAGGTTCGGCAACGATCGAGTGGATCCACTTGCGGGCCGCTTCGATTTCCTTGCCGGAGGAGGAGGCGATCTTGACGGTGCCGTCGTCCTCGATGTTGATCTTCGCACCGGTCTTTTCGACGATTTCGCGAATGACCTTGCCGCCGGAGCCGATGACTTCACGGATCTTGTCGACCGGGATGTTCATGACTTCGATGCGCGGAGCGAATTCGCCGAGCTGGCCGCGGCTTTCGGTGATGGCCTTGGCCATTTCGCCGAGAATGTGGGCGCGACCGCCCTGGGCCTGGCCGAGGGCAACCTTCATGATCTCTTCGGTGATGCCGGCGATCTTGATGTCCATCTGCAGCGAGGTGATGCCGTCGGCGGTACCGGCGACCTTGAAGTCCATGTCGCCGAGGTGGTCTTCGTCACCGAGAATGTCGGAGAGAACCGCGAAGCGATCGCCTTCCAGGATCAGACCCATGGCGATACCGGCAACCGGCTTGGCCAGCGGAACGCCTGCGTCCATCAGAGCCAGCGAGGTGCCGCAGACGGTCGCCATCGAGGACGAGCCATTCGACTCGGTGATCTCGGAGACGACGCGCAGCGTGTAGGGGAACTGCTCAGCCGTCGGCAGCATCGGACGGATCGCGCGCCATGCGAGCTTGCCGTGGCCGATTTCGCGGCGACCCGGGGAGCCCATGCGGCCGGTCTCGCCAACAGAGTAGGGAGGGAAGTTGTAATGGAGCAGGAAGCGCTCCTTGTACATGCCCGTCAGGCTGTCGACATACTGCTCGTCTTCGCCGGTGCCGAGGGTGGCAACCACGATCGCCTGCGTTTCACCACGGGTAAACAGCGCCGAACCATGCGTACGCGGCAGAAGGCCGACTTCCGAAACGATCGGACGCACGGTTTCGAGGTCGCGGCCGTCGATGCGGCTCTTGGTGTCGAGGATGTTCCAGCGGACGATTTTCGCCTGCAGATGCTTGAAGATTGCGCCGACTTCCTCGGCCGTGTACCTGGCTTCGCCTTCCTCGGGGAGGAAGTGTGCCTTCACCTTCGCCTTGACGGCATCGACGGCGGCGTAGCGGTCGGCCTTCTGGGTGATCTTGTACGCTTCGCGAAGTTCACCTTCGGCAAGGCCGAGCATTTCGGTTTCGAGAGCGGAGTAATCTTCCGGCTGGAAGTCGCGCGGCTCCTTGGCAGCAACTTCGGCGAGCTTGATGATCGCGTCGAGAACCGGCTGGAAGCCCCTGTGGCCGAACATGACGGCGCCGAGCATGACGTCTTCGTTGAGTTCCTTGGCTTCGGATTCCACCATCAGCACGGCGTCATAGGTGCCGGCGACGACGAGATCGAGGCTCGATTCGTCCATCTCGTCGAGATGCGGGTTGAGAACGTATTCGCCGTTGATGTAGCCGACGCGTGCACCACCGACCGGGCCCATGAAGGGAACGCCGGACAGCGTCAGCGCGGCCGAAGTGGCGACCATCGACAGGATGTCCGGATTGTTTTCAAGGTCGTGCTGGATGACGGTGACGACGACCTGCGTGTCGTTCTTGTAGCCTTCCGGGAAGAGCGGGCGGATCGGGCGGTCGATCAGGCGGGAAACGAGGGTCTCGTTCTCGCTCGGACGGCCTTCGCGCTTGAAATAGCCGCCGGGGATCTTGCCGGCCGCATAGGTCTTTTCCTGGTAGTTGACGGTGAGCGGAAAGAAGTCCTGGCCGGGCTTCGGCGCCTTGGCCGAGACGACGGTGGCAAGAACGACGGTTTCGCCGTAGGTGGCGAGAACCGCGCCGTCGGCCTGACGGGCAATCTTGCCGGTTTCAAGCTTCAGCGGGCGGCCGGCCCACTCGATTTCCACGGTGTGTGTATCAAACATGTCTTGTCCTTCAATGCGGGAGCACGCGCCATCGCCGATATCAAGGCGCAGCGCACAGTCGACCGCAATCAATGTGACGTATCACGGGCAAGACAACGGGAGGCTTTTCATTCCTCGGGCTCTCGGGAAATCCGAGGATTTCCAGCAACCCGAAGGTTCCCTGGGGAACCGGGCCAGCACTCACTGATGAGCCTTGGCCGAAAGCATCCGGCAATCCTGCCCCATGACAGGTCAACGGTTGGTTTGGCAGATCCGGCCCATCCGGGTCTGCCGGTCGTTCCACCGCTTAGATAGGGCGCGGCTGGAACATTTCATCGGGAGCCTTGTCCCGAAACAGATCCGGCGGACGCTCGGAAGCGCCCGCCGGACAATCTTAGCGGCGGATACCCAGGCTGGCGATCAGCTTGGAATAGCGGCCTTCATCCTTCTTCTTGAGATAATCAAGAAGCGAGCGGCGGCTCGAAACCATCGTCAACAGGCCACGGCGGGAATGGTTATCCTTCTTGTGGTCCTTGAAGTGTTCGGTCAGGTTGTTGATGCGTTCGGTCAGGATCGCAACCTGGACTTCCGGAGAACCGGTATCGCCTTCAACGGTCGCATATTCCTTGATCAGCGCAGCCTTGCGCTCAGCAGTGATCGACATCGGGTGATCCTTTCTAAGAGAGGAGATAAAGGTCGCCAAAAGCCGGGATGTCGTCCAGCTTTGGCCGCGAATGCAATCGGGCGTACCCGATGCTGGCGCTGCCTATAAACCATTCAGGCAGCAAAGGGAAGAGGCGTAAAACTGTGCCTCTCTAAAGCGCGTCGCGTCAATCCGGATTCATGCGACGCGCTTTAGGCCTTCGATTTATGCATGTCGTTATCCCCAAAACCGCTGCGCACTTTTGGGCGACATGCATTGGGATAGCCGATCAGCCGAAGACGCGCTTCGGGCGAAACTCGCCCTGGCCGATTTCGCCGATTGCGATCAGCTTGCCGCGGGCCGTCGCATAAGCTTCGCTTTCGGCAACCGGCGCATCGCGGCCACGCACCAGGATCGGGTTACCCATCTTCAGCCGGTGTGCCTGGTCGTCATTGATGACGAGATGGGGCAGGGCCGAGAGCGCTTCGCAGGTGTCGATCAGCAGCGCGTCGAGGGCCGCAAGCCGCTCGTCCATATCCTCGATCGCCTCCAGTGCCACGAGATCGGCAAGCGGCACCATGGCCTCTTCCGCAAAGGGCGCGACGAAGGTGCGCCGCAGCCCCGACACATGGCCGAAGCAGCCGAGCTCGCGGCCGAAATCGCGCGCGAGCGCTCTGACATAGGTGCCCTTGCCGCATTCCACTTCGAAATGCGCGTGATCGGCATCCGGGCAGGCGAGCAATGTCAGTCGGAAGATATCGACCTCGCGCGACGGGATTTCGACGGCTTCGCCTTCGCGCGCCAGATCATAGGCGCGTTCGCCCGCTATCTTGATAGCGGAAAACTGCGGCGGCACCTGGTTGATGGTGCCGATATATCCAGGCAGGATATCGCGGATCTGCTGTTCGGTCGGGCGCTTGTCCGAGCTTTCGGTCACCTCGCCCTCGAGATCGTCCGTCGCGCGCTCTTCGCCCCAGCTCACTGTGAATTCGTAGATCTTGCGGCCGTCCATCACATAGGGAACGGTCTTCGTCGCATCGCCGAGCGCGATCGGCAGCATGCCGGAGGCGAGCGGATCGAGCGTTCCGGCATGGCCGGCCTTCTGTGCCTTGTAGAGCCACTTGATCTTGGAAACGGCTTCCGTCGAGCCGAAATCCACCGGCTTGTCGAGGATCAGCCAGCCGGAAATCGGCCGGCCCTTGGGTTTGCGTGGTTTGGACATGCGTCTCTTCTGTTTATTGTTCGTCATTATCGCCGTCGAGGTCGCGTTGGACCTCGGGCGAACGCAGCAGCTCGTCGATCTTCTTGTAATTGTCGAAGCTGGTATCGTCGCGGAAGCGCACCTCCGGCATGTATTTCATCTGCCGAAGCTGCGGCCCGAGCCGGCCGCGGATGAACTTCGCATGACGGTTCAACGCCCCGATGACCACGCTATGGTCGGAAACGCCGAGCGGCGTCACATAGGCGGTGGCGATCTTGAGATCCGGCGACATGCGCACTTCCGAGATCGAGATCACGGTCGCCTCGATGACGTCGTCGCGCACTTCGCCGCGTTGAAGCACCTGGGTGATAGCGGCGCGAACCTGTTCGCCAACGCGCAGCATGCGCTGCGAAGGCGCGGAGGAAGTTGGTCTGGTCATTGTTATCTCTATTTGCCGATGCGGCTGGGAATCGAACCCGTCAAAGGAGAGCGTCCATGACTCTTTTGTTCCAAAAGGTCAAGTCGGCAGATGCCCGAACGCCATCCGCCGGCTGGCGAATGGCGTTCGGGCTGATATATCGTGCGCAGCGGTTTAGAGCGTGCGCGTGATGTGTTCCACGCGGAAGCACTCGATGACGTCGCCGGCGCGCATGTCTTCGTAATTTTCGAAGGCCATGCCGCATTCCTGACCCATCGGCACTTCGGAGACTTCGTCCTTGAAGCGCTTGAGGGTCTTGAGCTTGCCTTCGTGAACGACGACGTCGTTGCGGATGAGGCGGACGCCCGCACCGCGTTCGACCTTGCCTTCGACGACACGGCAGCCTGCGACCTTGCCGACCTTGGTGATGTTGAACACCTCGAGGATCTCGGCGTTGCCGATGAAGGTTTCGCGGCGTTCCGGAGACAGCAGGCCCGACATCGCTGCCTTCACGTCATCCACGAGGTCGTAGATGATGTTGTAGTAGCGGATTTCGATGCCTTCGCGTTCGGCGAACTGGCGTGCCTGCGTATTTGCACGAACGTTGAAGCCGATGATGGCCGCGTTCGAGGCTTCGGCGAGCGAGATGTCCGACTCGGTGATGCCGCCGGCGCCAGAATGGACGATGCGGGCGCGGACCTCGTCGGTGCCGAGCTTCTCCAGCGCGCCGGCAATCGCTTCGATCGAGCCCTGCACGTCACCCTTGATGACAAGCGGGAACTCCTTGATGCCGGCGCTCTGGCGCTGCATCATCATCTGTTCCAGCGAACCGCGCTGTCCCGACTGGCGGGCAGCCGCCTTGTCGCGGGCCAGACGCTGACGGTATTCCGAGATCTCGCGGGCGCGGCTTTCGCTTTCGACGACGGCGAACTTGTCGCCCGCCTGCGGCGTGCCGGACAGGCCGAGCACTTCGACCGGCATTGCCGGACCGGCTTCCTTCACATGGTCGCCCTTGTCGGTGACGAGCGCGCGCACGCGGCCCCAGACGTCGCCGGCGACGATGATCTGGCCGGGACGCAGCGTACCCTTCTGGACGAGCACGGTCGCGACCGCACCGCGGCCGCGGTCGAGCTGGGCTTCGATGACAGTGCCTTCCGCCGTCCGGTTCGGATTGGCCTTGAGGTCGAGAATTTCCGCCTGCAGCAGGATCGCCTCGAGCAGCTTGTCGAGGTTCTTGCCGGTCTTGGCCGAAACTTCGACGTCGAGCACTTCACCGCCCATGGATTCCACGAAGACTTCGTGCTGCAGCAGCTGGTTGCGGACCTTCTGCGGATCCGCTTCGTGCTTGTCGACCTTGTTGATCGCAACGATGATCGGAACACCGGCCGCCTTGGCGTGGTTGATCGATTCGATCGTCTGCGGCATTACGCTGTCGTCGGCTGCGACGACCAGGATCGCGATGTCGGTCGCCTGGGCGCCGCGGGCACGCATAGCCGTGAAGGCGGCGTGGCCGGGGGTGTCGATGAAGGTGATCTTCTGGCCGTTCTGCTCCACCTGATAGGCGCCGATATGCTGCGTGATGCCACCGGCTTCACCAGCAACCACGTTGGCATGGCGGATGGCGTCGAGCAGCGAGGTCTTGCCGTGGTCGACGTGACCCATGATGGTAACGACGGGTGGGCGCGAAACCAGTTCGCCATCTTCGTCGGACACGTTGAAGATGCCGAGTTCGACGTCGGATTCCGATACGCGCCTGACCGTATGGCCGAATTCGCCGGCGATGAGTTCGGCAAGATCGGCGTCGATGACGTCGCCCGGCTTCATCATCTGGCCTTCCTTCATCAGGTACTTGATGACGTCGACGGCGCGTTCGGACATGCGCTGCGACAGCTCCTGAATGGTGATGGTCTCAGGCAGAACGACTTCGCGGGAGATCTTCTCGCGGGTTTCCTGCATCTGGCTGCGGCGGAACTTCTCCTGCCGGCGGCGCATCGCCGAAAGCGAACGGCCACGAGCATTGTCGTCGCCATCTGCATCAGCGGTGGTGATCGTCAGCTTGCCGCGGCGGCGCTCTTCTTCCGTCTTCGGACGCGTCGTGACCGGCTTTGCCGGTTCCGGGCGAACGACACGGCCACGGGCCGGACCGCCGCGCGCAGCGCCGCGATCGTCATCCTCGGTGTCGTTGCGACGGCCACGGACACCGGCCGGTGCGGCGGCGCCCGGCGCCGGACGGGCGTCAGCGGGTGTTGCGGCATCGGGCCGGCGCGCAGCAGGCGCCGATGATGCCGGCCGCGGAGCGTTGGAGCGAGCTTCGGCCACAGCAGGAGCCGGTGCGGCCGCGGCGGCTGCCGGTTCGGCAGCAGCGGGCGCTTCTGCCTGTCGGACAGCTTCTTCGGCGGCCCTGCGGGCTGCTTCTTCCGCTTCGGCCGCCTTGCGGACAACCTCTTCGGCCGCACGGCGCTTTTCTTCCTCGGCGCGGCGAATGGCGTCCTGGGCGTCGCGCGCCTGGGATTCGGCCAATGCGCGGCGGCGGGCGTCCATCTCTTCCGGAGACAGATGGTTCAGCACCACCGGACGCGGACGATCGTTCGAGCGCGGCTGCTGATAGGGCTGCTGCGGACGCTGATTGGTCTGGCTGTTGTTGCCCTGCTGAACCCGCGGTGCCGGCGTCGGCTGCTGCGGGCGTGCCTGCACGGGTGCAGGCGCCGGTTCGGCTGCGCGGACGGGCGCGGGAGCGACAGGTGTGATCGGCTTTTCGTCTTCCGGGCGCATCGGGCGCCGCTTACGGGTCTCGACGACGACCGCTTTGGTGCGACCTCGACCCATATCCTGGCGAACGGTGCCCTGGCTCATCCCCGATGGTTTCAGGGTAAGCGTCTTTTTGCCCGTCACGCTGATTGTCTTGTCGTCGTTACTATCGGTCATTCGTTCCCGTTCCTTCGGACAGGGAGCGATGACTAGATCAGACCCTGTCGTTCAATACTGTCGATCAATGAGAATGGGACCGGCCGATGCCGGTGACCACCTCATTGTTTTTGCCGGCCAGCGCCGCCCGCTGCCCGGGACTGACCGCCAATACGGTACTGTTCGAGCATCTTTGCGCGCTTCACTACACCCTCACCCGCCTGCCCTGCAAGCACTGCGGCATGGATAAAAGCATTCTGGCCCATCAGGCCTTCCATTTCGCTCTCCGAGAAGAGACGGAAGGAAGGTATCTCCTCCTCGGTCTCCATTCCGAGGTGCCAGGCCTTGCGGGCCTGGTCGATTTTCCGGACGCCGTCGTCCGCTGCGTCAGTCGAGTGGAACACCGCAAGGGCTGCTCCGCTTCTGACCGCGGCATCCACTTTCGCGGACCCGCTGACGAACTGGCCGGCTTTCCGCGCCATGTTCATCATCTGCATCAATTGCGCCGCGAGCAGCCGATCGACGCTCGCGCCGAGATCGTCCGCCGCCTTCACATCCATTTTCAGTGCGCGGGCGAAGAGCTTCTTCGCCACCGCCCGGTCGACCAGCGACCGGTCGATCTTCACCCAGCATCCGCGTCCCGGAAGCTCGCGCTTCAGGTCGGCGACAATAGTTCCATCGGGAGCGGCAACGAAGCGGATCAACTCTTCCGGCGATCCGCTTTCGCGCGTCACGATGCACATGCGTCCGTTCACGTCATAACCTGCAAGATCGTCGTCCTCATCAGGGAGAGCGTCCGGCTCATGCACGGTCATCATGCTTCTTGTTCGGCTTCGGTGACCTCTTCTTCGGTCCCCTTCGCCAGGTCCTCTTCGGTAATCCAGCCGGCCGAGAGGCGGGCCTGGACGATCATCTGTTCCGCCTCGACGCGCGAGACGTCGAATTTCGAGAACAGACCCTCGAACTTCTTCGTTTCGCCGTTCTTGCGCTCCGTCCAGCCGACGAGATCGTCGGCCGCACAACCGGCAAAGTCTTCGATCGTCTTGATGCCGTCTTCGCCGAGCGCCACCATCATCTGGGCGGTCATGCCGTCGATTTCACGCAGCTCGTCCTGGACGCCGAGCGCCTTGCGCTTCTCGTCCATCTCGGCTTCGAGACGCTCGAGGAATTCGCGGGCGCGCTGCTGGATTTCCTGCGCCGTCTCCTCGTCGAAACCGTCGATCGAGGAGATTTCGTCGAGATCGACATAGGCCAGTTCTTCAACCGCGGCAAAACCTTCGGAGGCCAGAACCTGGCCGACCATCTCGTCGACGTCGAGCGAATCCATGAACAGGTTGGTGCGCTCGTTGAATTCCTTCTGGCGGCGTTCCGATTCCTCGGCCTCCGTCATGATGTCGATGTCCCAGCCGGTCAGCTGCGAGGCCAGCCGGACGTTCTGGCCGCGGCGGCCGATCGCAAGCGACAGCTGCTCGTCGGGAACGACGACTTCGATGCGCTCGGCATCCTCGTCGAGAACGACCTTGGCGACTTCGGCCGGCTGCAGGGCGTTGACGACGAAGGTCGCCGGGTCCTGGCTCCACGGAATGATATCGATCTTCTCGCCCTGGAGCTCGCCGACGACGGCCTGGACGCGCGAACCGCGCATACCGACGCAGGCGCCGACCGGATCGATCGAGCTGTCGTTCGAGATCACCGCGATCTTGGCGCGCGAACCCGGATCGCGGGCGACCGACTTCACCTGGATGATACCGTCGTAGATTTCTGGCACTTCCATGGTGAACAGCTTCACCATGAACTGCGGATGCGTGCGCGACAGGAAGATCTGCGGGCCGCGCTGCTCGCGACGGACATCATAGACATAGGCACGGACGCGATCGCCATAGCGCACGTTTTCGCGCGGGATCATTTCGTCGCGGCGGATGATACCTTCGCCGCGGCCGAGATCGACGATGACGTTGCCATATTCGACGCGCTTGACGGTACCGTTTACGATTTCGCCGACGCGATCCTTGAATTCGTCGAACTGGCGGTCGCGCTCGGCTTCACGCACCTTCTGCACGATCACCTGCTTGGCGGACTGGGCGGCAATGCGGCCGAAATCCATCGGCGGCAGCGGGTCGGCGATGAAGTCGCCGAGTGCGGCGTCCGGATTGCGGTCGCGGGCCAGCTCCAGCGGGATCTGCGTCGAATAATCCTCGGCCTTGTCGACGACTTCGAGCAGGCGCTGCAGGCGGATTTCGCCGGTCTTCGGATTGATGTCGGCCCGGATGTTGGACTCGGTGCCGTAACGGGAGCGTGCCGCCTTCTGGATAGCGTCGGCCATTGCGGCCAGCACGATCTCGCGGTCGATGACCTTTTCGCGCGCCACTGCATCTGCGATCTGCAGAAGTTCGAGCCGGTTCGCACTGACTGCCATTGTCTTGTTTCTCCGTCTTTACTCCAGGGTTCCCGTCCCTGGAGCGGTCTGTTGATCGGTTATTCTTGGTCGTCCGCTTCGTTCTGGTTGGCGGCCTGTGCTTTTGCCAGCTTGTCGGCGCGCAACGCATCGCGGATCAGGTCGTCGGTCAGAATGAGCTTCGCATCGCTGAGCGCCGTAAAGGGAATGGTGACCTTCTGCTCTTCCCCATAGGCGACCTGGTCACGCTCGAGCGTGAAACCATCTGCGCCTGCTTCGACGATCTTGCCGCGGAAGCGCTTGCGATTGTCGATCAAGATCGACGTCTCGCATTTCACAAGGTGGCCCTGCCAGCGGACGAAATCGGATTTCCGCACCATCGGACGATCGATGCCGGGCGAAGACACCTCGAGATGATACTCTTTATCGATCGGATCTTCCACATCGAGGACGGGAGAAATCGCCATCGAGATTTCTTCGCAGTCCTGAACCGTCATCGTGCCGTCGTTGCGTTCGGCCATGACCTGCATCGTCGCGCCGTTCTGGTTCAGCATGCGGACGCGGATAAGCCGGAAGCCCAGGCCGACGAGGACGGGTTCGATGATATCGGCAAGACGCTGGTCGAGCCCGGTTTCGGTAATCAGCCGCGGCTCAAGTTCGTTGTCTGCGTTTGTCATGTCCGACAAGCGGTGCGCTCCTCGCAATTTCAAGCTGTTCGGGCGATCGCGCTAATAAAAAAGAGCGGGTCCTTGCGGCCCACTCTTCATCAAGCGATCAAGAATTTGAGAGGCATATAGTCGGGTTTTTCCGAAATTGCAAGGTCCGCGACCGATTCCGCCAATTCGCTTGCCGCGCGTGAACAGGCCTATGGCCAGCGCCGGTCTTGCGCATATATTGCCGCTGGGGCGCAATAACAAAAGCGGGAGAAATCGTGGCCTACACTTCCTCGACATTGGCGCCTTTGCGGCACGATACCTACCGCACCATCTGGTTCGCGAGCCTTTCCTCGAATTTCGGCGGCCTGATCCAGGCGGTGGGCGCTGCCTGGATGATGACGACCATTACCGCCTCGGAGGACATGGTCGCGCTGGTGCAGACCTCGACGGCGCTGCCGATCATGCTGTTTTCGCTGATATCGGGCGCGCTGGCCGATAATTATGACCGTCGCCGGGTCATGCTGACGGCGCAATGCATGATGCTCACGGTTTCGGCGCTGCTGACGGCCTCGGCCCTTCTCGGCTGGATCACACCCTGGTTGCTGCTCTTCTTCACCTTCCTGATCGGCTGCGGCACGGCGCTCAACAATCCCTCCTGGCAGGCCTCGGTCGGCGACATGGTGCCGCGCGCCGATCTGCCGGGCGCCGTCACCCTGAACAGCATGGGCTTCAACATCACCCGCAGCGTCGGCCCGGCGATCGGCGGCGTCATCGTCGCCGCTGCCGGCGCGGCCGCGGCCTTTGCGGTGAACACGGTGAGTTACTTCGCCTTGATCTATGCCCTGCTGCGCTGGCGGCCGGCCACGCCGGTCTCGACCCTGCCGCGGGAGGCGCTCGGCAGCGCCATCTTTTCCGGCCTGCGCTATATCTCGATGTCGCCCAATCTCGAAAAGGTCCTCGTCAGGGGCCTGCTCTTCGGCATCGGCGCCAGCTCGATCCTGGCGCTGCTGCCGGTCGTTGCCCTCGATCTCGTTGCCGGCGGGCCGCTGACCTATGGTTTCATGCTCGGCGCCTTCGGCATCGGCGCGATCGGCGGCGCGGTGATGAATGCGAGGCTTCGCCAGGTGCTTTCCAGCGAGACGATCATCCGCATGGCCTTTGCCGGCTTCGCGCTGAGCGCCGTCATCGCCGCCGTGAGCCCGAGTGCCGTCCTCACCTCCGCCGGGCTGCTCGTCTCCGGCGCCTGCTGGGTCTCCGCACTTTCGCTGTTCAACACCATCGTCCAGCTTTCGACGCCGCGCTGGGTGGTCGGCCGGGCGCTGTCGCTCTACCAGACCGTCACCTTCGGCGGCATTGCCGGCGGCAGCTGGCTGTGGGGCGTTGCCGCCGATCGTTATGGCGTTGCCGATGCGCTGCTGATGTCATCGGTCGTCATGCTGCTCGGCATCGCGATCGGCCTGCGTTTTTCCATGCCGGCCTTCGCTTCGCTCAACCTCGATCCGCTGAACCGCTTCATCGAGCCGGCCCTGAGCCTCGACATCACGCCGCGCAGTGGCCCGATCGTCATCCTTGTCGACTACGAGATCGCCGATACCGACCTTGCCGAATTCATGACGCTGATGGGTGAGCGCCGCCGCATCCGCATCCGCGACGGCGCCCGCAATTGGGCGCTGATGCGCGATCTCGAAAATCCCGGGCTCTGGACGGAGACCTACCATACGTCGACCTGGGTCGAATATATAAGACACAACCAGCGGCGCACGCAGGCCGATGCCGAAAACATCGACAGGCTTCGCGCGCTTCACCGCGGCGAAGGTTTGCCGCATGTTCACCGCATGATCGAACGCCAGGCTATTCCGCCTGATAACGACGTCTTCCACAAGGCGCCGATCGATCTGCATCATTGAGAACGGCCATGTACAGGTTCAGGCTCGCCCGCCAATCCGATCTTGCCGCCATCGTCCGGCTTCTGGCCGATGACGATCTCGGCGGCGCCAGGGAGATCGTTACCGATCCCGTGGACGCACGGTATCTCTCGGCCTTCGCGGCGATCGAGGCGGACGCCAATCAGCTGCTGGCCGTCGCAACCGACGCGGCCGATCGTGTCGTCGGCTGCCTGCAGCTGAGCTTTCTTCCCGGCCTTTCGAGAACAGGCATGTGGCGCGGTCAGATCGAAAGCGTGCGTGTTGCCAGCGACCTTCGCGGCTCGGGCCTCGGCTCTGAATTCATCGCATGGGCGATCGCCCAATGCGTCGAGCGTGGCTGCGGCCTCGTGCAGCTGACATCGGACAAGACGCGGGCGGATTCAATCCGCTTCTACGAGAAGCTCGGTTTTGTGGCCAGCCATGAAGGGCTGAAGCGCAGTCTCTGAAGCCGGTTACTTCAGCTTGCCCTTCATCGTCGCTTCGGGAAAACATGTCGGCTTCATGCCGTTCTTGGCCTGCCACTGGCCGATCGAACGCCGCGTCTTGTAGCCTGGCAGACCATCGGAACCGCCGACATCATAGCCCTGCCGTTCCAGCGCCTTCTGCATGGCGGCGACATCCGAGCGCAACATCTTGCCGACATCGCCCCATCTGCCCTCAAAGGCGCCGCCATTATAGGCGATCCGATCGGCGAGATTGCCGATATAGAGCGCGTAGAGATCGGAATTATTATATTCCTTGATGATGTAGAAATTCGGCGTGACGATGAATTCCGGCCCGTCGCGGCCGGCCGGCACCAGCATCATGCCTTCAGCCTTCATCTCGCTGGAGGGAAACCCCTTGCCGGAGATGCGGTCGATGCCGAGCGAGGCCCAGTGCGACAGCGGCTTTGCCAGATCGGGCCCCTCCTGCGCGCAGGAAACCGCCTCCGGGATCGACACCTCGAAGCCCCAGTCGCGGTCGCGCTGCCAGCCCTTCTTGACCAGGAAATTGGCGATCGAGGCGAGCGTATCGGGCACCGAGGTCCAGATGTTGCGATGGCCGTCGCCATCGAAATCCACGGCATATTTCAGATAGCTGGTCGGCATGAATTGCGGCTGGCCGAGTGCGCCCGCCCACGACCCCTTGAAATCGGCCGGTGCGACATCACCGCCATCGAGAATATGGAGTGCGGCCACCAGCTCGGTACGGAACATCTCCTTGCGCGTCGACATGAAGGCCTTGGTCGCCAACACCTCGATTGCCGAGTTCGGGATCTTCGCCGCACCGAAGCCTGTCTCCCGGCCCCAGATGGCCAGCACGATCGAGCCGGGCACGCCATAGGTCTTCTCGATGCGTTTCAGCGTTGAACCGTATTGCGCCGCAAAGCCGCGCCCCGTTGCGGCAAGCTTCTTCAGCCGGTCCTCGTTGAAATAGGGACCGGGCGAGGAAAATTCGGCCTGCGTCTGCTTCTGCTCCTTCGGCGGCGGGAAGCCGGGCGGGGCAAGATCGGGCAGGTTCCAGTTCAGCGTGATGCCGGAAAAGGCAGCCTGGAAGGTCTTCTCGGAAATCCCGCCCGCCTTCGCTTCCGGCCAGAGGTCTTTCCGTACCCATGTCTCGAACTGCGCTTCGACATCGGCTTTCGAAGGGGCTGCGAGGGCGGAGAGGGGGAGGAGGGCGGTCGCTAGGGCGAGTGCGAATAGCCGCCGTGGAACATCTTTCGGCATAGGCAAACCCCTCATATCACTGTCCGCGCCCGAAGGGCCGCCGCGAGCGTTCCCTCGTCGAGGTAGTCGAGCTCGCCGCCAACAGGCACACCATGCGCCAGCCGGGTGATCTTCACGTCCAGCCCCTGCAACTGGTCGGTGATATAATGCGCCGTCGTCTGCCCCTCGACGGTGGCGTTGACGGCGATGATCAGCTCGCGGATACCGCCTTCGCCGACCCGGTCGATCAGCCCGCGAATGTTGAGATCGTCGGGCCCGACCCCGTCGAGCGGTGACAGCGTGCCGCCGAGGACGTGATAGGCGGCGTTCATCGCGCCCGCGCGCTCCAGTGCCCAGAGATCCGATACGTCCTCGACGACGATGATGACGGATTGATCGCGCTGCGTGTCGGTGCAGACGGTGCAGGGATCGACCGTATCGACGTTGCCGCAGCGCGAGCAAATCTTCACCTTGTCATAGGCCTCGCCCATCGCATTCGACAGCGGGCCGAGCAACTGGTCCTTCTTCTTGATCAGATGCAGTGCCGCCCGGCGCGCCGAGCGCGGCCCGAGGCCCGGCACCTTCGCCAGAAGCTGGATGAGTTTTTCGATTTCGGGGCCGGTGACTCGTTTTGCCATGCGCCGTTCTTAACTGATATGGAACGGAAACGGAATCGCGGAAGGATTGGCCATCCCATGAAAATCCTGGCGCTGTGCACCGGCAATCCGGAAAGACTGCCGGGCAAGAGCTACAAGACCGGCATCTTCAAACATGCCGTCAACGGTGCGGTGATGATCGATGCCGAAGGTCTGGTCGGCGATGCCATCTGCAACCGCAAACACCATGGCGGTGTCGATCAGGCTGTTTATGTCGAGGGATCGCTGACGCTCGACTGGTGGAGCAGCGAGCTCGGTCGGCCATACGAGCCCGGCACTTTCGGCGAAAACATGGTGATCTCGGATCTCGACAATCGCGATGTCGCCGTCGGTGACCGCTTCGTGATCGGCGCTCTCGTCCTCGAAGTCACCGCGTGCCGCATCCCCTGCGCCACGTTTGCCGCCAGGATGGCCGATCCGAAATTCGTCAAACGTTATACCGCCGCCGCCCGTCCCGGCATCTATTGCCGTGTCATCCGGAGCGGCGTGGCCAAGGCCGGAATGTCGGTGGAATGCACGCCCTTTCACGGAGCCAAGATCACCATGCCGGAGCTGATGGAGACTTTCGGTCGACGGCTTCGGGCGGCAGATCGGGCGCGATATCTCGCCGCCCCAATTCACTACAAACTGCGGGCTATGTTGGAATCCGAGAGCGACGAAGCGCGCTAGATCGGACTTTGGGCCTTGAATAGGTGCGCCCGTCTCAGAACGGCAGCTTGAAGCCCGGCGGGATCGGAAGGCCGGCGGTCAGAGCCTTGGTCTTTTCGGCGGCGAGCGCCTCGGCCTTGTCCTTGGCGTCCTTGTGAGCGGCGACGATCAGGTCCTCAAGGATCTCGACATCGTCTTCCTTGAACAGCGACGGGTCGATCTTCAGGCTCTTCAGCTCGCCCTTGCCTGACATGACGACGGCGACGAGGCCGCCGCCCGCCTTGCCTTCGGCCGTGAGCTCGGCGATCTCCGCCTGCATCTGCTCCATCTTGGCCTGCATTTCCTTGACTTTGCCCATCATGCCCATGATGTCGCGCATCGTCTCGCTCCTTGTTGAACTTTTAGAATTCTATGTCGTCGCCGGGCAGGATGTCACCTTCCTCGGATTCGGCGGCAGCCGGCGGCGTCGCCTCGCCTTCCTCGTCCGGTTCGGGCGCCCGCACGCGCACGTCGATGATCTTGGCGCCCGGAAAATGCGCCAGGATCGCCGCGACATCGGGATCTTGACGCGCATCGCTGACGCGCTGTTCCTGTGCCTTGGCTTCCGCCTCCACCATCGTCGGCCCGCCCTCTTCGCGGCTGGTGCTGACGATCCAGTGGATTCCGGTCCATTCCTTGAGCTTGACGGCGAGTTCGTTAAGCAGCGTGTTCGGGGCGCCCTCGGTGAGGTTCACGTCCAGCCGGCCCGGCTCGAGCCGCACCGGCCGCACGAAGTTGCGCACCAGTGCTTTCAATTTGACATCGCGCTTCTCGCCCGCGAGGTCGACGATGTCGCCGATCGAATTGACACGCACGAGCGGCTTCGGAGCCTCTGCAGGCTTTGCCTCGGTACGGCCGATATTCTGCGGTTCGGGATTGGGCACGGCGCGCAGCATCGCCGTCGGCCCTGAGGGTAGTGGCCGTGGTGTCGGCTCGGGTGCGCGCGCCGCGACACTGCTCTGATAGGGGACCCGCGTTCCGCTGCCGCCGCCGTTGCCGGAAGGCGAAGGGGAGGGCCGCGGACCGGCATTGTCGCCGGAAAATTCGGCAAGCCGCCGCGCCGCATCCTCGGGCGCTGGCAGGTGTGCGGCATGTGCAAGTCGGATCAGCACCATCTCGGCTGCTCCTGCCGTCCGCGACGAGCCTTCCGTTTCCGGAATGCCCTTCAGCAGCATCTGCCAGATGCGCGACAGCGTCGTCACCGCAACACCCTTGGCGAATTCCGCCGCCTTGGTGCGTTCGATCTCGCTGAGCGACGGGTCGTTTGCCGCATCCGGCACATATTTCAGCCGCGTCACCAGATGGGTGAAATCGGCAAGGTCGGTCAGCACCACCACCGGATTGGCGCCGGCCTCGTACTGGCTCTGGAACTCGCCGAGTGCGGCGGCCACGTCGCCTTTGATGACGTGCTGGAAGAGATCGACGATCCGGGCACGGTCGGCAAGTCCGAGCATGCCGCGCACGGCTTCCGCCTGCACGGCGCCGGCGCCATGGGCGATCGCCTGGTCAAGCAGCGACAGGCCGTCGCGCGCTGAGCCTTCGGCAGCACGCGCAATCATCGCCAGCGCGTCCGCTTCCGCCTCGATGCCTTCCTTGGCGGCGATAGTTGAAAACAGCCCGACAAGATCGGAGGCGCTGATGCGGCGCAGGTCGAAGCGCTGGCAGCGCGACAGCACGGTGATCGGCACCTTGCGGATCTCGGTGGTGGCGAAGATGAATTTCACATGCTCCGGCGGCTCTTCGAGCGTCTTCAACAGGCCGTTGAAGGCCTGCGTCGACAGCATGTGCACTTCGTCGATGATATAGACCTTGTAGCGCGCCGAAACCGGTCGGTAGCGCACCTGCTCGATTATCTCTCTTATATCGTCGATACCGGTATGGGAGGCGGCATCCATCTCGATCACGTCGACATGCCGGCCTTCCATGATTGCCTGGCAGTGTTCGCCGGGCACGCGCAGATCGATCGTCGGCTTGTCGATGTCGGCTGTCTTGTAGTTCAGCGCCCGCGCCAGGATGCGCGCCGTCGTCGTCTTGCCGACGCCGCGCACGCCGGTCAGCATGTAAGCCTGGGCGATGCGGCCGGTTTCGAAGGCATTGGTGAGGGTGCGGACCATCGGCTCCTGGCCGACCATCAGGTCCGTGAAATCCTTGGGGCGGTATTTGCGAGCCAGCACCCGGTACCCGGTGCCCGTCGAGGCGGCATCTTTTGATTGTCGCTCGGTGTCGCTCATCGCCCTGCTTGTCGCCCGGATCGTCGGGCACTTCGTGGAGAGAAGGTGGGAGGCTGGCACGATGACCCGTGCCGGGCTCGTTAGGGCTGCTTCCTTCCGGACCTGACCCGGTTGGCGAGTGGCTCGTCCACCACCAACCTCCCGGATGCACATATCGGCAATATCGTCATCAAAAGCAAGCCAACATGCAAAAAAACTGCTAGTCGTTGGAAAACATGAGGAGAATGCCCTTTGAACGGTTTCGTGCTCGACCCCCGGCTGGAAAACGATAGCGTCAGCATCATGGTTACCGGTCTCTGCGATCTGAGATTGTCGAGGGATGCCCGCTGGCCCTGGCTCATTCTTGTGCCGCGCCGGGCCGATATCACCGAAATCTTCGAACTGACGCCGCTCGACCAGGTGCTGCTCGCCTTCGAGACGGAACTGGTCTCCAAAGCCCTGAAGGAGATCACCGGCGCGACAAAAATCAATGTCGGGGCTCTTGGCAATATCGTCCGCCAGCTTCATGTTCATGTCATTGCCCGCTTCGTAGGCGATGCCAACTGGCCGGGTCCCGTCTGGGGCTTCGGGCGCGCGGAACCCTACGAAGACGGAAAGAGAGATGAATTCACAGTGAAGCTGCGGGAAGCCCTTTCATCATGAGTCATTCGCTTTTCGATTCGGATGTGCCGCATCCGGAACCCAGCAATCTCACGGCCTTTGCCGCCAATGACCTCAATCGCGATTCCGAGCATCGCGACGAACAGTCCGTCGAAAAGGCGCTGGCCAAGGACGGCACCCATATCTTCGCCTTCGCCGGGGATAAGCTGGTGCTGAAGCATGACGGCCAGGTGCTTGATCCGCTCTTTGCCCGCTATGAGCTCCAGGAATTGCAGCCGGATTGGGATGAGACGGTGCTTCTCGGTTATCGTAAATCAGGCGAGCCGCGCCTTGCCGTTCCCGTCGGCATCGGCGTCGACGACCTCACCAGCCAATACAAGCCCGCCGATGGTCGCACGCTGTTTCGCGAAATGCTGATCGACGAGGTGTTGCTCGGCGAATTCGCCCAGGCCGCCAGCCTCATCCGCTGGAATGGCGACAACCGCTTCTGCGGCCGCTGCGGCTCGGCGATGGAGATCCACATCGGCGGCTACAAGCGTGTCTGCGCCGCCTGCCAACACATGATCTTTCCCCGCACCGATCCCGTCGTCATCATGCTGACGATCGACGAGAAACGCGACCTCTGCCTGCTCGGCCGCAGCCCGCATTTCGCGCCCGGCATGTATTCCTGCCTTGCCGGCTTCGTCGAACCCGGCGAGACCATCGAGAATGCCGTGCGTCGCGAAACGCTGGAAGAATCCGGCATCCGCACCGGCCGCATCCGCTACCACGCCTCGCAGCCCTGGCCGATGCCGCATTCCCTGATGATCGGCTGTTACGCCGAGGCGAAATCCACCGAAATCAACCGCGACGAGACGGAACTCGAGGATTGCCGCTGGTTCACCCGCGAGGAAACGATCGAGATGCTGGAACGCCCGAGCGCGACAGGCAAGGCCTCGCCGCCGAAAGGGGCGATCGCCCACCGCCTGATGCGCGACTGGGTGGAGTGGAAGCGCTAGCGTCATGCCGGTCGCCCGCTCGGAACGGCTGCTGACGCTGCTGCAGACGCTCCGGCGTTACCGCCGGCCGGTGACCGGCACGGTGCTGGCTGAGGAGACCGGCGTCAGCCTGCGCACGCTGTATCGCGATATTGCCAGCCTGCAGGCGCAGGGCGCGATGATCGAAGGCGAAGCCGGCATCGGTTATGTGCTGAAGCCGGGGTTCATGCTGCCGCCGATGATGTTTTCAGAAGAAGAGCTGGAGGCATTGGTGCTTGGCTCGCGCTGGGTGGCTCGCGCCGCCGAGCCGCGCCTTGCCGGCGCCGGCGCCGACGCGCTGGCCAAGATTGCCGCCGTGCTGCCGGCCGATATGCGGGAGATGATCGATTCGGCAGCCCTTTTCGTCGGCCCCAAACGCCGGGACGAGGACAAGGCCGATGTTTCGGCCATCCGCAAGGCGATCCGTCTGGAGCGCATCCTCGAACTGCATTATGGCGACGAGCAGGGCCGAATCTCGCGCCGTCGCGTCTGGCCTTTTGCGCTCGGTTATTTCGAGCATGTGCGTGTCCTCATGGCCTGGTGCGAACTGCGCCAGGATTTCCGCCATTTCCGCACCGACCGCATTATCGACATGGCGTTGCATGAGGTGCGTTATCCGCGCCGCCGCACGGTACTGCTCAAGGAGTGGCGTGAGACGCAGGACGTTCCGGTCGAGAACTAACGCTGCTGCCAGAAACTGTCAGTAGGCAGGGTTATTATGAGTACCATTCCACCAGGAAGGAGTACTGATCATGGTAACGCCTCCAGCCATTCATTTGACCAACGACCGCTTTACGGGCGACACCTTTGCCGATGTCATTTCGGCCGAAACTTTTGCCGATGTCCGCCAGTCGGCGCGCTCCGGCCTGCTGCATCTGGTCATCAATATTTTCCGGTTTCCCAAGGGGAACCGCACCAGCCTCGACCTTGAAGCAACGCCGGATTACCTAAAGCGCGACCTCGGCTTCATCGACGGACGCGGCCCGCACTGCGAGGACCGTTTCCCGCTTTAGGTCGCCTATCCCTTCCAACAATCTGCCCGACGAGAACGGGGCGTTGCGATCGCTACGCCCCGTCGCACCCTGCTGCCATGAATTGGCAGCAGGCGATCCCTCGCGGATTTATTTCACAACAACGGGAGAACCGAAATGACCAGCCCCAATCTCATAATCCTTTACGTCAAGGACCCGGCCGAAAGCGCCAGTTTCTACCGGAACCTCTTGAACCGCGAACCGGCCGTGGAAGCGCCGAATTTCGTCGCTTTTCCGCTCGAGGGCGGCTTCACGCTCGGCCTCTGGCGGCGCAGCAAGGTCGAGCCGCAGCCCTCCGCCATCGGCAACCGCGGCGAAGTGGCTTTCATGGTCGAGGGAGAAAATGCCGTCGCCAGGCACTATGAGGACTGGCGTCAACGCGGCCTGCCGATCGCCCAGGAACTGACCGAGCTGGATTTTGGCCCGACCTTCGTCGTGCTCGATCCTGACGGTCATCGCCTGCGCGTCTGTGAGCCGGATAAATAATCGCCGAATGACGAGGTCTGTTTAAGAACGGGGCCTGTTTAAAGCAGGCCTCGCATCGCGTGCCCCTTGTAGACGCCTAGAATCCTCACTTTCTCGGAGAAGAACCGCAGTTCCTCCAATGCCCGGCGCACGTTCGGATCGTTCGGATGGCCTTCGATATCGGCGTAGAACTGCGTCGCCACGAATTTTCCGCCGAGCTGGTAGCTTTCCAACTTGGTCATATTGATATTGTTGGTGGCAAAACCGCCAAGCGCCTTATAGAGCGCGGCCGGAATGTTGCGGACGTTGAAGACGAAGGTGGTGACGACCTTTTCTTCCGCCGAATTCCGTTGTGCCCATTCTTCGTCACGGGACAGGATAACGAAACGGGTGACGTTGTTTTCAGTATCCTCGACATTCTCGGCGATGATCTCCAGACCGTAGAGATCGGCGGCAAGGCGCGGTGCCAAGGCGGCCATCGAGCGGTCGCCGGTTTCCTTCACGAGCTTTGCCGCCCCGGCCGTATCGCCGGCGATCACCGGCTTCCAGCTATTGGCGCGAACGATCTTGCGGCACTGGCCGAGCGCGTGGATATGGCTGTGCACCGTGCGGATCTCGTCCTTGGTCACCCCGGGCAGCACCATCAGCTGGAAACGGATCGGCATGAAATATTCGCCGATGATGTGCAGCCGCGATTCCGGCAGCAGATGGTGTATATCGGCGACGCGCCCGGCAATCGTGTTCTCGATCGGGATCATCCCGATGTCGGCGTCGCCGTTGTCGACCGCCGTGAACGCATCCTCGAAGGTCTGGCAGGGCAGCGGCTCCATGGTCGGAAACATGTCGCGGCTGGCCATGTCGGAATTGGCGCCGAACTCGCCCTGGAAGGCGATCCTGTTGGTCTTGATATTCATGATGGTTCCGTCAATTCGACTTTGCGGAGAGGATGCGCCGCGCTTTTTCGAGGTCGGCGGGAGTATCGACACCAAGCGGAACCGTGTCAACGATCTCGGCATCGATGCGCATGCCGGCCTCCAGTGCCCGCAATTGCTCCAGCGATTCGCGTTTTTCGAGCGTCGACGGACCGAGCGAGACGAATCGTTCGAGCGCTGCCCGCCGATAGGCATAAAGGCCGATATGGTGGTAGAGGGGCCCCTGACCGTAAGGCGCGGTTGCCCGGGTGAAATAGAGCGCATGCAGACGGGCGTCGGAAAGCGGCGAGCCGACGATCTTGACGATGTGCGGCGCTGTCTTGTCCTCCTCATTGTCGATTATGGTCGTCAGCGTCCCGATATCGACAGCCGCGTTTTCCAGAGGGCGCAAGGCTGCGCGCACCGTTTCCGGATCGATCGTCGGCAGATCGCCCTGGACGTTGACGATGATTTTCGCCTTTCCGTCCGGATCGACTTTCGTCAGCGCCTCGAAGATCCGATCGGAACCCGACTGATGATCCGTGCTGGTCATGACGACCTCGAAGCCGGCCGCGGCCACGGCATCGAACACTTGATCATCGTCCACGGCGACGACGACCCGGCCGATGGCCGCTTCCCTGGCGCGCAGCGCCACCTGAACGATCATCGGCAGGCCGCAAATATCGGCAAGCGGCTTGCCCGGAAGCCGAGTGGAGGCCATGCGCGCCGGGATCAATACGAGCACGCCGTCTAAATTTGAATCACTCATTGTTCGGGCCTTCTATTCCGGGCTGAAAAGTGTCAAAAAGTCTCACGCACAAGACCATTTAGACAGTTGCAACGATCCACCAAAAGACATAGGTTCCGCGCGATTTCAAGATGGTCCGGTTTATGGTCTGCCGGCTGCAAGGGGAGCATTGCAGATGAATTCATACGTCAATACGGCCGTGGGGGCGCTGCTCGGGACGATTTTCGTTCTGATGTCTGTCTCCATCGCGTCCGAAGGGATCTTCCATTCCGAAGCGCCGGAAAAGGAAGGTTTCGCGATCGTTGCCGAAGAGGCGCCCGCCGCTGGTGGTGAGGCTGCGCCTGCCGTTGCCGTTCCGATCGCGCAATTGCTCGCTTCTGCAGATGCCAAGGCCGGTGAAACGGTCTTCAAGAAGTGTCAGGCCTGTCATGACGGCACCAAAGGGGGACCGAACAAGGTCGGTCCCAACCTCTTTGGTGTCGTAGATCGCCCGATCGCCTCGCATGAAGGCTTCGCCTATTCCGCTCCCATGAAGGATTTCTCCAAGGGCGGCAGCGAGAAGTGGACTTTCGAATATCTCAACAAGTTCCTGCTGGCGCCGAAGAAGGACGTTCCCGGCACTGCGATGGGCTTCGCCGGTCTGGCGAAGGATCAGGATCGCGCCAACGTCATCCTCTACCTGCACACGCTGGCCGATTCGCCGGTGCCGCTGCCGGATCCGAAAACCGCGACGCAGTGACGCAGCAGGACAATCGCATGGTATGGAAGCCCGGCCCGCAAGCCGGGCTTTCGTTTTGCGGAGATCCGCCAAAGCAATTCCAGGAAAAGTGCGAAGCGGGTTCCCGGAATTGCGTCAAAACAAGAGGTTGGAGCGGTTCAGCGTTTCCATGAAAAGCTGAACCGCTCTAGGCGCCGAGGAAATAGGCCCAGAGCGAGACCGTGATGGCGCCGAGCGCCGTCGTCACCGTGATAGTCGAGGCGGCGAGGCTGTGACCGACGCCGAAGCGGTTGGCGATCAGCCAGGCGTTGACGCCCGTCGGTACGGAGGAAGTCAGCACGATCGCCGCCGTCCATTCGGGGCTGAGGCCGAGGAGATGGCTCGCCGCCCACACGCAACCGGGCAGCAGCAGCAGCTTGCATGTCGAGGTGACGCTGGCGATACCGACATTGCCGGAGACGCCGTATTTCTCCAGCGCCATGCCGAGCGATATCAGCGCCGCCGGACCGGCGATGCCGGCGATCTGCCCGACGACCGATGCCACCGCCGTCGGCATGGTGAGACCGGAAAGATGCACGGCCATGCCGGCCGCAAGCCCGATCACCAGCGGGTTGCGCACGAGATTGATGGCGATCTTGCGTAGCACGAACATCATGCTGCGGTCGCTTTTGCCGTCGATCTTGCGCTCGGCATGCTCCATCAGCACCGTGCCCGCGACCATCATGACAGGCAGATGCACGGCAAGCAGGATCGACAGCGCCACCAGCCCCTCGTCGCCGACGGTACGCTCGACCAGCGGCAGTCCGATAAAGACATTGTTGGCGAAGGCCGAGGAAACGCCGGCCAAGACACCGATGCGTTCGTCGCGGCCGAAGAGCCGCGTGGCGGCGAGATGGCCGGCCGTCCAGGTGATGGCGACGCCGGAAAAATAGACGATCCAGAGCCGGAAGGGCGAGGCGCCATGAAAATCCGCCTCGGCGATGGTGCGAAAGAGCAGCAGCGGCACGGCGATCTTGAAGACGAATTCGCCGAGCGCATCGCCGACATTCGATGCCATCAGGCCGCTGCGGACGATCACCCAACCGATGAGAATCAGGAGGAAGATGGGAAGGACGTCGAGAATGATGGCTGACATGAGGGAGGTTGCTCTGCGCGGGGAGTATCCGACATCTACAGCGTCGCGCGCTTTTCAGATGCGCAAAGGACACTGCAGCACTTTGAATTCCTGCATAATTCCGTAAAGCGGAATCGATTTACGGAATTATTGAGTACCAGCAAACTGTTTGGATTGAAAAGGCCATCACCGCCCGATCCGGCAGCCGGGGCACCCAAAGGCAAAAAAAGCGGGCTCAGCCCGCTTTTCCGCTCCGGCCCTGCCGGATATCCGGATCACAAAGCTGCCAGTTCATCCGTGGTCAGCATCGCGCCGGTAAGATCGAAGGGTCATCCCTCGTGCGCCCGGCTGCAACTGAAAGCTGCTCATGCCGGTCTTCCTGCGAGTATTTCTAGATTTTGAAAATGACAGCGACATGACGAATAGGCGGCACTTTTGCGAAGAAATAGAAGCGTCGTCCCATTTATCCTTCCAAACCGCGGAAATTTCGCTAAGACCAAACCCCGGCTATCACAAATCCGGGGACTTCCCTTTTCATGACAAGATTCGATGTTCTGACAGTCGGCAACGCAATCGTGGATATCATTGCCCGTTGCGACGACCAGTTCCTCATTGACAACCAGATCACCAAAGCGGCGATGAACCTCATCGATGCCGAACGCGCCGAACTTCTATATTCGCGCATGGGACCGGCGCTCGAAGCCTCCGGCGGCAGCGCCGGCAATACCGCGGCGGGCGTGGCTAACCTCGGCGGCAAGGCTGCCTATTTCGGCAATGTCGCCGCCGATCAGCTCGGTGACATCTTCACCCACGACATCCGCGCCCAGGGCGTCCACTATCAGACCCGGCCCAAGGGCACTTTCCCGCCGACGGCGCGCTCGATGATCTTCGTCACCGAGGACGGCGAGCGTTCGATGAACACCTATCTCGGCGCCTGCGTCGAGCTCGGCCCCGAAGACGTCGAGCCCGACGTCGTCGCCGACGCCAAGGTCACCTATTTCGAAGGTTATCTCTGGGATCCGCCACGCGCCAAGGAAGCGATTCTCGACTGTGCCCGCATCGCCCACGAAAACGGCCGCGAAATGTCGATGACGCTGTCCGACAGTTTCTGCGTCGGCCGCTACCGCGGCGAATTCCTCGATCTGATGCGCTCCGGCAAGGTCGATATCGTCTTCGCCAATCGCCAGGAAGCGCTGTCGCTCTACGAGACCGATGATTTCGAGGAGGCGCTGAACAGGATCGCCGCCGATTGCAAGATCGCTGCCGTGACGATGAGCGAGCATGGCGCCGTCATCCTGAAGGGCAACGAGCGTTTTTACGTCGATGCGATCCGGATCAGGGAAGTTGTCGATACGACGGGCGCCGGCGACCTCTTCGCCTCCGGTTTCCTCTATGGCTACACCCAGGGGCGCTCTCTGGAGGATTGCGGCAAGCTCGGCTGCCTGGCCGCCGGCATCGTCATTCAGCAGATCGGCCCGCGCCCGATGACCTCGCTTGCCGAGGCCGCCAAACAGGCAGGGCTTATTTAAAGGCTTCGCCGGGATAGGCGCCCCAGATCTCCGACTGCGCCACCCAGCCGGAGGCACCTTCGGTTTCGGCCCGGCACCAGTCGCCGTTGCATTCGCCGATCGTGATCATCACGCCGGGTTCCAGCTTGGCGACGATCGAGGCGGAGGGCAGCGCCTCGCGGCGCAGATTGACATAGACGCCCTTGCCTTTCGTCTTCATCCAGGGGGCGGCGATCGCCGCGCGCTGACCCGATAGCAGCGACTGGTTGACCCAGCCTTCGGTCCCGTCGGCATCGCGGATGCGGCGCCAGTTGTCGTATTCCTGGATGATTTCCACCGGCAGGCCGGATTTCAGGTACATCCACGAGACGGCGTAATCCGTTCCCGGGCCGATGCGCAGATTGACGCGCTTGGATTTCAGGGTGACGAAACGCGGCAATGGCAATCCGCTTGGACCTTTGGCCGCCTGCGCATGGGCGAATTCGACGGTTCCCATGGATGTAGCCAGAGCGATGGCAAGGGCGAGGCAGGACTTCAGAACTTTGCTGCGCATGGAGGTTTCCGTTTGCTCGAATTCGCGGGCAGGCCCGGCCTGCTCGCGGTCCGGGCTCTGACATTCCCCGGCTGCACCGCGAGTTTTGTTTGTCTTCGCGTGCGGGTCTGGTAGAAAATGCCCGGAATGGGAAAATTATCACCCCTCTTGGTTAAAGACCTCTGAACAAGGCACCACAGCCAGCCATGACAGCGAAGAAAAAACCGAAGGTCTACATCACCCGCAAGCTGCCCGATGCCGTCGAAACCCGCATGCGCGAGCTCTTCGACGCCGAGCTGAACATCGACGATGCGCCGCGTTCCGTTCCCGAGCTTGTCGCCGCGGTCAAGACCGCCGACGTGCTGGTGCCGACCGTCACCGACCGCATCGACGCGGCGCTGATCGAACAGGCGGGGCCACAGATGAAGCTGATTGCGAGCTTCTCCAACGGCACCGATCACATCGACGTCGAGGCGGCGGCGCGCAAGGGCATCACCGTCACCAACACGCCGAACGTCCTGACCGAGGACACCGCCGACATGACCATGGCGCTGATTCTCGCTGTTCCGAGAAGGCTTGGTGAGGGCGCGCGTGTGCTGACCGACAAGCCGGGCGAATGGGCCGGCTGGTCTCCCACCTGGATGCTCGGCCGGCGCATTCACGGCAAGCGCATCGGCATCGTCGGCATGGGCCGCATCGGTACGGCGGTGGCCCGCCGCGCCAAGTCGTTCGGCCTGTCGATCCACTATCACAACCGCAAACGCGTCAATCCAGCCGTCGAGGACGAGTTGGAGGCGACCTATTGGGAAAGCCTCGACCAGATGCTCGCCCGCGTCGACATCGTTTCGATCAATTGTCCGTCGACGCCGGCGACCTTCCACCTGATTTCGGCGCGCCGTCTGGCGCTGCTGCAGCCGACGGCCTATCTCGTCAACACCGCGCGCGGCGACGTGGTCGATGAGGCTGCGCTGATCAAATGCCTCAGGGAGGGCCGGATTGCCGGCGCCGGCCTCGACGTCTTCGAAAACGAGCCTGCCGTCAACCCGAAGCTCGTCAAACTCGCCAATGAGGGCAAGGTCGTGCTGCTGCCGCATATGAGTTCGGCGACGATCGAAGGCCGCATCGATATGGGCGACAAGGTCATCATCAATATCCGCACCTTCATCGACGGTCACAGGCCGCCCAATCGGGTGCTGCCGGGGCGTTGAAGCCGTGCATTTGATTTAGACGGGGCGAATCGTCGGCGCAATGGCCTTGCGCATCTCGATGAACGTCGTCCCGGCAAAGCCGGGATGCGCTTTCTCGGCGGTTCTGGAAAATCCCCAGGCGGCAAAGACGGTATGATTTTCCGTGAGCTCGATCCGCGTTTCCAGCCGCAAGGCGGGAAGGTCGAGCGATGCGGCCGTTTCCTCGGCAATCGTCAGCAGCCGCTTGCCAATGCCCTTTCCCTGCGCTTCGGGCAGAACGGCGAGTTTGCCGACATAGAGACAATCGGCCTCCGGCCGCAGGAAGAGGCAGCCGATCAGCTTTTCGCCGTCGATGGCGACATGGCCGATCTCGGCCCTGGCCTTTTCGGCCAGTGACTCGGTCGTGAGCTTGAGCGCCGAGGATGGCGGGTCGATCCTGCCGTTCATGGAAGCGAAGGCGGCGAGGATGAGCGCGAGCAGTTCGTCCCAGCGCGTGAAGCTCTGGTCGAGAGGGACGATTGTCATCCGGTCTGCCTCTCCCGCGTGCGGCGTCTTCTGTAGCGGACCGTGTCGAAGCGGGCCGAGAGCGCGTCGTAGAGCAGCAGCCGTCCGACCAGTGGTTCGCCGGTGCCGGTGATGAGCTTGATCGCTTCCATCGCCATCATCGTGCCGATGACGCCGGTCAGCGCGCCGATGATGCCGGCCTCGGCGCAGGCAGGAATGAGCCCCGCCGGCGGCGCTTCCGGAAAGAGGTCACGATAACAAGGGTAGAGTGTTCCGTCCTCGGTACTCTCATAGGGCTTGAGAACCGTCAGCGAACCGTCGAAACGGCCGACGGCGCCGGTGACGAGCGGAATGCGCGCTTCCTCGGCCGCATCGGCGGCGGCATAACGCGTGTCGAAATTGTCGGAGCCGTCGATCAGCAGATCGAAGCCGGAGAGCTGACGGCGGGCGGCCTCCGGGGAAAAGCGTTCCTCGAAGCGGATCAGCCGGACATGCGGATTGAGCCGGGCGATGGCGAAGGCAGCACTCTCCGTCTTCAACTCGCCGATCGTTCCGGAATCATGGATCACCTGGCGCTGCAGGTTGGAGAGCGACACCCGGTCGTCGTCGACGATACCGAGCGTGCCGACGCCGGCTGCGGCCAGATATTGCAGGATCGGCGCGCCGAGGCCGCCGGCGCCGATCACCAGCACGCGGGCGGCTTTCAGCTTCTGCTGGCCGGCGCCCCCGATCTCGGGGAGCAGGATGTGGCGGTGATAACGGGCGATTTCGTCCGGGCTGAGCGGTTCCATGGCACCGATGTTATCATGACGGCCGACGTCGGGAAAAGCTGCCTCGGTCATTCGAACACCCGTCCCTCCGCCACCGTGAAAAACTGCGCCCTGTCGCCCAGCGCCGAAAACATCGAGCGATCCGTTCCGGTCATGAAGGCCTGGCCGCCGAGCCCGTCGATGAGATCGAACAGCGCGGCGCGTCTATTCTCGTCGAGATGCGCTGCGATTTCGTCCAGCAGCAGGATCGGTGCATGGCCGGTGAGATTGCCGACGAGGCGCGCATGCGCAAGCACCAGGCCGACAAGCAATGCTTTCTGCTCGCCGGTGGAACAACGCTCCGCCTCCATCGCCTTTTCGCGGTGATGCACGATGAGATCGGCCCGGTGCGGCCCCTCGAGCGTGCGCCCTGCGCCGGCATCGCGATAGCGGCTCTCTGCCAGCATCGCCGCGTAATCGTCCTCGAGGTCGACCGAGGGGCGCGAAAATTGTCCGTCCATGAAGCCCGAGAGCTGCAGCGATGCCGAAGGGAAGGGCGAAGTCTCCCGCGTTTCTTCGATCAGCCGGGTCAGCAGGCCGAGCATCTCCTGGCGGGCGAGCGCCATGGCGATGCCGAGGCTTGCCATTTGCTCCTCGATGCCGGCGAGCCAGGAGGGATCGAAGCGGCCCTCGTCCAGCAATTTGTTGCGGCTGCGCATGGCGCGCTCGAAATCGCTGGCGCGGCGGCCATGGGCGGGATCGAGCGACAGCACCAGCCGGTCGAGAAAACGGCGCCGGTCGGAAGAGGCGCCGGTAAAGAGGCCGTCCATCGCCGGCGTCAACCAGAGAAGGCGCAGGTGGTCGGTCAACTCGTCGGCAGTCTTTGCCGGGGTGCCGTTGATGCGCAGCCTGCGGGTGGTGGTCTCCTCGCCTGTTTCGATGCCGGTGCCGATCTCGACGTCGCCCTCCATGCCGTCGAGTGCGGCGAAGATCGAAAAGCCGCCGGCCGCGCCGACCCGGGTTATATCGCCATAGGCGGCGCGGCGCAGACCGCGGCCGGGCGAAAGCAGCGAGACGGCCTCCATGAGATTGGTCTTGCCGGCGCCGTTGTCTCCCGTGAGCACGGCGTGTCGACCGTCAAGGGTAAGGGCCGCCGCCGCATAATTGCGGAAGTCGGTCAGCTTCAGACGGGAAAGAGAAACCTTGTGCGGCATTGAATGTCCGGAATCGTGAAGCGTGACAGCTAAGCCTAAGCGGCGTTGATGGCAAGGCTGACAGCTTGACGGCCGTGGATCGCGTGCCCTGGTGGTGTCGCAGCGAGGCTTGGGGGCCACATGGGGATAAGTTCAGGGCGCGAAATACCGCGGGGGCATATTTTCCGGCAGATCCCGTGACCGAGGTCCTGGCGTCCGGCATCCTTCCGATGTAACGGTCAGCATGCCGCCCTCTAATCAGCTAAAAATACAACCTGAGAGAGGATGATCCCATATCGCTGGACCGATACCGTCGACGGTCACGCTCAATGTCGTCAAGCGCCAGATATTCGGGCTTTTGCCGCATTCCCTTGAGGCCACTGACGTAACGTAAGGTCCAAAAAAAGTCGGTTGAAATTTGCAACTGTAGGGTTGAGTTATCCCGTGAAAACGATATGGTAAACGAACCGTTTACGTATCAGAGAGTGATGAAGTGCCAGATCCGGTTGATATTATCGTTGGTCGCAACGTAAGACAGTTTCGCGCTCTTCGCCGTGTTTCCCAGCTCGAGCTTGGCGAAGCACTCGGACTGACTTTCCAGCAGATCCAGAAATACGAAAAGGGGACGAACCGCGTTTCCGCCAGCAAGCTGCATCAGATCGCGGTTTTTCTCGATGTCGATATCTCTGCTCTTTTCGAGGGAGCCGGCATATCGCAATTCGGCAGCCGTATCGAACTCAGCCCCGACGCCTATGCGCTTGCGCTGAGCTACGACAAGCTGAGCTCACCGGCAGGCAAGGAAGCGGTCAAGACCATTGTCACCCTCATGACAGGCGAAGCGGCAGAAACCGCCGTCTGATCCCTGCCGCCGGCTCACCGAAAAGCACGATCTGTTCCGGGCCTGAATTATGTCCGGATAGATATGGCTGTGCAGCGGTTGGGGAACGGCGTGCATCAGGACAGAGACTGGAAGCAGGTCACCTGAATGAGGTTCGATATCGCGTTTTAGTGAATCTCGCATTCGTGCAGCGCCATCAGCAGGTCGTCCTGCGTCTGGTGGCCGGCATGATAGAGGTCGATCGCGATGCTGGCGATCGAAAGGCCCTGCTGGCTGCGAAGCTTGATATTGCGCTCGGCGCACCATGTGTAGATGGCGCCGGCGAGAACGTCGACGTCTTCGGACTGAGAGGAAAAGGCTGGCGCCATGGTCGATACCCTTGGTTTGGTTGTTCCCACTAGAGCATTTCCGTTTTTCTCCGATTCACGGAAATGCTCTATCTTTTTGTTTATTCCCGGCAAAAGCGTTTCACGCTTTGCCTGGCAAAACCGCTGCGCACTTTTGCTGCAATTGCTCTAAAGCACGTCGCGTCGAGCAAAGGATGCTCTATCGCTTCGAACCTGGGCATCGTCTCTTCCGAATATCGCTTCCGGTTTTCGGTGTTGTGCGCTGACGGCAGAGACTGAATTCATTTGGAAAACTTGCAAGCGGCATCATCTGGCTGCGTTAATGCAAGTCGTCTTCCCTCGCGCCGCCGTGTCGTTCTGGAACAGATTTCCCGGCACGAGCGGCGAATGTCGCAAATTGGGACTCGCGCAACAAAAAGCCGGAGACGTTTCCGTCCCCGGCTTTAGAGATAGGCGTGTCGATCGCCGCTCAGCCCTCGAAGAATTCCTTCATCCGGGCAAAGAAGCCCGTCGATTCAGGATTGTTCTCCTTGGAGGAAAGCTGCTCGAATTCCTGAAGCAGTTCGCGCTGGCGCTTGGTGAGCTTCTGCGGTGTCTCGATCTGGATCTGGATGTAGAGGTCGCCCGTCTGTGCCGAACGCAGCACCGGCATGCCCTTGCCCTTGAGGCGGAACTGTTTGCCGGCCTGCGTGCCCTCGGGCACGCTCACGCGCGACTTGGTGCCGTCGAGCGTCGCCACGTCGAAGGTGCCGCCGAGCGCGGCCGTCGTCATCGAGATCGGAACGGCGCAATAGAGATCGGCTCCGTCGCGCTGGTAGAATTCATGCGGTTTGACGGACAGGAAGATATAGAGGTCACCGGCCGGTCCGCCGCGGGCGCCGGCTTCGCCTTCGCCCTGCAGGCGGATGCGCGTACCGTCCTCGATGCCGGCGGGAATGTTGACCGAGAGCGAACGCTCTTCCGTCACCCGGCCCTGGCCATGGCACTTCGGGCAGGGGTCGGGAATGATCTGGCCGCGGCCGTGGCAGGTCGGGCAGGTCCGCTCGATCGAGAAGAAGCCCTGGGCCGCGCGCACGCGTCCCGATCCCTGGCAGGTGCCGCAGTTCTTCGGCTGTGTGCCGGGCTTGGCGCCAGAGCCCGAACAGACGTCGCAGGTGATCGACGTGGGAACGCGGATCTGCGCCGTCTTGCCGGAGAAAGATTCTTCCAGCGTTATTTCCATGTTGTAGCGAAGATCGGCGCCGCGCTCGCGGCCGCCCGACGAGCGCTGGCGCGCGCGCCCTCCACCCATCATCTCGCCGAAGATATCCTCGAAAATGTCGGAGAAGCCGCCGCCGGCAAATCCGCCGCCACCGCCGCCCATGCCGCCCTGCTCGAAGGCCGCATGGCCATAACGGTCATAGGCCGCCCGCTTCTGCGGGTCCTTGAGCATCTCGTAGGCTTCGTTGATTTCCTTGAACTTGCGTTCGGCGTCCTTGTCATCCGGGTTCTTGTCCGGATGGAATTTCATCGCCAGTTTGCGGAAGGCGCTCTTCAGCTCTTTCTCGTCCGCCGTCTTGGCTACACCCAGAGTTTCGTAATAGTCCGCTTTTGCCATTAAGGATTAAACCCCGGAAATGGATTTCCGGCTGCCATGGTGAGCAGCCGGATCAGGTGTTGAAGCATAACCACGCCGTCGCGGATTACGCGGACTTCTTGCGGTCGTCGTCCTTGATTTCCTCGTAGTCGGCATCGACGACATTGTCGCCGCCTTCCGCGGAGGCATCGCCGGCAGCGCCGCCTTCGGCCTGCTGTGCTTCATAGATCGCCTGGCCGAGCTTCATCGACACTTCCATCAGCGTCTGGGTCTTGGCCTTGATGTCGTCGGCATCCGGCTCGGAGGCTTCCGAAGCCGTCTTCAGCGCGGCGATCGCATCCGAGATCGCGGTGCGGTCGGCCTCGGAAACCTTGTCGCCGTAATCCTTCAGCGACTTTTCTGTCGAATGGATCAGGCTTTCGGCCTGGTTCCGGGCTTCGACGGCCTCGCGGCGCTTCTTGTCCTCGGTGGCATGGGCTTCAGCATCCTTGACCATCTTCTCGATGTCGGCGTCGGAAAGGCCGCCGGAAGCCTGGATGCGGATCTGCTGTTCCTTGCCGGTGCCCTTGTCCTTGGCCGAAACCTGCACGATGCCGTTGGCGTCGATGTCGAAGGTGACTTCGATCTGCGGCATGCCGCGCGGCGACGGCGGCAGACCGACGAGGTCGAACTGGCCGAGCAGCTTGTTGTCGGCGGCCATTTCGCGCTCGCCCTGCGAAACGCGGATGGTGACGGCCTGCTGGTTGTCTTCGGCGGTCGAGAAGGTCTGGCTCTTCTTCGTCGGGATCGTCGTGTTGCGTTCGATCAGACGGGTGAAGACACCGCCGAGCGTTTCGATGCCGAGCGACAGCGGCGTCACGTCGAGGAGCAGCACGTCCTTGACGTCGCCCTGCAGAACGCCGGCCTGGATGGCGGCGCCAAGCGCCACGACTTCATCCGGGTTGACGCCCTTGTGCGGCTCCTTGCCGAACAGCTGCTTGACGACTTCCTGGACCTTCGGCATGCGGCTCATACCGCCGACGAGAACCACTTCGTCGATTTCGGCGGCGGTAACGCCGGCATCCTTGAGGGCTGCCTTGCACGGCGCGATGGTGCGCTGGACGAGATCGTCGACCAGGCTTTCGAGCTTGGCGCGGGTCAGCTTCAGCGTCAGATGCTTCGGACCGGAGGCGTCGGCGGTGATGAACGGCAGGTTGATTTCGGTCTGCTGCGAGGACGACAGCTCGATCTTAGCCTTTTCGGCAGCTTCCTTGAGGCGCTGCAGGGCAAGCTTGTCGTTCTTCAGGTCGATGCCGTTGTCCTTCTTGAACTCGGCGACGAGATATTCGACGAGACGCATGTCGAAGTCTTCACCGCCGAGGAAGGTATCGCCGTTGGTGGACTTCACTTCGAAGACGCCGTCGCCGATCTCAAGGATCGAAATATCGAAGGTGCCGCCGCCAAGGTCGTAGACAGCGATGGTCTTGCCGTCCTTCTTGTCGAGGCCGTAGGCGAGGGCTGCAGCGGTCGGCTCGTTGATGATGCGCAGGACTTCAAGACCGGCGATGCGGCCGGCATCCTTGGTTGCCTGGCGCTGCGCGTCGTTGAAGTAGGCGGGAACGGTGATGACGGCCTTTTCGACCTTTTCGCCGAGATAGGATTCGGCGGTTTCCTTCATCTTCTGAAGGATCATCGCGGAAATCTGTGCGGGCGAATAGCCCTTGCCATTGGCTTCGACCCAGGCATCGCCATTGTCGCCCTTGACGATGGTGAAGGGAACGAGGTGCTTGTCCTTCTCGACGGTCGGATCTTCGTAGCGGCGGCCGATCAGGCGCTTGACTGCAAAGAGCGTGTTCGTCGGGTTGGTGACTGCCTGGCGCTTGGCCGGCTGGCCGACGAGGCGTTCGCCATCATCGGAAAATGCCACCATGGAAGGGGTCGTGCGTGCACCTTCCGCATTCTCGATAACCTTGGCGTCCTTGCCGTCCATGACTGCGACGCAGGAATTTGTCGTTCCAAGGTCGATACCAATTACTTTTGCCATGTCATTCTCTCCTTGAAGCAAGCTGTCGGAACCCCGAGAAGGCATTTCCCTGACAGCCCCTTACGGGATGGGTCTACTTAAGATTACGCAATCGTGATTGCGGTGATGCGGCGTATATAAGGAGCGGTTTTCTGGACTGCAAGGCGAGAAATGGCCCGGAATCCGGCAAAACGAATGTGTTGCATTCAATTTTGACAGTCGCCGGGAAAGAGCTTGCCTCATGTCCGCAAAGCGGTCGATATCTAGAGCATCGGCCTTGCGCCGGGCATGCAGCAAAGGATCTCACTGGCCCATGATCAGATCGAGCAGCGTCGTGCGCCGCGGTTGCACGGAAGAGGTCGTCTGCGGCCCGCCGACATCGCCCGGCGGCACCATGCCCTCATAGCCGGAACCGCCGCCTTCGGCGATGTCCGCAGGCGGAACCGGGCCGTTGCCGGAGGGCGCCGCCGGCTGCCGGGCAGGCGCTTGCGGATAGCGGTTTGCATTGTCGTTGCCGCCGAAGACGCCGGAAATGATGCCGCCGATCGTCGACGGCGGCGCCTCCGCCGTCATCGGTTGCCCGCCGCCCGACTGTGCACTACCCCCTTGTCCATCACCGGGGGCCGTCTGTGCCATCGGCTGACCACTGTTCGGATCGGCAGTCAACTGGCCGTTGCCGAAGAGCGGCGCCGGCGAAAGACCTTTGTGGGCGGCGATCATGAATTCCTTCCAGGCCTTTGCGGGCAAGCCGCCGCCGGTCACCTTCTTCATCGGCTTGCCGTCGTCATTGCCGAACCAGACGCCGGTGGTGAGGTTGCTGGTGAAGCCGACGAAGAGCGCGTCGCGCGAATTCTGCGTCGTGCCGGTCTTTCCGGCGGCCTGCCAGCCGGGGATCTTGGCGCTCTTGCCGGTGCCGTTGTCTATGACGCCCATCATCATTGCATCCATCTCGGCGACGATCTGCTCGGAGAGCACGCGCGGCGGGCTGTCATAGGTATTTTCGTACAGAACCTTGCCCTCGGCGGTCGTCACCCGGCGGATGACGTGCGGCGTCGCCTTGTAGCCGCCGTTCATGAAGGCGGCATAGGAGGCAGTGAGTTCCATCAGCGACACTTCGGACGTGCCGAGCGCGATCGAGGCGTTCGGCTGCAGTTCGCTTTCGATGCCGAGCCGGTGGGCAAGCTTGATCACCTGATCCGGCCCGTCATACATCACCAGCTGGGCGGCCACCGTGTTCAGCGACTTGGCAAGCGCGGTCGCCAGCGTCACTTCGCCATTGTATTTCTTCTCGTAATTTTCCGGTGTCCAGTCGCCGATCCGGATCGGCGCGTCATTGAACACCGAGTAGGGCGTCAGCCCTTTCTCGAGTGCGGCGGCATAGACGAAGGGCTTGAACGAGGAACCCGGCTGGCGCTTCGCCTTGACGGCGCGGTTGAACTGGCTCGTCGCATAGTCCCTGCCGCCGACCAGCGCCCGGATCGCGCCGGTGCCGTCGATCGAGACGAGGGCCGCCTGCGAGGCGTCGAGCTTGCCGCCCTCCTTGTCGAGCACGTCGACCAGCGATTGCTCGGCCTTCTTTTCCAGCGATTTGTCGATCGTCGTATCGACGATGACGTCTTCCTTGACGTCGCCTATCAGGCCCGGCAGCTCGTCCATCACCATGTCGGCGACATAGTGCCCGGCGCCCGACCAGTAACTCTTGGCCGAAGCCGGGGTCTGCGACATCGCGGTCTTGACTTCGGAATCGGTGATGAAGCCCTGTTCGCGCATTGCCGCGAGCACAAGCTGTGCGCGTGCATTCGCCGCTTCCGCATCGCGGGCCGGCGAAAGCCGCGACGGCGCCTTGAGCAGGCCGGCCAGCACCGCGGCCTCGCCGAGGTTCACGTCACGCGCCGATTTGTTGAAATAGCGGCGCGAGGCCGCCTCCACGCCATAGGCGTTCGATCCGAAGAACACCCGGTTGAGATACATCGCAAGGATCTGGTCCTTGGTGTATTTCTGCTCCAGCCAGAGCGAGAGCAGCACCTCCTGCACCTTGCGTTCCAGCGTCCTCTCAGGGGAGAGGAAGAGGTTCTTGGCAAGCTGTTGTGTCAGTGTCGAGCCACCCTGCACCATGTGGCCGGCCGTGAAGTTGGTCACTACAGCCCGGCCGAGGCCGAGCGGATCGACGCCGAAATGCGAATAGAAACGCCGATCCTCGATGGCGATGACGGCTTCCGGAATATAGGGCGACATGTTTTCGAGCGACAGCGCCTCGCCGCCGGTGGCGCCGCGATTGGCGATGACGCTGCCGTCGACGGCGGTGATCTTGACGTTCGGCGGCCGTTCCGGGATCGCCCATGTGCTGGCGCTCGGCATGCGCGAGCCATAATAAACCACCAGCCCGGCAACGCCGATGCCGGCCCAGATGAAAAGCACGACGCACCAGTAGATCACGCGGCGCATGAAACCGAAAAGGTCGCCGCCGTCACGCTCCCGCGGCTCGCGCCGCCGCTGGGGGGCGGCACGCTGCGGCGGCGGTTTTGAACCGCCGCGGCGCTGGGATCGGCTGCCGGCGATGCGATCGTCGGCATCGAGCGAAAATTCGTCATCGTCGCGTGCCGGGCGGCCGCTGAAGGACGGTTCTATTCTGTCGCCTGATCTGCCTCTGCCTGCCATCGCGGACCGGTCATACCCCATGTTCGATCGCGAAGCTTGGCTTCGCACAACGGTGCACTTGCGGGCGCCGTGATCATCCGACTGAACTGTAAATGCGGCGATTTAACGGGGTGTTAATAATGGAAATCAAAGCAGATCGCGCAGGTAAAGCGCGTCGCGTCAAACCGCATTGATACGGTGCGCCGTAAGTCCCAAACCGCCACAGATTTCTCTGCGACATGCATTGGCCTTCAAAACTGCCGGGCCTCGTAATCGTCGAGCGTTTCCGGGTCCTGCTTATATTCCCACTCGCCCAGATGAAAGCGGCGCCAGATCTGGCCGGAAGGATTGAGCTTCGCCCCATCGGTAAGGCGGACAGGCAGGAGTGGGTTGTGTTTATGCCAAACGGTAACATCTGTGGCGGCTGCCCGGGGGCGAAAAGCCCCAGGAAAGCCAGGTAGTCTTGCGTCATCAGGGTCCAGCCTCGAACGGATTACGATCAATCCGCAACGCCACGAAATTGCAATAAACAACCCCGCAACACAAGAGCATCACGATACCCTCACATCAAATTGTCGTCGGCCTCTTGCGCGCATCCATGCCAATTTTCATGACTGTCGCAAATCTGACATAGCGCGCGCCGATTTGCGCTCGCCGGCGAGGCGGGCAGACGCACACAGGCGTCATATCTGCGCAGGCGGTAACGGTCGATTCGACAAAATTGAATGAAGCCGGCCTTGGAGAAATCCGGGGATGGAGGAAAGCCGGCTGAGGATGGCTCGTGGCCGTGACGCGGAAATGCACACGCTGCTTTCGGCGTTGCGTTGAACATCTTCCGTCTGGTCGGTGGAACCAATAGGCTCGGCGATTGTTTAAGGAGAAGCGGGACAACCCCTCACGTCCCGCGCATGATCGGCCGTCTCCCCTCAACACGCGCCGATCGACATCAGGCCCGGTGCATCCCTCATGGGAGCGCCGGGCTTTTTCTTGGATGGTTGCCTTGGCTGGCAAACCTCGAGAGAGGACGGCGCTGCCGCCCCTTCTGTTTCATTGGTCGCAGGAGGGATCGCCGGGGCGGCAATCAAAATCCCTACGGCCCGGTCTGCGATCATCGCCTCTCCGGTCGGCTCCTTGCCGGTCGTACCTTTGCCGATCGTCTCGTTGCCGATCGTCCCTTTGATTGACGCCGCGCCGATCCCGGTCACCATCACGCCAATCTCGGTCGCGATCCCGCTCGCGCCAGTTCCGGTCGCGATCCCGGTTATCCCGCTCGCGATTTAGGTTATCCCCGTCGCGATCTACGTTATCCCGATCCCGATCCCGATCCCGATCCCGATCCCGGTTGTCGCGGTCGCGGTAATAATAGTCCGGACCGCGGCTCCAGCGGTCACGCTCGCGATAGAAATCGCGGTTGCGGTAATAGCGGTCCCAATAATTATCGACGCTGAAGCGGATAACCGGAATGCCGAGCGGACGGTAATATTGCGGACCGACATAGATGCGGCGTTGCTGGTAGAGGGCCTGCACGTACTGGCCGGAGACCCAGCCGCGGCCGCCGTAGAACTCGACGTCGCACCAGTTGACGTCGGAAAGGCATCCGCGGATCTCGACCGAGGAACCGACCGGTATGACTGCGACGGCAGGATATCGGGTGCTCGGACCCGCACGCATGTTGACGTTCGCCGTCGAGTAGCCCTCGGCAGCCTGCGCTATGGCGGGCGCCAGCATGAACAGGCCGGCCGCTGCGATTTTAACAAAGAGATTTTTCACGCTTCTCAGTCCTCGTTGGCACGTTTTTCAGGCAGCAATTGGCCGTGTTTCCGTGGCATGTGCCCTTGAAACAAAAGATAGAGCGATCGCCCGCAGCTGTTAGGGCGCTATCATTCATCTTATCTTTCAATGGCTTATATGTCGTCCGCGATGAACGTAGCTTGAACGGCAAATCCGCGGCGCCTGAAGCTGCAACCAATGTTTCCGACTGGAGTTGGTGCCGTTAACGCCCCGTTAACCTTTCGCGGGCAGTCTCATTGCAATACCGCTTTCTCCTTGACCACGGATGAACTGGCACTGAGATGAGCGGACGACGAAAGGCCGGTTCGAACCGGCCTTTTTGTTGTCGCGATTTTCGCATGGCGCATCCTGAAGGCGCGCCTTTCCCTCTCAGGCGGCGAGCGCCTGCAGGATCCGTACCCAGGAGCGGATGCCCTTGTGGTAGGAGACAAGCTCGTATTTCTCGTTCGGCGAATGGATGCGGTCGTCACTGAGGCCGAAGCCGACCAGCAGCGATTCCATGCCGAGCATCTTCTGGAAGTCCCCCACGATCGGGATCGACCCGCCCATGCCGATGACGATGGCGGGTTTCGGCCATTCGTCGGACAGCGCGTTCTTCGCCTTGGTCAGAACCGGCGAATCATAGGAAAGGTGGATCGCCGGCGAGCCCCCATGCGGATGGAACTCGACCGAGCAATCGGCGGGAATCTTCGTGCTGATATAGCTACGGAAAGCCCTGCGGATGGCGTCTGGATCCTGCGTGCCGACAAGCCGGAACGAAACCTTGGCCGAAGCCTTGGCGGCGATCACCGTCTTGAAGCCTTCGCCGGTATATCCGCCCCAGATGCCGTTGATTTCGGCGGTCGGCCGCGCCCAGGTGAGTTCCAGCACCGAACGGCCCTTTTCGCCGGACGGAATGGAAAGGCCGACTTCGCCGAGGAAGCTCTCCGCGGTCCTGCCGAGCGTCTCCCAGGACGCCTTGATATTGTCGGGTGTTTCCTCGACGCCGTCATAGAAGCCGTCGAGCGTGATGCGGCCTGTCACGTCATGCAGGCCGGCAAGAGCCTCGACGAGAATATGGATCGGATTGGCCGCAGCGCCTCCGAACAGACCGGAATGCAGGTCGCGGTCGGCGGCCGTCACGATCACTTCCTCGCCGACGAGGCCACGCAATGCGGCGGCGATTGCCGGCGTGTCGCGGTCCCACATGCCGGTATCGCAGACGAGCGCATAATCGGCCTTGAGCTCGGCGGCATTGGCTTCGAGGAAGGGCTTCAGGGATGGCGAGCCGGATTCTTCCTCGCCCTCGAAGAGAATGGTGATGCGGCAGGGAAGCGCGCCGTTGATCTCCTTATAGGCGCGGCAGGCCTCGACGAAGGTCATCAACTGGCCTTTGTCGTCCGAGGTGCCGCGGCCGGTCAAAATCTTGCGACCCTCGCCGAGATCCTTGATCGACGGCTGGAACGGATCGTTTTCCCACAGCTCGATCGGATCGACCGGCTGGACGTCGTAATGGCCGTAAAAGAGAACATGCGGTGCATCGGAAGCAGCGCCGGCATGGTGGGCGACCACCATCGGATGGCCAGGCGTGTCGCGCACCGAGGCCGTAAAGCCGAGCCCTTCAAGATAAGCGACGAGCCATTCCGCCGCCTTTCGGCATTCGGCCTTATAGGCGGGATCAGTGGAAATCGACTGGATGCGCAGAAGTTCGAATAGCTTGTCGAGGCTCGATGGAAGGTTCTGGTCCGCGCGCGCAAGCACCTGATTGATATCGGTCATTTTCGACTCCTTTTGAAATTCGGCCGGACGATAGACCAAACCAGAAAGGCAGGCGAGGCGGAAAAACAAAAAATCGGCGGCGCGAAAGACCGGCGGGGCATGGATCAATATCAGGAAGATTTACTGAATAATATAGAAGAGAATACTAATTCAATTTACGGTTATTTAGCATAACCTAAATAACCTGATCGAATTCAGCTGTGGGAGGGGCAGATGTTTTCGGTCATCGCATGTATTCGGGACAATCACGATTGGCGGCTGGTGATTGCGGCGGCAGCGGTCTGTCTGGTCGGCGCGATGGCGGCGATGCTGCCGCTTTCCCGCGCCCAGGAATGCGATGCCGGGCGGCGCAAACTCTGGATTGGCGCCTCGGCATTTGCTTTCGGCACCGGCGTATGGGCAACGCACTTCATTGCGATGCTGGCTTATGACGGCGGCATGCCGATCGGCTACCAGCTGGGCCTGACGGCGCTTTCCTTCCTCTTGTCGGTTGCCGGTTCGTGGGCGGCGATCCTCGTCGCTTCGGAAAGCCGCGGCAGGCTTTCTCGCGTGCGCGGCGGCGTTCTGATGGCGCTCGGCATCGCCTCCATGCACCTGACCGGCATGCAGGCGATCGAAACGCCGGCGGTAATCGTTTATGATCCCTTCATGACGCTGACTGCGGTTCTCGCAGGAGCGCTGTTGTCGAGCGCCGCCTTCCACGCTTTTTTCGAATTGAAGGGACCGAGGCGGCTCCTCGCCTCGTCCATCACCTTCGTCCTCGCGATCTGCGCTCTCCATTTCATCTCGATGGCCAGCATCACCCTCGTACCGGATCCCGGCAAAGAGGTTCCGGCAACGGTGCTCGACGCCAGCCTGCTCGCCGCGATCGTCGTGGCGGCGGCGACGACGCTCATTCTGATTGCGCTCGCGGTGGTCTTTATCGAAAGCCACCTGACGGATCTGAGGGGGCTCGCGAATGCCTCGCAGGAAGGACTGCTGATCCTGCGGGAAGGCCGGATCATCGATGCCAATGAACGCTTTCAGGGGCTTTCCGGCTGGAAACTCGCCGATCTTGCCAGCAAGGCGCCCTCGGCTGTTTTGACCGCTATTCAGGGGACTGGGCAGAACAAGCCAGGCGAAACGCTGCTCAACACCAGGAACGGCAAGGAGATCGCCGTCGAAGTGACCGCGAGCAGGATTGTTTATCGCGGACACAATTGCGAGGTGCTGGCGGTGCGCGATCTCACCGAGCGCAGGCAGGCCGAGGAGATGATCGAGCATCTCGCCCACCACGACGTGCTCACCGATCTGCCGAACAGGTCATTGTTCGATACCCGCATCCGGCAGGCGTTGCAGATGGCCGAACGAAAGAACAGCGAGGTTGCCCTCTTCTATCTCGACCTCGATCGCTTCAAAGCCGTCAACGATATCTTCGGTCATGCCGAAGGCGACCGCATTCTCGGCAAGGTCGCCTCGATCCTGCGCCGCGTGGCCGATGAGAGCGATACGATCGCCCGCCTCGGCGGCGATGAATTCGCCATCCTTCAGCCCGCCGGACAGCAGCCGGCAGCGGCGCAAAAGCTTGCGGCGGCGATACTCGACGAATTCGCCGCCGAGATGGACACGGCGCGTGACCCCACAGCCGTTGGTGTCAGCGTCGGCATCGCACTCTATCCGGCGGACGGCGCTGCTGCTGAAGAACTCTGCAACAATGCCGATATTGCACTTTACCGCGCCAAGCATGACGGTCGCGGCAAGGTCTGTTTCTTCGACGCGGAAATGGATAAGGCGGCACGGAACCGCCGCCAGATCGAAAGCGAACTGCGCCATGCGATCATCCGCAACCAGATCCATGTCAGCTATCAGCCGATCCTCGATGCGCTGAGCGGCGAGATTGGCGGCTATGAGGCCCTGATGCGCTGGAACCGGCCAGGTCACGGCTTGACCGAGCCCGATATCTTCATCCCGATCGCCGAGGAAAGCGGCTCGATCGTCCAACTCGGTGAATGGGTGTTGCAGCAGGCCTGCAGGGAGGCCGTGCGCTGGCCGCTGCCGTTGATGATCGCCGTCAATCTCTCGCCGGTGCAATTCATGCTGCCGAACCTCTGTGAGCGGATCGAGGCGATCCTCGCCGAAACCGGGCTTGCACCCAGCCGGCTGGAGCTCGAGATCACCGAGGCGGCCCTCATGCGCGATCGCGACCGGGTGATGACGATGTTGCTGCGGCTGCACAAGCTCGGCGTGCACATCGTCATGGATGATTTCGGCACCGGTTTTTCCTCGCTTTCCAACCTGCGTTCATTCCCTTTCGACAAGATCAAGGTCGACCGCAGTTTCACCGGCCTGCTGGAACATGATGCGGCGGCGCGCTCGATCGTGCGCGCCATCATTGGTCTTGGCCACAGCCTCGGCATGCCGGTGGTGACGGAGGGCGTGGAAACCGAAATGCAACGCCGGATCGTCGTCGAGGAAGGCTGCGCGCAAGTACAGGGCCTTTTGCTTGGCAAGCCGGATATCGAACCGAGCGTCAAGCTTGCCGCCCACGAAAACGTCCTGACCGCGCAGATTGAAACCGGCGTGTTCTCGTTGCGACACGCACACAGTGCCGGCGAATGAGCTTCTTCACAGCGCCTTGGCGTTTTCCAGAAGCCGCCGGATATATTCGAGCGTCAGCTCGCGCTCGAAGACCCGAAAACCCTTAAACAGCGCAAGGTCGGCCTCCCGCGCGATCTCGATCGCCTCGGCCTCCATGGCGCGGGCCTTCGGCGTCAGGAAGAGCAGTTGCGCCCGCCTGTCGGAGGGATGTGGACGGCGTTCGATCAATCCGTCGCGGACCATGCGCGAAAGCGTATTGGCCATGGTCGCCTGCTCGATATCGACCCGCTCGAGAAGCTGTTTCTGGGTCAGCCCGTCTTCGGCCCAGAGTTCCAGCAGAATGGGGAATTGGCCCGGAGAAAAACCCAGACCGACCGCGCGCTGGTGCAGCGAGCGGGCAAAACCCTTCGCCAGTTGGCTGGCAAGGTAGGCTCCCGAATCCATGCGGTTAAATCCCATGATTGCAAGTTAGGCTCAAAACCATGCTGGAGACAATGCAGCAAATCGCAGGCGATGCTTCATAAGATGCAAGCCGCGACGATAATTTCGAGTGGCTGGAAAAAACAAAAGTCGCCATGGCCTGGAGGTTGGCCATGGCGACTTTAAAGTGGGGACAAAGGCCCGGAGAGGGGGATAAGGCCTTTGTCCAAGCCTGACGCGGCGGGGGACAAGCCGGTAATCAGACCCGCGGCGCGATCAAGCGCCGGTGACATGGATTTGTGGCTGCGAATGTGGTTTTTCAAGGGAGAGCGATCGTTACAAATCGGTAACAGTTTGGTGAGCAGGAATAGACGGCGCTGCGCACGCTGAATCCTTTTTGCGCGCCGAACTTTATATGGACCTCGTCCAATGCCCGCGCTATCCATGCACGCATGAAAAAAGGCGATCACCTCTTCCTAATCGATGGTTCCGGATTCATCTTCCGGGCGTTTCATGCATTGCCACCGCTGACCCGCAAGACGGACGGCTTGCCGATCGGCGCCGTGTCCGGTTTCTGCAACATGCTGTGGAAGCTCTTGAGGGATGCACGCAATACCGATGTCGGCGTGACGCCGACACATCTTGCCGTCATCTTCGATTATTCTGCCAAGACGTTTCGCAAGGATCTCTACGACGCCTACAAGGCGAACCGCTCCGCCCCGCCGGAAGAGCTCATCCCGCAATTCGGCCTCATAAGAGAGGCGACCCGCGCCTTCAATCTGCCCTGCATCGAGACCGAAGGTTTTGAGGCCGACGACATCATCGCCACCTACGCCCGCCAGGCCGAGGCAGCAGGCGCCGATGTCACCATCGTCTCCTCCGACAAGGATCTGATGCAGCTCGTCAGCCCCAATGTCCATATGTATGACAGCATGAAGGACAAGCAGATCGGCATTCCCGATGTCATCGAGAAATGGGGCGTGCCGCCCGAAAAGATGATCGACCTGCAGGCGATGACCGGTGATTCGGTCGACAATGTCCCCGGCATTCCCGGCATCGGCCCGAAAACCGCCGCCCAGCTCCTCGAGGAATACGGCGATCTCGACACGCTGCTCGAGCGCGCCACCGAGATCAAGCAGGTCAAGCGCCGCGAGACGATCCTCGCCAATATCGACATGGCCAAGCTCTCGCGCGACCTCGTGCGGTTGCGCACCGACGTGCCGCTCGATCTCGATCTCGACGCGCTGGTGCTCGAGCCGCAGAATGGCCCGAAGCTGATCGGCTTCCTCAAAACGATGGAATTCACCACCCTGACGCGCCGGGTCGCCGAAGCCTGCGACTGCGATGCCAGCGCCATTGAACCGGCGGTCGTCCACATCGAATGGGGCGAGGCGGCCCACGGCCCCGATCTCAGTGCGGCGGAACCCGAACCCGTTGCCGGCGGCATCCCCGAAGTCTCGGGCGAATCCGTGCCGGTGCCGCCGCGCGCCAAGGCGAAGGCTGCCGTCGAAGGCGCCTTTTCGCCCGCCGATCTTGCCAAGGCGCGGGCTGAGGCCTTTGCGACGCTGCCCTTCGATCATACGGCCTATGTGACGATCCGCGACCTGGCGACGCTCGACCGGTGGATCGCCGATGCGCGCGCGACCGGCCTCGTTGCTTTCGATACCGAGACGACCTCGCTCGATGCGATGCAGGCCGAGCTCGTCGGCTTCTCGATGGCGATCGCCGACAATACGGCCGATCCCACCGGCACGAAGATCCGCGCCGCCTATGTGCCGCTCGTCCACAAGAACGGCGTCGGCGATCTGCTCGGCGGCGGCCTTGCCGAAAACCAGATTCCCATGCGCGATGCCCTGCCGCGGCTGAAGGCTTTGCTGGAGGACGAATCGGTTCTCAAGGTCGCCCAGAACCTGAAATACGATTACCTGCTGATGAAGCGCTACGGCATCGAGACCCGGAGTTTCGATGATACGATGCTTATCTCCTACGTGCTCGACGCCGGCACCGGCGCGCATGGCATGGATCCGCTCTCGGAAAAATTCCTCGGCCATACTCCGATCCCCTACAAGGACGTGGCCGGCAGCGGCAAGGCGAACGTCACCTTCGATCTGGTCGCCATCGACCGCGCCACCCATTATGCCGCCGAAGATGCCGACGTGACGCTGCGCCTCTGGCTGGTGCTGAAGCCCCGGCTGGCGGCGGCAGGGCTGACCAGCGTCTATGAGCGGCTGGAGCGACCGCTATTGCCGGTGCTGGCGCGCATGGAAGCGCGCGGCATCACCGTCGACCGGCAGATCCTGTCGCGCCTGTCCGGCGAGCTGGCCCAGGGGGCCGCGCGCCTGGAGGACGAGATCTACGTGCTGGCCGGCGAGCGTTTCAATATCGGCTCGCCGAAGCAGCTGGGCGACATCCTGTTCGGCAAGATGGGCCTTGCCGGCGGCAGCAAGACGAAAACCGGCCAATGGTCCACCTCCGCCCAGGTGCTCGAAGATCTGGCTGCCGCCGGTTTCGAGCTGCCGCGCAAGATCGTCGACTGGCGCCAGCTCACCAAGCTGAAATCGACCTACACCGACGCGCTCCCCGGCTATGTCCACCCTGAGACCAAGCGGGTGCATACCTCCTATTCGCTGGCATCGACGACCACGGGGCGCTTGTCGTCCTCTGAGCCGAACCTGCAGAACATTCCCGTGCGCACCGCCGAAGGCCGGAAGATCCGCACCGCCTTCATCTCGACGCCCGGCCACAAGCTGATCTCTGCCGACTACAGCCAGATCGAGCTGCGCGTGCTTGCCCATGTGGCCGAAATCCCGCAGCTGACCAAAGCCTTCGAGGACGGCGTCGACATCCACGCCATGACGGCGTCGGAAATGTTCGGCGTGCCGGTCGAAGGCATGCCGGGCGAGGTCCGTCGTCGCGCCAAGGCGATCAATTTCGGCATCATCTACGGCATCTCGGCCTTCGGCCTTGCCAATCAGCTTTCGATCGAGCGTTCGGAAGCCGGCGACTACATCAAGAAATATTTCGAGCGTTTCCCCGGCATCCGCGACTATATGGAAAGCCGAAAGGCCATGGCGCGCGACAAAGGTTATGTCGAGACGATCTTCGGCCGCCGCATCAACTATCCGGAAATCCGCTCGTCCAATCCGTCCGTGCGCGCCTTCAACGAGCGTGCGGCGATCAACGCGCCGATCCAGGGCTCGGCTGCCGACGTCATCCGCCGGGCGATGATCAGGATGGAGCCGGCGCTTGCCGAAGTCGGCCTTGGCGATCGCGTCCGCATGCTGCTGCAGGTGCATGACGAACTCATCTTCGAGGTCGAGGATGACGATGTCGAAAAGGCGATGCCGGTCATCGTCTCGGTCATGGAAAACGCCACCATGCCGGCGCTCGAAATGCGCGTGCCGCTGAGGGTCGATGCGCGCGCCGCCACCAATTGGGACGAGGCGCACTAATGCATGTCGCCCAAAAGTGCGCAGCGGTTTTGGGACAACGACATGCATCAAACAAAGACCCGAAGCACGTCGCATCAATCAGATTCGACGCGACGCGCTTAGCCACCTCTCCAAAATTGGCAAAGATTTTTCCGCTTAGCGCAAGCCATTGAAAGTGCAGCAATTTGCCACCAGGAGCCGTGTCGGAACGGTACGGAAGGAAGGAACTTATTAACCTTCCTTTTCTATCCCGGTAGGGTCGTAATTTGCCAAGCATGAGTGAGTAGCGGACGCATGCGTTTTCCCAGAACCAATTTGACGGACGCCGGGGACTTTTCCAGCGGGATTGAAACTGAGCTTCCGGAGGAAAATCCAGGAGAAAAGCCGGCAGCGCCCATTTGGCAGAGCAATTTTTCCCTCGCGCCGAATGTTCGTTTCACCCGCACGCCGGAAACGCTGATCAGCAAACGGCGCGCGCCGAATGAGCCCGTTCGCGATGATTCGCAGCTTGCACAGCAGGCGATACGGATAGAGCCGGTTGCCGTCGACGTGCCGTTCGATATCTATCTGCCGGAGCCGGAGGAAATTTCCACGGCACCCGACATGGTCGAACTGCAGCAGGCACCGTTGCCTGACGAGGTCGGCGCGCCTGCCTTCCGCGCCACCGCTGAGCTTTCCTCCATTTCGGATTTCGCCTTCTGGGAAGTCATGGCCTTCGAAGAGGCCGAGCCGGTTCGCGCGCCCCCCGTGATCTCGTTCCCGAAGGCTGAGGCCACGCCCGAATCGATCACTTCGCTGTTCAAGATCATGGAATGGCGCCCCGGCCGGCCGGCTGTCGCTCCCGTGCCCTCCCGCCCGGTCTCGCCGCCCGCTGCGATGTCCGCAAAGGTCGCCGTGCGTCCTCCGGCCGCCCCATCCCTGGAAAAGCCGAGGCGCATTATTGTCGAGGCGCCGGTCGTGCAGGCGCAGATTGCACCCGCACCCCAGGTCACGCCAGCCCCTCAAATTGCATCAGCCCCTCCGGCAGCGCCCGCGCCGCAGCGTACGCCGCCTGTGGCCGCGGTTCTGCCGTCGCCGCGTCTGGCCGTGAGGCCCGAAAGGGTCGACGCATCCGGCTATGAATTCCCGCCGCGCGCCCTGCTGCAGGAACCGCCGGAACGCCTCGGCGAGATCATGTCGCAGGAGACGTTGGAGCAGAATGCCGGGCTCTTGGAAAGCGTGCTGGAAGATTTCGGCATCAAGGGCGAGATCATCCATGTCCGTCCCGGCCCCGTCGTCACCCTCTATGAATTCGAGCCGGCGCCAGGCGTGAAGTCGTCGCGCGTCATCGGACTGGCCGACGATATCGCCCGCTCGATGTCGGCGCTCTCGGCCCGTGTCGCCGTCGTCCCCGGACGCAACGTCATCGGCATCGAATTGCCGAATGTGACGCGTGAAACCGTTTATTTCCGCGAGATGATCGAAAGCCAGGATTTCGAGAAGAGCGGTTACAAGCTGGCGCTCGGCCTCGGCAAGACGATCGGCGGCGAGCCGGTGATTGCCGAGCTCGCCAAGATGCCGCATCTGCTTGTTGCCGGCACCACCGGCTCGGGCAAGTCGGTCGCCATCAACACGATGATCCTGTCGCTGCTCTATCGCATGACGCCGGAACAGTGCCGCCTGATCATGGTCGACCCGAAGATGCTCGAACTCTCCGTCTATGACGGCATCCCGCATCTGCTGACGCCCGTCGTCACCGATCCGAAGAAGGCGGTGATGGCGCTGAAATGGGCCGTGCGCGAAATGGAGGAGCGCTACCGCAAGATGTCGCGCCTCGGCGTGCGCAATATCGACGGTTACAACGACCGCGTGGCGCAGGCCCGTGAAAAGGGCGAGACCATCCACGTCATGGTCCAGGTCGGCTTCGACAAGGGCACCGGTGCTCCGATCGAGGAAAGCCAGGCGCTGGACCTGACGCCGATGCCCTATATCGTGGTCATCGTCGACGAAATGGCTGACCTGATGATGGTCGCCGGCAAGGACATCGAAGGCGCGATCCAGCGCCTCGCCCAGATGGCCCGCGCCGCCGGCATCCATCTGATCATGGCCACACAGCGTCCATCGGTCGATGTCATCACCGGCACGATCAAGGCAAACTTCCCGACCCGCATTTCCTTCCAGGTGACCTCGAAGATCGACAGCCGCACCATCCTCGGCGAACAGGGCGCCGAGCAGCTGCTCGGTCAGGGCGACATGCTGCACATGCAGGGCGGCGGGCGCATTTCCCGCGTCCACGGTCCCTTCGTTTCGGATTTGGAGGTCGAAAAGGTCGTCGCCCATCTGAAAACACAGGGGCGCCCCGAATATCTCGACACCGTCACCGCCGACGAGGAGGACGAGACGGAAGAGGAGGAAGCCGGCGCCGTTTTCGACAAGAGCGCCATGGCCTCCGAGGATGGCAACGAACTCTACGAGCAGGCGGTCAAGGTCGTCATGCGCGACAAGAAATGCTCCACCTCCTACATCCAGCGCCGCCTCGGCATCGGTTATAACCGCGCCGCCTCATTGGTGGAACGCATGGAAAAGGAAGGCCTCGTCGGCCCGGCCAACCACGTCGGCAAGCGCGAGATCGTTTCTGGGCGGGGCGACGGGGATTGATCGGCAGGAGCCGCGCCATCGCGGCTCAGCGTGAGGGCGCGGCATTCCAGTGGCCGAACATCACCCCGCGACTGCGGAACGGGCGGCGCGTTTGTGCACGATGGCAAGCAGGCCTCCGAGAAAGATCGTTCCGAGGATGAAGAGAAATGCCGCGGCAACGATGGCCGGGCTGATGTTTTCGCGAATGGACGAGAACATCTGGCGCGCGAGCGTCAACTGGTTTGGGCCGGCGACAAACAGGGTCAGCACGACTTCATCAAGCGAGGTGGCAAAAGCAAGCACCGCGCCCGACAGTACACCCGGCATGGCGAGCGGCAGCGTTATTTTCCAGAAGACCTTTGCTGGAGAAGCGCCCAGGCTCGTCGCCGCCCGTTCGACTCGATAGTCGATGCCGTCAAGCGACGCGGTGATGCTGATCAGCACGAAAGGTACGGCGACAACCGTATGCGCTATGATGACGGCCGCAAAGGTGTTCGGAAATCCGAGCTTGGCAAACAGAATTTGAAGCCCGACTCCGAGCACGACCGCCGGAACGACCATCGGCAGAAGGAACATTGTCCGCAGTGTAGAGCCGAAGACAATGCGCCTGCGCAATGCAAGTGAGGCCAGCATGCCGAGCACGGTTGAAAGCAGTGTGGTCCCCGTGCCGATCAGCAAGCTGTTGACGATGGACCGCCGCCAGGCGTCCGCGTTTGCGAGTTCCGCAAACCAGCGGGTCGAAAAAGAAGGGATGGGATAGGACAGGAAACTGCTGGAGGTAAATGCGATCGGAAGGATCGCCAAAAGCGGGGCCAGCAGAAAAATCACCGTTGCCGCACCATACAGAAATTTAAGCAAACGAACTGTCATGTCAGGCACCTGCCGTCTTCGTTGAGAGCCGGCCATAGACGCCGTAGAACACGATGGTCGCGGCGAGCAGCACGATTCCGAGCGCGCCGGCCATCCCCCAATTGGCGGAGCCGGTGGTATAGAAGGCAATCACCGAACTGATCATCTGGTCTTTGGGCCCGCCGATGAGCGCCGGCGTGATGTAGTAACCGAGGGCTGCCATGAAGACGAGCAGTCCGCCGGAAGCGATACCGCGCAATGTCAGAGGCAACAGGATTTGCAGGAAGGCCCGGATCGGCCGCGCGCCGAGAGAGGCTGCCGCGGGCATGAGATTTCGGGGAATTGCGATGAGGACACTGTAGATCGGCAGGACCATGAAGGGCAGCAGAACATGCGTCATGGCGATAATGACACCCGTTCGGTTGAAAAGAAGCGGCAACGGGTCGCTGATGAGGCCGAGCGACATGAGGAAGGAATTGATAAGTCCCTTGTCCTGCAGGAGGATGTACCAAGCCGCGGTGCGCACCAGCAACGACGTCCATAGCGGCAGGAGCACCGCGACAAGGAGGAGCTGTCGCCGCCAGCCGCTGGAGGCTGCGATCAGCATCGCATATGGCAGGCCGATGAGGCATGTCGCCACGGTCACGACAGCAGCCACAGTGAATGTTCTGAGAAGGATCGCCTGATTGGCCGACTCCCCGGCCGGCATCGCCACGATCGCTCCCGATGCGTCATGCTGAAGATCGACTGCGGCAAGGAGATTGCGATCGGTATAAGGATAGGTCGCCTCGGCAATGGCCCGCCAGAACGAGGGATCGTTCCATCGCGAGTCCACCTCTCCAAGTTTTGTCGGTTCGGCGCTGCCTTCCACGGCGGCGACGGTCTTTCGCATCAGCGTGCGGAAGCCCGGCTGGGCGCTGTTGAGTCTTCGAACCACCTCGCCCAGATTCTGATCGTCGTCGATCGATTTCAGGTCTTCGACAAGCGCAATCTGCATCTCGTCGGAGGGCTCGGAATTACGGTTCCAGGTGGAGATCGCGGCCGTCGTCCGGGGCAGGTTTTGGCTGACGACCGGATCGGACACCGCCTGCTCAAGCACCGTCAGAAGTGGCCAGATGAAGAAGACACCCAGGAACAGAGTAAGAGGAAGGACAAGCGCGAAGGTGCCGATGCTCTGACGGAACGCGCTCATGCCGCAATCACCCAACAATCGTCCGGTGCGAAATGAGCCACCACATCGGCGCCCGCTGCCCACTCCGCCGATCGCCTGTCGGTCCGGACTATGAAGCGGAAGGCATCGTGGTCAAGCTGCACCCGCAGGTGATCGCCCTGGTACACGCTGTCGAGTATTTTCGTCGGCAAGGCATTCGTCGCAGACCCAGTCCCGCGGGCCGCAAGAGAAATCCGCTCAGGACGGACCGAAATATGGACGCGGCTTCCGACGGAGAGGGAGCCGCTGCCCGATACGATCAGATGCCGCCCATCGGCGAGCTCGACCGAGGCCCCGGTTTTTCCCGTCGCCGTCACCGTTCCTTCTATCAGATTGGTTTCGCCGATGAATTCGGCGACGACGCGCGTTTGCGGGCGATCGTAAATATCGCGCGGCGAGCCGATCTGCTCGATGTTCCCATGATTGAAGACTGCAATCCGATCGGACATGGTAAGCGCCTCGGCCTGATCGTGGGTCACGAACACCACGGTCAGCTCCAGCCGCTTGTGCAGTGCGCGGATGTCGAGTTGCATCTGTTCCCGCAACTGTTTGTCAAGCGCCCCCAGCGGCTCGTCCATCAGCACAACGGCCGGCTCGAACACCAGAGCGCGGGCAAGTGCCACACGCTGCTGCTGACCACCGGAAAGCTGGGCCGGCTTTCGGCTGCTCATTGCAGACAGTTGCACCATGTCGAGCGCCCGTTTTACTCGGCCTTCGATCTCGCTGCGTCCGATACCGCGCATCTTCAGCGGAAAGGCGATGTTGTCGGCGACCGACATATGCGGAAAGAGCGCATAGTTCTGGAAGACGACGCCCATTTCGCGCCGATACGGTGGCAGATGGTCGATACGGCGGCCGTCGAGAAAGATGCTGCCACCGGTGGGGTTTTCGAAACCCGCAGCCATCATCAGCAAGGTTGTCTTGCCGGAACCCGACGGTCCGAGAAGGCTGACGAATTCGCCCCTCTCGATGTCGAGCGACAGGTCTTTGACGACCTGAAGCGTGCCAAAGGATTTGGAGACTCTTTCAAAGCGTATGCGCGGCGTAGCCACGGCGGCCCTCCGTTCGGATTGTCTGTTCTCAAGGAGACGAAGTGACGAGGATAGGCGGAAGCCCCCATGGATCCTCGGCAGGAGCGATCCGTGGGGGCGATATCGTGCCGCTACTGTGCCAGCCAGGCGTCAAATCTTTTGGTCAGCGCTTCCGAATTGTCGATCCAGAAGTCCGTATCAAGGCTGACGGCTCCCTGCATGTTGGTCGGGGTCGTCGGCAGGTCGGCCAGTTGATCGGGCGGCAGGGTCTTGCCGGCTTCGGTGTTCGTGAGGCCGTAGGCGATATATTGCGGCAGCTTTGCCTGATTTTCCGACTTGCTAGCGAAGGCAACAAAGTCAAAGGCCGCATCCTTGTTTTCAGCGCCCTTCAGGACGACCCAACTGTCGACGGCATAGATGCTGCCCGGCCAGACAACCTTGAACTTCCTGCCTTCCGAGCGGTTGATGCCGGTGATGCGGCCGTTGTAGGCGCTGGTCATGGCAACCTCGCCGGAGGCAAGCAGTTGCAGTGGCTGGGCGCCCGAGGTCCACCAGACCAGGCTCGGCTTCAATGCGTCGAGCTTGGCAAAGGCACGGTCGATGCCTTCCGGCGTCGCCAGGACCTCGTAAACCTTATCGGCCGGCACGCCATCGGCCATCAGCGCGGATTCGAGCGTGTATTTCGGCCCCTTGCGCAGGGCGCGCTTGCCGGGGAATTTCTTCACGTCCCAGAAGTCGGCCCAGGATTCCGGGCCGTTGGCAATCTTTGCGCCGTCATAGGCGATCGCAGTCGACCAGACGATGGAGCCGACGCCGCAATCGCTTACGGCGGAAGGGAGGAATGCATCCTTGCCGCCGAGCTTGCTCCAGTCCACCTTTTCAAAAAGACCGTCGGCACAGCCGAGCGCAAGCTCATCCGCCTCGACCTCCACCGCATCCCAGGAAGGATTGCCAGCCTTGACCTTCGCCTGAAGGACACCGATGCCGCCATCCCAGGCCTCATCGAGCAGAGGCTTGCCGGTATCCTCGGCGAAGGGTTGGAAAAAAATCTTTCGTTGAGCATCCTGAAAGTTGCCGCCCCAGGAAGCTATGGTGAGGTCCCTGGCCACGCTCGGCCCCGTAGCAACCGCCAGTGACAGCAATCCCAGAGCTGCAATCGTCGACGTGTTCTTGAGTTTCATTCGCTTTCCCCTGTTTGTTGAGCATCTGCCCGATGCTTGGTTGACAACCACGATCTTCGGGATCGGTGGCGATCGCCGGCCGCGTCCGTGGGGTAGGCAAGGCCGGCTTCAGCGGGCTTGCCGTGTGTCATCTCCAACAGGCGGACGGTTTTGCTGCGAACAATGCTGGCGTATGTCCCAAGGGGCGGAAAGGCGCTTTTTGTTGCCCCCGGTGGACACGTCGATGCACCACTCCCAACCGGTGTTTCTGGCCAGGCGTCGCACCAGCCGGCAAATTCGACACGACTCGCCTATGAAAAGGTCGGATTTGGCAATTGCCAATCGATAGGTTAGTGGTGCACCATATGCACCACCGTGCACCACTCTTCGTTACACCCAAGTTCCGAAGCCTATGGCATATGGATGTGTACACGGCATTCCGATTTTGGTTTTCCTTTGGGGGACGGGATTGCGCAGAGGGAAATCGTTAGCAGATGAACCGGAAGGTGCTCAGAAACGCGGACGTTTGCCGCCGTTATCCATGGTGCGCGCCTTCGAGGCTGTCAGCCGGCTGGGCTCAATGCGCAGGGCCGCGGACGATCTCAATCTCAGCCATACCGTCATATCCCGCCACGTCCGTAACCTCGAAGCCTGGCTTGGCACGCGGCTTGTCGATGCCGGACCGCGCGGCATCAGGCTGACGGCGGAAGGCAGGGTTTTTGCCGAGACCGTGGGAACGGCTTTCGACCTCATTGCCAAATCGACGGCGGAATTGCGCCCAGCAGTCAACCGCACTGTCTTGCGCATCTGGTGCGTGCCCGGCCTCGCAACGCGTTGGCTGACACCGCGCTTCAATCAGCTCCAGCTTGCGTTGCCCGGGATCGATTTCGTGATGCGCGCGACCGATCTCGAACCGGATTTCACGCGCTATGAGGCCGATGTCGACATCCGCTACTCGGAGGAGCCAAGAGGGAATGTCCGTTGGATCCTGCTGGAAAGGCCTCGCATGTTTCCGGTCACAAGCCCCGAATGGATCAGCAGGAATGCGCCAATACGCACCCTCGACGATCTGGTGCGCCAACCGTTGATCCACGAGGAAAGCCGCGATCAATGGCGGCAATGGTTTCGCAAGGCTGGCTTCGAGCATGAAGTAATTTTGAATGGTCCACGGCTGTGGTCGGCCAATCTGACGGTCGACGCGGCTGTCGCAGGCCAAGGAATAGCCCTTGCCACGCGTTTGATCGCTGCAGACGACCTGCGTGCCGGGCGGCTCGTCGAATTGCTCGGAACGGATGTCCGGCTTGGAGGCTATTACTTCGTCGGATCGCGAGAGCGCTGGAATGAGGTGACATTGGCGCGTTTCCGCGCGTGGATGCAACAGTCAATCGGTGAAACCATGGGCGGTCACGCCTCTGATGAAACCAGCCGGCCGGGGTGAAAGAGCAATCCAGCAAAAGTGTGCAGCGATTTTGCGTCCGGAATTGCGTGAAAACAAGAGAGACCGACGTACTGCCGATATGATCGGTGGAAAGCACGAGGTCGCCGAGCAGGATGGACACCTCGGCGCTGATTTCGGCAAAGAGCCGCGGCCAGGAAGGATCGTAGTCGACCACTCTGATGGCGCGCATGCCCTGCCTCTCCCGTCAGTGCGTCTCCGCCAGCAATCCCTGGAGGATCGCGATCATCTTCTGCTTGGCCTCTTCGAGCGAGCCGCTATTGTCGAGTTCCGTCACGTCATATTCGCCGCGCACCGTCAGCGGTCCGCGGGCGAGCCGGGCCATGATATCCTCATGCGTCTCGCGTCCGCGCGCCTCCAGCCGGCCGACGAGCACTTCGGGGCGGGCGGTGACGTTGATGACCTTCAGCCGCGGGAAGGCGGCCTGGAAACGGTGAAGCGCCGAGCGCGAGCCGTTGGCGACGACGACATGGCCTCTGGACAGCGCCACCGAAACCTCGGCGGGAATCCCATATTTCAGGCCGTGCGCCTCCCACCAGACGGCAAAGGAGCCTGATTGCTCCATGGCGGCGAAGCCTTCGAGGGAGATGGACAGATGATCCTCGCCGCCGGCGTCACGGTGACGGGTGATGACGCGGCGGGTGAAATGAACGTCGGTGCGGCCGGTGAAATGCCGGGCGGCAAGGTTCATCAGGGTATCCTTGCCGGCGCCGCTCGGCCCGACGACGACGACCATGATGCCGCGCTCGGCTCCGGCTCCGGGATGGGGTTCGTGCGGCATCATGCGACACGGCGTCCTTGGCGCCAGACGGAGCGTGTCACCGGCACGCCATGCGCGCGGTGGACGCGGACGAGATCGGCGCGCAGTCCCGTCGCGATCCGGCCGCGATCGTCGAGGCTGACGGTGCGGGCGGGCGTCGACGTCACCATGGCGATCGCCCTCGGCAGGCTGATGCTCTCCACCTCGTCGGCGAGGATGAAAGGCGCGTGCAGCAGGCTGAGCGGCACGTAGTCGGAGGAAAGCACGTCGAGCACGCCCATTTCGGCAAGATCGCGGGCGGCAATGTTGCCGGAGTGGGATTTGCCGCGCACGATGTTCGGCGCCCCCATCAGCACGCTCATGCCATGTCCGTGCGATGCCCGGGCGGCATCGAAGCTGGTCGGAAATTCGGCCAGGCGCACGCCGTTGTCGATCGCCTCGTCGACATGGGAGAGTGTGGCGTCGTCATGGCTTGCCACGGTGATGCCGCGCTCGGCGCAGACCTTGGCGATGGCGTTGCGGTGCGGCGTCGAATTGCGGGCCGACTCTGCCTGGCGCTTGGCGACAAAACGGGCGAAGGCCTCGTCGCTCAGGCCGCGCTTCTTCTGGTAGTAGAAGATATATTGGTCCATCGTCTGGAACTGACGCTGGCCGGGCGCATGATCCATCAGCGAAACGAGCCGCACATGCCGGTCGTTTTCGAAATCGGCGAAATGTTCGAGCACATTGTCGGCCGAGACCTCGCAGCGCAGGTGGAGCAGGTGCTCGGCGCGCAGCCTGCCCTCCTTCTCCGCCGACTGGATGGCATCGGCCATCTCACGCATCTCGCCATGTTCGAAGCCGCCGTCCTCATCCGCACCCATGCGCAGGCAGTCGAACACCGTGGTGATGCCCGAGGTGACGATCTGGGCGTCGTGCGCCTGGACTGCGGCGGTCTTGTTCCAGCGTATGCCGGGACGCGGCTGATAATGGCCTTCGAGATGATCGGTGTGCAGCTCGACGAGGCCGGGAATGACATAGTCGCCTTCGAAATCTTCGCCGGCTACCGAGCTGCCCTCGGAGATGTCGGCGATCTTGCCGTCGCGAATGAGGATCGATCCTGAGAGGATGTCATCCTCGAGAACGATGCGGGCATTGGAAAACACGGTCTCTTTGCTCATCTCGTCAGGTCTTTCAGCGTTTGGCGCCGGCAAGCGGCAGCCAGGAATGAACTTTGAACGGGGCACCGCGCGTCTCCTCGGTGAAGACGGCAAGGCCGGAAATCGGAAGCGGACGGCCGGTGAAATCGGCAAAACGCTCGGTCAGAATCGCTTTCATCACCGCGGCGCGCGCTTCGGGCACCTGGCCGGTCAGCGTCATGTGAAAGCCGAAATCCTCCATGACGTAGGGATAACCCCAGCGCTGCAGATGGGCGCGCTGGCTGTCGCTGAGCTTATCCGGGTTGCGCCGCGCCATATCGGCCTCGGAAAGCGCGGCACGGAACGGTTCGAACGACCTTACCACCTTCGCGGCGAAATCCTGAAGAGGTTGATGAAGAGAACCGGGAACGAGGGCAAAAAAACGGCCGAGCTGGCCGAGCACGAGTTCCGGAATCTCGAAGGCTGGCGTGCGCTGGGCAAAATCCTCGGCAACCCCCAGGAGATCCTTCTCGGTGACGGAGGCAGCGAGCGAAAACGGCGCCTTGATCGTGGCGTGAAAGCCGTAGCGGCGCGGGTCGGCGGTCAGCTCGAACTGCTCTGCCGCACCCAGTCGCTCATGGTCCGGTGCCGGATAGGTCTCGCCGGTGAAAGCGTCGCGGCCGAGCCAGAGCGAGGCCGCGCCGGTCAGGGGATGATCCTTCGGCGGCGAGAAATAGAGAGCGTAGCGCAAGGCTTTTATCCTGGGGATCTTCGAAACGGGGGAGCGCAATGTGCAGTGATTTGGCGGCGAACCGCAAGCAGGCTCCGGCTAAAAGATTTCCGTGACAGAATGATGATGGCGGCAGCGCCGCCGCCGCCTTTGATGGGTGGATCAGTGGGTTCTCGTGCCCATCAGCCGGTGGCGCAGCGCGTTCGAGGCTGTGTCGAAAAGGAAGACGACGATCAGGATCAGGATGACCATATAGGCGACATTTTCCCAGTTGGCGTTGGTGCGCATGGCCTCCCAGAGTTTGAGGCCGATGCCGCCGGCACCGACAGCGCCGATGATGGTCGCACCGCGCACGTTCGATTCCCATTGGTAGAGCGTCTGGCTGACGATGACGGGAACGATCTGCGGCATAATGCCATAACGATGAACGAGCACCGTCTGAGCACCAGTCGATTTGATGCCCTCCCGCGGCTTGTTGTCGATATTCTCCAATCCTTCGGAATAGAGCTTGCCGAGCGTGCCGGTCTCGGTGAGGAAGATCGCGCCGCTGCCGGCAAGCGGGCCGGGGCCGAAGGCGCGCGTCAGGAACAGCGCCCAGATCAGCATGTCGACCGAGCGCAGGAAATCGAAGAAGCGTTTCAGGATCTGGTTCAGCAGCCGGTTCGGCGTGATGTTGCGCGCTGCCAGGAAGGCGAGCGGAAAGGCGGTAAGCGAGCCGAGCAGCGTTCCGAGGAACGCCATGACGATTGTCTGGAAAAGCTTGGTCCAGACGTCGCCGTGCTGCCATTCGCTGTTGTTCCAGATATCGTCGAAGGCGAGCGACAGGTTGGACTGATCGGGCTTAATGCGCGGACCGGAGACGATGAGGCTGACGACTTCGCCGACCGGCTTGTCGAAGAAGGAGGATTGCGTGTCGAAGATGAAATTCGCCCAGCCGATGAAACGCTTGCGGATCTTCACCCGGTCGACGGATATGCTGACATTGCCGGCAAAGCCGAGATCGGCCAGCACGTTGTCGTCATAGACCGTCATCCAGCCGGGCACCGGTCCGACGACTTTCGGCGCACCGCTGGAAAGCTCAATCGGGACGCTGACGCCATGCGCGGTGACGATCGTCTCGCTCTTCGAGACAGTGACGCTGCGGCTGGTGCCGCTGATCGAAACGCTGATGCTGCCGTCGGGATTGTTGACCAGCCAATCCGGATGCGGATTGTCGCCGAGCGGCGAGAAACGCGGATAACGCACCTCGATCGAGCCGTCGTCCTGAATGCGGAGTTCCGGCTGGACGTCGTAGCTCACCCATTGGCTGAGATAGATGCCGACGCGCTCCCAATGCGCTTCGGCAAAGAGCTTGGACAGGTCGAAGAACCAGGCGGCGTAGAGGCCGTAGAGCAGCGTCGCCATAAGGATCATCAGCCCACCGAAACGCTGGCGGAACGAGCGATGGAAATATTCCGGATAGCGCGTCTCTATCTCGTGCATGCGGTTTGCGTCGATCACCGTCATGGCGGCCTCAATGTTGCAGGAGGAAGGCGTGCTCGCCGACAAGGCGGCGGCGCAGCCAGGCGGAGAACTGGTCGACGGCGACGATCGTCACGAACAGCAGGAGGACGAGCGCCATCGTCTTGGCGCCGAATCCCCGCGAGATCGAAAGCTTCAGCTCCTCGCCGATGCCGCCGCCGCCGACGGCGCCGATGATGGTCGAGGCGCGCACGTTGATCTCGAGGCGTAAGAGCGCGTAGGAGGTGAAATTCGGCAGCACCTGCGGCAGGGCGGCGAAGCGTACGCGCTCCCACCAGTTGGCGCCGACGGCTTTCATGCCCTCATCGGGCTTCATGTCGATATTCTCGGCCACTTCGTAGAAAAGTTTGCCGAGTGCGCCGACCGTGTGCAGGCTGATGGCAATGATGGCGGCGACCGGTCCGATCGACAGGATCGCCGAAAACAGCCCGGCAATGACGATCTCGGGGAAGGCGCGCAGGAACTCCATCAGCCGCTTGGAGAAGATGCGCAGCGGCCATGAATTCGTCAGGTTGCGGGCAGCAAAGAAGCTCAAGGGAACGGCGAAGACGAAACCGATGATCGTCGAGATCAGCGCCACGTTGATGGTGACGATCATCAGTTCGAAATATTCGGGAATGTAGAAGGCGCCCCAGACGTAGACGCGGCCCTTGTCGAAATTGAATTCCTCGCCGCCCTTGTCGTTGACGCTCGCAATGTCGAACAATGCCCGCCAGACATCATGCCAATCCTTGGGGATGAGCCAGCTCAGGAAGTCGAAGAGATGCGGCAGGCGGTCGAAGAAATGGCCGGCGTTGCTCTCGTCAGCGAAACGGACGGAGCTGACGAAAGCCGCAATCAGAATGACCAGGCCGAGGATGGTGTAGAAGCGCCGTTTGGCGACCATGCGGTCCCAGGCGGTGCCGATGTCCTTGGTGCTCTGCATCTGCGGCTGTGTGTCGGCAATGGTCATCAAGGCCTCGTCCGGTTACAAGGGCGGCCGTTCCCGGCCGCCCGCATTCAAGGATCCGATCAGCCGCCGATGGCAGCTTTGCGGACTTCAACGACAGCGTTGTAGAAGTCGTGCTTGACGGGCGAGTAGCCCTGGTAGTCGCCGCCTTCGACGGCGGTAAAGCACTTGTGATCCTTGGCCGGCAGAGCCGTGAAGAAGGCTGCAAGCTTCGTCTGCCACTCCTGACCGAGAGCGTTGCGAACGACGAGCGGGCCGTTCGGGATCAGCGGCGAACGCCAGACTTCGACCAGCTTGTTCGGATCGACGGCGCCCTTGTCGACTTCCTTGCGGAAGGTGCCGGAGGTGTAGCCGTCCTTGAAATCGCCGATGCCCGACGAGTCGTCGACGGCGATGTCGACCTTGCCGTCATAGGCAGCAAGCAGGTTGTTCTCATGGCCGCCGTTGAACTGGGTCGAGGCGAAGAACTTGTCGTTCGGCATGCCGGTGTCCTTCGGGATCTGCGTCAGCGGAACGAGGTAGCCCGAGGTGGAATCCGGATCGGCATAGCCGAGCTTCTTGCCCTTGGCGTCCTTGATGGACTTGATGCCGGAGGACTTCAGGGCGAGGCCGATCGAGTAGTAGCCCGTCGAGCCGTCCTTCTGCTGCGTCGTCAGGATCGGCGTGACAGCCTTCGGATCCTTGATGTAGACGGCGGCATAGCCGGAGGCGCCGAGTTCGGCGAAGTCGAGCGTGCCGCCGAGCAGGCCCTGGATCACGCCGTCATAATCAGCAGCCGGGAAAAGCGAAACCTTCTCGAAGCCGAATTCCTGCTTCAGGTGGTCGGCAAGGCAGGCATAATTGCGCAGGCGGTCGGTTTCGTTTTCGCCGCCGAGGATGCCGATGCGGAATTCCTTGAGGTCGACAGCATGGGCAGCGCCGGCGAGCGCGAAGAGCGCCGTTGCTGCAAAGAGTGCTTTCTTCAACATATGTCTCTCCTATTGACCGGTGTCCCCGGTCTTCCCGTTACGAAGAAGTGTGCCCTTGACGCGGGCGCTCGATCGCGGCCGCCTCTCTCAGAGACCGGCCAGCGCCAGCGGTTGGGTGCCGGCGGATTGATTGTCTGCCCGCTCGGGGGCGATATTGATGGATGTCGAGGTCATCGTTTCGTCGATGCCGGCGCCGTCCTTGTCCGTCCCGTAGATTTCCTTCACCGCCTCGGCGGTGAGCTCCGAGGGCTTGCCGTCGAAGACGACGCGGCCGCCGGCCATGCCGACGATGCGCTCACAATAGCTGCGGGCGGTATCGAGCGTGTGGAGATTGGTGATGACGGTGATGCCTTCGCGCTCGTTGATATCGCGCAGCGCATCCATGACGATCTTGGCGTTCAGCGGATCGAGCGAGGCGATCGGCTCGTCGGCGAGAACCATCTTCGGGTTCTGCATCAGCGCCCGGGCGATTGCCACGCGCTGCTGCTGGCCGCCGGAAAGCGTGCCGGCTGCCTGCAGCGCCGTCTGCTCGATGCCGAGGCGTTCGAGCGCGGCGATGGCATGCACACGTTCCTCACGGGTGAAGATGTTGAGCAGGCTCATCAGCGTCGAGCGGTGGTTGAGGCGGCCGAGCATGACATTGGTCAGAACGTCGAGGCGCGGCACTAGGTTGAACTGCTGGAAGATCATCGCGCAGTCGCGCTGCCAGTTGCGCAGCGCCCGGCCGCGAAGCCCGGAGACCGCGACGCCGGCGAAATGAATGGTGCCGGAGCTCGGCTCCTGAAGGCGGTTGATCATGCGCAGCAGCGTCGACTTGCCGGCGCCGGAGCGGCCGATGATGCCGACCATCTGGCCCTGGGGAATGGCGAGCGTGACGGAATCGACGGCGAGCTTCTTTCCGAAACGACGTGTGACATTCTTCAGCTCGAACATCATGCTCTTCCCTTGCGATCCAGGCCTTGGTCAGCATCGCATTAGTCCCGCTTGATGAACCTCGCGTGTCACATTTGTGTAAGTCCTGTCACAATTCTCCGCCCCTATATCGGGGGTTTAGCCGCCGTAGCGGGACAGGAAATCTTCCGCGCTCAGGTTGCGAAAATCGGCTAGCGCCAGACGCAGCCGATCGTGCTCCCAGTCCCACCAGGCAAGGCTGTCCATCCGTTCGCCGACCTCTTTCGGAAAGCGTTCGCGGATGAGCTTGGCCGGCACGCCGCCGACGATCGTGTAGGGCGCAACATCCTTCGACACGACGGCGCCGGCCCCGATCACCGCACCGTTGCCGACGGTCACACCCGGCAGGATGGTCGCACCGTGGCCGATCCAGACGTCGTGGCCGATCGTCACCCGGTTTGCACGGCGCCAGGCGAAGAAGTCGGTCTCCATGTCGCCGTCCGGCCAGTAGTCGGCGGCGCGATAGGTGAAATGATGCAGCGTCGCCCGCCAGGTCGGATGGTTGGTGGCGTTGATGCGCACGGCGGCGGCGATATTGACGAACTTGCCGATCGTCGCGCACCAGACGGAGCCGTCCTGCATGATGTAGGAATAATCGCCGAACGTAGCCTCGCTGATGCGGCACCGTTCGGAGACCTCCGTATACCGCCCGAAGGTGGAATCGCTGATGGATGCCGTCTCATGAAAGTAGGGTTCGATACCAAGCTTGCGGCTCATGCGGCGATCTTTCTCGGTGAGAACTGCTGGACGTCGAGGATCCGGTCGGCGACCGCTTCGCGCACTTCCTCGTCGTGGAAGATGCCGAGAAGGGCGACACCCGCCTTCTTCTTTTCCGCGATCATGCCAACGACGACGGCACGGTTCCTGGCATCGAGCGAGGCTGTCGGTTCGTCGAGAAGCAGGATCGTGTGTTCGGTGATGAAGCCGCGGGCGATGTTGACGCGCTGCTGCTCGCCGCCGGAGAAGGTGGCGGGCGGAAGCTGCCAGAGGGCTTCCGGCAGGTTGAGCCTGGCCAGCAGAGCGCCGGCCTTTTCCCGTGCCGTGCCGGCGTCCTCGCCGCGCGCCACCAGCGGCTCGGCAACCACGTCGATCGCCGCGACGCGCGGCACGGTGCGCAGGAACTGGCTGACATAGCCGAGCGTATGGCGCCGCACCTTGAGCACGGTGCGCGGATCGGTGGCGGCGAGATCGACGATGCGGCCGTCGTGGCGGATGAGAATCTGGCCGGTGTCGACGGCATAATTGCCGTAGATCATCTTGAGCAGCGAGCTCTTGCCGATACCCGACGGGCCGCCGAGCACGACGCATTCGCCAGACGCGACCGAGAAGGCGACATCGGAGACGACCGGCAGCCTGATGCCGTCGCGCAGATGCATGGTGAAGCTCTTCGAGACTTCGGAAACGACGAGGGGCGTTGCCATGATTTCTTCTTCCTTGGTTTCGGAGCTCAGACCTGCAGGATCGAGGAGACGAGCAGCTGCGTATAGGGTTCGCGCGGATCGTCGAGCACGCGGTCGGTGAGTCCGTGCTCGATGACGTAGCCGTCCTTCATCACCATCATCCGGTGCGACAACAGGCGGGCGACGGCGAGATCATGGGTGACGATGATGGCCGAGAGACCGAGATCGTTGACGAGGCCGCGCACGAGATCGAGCAGGCGCGCCTGCACCGAGACGTCGAGGCCGCCCGTGGGTTCATCCATGAAGACGAGGCGGGGGCCGGTGACGAGGTTGCGGGCGATCTGCAGTCGCTGGCGCATGCCGCCGGAAAAAGCGCGTGGCTGGTCGTCGATGCGATCGGCGTCGATCTCGACGCGCTCGAGCCAGTCGATCGCCGAGGCGCGGATCTTGCCATAGTGGCGGTCGCCGATCGCCATCAGCCGCTCGCCGACATTGGCGCCGGCCGAGACCGTCATGCGCAGGCCGTCGGCCGGATTCTGGTGCACGAAGCCCCAGTCGGTCCGCATCAGGAAGCGCCGCTCGGCCTCGTTCATCCGGTAGAGATCACGGTAGCTGCCGTCGCGCATGTGATATTCGACGCTGCCGGTGCTCGGCAGCAGCCGGGTGGAGAGGCAGTTGAGCAGCGTCGTCTTGCCGGAGCCGGACTCGCCGACGATGGCGAGCACTTCGCCGGGCCAGAGCTCGAAGGAGACGTCGCGGCAGCCGATGCGGTTGCCGTAGAATTTCGAAACGTCATGGACTTTGAGAAGCGGAATATCGCTCATTCTGCAGCCTCCCGGGCCAGCATCTCGCCGGCATGTCCCTGCGCCCGGCGGTCTTCGCAATGATCGGTGTCGGAGCAGACGAACATGCGCCCGCCCTTGTCGTCGAGAACCACTTCGTCGAGATAGACATCCTCGGCGCCGCAAAGGGCGCAGGGCTTGTCGAAGCGCTGGATATCGAAGGGATAATCTTCGAAATCCAGGCTGACGACGTCGGTATAGGGCGGAACCGCATAGATGCGCTTCTCGCGCCCGGCGCCGAAGAGCTGCAGCGCATCCGACATGTGCATCTTCGGATTGTCGAATTTCGGCGTCGGCGAGGGATCCATGACATAGCGGCCATGGACCTTCACCGGATAGGCGTAAGTGCGCGAGATGCGGCCGTTATGGGCGATATCCTCATAGAGTTTCACATGCATGAGCCCGTATTCTTCGAGCGCGTGCATCTTGCGGGTTTCGGTCTCGCGCGGTTCGAGGAAACGCAGCGGCTCGGGGATCGGCACCTGGTAGACCAGCACCTGCCCGGCAGCGAGCTTTTCTTCCGGAATGCGGTGGCGCGTCTGGATGATCGTCGCATCCCTGGTATGGGTCGTCACCGCGACATTGGCGACCTTCTGGAAGAAGGCGCGGATGGACACGGCGTTGGTCGTGTCGTCGGCACCCTGGTCGATGACCTTCAGCACGTCATCCGGTCCGATGATCGAGGCCGTCACCTGCACGCCGCCGGTGCCCCAGCCATAGGGCATCGGCATTTCGCGCGAGGCGAAGGGCACCTGATAGCCGGGAATGGCGATCGCCTTCAGGATGGCGCGGCGGATCATCCGCTTGGTCTGTTCGTCGAGATAGGCGAAGTTGTAGCTGGCCAGATCGCTCATTCGGCGGCTTCCTTCATGTCTTCGCCACCGTTGCGGGCGGCTTCGAATTCGCGGCGCATGCGGCGGACGAGATCGAGCTCGGCCTGGAAGTCCACATAATGCGGAAGCTTCAGATGCTCGACGAAGCCCGTCGCCTGGACGTTGTCGGAATGCGAAATGACGAATTCCTCGTCCTGGGCCGGCGCGGTGATATCCTCGCCGAGCTCTTCGGCGCGCAGCGCCCGGTCGACCAGCGACATCGCCATCGCCTTGCGTTCGCTCTGGCCGAAGACCAGGCCGTAGCCGCGGGTGAATTGCGGCGGCGCCTTGGCCGACCCCTTGAACTGGTTGACCATCTGGCATTCGGTGACCTGGATTACGCCAAGCGAGACGGCGAAACCGAGTTCCGGCACGTCGAATTCCACCTCGACATCGCCGATGCGGATTTCGCCGGTGAAGGGGTGGTTGCGGCCATAGCCGCGCTGGGTGGAATAACCGAGCGCCAGCAGGAAGCCCTCGTCGCCGCGGGCAAGCGCCTGCAGGCGCAGATCGCGGGTCATCGGGAATTCCATCGGCTCGCGAGTCAGGTCGCCGATCTCGTGATCTTCAGGCATGTCGCCGTCGGCCTCGATCAGGCCCTCCTCGCCGAGGATTTCGGAGACGCGCATGACGCGGCCGGTCTCGGCTGGGCGCAGCGCGGGCTCTTCGATCGCCTCGTCCGAAAGCAGCGAGGGATCGAGCAGGCGGTGGGTATAGTCGAAGGTAGGTCCGAGAAGCTGGCCGCCCGGCAGATCCTTGTAGGTCGCCGAGATGCGGCGCTCGATCGTCATATCAGCCGTGTCGAGCGGCTCGGAATAGCCGAAACGCGGCAGCGTCGTACGGTAGGCGCGCAGCAGGAAGATCGCTTCGATCATATCGCCGCGCGATTGGCGCACGGCGAGCGCTGCGAGCGTGCGGTCGAAAAGCGAGGCCTCGGCCATGACGCGGTCGACGGCGAGCGCCAGTTGCGCCACGATCTGGTCGATGCCGATCGCCGGCAGCGAACGGTCGCCGCGGCGGCGGTCGGCGAGCAGCCGGTGGGCATTGGCGATGGCGGCCTCGCCACCCTTGACGGCAACATACATGAGCTCAGATCTCCGTTGCTGTGATCTTGGTGGTGCGCGGCAGGCAGAGGAAACGTTTGCCCGCCGTCACCACGATGTCGATGCCGCGCGGAAAGAGCGCGCGGTTCTCGGTCCAGAGCCACAGGAAGGTTTCGGGCAGACCAACGGGGGCGATCTCCGTCACGCTCTGAATGCCCGGACCCATCAGCGCCAGCCTGCGGCCGCCCTCGAGTTCGGCGAGCTCGATGACGACGGTCGTCGAGCGGTCGGGATATTCCTGCGTGCCGGAGGCAAACAGGCCGAAGGAGGAAAGGGCGATGCCGGCCTCCGTGAAGGCAAAGCGCGCCTCGGCCTTTTCGGTGGTCAACGGCGCGCCGGTGTGGAAGCCGAGCCATTCCGGCACGGCAGATTTCGCCAGTCCCTGCGAAAGCCAGACCGGCGTGTCGTGGTCGCAAAGCGTCAGCGCGATCGCGCCGGCGGCGATGCCGAGTGGCATCGGCGGCGCGGCATCGGGCTGAACGGTCTGGATCGCGCCGGGGCGGGCCATGCCGTCCATCAGCATCTTGAAGACGCTCTGGGCGTGGAAGACCGGTTCGGCAAAGCCGCCGATGAGAGCTTCTGTCTTCAGACCCATCAGTTGTCTCCCCGCACCATGGTGAAGAAATCGACGCGGGTGGCCGCCGTCTCGTCCGCCTTGCGGCGTTCGGCATCGGCGATCCGCTCAGTGATCGGCAAAAGCAGCGCCTGTTCGACGAAATCCTTGGTCGCGTCTTCCTGCCAGAGCGCGTCGAAGATCGCCGCCAACCGGGCCTTTTCACGGTCGGTGCCGAGCGCCTGGGCATGGCCGACCGCGCCGGAATCGAGCCGGACCGTGGCCCGCGTCACCGTCACCTCGCCAAGATTGAAGGGAGCGCCGCCGCCGCCGATGCGTCCGCGCACCATCACCAGCCCGGTCTCAGGTCCGCGCACCTGATGTGCTACGGGCTTTTCCGGCAATGCGTCCCAGACCGCCTGAAGTTCGCTGCGTTCCGCCCGCGCCAGCAGATCGGCGGCGCGTTTGCGCCCGGATGCCGTCTGTGACGCAGCGTCGTTTCTGTCCGCTGAGATCATCGCCGCTTCCCTTCAAATGTCTATTGATATAGACAACCATACAAGATACAATTACGCTTAAATCGATGTCGTGACAAGCGTGTGACATCGTGAGTGTAAATGGCGGGGCGGAATGGCGGGATTGAAGCAGGTGCAAAGACAGACCGGCGTGGCGCTCTGGCGTCAGATCGCCGATCGGATTCGCGAGGCGATCAGCAGCGGAGCCTATGATGAAACGGGTATGGTGCCGCCGGAAACTGTCCTGGCGCTGCAATTCGGCGTCAACCGGCATACGGTGCGCAGCGCGCTTGCCGCACTGGCGCAGGAAGGAATCGTGCGTGCGGTACAAGGCCGCGGCACGCTGATCGAGCGCAAGGAGCGTCTGAATTTCCCGATCACCAAGCGCACGCGCTTCAGCGCCGGTATCGGCGACCAGGCGCGTGAGATGCGCGGCCTTCTGCTTGATGAGGCGAGGGAAGAAGCGAGTGCCGAGATCGCCCGTTGGCTGCACCTGAAACCGGGAGACCAGGTGATCCGCCTGGAAACCTTGCGTCAGGCGGACAAGCGGCCGGTTTCAAGGGCAACGAGCTGGTTTCCCGCCGAGCGCTTCGCCGGTATCGGTGCGGCCTATCGGAGGGGGGAATCGATCACCAAGGCTTTCGCCGAACTCGGCCTGTCGGATTATGTCCGCGCGACCACCGAAGTGACGGCCGCGCATGCAGGTGCCGCCGACATGGCCGACCTCGAACTCACCCCCGGCGCGATCCTGCTGATCACCAAGGCGATGAATACCGATCTTGAGGGTGTCCCGGTGCAATATTCGATCAGCCGCTTTGCGGCCGACCGGGTGCAGTTCACGATCGAGAGTTGAGGCCGAGAATTGGGCTGGAAATTGAGGAAAGGCGTGCCGACCTGTTTCGGCGGCACGCCGTACCGAATTCAGTGTGCGCCGGACATGTCGCCGAGCACTTCCTTGGAGGCGACGGTGGAATCCGCCTTCAGCGTGTAGACTATCGGAACCCCGGTCGCGAGGTTGAGCGCGAGCACGCCTTCCTTGCTCAGCTTGTCGAGCACCATGACAAGCGAACGCAGCGAATTGCCGTGTGCGGCGACCAGCACCTTTTCGCCCCTGAGCACGCGCGGCAGGATTTCGGTGAGGTAATAGGGCCAGACGCGGGCGCCGGTGTCGCGCAGGCTTTCGCCGCCGGGCGGCGGCACGTCATAGGAACGGCGCCAGATATGGACCTGTTCCTCGCCCCATTTGGCGCGGGCATCGTCCTTGTTGAGGCCGGAGAGGTCGCCATAGTCGCGCTCGTTCAGCGCCTGGTCGCGGATCGTCTGGAGATCGGGCTGGCCGACCTTGTCGAGGATGAGCTTCAGCGTGTGCTGCGCGCGCACCAGCGCCGAGGTGTAGGCGATGTCGAATTTGATCCCGTATTCGGCGAGCGCTTCACCGCCTGTTTTGGCTTCCTGGATGCCGAGCTCGGTCAGATCGGGATCCTTCCAGCCGGTGAAGAGATTCTTCAGGTTCCAGTCACTCTGGCCATGGCGAACGAGGACGAGGGTACCGCTCATGAATATGCCTCCGTAGTATCGTTATGAGGAAGAAAGCCCGAGCACGTCGAGCATGGAATAGAGACCCGGCTTCTTGTCGCGCGCCCAAAGCGCTGCCTTGATGGCGCCGCGCGCGAAAATCGACCGGTCGGCCGCACTGTGCGACAAGGTGACGATTTCGCCTTCGCCGGCAAAAAGCACGGAGTGCTCGCCGATGACGGAGCCGCCGCGCAGCGTCGCAAAGCCGATCGTGCCTACCTCGCGGGCACCGGTATGGCCGTCGCGCACCCGGACCGATTTCGAGGCGAGATCGATGCCGCGCCCCTTGGCCGCCGCCTCACCGAAGAGAAGGGCGGTGCCTGAGGGCGCATCCACCTTGTGCTTGTGGTGCATTTCCAGGATCTCAATATCCCAGTCGGCCGGGTCGAGCGCCCGCGCTGCCTGCTCTGCGAGCACGCTGAGCAGATTGACCCCGAGGCTCATATTGCCCGATTTGACGATGCGGGCATGGCGAGCGGCTGCGGCGATCCTGGTATTGTCGTCGGCTGAACAGCCCGTCGTGCCGATGACATGAACGATGCGCGCCTGTGCGGCGAGGCCCGAGAATTCCACTGTTGCGGCAGGCGAGGTGAAGTCGAGCACGCCTTCGGCATCGAGAAAGGCATTGAGCGGATCGTCGCCGATGATGACGCCTGTCGGGCCGAGACCGGCGATCTCGCCGGCATCCTTGCCGACGAAGGGCGAGCCGACGCGCTCGACTGCGGCGTGCAGCCTCACGCCCTCGATCGAATGGATGAGCCGGATCAGCGTCTGGCCCATGCGCCCTGCTGCGCCAACCACCACCAGTTTCATCGCAGCATCGTTCATCTCAGTCTCACCAGGTCAGTTTGAATCGGAGGCCGAAGGCCTCTGCAGATTGTTGAGGCGAGCGTAAAGACCGTCGCTGACCTTCGCAAGCGTCTCGTGATTGCCTTCCTCGACGACGCGGCCCTGCTGCATGACGACGATCTTGTTGGCGCGCACCACGGTCGAAAGCCGATGGGCGATGACGACGACGGTGCGTCCGGTCATCGCTTCGTCGAGCGCCTTCTGCACGGCCGCCTCGGATTCGGTGTCGAGGGCGGAGGTCGCCTCGTCGAGAAGCAGGATCGGCGCATTGCGCACCAGGGCGCGCGCAATCGATAGCCGCTGGCGCTGGCCGCCCGATAGCGTCACGCCGTTTTCGCCGACCGGCGTCTCGTAACCCTGCGGCTGCGCCGAAATGAAATCATGCGCATAGGCAAGCCGCGCCGCCTCTTCCACCTCGGCATCGGTCGCTTCCGGCCGGCCATAGCGGATATTGTCGCGGATCGTGCCTTCGAACAGGTAGGGCTGCTGCGAGACATAGGCGAGCTGCTGGCGCAGCGACTTCTTGGTGATATGGGCGATGTCCTGCCCGTCGATCAGGATTTCGCCCTCGCGCGGATCGTAGAAGCGCGGAATGAGGCTGATGACGGTGGATTTGCCGGCGCCCGAGGGGCCGACCAGTGCTGTGGTCGCGCCACCCTCGGCAATGAAGCTCACCCCGTTGAGCACGCTCTCATTGCCGTAGGCGAAGGACACATTGCGGAATTCGATCCTCGCCTGCGTCACCGTCAGCGGCTGGGCATCCGGCAGGTCGCGCTGGCGCGGTTCCATGTCGAGCAATTCGTAGATCATCCGCGCATTGACGACGGCACGCTCCATCTGCACCTGCAGGCGCGCAAGCCGGCGGGCCGGGTCATAGGCAAGCAGCAGCGCGGTGACGAAGGAGAAGAAGGCGCCGGGCGGCACATTGAAGTAGATCGAACGGTAGGCGGCGTAGGCAAGCACGCTGGCGACGGCAAAGCCCGCGAAGCTTTCCGTCAGCGGAGACGTGCGTTCGGAAAGCCGGGCAATCCGGTTCGCCCGGCTTTCGGCGCCCTCGATGAGTTTGTTGACCTTGCGCTCCAGTTCGTCCTCCATCGTGAAGGCCTTCACGATGGCGATGCCCTGGATCGTCTCCTGCATGGCGCCGAGAACGTGGCTGTTCAAATGCACGGCCTCGCGGGTGGCCGAGCGCAGCCGCTTGGACACATAGCGCAGCGCATAAAGCAGCGGCGGCGCCATGATGAACACGGCAAGGCTGAGCAGCGGATCCTGCAGGATCATCACGCCGAGCAGCGAGATGAAGGTCAGCAGGTCGCGCACTGTCGAGGTGATCGTCAGGTTGAGCACGTCGCGGATGCCGCTGACGTTCTGGCTCACCTGCGCGGCGATATGGGCAGAGCGCGCCTCGCTAAAGAAGCCGACCGAAAGCGTCATCAGATGCGAATAGAGCCGGCGCTGGTAACGCGCGACGATATTGTTGCCGACCTTGGAAAGCGCCACCGCCTGGCCGTAGCTCGCAAAACCGCGCAGCACGAAGGCGATGAAGATCGAAAGACAGATGATCCAGACGACGTCGGCGCGGCGGTTGGCGAAGGCCTCGTCGATGATCGCCCGCATGATCCAGGCGGTAAACGCGGTCGAAAGCGCCACCACGATGAGACAGACGATCGCAAAGACATAACCCCAGAGATGGTCGCGGCCGTTTTCAGCAATGATGCGTTTCAGGATGCCGGTTACGGTATCGCTGCTGACGCTCTGCGCTCTGCTTTCCGCCGCTTCCAAAAATGAGGTTTCCTGTCTCGGACCAAGCGCCCCGCGAAGGCGACGCGCACTTTTGCCGGGGTCTATAAAGAGTTGGGACCGGTTTGGCTAGAGCGCCGCGCGTCCCCGCAGAGGACGCGCCAAGGACGCTCTAGCGCCGCCAGCGGCGGCCTTCCGTCGAGACGCCGAAGTTCGCCGGCATCCGTGCGTAGGAGGAAAGCCCGGCAAGTGCTGCCAGCGGATGCGTCACCACATAAGTCGGGATGGTGCGAAGCAGCGCGGTATGCGGCGCCTTGTCCTCGAAGGCAATGCGGAATTCCGGCTTCTTCAGCGCCGGGATGATCTTCTGCGAGATGCCGCCGGAGAGATAGACGCCACCGCGCGCCATGAACACCATCGCCATGTCGCCCGCCACGCGGCCGAGATAGGTGGCAAACAGCGAGACGGTCTCGATAGCCGCCTTGTCGGTGCCGGCAAGCGCGTGCGAGGTGATATCGGCGGGATCCTTCATCGTCGGCTGGATGCCATCGACGATGCAGATGGCATTGTAGAGATTGACGAGGCCGCGGCCGCAGAGGATTTGCTCGGCCGAGACGCGGCCCTCGATCGTCTCGATATGCGGGAAGATCTCATAGTCGCGCTTGCTGCGCGGTCCGAGATCGACATGGCCGCCTTCGCCGGGAACCGGGATCCAGCTGTGCTGGGCATGCACGAGCCCGCCGACGCCGAGGCCGGTGCCCGGGCCGAGCACGACGCGCGAGGCGATCATGTCGCCGGTGGCATCGCCGATGCGTTCGCGGTTTTCATCCGACAGGGCGGCGATCGCCAGCGCCTGCGCCTCGAAATCGTTGACGACCAGCACGTCCTCCATGCCGAGGCCTTCGATCATCGTCTTTGGCCGCACCACCCAGTCGCAATTGGTCAGCGGGATCTCGTCGTCGTTGATCGGGCCGGCGACGGCGAGGATCGCCGAGCGCGGCTGTACGGCCGTCTTGTCGAGCACGCCTTTCTGGATCGCTTCGTCGATCGTGGCGAAGTCAGCCGTGCGTACGTTCGGAAACTGCTTCGGCTCGGCATAGGCATCGGTCAGGATGGAGAAGCGGGCATTGGTGCCACCGATATCGCCGATCAGGATCGGGAAAGGCAGCGGAGCGGTGCTGTTATTCGGTTTTGGCATGGCCGGTCCCGTGCTGATCAGGCTTCGAGTGTGGGAAGAAGTTTTATAGCGGTCGCGTGGTTGAGCGCCATCGGAATATCATAGACGATCGCAAGCCGCATCAGCGCCTTTACGTCGACATCGTGCGGCATCGGCGTCAAGGGGTCGACGAAGAAGATCAGGGCATCCACCTCGCCGGTCGAAATCAGTGCGCCGATCTGCTGGTCGCCGCCGAGCGGCCCGCTTTTCAGCCTGACAACGTCGAGGTCGGGGGCGGCATCGAGCACACGTCCGCCGGTCGTACCGGTGGCGACGATCTTCCAGCGGGAGAGAATGTCCCGGTTGGTGCGGGCGAATTCCGCCATGTCGTCCTTCTTCTGGTCATGCGCAATCAATGCAAGGCATTTGCCGCCGGCCATCAACCCCTCCGCCCGAACAATTCAATCGATTTGATGGCTTCTATACCAAGAGTTTGCGATTTGAAAGACAACGCACCCCAGGCCTGTTTCATTGGATCGCCGGCTTGTCGTTCGGAACCGGACCGACATCGGGCAAAGCGCCGTCCGTGCCGGCGGCGGGTTCCGCGGCCGGCGCGGCAGTGAGCGCGCTTGCAGCGGAAGGTCCGCCATAGGTGGCGGCCTGCATCGAGGCGACGGAAGCACCATCGAGCACGGCGGCGCAGGCCTTCGGCAGGTCGGAGACCATCATCTCGCGCGGCGGCTTCGGGGGCTTGGCGCCGGGCTTCGGCGGTTTCGGCGGCGCCCAGGGCGCCGGCGTGAACCACCAGGCGAGCGATTTGTCGCAGCCGTCGCCGGCAGGAACAGAAGCCTGAGGCGTGCATCCGGCAGCACCGGGCGGGCATTTGATGCGGATGTGGAAATGCGAGTCATGGCCATATTCCGGCCGGAGCTTGCCGAGATTGGTGCGGTCGCCCGTCCAGGTGTCGCACATCTTCTTCTTGATCGCCGGGTTGACGAAGATACGCTCCACCTCGGGGTAGCTTGCCGCCAGCATCAACAGACGCGCCCGCGATTGCGTCCAGACCTTCGGGTCGACGGTCAGGAACTTGTCCTTCTGCAGCATGGTGGTGAAGGGCAGATCCTCGCGCTCCTCGGCCGTCAAGCGGCGCGCCGGCATCGGCGTAAACCAGACATCGGCATCGAGGCCGATCTGATGGGAGGCATGGCCGTTGAACATCGGCCCGCCGCGCGGCTGCGCAATGTCGCCGACGAGAAGGCCCGGCCAGCCGGCATATTTGACCCCATCCTCAGAAAGACGTTCGAGCAGCGCGATCATCGCCGGATTGCCCCAGCGGCGATTGCGCGAAAGCCGCATCGCTTCCCAGGTCGGCCCGTCGGCCGGCAGCGCCACCGCACCTGTCATGCAGCCCTTTGCGTAAAAGCCGATCGGTTGCGCCGGTCCCTGCGTCGGCAGGCTGACGGCGCCGAACTGCCCCTTGGCGCTGCCCGGGCTCGGTGTCTTCTGCTGAGCTCCGACATCGCCGGCGGCAAGGCTTGCGCCGATTGCGCCGGCAAGCGTCAGTTTGCCGAATGTCCTGAAAGCCTGAGCGAAGCCGAAAGCCATGCTATTTCCTTGAACCGCTGCCGAAGTGATTTGCGTCAAATCTATCGTGAAAAGCGATTTTGGTGAATCGATGTTTTGGCTGGTGGTGGGAAGCGGCGGTGACGGATCGCCGCAGAGTTGCGCCGCATATTGCGAAGGCGACGCATCGAGGCGAGACGATGGCTCAAAATTTCGCGAGCCCGGCAAAAACCAAACTCTCTCCTGTTTTTCGCCCCTATTTTTCGTATTGTCGAATCAATGAAAAAACAGGGGAAAGTGTGAATGACGGCTCTATGGTCGAAGATCGGTCTGTTTCTGTCGCTTGCTGCTGTGGCGCCACTGACGGCAACGGCCCAGGACCAGCCGTTTCAGATCGGAAGCTCGGTCGTCAGCCAGATGAAGTACAAACCGGGCTTTGCGCACTTCGACTACGTCAATCCCGATGCGCCGAAAGGTGGAGATCTCCGTCTTTCCGCAAGCGGCGCCTTCGACACTTTCAATCCTCTGCTTGCAAAGGGCCAGACAGCCGTAGGTCTGTCGCTTGTTTACGACACGTTGCTGAAGCCGGCCGATGACGAACTTCTCGTCTCCTACGGCCTGCTTGCCGAAGGCCTCTCCGTTCCCGATGACGTGTCGAGCGCGACCTTTCGGCTGCGGAAGGAAGCGAAATGGGCCGATGGTCAGCCGGTAACGCCCGAAGACGTCATCTTTAGTCTGGACAAGACCAAGGATTTGAACCCGCTCGCCGGCAATTACTACCAGCACGTTGTCAAAGCGGAAAAAACCGGCGAGCGTGACGTCACCTTCATCTTCGATGAGAAGAACAATCGCGAACTGCCGAACATTCTCGGCCAGTTGATGGTCGTCCCGAAACATTGGTGGGAGGCGCCCGGACCGGACGGCAAACCGCGCGACATTACCAGGACGACGTTGGAGCCCGTGATGGGGTCCGGACCTTACAAGATCGCTTCCTTCTCGCCCGGCGCCACAATCCGTTATGAACTGCGTGGCGACTATTGGGGCAAGGACCTCAATGTGAATGTCGGCCAGAACAATTTCCGCAACGTCATCTACACCTATTTCGGTGATCGGGACGTCGAGTTCGAAGCTTTTCGCGCCGGCAACAGCGACTATTGGCAGGAAACCACCGCTGCCCGTTGGGCGACGGGATATGATTTTCCCGCAGTGAAGGAAGGACGGGTCAAGAAGGAGGAGGTTGCAAACCCGCTGCGCTCCACCGGCATCCTGCAAGCGCTGGTGCCCAATATGCGGCGTGACCTCTTCAAGGACATCAGAGTCCGCGAAGCCTTGAACTACGGGTTCGACTTCGAGGAACTGAACCGCACTGTCGCCTTCAACAGTTACAAACGCATCGACAGCTATTTCTGGAACACCGAGCTTGCCTCTTCCGGCCTGCCGCAGGGCAGGGAACTGGAAATTCTGCAGGGCATGAAGGACAAGGTGCCGGCAGAAATCTTCACCACGCCCTATACCAATCCGGTCGGCGGCGATCCGCAGAAGAGCCGTGACAACCTCCGCAAGGCAATCGCGCTACTGAAAGACGCTGGCTGGGAGCTGAAGGGCAATCGCATGGTCAACAGCAAGACCGGCCAGCCGATGAGTTTCGAGATCCTGTTGTCGAGCCCGATGTTGGAGCGCTGGGCGGTGCCTTATGCCAGCAATCTCAAGAAAATCGGCATAGATGCGCGGGTTCGGACGGTCGATGCCTCGCAAGCTGTCAACCGCGAACGCAGCTTCGACTATGATATGATCTGGAATGTCTGGGCTGAGACCATGAACCCGGGCAACGAGCAAGCCGACTATTGGGGATCCGGCTCTGTCAACCAGCAGGGCTCTCGCAACTACGCCGGTATTGCTAACCCGGCGGTCGATGAGCTCATTCGCATGATTATCTTCGCGCCGAACCGCGATGAACAGGTTGCTGCGATCAAAGCCATGGACCGCGTATTGCTGGCAAATCACTACGTCATCCCGCTGTTCTACCGTGATACCTATAACATCGCCTATTGGAACACGGTCACGCATCCGGCCGAATTCCCGGCCTACAGCCTTGGCTTCCCGGAAGCCTGGTGGTCGACCTCGGCAAAATGAGCGGGCTTGCAATGAAGGGGCCCTCGGCTCCAAATGGCACGAGCGAATCACGACAAGCCGGCAGGGCCGGCAAGGGAAGGCTGGCGGATTGAGCGGCATTAGACTGGACGGCGGGCAGACAGGAAAAACATTCCCGGAGGCTGAAGGCTGATGGGCGCCTATATCCTTCGCCGCCTGCTTTTGATGGTTCCAACCATTGTCGGCATCATGGCGATTTCCTTCATCGTCATTCAGTTCGCCCCCGGCGGTCCCGTCGAGCAGGTGATCGCCCAACTGACCGGTCAGGCCGATAGTGCCGACCAGCGACTGTCCGGCGGCGGCGATCTTCTCGGCGGCACCGGCAGCGATGAAGGCTCGAAATATCGCGGCGCCCAGGGGCTTGATCCGGAACTGATCGCCAAGCTCGAAAAACAGTTCGGCTTCGACAAGCCGCCGCTGACCCGTTTCGGCGAGATGATGTGGAACTACATCCGCTTCGATTTCGGCGAGAGCTTCTTCCGCAACACCTCGGTGCTCGAGCTCATCAAGGAGAAGCTGCCGGTGTCGATCTCGCTCGGCATCTGGATCCTGATCTTCTCCTATGCCATCTCCATTCCGCTCGGCATCCGCAAGGCGGTCAAGGATGGATCGACCTTCGATGTCTGGACATCGGGCGTCATCGTCGTCGGCTACGCCGTGCCGAGCTTCCTCTTCGGCATTCTCCTGATCGTGCTTTTTGCCGGCGGCTCCTTCTACGACTGGTTTCCGCTGCGCGGCCTGGTCTCCGATAATTTCGACCAGCTGGCCTGGTGGCAGAAGCCGCTCGACTATTTCTGGCACCTGACCCTGCCGTTGATCTCGCTTTCCCTGTCCGCCTTTGCCACGACGACGCTGCTGACCAAGAATTCCTTCATCGAGGAGATCAAGAAGCAATATGTCGTCACCGCCCGCGCCAAGGGCCTGAACCAGCGCCAAGTGCTCTACGGCCATGTCTTCCGCAACGCCATGCTGATCATCATTGCCGGTTTTCCCGGCGCCTTCATTTCCGCTTTCTTCACCGGCTCGCTGCTGATCGAAAACATCTTCTCGCTGGATGGCCTCGGCCGTCTCGGCTATCTCTCGGTCATCAACCGGGATTACCCGATCGTCTTCGCCACCCTCTACATCTTCTCGCTGCTCGGCCTCTTCGTCAGCCTGGTTTCCGACCTGATCTACACCTGGATCGATCCGCGCATCGATTTCGAGCGGAGGGATGTCTGATGGACGCCGCCGCAAACCCTGCCGTCACCACGCCTGTCAAGCCGCCGCGCAAGGGCCTGCTGTCGCCGACCAACATCCGCCGCTGGCAGAATTTCCGGGCAAACGGCCGCGGTTATTGGTCGCTGTGGCTGTTCCTGGTGCTGTTCGTCCTCAGCCTGTTTGCCGAGTTCATTGCCAACGACCGGCCGATCATCGCCTCCTACAAGGGCGAGATCCTGTTTCCCGTGCTGGTCGACTATCCCGAGGAGAAGTTCGGCGGCTTCCTGGCCGAAACCGACTATCGGTCCTCGGTGATTGCGGATGAGATCGATGCCAATGGCTGGATGATCTGGCCGCCGATCCGCTATTCCTACCGCTCGGTCAATTCCAACATTCCCCATTCAGCACCCACCGCCCCCTTCTGGCTGATGACCAAGGAGGAGCGCTGCGCCGGTTATCCGCAAGGCGTGAACGATCCCGATTGCACCTTCGGCAATCTCAACTGGCTCGGCACCGACGACCAGGCGCGCGACGTGCTGGCGCGGGTCATCTACGGTTTCCGCATATCGGTGCTCTTTGGCCTGATGCTGACCATCTGCTCGGCGATCATCGGCGTGACGGCGGGTGCGGTGCAGGGCTATTTCGGCGGCTGGACCGATCTGCTGCTGCAGCGCTTCATCGAGATCTGGTCGTCGATGCCGGTGCTTTACATCCTGCTGATCATCGCGGCCCTCCTGCCGCCCGGCTTCTTCGTGCTGCTCGGCATCATGCTGCTCTTCTCCTGGGTCGGCTTCGTCGGCATCGTGCGCGCTGAATTCCTGCGGGCCCGCAATTTCGAATATGTCCGCGCCGCCCGGGCCCTCGGCGTCAACAATCGCACCATCATGTGGCGCCACCTGCTGCCGAACGCCATGGTGGCGACGCTGACCTTCCTGCCCTTCATCCTCTCCGGCTCGATCACCACGCTGACCTCGCTCGATTTCCTCGGCTTCGGCATGCCGCCGGGCTCCCCCTCGCTCGGCGAGATGATCGCCCAGGGCAAGACCAACCTTCAGGCCCCGTGGCTCGGGCTGACGGCTTTCTTCGCCATGTCGATCATGCTGTCCCTGCTGATCTTCATCGGCGAAGCCGTGCGCGATGCCTTCGATCCGAGGAAGACGTTCCAATGAGTGACATGAAAGAACCGCTGCTTTCCGTCCGCGATCTCTCGGTTGCCTTTCATCAAGGCGGCGAGACCTCGCTGGCCGTCGATCACATCTCCTTCGATATCGCCAAAGGCGAAGTCGTGGCGCTGGTCGGCGAATCCGGCTCCGGCAAGTCGGTCTCGGCCAACTCGATCCTGCGGCTTTTGCCCTATCCCTCGGCAAGCCATCCTTCCGGCGAAATCCTGTTCAAGGGCAAGGACCTTCTGAAGGCGTCGGAGCGGGCGCTGCGGGAAGTGCGCGGCAACGACATCACCATGATCTTTCAGGAGCCGATGACCTCGCTCAATCCGCTTCATACGATCGAGAAGCAGATCGCCGAGATTCTTGCCCTGCACCAGGGCCTCACCGGTGAGCCTGCACGCCAGCGTGTGCTTGAATTGCTGAACCAGGTCGGAATCCGCGAGCCGGAGAAGCGGTTGAAAGCCTATCCGCACGAGCTCTCCGGCGGCCAGCGCCAGCGCGTCATGATTGCCATGGCGCTCGCCAACCGGCCGGAACTGCTGATCGCCGACGAGCCGACCACGGCGCTCGACGTTACCGTACAGGCGCAGATCCTCGAATTGCTCCGGCAGTTGAAGGCCGTACACGGCATGTCGATGCTGTTCATCACCCATGATCTCGGCATTGTCCGCAAATTCGCCGATCGCGTCTGTGTCATGACCAAGGGCAGGATCGTCGAAACCGGAACCGTCGAGGAGGTTTTCGCCAACCCGAAGCACGAATATACCCGCCATCTTCTCGCTTCCGAACCTCGCGGCGAGCCGCCGCTGGCCGATCCGTCGAAGCCGGTGGTGATGGAAGGGTCCGATATCCGCGTCTGGTTCCCGATCAAAGCAGGGCTGATGCGTCGCGTCGTCGATCATGTGAAGGCGGTCGACGGCATCGATCTGTCGCTGCGCGCCGGCCAGACGCTCGGCGTCGTCGGTGAGTCCGGTTCCGGCAAGACCACGCTCGGCCTGGCGCTCACCCGGCTGATTTCCTCGCAAGGACGGATCGCCTTTGTCGGCACGGATATAGCCGGCTATTCATTCAGCGAGATGCGGCCGCTGCGCAACCAGTTGCAGGTCGTCTTCCAGGATCCCTATGGCTCGCTCAGCCCCCGCATGTCGGTCGGCGACATCGTCGCCGAGGGGCTGAAGGTGCACGAGCGCTCCTTGACCGCGGAGGAGCGCGACCAGCGTGTCTGCTGGGCGCTGGAGGAGGTGGGTCTCGATCCCCTGACCCGCTGGCGTTATCCGCACGAATTCTCCGGCGGCCAGCGCCAGCGCATCGCCATCGCCCGGGCCATGGTGCTGAAGCCCCGTTTCGTCATGCTCGACGAGCCGACCTCAGCGCTCGATATGAGTGTCCAGGCCCAGGTGGTCGATCTCCTGCGCGACCTGCAGAAGAAACACGATCTCGCCTATCTCTTCATCAGCCACGACCTCAAGGTGGTGAAGGCGCTCGCCAACGATGTCATCGTCATGCGTTTCGGCAAGGTGGTGGAACAGGGGCCGTCAGCGGAAATCTTCCGCGCGCCGAAGGACGATTATACCCGGGCGCTGATGGCCGCCGCTTTCAACATCGAGGCGGTGCCGACGCCCGCCGTGCAGCAATAAAGAAGATCATGTCCGCACGTCCTCCTGTTCTCGTCGATATCAAGTTCAATGCCGAAGGCGTCGCCCGCGTGCTGAAGACGGCCTTTGCCGATCGCGGCAGCATCAATCTCGCCGATCCGGCCAATCGGGCACGCGATCTCCGCGCGGTCGAATACGCACTTCTCTGGAAGCCGGATGCCGACCTTTTTGCGCGGGCGCCGAATCTCAAGGTCATCTTCTCGGGCGGCGCCGGCGTCGACCACATCATCGGCATGGCCGGCCTGCCCGAGATCCCGATCGTCCGCTTCGTCGACCGCAGCCTGACGACCCGCATGAGCGAATGGGTGGTCATGCAGTGCCTGATGCATCTGCGCGGGCAATACGCCCATGACAGCCATCAGCGGCGGCGTGAATGGGCCAAGCTGATCGCGCCTGAGGCGGCGGAGGTGACGGTCGGCGTCATGGGTCTCGGCATTCTCGGGCAGGATGCGGTCGCCAAGCTGAGAGTGATGGGCTTCAACGTCATCGGCTGGTCGCGCAGCCGCAAACAGATCGATGGCGTCGAAACCTTCGATGCCGGCGGATTGGACAGTTTCCTGGGAAGGACGGACATCCTCGTCGGTCTGCTGCCGCTGACGCCTGAAACCTCCGGCTTCTATAACGCCGGACTGTTTGCGAAGCTGCGCCGCAACGGCGCACTCGGGCAGCCGGTTTTCATCAATGCCGGCCGCGGCAAGAGTCATGTCGAGGCCGATATCGTTTCCGCCATTCGTGACGGTACCCTCGGCGGCGCTTCGCTGGATGTCTTCGAGGTGGAGCCGCTCGCCGCCGACAACCCCTTATGGGAATTGCAGAACGTCTTCATCACGCCGCATGACGCGGCCGTCTCCGAAGAAAATGCGCTGTTTCGCCATGTCGAGACCCAGATCGCCCGTTTCGAGCGCGGCGAGCCGCTGCAATTCGTGATCGACCGCGCCGTCGGCTATTAGAGCCGCACGGAACCTTCCAGACGGCAACCCGTTTTCTCCTTCGAGTTCTTGACGGCCGGATCGGTCCGTCAAGACAGCCGAAGGAGACGATCATGGCGCATCAGACGGAAACACGCTGGGAAAAGTCCGATGGCAAGCTTCACAAGGAAGAGCAGATCCCGCCTGTAAAGGCCAGGCAGGGCCGCACGGGCTATCGCATCCTGCTGGTGCTGCTCGCGGCTCTGGTGCTCGCTTTCGTGGTCTGGATACCGGTCGAGATCTGGGGCCAGCGTGAGGCAAACGACGTGGCGCCGCAGCAGCCCGGCCAGCAGTTGCAGTCGCAACAGTCGGGCACCGCGCCAGCGCCGAGCCTTCAGAACGGCACTGCGGTTCCGACCGAGACTCAGAACACGACGCCGGCCGCCCCTGGTGTCGCGCCTGCAGCGCCAGCCCAACCCGCCGCACCGGCCCAATAAGCGTGAGGATGCGCGCTCGCATCCCGCCGCCGTGCAGGCCGCGGGGTGCCTATTGTTTTATCTGGACTTTGTCTGCCGATTTTTCGATAAGAAGGCGCACGAGCCGGTTTCGTGCGCCGGCCGGGAACGTGGCACGACCCGGGAATTTGGCAGCGCCTGACCGGAGTGGACAGGGGCGGGAATTTCATGGCCAAGACGGATATCGCAAGACGCGTTTACAATCACGCTTGGAAACTTGATCCGATCATCCGCAGCCTGATCGATACCGATTTCTATAAGCTGCTGATGCTGCAGATGATCTGGAAGCTCTATCCGGACGTGAACGCCTCCTTCACCCTCATCAACCGCACCAAGCGCGTGCATCTTGCCGAGGAGATCGACGAGGGTGAATTGCGCGAACAGCTCGATCACGCCCGCACGTTGCGGCTCTCGAAAAAGGAGATGATCTGGCTTGCGGGTAACAGCTTCTACGGCCGCGCCCAGATCTTCGAGCCGGAATTCCTTGCCTGGCTTTCCAATTTCCAACTTCCCGAATACGAGCTGTCGAAGAAGGACGGGCAATATGTTCTGGATTTCCACGGGCCGTGGAAGGAAACCACCATGTGGGAGATCCCGGCGCTCGCCATCGTCAACGAGCTGCGCTCACGCTCGGCGATGAAGGCGCTCGGCCCCTTCACCCTTGATGTGCTCTATGCCCGGGCCAAGGCGAAGATGTGGTCGAAGGTCGAGCGGTTGAAGGAACTGCCGGGCCTACGCATCTCCGATTTCGGCACCCGCCGCCGCCACAGTTTCCTCTGGCAGCGCTGGTGCGTCGAAGCGCTGAAGGAAGGCATCGGCCCGGCCTTTGCCGGCACCAGCAACGTATTGCTGGCTATGGATTCCGACCTCGAGGCCGTCGGCACCAATGCCCACGAGCTGCCGATGGTGGCCGCCGCCCTTGCCGAAACCGATGAGCAACTGCGCAACGCGCCCTACAAGATCCTGCGCGACTGGAACAAGCTCTATGGCGGCAATCTTCTGATCGTCCTGCCGGATGCCTTCGGCACTGCCGCCTTCCTGCGCGACGCGCCGGAATGGGTCGCCGATTGGACCGGCTTCCGCCCGGACAGTGCTCCGCCGATCGAAGGCGGCGAGAAGATCATCGACTGGTGGAAGAAGATGGGCCGTGATCCGCGCCAGAAGCTGCTGATCTTCTCCGATGGCCTCGATGTCGATGCCATCATCGATACCTACCGGCATTTCGAAGGCCGTGTGCGCATGAGCTTCGGCTGGGGCACGAATCTGACGAACGATTTTTCCGGCTGCGCGCCGATCGAAATCTCCGGCCTCAACCCGATCTCCGTCGTCTGCAAGGTCAGTGACGCCAATGGCCGTCCGGCGGTGAAGCTCTCCGACAACCCGCAGAAGGCGACGGGCGAACCGGCAGAGGTCGAACGCTACCTGAAATTCTTCGGCGCCGAAGACAGGGTCGATCAGACCGTTCTCGTATAGCTCCGGGACGAGGTGCCGCCATCCCGTGGCGCATTGGTATGCCCCGACATCGCATCCTCGATCGACCAACCGAAGCGCCAGGCGTCGAACATCGAGTACCATTCCTGAAAATCGGTGATCGGCAGGATATCCGGCTTCGACATCGGATTGTCGGCCAGGCTGCGGCCACGTGCACGGTCCCGTGCGCCACGCTCCTGCATCTCAAGCAGATTCTCGAACATCATTACCCCCCGGGTCTTCATCCGATGCATTTATGCAATCATGCTAATAAAGCATTGTCGAGTCCTGATGCGATGATTTGGGTTTTTCACAGGATTAGCCCCAATGCGCTAATCCAGGGATGGCGGAGCCCGAACTGGCCGAGCGTGACAACGCTCGGCTTGCGCTCCATGAACGCCTAGTGACGGGGAGGCTCGGCTTCCTGGCTGGGGTCCGCCGCCGAGCCTCCCGGCTTGCCGACCTTGAACCAGCCGGCAGCGCCGACAAACTGCCGCTTACCGGCAAGCGTGATCCAACCCAGATGACATCATTGGCTAACGACAAGTTAATATCCACCGGCCTCGTCCCGATCCTACGCAATCCTGCAACGTAGGCTCGCGGCATTCCTCGGGGTTTCAGGCCGCCAATCTGCGAAACCGGGTTCTGATCCGGTCGAGATAGTAGTGGCCGGGAGACGGCGCTGCCGTCATCGCATGGGCTTCGGAGGAGGGCACGCCTTCGAACAGACGTTCCTCGCCATTCTTGAAACAAATCCTGAGCCGCCCGTCATCCTGGCTGAAATAGACGGATTTGATGATCTTCGACTTTACCGAAAGTTCTTCCACCTGTTTTACCTCTGTTTTTTTAAATTTGGCAGACGGTAAACCCAAACGTGCAAAGACGCGGTGAACTCGCATGGTAAAAAATCAGGAATCTTTCGACGTTTGAAACCCGCAGCACCATCGCAGCGCCGAGTTCGAAAGCCTCGAACGCACGCTTGTGAGCGGTGTACTTCGTTGCCCTCTCTCGCCCGCGTCCCGCACACGCAAAGGCCTGTGTCAGTCATTTGATCCGTGAAGCCGGAAACAAGATCAAGCCCGATCAGATTTTGCCAATCCGGCGGAGAACGCCGTCAGCAGAGCCCTTCCCGGGCCCCAATCCTCAAGGCCGCTTTGCCCGTTGATATGGCCGAAAGGGCCGATCTCGACAAGGCCGCTGCCCCACAGATCGGCTCGTGCACGGGCATAGCCTGGCGTGCCGAAGGGATCATCGGCGCTTGCGATAATCAGAGTGGGAAAGCGCATTCGTTGCAATGGCGGATCTGCGAATCCGGCGGCCTCCTCAGGGAATGATACGGACTGCGGATCGGGGACCGCTACAAGAAACGCTCCGGCAACGGCAAGTGAGGAAATCTGCTGCCAATGAGCGACCAGCAGACAGGCAAGGCTATGAGCGACGAGCAGGGGAGGGGTTGCCGATGCGCCGACGGCGCGCTCCAGGGCTGAAATCCAGTCCGCTAAGTCGGGCTTTTCCCAATCGGCCGGTCGAAAACGCCGCATTTTGGGATTCGACCTTTCCCAGTGCGTTTGCCAATGAGCCTCGCCCGAACCGCCAATCCCCGGCAATATAATGATGTCCCTCATGTCTTTTCCTCTGATCATCCGTGCAGGTGAAAATGATGCATTTTCATTTGCTTCGGAATGAATGATCATCGGAAAACCGCGCCGCTCTCCGATGATTTCAAGGTGATCCCATGGCTTTTCAGGAAAACAATCGGGTTTTGCTCGACCCAACCGATATCGCCATTATTGAAGCGATGCAGGAAAACGGCCGCATTGCGATTTCCGAACTCGGCCGACGGGTCGGGCTCTCTCAGCCGGCGGCATCGGAACGGGTCAAACGACTGGAAGACCGCGGCATCATTACCGGTTACTCCGCTCGTATCGACCCTGCCGCTCTGGGAATTGGAATGACGGCTGTGCTTCGCCTGCGCACGACGCATGAGCATATCAAACCCTGTCTGAAACAGTTCGCCGAGATGCCGCAAGTCATGGAAGTATTGCGCCTGACCGGAGAGGACTGCTTTCTCTTGAAGGTGCTGGTTCCGTCGCCAGGAGAGCTGGAAACGATCGTTGACACGATCGCGCGTTTTGGGGCCGTGACGACATCCCTGGTGTTGCGCGGCGAGAATCCGAAGCCGATTGGACGCGCCCTGCTGCAGCGCGTTTGAGAATATGCCGACGACCAGTGAAGCGCGCCGCCAAAGACGCTGCCGCATCCCGCTCGCGATATGGTTTGAAATCTATATTGAGAAACGAGGATATGGCGGACAGGGTGGGATTCGAACCCACGGTACGCTTTCACGTACACACGCGTTCCAGGCGTGCGCCTTAAACCACTCGGCCACCTGTCCTTTTTTGGCGTTCGCGCCCGGATAGGAGCAAATCGTCGGAACGGCGCGATATATACCGATGAATTTTCGCCGATCAACCGAAATCTAACAGTTTTTTGACTTCTTTCGATAAAACTCGCCGCGGCCCGTCCATTGTGCTTCACCTCATCGATGACTATGTAATTCTCCGAGGTGGAGAATGGCGCGGCCGGCCGGAATTGTCCGGCATATCGAGCGTCGGAGGAATTGATGCGTTTCCTGTTGCGTCTGGCGAGTCTTGTCGCGCTTGCGGCGGCCGTTATTGCCGGGACCATCGATTCGATCCAATCGGTTGCGGCCTCCTCCGTGGTGATGACGCCGATCTCCGATGCCTGGGAGGATGTGAGCCCGACCACACTGACGTCGCTGCAAGCGGCCCTTTCCTATTATGTCCACCCGCGTTTCTATACCTTCATCTTCCAGTGGCTGATGCTCCAGCCGGCCTTTGCCGTTTTCCTGGTAATCGCACTGCTTCTGTGGATGATCGGCTACAAGAAGCCGCCCATCGCCGGTCGCTTCACCGCATAGAAAAGGCGGTTTCGCCCGCACCATCCGGCGAGAAATCCGCATGGGCATCGGCCCTCTACAGCCTCGATATTTGCCACCGGATTGGCTAGAAAATCTGCATCCTGACGGAAAGAATGTCCAAAAATCAGCCCCGAAGAGCGGATTTTCGGCAATTGTTGCAAATCTTTACCAGCTGAAAAATTTCTGGTGAATTTTTCCGTGAGCCATGCAAGGATGCGCGCAGCCAGGCCTCCGGGGGGAGGTCGGTGGTTCCGCAGACATGCCCGGAAAGGGCTTGCGGGAGGACCCCTAACGAATAGCAACAACAGGGCTGCACAATGAAAAAATCCCTTCTCACTCTCTTTGCCGTGGCTGCCATGTCGACGACGGCGCTTGCCGCCGATGTCAAGCCGGCGCTGGTTTACGGCACCGGCGGGAAGTTCGATAAGTCCTTCAACGAGGCGGCCTACAACGGTGCCGAGAAGTTCAAGGCCGAGACCGGCATTGCCTATCGCGACTTCGAGCCGACGGGCGACACCCAGGGCGAGCAGGCCATCCGCAACTTCGCAAGCCGCGGCTTCAATCCGGTGGTTGCCGTTTCCTTCGCCTGGACGTCGGCCATCGAGAAGGTTGCAGCCGAATTCCCGGACACCAAGTTCATCATCGTTGACTCCGTCGTCGACAAGCCGAACGTCCGCTCGGTTGTCTACAAGGAAGAAGAAGGCTCCTACCTCGTCGGCGTTCTCGCCGGCATGGCGTCGAAGTCAGGCAAGGTCGGCTTCGTCGGTGGCATGGATATTCCGCTGATCCGCAAGTTCGAATGCGGCTACGAGCAGGGCGCACGCTCCGTCAAGGCCGATATCGAAGTCTTCCAGAACATGACCGGCACGACGGGCGCTGCCTGGAACGACCCGGTCCGCGGCGGCGAACTCACCAAGAACCAGATCGACCAGGGCGCTGACGTCGTCTATGCGGCAGCCGGTGCCACCGGTCTCGGCGTTCTGCAGACTGCGGCCGACAACAAGAAGCTGTCGATCGGCGTCGACTCCAACCAGAACTACCTGCATCCGGGCTCGGTCCTGACCTCGATGGTCAAGCGTGTCGACCTCGCCGTCTACAATGCCTACAACGACACCAAGAACGACAAGTTCACCGGCGGCGTTCAGGCGCTCGGCGTCAAGGAAGACGGTGTCGGCGCTGCGATCGACGAGCATAACAAGTCGCTGATCACGCCGGAAATGCAGGCTGCCGTCGACAAGGCCAAGGCCGACATCATCGCGGGAACCGTCAAGGTTCACGATTACACCTCGGACAACGCTTGCCCGAAGTGATCCGCGCCCGAATGTGATCGACGATTGAGATCGGGCGTATGGCGGAGGGGATTTTCGCCATACGCCCTTTTCTTATTTGGAGCCTGCAGTGACAGATAAGCCCGCTATCGAGCTTGTCGGCATCGACAAGAAGTTCGGTGCCGTCCACGCCAACAAGGACATCAACCTCACCGTTGCCAAGGGGACGATCCACGGCATCATCGGCGAAAACGGCGCCGGCAAATCGACCCTGATGTCGATCATCTACGGTTTCTACCATGCCGACAGCGGCGAGATCCGCGTCAACGGCAACCCCGTCACCATCCGCGACAGCCAGGCGGCGATCGCCACCGGCATCGGCATGGTGCACCAGCATTTCATGCTGGTCGATAATTTTACGGTGCTCGAAAACATCATGCTCGGCGCCGAAGGCGGCATGCTGCTGGCCAGAGGCGTCGCGTCGGCCCGGGCCGAGCTCAAGCGGCTGGAAACGGAATATGGCCTGGAGGTCGATCCCGATGCGCTGATTGAAGAGCTTCCTGTCGGCCTGCAGCAGCGTGTCGAAATCCTGAAAGCCATGTATCGCGGCGCCGAGATCCTGATCCTCGACGAGCCCACCGGCGTGCTGACGCCGGCGGAAGCCGATCATCTTTTCCGCATCCTCAAAGTGCTGCGCGACCAGGGCAAGACGATCATCCTCATCACCCACAAGCTGCGCGAGATCATGGCGATCACCGACACGGTCTCGGTCATGCGCCGCGGCGAAATGGTCGCCACCCGCAAGACGGCGGAGACGACGGTGGAAGAACTCGCCGAGCTGATGGTCGGCCGCCGCGTGCTGCTGCGCGTGCAGAAGGGCGAGGCGAACCCGGGAGCCGCCGTCCTGTCCGTCCGCAACCTGACGGTCAAGGACAATCGCGGCGTCACCATGGTCGACAACGTCTCCTTCGATGTGCGCGCCGGCGAAATCGTCGGCATCGCCGGTGTCGCCGGCAATGGCCAGTCCGAACTGCTGGAGGCGATTGCCGGCATCCGCAAGCCGACCTCCGGCGAAATCCTTCTCGACGGCAAGACGATCGACAAGGCTGATCCCGCCCGCCTGCGCGATCTCGGCCTCGCTCATATCCCCGAGGACCGCCACCATATGGGCCTGGTGCTGAAATTCGAGGAGTACGAAAATTCCGTGCTCGGCTACCATCGCCGCCCGGGTTACAGCAAAGGTCCGCTGCTCGATCTTGAAGCGCTCCGCAAGGATGCGATGGAGAAGATCGAGAAATACGACATCCGCCCGCCGAACCCGCGTCTGAAGACGGCGAATTTCTCCGGCGGCAACCAGCAGAAGATCGTTGTTGCCCGTGAGATCGAACGCGATCCGAAGATGCTGATCATCGGCCAGCCGACACGCGGCGTCGATATCGGCGCCATCGAATTCATCCACCGCCGGATCATCGAAATGCGCGACGCGGGCAAGGCAATTCTGCTCGTCTCCGTCGAACTCGATGAAATCCGCGCCCTTTCGGACCGTATCCTTGTCATGTTTGCCGGCCATGTCGTCGGCGAGAAGACGCCCGATGCCGGTGAACAGACCCTCGGCCTGATGATGGCCGGCATTGCCGCGTGAGGCCTTTATGAGCACAGCTTCCGTTCCGCTACCAAACTGGATCAACTACGGCCTCATCCCGCTTTTGAACCTTATCGTCGCCTTCCTGATCTCCGGCTTCGTCGTCTGGCTGATCGGCGAGAGCCCGCTCGATGCGCTGTCGCTGCTGATCCAGGGCGCGCTCGGCAATGGCGAAGGCATCGGCTTCACGCTGTATTATGCGACGAGCTTCATCTTCACCGGCCTCTCCGTCGCGGTGGCGATCCACGCCGGCCTTTTCAACATCGGTTCCGAAGGCCAGGCCTATATCGGTGGCCTCGGCTGCGCGCTGGTGGCGCTTTCGCTCGATCGTTACGTGCCGTGGTATGTGACGATGCCGATCGCGGTCGTCGGCGCCGGCCTGTTCGGCGCAGCGTGGGCCTTCATTCCGGCCTTCCTGCAGGCAAAACGCGGCAGCCACATCGTCATCACGACGATCATGTTCAACTATATCGGCGCCGCACTGATGGTGTACCTCCTGGTGCATGTGCTGATCGTGCCGGGCAAAATGGCGCCGGAAACCCGGACCTTCCTCGACGGCGGCCAATTGCCGAAGCTCGGCTGGGTCATGCAGCTGTTCGGCGCCAAGCTGGGGGCTGCCCCGTTCAATGTCTCCTTCATCATTGCGCTCGTCGTCAGCTATCTCGTCTGGCTGCTCGTCTGGCGCACCAAGCTCGGTTTCGAGATGCGCACGCTGGGCGCCAGCCCGACGGCTGCGGCCTATGCGGGTATCCCCTATGCCCGCACGGTCATCATCGCCATGCTGCTGTCCGGCGCGCTCGCCGGCATGATGGCGTTGAACCCCGTCATGGGCTCGTCGGCCCGCCTGCAGGTGGAATTCGTCGGCGGTGCCGGCTTCGTCGGCATCGCGGTCTCGCTGATGGGCCGCAACCATCCGCTCGGCATCATCATGGCAGCGATTCTCTTCGGCATCCTCTACCAGGGCGGCGACTGGATCTCCTTCGAAATGCCGAATATCACCCGCGAGATGATCCTCGTCATCCAGGGTCTGGTGATCCTTTTCGCCGGCGCGCTGGAATATATGTTCCGACCGGCGATGGTGCGTCTCTACCAACAGTTCAAGCGCGGTTAAGGAGCAGGCGATGGATTATTACGACATATTCATCAGCGTCCTGAGCTCGACCATCCGCCTGTCGATCCCGCTGATCTTCACCGCTCTTGCCGGTCTGTTTTCGGAGCGCGCCGGTATCTTCGATATCGGCCTCGAGGGCAAGATGTTGGGCTCGGCCTTTGCCGCCGCCTGCGTTGCCTATCTCACCGATTCGGCCTGGCTTGGGCTCGGCGCCGGCGTCATCTGCTCGGTGGCGCTGAGCCTGGTGCATGGCTTTGCCTCGATCACCAACCGCGGCAACCAGATCGTCTCCGGTGTCGCGATCAACTTCTTCATCGCCGGCATCACCATCGTGCTCGGCCAAGCCTGGTTCGGCCAGGGCGGCCGTACGCCGCAGCTGTCGCCGGATTCGCGCTTCGCGCCGATCATCCTGCCGGGCGCCGATGCCGCGCGCGACATACCGATCATCGGCCCGATCTATGCCAATGTCATTTCGGGCAACAATATCCTCACCTACCTCGCCTTTCTTGCCGTGCCCTTCTCCTGGTGGGTGCTTTACCGCACGCGTTTCGGCCTCAGGCTCCGCGCCGTCGGCGAAAACCCGGGTGCGGTCGATACGGCTGGTATATCGGTCGCCTGGCTGCGGTACCGCGCCGTCATGTGTGCCGGCATTCTCTGCGGCTTTGCCGGCACCTATCTGGCAATCGCCCAGTCCGCCGCCTTCATCAAGGACATGTCGGCCGGCAAGGGCTACATTGCGCTCGCTGCTCTGGTCTTCGCCAAGTGGAAGCCGGTGCCGGTCATGTTTGCCTGCCTGCTTTTCGGCTTCCTAGATGCGCTGGCAAATTTCATGCAGGGAAAGCAGGTGCCGCTGATCGGGGAGGTGCCGGTTCAGGTCTTCCAGGCGCTGCCCTATGTCCTGACCTGCGTCCTGCTTGCCGGCTTTATCGGCGTCGCGACCCCGCCGAAGGCAGGTGGCGTGCCCTATACGAAGGAGCGTTGATATGTCTCACGATCTGTTCGAAGCCGCCCGCGGCGCCATGGCCTTTGCCCATGCGCCCTATTCGAAATTCCCGGTCGGTGCGGCGATCCGCGCCGAGGACGGCAAGGTCTATACCGGCGCCAACATCGAAAACCTCTCCTTTCCGCAAGGATGGTGCGCCGAGCCGACGGCGATCGGCGCCATGATCATGGGCGGCGCGAAGAAGATCGTCGAAATGGCGGTCATAGCCGAAAAACTGCCGCTCTGCCCGCCCTGTGGCGGCTGCCGCCAGAAGATCTCGGAATTTGCCTCGAAGGAGACGAGGATCTACCTCTGCGATGAGGCGGGCGTGAAGAAGACGATGACGATGGAAGAGCTTCTTCCCTTCAGCTTCGAGACCGAACTCGGATGAAGGCGACGGTCAGCCTGCTCGCCGCATTGCTTGGTGGGATCAAGCCGCGCCACGGCATCGTGCTCGGCTCCGGTCTCGGCTCTCTCGTCGGTGAGCTCGACGGCGCCGTGCGTGTTCCCTATCGTGACCTGCCGGGCTTTCCCGTCAGCGCCGTCTCCGGCCACGCAGGCGAAGTCGTCGCCGGGCGCCTCGGCGGTGTGCCTGTCGTCATGCTCTCCGGCCGCGTACATTATTACGAGAAGGGCGATGCCAACGCCATGCGCGTGCCGATCGAGGTGCTGAAGGCGCTCGGCGTCGAAGTGCTGATCCTGACCAATTCGGCCGGATCGTTGCGTGACGACCTGCCGCCCGGTTCGGTGATGCAGATCACCGACCATATCAACTATTCCGGCATGAACCCGCTGATCGGTGAGGAAAGCGATCAGCGTTTCGTCGGCATGACCAATGCCTATGATGCCGGCCTTGCCGCGGCGATGCAAAGGGCGGCGGCAAAGCTTAAAATCGACCTGGCGCAGGGTGTCTACATGTGGTTCTCCGGTCCCAGCTTCGAAACGCCGGCCGAAATCCGCATGGCGCGCATCCTTGGCGCCGATGCCGTCGGCATGTCGACGGTGCCCGAGGTGATCATCGCAAGAATGCTGGGCCTGAGGGTTGCCGCCGCCTCCGTCATCACCAACTATGGGGCAGGCATGACCGGCAATGAGCTCAGCCATGAGGAAACCAAGGACATGGCGCCCGTTGGCGGCGCCCGTCTCGCCGCCATACTGAAAGACATGATTGCGGCTGGAACAGGATGATTTTAGGCCGGGTCGGCCTAAAATCTGAATCCTGTTCTACATTATAGAGTTAGAGCATGATGTCATGAGAAAACCGCTCACACTTTTCGGCATCATGCTCGAGAGGAAGCGAAGATGAATAGCCATTCCAACCGGGAAACGGCGGCGGTCGCCCTTTCTCTCCTCGATCTCACCAATTTGAAGGATGATTGCACCGAGGCGCAGATCGACGCGCTCTGCGCCCGCGCGCAGACGCCCTACGGCAACAGCGCTGCAATCTGTATCTGGCCGCGGTTTGTCGCCCAGGCCCGCAATATCCTCGGCACCGGGCATGCCGTGCGTATCGCGACCGCCGTCAACCTCCCCTTCGGCGATATGGAAGTGGCCGATGTCGCCGCCGAAGCACGCGAGGCGATTGCCGATGGCGCCGATGAGATCGATCTGGTCATTCCCTACCGCAAGCTGCTCGCCGGCAACGAGAAGGCGGTGACCGACATGGTCAAGGCCGTGCGCGCCGAATGCGCCAACCCCGTTCTGCTGAAGGTCATCATCGAGACCGGCGAGCTGAAGGATGCGGCATTGATCCGCCGCGCCTCCGAACTCGCCATCGAAGCCGGCGCCGATTTCATCAAGACATCCACCGGCAAGGTTGCCGTCAACGCGACGCTCGAAGCCGCCGACATCATGATCCGCACTATTCGCGAAAGCGGCCGCAAGGTCGGCTTCAAGCCGGCCGGCGGCATCGGCTCGGTGGCCGATGCCGCACTCTATCTAAGCCTTGCCGAAACCATCATGACACCGGATTGGGCGATGCCGTCGACATTCCGCTTCGGCGCTTCCGATCTGCTCGACGATATCCTGGCGGTTCTGAGCGGAATCCCGTCGGCCTCTGTTGCGGCGTCGAGCTATTGAAATGATTCCGCAGGAAATCATCCGGCGTAAGCGCAATGGCGACGAACTCGACGCCGCCGATATCAGCGCCTTCATCGCGGCGCTCGCCGCCGGCCGACTGTCGGAAGGCCAGGTCGGCGCATTCGCCATGGCCGTCTGGTTCAAGGGCATGTCGCGGGCCGAAACCGTGGCTTTGACGCTGGCGATGGCCGACTCCGGCGACAGGCTGCAATGGGCCGATATCGATCGCCCGATCGCCGACAAACATTCGACCGGCGGCGTCGGCGACAATGTTTCGCTGATGCTGGCGCCGATCGCCGCCGCCTGCGGCCTGGCTGTTCCGATGATCTCCGGGCGTGGCCTCGGCCATACCGGCGGCACGCTGGATAAGCTCGAATCCATTCCCGGCTATATGATCACCCCCGATGCGGACCTGTTCCACAAGGTCGTGAAGGAGGCGGGATGCGCCATCATAGGCCAGACCGGCGCCTTGGCGCCGGCCGACGGCAGGCTCTATGCCGTGCGCGACGTGACTGCCACCGTCGATTCCATTCCCCTCATCACCGCCTCGATCCTCTCGAAGAAACTTGCGGCCGGGCTCGAGACGCTGGTGCTCGACGTCAAGGTCGGCAACGGCGCCTTCATGGTCGAGCGCGACCAGGCGGAGATCCTGGCGCATTCGCTGGTGGAGGTGGCCAATGGCGCAGGCGTGAAAACCTCGGCCCTGATCACCGATATGAACCAGCCGCTTGCCGATAGTGCCGGCAATGCGGTCGAAATGCGCAACTGCCTGGATTTCCTGGCGGGCCGAAAAAGCGACACACGACTTGCGACCGTCGTTCTTGCCTTCGCCGGCGAAATGCTGGTGAAATCCGGCATTGCCGCTTCGTCTGATGAAGCCGAGAGGATGGCGCGTCAGTCCCTGTCATCGGGCAAGGCGGCCGAGGTTTTCGCGCGCATGGTGTCCATGCTTGGCGGCCCGGCCGATCTCATCGAAAACCCCGACCGGTACCTGGCCAAAGCGCCTGTGGAAAAACCTGTCCCGGCCGCCCGGTCCGGCTGGCTTGCTGCCTGCGATGCGCGTGGCATCGGCGTCAGTGTCATCGACCTCGGCGGTGGTAGACGCCATCCGGCTGACCGGATCGATCATCGCGTCGGCTTCTCCGACCTCCTGCCGCTCGGAACCCGCGTGACTGCCGGCGAACCGATCGCTCTCGTTCATGCCGCCGACGAAGCCGCGGCGGAGAGGGCAGTTGCAGCGCTTGCCGCGCACTACCGCATCACCGAGGACAGACCGGAGTTGGCGCCGGTGATTACGGGCCTGATCTGATGCGGTTTACTGCTTGAGGCTGAGCGAACCGTCGGCGACGGAATAGGAGTCGAGCTTCTGCAGGAAGCTCATGCCGACCAGCGTCGTCGTCAGCGCATCGTCCTTGAGGACGAAGGCTTCGACATCGCGCACACGAATACCGCCGATTTCGATCCGGTCGAGCGTCACATGCGCGGCTTTCGTCTGGCCGTTCGCAGTGTTCACCCCATAGCGGAAATCGAGTTGGCTGGCGGTGAAGCCCAATCGGCGGGCGAGCGTCTCGTTGAGCGCCACATAGGTCGCACCGGTATCGATCAGGCCCTGCACCGGTTTGCCGTTCATCTTGAAGCTGCCGGTATAGTGGCCCTGCGCATCGGCCTGCAGGCGGATCGCATTGCTGCCGGAGACCGGCGCGGATGTTGCGGGCTTGTCGCTCTCGGTCGATAGGTAATTGGCAGACAATGCATCAGCAGGCTGCTGGCTGGAGCCTTCGAGGAAGGAAGGCACTTGTGTGGCGAGCACCGCGGCGATGCTGGCGAAAAGGACGGTACGCACGAGCATGAAACAGAAATCCTTCCTGTATAAACCCGGCTTCATGCAGGGCCTCATGCTCCAAGCTTGCTAAGCCTCAAGTGCTGACAAGTTGCTAATATCGATAATGAAAAGGCCCGGACTGAACCAGCCGGGCCGTAAAGTCTTTCGATTTGGTAAAGAAAGGCTGAAACTATTTGGTGCCGTACATGCGGTCGCCGGCATCGCCGAGGCCGGGCACGATGTAGCCCTTCTCGTTGAGATGACTGTCGATCGATGCGGTGAAGACCGGAACATCGGGATGGGCGGCGCGGAAGTTGCGGATGCCTTCCGGGGCGGCAAGCAGGCAGAGAAAGCGGATATTGTGAGCGCCGCGCTCCTTGAGCTTGTCGATTGCCGCGATCGAGGAATTGCCGGTTGCAAGCATCGGGTCGACGACGATGATCAGGCGTTCGGCCACGTCCTCCGGCGCCTTGAAGTAATATTCGACCGGCTGCAGCGTCTCATGGTCGCGGTAAACGCCGATATGCGAAACGCGGGCGGAAGGCACGAGATCGAGCATGCCTTCGAGCAGTCCGTTGCCGGCGCGCAGGATCGAGGCGAAGACCAGCTTCTTGCCCTCGAGGATCGGCGACTCCATCGTCTGCAGCGGCGTTTCGATCGTTTCCATCGTCAGTTCGAGATCGCGGGTCACCTCGTAACAGAGCAGCGTCGAGATTTCGCGCAACAACCGCCGGAAACTCCCCGTCGATGTCTCCTTGCGTCGCATGATGGTGAGCTTGTGCTGCACCAGCGGGTGATCGATGACCGTGACGCCGTCCATGGGGAAGCCTTTCATTCTTTCTATCGACTGTTTCTTTCACGGAAATCGGCCCTACTGCAAGAGTGGAGGCCAATCTTCCCCAGCCTCTCGTCCTTAAATCCGGGCAAGCAGGGCCTTGCGTGTCTCCTCGTCGACGAAGGCCGCTTCGATCGCCGTTTGCGTCATGCCGTTGATCTCGGCGTCGCTGAAGCCGAAGGCTCCGGCGGCAAGTTCGTATTCCCGCCCCAGCGAGGTATGGAAGAAGGGCGGATCGTCCGAGCTGATCGTCACCCTGACGCCTGCCTCCTTCAGCCGGCGCAGCGGATGGGAGGCGAAATCGGGAAAGACTCCGAGCGCGATATTCGAGCTCGGGCAGACCTCGAGCACGGTGCCGAGATCGGCAAGCCGCTTCACCAGATCGATATCCTCAACGGCGCGCACGCCATGGCCGATGCGCGAAGGACGCACCGCATCGAGCGCGTCGGTAACGCTGAACGCGCCGCAGACCTCACCGGCATGGATGGTCAGCCCCAGGCCGGCATCGCGGGCGATATCGAAGGCACGGGCGTAGTCGGCGACGCGCCCCATGCGCTCCTCGCCGGCAAGGTTGAAGCCGGTTATCAGAGGATTGCCGGCCTTAACAGCATATTCGGCAGCACCTATCACGCTCTCCGGGCCGAAATGCCGCTCGCCGGTGACGATCAGCCGGGCCTCGATGCCGCTCTTTTCCCTAGCCCGCCGGATGCCTTCGCAGATACCTGACATATAGGCGTCGGCCCCCAGTCCGATGCGCTTGCCGTGGTCGGGCGAAACGATGAGTTCGCTGTAGATCGTATTGATGCCGGCGAGTTCGTCGAGATAGGTCTCGGTTAGAAGCGCATAGTCCTCTTCGGTTCTGTAGACCTCGGAAATCTTGTCATAACATACGAGGAAGCTTGCGAAATCATGCCAGACATAGGCCCCGTCGCGAAGCTCCGCGCTGATGTCGACGCCGTATTTCCGTGCCTGCGCCGCGGTCAGAGCTGGCGGCGCCGCACCCTCCAGATGGCAGTGCAGTTCGACCTTCTTCAAATGCGATGTCACAGAAAACTCCTTCCGTGCAGTCCGGTTGGAATGCCCAGATGCCGTGCGATACTCTCGCCGATATCGGCATAGCTGCGGCGCACGCCGATCGAGCGCGACCGGATGCCGGGGCCGTAGGCGATGACAGGCACGCGCTCGCGCGTATGGTCCGTGCCACGCCAGGTCGGATCGCAGCCATGATCGGCGGTGAGCACGACGAGATCGCCGGGCTTCAGTTTCTTATGGACTTCGGGCAAGCGCGCATCGAAAGCTTCGAGTGCCGCGGCATAGCCCGGCACATCGCGGCGATGGCCGTAGATCATGTCGAAATCGACGAAATTGGTGAAGACGAGATCGCCGTCCTCAGCTTCGTCGATGGCCGCGAGCGACGCATCCATCAGCGCCTCATTGCCGTTTGCCTTGATGACCCTGGAAATGCCCTGATGTGCGAAGATGTCACCGATCTTTCCCACAGCATGCACATGCCGGCCGTGTTCGATCAGCCGGTCGAGCAGTGTCGGCTCGGGCGGCAGCACGGAGAAGTCACGCCGGTTTCCGGTACGCTGGAAGGTAGAGGCGGACTGACCGATAAAGGGTCGGGCGATGACGCGGCCGATATTGTGGGAATCGAGCAGCCCCCGGGCCAAACGGCAAAACGCCAGCAGGCGATCGAGGCCGAAATGCTCCTCGTGCGCCGCGACCTGGAAGACGGAATCCGAGGACGTGTAGCAGATCGGCTTGCCGGTGCGGATATGGTCCTCGCCGAGCCGGGCGATGATCTCCGTTCCCGAGGCATGGCAATTACCGAGAATGCCGGGCACATCGGCCGCCATGCACAGCGCCTCGATGAATTCGGCAGGAAAGGCGTCGCCCTCCATCGGGAAATAACCCCAATCGAAACTGACAGGTGTTCCCGCGATCTCCCAATGGCCTGACGGCGTATCCTTGCCGCGGGAGATTTCGGTGGCGGCGCCATAAATGCCGTAGACCTTCTCCGGGACAGGCATGCCGGCCGGAAAACGGCCTGAGGCGGATCGCGCGATCTGCATGAGCCCGAGTTCCGACATATTGGGCAGGGAAAGCGGTCCTTCGCGCAAACCAGCGCGGTCTCCGGCTCCGGCGGCGCAGAACTCGGCGATATGGCCGAGCGTATCGGCGCCCTCGTCACCATAGGCCGCCGCATCCGGCGCCCCGCCGACGCCGAAGGAATCCAGAACGAAAAGAAAGGCACGCGCCATTTTACACCCGAAAGAGCCGATCGCCGCCCTCCGCAATATCGAAGGCGGTTGAGATCCAGCCATATAATGCTCGGGCCGGCTTGGCAAATTGCAGCGCCGCGCATCTGTTTCAGACGCGCAAAGGACGCTTCAACACTTCGCAGAGAAGAAGGGAAGGGCGGTCAGCAGTCGCCGCAGGGGATCGAGTCGCCTTGCCGCTGGCGATAGTAATAGCTGCGGCTGATGGTGATCGTGCGCATGCCGTCCGGCATGAAGTTCGGCGCGAACAGGAACATCGTATAGGGAATGCTGACCTCGGTGCGGACCAGGAAGCTGTTTGCCGTCTTCATGTCAGACGGCACGTTGCTCACTGTGGCGTTCTTGGCATAGGGCACAGTCCCGTCCTGGGCCCAGGACCAGAGCACTTTCGCATTGGCGCCGGCGTCGATGGTAATCCCGGTGATCTTCATCGTCAGCGTGGTCGCGCTGTAGGGCACGAAGATCGCGGTTGCGACCGATGGCATCTGCGCGAGCGCGCTCTTGGTGACAGACTGCTGCTGGGTGATGAGGTCGGCCACCGACCCCGCGGCGCGCGTCACACGCTTGCTGACGCTGAGGCCGATCGTGATTTCGAAAGCACCGATATAGAGCATGACGAGTACGGGAAAGAGGATCGCAAATTCGATCGCTCCGGCACCTTTGCGGTCTCGGATGAGTCGCCGCGCCGTCAGTACGAGTCTGGTGAATGGGTTGCGCAGCGCCATTATGGATACTGCTCGTTCTGGAAGGCCGCGGTCGCGACGATCAGATATTGGCTGGGCATCGAACCGTCGGAGGGACGTATCGTGGTGATATAGGGCCTGACCAGATCCGTGATGATTTCCCAGCGGTAGTAGGCGCGCACCATGTTGATGGTGCCGGCGCCACCTGGCGCGTATTTGAAGGCAGCCGGGTTGATGTCGGCATATCTGTCGGTGGAAAGCTTGGGGATCGTCGTCGGAATGGCCGAGAAAGTGCTGAACGTCTGTACATCCAGATACAGCTTGCTCGGCGTGGCGACCTCGCTCGCCGAGCAGCTGATCAGGATCGAGATTTCATCGCAGAAAGCCTGGCGGAATTGCGCCTGGTTCATATCGGTCGTGCGGCCGAGATTGTAGGTGATCTGCCCGGTCCGCATCCGGCGGCTCATCGTATCGACGGCGTTGGACACGAGTTCCTCGGCGGCGAAGGCGACGAAGGTTTCGAGGATTGCGAAAATCACCAGGAAATAGGGAATGGCGAGCAGGGCGAATTCGATCGCCGCTGCGCCATCGCGCGAACGGGCGAGACCGCGAAACCATGAGAAACGGATTGGCGCGGAGACGCGCGCTTTATCCGTCTTCTGATCAATTACCGTCATTGCCTGGATCCGAGCGACATTCTCCGTCCGCCACACTAGGAGCCGTTCGTTGATTTTCCGTTTCAACCTGACACGACGATTTTAACGAATGGTCGAAGAACTGAAGCAAACCGATCAGGGCGAGGCGGCGGCGGTGGTCGCTTGCTGTGCGTGCTGCTCGCAATTCGGCGTGCACGACAGCACGGAGCGCTCGGTCTGCCGATAGACGCGCACCGTATTGCCTTCGTCAATCGACACCAGGATGCGTTCGTCGAGGATCGCATTGCCGTCGGCATCGAGAAGGACCAGATTGGTGGTGCCGAAGCTGCGTCCCGTCAGCACGATGGTCTTGGCGTCGGCGACGGTCGCATCGGCGACCTTGGCGTTGCCGACGATGACCTTGCTGACGGGGCGGTCGAGCTTCAATACGCGCGCGTGATCCATGTAGACACGCAGCATGTCATCGTCCGCGGCCGCGGTAACTCCCGAAACACCGAAAACGGCGATCATGCCGGCAAAGAAAATGGTTTTGCCGCTCGATGACATTTGGTCCTCTTTCACGATCACAGCGCAATATCCGCATAGAATGGAAAAAAATGGTGAACGAAGCCTTAAGCCTGGCATCCTGTTCCGAGATGAAGCGCAATGATCCGATTTGGCACGGGTTTAGAGTGATGCACGTCTCGGTTGGAGGTGGAATCTGCGCTATTTCCGGATGAACGCACCTGTTATTCCAAGAATATCATTAAATATTGAGGTAAGTGTGCAAGAAAATACTGACTCTACAAAGGCCTGTTGCCTCATTCGCATCTCGTTAACTCTTTTCCTTAAGCCGATGGAAACGGCCATTCGCTAGGTTGCAGTCATCCGATCAACGGCAACAGTTGGCGGACGTGCTGAACATCAACTGGAGTTAGGAGTTACCATGACCAAGCTTTTTAGCCGTTTTCTGAAGGACGAATCCGGCGCGACCGCAATCGAATACGGCCTGATCGCCGCTCTCATTTCCGTAGCGCTCATCACCGGCGCAACGAGCCTGGGCAACAGCATCAGCACCACGTTCAACAATCTCAGCACCAAGATGAATACCGGCGTCACCGCGTCGAACTAAGACAAAGGCCGTCGGGCGGCGACCAATAATACGGCCGGATTCGCTCTGACCGATCTATCGAGTGGGCTCACAGGCTGAACGGCCGTGAGCCTTTTCGCATCAAGTCACGATCGGGGTATACGCATGATCGCAACTGCAGTCTTCGTGATACTGCCATTCTGCCTCGCTATGGCCGCGTTCTCGGATCTGTTCACCATGACGATCCCGAACCGCGTATCTCTGATCCTCATTGTTTCCTTCTTCCTCCTTGCACCGCTCTCTGGCCTGGCCTTGGGTGCGATCGGCATGCATCTTGCGGCCGCTGCCATCGTCTTTTGCGCCTGCTTCGCTCTTTTTGCATTCAATGTGATGGGCGGCGGCGACGCCAAACTGTTGAGCGCCACCGCTCTCTGGTTCGGCCTGAACCAATCCCTCGCCTTCCTGATGCTTGATGTCGCCGCCATCGGCGGCCTGATCACCTTGCTGATCTTGCTGGTGAGAGCGCAATCGAACACCATCCTGGCCATCGGCCTGCCGGTTCCGAATTCGGTCCTTCTCGCCAAGAAGATCCCCTACGGCATCGCGATCGCGATCGGCGGCTTCATGGCCTTTCCTTCGTCGCCGCTGTTCCTCGCCGCGTTGGAAAGCCTGAAATAACGGCATTTTAAATGCTCGTTAACTTAAAATGTAAGCGTTCCATTAACCATAATTATACCAATTGCTGAGCATTCTGCAGGGCGAACATATCGTGCCCTGAGGAATGATCGATGAAACCGGCCCGCCTTATAATCCTAGCTGTCGCCGTGGTGGCGGCCGGCCTTGCCGGCCTCTTGGCGATGCAGATGGCAGGCCGTGGTGGTGTCGTCACCCAGGTCCAGTCGGTCATCGAGAAGGAGCCGACCGTCAACATCCTCGTCTCGAGCGCCAATCTGCCGGTCGGCGCAAGGCTGGATGAAAAGTCGATACACTGGATGGCCTGGCCGCAAGGCGGTGTCGTCCCGGGCCTCATCACCGAAGCCGACAAGCCGGATGCGATCAAGGATCTGCAGGGCGCCGTCGTGCGTCTTCCGATCTTCGAAGGCGAACCGATCCGGCCGGAAAAGGTTGCCGATTCCAACAGCCGCATCCTCTCCTCACTGTTGCCGGCCGGCAAGCGCGCCGTCGCGACCGAGATATCGGTGGCAACAGGCGCCGGCGGTTTCATCCTGCCGAACGACCGTGTCGACGTCATCATGGTCCGCAAGGGCGCTGAGGCCGACAAGCTCATCACCGAAACCGTGCTGAGCAATGTCCGCGTTCTCGCCATCGACCAGCAGATCCAGGAAAAGGACGACGGTTCGAAATCGGTGGTCGGCACCACCGCGACGCTCGAGCTCACGCCCGACCAGACGAAGGTTCTCGCCGTCGCCCAGCAGATGGCGGACCGGCTGTCGCTGGCGCTGCGCTCGGTCGCCGATGCGCAGGAGCAGGATACCAGTGCAGCCGACTATCTCCTGAGCGGCGACAACGGCAGTGCGATCATTCAGGTCATCAAATCAGGCGCCATCGTCACGGATGCCAGCGCAGCACCGAAGGCGGAGTAAAAGGACGTGCAAATGGGCAATTCAACGCGGCGCGGCGGACTTCTCCTGACAGGTTGCCTCTCGCTGGTAATCGGCGTCTCCGGTATAGTGCCGGCCTCGTTCGTTCCAGTTCTCGGGGCAGGCGAGGCGCGTGCCGATTCCGAAAGTCTGATCCGCATCTCGCAGACCGGCCCTGATGCCCATCGTCGGCTGAAGCTCGGGCTGAACAAGGCCGTCGTCGTCGATCTGCCGGAGGATGCGCACGATATCCTCGTATCCGATCCGACCATGGCCGATGCCGTGACCCGCACCTCGCGGCGAATCTACTTGTTCGGCAAGAAGGTCGGCCAAACCAATATCTTTGTCTTCGGCGCCGGCGGGCAGGAGATCGTCAATCTCGACATCGAGATCGAGCGCGACGTCTCCGGTCTCGAAGTCAATCTCCGCCGCTTCATTCCCGACTCCCGCATCAACGTCGAAATCGTCTCCGACAATATCGTGCTGACCGGCACCGTGCGCACGCCGCAGGATGCCACGCAGGCAGCTGATCTGGCGCAGGTCTTCCTGAAAGGCGGCGAGGCGACGACCAGAACCGAGACGGCATCCGGCACCGGCGGCGACAGCTCGGTGGCGCTCTTTGCCGAAGGCCGTCAGACCTCGCAGGTCGTCAATCTCTTGCAGATCGAGGGTGAGGATCAGGTCACCCTCAAGGTGACGATCGCCGAGGTTCGCCGCGAGGTGCTGAAGCAACTCGGCTTCGACAATCTGGTTTCCAGTTCTTCTGGAATGACCGTCGCCCAACTCGGCAGTCCGAGCGCCGACGTCGCGACATCGACGGTTGGAGGCGGCCTGGCGGCGCTCTTCAAGAGCTCGATCGGCAAATACGACATTTCGACCTACCTCAACGCGCTGGAGCAGGCCAAAGTCGTCAAGACGCTCGCCGAGCCGACGCTGACGGCGATATCGGGCCAGGCCGCGACCTTCAATTCCGGCGGCCAGCAGCTTTATTCGACGACCGACAGCGACGGCAACGTCACCGTCACGCCGTTCAACTACGGTATCAACCTGGCCTTCAAGCCGGTCGTGCTGTCCTCGGGACGAATCAGCCTGCAGATCAAGACCAATGTCTCCGAGCCGGTGGCCGGCAGCGGCAACGCCACCTATCAGCGCCGTTCGGCGGAGACTTCGGTGGAACTGCCGTCGGGCGGCTCGATCGCGCTGGCCGGCCTGATCCGCGACAATGTTTCACAGACGATGGGCGGCACGCCCGGCGTCTCGAAGATCCCGCTGCTCGGGACGCTCTTCCGCCAGAAGGGTTTCGAGCGTCAGGAAACCGAACTCGTCATCATCGCAACGCCCTATCTGGTGCGTCCGGTGGCGCGCAATCAGCTCAACCGGCCGGACGACAATTTCAGCCCTGAGAATGACGGTGCGACCTTCTTCCTCAACCGTGTCAACAAGGTCTATGGCCGCCGCGAGGCGCCCGTCGCCGACGCGCAGTTCCACGGCTCGATCGGGTTCATCTACAAATGAGCGGGGCACGATCGGCAGCAATGGCACAAAACAGAGATCAGGCGATGGCCCATATGAATTCGACGACACCCCGCCTCGGACTCTCGAAGGCGCTTCTGGCGGCAGCCGGCGTTTCGGTGGCGATCCTTTCCGGATGCGCCGGCCCCCATGACCAGCTGACAACAGGCGGCATCCCCGACGATTACCGCGCCCGTCACCCGATCATCGTGACGGAAGCGGAGCAGACGGTGGATATACCCGTCGCCTCGACCGATCGCCGCCTGACCATCGCGCAGCGCGACCTTATTCGCGGTTTTGCCGCAAACTACCGCATGCGCGCCTCGGGCCCGGTTTACGTGCTGTCGCCGCAAGGCTCGCCCAATTCGGCGGCGGCCTACCAGCTGCGCAACCAGGTCCGCGCCGAACTGGCCTCGAGGGGGATCGCAAGCTCGAAGATTGTCAACACCTCCTATGCCGCTGCCGGTTCAGGCGATGCGGCGCCGATCCGGCTGAGTTTTACCGGCACCACTGCGGTCACCACGCAATGCGGCCAGTGGCCGAAGGACATCTCGAGCGATCTGACCAACCAGAATTACTATAATTTCGGCTGCGCCTCGCAGAACAACCTTGCCGCCCAGATCGCCAATCCGGAGGATCTGGTGGCGCCCCGCGGCATGACCCCGATCGATGCGCAGCGGCGCAACAATGCCATCCAGGAATACCGGACGACGACGTCGACGATCGAAGATATCGCCGACAGCAACAGCGGCTTCTGAGGCGGAACGGGACGATGAGCGCGATCGAATACGAAATCAGGAATCCCAGCGAGCTTCGCATCGCCGATGAGGCGGTGCGCATGGCGGATCTGGAAAATATGCGGCCGCTGCCGCGTATCTCCGTCCACGCCTTCTGTGAGAGCGAGGCCCTGCAGCAGGTCATGGAACGCTGCGCCAATGATCGGCGCGTGGCGAAGGTCAGCATGCGCATCACCAGCGGCGGTATTGCCGCTGCCGCCAATATGTTTTCCGGCGCCCCGACCCCGAACCTCATCATCCTCGAGAGCAAGGCCAATGCCGCAAACCTGCTCGGCGAACTCGCGCCGCTCGCTGCCGTCTGCGATCCGACGACCAAAGTCGTCATTATCGGTTATTACAACGATATCGGGCTTTATCGCGAGCTGATCCGCAACGGCATTTCCGAATACATGGTCCAGCCCGTCGCCATGCCTGATATCCTGGCGGCGATGGCCTCGATCTTCGTCGATCCGGAAGCCGAGCCGCTCGGCCGCAGCATCGCCTTCATTGGTTCGAAGGGTGGCACCGGCGCTTCGACCATCGCGCATAATTGCGCTTTCGGCATTTCCAATCTCTTCTCCACCGAGACGATCCTCGCTGATCTCGATCTGCCCTATGGCACGGCCAACATCGACTTCGACCAGGATCCGGCGCAGGGCATCGCGGAAGCGGTCTTCGCGCCTGATCGTCTCGACGAGGTCTTCCTCGATCGCCTGCTGACGAAATGTTCCCAGCATCTTTCCCTGCTTGCTGCACCCTCGCTGCTCGACCGCGCCTACGATTTTGACGGCCAGGCCTTCCAGCCGGTGCTCGATGTCCTGCAGCGCAGTGCGCCCGTTACCGTGCTCGATGTGCCGCATGCATGGTCGGAATGGACGCGGTCGGTGCTGTCGAGCGTCGACGAGGTGGTCATCACAGCGGTTCCTGATCTCGCCAACCTGCGCAACGCCAAGAACATGCTGGATGCGCTGCGCAAGATGCGGCCGAACGACAAGCCGCCGCATCTCATCCTCAATCAGGTCGGCATGCCGAAACGTCCGGAGATTTCGCCGTCGGATTTCTGTGAACCGCTGGAGATCGATCCGATCGCGATCATCCCCTTCGACATCAATCTTTTCGGCAATGCCGCCAATAGCGGCCGGATGATCTCGGAAGTCGACCCGAAATCGCCGACGGCCGAAACCTTTTCGCAGATATCGCACATCGTCACCGGCCGTGTCGCGATCAAGAAGGCGAAGAAGGGCGGCCTGCTGGGCCTCCTGAAACGCAAGTAGACAAAGAGCAATTCCAGCAACAGCGGTTTTGCGTCCGGAATTGCGTGAAGACAAAAAGATAGAGCAGATTGGATCGAGCGGTATGTTTGGAAAACGCGGAAACGAAGGTTTCGGAAAGGCCGGAGGGGCGATTGCTCCCCCGCCGCCGGCTCCGGCCGCCGTCCCCGCGGCCTCTTCACCCTCCGTTCTGGTCGAACCGTCGCGCGAGCCCGCTCGCCAGCAGGTGACGCCGCCGCCGATGCAGACGCCGCAGCGCAAGCGCCCCGTCCGCACCGATGAATATTACGACACCAAGGCGCAGGTCTTTTCCGCGCTGATCGATACGATCGATCTCTCGCAGCTTTCCAAGCTCGACGGCGAAAGCGCGCGCGAGGAAATCCGCGACATCGTCAACGACATCATCACCATCAAGAATTTCGCGATGTCGATCTCCGAGCAGGAAGAGCTGCTCGAGGATATCTGCAACGACGTGCTCGGCTACGGCCCGCTGGAGCCGTTGCTGGCGCGCGACGATATCGCCGATATCATGGTCAACGGCGCCGGCCAGACCTTCATCGAAGTCGGCGGCAAGACGATCGAATCGGAAATCCGCTTCCGCGACAATGCGCAGCTTCTCTCCATCTGCCAGCGCATCGTCAGCCAGGTCGGCCGCCGCGTCGACGAATCGAGCCCGATCTGCGACGCACGCCTGCCTGACGGTTCGCGCGTCAACGTCATCGCGCCGCCGCTGTCGATCGACGGACCGGCGCTCACCATCCGCAAGTTCAAGAAGGACAAACTGACGCTCGATCAGCTCGTCCGTTTCGGCGCGATCACGCCGGAAGGCGCGACCGTGTTGCAGATCATCGGGCGCGTGCGCTGCAACGTCGTCATTTCGGGCGGCACCGGCTCGGGCAAGACGACGCTTCTGAACTGCCTCACCAATTATATCGACAGGGACGAGCGCGTCATCACATGCGAGGATACGGCTGAACTGCAGCTGCAGCAGCCGCATGTCGTCCGTCTCGAAACGCGCCCGCCAAATATCGAAGGCGAGGGCGAGATCACCATGCGCGATCTCGTCAAGAACTGCCTGCGCATGCGTCCCGAGCGTATCATCGTCGGCGAAGTGCGTGGACCTGAAGTTTTCGACCTCTTGCAGGCGATGAACACCGGTCACGACGGCTCGATGGGCACCATCCACGCCAATACGCCACGCGAATGCCTGAGCCGTATCGAATCGATGATCGCCATGGGCGGCTTCACCCTGCCGGCAAAGACGGTGCGCGAGATCATCTCCACCTCGGTCGACGTCGTCATCCAGGCGGCGCGCCTCCGCGACGGTTCGCGCCGCATCACCCAGATCACCGAGGTGATCGGCATGGAAGGCGACGTCATCATCACTCAGGACCTTATGCGCTACGAGATCGAAGGCGAGGATGCGGGCGGCCGCCTGATCGGCCGGCACATGTCGACCGGCGTCGGTAAGCCGCATTTCTGGGATCGCGCCCGCTACTTCAACGAGGAAAAGCGCCTTGCCGCCGCCCTCGACGCGATGGAAGCGAAAACGAAGGAATAGGCGAGATATGTTCGGGTTCGATCCAATAGTGCTGGCAATCGTCGTCCTCGCCGCCGTCTCCGCGGCGGCGGTCGCCTATACCCTGATGTTTTCCCGGATCGAGGCCGACAAGAAATCGGCAAGCCGTATCAACCGCGTCAAATCGGCCGAAAGCGACCGGGTCAAGGTCAAGGCTGCCCGCGATCGGGTACAGGAGCTGTCGAAGCGCCGCAAATCGGTGCAGGACAATCTGAAGGATCTGGAAAAGCGCCAGCACGAAAAGACCAAGAAAACCCTGTCGCTGAAATCCCGGCTGGTGCAGGCCGGCCTGTCGATCTCGGTGGCGAAATTCTATCTCTTCAGCGCCATCTTCGCCTGCGTGTTGCTGCTCGTGGCCCTGGTCGTCGGTGCTTCCTTGATGGTCATGGTCGGTATCGCCGTTGTCGCCGGTCTCGGCCTGCCGCGCTGGATCCTCGGTTTCCTGATCAAGCGCCGCCAGAACAAGTTTCTCAACGAGCTCCCCAATGCGCTTGACGTCATCACCCGCTCGATCAAATCGGGGCTGCCGCTCAACGATGCGATCCGTCTCATCGCAACCGAAGGCACAGAACCGGTCAAGAGCGAGTTCCTGCGGGTGATCGAGGCGCAGCAGGTGGGACTCAGCATCCCCGACGCCTGCGCCCGTATGACGACCCACATGCCGCTCCAGGAAGTCAACTTCTTCGCCATCGTCATCGCCATCCAGTCGCAGGCTGGCGGCAATCTGTCGGAAGCGATCGGCAACCTCTCCAAGGTGCTGCGTGAGCGCAGGAAGATGAAAGCCAAGGTCTCGGCGCTCTCGATGGAAGCCAAGGCGTCTGCCGTCATCATCGGCGCTCTGCCCTTCATCGTCGCGACTCTCGTCTACCTCACCTCGCCGAACTACATGATGATCCTTTTCACCGATCCGCGTGGCCATTTCATCATGGGCGTCTCTGCGATCTGGATGTCGATCGGTATCTTCGTCATGCGTAACATGGTCAATTTTGACATCTAGCCGGAAGGAAGCACCATGTCGCAGGATCTTGCCGCAACGCTGACCAATCCGAGCATGCTGATTGCGCTCTTCGTCGCGATCGCCGTCTTCGCCACCTTTTACACGATCGCCATTCCATTTTTCGAGCGCGGCGATCTCAACAAGCGCATGAAGGCCGTTTCGACCGAGCGCGAGCAGATCCGCGCCCGCGAACGCGCCCGCATGAACATGGAAACCGGCGCTGGCAAAGCCTCACTCAGGAGCCAGAACAACCGCTCGGTCCGCCAGATCGTCGAGCGTTTCAATCTGCGTAAGGCGCTCGTCGACGAGAATACGGTCAACAAGCTGCGCGCCGCCGGTCTCCGTTCGGAGAATGCGCTGAATACCTTCCTCGTGGCGCGTTTCCTGCTGCCCTTCCTCTTCTCGACGCTTGCCGCCGTCTGGGTCTTCGGCCTCGGCAATCTCGCCGGACGGGGCATGCCCATCCGCCTCTTTGCCGTCATCGGCATCGGTTATCTCGGTTTCTACGCGCCCAACATCTATATCTCGAACCGCATGGGCAAGCGCCAGCACTCGATCAAGCGCGCTTGGCCGGATGCGCTGGACCTGATGCTGATCTGCGTCGAATCCGGCATCTCGATCGAGGCCGCGATGCGGCGCGTGTCGGAAGAACTCGGCGAGCAGTCGCCGGCGCTCGCCGAGGAGATGGTGCTGACCACGGCCGAGCTCTCCTTCCTGCCGGATCGCCGCGTGGCGCTCGAAAATCTTGCCACCCGCACCCAGATCGAGCTGGTACGCTCGGTAACTCAGGCGCTGATCCAGGCCGATCGCTACGGCACGCCGGTCGCGCAGGCGCTGCGCGTTCTCGCCCAGGAAGGACGCGATGAGCGCATGAACGAAGCGGAAAAGAAGGCGGCCGCCCTGCCGCCGAAACTGACGGTGCCAATGATCCTGTTCTTCCTGCCGGTGCTGATCGCCGTCATTCTCGGTCCGGCTGGCATCCAGGTGGCAGACAAGTTCTGACGGTTGAGCTGGAAACAGGCTACCGCTTTCGGCAGAAGGCGATGTGCATCAAGGACTATTGGTCTGATCCGCAGTCAGCCAACGCGCGTGACCGGCGCCGGCATAGCTGGTAAACGGGATGAGAGACTATCGCAGGCGCGGATGCAACCGCAGGCCCCCTGGCGCTCATTCAATCCAAAGGGAGGTTCTCCGATGTCTTCTGCAGGCATTTTCATCAGCATCATGGCAGCCTTGGTGGTCGGTGCGATGAGCCCCGGCCCGAGCTTCGTCGTCGTTTCCAGGATTGCCATCTCGCGCTCACGGCTGGATGGTCTCGCGGCGGCACTCGGCATGGGCGCCGGCGGCGTCGTTTTTGCGGTCCTGGCGCTTGCCGGCCTGACGGCGCTGCTGTCGCAATTCGAATGGCTCTATGTCCTGCTGAAGGTCGCTGGCGGCGCCTATCTCGTCTATATCGCCGTCAATATCTGGAGGGGTGCCGGTCAGCCGCTCGAGATCTCCGATGCCGCCAACGGCAATCGCGCGCCCATGCGCAGCTTCGTGACCGCGCTGCTGACCCAGATCAGCAACCCGAAGACCATTATCGTCTATGCCAGCATCTTTGCCGCACTTCTGCCGAGGACGGTTCCGTTCAGTCTCATTGTGGCGCTGCCACTCGGTGTCTTCGCCGTGGAGGCGGGCTGGTATTCGATCGTCGCCCTTGCCTTTTCGGCACGCCACCCGCGGCGGCTCTATCTTGCCGCCAAGCACTGGATCGACCGCACGGCAGGTGCCGTCATGGCCGGCCTCGGCCTACGGCTCATTCTTGCGGGCGTGAGTGATCGGTAGGATGTCGCGCGATTGACTTCGGGTGCTCTCAAGCTTGGAGGAGATCCGGTCAGTTCGTATTGCTGTCGCCCGGCGTCTTGTCCTTGGCGGCGAGCTTCTGCCAGGAATTCTGCTGCGACAGCATCCCTCTGAGATAGGCGACGTTGGCATCGGCCTGCTGCGGCGAAAGTTCGCGCCGCGCGATCTGCTCGGCTTCCGGGAAGCGTCCCTGCAGGCCGACGACGAGGGCAAGGTTCTGCCGGACGCGGCTGTCGGCCGTGGGTTGGCCGGCGGCGGAGCGCAGGTAGGTTTCGGCCGTGCGCAGATCGCCGGTCAGCACGTAAGACATGCCGAGGTTGGACAGAATGGAAGGCTCGTTCGGCTGGATGTCGAGCGCGTCGCGGTAGCGCTGCCGGGCATCGCTTGCCCGGCCCATCTGATCGAGGATCGCGCCTTCGGCCGAGATCAGTCTCCAGTCCGGACGGTCCGGCGTCTGGGCGCGGCCGATCGTGTCGAGTGCCTGCTGGAACTGACCGGCCGCTGCCTGTGCCTTGCCATAGGCGGCCAGCACGGTACGGTCGCCCGGGTTGGCGATCGCCACCTGCTGCATGACGGCGAGCGCCTGCGTGTCGCGGCCGTTCATCCGCAGCAGATTGGCATAGCTGACGCCGGTGATGGGATCGCGCGGATTTTTTTCATAGGCCTGGCCGAGCCGGTCCGTCGCCGAGCGCAGTTCTGTCGCGTCCATCTCTTCAACCGGCTTGGTGAGCTTCGGCACCGAGCCTGTGGTCATCCGGTCCTTGGTCGTCGAACAGCCGGCAAGGGCAAGGACGAGCAGCGATGCCGCCGCACCCTGCAGGATACGATTCGTGAATGTGGTGGCGAGTGAGGCAGGCATGACGCGTTCCTGATTCCGAAATCGGCGCCTGACCTCGAAGCGGAACAGGGAAAGGTTTGACGCAATCTTCGCTCCAGCAATAGTCTGTTAACCCTAACAGACCGTTAAGGAACGATTCCTTACGACCGCCGAAGGACAATCATGGCCCCCTATCAGTTCATCGAAAGACCGACCCCATTCAACACGAAGGGCGGTTCGACGCTGCCGATCTTTGCCGTCACGCCTGCCCATATCGAAACCGGCACGATCGATCCGATCGCGCTCGATTGGGCGCGCAGGGCGGGCTATAAGGCCGAAAGCGGGTCGCTGCTGTTGATCCCGACGGCCGAAGGCCATCTCGGCGGCGCGCTTTACGGTCTCGGCACCAATCCCTCCGAGCAGCCTTACATCACCGGCAGGCTCGCCCGCACGCTGCCGGCCGGCGACTGGCACATCGAAACCGCGCCGCTGACGGCCAATCGCCTCGCTCTCGGCTTCGGGCTCGGCAGCTACCGTTTCGATCGTTACAAATCCGAAAAATCACCAGCGGCGACGCTGATGATCCCCCGCGATGCCGATGGCGCCGACATCAAGCGCCAGCTTGCCGGCGTCTTTCTCGCCCGCGACCTCATCAATACGCCGACGAACGACATGGGGCCGAACCAGCTCGAGGCCGTTTTCCGTGGCCTGGCCGCACATTACAAGGCGGAGGTATCGGTAATATCGGGCGACGACCTGCTCACGCAGAACTTTCCGCTGGTCCATACCGTCGGCCGCGCCAGTGCCGACGCGCCGCGCCTTCTCGAGCTGCGCTGGGGCAAGAAGGGTCATCGCAAGGTGACGCTGGTCGGCAAAGGCGTCTGCTTCGATACCGGCGGTCTCGACATCAAGCCTGCGGCCTCCATGCTCTTGATGAAGAAGGATATGGGCGGCGCGGCGAATGTCATGGGGCTTGCCCTGATGATCATGGACGCCAAGCTGAAGGTCGACCTGCGCGTCATCGTGCCCGTCGTCGAAAATGCCATCTCGTCCAATGCCTTCCGCCCCGGCGACATCTACCGGAGCCGCAAGGGTCTGACCGTCCAGATCGACAATACCGACGCCGAAGGCCGTCTGATCCTTGCCGATGCGCTGGCCTATGCCGATGAGGAAGAGCCCGAACTGCTGATCGACATGGCGACGCTGACAGGTGCAGCCCGCGTTGCGTTGGGCCCGGATCTCCCGCCGTTCTTCACCGATGACGCCAATCTGGCGCATGACCTGACCGAAGCGAGCCTGGAAACCGATGATCCGATCTGGCGACTGCCGCTCTATTCCGGCTACGAAAAGGATATCCGCGCCAAGTTCGCCGACCTCACCAATGCCCCGGCCGGTGGCATGGCGGGGGCAATTACCGCGGCCCTTTTCCTCAAGCGTTTCGTCAGCAAGACGAAGAGCTGGGCGCATTTCGACATTTACGGCTGGGCCCAGTCCGAACGGCCGCATTCGCCGGGCGGTGGCGAGGCACAGGCGATCCGCGCACTCTTTCACCATATTCGTCAGAGCCTGCGCTGAGGCCATACGCAAAAGGCGCTGAGGCGTCGCGTGTTCACGCGCTGCGCCTCGCCGCCGATCATTAAAATTTTATTCACCTTGCCGGACAGCAGTTCCCGGCCGCCCTTGCATGTGTATGGCAACTGCCGGAAAATGGAACGTTAGCGTAACGATCTTCCGGAGGGGCCGTGCCGATCGAACTGACCGCCTCGCAGGCGCTGGGGCTCTGGCATGGCGTGGCGCTCGATCAGGTCCGCCACGACGACCGCGATTTGACGTTGCGCCAAATGGCGATCCTGCTGCATATTTATCTGGTGCCGCCGCCGCACACGGTGCGTGGGCTTGCCGCCACGCTTGAGGTCACCAAGCCGGTTATCACCCGCGCCTTGGATACGATGGGCGAGATGGGTCTGGTCGATCGCGTGCGCGACGATGCCGACCGGCGCAACGTGATCATCAAGCGCACCGTCGGCGGCGCGCTTTATTTGGAAAAGCTCGGCGATCTCGTGCGGGATCAGGGCCGCCGGCTGCCGCTCTGAAAGGAATGCCAATGACGATGCTCGACCGCCGCCTGCATGCCTACCGGCCGGATCTCGCGGAAGCGGGGCTCGAAGGCAAGGTAGAGGCTTTGCGCTTCGTGGAAGGTGCGGCGGCGCGCGTCGCCGTTCCGGTGGCGGCATTGCGGCCCGCACCGGATCTTACGCGCGGCATCGATACCGAGCTGCTCCTCGGCGAAGAGGTGACGGTTTTCGATCGCGCCGACGGCTGGTGCTGGGTCAAAGCCGCCTCGGACGGCTATGTCGGTTATATCGAGGCAGACGCGCTCGTGGAAGGCAGGCCGGCGCCGACCCATATCGTCACCGTGCAGCGCAGCTTCCTCTATCCGGAACCGGAACTGCGCAAGCCCCACCAGGCCATCCTGTCGATGGGAAGCCGCGTCCATGTTGCCGGCGAGGCGGAAGCGCGCGGCAATCGCTATGTCGTGCTCGAGAACGGGACGGCGATCTTCGCCAAGCATGTCCAGCCGATCGGCGCGCTCGACGGCGCCGATTATGTCGGCATCGCAGCCCGTTTCCTGGAAACGCCCTATCTCTGGGGCGGACGGTCCGGCCTCGGCATCGATTGCTCCGGTCTCGTCCAGCTGGCGATGCTGATGACAGGCAGAGCCGCACCGCGCGATACCGACATGCAGGCGGCGGGCCTCGGCGAGCCGATCGACCGCTCCGACATCCGCCGCGGCGACCTGGTATTCTGGAAGGGCCATGTCGCCGTCTTCGAGGATCCGGAAACCATCCTCCACGCCAACGGCCATAGCATGACGGTGGCGCGCGAGAATTTCGAGGCTGCCGTCGAACGCATCGGCTGGCTCTACGAACAGCCGACCGGCTATCGCCGGCCGATCAGCTGATCAGATATCCGGCGGCTGCGGCCAGGATCTCACCCCGCCCGTCCAATCCTCGAAGGCTTTCGACAGTCTCAGCACCAGCATGTCGTCGAAGCGCGGCCCGACGATCTGCAGGCCGATCGGCATGCCCGAGCGAGAGAAACCACAATTGATCGAGGCGGCCGGCTGCTCCGACATGTTCCACGGCACTGTGAAAGCAATATGCTCGAAGGGCAGGGCCGGATCATTGGTCGGCGATGCCCATTCGGCCGGATAGGAGATAATCGGATTGGTCGGCGAAAGCAGGGCGTCGATCTCGGTGAACAGCCGTCCGCAGCTCTTGCGCATTTCGATCGTCTGGTTGAAACCCTTGACCGCATCGACGCCGCGGATGTCGGCGCCGCCCTTCGCCCAATCCCTGATATAGGGCAGGATGCTGTCGCGGCGTTCTTCGTCGAGATCGGCGATATCGCCCCAAAGCCGGGACCGCCAGAAATTGTCGAGCCCATCCAGCATCGTGCGTGTCAGCACCGGCTGGACTGATACAATGGTCGCGCCGGCCTTCTCGAAGCATCTCGCCGCCGCTTCGACCGAGACCCTGATCTCGTCCTCCACCGCAAGCCCGCAGCCGGCATCGAGCATCAACCCGATCGTCATGCCCGACATGTAGATGTCGAGATCCATCCAGTTGAAATCGTTCGGCGGCAGGCTGGTGCCGTCGCGCCAGTCCGGCCGCGACAGCGTTGCCATCGAAAAGGCCGCATCCTCGACCGTGCGCGCCATCGGCCCGACGCAGCGCCCGACATAATAGGGATCGGCCGGAATGCGCCCATGGCTCGGCTTGAAGCCGAAGATGCCGGTCCAGCCGGCGGGAAGGCGCACTGAGCCGCCGATATCGGTGCCGATATGCAGCGGCCCGTAGCCGGCCGCTGCGGCCGCTGCGGCCCCGGCGCTCGATCCGCCGGGATTCTGTGTAGTGTCCCAGGGATTGCGGCTGAGAGGATGAAAGCTCGAAAGCCCGGAGGACAGCATGCCGTAATCCGGGCAGGTGGTCTTGGCGAAGATCACTGCGCCATCTTCCCGCAGCCGGGCGGCGGCCGGCGCATCGGCGTCAGCCGGGATCAGTTCCATCGCCTTCGTTCCGAGCGGCACCGGTTGGCCCTTGGTGGCGATCAGCTCTTTCAGCGTCACCGGGATGCCGTCGAGGGCGCCAAGCGTTTCGCCCTTCGACCAGCGCTCGGTCGAAGCTTTCGCCTGCGCGCGCGCCGATTCCGGATCGTAGAGGTAGAGTGCCGAAATCGAAGGCTCCCAGGCGGCGATATGGTCTTCCAGGGCGAGCCAATAATCGAGGGGAGAGAGGCTCTTATCGGCGAAGCGCTGCCTGAGTTCGCGGATGGTAAGGTCGGTTTCGGTCATGGCATGGTCTTTCGGGCTTTTCGTCTTGGGAGGACATCAGCGGCTCGCCTCGCGCGGGTCGAGCAAATCACGCAAACCGTCGCCGAGCATGTTGAAGCCGAAGACGGTGAGCGCGATGGCAAGACCGGGCAGGATCGCCAGCCAGGGGGCGAGCGCCAGATAGGTTTGTGCATCGGCAAGCATACGGCCCCAGGTCGGCGCCGGCGGCGCCATGCCGAGACCGAGGAAGCTGAGACCCGCTTCGGTCAGGATCGCCAGCCCCAGCTGGATGGCGCCATGGACGATGATCTGGCTCATGATATTCGGCAGCACATGGCGCAGCGAAATGGTCAGGCGCGTATTGCCGATCGCGCGCGCCGCCGTCACATAGTCGCGGCTCCAGGCCTGTAGCGAGGTCGCAAGCGTCACCCGGGCAAAGACCGGGATCATGAAGACGGCGATCGCGGTGATTGCGGTGAACCGTCCCGGCCCGAGAAAGGCGCCGAGCACCATGGCCGACAGGATCGGCGGCAGGGCAAAGATGACGTCGCAGATCCGCATCAGCAGCGCTTCGAACGGACCGCGGATCGCCGCCGCCGAAACGCCGGCGATCGAACCCAGCGTCCCGCCGATCATAACCGCGGTAATGGCGATCGACAGTGAATTCCAGCAGCCTGCCATCAGCATCGACAGCACGTCGCGGCCGAACTGGTCGGTGCCGAGCAGGCCGAAGGCAAGCGGCGGCTGCAGTTTGTGGATGATCTGCATTTTCGCCGGCGGCAGCGGCGTCCACACAAGCGACAACAGCGCCACGGCAACCAGCAGGCCGATGATGACAGCCCCTGAAATCAGGTTCATTCGCCGGCTAAGTCTAAAGGTCCGGCCGCGGCTGGTGATGGCGGTGGATACGATCGGTGCCATCGTCAGGCCGCCTTTCTCATCCTGGGATCAATCGCCAGATAGGAGAGATCGACGACGAAATTCATCACGATGACGAGGCCTGCGAAGAACAGCACGACATCCTGCATGACGATGATGTCGCGCTGGGAAAGCGCCTGCAGGGCGAGCCGACCAAGGCCGGGCAGGTTGAAGACGTTTTCCACCAGCACCGCGCCGGCAACGAGAAAGGTGAATTGCAGCCCGATCATGGTGAGGATCGGAATCAGCGCGTTCGGCACGATATGACGCCACAGCACCGCACGACGAGAGAGCCCTTTCGCGACGGCGGTGCGGGCAAAATCCTCATGCATGGTGTCGAGCACAGCTGAGCGCGCCACCCGCGTCAGCACGCCCGCCTGCGGCATCGCCAGCGCGACGGCAGGCATAACGAGCGCCTGCAATGCCTGTAGGATACCGGCGCTCCAGCCGGGGAAGCCGCCGGCCGGCATCAGCCCGAGCATCGTCGAAAACAGGATGATCAGGAGCAGCGCCACCCAGAAGGCGGGCACGGCGATGCTGATCTGCGAAAACAATGTTGCGATCATATCGAAGAGACCGCCGCGGCGCGAAGCGGCCAGCACGCCGAGCGGCAAGGCAATCGCCACCGAAAGCGCGATCGCCATCAGCGCCAGCGGCAGCGTCACCGTTAGCCGCTCGAGAATCAAACCCGCGACCGGCACGCCATAGGTTAGGGAATTGCCGAGATTGCCGGAGATCACGCCGGTCAGCCACTGCCCGTAACGCAGCAGCAGCGGTTGGTCGAGCCCGAGATCGTGGCGCAGTGCCGCAAGCGTTTCAGGCGTTGCCGAGGTGCCAAGCATAATCGAGGCGGGATCGCCGGGCAGAAGGTCCATGACGGCGAAGATCAGCAGCGAGACGACGACGAGCGTGACGAGGAGACCGGCGAAGCGGCGGGCGAGGAGGGTGATCATATCGGATCGAGCACCGCGGCAGTCGAACGCGGCACGCCCCCTCCGCCCTCACGCGGAGCCCCCGACGCGCCGGCGGCGAGTTTGGCGAGAACGCCAACTCCACTCGTCATCCCAGGCCTTGAGCCTGGGATCCATGCCACTGCTGTTGATGGATGTGGTGTGGATGCTCGGGTCAAGCCCGAGCAAGACGGAGTTTGGAGTTGGCGGGAGGAGCCAATCAGGGCGCAGATCCCCGTGTCAGAAATGCCATCCACCAGCGAAACCAGACAATCCCGGCCCAGATTGACCTCACTTGGCGAGGGAGGGAGAGAGCTGCGCGCCATATCGACCAAATGTATGTCGGATCTCTCCAAGGCCTTCACCTCATCACATCCCGCCCCTAACCTACCGCTCTCACTCGTCCCAGGACACGCCCGAGAGTACGTTGGAGGGGATCGGCTCGTTCTCCCACAGCCCTTTCAGCTTTTTGTCCCAGACGCCGAGTTTCGGCATGACGAAGAGATAGAGCGCCGGCACGTCCTCGGCGAGGATCTTCTGCGCCTCGCCGTAGATCGCATTCTGCGCGGCGGGATCGGTCGTCTCCTGCACCTTCTTCATCAGCGCGTTGAAGGCAGGGTTCTTATAATTGAAATAATAGGGATCGCGGGCATAGATGTCGATGTCGAGCGGTTCGGCATGGGCGACGATCGTCATGTCGAAGTTGCGGTCCTTCATGATGTCCTGGACCCATTTCGCCGGAAATTCCGTCGGTTCGATATTCATCGTCACGCCGATCTCGGCAAACATCGCCTGCATCACCTGGGCGCTGCGCGGCGCATAGGCCATCTGCGGCGATTTGATCGTGAAGGTGAAACCGTTGGGATAGCCGGCTTCGGCGAGCAGCGCCTTCGCTTTCTCGACGTCATAGGGCAGCACATTGGTCATGTCCTGATAGCCCGGATCGTTCGGCGTGTAGTGGCTGCCGATCGGCGTGCCGAGGCCGGACCATGCGCCGTCGATCACCGTCTTGCGGTCGATCGCCATCATCAGCGCCTGGCGCACGCGTTTGTCGTCGAACGGCTTCTTGGCATTGTTCATGCCGGTAACGACCTTCAGCTCAGTATTGCCGATCCTGGTAACGAGCCTCGCATCGCCGTCGAAGGAGCTCATCAGCTCGGGCGCGGCAAATTCCGGAAAGGCGTCGAGATCGCCGGATTTCAGCGCAGCCGCCTGCGCCTGCGGATCGGCGATGAAGCGGAAGGTCACCTTGTCGAGCTTGGCGGTCGCATCCTTGTTCCAGTAATCGGTATTCCTGGCGAGTTCGACCTTGTCGCCCTTCGCCCAGCTTGCGAATTTGAAGGGACCGGTGCCGATCGGCGTCGTCTTGTCGTCGGCCGCCGTCTTCGGGGCGACCATTACCGAGGCCGGCCAGCCGAGCCAGTAGATCAGGCTGCCGGTCGGCGCCGAGAGATGCAGCACCAGCGTTTCGGCATCGGGCGTATCGATCGAGGCGATCGAAGCGAAGAAGCGCTTTTGCGGATTGACCGAATCCGCGCCGCGGGCGCGGTCGAGCGAAAACTTGGCGCTCGCGGCATCGAAGGCCTCGCCGTCATGGAATTTGACGCCGGTCTGCAGCTTGAACGTATAGGTCAGGCCATCGGCAGAAATCTCCCAGCTTTTCGCCAGCTGCGGCTGGACCTTGCCGGCTTGGTCGATCGTCACCAGCCCCTCGAATACGTTCTGCCAGGTTACCTGACCGATTGCGACAGGTGCCGCGATCGTCGGATCGAGGCCGGTCGGCTCGACGCTCATGCCGAGATTGAGGGTGGTCTTCGCCGCTTCCGCTGGCGTCATCGCCGTCATCACGAGGCCGGCCGAAAGCGCAGCACCGAGGGAAAGCCGCCTGATGAAACGCGAAGGCGCAAACGAAAGCTTGATCATCATGTCCCCTGTCTGGCCATGCTCGGTGGCGAAGGCCTTTTGCGAATAAAGTGGCATTATGCCAGTGCACACACAATGACGATTTTGTGTGCTCAGTGTAGCCGAAAAAGCTACACCTGAAATTCGCGGGCAATGCAAGCTTGGAGCGTCAGTCTTTCGTCTCGCCTCGGCGGTTCGTGCGCTCCCGCATGAACCTTTCGATGAAGTCGAGCAGTTTCGTCGCGGCAAAGGACAGCTGCCGGTCCGGCGCGACACAGAGATCGACATGGGTGCGGATGCCGGTTTTGCCGGCAAGCGGAATGGCGAGAAGCTGACCCGCTTCGATCTCGCGACGGACGGTGAGCGCCGGCAGCAGCGTCGCCGCAGCCCCGCTGAGCACGAGTTCCTTCAGCATTTCGAGCGAGCTGGTGACGAAGACGGGATCGAGGCTCAACCCCTCCTTCTCGAACAAAGTATCGAAGGCCTGGCGGAAACCAAAAGATTGGTCGGGCAACGCCAGCGCATGATCGGCGAGCTCCCGCACCGCGATCTCGGTATGCGCGGCGGCCGGATGCTGCGGCGTGACGATGAGATCATAGGCGATCTCGGAGCGCAGCCGCACCTTGGTGCCGGACATGGGAGGTGCAAACAACGTCACCGCAATATCCGCCTCGGCGCTGTTGACGGCATCGACGGCCTGCCGCGCACTGGTGATCGTCACGGTAAAACGCAGCTTCGGATATTTCAGGCTGAATTCGGCAAGCGCCGGCGCCAGCAGATTGGCGACGGTGGCGCCATTGGCATAGATGCTGACACGGCCGCGCTGCAGGCCCTTCAGGTCTTCGATCAGCTGCTGCACGTGATCGAGTTCGCGCAGCGTCCGGCCGGCGCGGGCGGCAAGCAGCTCGCCGGCTGCCGTCAGCTTGACGCCGCGGGCGCTGCGCTCGACGAGCGGCGCGCCGAAGTGATATTCGAGGTTCTCGATCTGCCGGCTGATCGCCGTCGGCGCGACATTGAGGTTCTCGGCCGCCTGGCGCATGGAATTGGTCCTGACCAGCTCGTCGAAATACATCAGCGCCCGGATCTGCATTCACGTCTCTCCGCCATTCGGCATATTCGGTCTGCCGGTTCGGACCCTATTCAATCAATGACCATTCGGATAGCGGTCACACCAAGCCTTTTGCGCGCCTTCGACCGGCAGTGCGGTCGCCGCGTAGACGCCACGGGCGATCGCCCGCGCCATGACGATGGTGGCGAGATGGCAAAGCTCCATCAGGCTCGCCATGTCGTCTCTTCGATGCCTGGCCGTCGATGCGGCAAAGACGGTGTCGCCGTCGAGCGGCAGGTGCGCCGGCAGCAGTGCCCGGGCAAACCCGTCATGGCCGGCAAGCGAAAGCCGGTGCGCCTCGGCCTTGGTCAGCTGCGCGTCGGTCACGACAGCGCCGATCGTCGTCGCGGTCGTGTTCATGCCCTTGAGCCGCATCCGGTGGTCGGCCACCGCAGGAATGCCGAGCCCGCCGAATTCGCCGTCCTTTTCGAAAGGTGCGGCCCAGAAATGTGGACCGTCGCCGATCGTTGCCGAGCCGAGCGCGTTGACCGCGACAACAGCTGCAACGCGGTGTCCGGCGCTGCTGACGGCGCTGGCCGAGCCGAGCCCACCTTTGAAGGTGGCGGTCGTCGCCCCTGTGCCGGCCCCTGTCGTGCCGAGCGCGAAGGCGCCTTTGGCCGCTGCCTTCAATGCCGCATAGCCCATGTCGCGATAGGGCGAGTGGAGCCCCCAATCCTTGTCGCCGCCGTTCAGCAGATCCATCAGGATTGCCTGCGGCACGATCGGTATGCGCACCGACCCGACGGCAAATCCGCGGCCGAGTTCGCGCAGGCCCGCCTGGACGCCGCCGGCCGCATCCAGCCCGAAGGCGGAACCGCCGGAGAGCACGAAGGCATCCACGGCATTGACGGTCATCGACGGATCGAGCAGGCCGGTGTCGCGCCCGCCAGGCGCCCCGCCGAGCACGGTACCGGAGGCGACGGCCGGTTCGTCGAAGACGATGACGGTGACGCCGGAACCGAGCGCAAGGTCGGTCGCGTGGCCGACGGAAACGCCTTCGATGTCGGTGATGAGGTTGAGAAGATCGGGCAAGGGCGGATCCTTATGCAGAAAGGCCGCCGATAGGACTGCAATTGCCCTCAAAAAACAAGACCGGCCCCATTTGGCGGGACCGGTCGGACATCGGGAAAAGCCGTGAATGTCAATCGTGGCCTCATGCCCTCAGGCATGAAGCGGCTTCGGATGACGGCGGGTCATCAGGTCATGAATGGCCAGCCGCACCTCGTCGGGCGAGCCGAAACGCTGCTCGTCGAGGTCGTGGACATGAAATTTCACGGCGATGAACTTCAGCCGGTCTTCATCGGGAATGACGATCCCGACGGGAACGCCTGCATATTCGATAACTTGCTTCTTCATGGATAGAACTCCTGCCGCGCGACATGCGCAGCCATGGCGAATTGACTTGTCTGGTACCGTTGAAAGGAGGACGAACGTCACATTCGACAGCTCGGGCGGGAGAGGGCGCCCGGACGGTCATTGCCAAGCACAAATCGCCCAGGCAGATCGGCGAGAATATCGATGTCTATCATGTCTCGTTCCTTGCGTTGGCGTTGCACTTGAGTGGTCCCGGAAGAGCCCGGGGCCGGTGATGGCTGTCTTCAATAATCCACTAACTTGGTAGAGATTACCCGATAGCCTGTCAGAAACATATTCCGAAACGTGTCAAAATATCGACGATCCGAAAAAATTCATTCCGTCGTAACCCGAACTTACAGAAAGAAACATATCAGCTCTTCGTAAAATTCGCATGACAGAATCAGAGTTTGATCGATCACCGCGGCAGACATAGGAAGCCTTGCCGTATCAGGCAATGGCCCATTTCATTAAAAATCGAAACGCCTCGAAATGACCGATTTGGTTAACGCCGGAAGCGCTGTGTCACCAGCCCTCGGCGAGCACCTTCTCCAGCATGTCGGCGAAGAAATCCGCGCTTTCGATGGCGAGGCAGAGCGGCGGTTTGATCTTCAGCACATTCTGGTGATCGCCGGTCGGCTGCATGATGACGCCGAGTTCGAGAAGCCGGTCGCAGATGGCAGCGGTCTCTTCCATCGCCGGCTCCAGCGTCGTTCTGTCGCGGACGAATTCGAGGCCGAGATAGAGCCCCATGCCGTGCACGGCGCCCGCGATCGGATGGCGGTCGATCAGCGCGGCGAGCCGCGCCTTCAGATGATCGCCGACCGTCCTGGCGTTTTCCTGCAGCTCTTCCTCGGCCATGATGTCGAGCACCGTCATGCCGGCGACGCAGCTGACGGGGCTGCCGCCGGTGGAGGAAAAGAACGCGCCTTCTTTCTCCAGCGATTGGGCGATCTCCCGCGTGGTAATGACGGCGCCGAGCGGATGGCCGTTGCCCATGCCCTTGGCGATGGTGATGATGTCGGGCACGACCCCTTGCTGCTCGAAGCCCCAGAAATAATGCCCCAGCCTGGAATAACCGACCTGCACCTCGTCGGCGATGCAGACGCCGCCGCGGGCGCGTACCTGCGCATAGATGTCCCTGAGATAACCGTCCGGCAGCGGAATGCCGCCGGCATTGCCGTAGACCGATTCGCAGATGAAGCCCGCAAGCCCGTCGCCGCTGGCGTCGATCGCCTCCAGCACCGGGGTTACGGCGCTGAGATAGTGCGCTGCCGTATCGGCACCGCGGAATGCGCCGCGATAGATATTCGGCGACACCACAGCATGCACCCAGTCCGGCCGAGTGGTGAGAGCCTGCGGGTTGTCGGCGATCGAGGTGGAGACGGCATCGCTCGCTGCCGACCAGCCATGATAGGCTTCGAGCAGGCACAGCATATTGCGCGCGCCGCTATGGGCTTGCGCCAGCCGAAGCGCCAGATCGTTCGCCTCCGAACCGCTGTTGACCAGGAAGACCGCGTCGAGTCCATCCGGCGAAAGGGCGGCGAGGCGTTCGGAAAATTCCGTGATCGCGGCATAGTGAAAGCGGGAATTGGTGTTGAGCCGCAGCCATTGCGCGCTGATCGCCGCCGCGAACTTGGGATGGCCATGGCCGAGAATGGTGACGTTGTTGACCATGTCGAGATAGGCGCGGCCCTCGACATCGAACAAGTGTTCCCGCCAGCCGCGCTCGATCTGCGGCGGTGCCGCGTAATAATTCTTCTGCGGCCTTGCGAGATGCGCCTGCCGCCTGGCGCGCAGTCCTGCAGTATCAGGTTTCGGCGCATCCGCTCCGGGGCTGAGAAGGAGTGACGGCGAAGGGCAGAGCACCGACCAGGCCGCCGCCTCGCGCGGTGTGGCAAAGAGCGGCGGTTCGAGACCGGCGACACTGCAAAACTGGACACGCAGCCCGCCGAGCGACGAAGCCTCTCCGAAAACCGTGCCGAGCGGATCACCGCCGGCAACCTCGGCGCCATCCTCGACCGAGAGGTCAAGCCCATCGAGATGCAAGGTGATGCTGTCGCCGGCGAGCGTCAGATGCTGGTCCTTCCAGCCGATCCGGCCGGCAAAGGGGGCCGCAACCGCGCTGCCTGCAGCAAGGCAGATATCGATATGCAGCGCGCAGGTCGCTTGTTCCTTCGCATTTCCCAGGCTCGCGCGGGAAAGCCGATATTCGCCGTAGCGCGTTGCCGCCGTGCCGTTTTCGGTCGCGGCGCGGGCAAGCAGCCGCCAGTCCATGTCGGCATTCAACCAGTTGCCGGCGGAAAAATGCGGGCTGCGCACCCCAAGATCGACATAGGCGATCTCGGCGGGATCGATGTCGGGCAGCAACGGCAGCCATCCCGATGCTTCCGGGGCGGCGACGTCGAGGCCGGCCGCTTTGAGGATTGCCGCTTCCATGAGTTCGAAGGGAACGGACATCGCCGCATCGAAGATCGCCCACTCGTGCGCGAGATTGCCGCGGACATAGTCATTATCGGGATCGACCGAAATCTGCTGCTCGCCGCTGGCGACGAGAATGACGGCGCGTGCGACGACTAATGGCCAGAGCGCCTTCAGCTCCTCCTCGGTCAGCGGATAGATCGCCTGATAGGCGGTGACGGCGGGCAGGACATGAAAAGGGTCGCCATCCGTCTGATGCAGCAGCGAAGCGCAGGTGACGGCGAGGTCGCCGACCAGCCAGCCGCGGATGATGTCGCCGAAATCGATCACCCCGTCAGGGACTATGTGACCACGGGTATTGCGGTGACCGACGACATTGTCGCCGGTGACGTCGTGATGCACGGCCTGCAGCCGGAGCGATGGCGCCAACGGCTGGATGCGACGAATGGCCATTACCATGGTCTTGGCGATCCGGTCGCGCGCCGCACTGTCGGTGATCGCAGACAGCAGCTGCACCGCGACCGGTCCGGCGCGCCGGAGATCCCATTGCAGGCTGCGGTCGAGACCGGGATGGTTGAAATCGGCAAGCGCCTGGGCCAGCCTCGCGCAGAGCGCACCAAGTGCTGCGACCGAAGCCGGCGCCAGATAGGTCAGCTCCGTCAGCCCCTGGCCTTCCAGATATTCGAGCAGCCGCACCTGGTAGCCCTGCCCGCGCACGGTCAGGACGACGATCTCCCGCCCGTCATTCGTGGAGATCACGTTCGGAACGCGCGGCGCATCTTGCCTGCTTTTGAGATGATGGATCGCCGCGTTCTGCGCTTCGAGCTCGCGGGTCTCGTAGGCAGCATGGCAGATCTTCAGGACGTAGCGACCGCGATCGCTATCGACGCGGTAATTCCGATCCTGCTGGCTGCCGAGTTCGGTCAGCGTGCCGGACAGGCTGTAATGGGCAAGAAGGATCTCTTCCGCATCCGCAACGGTAACGTCGGGACGCGGCAGCGCCATGCGGTCAACCAGCACCTCGTCGGTCATGACACCCCCTCCCGCAGCATGATTCGATTACCTCACGCGATAATCAAATACTTGCTGCTGGCAGGCAACGGGAGATTGTCGTTTGCCAGCAGAAGAGATGTAGCTCTTTGCCCGCGCTCAACCCATGCGTTCGGAGGCGTAGCTTCCGGGGCTTGCCGGGAAGACCACGGTGCGGTTGCCGTTGATGAAGGTGCGGTGATGGATATGGGCGTGGATGGCGCGCGCCAGCACCTGACTTTCGACGTCGCGGCCGATCGAGACATAATCGTCGGGCGACTGCGCATGGGTGATGCGCGCCGTGTCCTGCTCGATGATCGGGCCTTCGTCGAGATCGGCGGTGACGTAATGCGCCGTCGCCCCGATCAGCTTGACGCCGCGGCCATAGGCCTGCTTGTAGGGATTGGCGCCCTTGAAGCTCGGCAGGAAGGAATGATGGATGTTGATGATCCGGCCGGACATCTTCTGGCACATCTCGTCCGACAGGATCTGCATGTAGCGGGCGAGCACGATCAGTTCGGTGCCGGTCTGCTCGGCCACCTCCATGATCCGGGCCTCGGCCTGCACCTTGTTGGCCTTGGTGACCGGGATATGGTGGAAGGGGATGTCGTGGTTGACCACGACCTTCTGGTAGTCGAAATGGTTGGAGACGACGCCGACGATGTCGATCGGCAGCGCGCCGATCTTCCAGCGGTAGAGCAGGTCGTTGAGACAATGGCCGAAGCGCGACACCATCAGCAGCACCTTCATGCGCTTCTCGCTGTCGTGAAACTCGTAATCCATCTCGAAGGGCGCGGCGACGGCTGTAAAACCGGCGTCGATATCGGCACCCGAAAGCCCTTCTTCCGAAATGAAGCTGACGCGCATGAAGAACTTGCCGGTATCGAGATCGTCGAACTGCGAGCTGTCGATGATGTTGCAGCCCTTCTCCGCCAGATAGCTCGAAATCGCCGCAACGATGCCGCGCGTCGATTTGCAGGATACCGTCAATACATAGTTTCTCATGTCTCTCCCTCTTCCTTCTTCAAGGCCGCAGCCGTGCTTAGATCAAAGCCTGTGCCGCGAATAGGCCGGCGCGCTTTCATTCCTGCGACAAATTGCAAGAGAAACCATCACGCTTCTGCAAGTTCTCTCATTGCCAAGTCTGAAGCTTAGGAGAAGTTGCGCAAAAAACTGTACCGTCAGCGCCGCTTGGATGCGTATTCTCGCCTTCGGTACGGAAACAGCGCTAAAGCGCGGCAAACGAATCTGACAGAATCGATGCGCGTTAGGCCGGCGGGCGGCTCGCCACGGCCGCTTTCCGGCGCGGCGTGGTGATTTCATGGATGATCGCGCCGCCGATCGACGAGAGCACCAATGAGAGGATCACGAAGAGCACCGGCTGCTGCAGGATGCCGATCGGCAGGCGATCTGCTGCCACCCTCAAGAAGGCGAGCGTGAAGGCGTGGGTGATATAGATGCTGTAGGAGCAGTCGCCGAGATAGTTCAGCCATCCCAGGACCGGCAGCCTGGAAAAATCGATGGAGACGGCGCCGTAAATGATGAAGATCGCCGGGATTCCCCAGGCATAGAACCGGCTTTCCGGCTGCATCAGCGCCTCGTTGATGAAGAGAAACGCAAAGCCCATGGCGAGTGCCGCCCAAGCCCAGCGGTTCGGCAGAAGCATCTTCTGCCCATAGAGCCAGGCGAGCACGACACCGGCGAGAAATTCCAGGATGATCGGCTCGCCGTAGAACCGGGTCACCGTCGATTCCGGCAGCAGCCGGCAGGCCACCAGAATGACGGTAAAGACGGCAAACATCGCCGGGATGCGGCGGACTTCCGAAAGCGGCAGCAGCAGCGCGAACACGAAATAGAAGAACATCTCGTAATTCAGCGTCCAGCCCGGAACGACGACTGGAGTGATCGTGCTGGGATCGGCGGGATTGCTCCATGGCAGGAAGAACAGTGAGGCGACGAGGTGCGGCAGGTCGAACACCGTCGATTTCAGCAATGACGGGGCCACCAGCGCCACCGCGGCCGAAAACAATGTCGCCAGCCAGTAGAGCGGCACGATCCTTCTGATGCGCCGGCGGGCGAAATCGATCGGGCTCATTGCGCGACCGCTCGTCGTCAGCCACATCACGAAACCACTTAAAACGAAGAAGATATCGACGCCGGTTTCGCCATAGATGAAGGCGGTGGCGTCGACGGCCGGATTGACCTTGGCGAGCTGCAATATCGCATGGAAATAGACCACCATCAGCGCCGCGATGGCGCGCAGATATTGAAGCTGGACAAGCATCGAGCGTCTTGCTCCCTAGCATGATGCCGAAAAGTGTGGGCGGTTTTCGGACGACATCATGCTCTATTTCTTTGATTTAGAACAGGATTCAGATTTTAGGCCAATCCGGCCTAAAATCATCCTGTTCTAGGGCTCGCGCGGGCGCCGGTCTCAGCCGCGCCGCTGCGGTCAACTCAATACATTTGTCGGACGACCCTGCCGGATGCGCGGGTTGTCGTGGAAACGCATATATCCGACGACGAACCACAGGAGACCGGCGATCTTCATCGAAAAGACTGCGGTTCCCCCGATCATCATATTCAGAAAAATGAAAAGAGAAAGTGAATGGGCGCAGCGCCGCTGCGCCGCCGTGCGTCCGGCGGGAAAGAGGCAGACGAACAGCCACAGGGCGATGACGCCGAAGATCGTCGCGGCATAGATCAGGTAGACATAGCCGCTATCGGCGAACTCGGCGACCCGGTCGACCGAAAGTCCGAGGATGGCGAGCGGATCGAGTTCCATGATCTTCTTCATCGTCAGGTTGATGCGGCCGGTGAAATTGTCGCCGGTCGCGTTGGGTTTCAGCACGTAGACGAGGAAGCCCGCGGCGACGATCAGCGGCATCAGCGCCAGATTGAAATTCTTCGGGATCTTCGGAAAGACGAAATAGCCGACGATGCAGGCAAAGCAGAAGATCAGCATCGTGCGCGTGTCGTTCGTCACCAGGATCAGGACTGCCGTGCTGATCATCAGCAACCGGTCCCAGCGGCCAAGCCTCTCCCACATCGAAATCAGGTAGACCGCGATCACCCCGCAGAAATTGGCCAGCGACACCTGTTCGAGGAAGATCGAGGAGGAACGATGGTCAATGATGCCGAAGGAGAAGCGTTCGGGAAAGCCGAGCGCATTCTGGAAAAGGCCTGTCGTGTTGTAGCTCAGCGGCAGCAGCCCGCGCGTATTGGCGAAATAGTCGGACGGATGGACGATGCTGACATAGAACGGCACGCTGACGATCTCGAAAATCAGGAAAATCATGACGACGAGGCTTGCCCAGCGAAAGACGAGCTTCATCGTCCTTTCGTTGCTCCAGCCGCCGAGCCCGGTGAAGCAGAAGATGATCAGCACGTTGCGGAAATGATCGATGAACAGCATGCGGTTGAGGACGCTGACATAGATGGTCACCACGAGCGTGAACAGCAGGAACAGGAAGGCTGGCAGGTCGGTTTCGTAGATCCCCTTGTGCAGGATGTAGATGATGGCGCTCGCCATGATCAGGCCTTCGCTGGCAGCGACATGCGTCAACGACAGCGGCATGATGTTGTGGTTGATGAAGGCGAGAATGCCGTTGTAAAGCACTGAGAGCAGGCCGAGCCAGAGCACCAGGTAATCGGTGCGCGACGCCGCCCCGGCAGCATCGAGCCGGTTGCCGGCGGCAGTAAAAGGCGCTGCCTTCTGGTCGACGACCGCCATGGTCAATTCCCCACAGGCTTGACGGCGGAACAAGTGCCGGCATCGGCTTTTGCCGATTGGGCGAGAAGCCGCATCTGCGGCCGCGCGGGGCCCTTTCGCGGCTGGACGTTGAACGGCTCGTTCGCGGGCCACCAATCGCCCGCCGCCCAATAGGACCAGCCGAGCCAGACGTCGCCATTACCTGTCATGGTGGCATAGATTTCGGTCAGCCCGCTCATGCAGTCCTTGTCGGCGGAGGCGCCGAATTCGCCGAGAAAGCCGCGTTTGTGGTTCCGCTTCAGCCAGGCGGTGACCCCGGCGATCGCCTCGACTGCGGCATCGGCACCTTCGCAGGTCGGATGGGTTCCGGAGGAATCGGCGTCGAGATACTGGTGGACCTCATAGGCGTAGAAATCCAGTGGATCGCGCACGCCGAGCATCACAGTGCCGTTGGCGCCGCCGATCACGTCCTTCTCCCAGCTTGCCGCGCCGCTCCATGCTGTGCCCGGCACCAGGATGAGGTTGCGCGCGCCGACAGCGCGGATACTGCGGATCGCGGCATTGGCCGCATCCAGCCAGTCTGTCGCCTTGATGTCGTGTGGTTCATTCATCAGGCCGAAGACAATGCCCTCCTGATTGGCGAATTCGACGGCGAGCCTCGCCCAGAAGTCACCGAAGGCGGCATCCGTCGCCGGCGCCGTGCCGACCTGGGTCTTGTCGTAATAACCGAAATTATGCGGGTCGAGCAGAACGGCCATGCCGCGCTTGCGGATCAGGCCGATCGTGTCTTTGATCCGCTGGAGCTCGTCCTCGTCGAGCCGCCCGCCGAGTGCGGGCTGCAGCCGTTCCCAGCGGAAGGGCAGCCGGATGATCGTCATGCCCTTTTCGGCGAAATAGCCGATCGTCTCTTCACTGGGATAGGTGTAGTTGGTGCCGTAGGTACCGCCGCGCTCGCCATATTCACCGCCGGAAAGATTGACGCCGCGGTAGCAGGGCGCCCCGACCGCAAGGGCCGGCGACGGGACGAGAGCCGCCGCAAGCAGCAGCGCTGTCAGATGTCGTGTCGTCCTCATGGCATCCTCGCAATCGCGGAAAATCGCAACATCGGCGTCGCTCCAGATTATTTTAACGGTCCGTTAGCTAAGAATTTCTAAAGTCTCAGCACCTCGGCTTCAGTCTTTCACGCTGGGCGGGACACGAGTGCGCGTATGAACCAGTATGACAGGAACAGGGTAAGCCGGCTCCCTGGCTGGCGCAGTTATGAGCCGCCTCAGACTGCGCCGGAAGGCGTACGCATGCGCAGTCCTGTCGTCCGCCCGGATGATTACGCCCGTCCGGCGCCTGAACCGACCCCGCCCCCTTTTGTGCCGCCGGCAAGCATGGCGGAAAGCCGTCAATATGAGCGTCCGGCGCCTCCGCCTCCGCCGGCAAGAGAGCCCGTCGTCGACGCGCCGTCGAACGCAGCCTCCCCACCTGTCGCACCGCTTCTCGACCTCCGCTCCAGCATCGCCGCGATCTGGAGCCGGCGGCTGGTCGTGCTGGGTCTGGCACTGCTCGGCGCCGCTGCCGGCGCTGTGGTGGCACCGCGGATCGCTCAGAAATTCACCGCCGTCAGCAGCCTCTATTTCGATCCGCGCCAGATCGGCCTTGCCGATGCCGGCGCGCAATCCTCCGGACCCTCGCCGGAAATGATCTCGACTCTGATCGACAGCCAGGTGCAGATCCTGACCTCGGGCAATGTGCTGCGCCGCGTCGTCGAGACGATGAAGCTCGACCAGGATCCGGAATTCACCGGCGGCCGCACCGATGGCGCCGCCGTGATCGGCGCCCTGCAGAAAGCACTTGTGATCACCCGCCAGGCCAGCACCTATGTCGTCACGCTTGCCGCCACGACGAATGATCCGGAAAAATCCGCAAGGCTTGCCAACCAGGTCGTCACCGCCTTCACCGAGGAGGAGAACAACGCCTCGAACGGCATTTACGAAAACACCTCCTCGACGCTCGACGGACGCCTCGACGATCTGCGCCAGAAGGTGCTGGAAGCCGAGCAGGCCGTCGAAACCTTCCGCGCCGACAACGACATGGCTGCGACCGAGGGCAATCTGATTTCCGATCAGCGGCTCGTCTCGTTGAACACGATGCTGGTGACGGCACAGGAAAAGACCATCCAGGCGAAAGCGCGCGCCGATGCCGTCGCCAATCTCCGCGTCGAGGACATCGTCGCCGGCAACCAGACGGAAGGCGGCGTCACCTCGCCGCTCGTCAGCCTGCGTCAGCAATATGCCACCCAGGCGGCCGCCGTCGGCAGCCTCGAAAGCCAGATGGGCACGCGTCATCCGCGCCTGCAGGCGGCCCGCTCCTCGCTCCAGAGCATATCAGGCGAAATCAAGGGCGAATTGCAGCGGCTCGCCACCTCGGCACGGGGCGAATACGAGCAGGCAAAGGCCGCCGAAGACAGCATCGCCAAGGAACTTGCGGTGCAGAAGGCGCTGCAGGCGAGTACCTCGGACAAGCAGGTGGAATTGAACGAATTGCAGCGCAAGGCGACTGCGGCGCGCGATATCTACGAGACGGTTCTGAAACGCTCCAGCCAGACGAGCGAGGAGCAGAACCTCAGCCAGAGTAACATTCGCGTCATCTCGCCGGCCGAGCCGCCTGTTAAGGCCGATGGTCCGGGGAAGATGATCCTGCTGGTTGCCGGCATCATCGGCGGTTTTCTCGCCGGTTTCGTCGTCGGTGCCGGTTTTGCCATCCTTGCCGGCCTCTTCGGCCATCCCGTCATCAGAAGTTATTTCAGGAAGTCGCCGGCTTCGGCCGCTTGATGACGGTCTTCGGTTTTCCTACATCTGGAGAGCGCCCATAGTCGGCAGGAGAGCTCCGTGCGGCTTTTGATGATTCTGATATCGCTGGTTGCCGTGTCGAGCCTCGCCCCGGCATCCGCCTCTGCCGTCGACTGGACGAAATCCGTCGATTCCGGCGTTCAGCCCCTCTATCCCTACAAGGGTCTTCCCGGCGTCAAGGCGCAGCCGGAGAAGAAGGAGGAAGAATCGTATAATTGCCGCACCGAAACCGTTCAGGTCCGCCGCCGTTATGATGAGATCTTCCGTTCGGGCGGCATGCCGACGCTGATGTATGTCTGCGAACGCGACGGCTTCATCTCGATGGACGACAAGGTGCCGCTGCGCGGCCATTATCAGCCGGTGCGCTGAGGGGATCTCCTCGGGCGGCAATGTCGTGCCGTTGTGTCAGATCCGCGTCGACGCGAGATCGATCAGCATCGCCGCCACCCGCTCGATATCGGCCTCGCTCATGTCGTGATAGCTCGACAGGTTGATCGCCCGCTTCGGAATACTCCAGGCGTTGACGTTCTCGGCCAACTCGCGGGTGCTGCCGGGCAGGGCCGAAAGCTCCTTATTAGATGTCCTGGTTGTGAAGCCGAAGGCCGCGATTGCGCGGCCTCTGCCGACGATCCCGGCGACTGGCGCGCAAAACCTCTAAAAACCGCCTCCGCCTCCACTGGCATTCTTCTTGCATTGTTACTAATATTCTAACTCTCAGGGAGAAAATGCCATGCAATGGAACACATCGGCGGATTTTGCGCCTCTTGTTCTCTTTCTCGGCGGCCGGCAAAAGTACAAGATCGTCAGGACGATCCGGGACGCAGCCGAAGTTCTGATGATGGACTGGCCGTTTGAAGATGGAGAGGAATACGTCGTGGCCGTAAAGGCCTGCGCCGATGCCATCACCGGGCAGATCGAGACGGGCGAGCTGAGGGAATTGCTCCTCAGCGCCGCCAGAGAAGCCGGCCTGGGGGTTTTGACCGTTATTCCCGACAGCGGGAAGACGACGCCCCACATGGCCGCCTGAAAAGCCGGAACCACGCCGCCATGCGTTGGTCGAAGCCGCGCTGATGCCTATCCGGATGCCGATACAGCGAATCGCCCGATAAGGGAAACGGCCCTCGCATCCCTGGTTCGTAGACTGCGCTCCCCGCCGTTCGAGCGTCTCCCGAGTGCCGAAGGTGCGTCCTTCCGCTTTACGAAGGGCGCCAAGCAGGCGCAGTTGATCCGAACAGAAGCGGCTGATCCCGATAGGACGGTGCTGGATACCGATGGCCGATGGTTGCCGACAGAGGCTGGCGCCTCGCACCAAGAAAAAATCCCACTTCGGATTCCGAAATTCCCCCGCTTCGGGATTCCGAAATTCGTCGCATTTTCAGCGGTCTCGCCGTGAGCAAATATTCAATAATTTCAATCCGGCAACCAATTTCGGGATCCCGAAGTGCTCTATAGATAATGGTGGGAGTTCCCATGATCGCGGTGCGAATGTCCTGTCGGGCTTGATGATTTCCGACAGATCAAAAGAGGGCGGTTCGCCCTCGGGTCGCGGAGGTTTCCAGCGCCGGCGCTTCCGGCATCGGCAACATGGGACTAGGCATCTAAACTAAGCTGGAGCGAAGTGTCGTCCGCTTCGACCTTAGGCTTGCGTTTTGTTGCTGCACGGCGCGGCGGCTTGGGGGTTTTCGGTCGAGTGTCGGAGCCGATCTCGCCTGACTCGGGGCTGGGCGGTAGCAGACCCGCCGCAGGTGCGGTAACGGCTGTATCAATGATCGGCGTGAGGGATCGCATTTCAAGGGCCGGCTTGGCGGCTGACACCACGCGGGCCTGTGGAGGCTCAGGGCGGCTGTCAGCGGATGCGGCGTATCGGATCATTGGCAAGACTCCATTCTGTTCGCTTTATGTTCGCATTTGGGGATGAGGGAGTCAATGGAGGGCAGCTCTCCAGAGTGGCAGGACATGCATTCTGGAATTGAGGGTTTCGGCGCGTTCTTGGGAGCTATCTAGCGGCCAAGCCCTAAGCGCATCGTGATTGGCCTTTGTGACAAGGCATCAAATGCGCAACCTATCTGAAAAGGCTTAACTCCTTGATCTTGGTAGCGATCAAGAATGGAATGGTGCCCAGAAGAGGACTCGAACCTCCACACCCTTTCGGGTACCAGCACCTGAAGCTGGCGCGTCTACCAATTCCGCCATCTGGGCGACGGAGAGCGATGTAAGGGGGCGGCTCCTGACTGTCAACTGGGTTTTTGAAGTTTTCCTGACAGTTGACAAAAAAGCAGCCGATCACATGCGGGAGAGGGCCGGAGAATGGGCATAGCGCTCCGTTTGGTGCGCCCTATATAAAGGAAATACCGAAAGGATTGCATCATGGCCGTTTCTCGCACGCTTCTGCTCGCCGGTCTTTTGGCTGTTCTCGCACCCGGCATCGCCGGGGCCGATTCGCTGAAGCTGGGCAAGCCAGGGGTCGGTCCGCTCAACACCGGCTCCACGCTTTGCGATTTTCGCGGCTGCTTCGGTTTCGGGCCGCAGCAATGGCATCGTCCGGCCTATGTCCAGCCGAATTACCGGCCGAGGGGCGCAGGCCCGACCTACTACCTGCCGGGCGCTGCCGGACGGCCGCAACTGACCTATGATCCGCCGCCGGTGCGCCGCGTGCAGCCGAAGGATCCGAACAAGCATATCGCCTGGTGCACCAACGAATACCGCTCCTACAATCCGAGGACGGATCACTTCCTCACCTATGAGGGTGTCTACAGGGTCTGCCGCTCGCCTTTTCGCTGAGGCCGCTCGCGCTGGCGCCGAGCTCTGCTCAGCTTTCGAGCGAGGCTCGGTCGACGTGGCCGAGATCGCGGCCGGGCTCGACGATGTCGCGGACCCGCTGCTTCAGCTCCTTCGGCCCGGGAAAGCCGCCGTCGCGCTTGCGCTCCCAGATGAGATCGCCGTTGACGCGGATCTCGAAATTGCCGCCGGTGCCGGGGATCAGCGCCACTTCGCCGAGGCTGTCGGAAAAAGTATACAGCAGCTCTTGCGCCATCCAGCTGGCGCGCAGCAGCCAGTTGCACTGGGTACAGTAGAGGATCGAGACACGGGCTTTTTCGGTCATGGCGATTTCCTTTCGTTTGACGAGATTTAAGCTCTGTGGTGCGCATGCGCAATCGCCCCTTACACAAGCGTCTTGCGTGCTGCCCGCCGGCATGATCTCTTCCCGTCGTCGGCCATATCAGGGAAAGTCCATGCGCGTCGCAGTCATCGAAAACATGAGGAATACCGGCCTCGGCGCGCTTGCCCAGGCCCTCGACGAGGCGGGCGCTGACATCGAGTGGTTCCGGGTGTGGCAGGATGGCATCCTGCCGCGGGATGTAGTGGGCCATGATGCGCTGGTCGTTCTCGGCGGCGAGCAGAGCGCGCTGGATGATGAGACACACGCCTATCTGCCGGAGCTCGTTCGGCTTACGCGGCGCTTCGGCGATGCCGGCAAGGCGGTGCTCGGCATCTGCCTGGGCAGCCAGATCCTCGCCCGCGCCTATGGCGCCGACAATCATCTGGGAACCGCCCGCGAATTCGGCTGGCATAAGATCGGCGTTACCGCCGAGGGCCGGGCCGATCCGCTGCTGTCTTCGCTGGGCGGCGAGTTCACCATCTTCGAATGGCATGCCGACACGTTTTCCCTGCCCGAGGCGGCGGTCCGTCTTGCCTCGAGCCCCGTCGCCGAAAACCAGGCGTTCCGCATCGGCCGCGCCGTCTATGGCACCCAGTTCCATTTCGAGGCCAATTCAGCGGTCGTCGAACAATGGAAGGCTGAATTCCCCGAGACGATCGCGCGCATCGCCCCCGGCTGGCTGGAGAGCCACGCCGAACTGGCGGCAAGACATGGGCGTGCAGCCGATGCCGCCGGCCTTGCCATTGCGCGGGCCTGGGTCAGCCTGATCGAACGGCAAGAGGTCGAAATTCTGTCGCAGGCTTCGGCGTGAGGGAGTGATGTCATGCCGGCGAGCGAACGCGAGAAAATGGCGGCAGGTGAATGGTATTGCTGCCTCGATGACGAGCTCGATCATTTGCGCCGGCAGGCGCGCTTGGCCGTCCACGCACACAATACAATGCCGCCGGATGAGCGCGGCGCGATGGCGCCGGCCCTGAGGGCGCTGTTTGCGCAGGCAGCATCGGATGTCTTCATCGAAGCGCCGTTTCACTGCTCCTACGGCATCAACATCACCCTCGGCGAGCGCGTCTATTTCAATGCCGGCTGCACCATTCTCGATTCCGGCCGGGTGACGATCGGCGATCGCAGCATGTTCGGCCCCGGCGTGCAGATCTACTGCGCCGAGCACCACAAGGATGCCGCGCTTCGCAGCACCGGCATCGAGATCGCCCGGCCGGTCACGATCGGCAACGAAGTCTGGATCGGGGGAAGCGCCATCATCCTCGGCGGCATCACGATCGGCGAGGGCGCGATCGTCGGCGCCGGCGCGGTGGTGACCAGGGATGTGCCGGCCGGCGCCACCGTGGTCGGCAACCCGGCCCGCATCCGGTAGTTCGGACGATGCAACATTAACTATCCCTAACGGCCGACAGAATTCATTCTCCGGCTACAGACCATCGCTGGCCCGTTCGTCGTAGCGTTGCCGCGCGGCGATAATGCCGGCCTGGTTCTGCTCGGTCCACAGCACCAGCGAACGGATCGTCTCGTGCAGGGTGCAGCCGAGCGGCGTCAACGCATAATCGACCTTCGGCGGCACGACGGGATAGACGGTGCGCTCGATGATGCCGTCTCGCTCCAGGTGCCTGAGCGTCGTCGTCAGCATGCGCTGGCTGATGCCGTCGATATTCCTCTTCAATTCAGTGAAGCGAAGCGTGCGTTTTTCGAGCAACGCAATGACGAGCAGCGACCACTTGTCGGCGATCCGGTCGAGGATCTGCCGGACCTCGCACTCCTCGCGCGCATCCCATTGCAGGACGTCGTAGTCCTTGCCGGGCAGGACGCTATCGTCCTTGCCGGGCAGGACGTTGTCGTCCTGGCCGGTGCTGCAAATGTCACTCGGTGAGTTTGAAGTGCCTTCTTCCATGGTGCCGGATCATGTCTTACCTAAGCATCGGTTACAAGAGGGAACCGAGGCATGAAAAGTAACTTTCATGCCTCGCCCCGTTGTTTCAGCGTGTCAACCGAAGGAACGGATTTCATGTCCAACCCATCTTCCCCCACCAAGTCGAGTGAAGGCCGCATGAACGCCCGCGTAGCCGGTGCGCTGATCGTGCTCTGCGGCGCGATCTTCCTCGAAGGCATCGATGTCGCCATGCTCAATATCGCGCTGCCGGCGATCCGCGCCGATCTCGGCCTGTCGACAACGACGCTCAGCGCCGTCGTCAGCGCTTATGTGCTGGGTTATGCCGGCTTCATGCTGCTGGGCGGCCGGGCCGCCGATATCTTCGGCAAGAAGCGGGTCTTCCTGACGGCGCTGACGATCTTCCTCGCCTTCTCCGGCCTCGGTGGTTTCGCGAGCGAGGGCTGGATGCTGCTTGTCGCGCGTTTCGTCACCGGCGCCGCCTCCGCCTTCATGACGCCAGCAGGCCTTGCGCTCATTACCGCCAATTTCCCGGAGGGGCCGCAGCGCAACAGGGCGGTGATGATCTATGCATCGACGGCCTCGGCCGGCTTCTCGCTCGGCCTCGTCGCCGGTGGCCTGCTTGCTGCCATCGACTGGCGCTGGGTATTCTTCGCGCCGGTGGTGCTGGCGGCGATCCTGCTTGCCGTCGGCCCTCGGCTGATCACAGACAGGGATGCGGGAACCGCCCGGGGAAAATTCGATATATCAGGCGCGATCGCGCTGACCGGCGCCATGCTGCTGGCCGCCTATGGCGTCATCCGGCTCGAGAATCCGGGCGAGGGTACGGAATGGACGATCGCCGCCTTTGCAGTGAGCGCGCTGCTCTGGCTTGCCTTCATCCTGATCGAGCGCGGCTCGTCCGCTCCTCTGGTGCGCCTTGGGATCCTGCGTTCGGCCGCGCTGATCCGCGCCAATCTCGGCGCCCTGCTGTTTACCGGCTCCTTTTTCGGCTTTCAGTTCATCGCCTCGCTTTATCTGCAGGAACTGCTCGGCTGGACGCCGATGCAGACGAGCCTGGCGCTGATGGCGATCGGCATCGATGCGGTGGTCGCGCCGATCCTGACGCCGCGGCTTGTCGACCGCTTCGGCAATGTCCGCGTCATCCTCGCCGGTTTCCTGCTGGCGCTTGCCTGCTATGGGCTGTTCTTGCGCATGGGCTTCGACTGGACCTATGCCGCCATGTTCCCGTCGATGCTGCTGCTCGGCCTTGCCTTCGCGCTCGGCTATGGCCCGCTGACCATCGTCGCGACCGACGGCATTGCCGAGGACGAGCACGGGCTTGCCAGCGGGTTGGTCAATACAGCAACCCAGTTCGGAGCCGCACTCGGGCTTTCCGGCGTCAGCGCGATCGGCGCCTATATGCTGGGTGACGAAGTCTCTCCAGAAGCGCGGCTGGAATCCCTGCGTGTCGCCCTTCTGGTGCCGCTCGCCGCCGCCGCGCTTGGCGCGCTGGTGATGGCGACGGGCTTGCGCGGCCGTGACGGCTCCCGCCGCGAAGCCGTCGCTTAAGGCGCTCGACAAGGCCACCCATTTCGCGGCGGCCTTGCCGTCCGCAGTGGCCTTGTCATCTCGACAGCGGCGAAAGCTCCGCTAGATCAAAGGGCAAAACGGGAGGAAAATCATGAGCGAACTGAATCTACCCATGCAAGGCGGCTGCCGTTGCGGCCAGGTGCGGCTGAAGATCAGCGCCCCGCCGCTGCTGACCATGGCCTGCCATTGCACGGGCTGCCAGAGGATGACCGCGAGCGCCTATTCGCTGAGCGCCGCCATTCCCAGCGAAGGCTTCGAGGTCACAAAAGGCGAGCCGGTGATCGGCGGCCTGCACGGCGTTACGAAACATTATTTCTGCCCGCATTGCATGAGCTGGATGTTCACCCGGCCGGAAGGCATGGACTGGTTCGTCAATCTGCGCGCAACCATGCTCGACGACCCAAGCTGGTTCACGCCCTTCATCGAGACATGGACAAGCGAGAAGCTGTCCTTCGCCGAGACCGGCGCGGTGCACAGCTACGCGGCGCTGCCGGAGATGAACGCCTATGAGGGGCTGGTGAAGGAATATATGGGCAGGGGGTGAACGCTCAAAAGCCCTGGAAGAGAAAATCTACGGCGCTGGTGATGGCATCGCTTTTGCCCGATAGATCTGCGACTATTTTTCCTATTTCCGCCGTCGGGATCGATGCCATGCGCTGGGTGGCCATGACATAGGTTTCACCCTCGATGGCAAAGCGTGGGTTCAGTCGCGAGATCGACCAGCTCAGCTCTTGCACCGGATGCAGCGGGACCATGACTCGCGAAGGCAGATCGTCAAGCAGATTGGCTTGAAGATCGATGGCCAGGACATTCCCGCTTTTAAGGCGATAGACGTGAAAGCGTGCCATTAAAACTGACGGTATTTGGCGAATGGCAAGCCGTGCTTTTCAACATATTCGTTTTCCAGCCGGATAGCCTCGGCGTTCTCGATACGCCATAGCCGCTCGCGCTCGGCCTTTATTGCCTGTGCGATGCCATCTTCCGCCGCCCGAGATATGTTAATCTGGAGTTCGCGCGCCTGGGAGAGGAGACCTTCATCGAGGGACAGGTTTGCTGCTTTTCTTGGTCGCTGAGCCACAGCGATCTCCTCAATTTTATGCGCAGATCATATGCGCATAAAATGTCGTTGAGAAGCGTTATTCGTCGCCCATCTTCAGAGCAGCAATAAAGGCTTCCTGCGGAATCTCCACCTTGCCGAACTGGCGCATGCGTTTCTTGCCGGCCTTCTGCTTGTCGAGCAGCTTGCGCTTGCGGGTGGCGTCGCCGCCGTAGCATTTCGCGGTCACGTCCTTGCGCAGCGCCGAGATCGTCTCGCGGGCAATGACGTTGCCGCCGATCGCCGCCTGGATCGGGATCTTGAACATGTGCTTCGGGATCAGCTCCTTGAGCTTCTCGCACATGTCGCGGCCGCGCTTTTCGGCGGCCGTCCGGTGCACCATCATCGACAGCGCGTCGACCGGCTCGCCGTTGACGAGGATCGACATCTTCACGAGGTTGCCCTCGCGGTGGTCGGTCAGCGCATAGTCGAAGGAGGCATAGCCCTTGGAGATCGACTTCAGCCGGTCGTAGAAATCGAAGACGACTTCGTTGAGCGGCAGGTCGTAGGTCAGCATCGCGCGCGTGCCGACATAGGTGAGCTCGATCTGGATGCCGCGCCGGTCCTGGCAAAGCTTCAGGATGCCGCCGAGATAATCGTCCGGCGTCAGGATCGTCGCGCGGATCCACGGCTCATGGATTTCGGAGATCTTGACGACATCGGGCATGTCGGCCGGATTGTGCAGTTCGCGCTCCGTGCCGTCGGTCATGTACATCTTGTAGACGACGGAGGGTGCGGTGGCGATGAGGTCGAGGTCGAACTCGCGCTCGAGCCGTTCCTGGATGATTTCGAGATGCAGCAGGCCGAGGAAGCCGCAGCGGAAACCGAAGCCGAGGGCGGCCGACGATTCCATTTCGAAGGAGAAAGAGGCGTCGTTGAGGCGAAGCTTGCCCATGGCGGCGCGCAGATCCTCGAAATCGGCGGCATCGACCGGGAACAGGCCGCAGAACACCACCGGCTGCGCCGGCTTGAAGCCCGGCAGCGCTGCGGCCGTTGGCCGCTTGTCCTCGGTGATCGTATCGCCGACGCGGGTATCGGCCACTTCCTTGATCGAGGCGGTGATGAAGCCGATCTCGCCGGGGCCGAGGCTGTCGACAGTGACCATCTTCGGTGTCAGCACGCCGACGCGCTCCACCTGGTATTTTGCATCGGTGCCCATCATCCGCACCGTCTGGCCCTTGGTCAGCACGCCGTCGATGATGCGCACGAGAACCATGACGCCGAGATAGGTGTCGTACCAGCTGTCGACGAGCAGCGCCTTCAGCGGCGCCTTGTCGCCGCCCGGGCTCTTCGGCGCCGGCAGCTTGTGGACGATCGCTTCCAGCACATCGGGAATGCCCAGGCCGGTCTTGGCCGAAATCAGCACCGCCTCCGAGGCGTCGATGCCGATCACTTCCTCGATCTGTTCCTTGATGCGGTCGGGTTCGGCGGCCGGCAGGTCGATCTTGTTGAGGACGGTGACGATCTCGTGGTTGTTGTCGATCGCCTGATAGACATTGGCGAGCGTCTGCGCTTCGACGCCCTGGCTGGCGTCGACGACGAGCAGCGAACCCTCGCAGGCCGACAGCGACCGCGAGACTTCATAGGCGAAGTCGACGTGGCCGGGCGTGTCGATCAGGTTGAGAATGTATTTCTCGCCATTGTTTGCCTGGTAGTGCAGGCGCACGGTCTGGGCCTTGATGGTGATGCCGCGCTCGCGCTCGATATCCATATTGTCGAGCACCTGCTCGGACATTTCGCGCTCGGCAAGCCCGCCCGTCGTCTGGATCAGGCGGTCGGCCAGCGTCGATTTGCCGTGGTCGATATGGGCCACGATCGAAAAGTTGCGGATATGGGAAAGCGGAGTAGTCGAATTGGTGCTCATGCGCGCCATATAGCAGCGCCGCCCCTTGCCGCAAAGCGGTAATTAGCCCGCTGTTTACGCTATTTTGCAGCTTGTCGGACGCGCGTCAGACCGGCCACGTCTCCAGCCGCCAGGCCGAATCCCAGAACATCCATTCATATTGCGAGGCCCGCACGAAGACATCGGTCATCTGGGCACGCTCCACCGGCGATGCGGCGCGGGCGGCGATGTCGGTCAGCGCGATCACTTCACGGGCGCCGGCGGCAAATTGCGGATCGCCATAGGTGTTGATCCAGGCCTGGAAGGCATTGCCCTCGATAGCAGGCCGGTTCTTGATCGCTTCGCCAACGTGCCAGTAGATCCAGAAGCAGGGGAGGATGGAGGAAAGCGCAACCGCGTAGGAACTGTGATAGGCGGTGGCAAGCAGGAAGTTGGTATAGGCAAAGCCCGCAGGCGAGGGTTCTGCGGCTGAAACATCCGCCGACGTGATGCCGAACTGGGTGAGGAAGCCGGCATGCAGGCCCTGCTCGACGGTGATGGCCTTCTGCGCCGAACCGAGGAAGCGCAGCACCTGCGCATTGTCGGGCGCCTTGGCCGCAACGATGGCGAGGCATCGCGCATAATGCTTCAGGTAGAGCGCATCCTGAAGGATATAGTGCCGGAAGACCTCCGGCGGCAGCGTGCCGTCCGAAAGGCGCAGCAGCAGCGGCAAGGCCTCGATTTCAGCCATAACAGGGGCGATCCTGTCCCAGGCGGCAGCTGTGAAGCTTCCCGTCAGGTCCGTGCTCTGCGTGCTGGCGTCCATCATTGCCTCCTACCTCGATTGCGCCGTCATATATCGACGCTGCCGTGGTGAAAGCAAGGCGGGTTTCGCCGCGCGAGGAGACTTGATTCCATCATCGGATAATGTATTTCTCTTATAGTAGAATCATGGATTGAGAGATGGAACCGGAACTCGAACAGGCGATCGGCATCCGCATCCGCACGCTGCGGGTCAAAAAAGGTCTGACGCTGGATGATCTTGCCGCGGCCTCCGGGGTCAGCCGCGCGATGATCTCGCGCATCGAGCGGGCGGAGGCGAGCCCGACCGCCTCGCTGCTGGCAAGGATCTGTGCGGCGCTCGGCCTGTCGCTGTCGGCCTTCTTCGCGGAGGAGGGACAGCAGGCCTCGCCGCTTGTTCGCCGGCAGGAGCAGCAGGTCTGGCGCGACCCGGAGACCGGTTATATTAGGCGCTCGATCTCCGGCACTGCCTCCGATGTCGATATCGTCGAGGTCGAATTCCCCGCTGGCGCGCGTGTCAGCTTCCCCCCGCATGCCGCCTCCCACGGCATGACGCAGCATATCTGGCTGTTCGATGGCGAGCTGGAAATGACGGCGGGTGAAACGGTCTACCGGCTGCGGCCGGGCGATTGCCTCTTCATGCCGGTCGGCGAGGGTCACATCTTCCACAATCCCGGCAACGCGCCGGCGCGTTATTGCGTCGTGCTCGATCGCGGCGGCCGATAACAGCATCTATTCAGGAGAGCAGCATGCCCGACATTCGTACCCTTTCCGCCGACGAGGCCCGAGCCGCCGTGCCGGCGCTGTCGCAGGTGCTGGCCGATTGCGTCGCAGGCGGCGCCTCCGTCGGCTTCATGCAGCCCTATGGGCCTGAAGATGCCGAGCCCTATTGGCGCGATGTCGCCGATGCCGTCGCCTCCGGCGGCAACCTGTTGCTGGTCGCTGAACTCGACGGCAGGATCGTCGGGACCGTGCAGGTGGGGGCCGCGCAGATGCCGAACCAGCCGCATCGCGGTGATCTGAAGAAGCTGCTGGTGCATCGTTCCGCCCGCGGCAAGGGCCTCGCCCGGCTGCTGATGGATGCCGCCGAGCGCGAGGCGGCCAAGCGTGGCAAGACCCTGCTCGTGCTCGATACGGCAACCGGCAGCGATGCCGAGGCGATCTATCCGCGCCTGGGCTGGCAGCGTGTCGGCGTCATTCCCGATTATGCGCTGTGGCCGGAAGGCGGCTTCTGCGCCACCACCCTGTTCTACAAGCGGCTTGCCTGATTGCCCCGGCCTCGCTCAGGCCGGCCTGGCGAAGACGGGAAGCGCGCCGCCAAGCGTCGCGCCCGCCGTCCATTGCGCAGCATTCCAGCCGAACTGCCGCGCCGCTTCGATATTTTCGGCCATATCGTCGATGAAGGCGATGTCGCCGGGCGCCACGCCGGCGCGTTCGGTCGCCAGCCGGAAGAAATCGGGCGAAGGCTTGCTGTGCCCGAGTGCTGCGGAATAGATGATGTCGTCGAAATGCGCGTCCAGGCCGGCCTGCTCCATCAGGTAGCGCGCCCGCCTATGCTCCTGGTTGGTCGCCAGGAAAAGGGTGATGCCGCTTTGCCGGAGGATAGCGAGCTCTTCCAGCAGATTGCGGTCGAGGCGGGAATCGTTTTCGAACCAGTAGTCGATCAGCGTTTCGGCGCTGAGATGCGGCGCGATCTTTGCGAGCACGCCGGCGAGCCTGGGTTCCAGCGCCGCGCGGCCGACAATGATCTCACGCCAGTGGGTCTGAAAGAATTCCTGTTGCAGCAGGTCGACACGCAGGCCGAGATCGCGCTCCAGATAGGTGAAGTGCGGCAGCCCGTCGGTCGGTCGACCATGAATGAGCACGCCGTCGACATCGACCATCAGCACTTTCATGCGGAAAATTTCCTCGTTCTCAAAACACCGGCGAAGGTGGCGTCATATAGCTTGACGATCAAGAGCGCCGTTCCGCTTTTTTGTCGCGGCCGAGCCGTGTAAGTCTCGATTGTCAATCAAGGGGCAGGATCTGAAATGCGCGTCATCTATTCCGAAGACCACAAGCTGCGCGATGCCAAAACGGAACTGCATGCCGGCCAACTGGTGACGCCCTTCGAGGCGCCGTTCCGTGCCGAATGGATCCTGGCGGCGGTCAAGGAGGCGGGCTTTACCGACGTGGTGGCGCCCGATGCGCACGGGCTGGAAACGGCCCTGAAGGTGCATGATCCCGCCTATCTGGATTTTCTCGCCAGCGTCTGGGATCGCTGGGTGGCCGCCGGCTTCACCGGCGAGGCGATCGCCAATTCCTTTCCCGTTCGCCGCACCAGCCAGCGCGTGCCCGACAATATCGTTGGCGCGATCGGCCATTATGCCAATGCCGCCGACACCTCGATCACCAAGGGGTCCTACGAGGCGGCGATCGCCTCCATGCGCTGTGCCGTCACCGGCGCCGACTGGCTGGCCGAGGGCAATCGTTTCGCCTTTTCGCTCTGCCGCCCACCCGGCCACCATGCCGGCATCGATCTCTTCGGCGGCTACTGCTTCATCAACAATGCGGGCGTCGCCGCACAGCGGCTGCGCGATCATGGTGCGGCGAAGGTTGCGGTGCTGGATGTCGATTTCCATCATGGCAACGGCACCCAGGATCTCTTCTATCACAGAGGCGATGTCTTCACCGCCTCTCTGCATGGCGATCCCATGCACGCCTTTCCCTATTTCCTCGGCCATGCCGACGAGGAAGGCGAGGGGGAGGGCGTTGGTGCCAACCGCAACTATCCAATGCCACCGGGCACGCCCTTTGATGTCTGGTCTTCGGCGCTAAACGATGCGCTGGCGCGGATCAAAGACTTCGGCGCCGAGGCGATCGTCGTGGCGCTTGGGGTCGATACCTTCGAGCGCGATCCGATCTCCTTTTTCAGCCTGACTTCCGATGATTTCACCCGCATGGGCGCGATGATATCAGCCGCCGGCCTGCCGGTGCTGGCCTGCATGGAGGGCGGTTACGGCGTGCCGGAAATCGGCATCAACGTCGCCAACGTCCTCAAGGGTCTGGAAGCCTGATCACTGCCGATGACCGATGAGACAGTTCCCTCCGACATCCCGACACCCCGCATGCTGAGCTGGGCGCGCAATTCCGCCATCTATCGCCTGGAGCGGCGGATGATGACGGAAAAGCAGCTGTTTGACGCCATCACCCGCAAGGCGAAGGAGAAATTCGAAGATATCAGCGCGGCGCAAGTGAAAGCCGTTGCCGATTTCGCCGTCAAATTTGCCTATGACAACAAGGTGCTCGACGATAGCGCCTATGCGGAGATCAGCACCCGCTCTGCCGTGCGCGGCGGCAAATCAAAACGCGCGATCGCCCAGAAACTTGCCGTCAAGGGCGTCTCCAGCGACAAGGTCGAGGCAGCACTTGAGCAGGCCGACGATCTCTATGCGGCCGCGATATTTGCCCGCAAACGCGCCTTCGGCCCTTTCCGCCGGGTCGAGCTCGACGACAAGCGAAAGGCTAAAGAGCTTTCAGCCTTCGCCCGCAACGGCTTCAGCTTCGACATCGGCAGGAGGGTCTTCGACATGAGCTTCGAAGACGCCGAAGAAGTCATCCTTGCTGGCCGCCGGTGATATTGCATCACCATCGGCGATCGCCTGGTTAAAGCGTGAACTCGATCTACCGCATCACCTGTCGATCCTGGCATTCCCCAGCATCAGCGCTCTTGATCCCGGCATGAAAAGTTTGAATTTGGTTCTCCCCCGTCTTCGGGTTAGAACCGCGCCAGGATCGGGGGCCACATGGACATCAAGACTATCGAGACCGGGACGGATGGCGCAGCTTTGATGCCGCAGCCGGGTATGGCGTCGTCTTCGGGCGGCCTGGCGGCCGGTGTCGCGATGTGCCTGATGTCGATGTCTTCGATCCAGTTCGGCGCGGCGCTGTCGTCCCCGGCCATTGCGACCTATGGCGTTGCCGGCGCCACCTGGCTGCGGCTTGCTTTCGCGGCGATCATCCTGGCCGTTGTCGTCAGGCCTTCGCTCCTGCGTTATAGCGGCGCCCAGTGGCGGGCGACCCTGCTGCTCGGCACGACGACCGCCGCAATGACGCTGTGTTTCTTCGCGGCGATCCAGCGGCTGCCGCTCGGCCTGGCGATCGCCATCGATTTCCTCGGGCCGCTCTCGGTCGCCGTCTTCGGCTACGGCCTGACCTGGCGCCTGCTCTGGCCGTTGATTGCTGCGGCCGGCATCCTCTTCCTCGCCCATGACGGCGAAGGCTGGGTCGGCAATCTCCCTGGCGTCCTCTTCGCTCTCGGCTCGGCTGTGGGATGGGCGGTCTATATCCTGCTGACGAAGAAGGTCGGGGCTGCCTTCAAGGGGCTGGAAGGCCTGTCGATGTCGCTGATCGTTGCCGGCCTCGTCGCAACCCCCTTCGGCCTTGCCGAGACAGGCGGCGCCTTCACCTTGAAGGGGCTGGTGGAGGTTCTCGGCCTCGCCATCCTCGTACCGCTCCTGCCCTATGCGCTGGAGATGGTGGCGCTGCGGCGCATGCCGTCGGCCTCCTTCGGCATCCTGATGAGCCTCGAACCGGCGCTCGGCGCGCTTGCCGGCTTTCTGATCCTGGCCCAGCCGATGACCGCGCTGCAGATGCTGGGCACCGCGCTCGTGGTGGCGGCCAGCGCCGGCGCCACTGCCTCGGCGGCGAAAACTTAGCATAAAGATTTAGAATATAGATCAGCCGGGTGTGCGCTTGGGATCGTCGAGCGCCGGATTGTAGAACAGCGAAAGCGTCAGGCTCTTGGCGATCCGCTCCGCCGTCGCCATGAACCAGGCCTTGGCCTCCGGCGATGGGGCGATGTCGTCCAGCGTTGCGGCAAACAGCGACAGCCATTTCGGAAAGAGCTCCGGCGTCAGGTTTGCAACACCTGTATGCGCCTGCACCGGCTTGCCGCCATAGGCGCCGCTGCGGAAGGCGACAGCCGACCAGAAGCTCTTCATCTTCGCCATATGCTGCGGCCAGCGGCCGGATAGCCTGGCGTCGAACACCGGGCCGAGATCGGGATGCGCCAGCACGCGGGCGTAGAAAGTCTCGACCAGCCTGTCGATGAAGGCCTCGTCGACGCCCATTTCCCGCATTTCGGCCTCCGCCCTTTCGCGGATCGCCGCGATATGGGCGGGGCGGCCCTGAATGTCATTGTCCATTCGAAAACCCCGGCGCCGCGTGATGCGGCAGCCCTCATATAGGTGTTTATCGCAACGAGCCAAAGTCGTCCGTGCCCGCTTGCGGCAATCTGTCAGCATTCTTCCCCCTGCCCTTGACCGTCATCGCCTGCTTCTTTAGATTTAGAATAATTCTAAATTTTGGAGAAAGTCATGCTGGCGCGGTTTTTCAGATCCTCGAAACGATCTTTCGAATCACTGTCCGAGCAGGAGATCCTTGCCCTCGGGATTGCCTCCGAGGAAGACGATGCCCGTATCTATCTCGCCTATGCCGACAGGTTGCGTCGCGAATTTCCGGCTTCGGCCAAAGTCTTCGAGGATATGGCCGAGGTCGAGGATACGCATCGCAAGTCGCTGATCGAAATCCATCGCCAGCGTTTCGGCGAGCGCATTCCGCTGATCCGGCGCGAACATGTGCAGGGCTTCTACGAGCGCAAGCCCGACTGGCTGAGGGCAAATCTTTCGCTGGACGCGATGCGGCAGGAATCCGAGGCGATGGAGGAGCAGGCCTATCGTTTCTATGTCGAGGCGGCAAAGCGGACCTCGGACGCCTCGACGCGTGAGCTTCTCGGCGATCTCGCCCTTGCCGAACAGGGGCATGAAGATATCGCCCGCATGCTGGGCGACAAACATACGCCTGAAGACGTCAAGCGCGGCGAGGACGAGGCGGTGCATCGGCAATTCGTGCTGACCTATGTGCAGCCGGGTCTTGCCGGGTTGATGGATGGTTCGGTCTCGACGCTGGCGCCGATCTTCGCCGCCGCCTTCGCCACGCAGGATACCTGGCAGACCTTTCTCGTCGGCCTGTCGGCCTCCGTCGGCGCCGGTATCTCGATGGGCTTCACCGAAGCCGCCCATGACGACGGCAAGATTTCCGGCAGAGGCTCGCCGGTCAAACGCGGCCTTGCCTGTGGCATCATGACCGCGCTCGGCGGCCTCGGCCACGCGCTGCCCTATCTGATCCCGCATTTCTGGACGGCGACGATCACCGCCGCCATCATCGTCTTCTTCGAACTCTGGGCCATCGCCTTCATCCAGAACCGCTACATGGAAACCCCCTTCCTGCGCGCCGCCTTCCAGGTGGTGCTCGGCGGCGGTTTAGTGCTCGGCGCGGGGATATTGATTGGCAACGGGTGAGTTGCGGTCAGCGAAGCCGAGCAATCGATTCAGCGAATCGATCGCAGCGACGAACGCCCTGAGCCCAAAGCGAAGGGCCGGGAGACGGTGTGGCATCCCAAACCAACAAAACGAAAAAGGCCGGCAAACCGCCGGCCTTTCCATATTCTCTGTTGACCCTTAGCGCAGCGCGCCGACCAGAACGTCGCGGCCGTTCTCGATGGTGACCCAGCGACCGGAATTGTAGCTCGACTGGCGCTTGACGAAGGAATAGGGCGTGCCGAACCACGGCTTGACGTCGGAGGCGAGGTTGTCGAGCACGAAATCGCCCTCGGCGGTGCGCAGCGTCAGCACGGCATGGCCCTCACCATCCGGCTTGCGCACGACGGTCATCAGCAGGTCGGCGGCCGAAAAGCCGCGCTGAATCAGCATGCGACGCTTCAGCAGCGCGAAATCCTCGCAGTCGCCGGCGGTGGTCGGATAGGCCCAGACTTCGTCCTTGCCGTAGATTTCCTTGTCGGACATCGGCGTGATCGTGCGGTTGACCGTGGCGTTGACCGAACGCACCAGCGACCACTTTGCCGGGGTCATTTCAACCGGGCCGGCGTTGCGGTTTGCGCCGCATTCATTGCGGTGGATCTGACAGAAATCATAGTGCCCGATGGGCTGTGAAGTGGCATTGCCCGTTACCATTGAAGCATTTCTGCTTGGGGCCGGTATGGCGGCCGTTGCCATCGCAAATACGGCCATCATGGCCACAAAGACACCCTTGATCCGCACGCCCGCTCTTTCCTTGCATCGCCCCTTATTTATTAACAAAGTGTTAATGGAGAGGGCCGGAAAGAGTCAATCGTTACTTATTGGGAGGACCTTGCGACCCGCCGACATGGTTAAAATGCAACGGGTTGGGAACCTGCATCAGGCGAATTTATACGCCGATGCCCTTCAGGCGGGCATCTGCCTATTTGTTGATGAACGGATGATGCCTTTGACGGCGCTCAAGAGAAGCGCGATATCGCCGGGGCGCGACAGGCGGTGGTCGCCGTCGCGGATGAAGGTCAGCACCACGTCGTCGGCGGGAAGGTGTTCGACCAGTTTCATCGCATGTGCATGCGGCACGTCGGGGTCCTTCATGCCCTGGAGGATGTGCACCGGGCAGCCTGTCTCGATGATGCCGTCGAGCACCCGGTTTGCGCGGCCGTCCTCGATCAGCGCCCTGGTATAGATATTCGGTTCCGGGCTGTATGGCGAACGCTCTTCGAAATAACCGCGCTCGGCTAGCGACTTGCGCTCCTTGGCCTTGAGGTTCGGTTCGATCAGCTCGGAGGTGAAATCGGGTGCGGGTGCGATCAGCACCATGCCTGCAAGCTTTGGGCCGCCTTGCCGCGCAAGCTCCTGCGCCAGCCTGAGCGCGATCCAGCCGCCCATCGAGGAGCCGACGAGGATCACCCGATCGGGGGCGATATGGTGGATGACGGCAAGCGCCTCCTCCAGCCAGCGCGAGATCGTGCCGTCGCCGAAGCTGCCGCCGGAAAGTCCGTGGCCTGAATAGTCGAGGCGGATGCAGGCGACGCCCAGTTGCGCCGCCAGCCCGTCGAGTTCCACCGCCTTGGTGCCGCTCATGTCGGACCGGTAGCCGGACAGCCAGACGAGCGTCGGCGCGCCATTGCCGGCCTGCGCCGGGCGGGCGATCATGGCGATCTCACGCGCTGCTTCGCCCTCGCCGACCGTCAAGAACTGCGGTTGGGCATCGGGCATCTGATCGGACATCGGCGAAACTCCTATTGTTTTGGCCTATAAAACAGATTCTTGGCAGGCTGACAGCGGGTGATTTTTCCGCTAAAGGATGATATTGACTCCGTTGCAGCGATGACGCGACACGTTTGTGCACCCTGATTGGGAGCGCGATGCTGCAACGTTCCGAAACAACGCGAGGAGAATACGACCATTCGCAGACCTTTTAAAACCGACGCGCCCGTGAAGGACGGACCGCGCTCGAACCGTGAAATCCGCATTCCCAAAGTTCAGCTGATCGCGGCTGACGGACAGAATATGGGCGTCGTGCCTACCGACCAGGCCTTGAAGATGGCGGAAGAAGCCGGCCTCGATCTCGTCGAAATTTCCCCCAATGCCGAACCGCCGGTGTGCAAGATCCTCGATCTGGGCAAGCTGAAATATGCCAACCAGAAGAAGGCTGCCGAGGCGCGCAAGAAGCAGAAGATCGTCGAAGTCAAAGAAATCAAGATGCGCCCGAACATCGACACCCATGATTATGAGGTGAAGATGAAGGCGATGGGTCGCTTCTTCGATGAAGGCGACAAGGTCAAGGTGACGCTGAAGTTCCGCGGCCGTGAAATGGCCCACCAGGAACTCGGCATGAAGCTTCTGCAGCAGGTCAAGGCCGATACGATCGAGTTCGCCAAGGTCGAAGCCGAGCCCAAGCTCGAAGGCCGTCAGATGATGATGGTGCTGGCGCCGAAGTAAGCGCCAGGCACTTTTTCGCCCAAGGCCGTCCGCAAGGGCGGCTTTTGCGCTTTCTGCCCTTATTGCTTCAAGAAGGGTGTTTTCGGAGGTTGCGAAGATTCCTCCGCGGCCCCGTTGCACTTTCAGGACGCTGCGGTTATAAGCGCGCGTCCGAACTGACCGGCAGGGCATGCCGTGGCAGTTTCGAATGCTTGCGGAACGGTTCGTCGCCGATGCCGCGGATCAACAACAAACGCTCCCGCACCTTGTTGCGACGGCCGGAGAACCGGACTTCGCGAGAAGGGCTTTTTTGATAAAGCGCGCAGGGAGGACAGAAGGAGTAGCAAAATGCCCAAGATGAAGACGAAGTCCTCTGCCAAAAAGCGGTTCAAGATCACCGCAACCGGCAAGGTTAAGGCTGCCGCTGCCGGCAAGCGCCATGGCATGATCAAGCGTACCAACAAGTTCATTCGCGATGCACGTGGCACCATGGTTCTCGCAGAACCGGATGGCCGCAAGGTTATCAAGAATTACCTGCCGAACGGTCTCTGAGACTCGTCCGCGAACGCTAGATTTAAGGAGATCATGATATGGCACGTGTAAAAAGAGGCGTCACCTCTCACGCCAAGCACAAGAAGGTTCTGAAGGCCGCAAAGGGCTTTTACGGCCGCCGCAAGAACACCATCCGTACCGCCAAGGCCGCTGTCGACCGTTCGAAGCAGTACGCCTACCGCGACCGCAAGGTCAACAAGCGCAACTTCCGTGCGCTTTGGATCCAGCGTATCAACGCCGCTGTGCGCGAATTCGGCCTGACCTACGGCCGCTTCATCGACGGCCTGAACAAGGCTGGCATCGAAGTCGACCGCAAGGTTCTCTCCGACATGGCGATCCACGAGCCGGAAGCATTCGGCGCGTTGGTCAACGCTGCCAAGAAGGCTCTTGAGTATCTCAAGGAAGCCGGCACGGCGAACGAGTTTGAAGGCGCGGTCAAGTAACCAGCGCTTCCCAAGCTTTGAATTTTTGATTTTGGGAACCCGCGCTGGTTTGGGCTAGCGCGGGTTTTTCTTTCTTTATATTCCTGGCGCCGGCCGGCGCCGCCTGCCTCCCGATCGCCCGCCTGATACTGGACGGAAAGAAGTGACAATGTCAGATATCGACCAGCTCAACGCATCGCTGCTCGCCGAAATCGCCGCCGCCAATGACGAGACGGCGCTCGAAGCCGTGCGCGTTTCCGCCCTCGGCAAGAAGGGCTCGATCTCCGAACTCCTGAAGACGCTCGGCGCCATGACGCCGGAAGAGCGCCAGACCAAGGGCGCGGCGATCAACGTTCTGAAGAATGCGGTGACCGAGGCGCTCGCCGCCCGTAAGACAACGCTCAAGCAAGCGGCGATCAATGCCCGGCTGAAGGCCGAGACGGTCGACGTCAGCCTGCCGGTGCGCTCTTCGCCGGCCGAACGCGGCCGCATCCATCCGATCAGCCAGATCGTCGACGAGATCACCGCGATTTTCGCCGACATGGGCTTCTCGATCGCCGAAGGTCCCGACATCGAGACCGATTATTACAATTTCACCGCGCTGAATTTTCCCGAAGGCCATCCGGCCCGCGAGATGCACGACACCTTCTTCTTCAACCCGGATGAGAATGGCGAGCGCAAGGTGCTGCGCACCCATACCTCGCCGGTGCAGGTGCGCACCATGGAGACGCAGAAGCCGCCGATCCGCATCATCATTCCTGGCAAGACCTATCGCCAGGACAGCGATGCCACGCATTCGCCGATGTTCCATCAGGTCGAAGGCCTGGTCATCGACAAGAAGGCCAATGTCGCCAATATCCGCTGGGTGCTCGAGGAATTCTGCAAGACCTTCTTCGAGGTCGACAGCGTGACGATGCGTTTCCGCCCGTCCTTCTTCCCGTTCACCGAGCCATCCTTTGAGGTGGATATCCAGTGCGACCGTTCCGGCCCGATCGTCAAATTCGGCGAAGGCACCGACTGGATGGAGATCCTCGGCTGCGGCATGGTTCACCCGAACGTGCTGCGTTACGGCGGCCTCGATCCGGACGAATATCAGGGTTTTGCCTGGGGCATGGGCCTCGATCGCATCGCCATGCTGAAATACGGCATGCCCGACCTGCGCGACTTCTTCAACGCCGACGTCCGCTGGATGACGCATTACGGCTTCCGCCCGCTCGACATGCCGACGCTGTTCGGCGGCCTCAGCGCTTGAACGGAGAATTGGGACGATGAAATTCACGCTCTCCTGGCTGAAAGAGCATCTGGAAACGGATGCCGGCCTCGATGAAATCTGCACGCGCCTCACCGAAATCGGGCTGGAGGTCGAGGATGTCGACGACAAGGCGGCGTTCAAGCCCTTCGTCATCGCCAGAGTTGTCTCGGCGGAAAAACATCCGCAGGCCGATCGCCTGAAGGTGCTAATGGTCGACACCGGTTCCGGCGCGCCGGTGCAGGTCGTCTGCGGCGCGCCGAATGCGCGCGCCGGTCTCCTCGGCGCCTTCGCAGCACCCGGAACCTATGTTCCCGGCATCGATGTGACGCTCGCCGTCGGCAATATCCGCGGCGTCGAAAGCCGTGGCATGATGTGCTCCGAAAAGGAACTGCAGATTTCCGACAGTCACGATGGCATCATCGATCTGCCCGAGGATGCGCCGGTCGGTCAGAGCTATGCGGCTTATGCCCATCTCGACGATCCGGTCATCGAGATCAACCTGACGCCCAACCGGCCGGATTGCACCTCGATCCACGGCATCGCCCGCGATCTTGCCGCTTCCGGCCTCGGCACGTTGAAGACGCGGCCCGCACCGTCCTTCGCCGTCGAAGGCGAGACGCCGGTGAAGCTGACGCTCGATCTCGACGATCCCAAGCTTTGCCCGGGCTTTGCGCTGCGCCTGGTGCGCGGCGTCAGGAATGGCCCCAGCCCGCGCTGGATGCAGCAGCGGCTGATTGCCATCGGGCTGCGGCCGATCAACGCGCTTGTTGATGTCACCAATTACATGACCTTCGATCAGGGCCGGCCGATCCACGTCTTCGATGCCGCCAAGATCAACGGCAACCTGACCGTCCGCCGCGCTGCCGACGGCGAGACGGTGCTGGCGCTCGACCAGCGCGAATACAAGCTCTCGCCGAACAACGTCGTCATCTCCGATGACGATGGCATCGAATCGATCGGCGGCATCATGGGTGGTGAACATTCCGGCTGCGACGAAAACACCGTCGACGTGCTGATCGAATCCGCCCTCTGGGACCCGATGAACATCGCCAAATCAGGCCGCAGCCTCGGCATCATCACCGATGCCCGCTACCGCTTCGAACGCGGCGTCGATCCGGAATATATGGTCCCCGGTCTCGAACGCACGACGGAATTGGTGCTGGAGCTGTGCGGCGGCACGGCTGCCAAGGCCGAGGTCGTCGGTTACGAGGGTTACCAGCCGAAGATCGTCGATTTCCCCTATTCCGAGGTCAAGCGCCTGACGGGCCTCGACGTTTCGAATGAGGAAAGCGACACGATCCTCACCCGCCTTGGTTTCAAGGTTCTTGGGAATAGCGATATCGGCTCTTCGTCTGTCCGAGTCGCCGTTCCGTCCTGGCGTCCCGATGTCGACGGCAAGGCCGATCTCGTTGAGGAGGTCATGCGCATTCACGGCGTCGACAATATCAAGCCGGCGCCGCTCGAAGGCCATGCGGCCGTCAACGGCAAGATCCTGACGACGCTGCAGATCCGCACTCGCCTCGCCAAGCGGGCGCTGGCGGCGCGCGGCATGCTCGAAGCCGTCACCTGGTCCTTCATTCCGGAAGACCAGGCCAAGCTGTTCGGCGGCGGTTCGCCTGCCCTCAAGCTTGCCAACCCGATCGCTGCCGAAATGTCGGATATGCGTCCCTCGCTGCTGCCGGGCCTCTTGACCGCTGCCCAGCGCAATGCCGACAAGGGTTATGCCGACGTCGCCCTGTTCGAGGTCTCCGGCACGTATGAGAACGACAGGCCGGACGGCCAGCGCCGGGTGGCCGGCGGCATCCGCCGCGGCACGGCCTCGCTTGCCGGCGCAGGCCGCGCCTGGTCGAACGCCGCCAAGGGCGGCGGCAAGCCGGTCGACGTCTTCGACGCCAAGGCCGACGCGCTCGCCGTCATCGAAGCCTGCGGCCTGCCGATGGGCAATATCCAGATCGAGCAGGGCGGGCCGGAATGGTATCATCCGGGCCGCTCCGGCACGATCAAGATGGGGCCGAAGGTCGTGCTCGGCTATTTCGGCGAATTCCATCCGCTGACGCTGGAAGCGCTCGATGTCTCCGGCGCGCTCTGCGGCTTCGAAGTCTATGTCGACGCCATGCCGGACGCCAAGCGCAAGGCGACGCGCACCAAGCCGGCGCTCGAACTGTCGCCCTTCCAGGTGGTGCGGCGCGACTTCGCCTTCGTCGTCGACAAGACTGTTGAAGCCGGCGCCATCGTCAAGGCGGCCACCGGCGCCGACCGCAAGCTGGTGACCGGCGTCAATGTCTTCGACATTTTCGAGGGCGCATCGGTCGGCGACGGCAAGAAGTCGGTGGCGATCGAGGTTCAGATCCAGCCGGTCGAGCGCACGCTGACGGATGAGGATTTCGAGGCGCTGACGCAGAAGATCGTCGCCAGCGTCACGAAATTCACCGGCGGCGTGCTCAGAAGCTGAGCTTTACAGCCTTCGACAAAAGACAATGGACCGGTCGCGATAGCGGCCGGTCTTTTCACAGATGCAGATGGAAGAGTTTGCTGACGATCATCCAGCGGCCGTCGATCTTCAGCAGCGAGAGATAGTCGGTAAAGCGCATTCCGGCGAAATCGTCGGTCACCTTGACGCTTGCCGCATCGCCTTCGACATCGACGCTCTGGATATCCATGTAGGGCTGCGTGCCGGGCGGCGCCGGCTCCTCCGCCAGGATCGCAGCGATGAACTCGTCCCGCGTCAGCCATTCGACGGCATTCTCATAATGACCGATGATCGCGCTTTGCGGATGAAAGGCCTTTTTCAAGGCTGCCTCATTGGCGAAGGCCATGCCTTCGACATAGAGATGAACCGTCTGTTCGACTGCCTGCCTGTCCGACATGTTTTCATCCCGTTCTCCGAGATGGCGTTAGATAGTTTCGCCAGTCCCGAAGACAAGCCCGGCCGGTTGCATCAGGCCGGGCTTGCCCGCTCACAGGTTCGTCATCGCAAGCGAGGCGTCCGAATAACGTTTGCCGGCAACCTGCCCGGCCGGGATGATCTCTTCAAGCCGCGCAAGTTCCGCCGGGCTGAGCACGATATCGGCGGCCGCGGCGTTCTGTTCGAGATGGTGAAGCTTGCGGGCGCCGGGGATCGGCACGATGTCGTCGCCCCGGCTCAACACCCAGGCCAGCGCCAGTTGCGCCGCCGTCACGCCCTTTTCGCCGGCAAGCCGCTCGAGTGTTGCGACGAGGGCGGCATTGGCGTCGAAATTTTCCGCCTGGAAGCGCGGCACCTGGCGGCGGAAATCGTCGGCGTCGAGATCCTCCGCCTTGCGGATCGCCCCGGTCAGGAAGCCGCGGCCAAGCGGGCTGTAGGGCACGAAGCCGATGCCGAGTTCGCGGCATGTCGCAAGCACCTCCTCTTCGGGATCGCGGGTCCAGAGCGAATATTCGCTCTGGAGGGCTGCGATCGGATGGACCGCATGGGCGCGGCGGATGGTGGCACTGCCGGCTTCCGAAAGCCCGAGGGCGCGGACCTTGCCTTCCCTGACCAGTTCCGCCATGGCGCCGACGGTCTCCTCGATCGGCACGTTGGGGTCGACCCGGTGCTGGTAGAGGAGGTCGATGGTCTCGATGCCGAGGCGTTTCAGCGAGGCCTCGGCGACATCACGCACATGCTCGGGGCGGCTGTCGACGCCGGTGATGGCGGCGGTGCCCGGCTTGCTGGCATCGATCTTGAAGCCGAATTTGGTGGCGATCACCACGCGGTCGCGGAACGGCTTCAACGCTTTGCCGAGAAGAACCTCGTTGGTAAAGGGGCCGTAGACCTCGGCGGTGTCGAAGAAGGTGACGCCGAGATCGATGGCGCGATGCAGCGTCCTGATCGATTCCGCATCGTCGCTGGCGCCATAGGCAAAGCTCATGCCCATGCAGCCAAGGCCGACGGCAGAGACCGTCAGGTCGTTTCCGAGTTTCCGGGTTTTCATGATGCGCTCCTTTTGAGCTGATTGTGAACCGCTTGATCGCTTGCGGTACGGGCAGACCATATTCCTGGCGCATCAATCAGAAAATACATGCAGTTTCTAACAGGCTGTTCTATCATTTCGATCAATGAACAGAACACAGCTCTCGCAACTCGCCGTTCTTGCCGCCGTCTCGGAACATCGCAGCTTCCGAGCTGCGGCGAAGGAACTCCTCGTCGCGCCCTCGGCCGTCAGCCATGCGATCTCCAGCCTCGAGGAAAGTCTGGGTGTCAGGCTTCTGGCGCGCACCACCCGCAGCGTCGCGCCGACCGAGGAGGGTCGCCTGCTGCTCGAAAGACTGCGGCCGGCGCTCGAAGAGATCGGCATTGCCTTGGAGGCCGTCCGCGACACGCGCGGCAAGCCCGCCGGAAATCTGCGCATCACTGCGCCGCGTTTCGCCTCCGATATCCTGCTTGCCCCTCGCCTCGGCGACTTCCTCAACCTCTATCCCGATATCACTTTGGAGATCGCCAACGAGGACGGCTTCACCGATATCGTCAAGGAGGGTTTCGATGCCGGCATCCGGCTGGAGGAGAGCCTGGAGGCCGATATGATCGCGGTCAGGATCTCTCCCCATCTGACGACGGTGATTGCCGCTTCGCCCGATTATTTCGAGCGCTATCCGAAACCGGAGCACCCGCGCGATCTCGTCCGTCACCGCTGCATCAAGCGGCGCTTCACCAATGGCTCGATCTATCGCTGGGAATTCGAGAAGGATGGGCAGGAACTGGTCGTTTCGGTCGACGGGCCGCTGATCGTCAGCGAGGATCGTCTCGCCTTGCTGGCAGCGCTGAACGGCGCCGGTCTTGCCTATCTCTTCGACATGCGGGTGCACGCCGAGCTGGCGGCCGGCAGTCTGGTGCGGGTGCTGGAGGATTGGTGCGCGCCCTATCCCGGCCCGTTTATCTACTATCCCACCCGGCGGCAGATGCGCCCGGCACTGCGCGCCTTCATCGATTTCTTCAAGCTTGCCGAGAAGGATTCGGGCGGCCGATAAATATTGGGACAGCCGCCCGTTGGCATCATGTCATCAGGCAGCTTTCGCCTTCTGGTTTGCTGCTGTCGTGGCGAGCTGGGAGAGGGTCTTGTCGGTGGCCGTTTCTTCCTGCAGCGTCTGGTCGAGCAGGCGGACGGCATCCTTGAGGCCGAGCGTTGCGGCCCAGGTCTTCAGCGTGCCGTAGCGGGCGATTTCATAATGTTCGACGGCCTGGGCAGCCGAGATCAGACCGGCATCGAGGGCCGATGTGCCCTTGAATTCCTCCATGATTTCTTCGCCCTCGGCCAGAATGCCCTGGATCGCCTCGCAGGTTTTGCCCTGTGCGCGTTTGCCGATCAGTTCGAAAACCTGCTGCAGCCGCTCGACCTGAGCTTCGGTTTCCTCACGGTGTTTTTCGAAGCCCGCCTTCAGTTCGGTGGATTGTGCGGCGCGCGCCATCTTTGGCAGGGCGCGCAAAATCTGCCGTTCGGCAAAGTAGATGTCCTTGAGTGTGTCGTGGAATAGATCTTCCAACGTCTTTTCCTTGGCCATTTTCTCGATCCTTGTTTTGGGAAAAACCGCGAATGCGGCGACACATTAAGAAGCGAGGATCGCGCTAATTGTTCCCGATCGATTTCGGGTGGACTGGAAAAGGGCTCCAGGCGATGATTCCGGCCATCGGTATGGGAGGAAGATAACGTCATGCGAAAGCCGGGTTCGATGAAGGGGCTGGAAGATCTTGGCCGCGTAAGGCTGTCGCAAAACTTCTTCCTTCGCGATTTCCTGCACTCCGAAATCGCCGATTTCTACCGCATCCCCAACATCCCCGAGGATCCCGATCTGGCGATCGAGGCAGGCAAGAGGCTCTGCGAGGAATTGCTGGAGCCGCTGCAGGCGACGTTCGGGCGCCTGCATATCCGCTCCGGCTATCGCTCGCCGGGGGTGAACAGGTTTGGCAACGAGAACAATCTGAACTGCTCGACCAATGCCGCCACATCAGCGCATCACATCTGGGATATGAGGGATTTTGACGGCTGCATGGGTGCTGCGGTCTGCATTGTCGTGCCATGGATGCTCGACCGCTACCGCGATGAAAGCGACTGGCAGCGGCTCGCCTGGTGGATTCACGACCACCTGCCTTATGCCTCGCTCTGCTTCTTCCCGAAGCTCTGGGCCTTCAATATCCAGTGGCACGAACGCCCGAAGCGGGTGATCCAGAGTTATGTCAGGCCACGCGGCATCCTCACCAAACCGGGCATGGCCAATTGGGAAGGCGATCACGCCGCTGTCTACGAAGGTTTTCCCCCGCTCAGAAACTGATGCCCCGCTCAGAAACTGATGCGGTAGCGGATGTGGCCGTCGCTTTCGACATAGCTGTCGTAGAGTGCCCGCGCCGTCTTGTTCTGCTCGCTCGTATGCCAGTAGAGCCGCGACCAGCCCTTGGCTTTCGAGGTGGCGATGAGATCGTCGATCAGCGCCCGCCCAAGGCCCTTGCCGCGCGCATCGGCATCGACGAACAGGTCTTCGAGATAGCAGTCTCTGCCGCGGATCCACGTGCCCTCATGCGTGAGATAGAGTGCAAAGCCCATCATCCTGCCATCGACCTCGGCGACGCGCATCGAAATTGCCGACGCCGGATCGAAGACCCGGCGCCATGTCTGATCGGTGATATCGGCATCGACCGTGACGTCGTAAAAGGCGAGATAGGCCGCCCAGAGCTCGCGCCAACGGGCTTCGTCCTCGGGGCGGGCATCGCGTATGGTCGCGGTCATGGGCTCTCCCTTTCTTCAGCCGCCGGCTTCGTCGAGCAGCGCCATCGCATCATCGGAAAGCGCCAGTGTCGCCGATTTCACCAGGCTTTCAAGCTGCGAAAGGCTGGTGGCGCTGGCGATCGGTGCCGTCACGCCCTTCTTGCGCAGCAGCCAGGCGAGCGAAATTTCCGCCGGGCTGGCGGCGGTCTCGGTCGAAACCTTGTCGAGCGCGGCCAGGATGCGCAGGCCCTTGTCGTCGAGATATTTCGAAACCCGGCCCTCGCGTGCGCGGCCTTCCGTATCGGCCTTGCTGCGGTATTTACCGGTGAGAAAGCCGGCGGCGAGGCTGAAATAGGTGATGACGCCGATATCCTGGGCGATGCAGAGCTCGGCGAGTGGCCCTTCGAAGCTTGCGCGCTCATAGAGATTATATTCCGGCTGCAGGACGTCGTAACGCGGCAGGCCGGCCTTTTCGGCCGCGTCGAAGGACGCCTGGAACAACTTTGCATCATAATTCGAGCAGCCGATGGCGCGGATCTTGCCCTGCTGCTTCAGCTTGGCATAGGCGCCGAGCGTTTCCTCATGCGGCGTATCGGCATCCGGCCAATGCGAGAGATAGAGGTCGATATAGTCCGTCTGCAGCCGGCGCAGCGAATCCTCGACCGCCTTCAGGATATAGGTCTCCTTCAGCGTCTTTCCCTGTCCCATGTCGGAGCCGACCTTGGTGACGATGACGGCCTTGTCGCGGGAAACCCTTGCCTGCCTCAGCCAGCGCCCGATGATTTCCTCGGAATCGCCGCCCTTGTTGCCCGGAACCCATGCGGAATAGACATCGGCCGTATCGATCGTGTTCAGGCCCGCATCGAAGAAGGCGTCGAGAATGGCAAAGGATGTTTTCTCGTCGGCCGTCCAGCCGAACACATTGCCGCCGATGACGATCGGCGCGACCGAAAGACCTGTTTTTCCAAGCCGGCGCATTTCCATGACGCTCTCCAGTAAGGTGATGTGATTGAAATCGCGGATACGGCGGAACGCCGCCCTCGCCCAAACTTAGCGCGATCGGCGCGTGAGGAAAGGCAAACTTCCGTGATTTGAGGTCTCGCCATTGCGCCGCAGCGAAGGCCTGCATATGGTTCGCCGAAATCAGTTCTGGGAGGCTTGGATCATGCTGCGTTTCGGTATCATTTCAACGGCGAGGATCGGCCGCGACAATGTCATTCCCGCGATCCAGGATGCGGAGAATTGCGTCGTTACGGCGATTGCGAGCCGTGATCTCACGCGCGCAAGGGAGGTGGCGGACCGCTTCTCCGTGCCGCATGCCTTCGGCTCCTACGAGGAGATGCTGGCTTCCGACGTCATCGATGCCGTCTACATCCCGCTGCCGACCTCGCAGCATATCGAATGGTCGATCAAAGCCGCCGATGCCGGCAAGCACGTGCTCTGCGAAAAGCCCATAGCGCTGAAAGCCGATGATATCGACGAAGTGATCGCCGCGCGCGACCGTAATCGGGTGGTGGTCACCGAAGCCTATATGATCACCTATTCCCCGGTCTGGCAGAAGGTCCGCGCGCTGATCGCCGAGGGCGCGATCGGTTCGCTCCGCCATGTGCAGGGCGCCTTCACCTATTTCAACCGCGACCCCGCCAATATGCGCAACGTTCCCGAGCTCGGCGGCGGCGGCCTGCCCGATATCGGCGTCTATCCCGTCATGGGCACGCGTTTTTCCACCGGCAAGGAGCCGCTCAGGATCCAGGCGGTCACCGAGCGCGATGCGGATTTCGGCACGGATATCTATTCAAGCGTCAAGGCCGATTTCGGCGATTTCGATCTGAGCTTCTATATCTCGACGCAGATGGCCAACCGCCAGATCATGGTCTTCCACGGCACCGACGGCTACATCGAGGTCAAGTCGCCGTTCAACGCCAATCGCTGGGGGCCCGAGGAGATCGAGCTTGCCAACCGCAGCCACACCGAATCGCGCATCTTCCGCTTCCAGGACAGCCGCCAGTACAGGCGGGAGGTCGAGGCCTTCGCCCGGGCGGTGACGAACGGCAAGGAAGAGATCGTCACGCTCGAAAATTCGAAGCTGAACCAGAAGGTGATCGACGCGATCTACCGGGCCAGCGAGAAGGATGGCTGGGAAGCAGTTTAGCGCATAACCCCGAAAATCGAGATCGATTTTCGGAAAGGATTATGCGCCAATTTAAAGTGTTAGAGCGTCCTTTGCGCGTCCTCTTGGACGCGCGGCGCTCTAATCACTCAGCGCGGAAGACGAAGCGCGAATAGCCGAAGAAGCTGAAGACCATCGAGGCGGCGGTGGCGATCACCATCGCCGCAAGCGGCTGCAGGGATGGCAGCGACAGCAGAAGCGCTGAATAGAGCCCGTAATTGACGAGCGCTGCCGTCACCCCGACCGAGCCGTAGCGGAAGCCTTCGGCGGCAAGCGAATGGCCGGAGCGATCGAAGGTGAAGGTCCGGTTGAAAGCCCAGGTCGCCGCCATGGCGAAGGCGATCGCAATGAGCCGCGCCAGAAAAGGCCCGAGCGGCGTCAGATGGAGCAGCGCCGACAGGGTGCCGGCATCGACGACGAAGCCGATGCCGCCGGCAATCGCGAAGCGGATGAGCTTTCTCATGCAGCATCCGCCTTGCCGCGGCCGGCGCGCGATACCGGCGCGGCGTGGCTCAGCGGCGTCTTCATCGCACTCGGCGTCTCCAGGCCGATATAATGGATACGAAGCTGTTCGGCGCGGGCGCGCGCAACGGAATCCAGGATGACGCCGGCGGTGAACAGCATGAAGGAAATCATCATCAGCGCCGTCGACAGCACCCAGGTCGGCATGCGGCTGACGAGACCCGTCTGGAAATATTCCGCCAGCACCGGCGCCATGAAGCCGAGGCTCGCCAGCATGAAGGTGGCGCTGATCGCGCTGAAGAAGGCGAAGGGCCGGGTTTCCTTCATCAGCATCGCGAACATCCAGAGGATCTTGGCGCCGTCGCGGAAGGTCGACAGTTTGGAATGCGAACCTTCCGGCCGGCGGCCATAGTCGAGTTCCAGTTCGCTGACCGGCAGCTTCAGCCGGGAGGCATGCACGGACATTTCGGTTTCGATCTCGAAGCCGCCGGATACCGCCGGGAAGCTCTTGACGAAGCGGCGCGAAAAGGCGCGGTAGCCGGAAAAGATATCGGTGAAGTCGGGTCCGAAGATCGTCCTGTAGAGCAGGTTGAAAAGCCGGTTGCCGAGCGCATGGCCCTGACGGCCGGCATCGTCGTGCACGCCGCGCCGGGTGCCGACCACCATGTCGGCGCGCTCGGTCAGCAGCGTGCGCACCAGTTCTTCGGCATCATCAGGCGTATAGGTCCCGTCGCCGTCGGCGATGATGTAGATGTCGGCCTCGATATCGGCGAACATGCGGCGCACGACATGGCCCTTGCCCTGGCGCCGCTCGCGCACGACATGCGCCCCGGCAAGCATTGCCTGCAGCGCGGTGCCGTCGGTGGAATTGTTGTCGTAGACGTGGATCGCGGCATCCGGCAGCGTTGCCCGGAAGCCCCGGACGACAGGGCCGATCGTCGCGGCTTCATTATAGCAGGGAAGCAGGACGGCAATATTCAGATTGTCGGTACGCGATCGGGCCATGACTCTACTCGTTACACTTAAAAGCCGCGCTCAGCCTAAATCATCCGGCGTTAATAAGACCCTATGACGCAGGCAAAATCGGCGGTCGTCGCAACGGCTTTACACTTTCTTGATCGGCGGCGGCTAAGCTTGCCTCATCCGGAAACGAACCGCTAACCACAATGAACGCTGTGCAGCCGATCACCCATGCATCATCCGCGATCGATACCCCTCGGGGCAGGATACGCGACCTGCTGACGCGTCTCTGGCCAACTGTCATCGCTTATAGCGTCATTTTCGCCGCCGTCATTCTCGTCACCAGGCTTTCCGGCGCCACCGATTATGTCGGCCCGGACAATGACGACGGAATGCGTCTCGTCGAGGTTCGCGATTTTCTCGCCGGGCAGGGCTGGTTCGATCTGATGCAATACCGGCTCGGTCTCACCGGCGGCACGCTGATGCACTGGTCGCGGCTGATCGATCTGCCGATCGCCTCGCTGATCTGGTTCTTCGGTCTGTTTGCACCCCGCGAGACGGCCGAGGCGCTGGCGCTCGCTGTCTGGCCGGTATCGCTCATCCTGCCCGCCATGCTCGCCATGGCCGTGGCCGGTCGGCGCATTGGCGGTGTCGCCGGCATGCACATCAGCCTCGGCTTGACCGGCCTTGTCATCTACGCCGGCAACCGTTTCGCGCCGGGCGCCATCGATCATCACAATGCGCAGCTGGCGCTGGTCGCCACGATGATAGCGATGCTGCTGGATCCCGAGCGTCGCGCCTGGAGCTACGCGGTCGCCGGCGTCGCGGCAGCCATCGCCATTGCCATCGGCGCCGAGACGACCCCCTTTGTCGCCGCCGTCTGCCTGACCGTCGCTCTGCTCTGGGCCTGGGAGGGCGAAGATTTTGCCGCTGTTGCGAAGGCCTTCGGGCTGGCTTTGGCGCTGGCGATCAGCATCCTGTTCTTCGCAACGGTACCGCCCCGGCTTTATTCGATGGTCACCTGCGACAATCTCTCGCTCGGCTATTACAGCCTGGCGGCGATCGGCGGCGGTTTGCTGTTGTTTTCGGCGGTTTTTGCCAGCCGCCTCACCCGTCCCTTGCGTTTTGCAGCGCTCGCCGTCGTCGGCGCCGGTGTTTTCGGTTCGGCGATCGTGATCGCACCGCAATGCCTGAGCGATCCGCTGGCCAGTCTCGATCCGATGCTGGTCGAGCTCTGGCTGAAGAATGTTTCGGAAGCGCAGTCGGTTTTCGTCCTCGGGCGCACCGATCCTTTCTCTCTCGGCGCCTTCTATGCGGCCGGCCTCTTCGGCATCGCCGTCTGCATCTTCCGCATCGTTCAGCGTGACCGCGTGCAAATCCATCTGGTCCTGCTCCTGCTGCTGACGACGAGCTGGGCAATCGCGTTGGTCCAGGTGCGCGGCGCGACCTTCTCGAACCTCATCTCCATCCTGCCGCTTGCGCTGCTGATCATCGATATCAGGCGCATTTCGAACGGCGACAGCGAGAATGTCGCCGCCGCCTTCGTCTACATCGTGACCGTGCTCGCAAGTGTTCCGGCCGCCTGGGCCGTCGGCGGCGGGCTTATCTCGATGCAGACGGAGAATGCCGCGCAGAAGAAGACGGCCGAGCCGGCAAAGAAGATTTCCTGCACATCGCAGGAGGCGCTGGCCCCGCTTGCCGGGCTTCCGGCCGGGCTGGTCTCCGCACCATCGGAAATGGGCGTCCCCATTCTCCGCTTCACCCAGAACCGGGTTCTCTCGGCGCCCTATCATCGCAATCAGGGCGGCATGCTGACGGAGTTGCATATCGGCCTGGCGGAGCCGCAGGAGGCGGAAGCTTTCTTGAAGGGGGCTGGGGTGACCGTGCTAGCCTTCTGCCCCAAAGACCCGCAGACGCGCGAGATCGCCAAGCTGAAGCCGGATGGGCTCTATGCTGCGCTCGGCAAAGGCAATATCCCGCGCTATCTGGAACCGCTGCCGAAACCGGCCGACGCAGGCGTGCAGTTCTTTCGCTATCGGCCGACGACGAATTGACGCGGGCCGTCCTCAGCATGGATGATTGTTAGTTCGAGACGCGCATGGCGCGACGAAGACGCTGGTTGGCATAGAGGCCAAGCACGAAGAGCATGAGGCCGCCATTATAGCCGAGCACGGCATAGACGAATGCCAGAATGGACACCGGACCGGGCGAGGTTATCGCCGCCAGCGCGAATGTCATTCCGATCAGCGCCGCGACCAACGCGATTGCGCTGGCCGAGCGCGTTTGCCCGGCGCTGATGCCCAATGCTGCTGCTGTGAGAATAATCATTTCAGCACCTTCCCAGAGATAACGAGGGGAAGAATAGGAAGCGCCAACTAACAAAGATTTACCGGCGATCTTGCCCGAAAAGCCTTTGTATTGCGGTGGTTAGCAATCCCTTTCGGGTAAAACGCGAATTGTACCTATCCGTTCCGCAACAAAACGGATTTATCGCGTTCGGTGTCGGCCGCCATCGCGGCCGAACTCAGCGGAGCGGCGATGACGTCGGCCCGTTGCCGAGTTCAAAGCCGGGAAAACGGCCTCTGCATCGATGCCGAGCTTCCCGTTTGCTGCTGATCGACATAAAAAGGTGAGATGAGCAACGTCTTCGACGGCGATTCGCCGACCAACCTTGCCGAGTATTCGGTTTCGGAGCTTTCCGGCTCGATCAAGCGCACCGTCGAAACCGCCTTCGACCAGGTTCGTGTGCGCGGCGAAATCTCCGGCTATCGCGGGCCGCATTCTTCGGGTCATGCCTATTTCGCGTTGAAGGACGACCGCGCCCGCATCGACGCCGTCATCTGGAAGGGCACCTTCTCGCGGCTGAAGTTCCGTCCGGAAGAGGGCATGGAGGTCATCGCCACGGGCAAGGTCACCACCTTTCCGGGTTCTTCGAAATATCAGATCGTTATTGAGACGCTGGAGCCGGCCGGTGCCGGCGCGCTGATGGCGCTGATCGAGGAGCGCAAGCGCAAGCTGGGCGCCGAGGGCCTGTTCGATGCCGCCCGCAAGAAGCGGCTGCCCTTCATGCCGAGGGTTATCGGCGTCGTCACGTCGCCGACCGGGGCGGTCATCCGCGATATCCTTCACCGCATCTCCGATCGTTTTCCCGTACATGTCCTCGTCTGGCCGGTGAAGGTACAGGGCGAGGGGTCCGGCGAGGAGGTGGCGAACGCCATCCGCGGGTTCAATGCGCTGGAGCCGGCAGGTACCATTGCGCGCCCCGATGTGCTGATCGTCGCGCGCGGCGGCGGCAGCCTGGAAGATCTTTGGAGTTTCAACGACGAAATCGTCGTGCGTGCTGCGGCCGAAAGCCGGATACCGCTGATCTCGGCCGTCGGCCATGAGACCGACTGGACGCTGATCGACTATGCCGCCGATGTCCGCGCCCCGACGCCGACCGGTGCCGCGGAAATGGCGGTGCCGGTCAAGGCGGAGCTCGAGGCGCAGGCCGCCGCTCTCGCCGCACGCCTGCAAGGCTGCATGAACCGGCAGATGGATCAACGCCGTCAGTCCGTCCGTGCCCTGATGCGGGCATTGCCGTCGCTCGATCAGCTTCTCGCCTTGCCACGCCGGCGTTTCGACGAAGCGGCTGCCGGCCTTGGCCGCGGGCTGGAACTCAACACCATCAACAAGCGCCGCGGCTTCGAGCGCGTCGCCGCGCATCTGCGCCCCGATGTGCTCTCCAATCGCATCGCCGAACGCCGCCAGACGCTGAACGAGCGGATCGTGCGGGCCGAGCGTATGGTCGAACGGCTGATCGACCGTTCGAAATCGCGCGTTGAGCGCGCCGAAGCAATCCTCGCCTCGCTGCCTGCCCGGCTGAAGACCCAGACCGACCGCGGCCGCGAACGGCTCGGCAATCTTTCGCGCCATGCCGATACGGCGATCCGTCACCAGCTGACCCGTGCGCGCGCCGAGCTTTCTTCGCAGGACCGCGTGCTGCAGTCGCTCTCCTATAAGAATGTGCTGAAGCGCGGTTACGCCGTCATTCGCGATGAGGATAACAGGCCGGTCTCGCAGGCTGCTCAAATTTCCGCCGGCATGGGCATCGCCATCGAATTCGCCGACGGTCGTGTCGGCGCGATGACCACGGAAGGCGGCACACCGCCGGCCGGTGCCAAGAAGCGCAGCGCAAAACCCGCAGAACCGCAGAAACAGGGAAGCCTGTTCTGACGATGCGGATCCTGCTGGTGCTTGCCCACCCATTGCCGGACAGTTTTGCCGCCTCCGTGGCGCGCACCGCCCGCCAAGCATTGGAAGCCGCCGGGCATGCCGTCGATTTGCTCGATCTCTACGCCGAGAATTTCGATCCGCGTTTGTCCGAGACCGAGCGCCGCGGCTATTTCGACGTGCCCTACGATAGTTCAGCCGTGGCCGGCATCGTGGACCGACTGAAGGCCGCCGACGGCCTCGTTCTCGTTTTTCCGCAATGGTGGTTCAATTTCCCTGCTGTCCTGAAGGGCTTCTTCGATCGCATCTTTGCGCCGGGGGTCGCCTTCACCCATGATGCCGCCGGAGGCCGTATTGTGCCGCAGCTCACCAATATCAGGCTGCTCTACGCGCTGACGACGACAGGTTCGCCCTGGTGGCTGGTGCGTCTCTATATGGGCGATCCGGTGCGCCGGCTGTTGAAGCGCGGCATCGCCGCCTTCTGCTCGAAGCGGTTGAATTTCCGGATGCTCAGCCTGCACGACATGGACCGTGCCACCAATGCAAAGCGGACGGCGCATCTCGATCGCGTGCGCAAGCTGCTATCGGCGATCCGATGACTCGGCGTCCGAAAGGAACTTGCGCGGCAGGCACCGTCGCGAGCCCTTTCAGTCAGCGTGATGAGCACGGTCCTGCGGTCAGCGCTTCATACTGTCAGCGTAGGATGACGCCGCTCAGGCCCATTCGCCCTGCCGCATCACCGGAACCCGCGAACCATCCGGCTTGATCCCGTCGATATCGACCTTGCCGGAGCCGATCATCCAGTCGATATGGATCAGGCTGGAATTGCCGCCCTGCGCCTTGATCTGCTCCTGGCTGAGCGTCGCACCGTTCAGGAAGCATTTGGAATAGCACTGGCCGAGCGCGATGTGGCACGAGGCGTTTTCGTCGAACAGGGTGTTGTAGAACAGGATGCCGCTGGCCGAGATCGGCGAGGAATGCGGCACCAGCGCCACTTCGCCGAGCCGGCGCGCCCCCTCGTCGGTATCGAGCACCTTGTTCAACACCTCCTCGCCGCGCGATGCCTTGGCCTCGACGATCCGTCCGCCCTCGAAACGCACCTGAATATTGTCGATCAGCGTGCCCTGATGCGAAAGCGGCTTGGTGCTGGAAACATGGCCTTCGACGCGCAACGCATGCGGCGTGGTGAAGACTTCCTCGGTGGGGATGTTCGGATTGCAGGTAATGCCGTTCTTGGCGGTGGAAGCGCCGCCATGCCATTCATGCCCGTCGGCAAGGCCGACCGTCAGGTCCGTCCCCGGTCCTTGGAAATGCAGCGAGGCGAAACGTTCGCCGTTCAGCCAGGCGGAGCGCTTGGCGAGATTGGCATTGTGTTCGGCCCAGGCGGCGACCGGATCGCTGACATCGACGCGCGAGGCGGCAAAGATCGCCTTGGCAAGCTTGGCGATCGCGATCGGTTCCGGATCGTCGGGGAAGACCACCTTGGCCCAGGACGGGTTGGGATAGGAGACGATGTTCCAGTTGATGTCGAAATTCGAGATCTTCTCCAGCGCCGGCTTGTAGGCGGTGGAGTTGGCGCGATTGGCGCGGCCGACCTTGCCGGCATCCTGCTCGGAAAGCAGCATCGGATTGTCGCCGGCGACGGCAAGACGGGCCGCCCCGTTGGCATAGGCCTTGGCCATGCCCTCGTAGAGCCAGCCGGAAGCGCGGTCGAAGCTCTCGTCGCCGCCATATTGATAGCGCGCCAGCGTCGTTTCCTCGTCGGAATAGAAGGCGGTGACCAACCCGGCGCCGGCCTGATAGGCGTGTTTGGTGATCAGGCGCACCAGCGGCAGCGCCACGACAGGCGCGGTGACCACCAGATCCTGACCCTTCTGCAGCTGCAGCCCGACCTTGACGGCGACTTCCGCAAGCTTTTCCAGCTTGTCGGGATCAACGGTGTTCTGGCTCTGGGGCATGAAAGTCATGGTTCAACCTGCCTTCTGTCATTAACGGTGAGAGGCTGGAAGACTTAGACCCGTTTGCGGCGAAAATGAAGCGTATCGCCGCCAAATTGCAAGCGGTCGGATGGACGTCCGGCCGCAGCGCGGGCTTCAGGCGGCCGCCTCCAGCCTGAGCAGGATCGAGTTATGCTTTTCGAGGAATTCGACCAGCCGCTGCGGGTAGTCCGCACTGACGGCGGCCTTGACGCTTGCCCGTTCGGACAGCGCCTTGCGCCAGTGCCTCACCCGCTCCAGCCCTTCGAAGATGCCGCTGTCGCCGAGCGTGTCGAAGAGATCGAAATAACGAAAGACCGGCGCGAACACGGCGTCGACCAGGCTGAAGCCGTTGCCGGCGAAATAAGGCCCGTCCGTCAGCACCGTCTCGATTGTCGCGAATTTGGCGATGAGCGCCTTGCGTTTGATTTCCAGCTGCGAGGCATCCTCGGCCGTTTCATAGCCCCAGAGATCGGAAAGCACGGACGAGCCGAATTCCATCCAGCCGCGATGGCGGGCACGCGTCAGCGCGTCTTTGGGATGCAAGGCGACGCCAATCTGCGTTTCCTCGAGATATTCGCAGATGACGCTGCTTTCGAACAGCACGGCCTCGCTGCCGTCCTCCTCTTCGATCCTGAGCAGCGGTACCTTTCCGAGCGGAGAGATCTTCAGGAACCAGTCCGGCTTGTCGGCAAGATCGATGTTGATGCGTTCGAAGGGCACGCCCTTTTCGAGAAGCGCGATCGCGGAACGCTGCACATAGGGGCAGAGGTGATGGCTGACGAGAGTAAGCTTGCTCATGGCGGTCTCCACGGGATGATAATAGATGTAATTGCATGTAATATCACTTGCGGCTGAATTCAAGGTAGATGTAATTGCATTTATGTCCGAAAAAACGCCGAATCCGAGCGAAGCTGTCACCTCTGCCTGGACGAGCATCATGCGCGCCCGCGAGCGCTTGCTTGGCGCGATTGAAGCCGACCTGAAAGCGGCAGGCCTCCCGCCGCTTGCCTGGTACGACGTGCTGTGGGAATTGGCGCGCTCGGAAGACGGCAGGCTGCGCCCCTACGAGATCGAGGAGCGGACCTTGCTGGCGCAGTATAATCTTTCCCGGCTGATCGACCGGCTGGAAAGCGAGGGCCTGGTCCGGCGCGAAACCTTCGCCAGCGATGGCCGCGGCCGCTGGGTGGTGATGACGGATGCCGGCCGAAAGCTTCGCGAGCGCATGTGGGCCGTCTATGCCAGATCGATCGAGACCCATATCGGCTGCAGGCTTGCCGAAAGCGAGGCGAAGACGATCGCCGGCCTGCTCGACCGCTTCTTATAGTTTCAATCGCCAGAGCATCGGCATCCTGTTCTGATCAGGCAATCAGCGGCGCGGCGACGGCCTTGAGCACCGTCAACGCATCCTTCGGATCGATCCGCACCTGCAGCCCGCGCTGCCCGCCATTGATGAAGACCAGCGGCTCGGCAAGGGCGGCTTCCTCGATCGCCGTCGGCACCGTCTTCTTCTGGCCGAACGGGCTGATGCCGCCGACATGATAACCTGTCAACCGCTCGGCATCGGCGGGCTTCATCATGTTGGCCGATTTGCCGTGAAAGGCGTTGGCGAGCTTCTTCATGCTGACCTCGCGGTCCGACGGTACGACGACGCAGACCGGTTTGCCGTCCACCTCCGCCATCAGCGTCTTCAGCACCCGGTGCGGCGCCTCGCCGAGCGCTTCGGCCGCCTGCAGCCCGACGCGCTCGGCATTGGGATCGTAATCATAGGCATGGACCGTGAAGGCGATACCTGCCTGCGAAAGAAGCTGTGTCGCGCGCGTGGTCTTGGACATCTCTCCCCCTGAGCTCAGCGAGCCGTCTGTCAGCCGCCGAACGTACCGGCGTAAATCTCCGGCTTGAAGCCGACCAGCAGCTTGCCTCTAGCCTCCAGCACCGGCCGCTTGATCATCGACGGCTGGTCGAGCATCAGGGCGATCGCCTTTTCCCGGGTCAGGTTCTCACGCTCGGCATCGGGCAGTTTGCGGAAGGTGGTGCCGGCGCGGTTGAGCACGGTATCGAGGCCGGCCTTGTCGATCCAGGCTTCGAGATGGGCACGGTCGATACCGAGCGCCTTATAATCGTGAAACTCATAGGCGACGCTATGTTCTTCCAGCCAGCTGCGGGCCTTCTTCATCGTGTCGCAATTCTTGATGCCATAGATGGTGACGGCCATGCCCGAACGATCTCCCTGTGATGACAGCGGGATAACATGCAGGCCGGTCGGCGCAAACGCCGTGCGACGATTTATCCCCCGCGCGCCGATGATCGCGGCAGGCAAAACCGCCCCGCTTAATTCTCCAGCGCCCCGGCCTTGCGCGCCGCCTGGCTTGGGTTCTCGCAGGCGATCTTCATCAGGTCGCCGCGCCGCCGCACCAGCCGGTCGGAGGTTCGGGTCAGGATCAGCCCGTCCTGCGGCGCGGTGAGCTCGATGCTGCCACCCGGCTGCCCCGGCCGGGCGACGATCGTCGCAAGAAGATCGCCTTCCGCAACCCTCTCGCCGATATTGCGATGGAAGAGCACGGCGCCACCTCCTCCGGCGCGAATGATCTCGACATTGTCGAGCGGCACGGCCGGCCCGGAAAATGCCGTTGACCCTTGTTTCCCGTCGCCGACGATCCCCCGTGCCGCCAGGAAGCGCCAGAGCCCGTCCGCATCCCTTTTCGCCAGCACCGGATCGACATCGCGTTTGCCGCGCAGCTCGACGGTGACGGAGAGTTTGCCGGGCAATCGGGACTGGCGTTCGCCGGGAACCTGATACTTCCATGCGAAACCGACGGACTCCTCGAAGGCCGAGCTTTCGCCATCCGAAAGCAGCACGGCCTCCATGTCGAGCGCGGCGGCGAGATCGGCCGCCTCAGGCCAGAAGGCCTCGTCGATATAGGCATATTGCAGGGATTCGTCGTCGCAATGCAGGTCGAGCACGAGATCGGCGCCGAGCGCCATATGCAGCAGCTGCCGCTTCAATCTGTCGGTAGCCGGATAATCGTCGAGGTCCTCGATCAACAAGGCCCGATCGACAAGGGAGATCAGCGGGAAATCCCGGTTGAAATTGGTGCGTGAACCCAAGTCGAAACGGCCCTGCAATTCGCCGAAATGCGACTGCGCCGCACCGATCGGATTGGCCTGCGGCACAATGGTGATATCGCCGGCGATCCCGTCCTGGCTTTCTGCCTGCCGCAGCCGCTCGCAGAGGAAATGCAGGAGCACCGTTCCCGGCAGCTCACCGGCATGAAGTGCCGCCTGGATATAGGTCTTCGGCGCCTTCGCATCGCGGCCCGTAAAGCGCAGCACCGGCAGCCGCCACTCCGTTCCCGGCGTATCGCCCGGGATGATGATCTCTGAAATGTCCATGCCGCTTTCGCTCCCGTTTGCATCCATGCCGGAACAGGCCTTCAGAGCTTTATGCGCGGAAATCGGGCAAGCGCAAGCCGCGATCCCCATCATTGCCCTCAGCCGAGCAGCGGCCAGCGATCGATGATCCGATGTTCGGTCTTTCCGAGAACACTGTGGACGAGCAGGAATTCGGCGGCCGTCCATGAAACCGGTCTGCCGAGGCTTGTCGGCGGCACGGCCTTGCGGTCGTAGAGCAGCGTCATATGTGGCGTGAAATCCCGGCTTATATTGTGCTGCAATCCGGCATTGTGCATGCCGACACCGAGTTGGACATGCAGCCGTGTGAGCGGCTTTCGTCCGCCTTCACCGCAAAGCACGAGCGGCCGCGCCTTGCCCTCCCGCTTGAAACTCATGATCCTGTCGAAGGTGATCGTGATCGGTGCGCTCTCCACCGTCGCGCCGGCCTGGCGCGCCGCAAAGACCGCGTCCTCCGGTAATTCTTCATAGTCATCGATGCCGATGATCGTCATGTGCAGCGTCGTCAGGCGTGGTTTTGCGGAAAGAGAGAAAGCTTTGCCGTAGTCATCGGCGATCTTGGCCGCCTGCTGCTCGACGGCATCGGGAGCGCAGAGGGCGAAGAAGAGCCGATGTCCGCTGACGTGGCTTTCGCCCGGCCGCGCCCGACGGTTTTTGTCGTACCCGAAATCGAGGGAAATCTGGTTCATAGGCCCTCAGGGTCGTCATGACCCGCCTCGTCGGTTTCAAAATGCGATGAAGGATATTCCTGACAGGGCGACACATCAAGAACAAAAAGAGAACATAATTTCCCGATACGCGTGGCGTTAAATTCATCCGAACCATTGCCTCGGCGCCGGATGAAGCGGACTTTCTAAAAGTCCAGCGCGCGCAAGAAACGGGTTGAAACAGCGGCCATCCCATACGATTTTGATGGCAATCGAAAACGCGGAGGCTGTGTCATGGCTGAGACGACGCACCACTATCTCATCTTCGAAACCGCGGGCGGTTTCTGCGGCATTGCCTGGAGCGACGCCGGCATCGCCCGCTTCCAACTGCCGACCAAATCAGCGGAAGCGACCGAACGGCTGCTGCTGCGCCGCTTGCCGGATGCCGAACCCGGCGCGCCGACGCCCGCTGTGCTCGAGACAGTTGCCGCCGTGAAGCGCTATTTCCAGGGCGAGGAGACGGATTTTTCCGGCGTCGAACTCGATCTTGCCGGCCAGGATGCCTTCTTCCGGGATATTTATGCGGCGGCACGGCGGGTTGGCTGGGGCCGCACCACCACTTACGGCGCCCTGGCGAAAGAACTCGGCGCCGGGCCGGAAGCCGCCCGCGACGTCGGCCAGGCGATGGCGAAAAACCCGGTCGCTCTGATCATTCCCTGTCACCGGGTGCTGGCTGCCGGCGGCAAGATCGGCGGCTTCTCCGCTCCCGGCGGTTCGACATCGAAGGCCCGCATGCTGGAACTCGAAGGCGTCAACCTCGCACCGCCACCGCCCGCCCAGCAGTCGCTGGGTTTTTAGGCGGCGACGGGACGCTGGCCCTCAATGCGGGCTGGCTGTCGGCCGGATGATGATCTCGCTGACATCGACGTCATCAGGCTGGCTGATGGCGTAGAGGATCGAATTGGCAATCGCCTCCGGGCTGATCGTGATCGCTCTGAAAGCCTTCATCGCGTCCCGCGCCATCGGATCGGTAATAGTCTCGGCCAGTTCAGATGTCGTCGTGCCGGGGGAAATGACGGTGACGCGGATGCGATCGGTCTCCTGTCGCAATCCGTCCGAAATCGCCCGCACCGCGAATTTCGTCGCGCAATAGACGGCAGCCGTCGGAGAGACGCTGTGGCCGCCGATCGAAGACAGGTTGATGATCTGCCCTGATCCCTGCGCTTTCATGATCGGAAGCGCCGCCGCGATGCCGTAGAGAACGCCCTTGATGTTGACGTCGACCATCCGGTCCCATTCGTCGACCTTGAGGGCCTCGAGCGGCGAGAGCGGCATGACGCCGGCATTGTTGACGATCACATCCAGCCGTCCGAATTCGGATCTGGCAAAACCTGCGAAGGCCTCCACTTGCGAACGTTCGGTGACGTCAAGCTGTCGCAGGCGCACCGTCCCGCCCTTTGCGGCGATGTCGCCGGCAAGTTCCTCCAGGCGATCGGTGCGGCGTGCGCCGATCACGATATGCGCGCCGGCCGCAGCCAGCACCTTGGCCGTAGCCTCTCCGATGCCGCTGCTGGCCCCGGTGATGGCAATGACTTTTCCGTCGATATCAGACATTTCAAGCTCCATTAGATTGAGGTTTTCGTGGCGGTCAGCTTGGGAAATCGGCGCTGAGCGTCGTCTCCGCCCAGGCGTCGAAATTTGCGCGCCGTCATGGCGGCACGTCATCTGCGCCGGAGCACCATGCCGCCATGATGGAGGGTATTGCCGTCGACGAAATCGCCATCGGCGGTGAAGCGGGTGTCGTCCCAATATTCGATGTGGCTGCCGGTGACTTCGTAGCGCCCTCGATAGGCGCTCTCCCGGCTGCCGCGGGCTTCGTCGTAACGGCCATTGGGCAGAAGTTCGTGGCGGACGCGGCCGTCATCCGTCACCCACATGCCGACATAGGGATGCTGTTGCATTCTGTTCTCGCTTATTTGTGACTGCCGAGAGTCTCGGCCGTTCACGGCATCGGCGGCGGACGAACCGATCGGCGTGCCGGCTAAGGTGGTTGCGGCGAAAAAATGCAGAACAGGACTGTTGGAAATGTTGCGCATCGATCTTCCTCTCGAAGCCTCCGTTGACCGCGACTTGAAAGATAGCGCCCTCACCTCCGGCGATTAAGTTGCCAATCCAGGATGCCTTGGTTAGATATGCTAACCAATGGCGGATGATCTCGAAGGCATTTCAGTCTTTCTTGCGGTGGCGGAGGCGCGGAACTTCCGGCTCGCCGGCGAGCGGCTTGGCGTCACCCGCTCCGCCGTCAGCCAGGCCCTGCAGCGCCTGGAGGATCGGGTCGGCGTTGCCCTGGTCCAGCGCACGACGCGCAGCGTCAGCCTGACGGAGGCCGGCGAGGTGTTTTTCGACGCGGTTCGGCCATCGGTCCGCCAGGTCAAGGATGCGATGCAAACGATCCGGGAAATGCAGGTCCGCCCGAGCGGCTTGCTGAGGATCACCGTGTCCTCGATCGCCGAGAACTTCCTGTCCGGCACGTTGCTGGCCGGTTTCATGGAAGCCTGCCCCGAGATCAAACTCGATATCACCATCACCGATGACGCATTCGATATCGTCGAGGCCGGCTTCGACGCCGGCGTCCGGCTGGGCGAAGTGATCGAACAGGATATGATTGCAATCTCCGTCTCCGAAGAGCAGCGACAATGTGCGGCCGCATCCCCCAGCTATCTCGAGCGCCGCGGCCATCCCCGCCATCCCCGCGAACTGCAGGATCACGCCTGCATCGGTTGGCGGCCGCGCCCGGATACCGCACCCTATCGCTGGGAGTTCACCGAAAACGATCGCGATTTCGACGTCGCGGTCGACCCCGCCGTCACCACCAACGACATGGGAATGATGATCCGCATGGCCTGCGCCGGAGCCGGCATCACCTTCGGCATGGTGGAAACCTTCCAGTCCTATGTGGAACGCGGCGAACTCGTGCCGCTGCTGGAGGGTTTCTGTCCGCCCTTTCCGGGCTTCTATCTCTACTATCCCAGGCGCCAGAGGCAGCCACTGAAGCTGCGCGCATTGGTCGATTATATCGGCAGGTCCCGTAGGCGGTAATGCGGTCTGCGCCCCCTCAGGCTTCCCGCACCGTCTCGAAGCCTGCCGCTTGGGCTGCTTTCATAAATTTGCGGTCAAAGGTAACGAACTCTTCGCAATGGGCCGCTTTGGTCAGGTGCAACGCATCGGCAAAATCCATTCCGTTCTCAGTGAGAGCGAAGGCAAGAGCAACGATTGCAGAATCCTCGATCGTCACCGTGGACAGCCCGCCAAAGGCGCGAAGGGCACGCGCGACCTCTGCACTGCTGTAGCCATAGACGCTGCGCAGCACCCATTCGGCCTCCAGCACCACTGTCACGGCGACAAAAACGGCCTGTCCGTCAATGATGTCACGGGCGCGGACAGATTGTTCCGGATGATCGCCCGTGAGATATCGGACGACGAGATTGGTATCAATCGCGATCATGACGGCGGCGGGCCTCGGCCAATAGGCCGTCTTCCATATCATCAAGTGTTTTGGGCTCGCCGCTGAAGGGAAGCATGCCGAAGACATCGCTTGGGTCTGTCGGCGCAAAGGCAGGGGCCTGCTTCAGCAGCACCCCTTCCGCGGTTTCCTCGACAATCAGGCGCGTTCCAGCCGCCCACTCCCGCCGTTGGCGCACGGCTTTGGGAAGAATGACCTGTCCCTTGGTGGAGACGGTGGTAATGAGGCTTTCAGCCCGTGTCATCTTTTGCCTTTCTTGGTAAGACGAAAGTAAGATAGGTGTATCGCTTTCGTTATTCAAGAACTATCGCGGATGCCAGCAGCAGCCGTCCGAGAGGCGATTTACATAGTCTGTAGTCTGTAGTCTGTAGCCTGTGGCTGAAGATTGCCCACGGCACTGGGTTCTGGTATTCCCGAGCCTCGCGGATCAGCGGTCGTCTTCATGCCGGCTCTCCCGGTTGCCGCTCTGATCCACCCCATTGTCGGAGAACATATGCTGGACGACGTCTTTCCCGTTCCGACCAGAGCCTTGATCCGCCAGGGCGGGCGCGCCTGTTTCTTTCGGCTCGTCAACACCAGCCCCCTGTTGATACAGGTGCAATCGGGAACGAAGATCGTCATGGCCGATGATAAGGCTCTGCGCCTCGAGGCGGGCGCCTATGGCTTGCTGCCCGACTATCGTCCCCTGACGATGGAGAACATTCCCAAGGCGCCGCAGAAGTATCAGACCCTGGCACTTCCCGTTCCGCGCCAGCTCTTCGAGGAAGCCTACAGCAGGATGGGATCGATCGCCGTTCCATCGAGGCCTGTACCGGCAGGCACCTCGAAGCTGCCGGAGGAAGCCGCGGCATTGTTTGACTATTGCTGTCAGCCCGGCAATCTGACGAGGCTTCCCGGCGCGATTGCCAAGGCTCGTTTGATGGAGCTGATCACCTGGTTTGCGCTCTGCGGAGCGGTGCTCGGCCAAAAGCAAAGTCCTCGGATCGAGGATCGGCTGCGGCAGATGATCGAAAGCGATACGGCCTTTGCTTGGACGCTCCGGCAGGCGGCGCGCTCGTTCAACATGAGCGAAGCGACGCTGAGGCGCAAACTGGCCGCCGAGAACACCGGCTTCAGTGAGATCCTGAGCGATACAAGGATGAACCGCGCCTTGGGCCTCATTCAAACCACAACCCTGCCGATGGCGCAGATTGCCTTTGAGGTCGGTTACGATTCGCCGTCTCAATTCGCGGCGCGGTTCAAGGAGCGGTTTGGCGTCAATCCACGCCATGTGCGCGGCGGCTCCGAGCGTTTTGAGCGGATCGGGGCAGAAGTTGAGCATAGCGGGGCAGATGCGCTTGTTCGGTGACGATAGATTTCCTGCATCATCAACCGCAGGAAAACAGCATGCGTTTTATCACAGCAGCACTTCTCGCCGCCTCCATCTTCGGCGCAACGGCCGCACAGGCCGAAATGAAGCTCACCTCGAAGGACTTGACCCCCGGCAAGGCGATGGCCGATGCGCAGGTCTTCAACAGCTTCGGCTGCTCGGGCAAAAACGTCTCGCCGGAACTGACCTGGTCGGGCGCTCCTCAGGGAACCAAGAGCTTCGCCATCATGGCTTACGATCCGGATGCGCCGACCGGCTCGGGCTGGTGGCATTGGTCGGTGTTCAACATTCCCGCAAATGCCTCGGAGATCGCCACCGGCGCCAGCGGTGACAAAAAGCTTCCCGTCGGCACTATCGAAGGTCACACCGACTTTGGGACATCAGGCTATGGCGGCGCATGCCCGCCGGCCGGCGACAAGCCGCACCACTACCAGTTCACCGTCTACGCGCTCTCGGTCGACAAGCTCCCGCTTCCCGATACGGCGCCGGCCGCCATGGTTGGCTTCTATGTCCGGGCAAACACGCTCGACAAGGCTTCCGTCGAGGTCACCTACGGCCGCTGAGGCCGGCTCAGGATCGCCGGCCGAGGTAACTGAACCTCGGCCGGTCGTTCCTATGCGGGCTTATTCTGCAAACCTAGCCCGTCACTGCTTCCCAACAAATCAACGGACCGTCTTCGGCATCGATACGCTCGCCGGTGCGGATGAATCCATTGCGTTGGAGGACACGCTGTGAGGCGATATTCTCCAACCCGGTCTCTGCAGAGATCAGCGCCACGCGAGGGTCGTTCCACGCCCACTCCAGCAATTGCGCAATGGCCCGCGTGGTGGATCCAAGACCCTGGCGGGACGGCGCAACCCCATAGCCGATATGGATGTTTCCATCTTGCGGAACCCGAACGATGGAGCAGAGGCCGACGATCTCGCCATCCTCGACGATCATCCAGGCCGACGGCGAAAATTCAGCGTTTATCTCCGTCGCGAGGCGGTTCAACATCCCCAGTATCTCCGGAGGCGCAATCGCACTGTCCGGGACAAGGCGCAGATGACGGGGCGCAATGCCCTTCAGCAGCGCTTCGAAGTCATGAGTGGTTAGTTCGATGATCATGGTCTTCTCGACATTAGACATGCGCCAGCATTGGGCGCGCTAAGGCCGAGCGATAGAGTGAGGATCAGCTCTCGGTCACGATGCCGAGCGCCTTCATCCCTGCCGCCACAGCCGGTGAGTTCTGGATCGTTGCGACGGCAAACAAAGGCATTCTCCTCTAAGACTTAAATGCGAATAGCAGTCCGATGCGAGCACCGCAAGATATTCGGCGACCTCTCACGCCGGCCGATGGATCTGTGCCACCGCGCCACCCGGAAAGGCCTTCGTGGCCGCGCTCGCCCTAGGAAGCGCCAGATCGACAAGGTCCGACAGCTCATGATCATTATTGCCGTCTGCCCTAGATAAGACTTGCGTGTAAGCGGTCGTTGGAAGTTTTCGCTAGTCCATGCCAAACCGCAAGATCGGTCGAGCACCTCATGGCCGTCAGCGGCTAGATGGAGCCGCCACGGAGGAGGGACGATGAAGGCGACGCTTCAAAACTATCAGGCCCGGATGCGGCGGGTGCTGGACTATATCGACCGGCATCTCGACTGTGATCTGGACCTGGAAACGGTGAGCCGTGTTGCGGCCTTTTCGAAGTTTCATTTCCACCGGCAGTTTGCGGCGACCTTCGGATTGTCAGTGCATCGCTATGTCAAGCTTGCCCGGCTGAAGCGCGCTTCGCACCGGCTGGCCTACAGGGACGCCCAAAGCGTCACCGAGATAGCGATGGATGCCGGTTACAACGCACCGGATGCCTTCGCCCGCGCCTTTCGGCAACGGTTCGGGCAATCGCCTTCGTCGTTCCGGAAGTCTCCCGACTGGGAGCCGTGGCTTGCGGCCTTCGGGCCTCTCGACAACGCAAGGAGCAAGCTCATGCAAAAGACTTTTACCACGGACGATGTGACGATTCGCGATGTGCCTCCCACGCCGGTGGCGATCATGGAGCACCGGGGCGACCCGGCGACGCTCGGCGCCACCATCCAGCGGTTCATCGCCTGGCGCACGGCCGCTGGCCTGCATCCCAGAACAAGTCCGACCTTCAATGTCTGGCGTTCCGAGCGGCGCCCTGCGTCGCCTGCCGATTACAGCGTGGATCTTTGTGTCGGGACCGGCCAACCGATCGAGGCGGACGGCGGAGAGGTCAAAGCCGGCGTGATTCCTGGCGGACGCTGCGCGGTGCTGCGTGTCGTCGGCAACACCGACAATCTGGAGCCTGCCGCGCTCTATCTTTATCGCAACTGGCTTCCGGCCAGCGGCGAAGAAGCACGCGACTTCCCGATCTATTGCCAGCGGCTGAGCTTCTTCCCCGAAGTGCCGGAGCATGAGGCGGTGGCGGACCTGTTTCTGCCGCTGAAATAGCACCGGGGGTGGGTCCTGAAAGCATCTTCTTCCAAGGAAGAAGCAAAAAAGCGCTACCCTTCCAGTGCCCCGATCATCTCCACCCGCGTCGCATGCCGGCCGCCCTCGAATTGGGCGGTCAGGAACGCATCGACGATATCGAGCGCCAGCCCTTCGCCCACTACGCGCACGCCGATCGACAGCATGTTGGCATCGTTGTGCTGGCGAATCATGCGGGCTGAGAATGTGTCGGCGCAGACGCCGCAACGGATGCCCTTTACCTTGTTCGCCGCCATCATGATGCCCTGGCCGGTGCCGCATAGGATGATGCCAAACCGGCAATCGCCGGAGGCGACGAGCCGCGCCGCCGCCTCGCCGTGCTCAGGATAATGTGTGCTCTCCGGCGTCGTCGGCCCGATGTCGACCACCACCCAGCCCTGCGCCGCGATATGAGCGGCAATGGTCTGTCGGAGCTGAATGGCGGCGTGATCGCTGGAAAGCACGATGCGGTTGCCGGTTGTCATGGAGAAGTCGTCCCGTTTCCCGAAGCAATTTGGCGGCGGTCGGATCGGCTCGGCATCACTCCCACTCAATGGTACCGGGCGGCTTCGACGTGACGTCGTAGACCACGCGGTTGATGCCGCGCACCTCGTTGATGATGCGGGTGGCGGCGCGGCCGAGGAATTCCATGTCGTAGTGGTAGAAATCCGCCGTCATGCCGTCGACCGAGGTGACGGCGCGCAGCGCACAGACGAATTCATAGGTGCGCCCGTCGCCCATGACGCCGACCGTCTGGACGGGAAGCAGCACGGCGAAGGCCTGCCAGATGGCGTCGTAGAGGCCGGCCTTGCGGATTTCGTCGAGGTAGATCGCATCGGCCTCGCGCAGGATCTCCAGCTTTTCGCGGGTGATGCCGCCGGGGCAGCGGATGGCAAGGCCGGGGCCTGGGAACGGGTGGCGGCCGATGAAGCTGTCGGGCAGGCCGAGTTCGCGGCCGAGCGCGCGCACCTCGTCCTTGAAGAGTTCGCGCAGCGGCTCGACGAGCTGCATCTTCATGCGCTCCGGCAGGCCGCCGACATTGTGGTGCGATTTGATCGTCACCGACGGGCCGCCGGTGAAGGAGACGCTCTCGATCACGTCGGGATAAAGCGTGCCCTGGCCGAGGAAATCGGCGCCGCCGAGCTTCTTGGCCTCTTCCTCGAAGGTCTCGATGAACAGCCGGCCGATGATCTTGCGCTTGGTTTCCGGGTCGCTGACGCCTTCGAGCTCGCCGATGAAGCGATCGGAGGCATCGACATGCAAGAGATGCAGATTGTAGTGCTCGCGGAACATGGCGACGACGTTTGCCGCCTCGTCCTTGCGCATCAGCCCGTGGTCGACGAGGATGCAGGTCAATTGGTCGCCGACGGCCTCATGGATCAACAGGGCTGCGACCGAACTGTCGACGCCGCCCGAAAGCGCGCAGATGACGCGCTTGTCGCCCACCTGCTCGCGGATCTGCTCGACCGCTTTCTGGCGATAGGCCGACATCGACCAGTCACCCCTAATGCCGGCAATGTTGTGAATGAAGTTGCCGATCAGCTTGGCCCCATCGGGCGTATGCACAACCTCGGGATGGAACTGCACGCCGTAATATTTGCGCTTCTCGTCGGCGATGAAGGCGTAGGGCGCGTTGGAGGAGGTGGCGACCACCTCGAAACCATCCGGCAGCGCCGTGACGCGGTCGCCATGGCTCATCCAGACCTGATGACGAGACCCGGAGGACCAGAGGCCCTCGAACAGCTGGCAATCCTTGTCGACATCGAGGAAGGCGCGGCCGAATTCGCGGTGATGGCCGCTCTCGACCTTGCCGCCGAGCTGCATGCACATCGTCTGCTGGCCGTAGCAGATGCCGAAGACCGGCAAGCCGCTGTCGAAGATGATGTCAGGCGCTCGCGGCGATCCCTCGTCCACCGTCGAAGCCGGGCTGCCGGACAGGATCACGGCCTTGGGCTGCAGGCGCTGGAAGCCCTCTTCGGCCGATTGAAAGGGAACGATCTCGCAATAGACGCCAGCCTCGCGCACACGCCGTGCGATGAGCTGGGTCACCTGGCTGCCGAAATCGACGATGAGAACGGAGTCGGGATGTGCTGTCTGGGTCATGGCGAGGCTTTAATGAAAAGCGCTTCGCCTTGCAATGCGGGAAATCGGCGGCATCGGGTTTTTATTGTTCCGATTGTCCCAGAATTTAAGCCTAGAACCAGAAAACGCCGTCCTCCAGCGCCGTGAACAGGCTGTCGACGCCGTAGGAGAGCTTGCGGTCGACGATATGCAGATATTCGGTCCAGCCGGAAATATGCTGCAGTTCGACTGCGCCGTCGGAAATGCCGCGAAGGCCGATCAGCGGCAGCTTGTAGCCCTGGCAGGCGCGCAGCACCGCAAAGGTCTCCATGTCGACCATGTCGGCGTCGATATTGGTATAGGCAGCACCCGAGATGACGTTGCCGCCGGTGGAAAGGCTTGCTTCCGGAATGCCGGGAATGCGCAACGGCAGCTCGAGCACCGCGGGCAGGTCGAGGAAGGGGGTCTTGCCCTTTTCGAAACCGAGCGGCGAGGCGTCCATGTCGCGGTAGGAAACCGAGGTGACCTGATAGATTTCGGTCTGCTCCAGTTTCGCCGAGCCGGCTGAGCCGAGCGAAACGACGAGATCGGGCAGGTCGTCGGCGGCATCCAGCCGCCCCAGCGCCTTGGTCAGCGCCACCGCCGCCTCGACCGGGCCGACGCCGGTCATCAAAGGTTCGATGCGCGAACGCAGGAAGGGACCGTATTCGGCCTCGGCCGCCATGACGAACAGGATGGATTTCCCCGCGACCGATTTCAGTTCGAACTTCATCCCGTTATTCCTTCCCTACCGCGGATCACCATCATCGTTCCGGTCATGGAGGCGATGAGTTTGGCCGGCCCGTCGCTGATCGCGTAGCCTCGCCCGTCGGCGACGATGATGGTGGAGCCGGGTTTGGTGATTTCCCCGCGAAACAGGAAACGATCGCCACGCCCCGGCGACATGAGATTGACCTTGAACTCGATCGTCAGGATCGAGGCTTCGGGGTCGATGACGCTGTAGGCCGCAAAGCCGCAGGCCGAATCGAGCGCCGCGGAAATGATGCCCGCATGCAGGATGCCGTGCTGCTGTGTCAGTTTGACGTCGAAGGGAAGCTCGATCTCGACGACGCCGTGCTCGACGCGCGTCAACTCCGCGCCGATCGTCTCCATCGCCGCCTGCCGCGCAAAATTGCGGCGAATTCGCGCGCGGAAATCGCCCCTGTCAGTCTCGCTCATGTCTGCCCCTCTTGCAGCCGCGAAAGTGGCATGGTGCGCCGGATTCGACAAGCTGGACATTGCTGAAATCGGTCCGGGCGGCGATGGAAAGCTGCGTCCGTGTCGCCGGGGCAACCTTTCACCTTTCCCTTGCCGTGCAAGTCGGTACGGCTGCCCAGTACCGCTGGCCAGTACCGCTGGATTGTGGCGATCCGATGCGAAGACGATTGCACCTTCGCGCGGTGCGCGTATTCTCCGCATCGGATCGCGAAATGATGGAGCGCCGGCATGACGACGATATCGCAATCGGTCCGGAATTTCGAGACTTGGCTGGCCGGCGAACTCGGCGACGATCTCGTCAAGGACGATCTGCGCGAGAAGCACGAGAAGATGCGAAGCGGGGATTTCGTCTTCCTGCGCGCCACCTATTGGCGCTGGTGCGAGATCATCCTCGATATCTGCCCGGAACTGTCAGGCGCGCCTGAGGTGCTGGCGATCGGCGATACGCATCTGGAGAATTTCGGCACCTGGCGAGATGTCGAAGGCCGGCTCGTCTGGGGCGTCAATGATTTCGACGACGCGGCGGTGATGCCCTATGCATTTGATCTCGTTCGTCTTGCGGCAAGCGCCATCCTGGCCCGCGGCGACGACGGTCCCTCGGCTCGCATGATCGGCGAATTGATCTTGAGCGGCTATCGCAGGGGCCTTGAAAATCCATTGCCCGTCATCCTCGAGCGCGACCACAAATGGCTGCGCAAGGCGCTGATGCTGCCAAATTCCGAACGCCGGGAATTCTGGGAGAAATACGAAATGTTGCGTCCCGGCAGCAAGCCGCCACCATCAGCCTATGTCATGGCGCTCACAGGCGCGCTGCCGTCCGGGACAGGGCCCTTCGTGCCGAAGCCGCGCAGCGGCGGCACCGGCAGTCTCGGCCGGCCGCGTTTCGTCGCCTATGCCGAGTGGCAGGGTGGGCCGGTGCTGCGCGAGGCAAAGGCGCTGCTGCCGTCCGTCTGGTCGCTTCGCCAGAGGAAGCAGGACGTGGCGATCCATGCGGACGAGATCGCCAATGGACGGGCGCGCTCAGCCGATCCTCACTACCGGGTCTCCGGCCGCATCCTCGTGCGCAGGCTCTCGCCGAACAGCTGCAAAATCGAAATCGCCCGGCATCCCGAGATCCTGCTTTCGCCGACGATGCTGGAACTGATGGGCTTCGAGATCGCCAATTGCCATTCCAACGATGCGGCGGCGGTTGCGGCGATCCTGAAGGACTTGGCGGTGCGGGGAAACGAATGGCTGCACGACGCGTCCAGGGCCGCGGCATCGAGCGTCAGCGCCGAGCAGAAAGCCTATTCGCGCGCCGGCTAAAGCAATGCCAGCAAAAGTGTGCAGCGGTTTCGCGTCCGGAATTGCGCTTCTCTGATTTAGATCCGCACGATGTGCTGATCCCAGGCGACGTCGCTGCGGGTCGACAGGAAATCGCCATCATAGGAAGAAACGGCAAAGCCGCTTCTTGCCGGGGCGATGCCCGCCGCATCGGGAACGACGGTCTCGGCCAGCACCTTGCCCGACTTTGCGTCAAGGGTCACCGAGGCGCCGCCCTTTGGCGAGGTGATGCCGACGAGGCCCTCGCTGCGATTGACGGCGATCGCCCCGACGTAGTTGGCAAGCCGGCGCGTCGTCTCCTCCGGCAGATCGATGAAGGAGAGATCTTCGCCTTTGGCGAAATGGCCGACAAGCGGCGGCAAATCCTTGCGGTGGCCTTCATACTGGCAGGCGAACCAGATGCGGCCGTCGCCGTCGAGATCGACGTGGCGGGTGGAGAGTTCCGCCCATTCAGCCGGCAGCACATGTTTTTCGACCAGCGCCCCGGTCGCCGCATCGATCAGCGCCAGCGACGGCTGCATCTCGCCGAGATTGAGCTTGGTGCGGCCGAAATCCGGATGTGTCTCGATGCCGCCATTGGCGACGATCAGAAGGCGCCCGTCGTCGGACACGGTCATGTCGTGCGGACCGATGCCGTAGGTCTCGAATTCGCCGATGCGGGTGAAGCGGTCGGTGGCGTCGTAGAGGCCGATCATGCCGCGATTGCCGTCGAAGTCGTTCTCGCTGGCATAGAGCAGGCGGCCATCGGGGGAAAAGGCGCCGTGGCCGTAGAAATGCCGGTCCTCCCTGGAGTTGATGACAACAGGCTCGCTTTTATTCCAGGGATCGAAGACCATCGCAAAGGTGCCGGGCCGGCGCGCGAAGGCGACGGTCTTGCCGGTGGCAGCGCTGAAGGCCATGCCGTGGGCGCGGGCGGGAAGCGCCAGCTGATCGACGATCTCGCCGCGCTCGGTCACGGTCGCAATGGCAAAGGAGCCGTCGGCTGTACGAATGCCCGAGGCATAGACCGCGTCAGTCCGCTCCAGGGCCATCAGTGCCCGTGGCGTCAAGGCCGCAAGGAAGCCGAGGCCGGCTGCCTTGACGAAACTGCGTCGGTTGATCGCGGCACTTCGTATCATTGTCTCAATCTCCGTCCGAGAAGGAAAAGCCAGCCGAAAGACCGATCGCTGCGCCATATTCGTCGCTGATCCGGGTGATCAGGTCACGGCTCTCGGCAAGCAGCGTATCGAGCTTGGCCTTCTCCGCATCGCTTGTCGCCACGTCGATGTCGGGATTGAGCTTCGGCACGCTGTCGAGCAGCGATTTGAAGTCTTCGTCGATTGCGGCGGCGATCGGCTGCTTGTCCGGCGGCAGAAGCTCGGCCATGCCGGCCTTCTGCCAGAGCGTGCGCAGGCCCTCCAGATTGGCGGCCATGGATTTCCAGGTATTTTTGGAGCGCCAGTAGATCGCCATGCGCGGCCGCGGCGCGCTGTCCTTGCCCTTGTAGAACTGCTCCAGCCGCTGGTCGCGGACATTCTCCGCACCATGGACGAGAATGCCGAGCAGCGCCGTCACCGCTTCCTTGTTGTCCATGAAATCGTCGCTCTGCGGTCCGGGATGTTTCCAGCTCGCCTGCACGCCGTCGGGCTTTTCCCAGGCGGCGACGACTTCGCCGGCCTCACGCTGGATATTGCCGGCAACCGCCTGGCCGTAAAGGCAGCGGAATCCATTTTTCTGGCCGACGAGATCGTTGGAGCCGTTGCCGTAGAGCACATATTCCAGCGCCGTCAGGCCCTGCAAAGCGACGCTCTTGCCGGCGATCGCATCGACTGTCGCATCCTTCGGATCGGCCTTGGCGATCAGCGCCTGCACCTGCTTGAGGCCGACACCCTTGCGGTCGGGATAAAACAGGATGTGCTCGAAGAGATTGTCCTGGATGACGGGTCCGGTCTGGACGATCTCGACGATCGACCAGTAGCGGATCGTATCGTCGAAGGCGGATTTCGCCTTGTCGAGCGTCTGTTGCGTGCCGTCGGCGCAAAGATCCTTCATCGCCGTCGTCAGCCGGGCGGCAGATTGCTGCATGTTGCGATAGCCCGGGCGGATCACCTCGTCGACGGCGCGCTGCATGACGGCGGGAACGGCATCCTCGTTCAGCCCCGCCGGGGGAGCCGCGGTCTGGGCGGCCGCCGATGTGGCGAGGCCGATCAGAGTGAGGCAGAGCAGGGGGTGCCAAAGGCGCATCAAAGTGACTCCAGGAATGTAATCAGGGCCACCCTGTCGTCTTTAGACAGGGAGGAGAAAGCGTTGCGGGCCTTTTCAGCTTCGCCGCCATGCCAGAGGATCGCTTCGGTGAGGCTCCGCGCACGGCCGTCATGCAGGAAAAAGCTGTGTCCGCTGACAGTCCGGGTCAGTCCTATACCCCATAGCGGCGGCGTGCGCCATTCACGTCCGCTTGCAAGACCGACCTGCTGTCCGTCGGCAAGGCCGTCGCCCATATCGTGCAGAAGGAAGTCGGAATAGGGCCAGATCAGCTGGAAGGATTGGGCCTTTTCGGGCGTATCGCGGCGGGTGACGAACTTCGGCACATGGCAGGAAATGCAGCCGCTTTCGTAGAAGATCCGCTTGCCATGCAGCGTCTCGGGAAAGCTCGCCTTGCGGCGCGCCGGGACGGCGAGATTTTCGGAATAGAAGGTCACGAGGTCGAGAATGGAACCCGGCGCCTCTTCTTTGCCCAGACGTTTCTGCACACCGGTCGGCATAGCAAGGCACTTTTCTTCCGCCTTGGTGCAGTCGCCCTGCGCATTCGGCTGATCGGGTGTCGAGATGCCGATATCGTTGGCGAAGGCATCGGCACTCTGGTCGCGCACCGTGGCGTTCTGCGCCTTCCAGCCGAACCGGCCGAGGGCAATCTTGCCGCTGCGATGATCGCGCACGATCGCCGCCTTTCCCGAAATGCCGTCGCCGTCGGCATCGTCGGGATCGGCATGGGTCAGGATGTCAGCCTCGGGAATGGCCTCGATCAGCCCGAGGCCGATCATCGCCGAGGCGACACGCGGCGAAATCGTCGTCGCCGGATCAAGCGGCCCGTAGGCGGGATTGACGACCGCATAGCTCGGCCGGCGCAGCGACACGATCTCGCCGTCGCTCAGCGTCACTGGTTCTTCCTGGTAGCTGATCGCCATCCTTCCTTCGGCGGCAAGGCCGGGAACAGCGAGGTCCTGCAGCTGGTGGCCGTAAACCGGATCGGGGAAATTGACGACATCAGATTGCACAATCGCCTTTTCTTCCGCCGGCGTCCTGGCCGCGCGGGAAAGCCGCAGCAGCATCGAAGTGGCGCTCGGGCCTCCTTCCGGCGGTTTGCCGCGGCCATCATTGACATGGCAGCTCATGCAGGAGCGGGCATTGAACAGCGGCCCGAGACCATCGGAGGCTTGCGTCGAGGAGGGAGCGGAAACCCAGAGCTTGCGGAAGAGCGCGTTGCCGAGCTTGAAATTCTGCTCTTCCTCGAAGGGGATGTTGGCCGAAATATGCGAGAAGCTATCCTCGGTGACAGGGTCGATCGAGGTGGTCGCACCCGCCTGCATCGCTTCGTATTGTTCTGCCTTGGAAAAATCCGCCGTCGGTCGGGTCACGTCGGCGACACGTTTCAGATCGGTTTCGGAAAGATCGGTGCGTTTCGCCGGCAGATCGAAACCGGCGGCGATGGCTGCGGAAAAACCGGCAAGCGTGGCGCAGAGGGCTGCGCTGGCGATCAATCGGCGGGCCGGGGCATGCGACATTTCAGGGTCCGGGCCGCTCCGGCTTCGAAGCGGCCCGCCTTTTTGCTTATTTGAAGACGGCGTTAGGATTATCCAAGCTGTCGGAACCTTCAAGCTGAACCGTACCGAGATCGAGTGCGGCAATAACGCGCTGCACCGATTTCGTCTGGTCGATCAGCCCGTCGATGGCAGCCTGGACGACGGCGTTGCCTTCCTTGTTGCCTTCACCGATCATCTGGTCGTACTTCTCGACCGTCTCGCCGCGCTTAGCCATGGCGTTCATCGCGTCGAGCGTCTTGTTGAGCTTGCCTTCCACTTCGGCATCGAGCGCCTTGTCCTTGGCGGCCACCAGATCGTGCAGCGACGGGCCGCTGAGCTTGGTGCCGTCGACGCGGGTATAGTTGCCGGTATAGGCGGCGGCGATGCCGATCGCGTCATTGAGATGCGAGTTGTAGGTATTGTCGGAGAAGCAGTCATGTTCTTCTTCCGGATCGTGCAGCAGCAGGCCGAGCTTCATGCGCTCGCCGGCAAGCTCGCCGTAGGACAGTGAACCCATGCCCGTCAGGATCGCCACCAGGCCGGCCTTCGGATCGGCTTCGACGTTCTTCGTCGCAGCGCCATCCGGCGTCCAGTTGTCGGTCATTTCCTGGAGATCGGAGACGAGCAGGGTGGAGGCGGACTTCAGATATTCGGCGCGGCGGTCGCAATTGCCGTGCGTGCAGTTCTTCAGGTCGTAATCCGTTGCCGGGCGGTCGCCGGCGCCGGGGCCCGTGCCGTTCAGATCCTGGCCCCAGAGCAGGAATTCGATGGCGTGATAGCCGGTCGCGACATTGGCTTCGATGCCGCCGGCCTCGGCCAGCGTGCCGGAGAGGAATTCCGGCGTCAGCTTGGAAGCGTCGACATCCTTGCCGTCGATCTTGATCGTCTTGTTGGCGATGACATTGGCCACATAGAGAGAATTTTCGTCGCTCTCGCTGCCGTAGGAGGCATCGACATAGTCGATCAGGCCTTCATCGAGGGGCCATGCGTTGACCTTGCCTTCCCAGTCGTCGACGATCGGATTGCCGAAGCGATAGACTTCCGTCTGCTGGTAGGGAACGCGCGCCTTGATCCAGGCGTCCCTGGCGGCTTTCAGCGTCGCGTCATCAGGCGCCTTCAGGAAGGCGTCGATGGCGGCGTCGAGCGCCTTTGCCGTCGTCAGCGAATCCTCGTATTTCGCATGCGCCACGTCGGCATAGTGTTTCACCACGGCGGCAGCATCGGTCTCGGCATGCGCGGGAAGGGCGAGCAGGGCGGCGGGGGCAATCGCCAGCACGGCTGCGCGGAATTTGCGGTTGAGCTTCATGATCCTCTCCTGTGACGGGATCTTCCGTCTAATCGGGCTCCGTCTCTTCGCGCAAAAGTAAACTGGTGTCAAACGCTCTAGTTTGGAATGGTTTTAAGGATGGACGGGTGTTGGCAAAGCCGCGCCTTTTGAACGGCATCTGTTTGAAAAGTCGGCAGCATCTGCGCCGTCTCGCCGTCCTGCGCAGCGTCATTCCGCCGCGGGCGTCACGATCCGCTATTGGCCCTGGCTGACCGTCTCAGCCCTTGCGCTGCATGCGGCAGAAGAAGAAGCCGTCCGTATCGGTGGAGGCCGGCGTCAGCGTCACAGTCAGGCCGTCGGAAGAATGCGGACTCGGGGTGTCTTTTCCAAAGAGCTGATCCCAGGCGGGCAGGGCGCTGACGATCTGAAAATCGGGATTGTCGGCGGTGAAGCGGCGCACCTGTTCCTCGTTCTCCTGAGGCAGTACCGAGCAGGTGACGTAGATCAGCTCGCCGCCTGACTTGACGAAGCCGCTCGCCTGCGTCAGCGCATCCTGTTGCTGGGCGGTGCGTTCGTCGAGGTTCTTTGCCGTCAGCCGCCATTTCGTATCGGGACGGCGACGCCACGTGCCGGTGCCGGTGCAAGGCGCATCGACCAGCACCTTGTCGCAGCGCCCGGCAAGGCCGGAAAGCGCCCTGGCGTCGTCATGCACCTGGACATTGCGCGTGCCCGCCCGCTTCAGCCGTTCGATGATCGGCGCTAGCCGTTTGCGGTCGGCGTCGTAGGCGTGAACCTGCCCCTTGTTCTGCATGGCCGCCGCCATGGCGAGCGTCTTGCCACCGCCGCCGGCGCAATAGTCGAGAACCTGCTCGCCGTCGCTCGCCAGCACCAGATCGGCGACGATCTGCGATCCCTCGTCCTGAACTTCGAACCAGCCTTTCTGGAACGAAAGCTCGGCTGTGACGTTGGGAAGACGCGAGGCGCCTTCGCCGGCGGCAATCCGGATGCCGTAGCGGGCGATCCTGGCTGCATGCGCGCCGACCCTGTCGAGCGTCTTGACGACCTTGTCGCGGGACGCCTTGAGGCTGTTGGCGCGCAGATCGAGCGTCGGGCGGGCGGCAAGCGCCTGTGCCTCGGCGAGCCAGTCGGCGCCGAAGGCCTGTTCGAAGGAGGATTGGACCCATTCGGGAATATCACCGCGGATATGCGGCGGCGCATCGTCAAGCGAGCGGCTTTCAAAGGCGGAGACGGCTTCGGCCGAAAGCGGCGCCGGCGCAAATTTGTCACCCGCCAGTTCGGTGGCAAGACTGTCTGGAGTAAAACCCCATTGGCGGAACATGACGGCGTGGGCAATGGCCTGAGCACTGTCGTCGTCCATCAGCCAGGCATGGGAAAGCCGCATGCGCAGGGCGTCATAGACGATGTTGCCGATCGCAGCACGATCGCCGGAGCCGGCGAAGCGGTGCGCAAGGCCCCAGTCCTTCAGCGCGTCGGCGACAGGGCGCTTGCGGGCATCGATGTCCGCGAGCACAGAAATCGCCCCTTCGAGGCGGCCGCCCAAACGCATTCACATGTCTCCTGTTGCCGTGGCGTGCGATGATCCGCAACAGGCGCGACAGTCGCGGGCGGATTGTTCACAAGTCTCAACCGCGTGGTAGCCACGATTGACGGCAAGAGCAAGGGTTGGGCTCAGCTGATGACCTGGTAGCAGACTTTCGCAGTGCCGGAGCTCACCATGCCGATATTCTGGGCGGCGGCGCGCGACAGATCGAGCACGCGGCCGCGGATGAACGGACCGCGATCGTTGATGCGAACGACGACGGTGCGGCCATTGTTGCGGTTGGTGACTTTCACCTTGGTGCCGAAGGCAAGCGAACGATGTGCGGCAGTCAAGATGGCAGGGTTCATACGTTCCCCGGAAGCAGTTTTGGAGCGAAGTGCGTACCATGAAGCACCGCCGCAACCATTGCCAGCAAAACCTTCCGCCGGAAGCATGGAAGAACAGGCTGCAATAGTTGCCGCGGCGATAATAGAACGACGTATTTTCTTCAAAACAGAGTATCCCTCAACTATTGAACTCACGCCCTTGCAGGCGGCGGGGCTTAAATCTGTTAAAAAGTGGCGAAAAAGTGCCGCCATCGTTCACGGAATATTACAATCTGTAACATGCGTGAGCGTGTCGGCGAAATTTTAGAAATCGACGGCAATCGTCAATGTGGAAAAAACATAATGAAATCAGTTAAAATACGAATGAATTTTCCGAAGAAGTAGTTAACGCCCTGGCGTTCACGAAAATCGCAAAAATATTTTTCCGATTTCGCCATATTTGTTGCCACATTTGGGCAAATTCAAAGGCCGTTAACCATAGTATGCGGCGAAAATTGTCCCACCAAAGCGCGAAAGTAGGAATTTCCTACTCATTTTGGGTGAGTAATCCCCGTTTGCAAACAGCAGCCTGATCTAGAGCCTTTCCGGATTAGATTGAAGCATTCTGCCGGAGCAGGTTTTCGTCAGGACAGAGGCGATTGGCGAAGGGCATACCTCTTGGTACGGTCGAGCCGATCGCCTTTGTCCTGGCGCAAAGATGCCCGGCCCTTCGGGTTGGCTGAAACGGGCCGGCTGATCGACCGGCCGGCTTGGCCGTAGAGCTGGGCTACGACGCGCGCCGGCCGGTCGACCATCCGACTCCGTTTGAGCCAACAGAATGCTGCAAACTAACCCGGAAAGGCTCTAGCCGCGCCAGCGTCCGTCCTGCCACAATTGCGCAAGCGACATGGGATAGTTCGGGAAGGAGAATTGGAAGCCGGTGGCCTTGAGTTTCGCATTCGAGATGCGTTTGTTCTCGCCGTAGAAGGAGCGCGCCATCGGTGATAGTTCGGCGGTCTCAAAAGCCTGCTCCGGTGGCGGTTCGACACCCATCAGGCGGGCTGCCTCGACGATCACGTCTTGCGGCGGGGCGGGCCGGTCGTCGGTGACATTATAGATACCGCCGAGCCCGCGCTCCGACAGGAAGCGGGTCGCCGCGCCGATATCTTCGACGCGGATGCGGTTGAATACCTGGTCCTTCTTGATCAGCCGGCGCGCCGTGCCCTTTTCCAGATTGCAGAAGGCGTTGCGGCCCGGCCCATAAATGCCGGAAAGGCGCAGCACGGCCGCCGGCACACCGCGCTCCCGGCCCATCGCCAGCCAGCCCTCTTCCGCCTCGAGCCGCTCCTTCGAGCGCCCGGAAACGGGCAGGCAGGGCGTTTCCTCGTTCACCCAGGCGCCCTTATGATCGCCATAGACGCCGACGGTGGAGAGATAACCGATCCATTTGAGACGAGGCAGCAGGCTGGCGCCATCTTTGCCAAGCAGCCGCAGCAGCGGGTCGGCCTGGCCGGGCGAGATCGACTGCACGAGGTGCGTGACATCGGCCAAAGCCCGGCGCAGCCCTTCTTCCATGGTCTCGCCGTCGAAAAGGAATGCGTCGATGCCGTTCTGGCGGAGCACGTCCATCTTGTCTGGCGAACGCGTCGTGCCGGAAATACGCACGCCGTCGCCTGATAAGGCCTTGGCGATCGCCGTGCCGGAATAACCGCAGCCAAAAATCATCACATGCATCAACCCACTCCCGCCAATCGCCATTCGTTCAAGACGTCGTCATCGCTCTCGTGAGCCCTTTGTGCGGCAAAGGCAGAGAATTCGCCAGCCTCCATCAGCCGTGAAAGCGCCCAGACCGCCATGCCGCGCACGACAGGCGAGGGATCGCTCGCGAGCATGCGACATTGCCCGATCAGCGCCGTCTCGCCGGAATTGCCGGCGGCGATCAGCACGTTGCGGATGAAACGGTCGCGGCCGATCCGCTTCACCGGCGAGCCGCTGAAGAAGGTGCGGAAGGCGGCATCGTCAAGCGTCAGCAGAAAGGCGATCGACGGTTCCTTCAACTCTTCCCGCGCCTGCAGCTTCATCTCGGAGGCGGAGCTTGCGAACTTGTTCCAGGGACAGGCGGCAAGACAGTCGTCGCAGCCATAGATGCGATTGCCGATCAGCACGCGCAGATCGGCGTCGATCGGTCCCTTGTGCTCGATGGTGAGATAGGAGATGCAGCGCCGCGCGTCGATCTGGTAAGGCGCCGGGAAGGCAGCCGTCGGACAGATGTCGAGGCAGGCGCGGCAGGAGCCGCAATGATCGCTCTCCGGCGCGTCGATGGCAAGATCGGCAGTGGTGAACATCGTGCCGAGGAACAGCCAGGAACCGTGCGTGCGGCTGACGAGATTGGTATGTTTGCCCTGCCAGCCGAGCCCGGCGGCCGCCGCCAGCGGTTTCTCCATGACAGGCGCCGTATCGACGAAGACTTTCACATCGGCGCCGGCTCGCGCCGCAAAGCGCGTGGCGATCTCCTTCAGCCGGCCCTTGATGACGTCGTGATAATCGCGGTTGCGGGCATAGACCGAGATCGCGGCTTTGTCAGTCTTGTCGAGGATACCGCGCGGATCCTCCTCCGGAGCGTAATTCAGGCCGAAGACGACGACGGAGCGCACCTCGCTCCAGAGTGTGCGCGGATCGCCGCGCCGGTCGCGCGTCTCCGCCATCCACTCCATCGTCCCGTGGCGCCCGGCATCGATGAACTGGCCGAGCCGCTCCTTGGCCTCGGGGATCGCATCCGGACGGGTGATGCGGCAAAGATCGAAGCCCTTGGCGGCGGATTCCGCCCGAACGAACTCGGTCAAATTGTCGCGGCGGCGGCGCTCTTTGTCGTCATTCTTCGGTTCGGGCATGAAGAGCCCTCGTCAGAAATCCAGATCGGCATAGTGTGAAACCGGTGTCAGGCCGCGCACGCGCTCGGTCAGCATCGGCCGGAAAGAGGGACGCGACTTCAGCCGCTGGTACCAGTCCTTGACGACGGGCGCGTCCGCCCACTCGATTTCGCCGAGATAGTCGAGGATTGAGATCGAGGCCGCAGCGGCAAGATCGGCATAACTCATCCGCTCGCCCGCCAGCCACTGACGCGAGCCGGCAAGCCAGGTGAGATAACGCATATGCTGGCGGATATTCGCGCGGGCCGTGCGCAAAATCTTCGAATCCGGGGCTCCGCCGCCCTGATCGGCGGTCATCTGCAACTTGTAGACACGCTCGCGGGCGAGCGGCTTGGTCACGTCGTTTTCCATCTTCTGCATGAACCACTCGGTCAGCCGGCGGATTTCCGCCCGCTGGAAAGGGTCTTCGGCGAGCAGCCGCCGGTCGCGTTTCAACACGCCGTGCGTCTCGTCCAGATATTCGGAAATGACGCTCGCGCCGCAGAGCGCGCGCATGCTGTCGTCGACATAGACCGGCAGCGTGCCGGCCGGATTGAGCGCCAGGAAATCCCGGCGCTTCTCCCATGTCTGCTCCTCGATCAGATCCGCCTGATAGCCGTATTCCGCCAGGATCAGCCGGACGAAGCGAGATGCGGATGACATGGGATGATGATAAAGCGTGGGCATCGATACTCGGGCTTTGTGATTGCTGTTACAGGACTGTGTGGCAGCTCAATTATAGCGCCCTAGTCATGACTCATTGGTTGAAGCTATAGGAGCTTGGCCCCGCCAATACAAGCGAATCGGATTTTACCCCATCTGACGATGGCGAAACACGGTCTAACGAACGAATGGAAGCGGCAGCCTGATCGACCCAAGCGCTCAGGCCCGGCCGAACTTTAAACCGGAGACGATGTATGGATTATATAAATGCTGCAATTCTCGGTATCATAGAGGGGATCACCGAATTTCTGCCGATCTCGAGCACCGGCCACCTGATCATCGCCGAGCAATGGCTCGGACACCGGTCGGACATGTTCAATATCGTCATTCAGGCGGGCGCCATCCTCGCCGTCACCATCATCTATTGGCGTCGTCTGCTGGATCTGGTGCTCGGCTGGCGCGAGCCGCAGAATCGCGATTATGCCGCCAAGCTGATCGTCGCATTTCTCATCACCGCAATTCTCGGCCTTGTGGTCAAGAAGCTCGGCTTCGAACTTCCCGAGACTGCAACGCCGATAGCCTGGGCGCTGATCATCGGCGGCATCTGGATGATCTTTGCCGAATGGGCGGCCGCACGCAGGCCACCGCACAAGGAGATCACCTGGCTTGTCGCCATCCTGGTCGGCATCGCCCAGATCGTTGCGGGCGTCTTCCCGGGAACGTCGCGCTCCGGCGCCACCATCTTCGTCGCCATGCTGGCCGGCACGGGCAATCGTGCTGCGGCAACCGAATTCGCCTTTCTCGTCGGCATCCCCACAATGTATGCCGCAAGCGGCTATGAATTGCTGAAGACGTTCAAGGATGGCGGCGCGGCTGGCGAAGACTGGACGGCGCTCGGCATCGCCTTCGTCGTTTCCACCATCGTCGCCTTCGTCGCGGTCAAATGGCTGCTTGCCTATATCAGAAGCAACCGGTTCACGCTGTTTGCCGTCTACCGCATCATTCTCGGTGTCTTGCTGCTCGGCATGGCTGCGACCGGCTTGATTGGTTGAGGCTTCCTTACGAGTCTGCATTCGCGCAACTCCCGGCGCGAATGCAGTGCCTGTCGGAAGGTGGCGAACGAATACCCGCGCCCCGCCAAGCGTCGATTTTTCAGATAGCTATATTGAGAATAGGCGTCTGCCGCTGCTTTTGAAGCAGGCAAGAACGAGCGTTCATTGTGGAGCGCCCTTGTTCGGCGTTCCCGACGGCTTGTCTTTATGAGATGCCGGCGCAGAGGGCCGGCCTTTTCGTCAATGGCTGATCGAAGCCGTCGAGCAAGGATCGACGCCATAGGCCGGCGAGCAGTCACCCTTTACCGCCGCGACCGAACCGGGCGCAACGAAGGAGCCTGCCAGGATAATTAGCGCCGCACACGCAAAAAGGAGCGCGATTGACTTGCCCATCGAGAAATGCCTTTCACAGTGATTGCCGCACGCTATCGCAGGCGTTGAAACCGTCCGAAGGCGCGCGGGTTTGGTAGTCAGTGGAATGACAAATAGCAATAAACGTTCCTGCTAAATTTGGCGTTAATTCCACAAAATTTCCGATGCGTCTTTTATGCAACGCCGCGTAATATGACCGGCCGACGGCAAAACGCCGTCCGCATTGTCTGCGAACGGCGTTGTCAGAAGGCTGTAAAATTGGTCAGGCGGCCTTGCCGGTGCCGGTGTACTGGCCGTGCGGGCGATAGTGGACGAGGTAGGAGCCGAGCACCGATGCCACCATGGTGGGCGTAATACCGAGGCCCTTCAGCGTGCGGCCTTCCGCCTCGGCTTCCCCGGAGACGACATTGTCGCGCTTCAGCATGCGCACCTGATCCGGCGTGATCGGTGGCGTCACAAAGGGGACCAGCGAGGCGATGCTGCCGATCATTGAAGCGATGCCGAAAGGCAGGGATACCAGTGGGTTCTTGCGGCACGTCACCTTCAGCATCGTCTCGAGACATTCGCGGAAGCTCAGCACCTCGGGCCCGCCAAGCTCATAGATCTTGCCGCCGGCGACATTGCCGTCGACGGCGCGGGCGACGGCCTCGGCGACATCCTCGACATAGACAGGCTGGAATTTCGTCTTGCCGCCGCCGACCAGCGGCAGGATCGGCGACATGCGCGCCATCTCGGCGAATTTGTTGAAGAAGCTGTCCTCCGGTCCGAAGACGATCGACGGACGGAAGATCACTGCATCGGGCTTGACCGAGAGGATGGCCGTTTCGGCGCGACCCTTGGTGCGGCCATAGTCCGAATCGGATTTCGCGTCGGCGCCGATCGCCGAAATATGGGTCAGCGTCGCGCCTGCCCCGCGCGCAGCTTCGGCGACCGCACGGCCGCCGAATTCCTGCACGGCGTCGAAAGTGTTGCGGCCGGCCTCGTGCAGAATGCCGACGCAGTTGACGACATGGCTCGCACCGTCGACGGCGCGGTCGATCGAGTTGCGATAGCGCAGGTTCGCCTGCACGAAGGAGATCTGGCCGACATTGCCGAGCGGCTGCAGGAAGCCGGCGAGATCGGGACGGCGCACGGCGACGCGGATGTTGTAGCCGCGCTTGGCCAGCGCCCGGACCACGTGCCTGCCCACGAAGCCGGACCCTCCGAACACGGTGACGAGCGGCGGCAGGTTGGCAAGGGTCATGGCAGGCTCCTCGAGAGGCTTGGCGGGATGCTTAATTGGCTCTCGTCTTAGCCCAATCCCGACGCGACGGGAAGGCCCATCGTACCGTCAGTTTTGCGGGATGCGAGGCTGCTCTAGACGCCTTCGACGACGACCATTTCCGCATCGGCCACTTCCTGGCGGATTTTCGCGGCGATCTGGTATTCCGGCGAATTATAGCAGTCGACCGCATGCTGCAGCGAGGGAAATTCGATCACCACGTTGCGCACGCGCGCCTTTCCCTCGAGTTCGGTGAAGGCGCCGCCCCGCGCCAAGAAATTCGCCCCATATTTTTCGAAGGCCGGCTTGGCGGCCGCCACATAATCCTTGTAGCGCTCGGCATCGCGAACGTCGACGCGGGCGATCCAGTATCCCTTGGCCATGGTCTTCTCCCTTTTGTCGTTGAAACGATTAGCGGTTTGCCGGCCAGAGCGCACTCACCATCTCGCTGAGGATGGCGCGGGCGGCCTCTTTCGGATCGGGCGCCTTGACGATCGGCCGGCTGACGACGAGATGCGTCGCCCCCGCCTTCAGTGCGTCGAAAGGCGTCATCACCCGCTTCTGGTCGCCCTTGTCGCTGCCGGCCGGGCGAATGCCGGGGGTGACGATCGCCATGTCGGGGCCGACGATCTCGCGCACCTCGGCCGCTTCCGCCGCCGAACAGACGATACCGCCCATGCCGGCTGCGCGCGCCTGTTCGGCGCGGCGCAGCACCAGGCTGTGCGGATCTTGGCTGTAGCCGGCCTCGGCAAGGTCGTCGGCGTCCATCGAGGTCAGCACGGTGACGCCAAGCAGGCAGAGGCCGGAGCCGGCGGCCGCCTCGACCGCCGCCCTCATCGCTTTCGGATAGGCATGCAGCGTCAGCATCGACATGCCCATCTTGGCGATGTTCTCGACGCCGGAGGCAACCGTGTTGTCGATGTCGAGCAGCTTCATGTCGAGGAAGATCTTCTTGCCGCTTGCGGCAAGATCGCGGGCGAATTCCAGGCCGCCGGCAAAGACCAGCTGATAACCGATCTTGTAGAAGAGAATGTCGTCGCCGAGCGTCGAAACCAGTCTTTCCGCCTCGCCGATCGTTGGAACATCCAGGCCGACGATCAATCGCTCGCGTGCGTCCATGTGAAGTCACCCCCGCCAGTCTTCGATGGGCGTCCAGTCGCATGTTAGGCCGAGATCCGCAAGGCCGAAAGCATAGAGATTGCCGCCGCCGCCCGGCTGGTCGCGGTCGCGCGAAATCGGTCGGCCGGCCAGATGGCATTTGAGCAGCGTGCCAACGCCGCCATGGCCGACAAAGGCGATGGGTGCAGCCGCATCATGCGTGGCAAGAACGGCGTCGAATGCCTCGACGATGCGGGCCTGCGCATCGACGGCGCGCTCCCAGCCCTTGAAGCTCTGTTCCGGATGGGCGAAGAACCAGTCGGCCGCCTCTTCGAATTGCGGCGGCGGCAGGAAGCCGGTGGCCGAGCGGTCGTTCTCGTGCATGGCGGGCACGACCTCGATGCTTAGACCGGAGGCGACTGCCAGGATCTCAGCCGTCTCGATCGCCTTCGTCTCGTCGCTGGAAATGATGCGGGTCAGCCGCTTGGCCCAATCGCTCGACGCAGCCTTACGAGTGCGTTCGGCGCCGACATCGGAAAGCCCCCATTTCGGCACAGGCACGTTCGCGTCGATCTTGACCTGCGGATGGGTGACATAGATCCCGAACATCTCAGCCTCGCTTGTAGATCCACAGCTGCGCCGGCGGAATGTTGCGGACGACGAAGTCGAAATGTTGAATGTGATAGCGGTCGGGATTGGCGGCGATCGGCGAGATCGCGCCGTAGGAGATTTGCACCACCGGCCGTCCGGCCGGTAGGCGGTCGAGCAGGCTTTCGAGCAGCGACACCCGCATCGCCATCGGGAAGTTCAGCAGCGGAATGCAGGAGATGACGCAATCGAAGGTCCGGTCGCCATAGTCGCCGAGCGTGGCCTGAAGATCGAAAGCATCGCCATTGATGAAGTGCACGCCGGGATAGGTCCGCAGCAGATGTTTGTGGAAATCCGTCGAATATTCGATTGCGACGAGATTTTCCGGCCGGACGCCGCGGCCGAGGATGGCCTTGGTGATGGCGCCTGTGCCCGGTCCGAGTTCGAGCACCGGCAGCCCGGAATGGATGTCGACGACGCTTGCCATGCGCTTGGCGGTGATCGAGGAGGTCGGCACGATCGAGCCCACCGTTTTCGGCCCCTGCATCATGCCCCTGAAGAAGCGGATTTCGTCATCGAACTTCTTGCCCAGCCGTTCCTTCACCTTGACCCGTAAGCTCATTCTCCACCCATCCGCATGTTGATCGAATGCCCTTAATATGCCGCTTGTCGCTGAAGGGACAAGGATTTTCGCAACAAGGACATCGGCATCAACAACTCATGCCGCTTTTGGGTGGGAGCGAGGCATGAGATCGGCGAGCCTCTGGCTTAAGTGATCGGCGTCGACGGGCGCGCGCAGCTTCTTGTCGGTATTGTCGAAATAGAGATAGACGTCGCGGCCCTTGCTGCGCGCCGCAAGCGGCGCCAGCACCCGCGTCGCATTCTCCGGTTCTCCGCCGGTTGCCCAGGCGCGGATGCGTTGCGCCCAGATGTCGAGGGCTTCGTCCTCATAGCCGCTGACATAGAGCTGTTCGGAACCATGCAGGCGGCAATAGATGAAATCGGCGGTGATATCCATCAGCAGCGGCCATTTCACCGTATCGGCGCAGACGAGGGCGATCTGTTGGCGCCTCAGCATGTCGATGAAGGCGGGTGATCGGAAGCTCTCGTGGCGAATCTCCAGGGCATGGCGGATCGGCTGTCGTCCGTCGATTTCAAGCCAGGCTCGCCCCTTGACGTGTCCGTCGTGCCGCCGGGCCAGGTTTGCCGCCGCTTCGCCGTTATGCGGCAGCAACGCCAGGAAATTTTCGAAAAGATCGGGATCGAAAGCCATGTTCGGCGGGAATTGCCAGAGGATCGGCCCGAGCTTGGGGCCAAGCCGCAGCAGACCCGAGGCGAGGAAATTGGCGAGCGCCGTCTCGATATTCTGCAGCCGCAGCATATGGGTGATGAAGCGCGGTCCCTTGACCGCAAAGACGAAATCATCCGGCGTTTCGTCGCGCCAGCGGCCGAAGCTTTCAGGCCGCTGCAAGCTGTAGAATGTGCCGTTGATCTCGATCGAACGGAAATGCCGGGCGGCGTAGGAAAGCTCCTGCTTCTGCGGCAGGTCTTCCGGGTAGAATTGGCCGCGCCAGGGCGCATAGGTCCAGCCGGATATGCCGATACGCACCGTTCCCGTCTTTTTCGTCATCGGATCCTCCGCTTTGACAGGAGGAAAAACGGAGGCGGGCGGCCTTCGTTCCGGTCAGACGCGCATCGGCATCAGCACGTAGAGCGCATCGTCGCCTGCCGTGTCGCGGATCAGCGTCGGCGAGCCGGCATCGGCCAGCAGGAAGATCGCTTCTTCGCCGGAAAGCTGCGCGGTGATGTCGAGCAGGTATTTGGCGTTGAAACCGATTTCCATCGCATCGGTGTCGTAACCGACGGCGACTTCCTCGGTCGCACTGCCGGAATCGGGATTGTTGACGGTCAGCATCAGCTGGCCCTCGGAAAGCGCCAGCTTCACGGCGCGGCCGCGTTCGGAGGAGATGGTGGAGACGCGGTCGACGGCCTGGGCGAAGCTCGTGCAATCGACGCGCATTTCCTTGTCGTTGCCTGTGGGGATGACGCGCTGGTAATCCGGGAAAGTGCCGTCGATCAGTTTCGAGGTCATGACGATCGAGCCGATCGTCAGCCGGATCTTGGCGTCGGAGACCTCGACCGTCACGACAGCCTCGGGATTGTCGACCAGCTTCTGCAATTCGCCGACCGTCTTGCGCGGAATGATGATGCCGGGCATGCCTTCGGAGCCGGAGGGCGCGTCGACATCGGCGCGCGCCAGCCGGTGGCCGTCGGTGGCGACCGCCCGAAGTTTCAGCTCGCCCTTGCTCTCGATCGTGTGGAAGAAGATGCCGTTGAGATAGTAGCGCGTCTCTTCCGTCGAGATCGCGAACTGGGTGCGGTCGATCAGCATCTTCAAGTCGGCCGCCTTCAGCTTGAAGCTATGCGTGAAGGTGCCGGCGGTGAGATCAGGGAAGTCCGATTCCGGCAGGCACTGCAGCGAGAATTTCGAGCGGCCGGACTGCACGGTCATCGCGCCGCCATCGGTGCTGGTGGCAAGCAGCACTTCCGAACCGTCGGGAAGCTTGCGGACGATGTCGTAGAGAAGGTGGGCCGGAACGGTGGTGGCGCCGGGCTGCTCGACGCTTGCCGGCGTCGCCTCGGTGATTTCGAGGTCGAGGTCGGTCGCCTTCATGTCGAGGTTCTGGCCATCGGCCTTGAGCAATACGTTGGACAGGATCGGGATCGTGTTGCGACGTTCGACCACGCGGTGGACGTGGTTCAGCGATTTCAACAGGTTTGACCGCTCAATAGTAATACGCATGGGATGCTACCGCTTTCGACCGTGACTGTCCGGGCGCATCGAGCACCCGAAGAATGCTGTCCCGACTTGAGGCCGGGGGAGTGGACGGGCAAAATGGCAGACTTCAGCATGGCTTTGCAAGAGGCATGCACGGCCGGGCGCCTGCATTTGCGGTTTTCCAGAGCAATGCTCACAGAAATCCGAACCCTTGCCGAAGTGGTGCCGCTCGCCCATAAGGGTTCGATGACGGCGGGACGAAAGCAAATGGCATGAATGAGGAAACCACAGCGGATGCCGCCACCCGGCGAAGCTTCCGCCTGCACAATGCGACGGTGCCCGCGCGGCCGCTGGAGCCGGCGCTCTATCTCGTCGCCACCCCGATCGGCAACCTCGGCGACATCACGCTGCGTGCGCTGGAAACGCTGGCCGGCGCCGATGTGCTCGCCTGCGAGGATACCCGCGTCACCCGCGTGCTGCTCGACCGCTACGGCATCCAGAACCGCCCTTTCGCCTATCATGAGCACAATGCCGACGAGGCCGGCCCGCGGCTGTTGCAGGCGCTCGAAGCCGGCCGGTCGGTGGCGCTGGTGTCCGATGCCGGCACGCCGCTGGTTTCCGATCCCGGTTACCGACTGGCGCAGCAGGCGATAGCGGCAGGTTACCGCGTCATTCCCATTCCCGGCGCCTCCGCGCCGCTCGCAGCCCTTGTCGGCTCCGGCCTGCCGAACGATGCGTTTCTTTTCGCCGGCTTCCTGCCGGCAAAGGACAAGGCCCGCCGCGATCGTCTGGGTGAGCTTGCCGCAGCCCCCGCGACGCTGATCTTCTTTGAATCGCCGCATCGCATCGGCGCTACGCTTGTCGCCGCTGCAGACGTCCTCGGAGCCACGCGATCCGCCTCCGTCTGCCGCGAACTGACCAAGACCTATGAGGAGTTCCGCCGCGGCACGCTTGCCGACCTTGCCGCCCATTATCAGCAGGTGGAAAACGTCAAGGGCGAGATCGTTCTCGTCATCGGTCCGCCGGAGCCGGTCGAGACGGATGAGGCCGACGTCGACGCCGTGCTCGCCGACCTGTCGAAATCAATGCCGACGGCAGGCGCCGCGACCGAGGCGGCCCGCCTGACCGGCCTGCCGCGCAAGGTGCTCTATCAGCGCCTGCTGGAGATCAAGAACGCCGATGGCCGATAGCGACCTCACCGCCATCAGGAGGAAGGCGCTGCGCCGGGGCCGCATGTCGGAATATGTCGCGGCCGTCTTCCTGATGCTGAAGGGTTACCGCATCCTGGCGCTGCGCCACCGCACCCGGCTCGGCGAGATCGACATCATTGCCCGCAAGGGCGATCTCGCCGTCTTCGTCGAGGTCAAGGCCCGGCGGGGCGAAGCTGCGGCGGTCGACGCCGTCTCCATCGCCGCGCAGAAGCGGATAAGGGCGGCAAGCGATCTCTGGCTCGCCCGCCAGGCGGATCAGGCCCGTCTTTCCCTGCGCTACGATATCGTGGCGATCATGCCGGGCCGGCTGCCGCGGCACTTCATTGACGCCTTCTGACCTCTTTCGACCCATCGGATTTCCGGATCGTTAAACTTTTAGTTCCCGCGTGAACCAGCTTCTTACGACTCTCTGCTACCCCAAATCTCGGTAGGGATAACAATTGGGGATTGTTTCATGGCCTGGAAGCTGATGCTTGCGAGTGCGGTCGCCATGGCCGCGCGCTCGGTGCCTTATGCCGCGGCGAAGCCGGCCGGGAAATCCTTCGTTGCCCATGCGAGCGGCCTGCTGCCGCTGAAGTCCACGCCGATCAACCCGGACTGGATCGTCAGCGGCAACCCGCAGGCCCGCACCGCCGAACATTCCCGCGGTCATGACGAGGCGTCGCTGACGGCGATCTGGGATTGCACGGCGGGCGAATTCCGTTGGTATTTCGGCTGGGACGAGACGGTAATGATCCTCGAGGGCGAGGTCCATATCACCGCCGAGGACGGCACCGAACGAACCCTCAGCACCGGCGACGTCGCCTTTTTCGCCGGTGGAACCTGGGCGAGCTGGCGGGTCGACAACTACGTCCGCAAAGTCGCCTTCCTGCGCAAGCCTTTCCCAAAGCCCTTGGCGATCGCCTACCGCCTCCGCAACATGCTGCGCAATGGCGGCAACCAGGGCATCGCCGCCTGAAGATCGATTTCGATTTTCGAGGTTAGTGCTTATCGGGCTGGGGCGGGGCGGTCGTCTCCCCCTTGAGAATCTCGCACGCAAACAGGATCGGATTGTCGAGATCAGGCGCAGTCTGCTTGTTCAACAGAACGGCGACCGCCGCTGCAGCCATGTCTTGAATCGGCTGCTTCACGGTCGTCAGGCGCGGCGTGGTCATGCTGGCGAGCGGGATGCCGTCGAAGCCCATGACGGAAAGGGCTGCCGGTATCGGGATTCCCAGATCATGCGCCGCCCGCATGCAGCCGATCGCCTGCTGGTCGGAACTTGCAAAGATCGCCGTCGGCCGCTCGTTGCGCGCCCGCGCCAGAAGATAATTTCCTGCCGAACGGCCGCTCTCATAGTCGAAAGCCGCCTCGGCAATCAGCGGTGATCCCGCCATTGCCGAGCGGCCGTCCGCCTGGCCGCCAGCCTGCTCGCCAGCCTGCTCGCCAGCCTGCTCGATAGCATCGAGGTAGCCTCTGAGGCGATCATTGGCGGGGACGGAGTGGCTGGGCCCGGAAATGAAGCCGATGCGGCGATGGCCGAGCTGCAGAAGGTGCTCGACGCCAAGGCGAACGCCATTGCGGTGATCGGCCGCAATACCGGAATATCCTGGCATGAGACGGTCGATGACGACGATCGGCAATCCTTTCGGCAGCTTGATCGTATGGAAATCGATGCTCGGAACCAGAATGATCCCGTCGACCTTTCGGCTTGTCAGCTGCTTGATGCGATCAGCCTCCTTGGCCGCATGATCGAGCGACGTCATGACGATGATATTATAGCCGTGATTGGCCGCTGCCTGTTCCACGGACTGGACAAGTTCCGAGAAGAACGGATTGGTCAGATCCGGAATGATGATGCCGATGAGGCGGCTGACCTTGCTGCGCATGCTTCGCGCCGACGGGTCCGGCATATAGCCGAGCTCTTTGATGATCCCGGTAACGCGCGCCCGCAATTCCTTCGTCACCGAGGGATGATCGTTCAAAACCCTGGAAACGGTCCCGGTGGAAACGCCCGCAAGCTTGGCAACGTCTCTAATTCCGACCTTTGACATAACGGAAACAGTGGCCCTTCATCTTCGCCTTCACAACACGCCCGGGGCGTCTGATCGAGGCTTCCAGCTAATGGTCTTTGCGGCTCTCGTCAAAGGGCCGAATTTCATTGGGACGGCCCATCATCCATAGCATGAGCACCGCCACGCGCAATGGAAACGGTTCATCGTTCACGCTTTTAGATGTTTTCGGCGGGGTCATCCTTGAGGTCATTCGGCCCGAATTCGGCAGCTTGACAATTTTTTGGAGCGTGTTACCCAGATGGCGTTGGAAACGGTTCATTGCCGCGGGCAACTCAGATGGAGCTGAGCCCAGAACCGTTCGGGAGGAGAAAAATGTCCCATTCTATGAAGCGTGAATCCGTCTTGATCAGTGCGCCGCGCCGTACGGCATTGAAGGTCGGACTTGCCGGCGCCCTGGCGCTGGCGCTGTCCTGCGGCGTGTCGCCCGCCTTTGCCGCCGGCAAGCCGAAGGTCGGCCTGATCATGAAGTCCTTGTCCAATGAGTTCTTCAAGCAGATGAAGGCCGGCGCCGACAAATATGCGGCCGAGAACAAGGACAAGTTCGACTTCAAGGCCGTCGGCATGAAGGACGAGCGCGATTTCGCCTCGCAGGTCGATGCCGTCGAAAACTTCGTCACGCAGAAATACGATATCATCGTCGTGGCGCCCGCCGATTCCAAGGCGATGGCGACCCCGCTGGCAAAGGCTGTGAAGGCCGGCGTCAAGGTCATCAACATCGACGTGCCGCTCGATGCCGATGCCAAGAAGAAGGCGGGGATCGATCTCGCTTTCTTCGGCCCTGACAATCAGGAAGGGGCAAAGCTTGCCGGCGATGCACTGGCCAAGGATCTGGGGCCGGGCGCCAAGGTCGTCATCCTCGAGGGCAATCCCGAGGCCGACAATGCCAAGGAGCGCAAGGAAGGCTTCATGGATTCCGTCAAGTCGGGCAAGCTTGAGCTTCTCGACAGCAAGACGGCCCATTGGGAGACCGAGGAAGCCAATACCGTCATGACGAATTTCCTGACGAAATATAAGGATATTCAGGGCGTGATGGCCGCCAACGACTCCATGGCCCTCGGCGTCGTCAAGGCGCTCGATGCGGCCGGCCAGGCCGGCAAGATCAAGGTTGTCGGCTTCGACAACATCCCGCCGGTTCAGCCGCTGATCAAGGACGGTAAGATGCTTGCCACCGTCGAGCAGTATGGCGCGCAGATGGCGGTCATGGGCATCGACTATGGCATGCGGGAACTGGCCGGCGAAAAATTCACCGGCTGGGTCAAGACCGACGTCAAGCTGGTCACGGCAGCCGATCTGAAATAGTCGGATTGCCAGCCCCAAAAGCAAATGTGGCGCCGGCTGCGGCCGACGCCATTTCCACCAACCGATTGACGCGTTGATCGCTCCGGGTGAGGCTCGTTCGAGCCTCTCCGATGCGCGTTGAGCCGAGGTTTGAAGAGACCATGCATGAGGTCGACGTGTCAGACACAGCAGATGACGACATTCTGAGGCTGGAGGGGATCGGCAAGCGCTTCCCCGGCGTTGTGGCGCTCAAGGATGTCTCCATGCGGATCGGCCGCGGCAAGGGGCATGTTCTTCTGGGCGAGAACGGGGCTGGAAAGTCGACCCTGATCAATCTGCTCGGCGGCGTCTTCAGGCCGGATGACGGCCACATCCTGTTTGACGGCAAGCCATACCATCCTGCCTCGCCGTTGGAGGCGTTCAAGGCGGGCATCCGGGTCATTCACCAGGAACTGCATCCGCTTTCCAACCTGACGGTTGCCGAAAACCTGCTCTTCGAGCATCTGCCGCGCCGCTACGGCCTGGTGAACTACAAGGAAATGAACAAGAGGGCAGCCGAACTCCTGGAAGAGGTCGGCCTCGACGTGGCCCCGACGACGCTGGCAAGCCGCCTCAGCGTCGCGCAGCTTCAGCTGGTCGAGATCGCCAAGGCGCTTTGTTACGAAAGCAAGCTTCTCGTTCTCGATGAACCGACGGCAACCCTGACCTCCAAGGAGGTCGATCGCCTCTTTGAAATTCTGAAACGCCTGAAGCAGCGTGGCGTCACCACGCTCTATATCTCGCACCGGCTGGAGGAGATCTTCGAAGTCGGTGACGATGTGACGGTGCTGCGCGACGGCCAGCACGTGATCACCCGGCCGCTGGCAGGACTGGCTATTCCCGACATCGTCGAGCTCATGGTCGGGCGGAAGCTTTCGGATCACGGCATTTTCCGCGGCGACAGCGTGGTCTCAGGCGAGGCGCTCGGCGTCTCCGGCCTGAAGGTGACGCGCCATAGCCCGGAACTGTCATTTTCCGTGGCAAAGGGCGAGATTGTCGGTATTGCCGGTCTCGTCGGCAGCGGCCGGACGGAGGCGGTTCGCGCCATATTCGGCGCCGACGCCAAGGCGGCCGGCGAAATTCGCCTGAATGGCGAGCCGGTCGAGATCAATTCGCCGCAGGATGCCGTTGCGGCCGGGCTCTGCCTGGCGACCGAAGATCGCAAGATGCAGGGCTTGATGCTCGATATGAGCTGCGCCGAAAATACCACCATCACCGATCTCGCCAAGATCTCCCGCAACGGCTTGATCAAGCGAAGGGCCGAGGAGGATCACGCGCAGCGCCTCGTGCGTGAGCTGCGGATCAAGACCCCGTCCATCCGTCAGGCCGTCAGGACCTTTTCCGGCGGCAATCAGCAAAAGGTCGTCATTGCCAAATGGCTGTTCCGCGGTCCCAAGGTGCTGATTTTCGATGAGCCGACCCGCGGGATCGATGTCGGCGCCAAGGCCGAGATTTATGAGCTCCTGTGGAAGTTTGCGGCCGAGCGGAAGGGTGTGCTGGTCGTGTCTTCCGATCTGCCGGAACTGATCGGCATCTGCCATCGCATCATCGTCTTTTCCGACGGCAAGATCGCAGGGGAAATAGCCCGGGACCAATTCGACGAGAGCAGGATCCTTTCGCTCGCCTACAAGGAGTATAGCCGTGTCCGCCAACATTGAAGAACAGACCGAGGCGAAAACTGGGGCGAAAGAGGTGAGCGTCTGGGACAAGCTGATCCGGATCTCGATGAAGGAAGCGGGCGTCGCCATCGCCCTCATCCTGATCCTGGCGTTTTTCTCGGCGACGGCGCCCTATTTCGCGACGCCGGAGAATTTTCTGAAGATCTTCGTGCAGATCGCCATCAACACCGTGCTGGCCGCGGGCATGACCTTCGTCATCCTCGTCGGCGGCATCGATCTCTCCGTCGGCTCGCTGCTTGCCCTTTGCACGGTCATCGGTGCGACGATCATGATCAATCCGGCGTTTTCGCCATGGCAGGCGATTGTTCTCGCCTGTCTGGCGTCGATGGGCACCGGCGCCATCCTCGGCGCGGTCAATGGCTGGATCTGCGAGAAGTGGAAGCTTCCGTCCTTCATCGTCACCCTCGGCATGCTGAACGTCGCCAGCGGCCTGGCCCGCGTGGTCAGCGACAACTCCACGATAACAGGCCTGCCGCAGCCTTTCGTCGATTTCGGCAACCTGATCTTCTGGGGCATCTTTCCGTCGATCTTCCTGATTGCGATCGTCGTCGTCCTGATCGGCTGGTTCGTGCTGCGCTACACCGTCTTCGGGCGCTTCGTCTTTGCGATCGGCACCAATGAAGAGGCGGTGCGGCTGTCGGGGCATCAGCCGAAAAGATACAAGATCGCGGTCTTCACGATCTCCGGGCTGACCGCCGGCATTGCCGCCATGGTCTATCTGCTCCGCCTCAATGTCGGCAGCCCGGTTGCCGGCATCGGCTATGAGTTGAACGCCATCGCCGCCGTCATTATCGGCGGAACCAGCCTCTCAGGCGGCAAAGGCTCGATCATCGGCACGCTGGTCGGCGCCTGCATTCTGCAGGTGCTGTCGACGGGACTGCAACTGCTCGGCGCCGACGACAATATCAAGCCGATCGTCATCGGCGCCGTTATCGTGCTCGCCGTCATTCTCGACAGCTATCGCGGCCGGCTGATGCGCATCCTTGAGACGCGATGATCAGGGTGCGCCGGAAGGCCTTGATTGGCCGTTGCGTTTGAAATCTGGCCGACCTACATCTGTCCGGCAGTCAGGAAGGGACGGAAATGGCCAAGATCACCAATGTAGCGGTCCAGATGGATCATGTCGCCGGCATCAATATCGCGGGTGATTCCACCTTCGCCATGAGCCTGGAAGCCCAGGCGCGCGGCTACCGGCTCTTCCATTATACGCCCGACCGCCTGAGCTTCCGCGACGGCAAGCTCTTTGCCAGCGTCGAGCCGATGCTGCTGCGCGACGTCAAGGGCGACCACTTCGAGCTTGGCGCGCCGGAGCGCGTCGATCTCGCGACCATGGATGTCGTGCTGCTGCGCCAGGACCCGCCCTTCGACATGGCCTATATCACCTCGACGCATCTGCTCGAGCGCATTCACCCGAAGACGCTCGTCGTCAACGATCCGGCCTGGGTGCGCAACTCGCCGGAGAAGATCTTCGTCACCGAATTTTCCGACCTGATGCCGAAGACGCTGATCACCAAGGACCCGGCCGAGATCCGCCGTTTCCGCGACGAGATGGGCGATATCATCCTGAAGCCGCTCTACGGCAATGGCGGCGCCGGCGTGTTTCATTCGACCCGCGACGACCGCAACCTCTCCTCGCTGCTGGAGATGTTCGGCCAGCTGTTCCGCGAACCCTTCATCGCCCAGCAATATCTGCCCGACGTGCGCAAGGGCGACAAACGCATCATCCTCGTTGACGGCGAATTTGCCGGCGCCATCAACCGCGTCCCGGCCGAGCACGACAGCCGCTCCAACATGCATGTCGGCGGCCGCGCCGAGGCGACCGAGTTGACGCCGCGCGAACAGGAAATCTGCGCCCGCATCGGCCCGGCGCTGAGAGAACGCGGCTTCCTGCTCGTCGGCATCGACGTGATCGGCGATTACATGACCGAGATCAACGTCACCTCGCCCACGGGCATCCGCGAGGTCAAGAAGTTCGGCGGCGCCGATATATCAAGCCTGCTCTGGGATGCGATCGAACGCAAACGCGGCTGACCGGCAAATCATGCCCGTTTTGATCCCGCGGCCGGGTACAACCCGGTCGCCGCGGATATCCAGATACGTTCCTTGATTGTTCTTGTTTTATTCCCGCTTCCATGCCAGATTGCAACCGCTGGCTTTCAAGGGCCGGGGGCGGTATAAGAGTTTGCGGCAAGGGGATGGGTTTATGGTCGCGCGTGTCAGCACGGTGGCATTCCAGGGCATCGAAGGCGTGCCGGTCGAGGTTCAGGTCATGGTCGCTCCCGGCAAGGTCGGCATGCAGATCGTCGGCCTGCCTGACAAGGCGGTTGCCGAAAGCCGCGAGCGGGTGCAGGCGGCCCTCCATGCCTCCGGCCTGGCGCTGCCGGCCAAGCGCGTGACCGTCAATCTGGCGCCCGCCGATCTGCCGAAGGAAGGCTCGCATTTCGATCTGCCGATCGCGCTTGCGCTGATGGCCGCCCTCGGTGCCATTCCCGCCGATGCGCTGTCGGATTTTGTCGTCGTCGGCGAGCTCAACCTCGATGGCACGATCGCCGCCATCGCAGGTGCGCTGCCGGCCGCGATCGGCGCCAATGCGCTCGGCAAGGGGCTGATCTGCCCGGCCGAAAGCGGCGCCGAAGCTGCCTGGGCGGGCGCCGATGTCGATATCCTCGCGCCCCGCAGCCTGATCGCCCTTGCCAATCATTTCCGCGGCACGCAGGTGCTGTCGAGGCCGGAGGCATCGATCCGCGCCAATGCAGCCAACCTGCCGGACCTTGCCGAGATCAAGGGCCAGGAAAGCGCCAAGCGGGCGCTGGAGGTCGCAGCCGCCGGCGGCCATAATCTCCTGATGGTCGGGCCTCCCGGCTCCGGCAAGTCGATGCTGGCGGCCAGGCTGCCGTCGATCCTCCCGCCGCTTTCGGCCGCCGAACTGCTGGAGGTGTCGATGGTCCACTCGATCGCCGGCCAGCTCTCCGGCGGCAAGCTTTCCGACCGCCGGCCCTTCCGCACCCCGCATCATTCCGCCACCATGGCCGCCCTCGTCGGCGGCGGCCTGCGCGCCCGTCCGGGCGAAGCCTCGCTTGCCCATCACGGCGTGCTGTTTCTCGACGAATTTCCAGAGTTCACGCCGCAGGCGCTCGATGCGCTGCGCCAGCCGCTCGAAGGCGGCGAGTGCGTCATCGCGCGTGCCAATCACCGCGTTTCCTATCCGGCGAAATTCCAGCTGATCGCGGCAATGAACCCCTGCCGCTGCGGCATGGCCGGCGAGCCCGGTCATAGCTGCGCCCGCGGCCCGCGCTGCATGAGCGATTACCAGGCCCGCATCTCCGGCCCGCTGATGGACCGCATCGATATCCGCATCGACGTGCCGGCCGTCTCCGCCGCCGATCTCATCCGGCCGATGGCGGCCGAAAGCAGCGCCGACGTCGCCCGCCGCGTCGCCCGCGCCCGCGAGATCCAGCAGGAGCGCTTCGAAAGTGCCGGCGCAAAAGGCATCGGCACCAATGCCCGCTGCTCCACCGCAATGATCGAGAAAATGGCCGAGCCTGACGCCGCCGGCCTACAGCTTTTGCGCGATGCCGCCGAAAAGATGAAATTCTCCGCCCGCGGCTACCACCGCGTCCTCAAGGTCGCCCGCACCCTGGCCGATCTCGACGGCAAACCGACGGTCGGCCGCATCCATCTCGCCGAAGCGATCTCCTACAGGATCGCCGGGGAGAGGCTGACGGCGGCGGCGTAGGAAAAGGGGCGCCGAAGCACTCAAATACTCTGTAAAATGAATTTCAATTCGTCATGCGCAGGATAGTAACACACGCTGTGCAACGGCCCGCTTTCGGAATGACAGAGCGATCAACTGCGTAACTGGCTCATCATCCTTTGAGAGAGCTTGGCGTCTTCAAGCAAGGGCGTAAGGTCGCTGACCTGATCCAAAGAGCCGACAATCGGCAACTGTCTGATCGACGCGTCCGCTATCGCTGAACACGTGGTCTCTACCGCATCGTCAGCGTTGATGGTCGTAAATGGCCGGTCGTGGTATGGACCCACGATTGGCTCGAAGGAGGCGATGCCGATCGCATTTTGCCTGTGCGCCAATTCCAGGTAAGCCCAAGCGAGCGCGTCCTCTCGCTCCGTCCATGCATTCGAATGTAAGGCCCGCTTCAGGTGGGGTGAGAGCGCCTCTGCGATCGGGAGCCTGGCAAAGCTGCTGCCGAGCCATTTCGAATAGGGGGCGTACCGGCGCTCGAGCAGGAACCCCATTCTCATCACGTCCCGCACCAGCCGCGCGGCGATGACCCGCGAACCCAGGTCGTCTCCGACTTGCCCCGCGCGACCGACAAATGCCTGCTCTTCAGCGATGCGCCGCCACTGACACGCAATCTTGTAGAGCCACACGTCTTCTGGGAAATATCCCAGGCGATCACGGGCCTGGCTCAAGCGGCTGTCGTCATCATGAAAGACGGCGCCTGATGTGAAGGCGAGAAGCTTTTGCTCTGCGAAGCCCAGCCATTGAAGCGCGTTGAGGTTTTCCACCGACCGAACGGCGAAGTGGCCTTCCAGTAGCGCTTCGAGCGTATGAAATTCCAGTCCGTGTTCAAGCGCTCCGGCTGCCTCGACGCTATTTGACGCCGGATGTGGTCGGCTGCGCCAGCCGATAGGTTCTCCAAGATAGTCAGCCGGCGCAAATTTGGAAAATTCATCGACCAATCGCCGTGCACAATTGCCGAAATCATCTCGGCTCAGGAGGATGTGGACGCGTGGCCCCCAATTGTGGTCCTTGGAAACCTCGTCGTCAAAACCGATGAGCTCCGAACCATAGCCGATCAGTGCGGCGGAATAGCGGAGCTCTGGCGCAGCCTCGCTCAACCAGGGCCGAACGATATCAGTATAGAAACCGCGTGATAATTCGATCCCTTGCATGACTTCTCGCCGTGGTCTTGATGCCATTACGATTGGAACGCAGCCGCCTCAGAGGGCCAACCGAAAATGATCGGTGTGGTCATCTTCGACACCTCGGTCAAGGAGATTGCCGAGGCCAGCCCCTCATCCGGTTGCCGCCACCTTCTCCCCGCTCGCGGGGCGAAGGGGGATAGCCGTAACCTCTCCGTTCCTCTCCCGCCTCTCAGGGCACGTCCCCTCGCCCCGTTTACGGGGAGAGGGTTAGGGTGAGGGGCAGTCATTCGGCGCAAACCGGACTGCCGTAGCCTGATGCGAGGATCCGCTGGATATCAACCGGGCTGCAGAACAAGCCCGAGCATGACCGAAGCGCCGCGCCACGTAAGAAGATGAATGCCCGGCCAAGCTCTGCCTCAGCTCCCCAGCCCCTCAAACAGCGCCGTCGAGAGATAACGCTCGGCGAAGGAGGGGATGATGATGACGATGTTCTTGCCGGCGTTCTCGGGACGGACGCCGACCTTGATCGCCGCCGTCAGTGCCGCACCCGAGGAGATGCCGACCGGCACGCCTTCGAGCCGGGCGACGAGGCGCGCCTGTTCGAAGGCTTCGTCATTGGTGACGGTGACGACCTCGTCATAGATGCCGGTATCGAGGATCTTCGGCGCAAAGCCGGCGCCGATGCCCTGGATCTTGTGCGGGCCGGGGTTGCCGCCGGACAGGATCGGCGAGTCGGCGGGTTCGACGGCGATGATCTTGATCTCGGGCTTGCGGCTCTTCAGCACCTGTCCGACGCCGGTGATCGTGCCGCCGGTGCCGATGCCGGAGACGACGATGTCGACCGTGCCGTCGGTATCGTTCCAGATTTCCTCGGCCGTCGTCTTGCGGTGGATCTCCGGATTGGCCGGGTTTTCGAACTGCTGTGGAATGACGGCATCGGGCAGCGACGACGCCAGTTCCTCGGCCTTGGCGATGGCGCCCTTCATGCCCTTCGGGCCCTCGGTCAGCACCAGTTCGGCGCCGAGCAGCGCCAGCATCTTGCGGCGCTCGACCGACATCGTTTCCGGCATGGTGAGGATCAGCCGATAACCCTTGGCGGCGGCGGCAAAGGCAAGCGCGATGCCTGTGTTGCCGGAGGTCGGCTCGATCAGCACCGTCTTGCCGGGAGTAATCTTGCCTTGCGCTTCGAGGCCCTCGATCATCGCGACGCCGATGCGGTCCTTGACCGAGGCGATCGGGTTGAAGAATTCGAGCTTGCCGATCAGGTTCGCCACGACGCCTTTTTCCCGCGCCAGCTTGTCGAAGCGCACGAGCGGCGTATCGCCGATGGTTTCGGTGATCGAGGAATAGATGCGGCCGCGGCCGGGTTTGTGCGACATGGGTGCTCTCCCTTTGAAATCCTGCCCCTGGAATCGAGGGGAGAATAGGGTCAAAGGCCGGTCTAGGCCAGAGCGCGTTCGGCCTGGAGATGCGGTCCGCGGAGAAAATAACCTTTGAAAACCGCTTCTTGCCGAATGTTTATTTCAGGCAGCCCGCGTGGCGATGAAGGCCGCCGTGCCCGCCAGAATACCGGCCGCAACCCGGTTCAGCGCCTGCAAGGCCCGCGGCTCTCTCAGCATCGTCCGGGCTCGCGAGGCAAGCAGCATATAGGGCACCAGCACGACGATCAGCACCACGAAGGTAACAGTGAGCAGGAGCGCATAGTCTGACAAGCCGATATGGCCGATATCGATCAGCGTCGGCACCAGGGCGACATAAAACAGCATCGTCTTCGGATTGCCGAGCGTCACCAGCAGGCCGGAGAGGAAGGACAGGCCGATATTGGTGGATTTGCGCGCCGCGATATCCTGCGGCAGCAATCCCGCCGTCCAGAGCTTCCAGGCGATGTAGCCGAGATAGAGGGCGCCGGCGATCTTGATGGCGATGAACACCTCGGTGAAGGTCTGCGCCACGAAGGCGAGGCCGAGAATGACCGCGGTGAGATAGGTCATGTCGCCGAGCACCAGGCCGAGGCCCATGAAGAAGGTCTCGCGGAAATTCGAGCCGAGCGCGCGTGCGACGATCGCGGTGATCCCAGGTCCGGGAATGGCCGCGGCGATGAACAGCGCTCCGGCATAGGTGATCAGGACGGTGAGGCTCATCTTCTTAACCCACAGGGCTTCTGCCGCCCTCTATAGGCAAGCGCTGCGCCCTCATCAATGCTTTGGCGCTGATCTGTCCATAACCATAAAGAATAGGTCTGCTGAACCATCATCTACTTGGAAAGCGACCCCCCCTTGCTATCTCTCCCTCTGCAAATGCGCGATCAGCGTCCTCCGCGCCTCCCGAAAGGGAGCGCAACGCCGCGGAGATTTTCATCACCAAGGAGAAAATGAATGTCCCCCAGCTCAGCCGAAACCCGCAGGCTTTCGCCGCTCAAGACGCCGTCCAGCCTGTCGACCAACGCCATTACCGATATTTCGGCGGCGCTGACCGCCCTGCTTGCCGATGTCTTCACGCTCTATCTGAAGACCAAGAATTTCCACTGGCACATGTCCGGCCCGCATTTTCGCGACTATCATCTGCTGCTCGACGAACAGGCCGAACAGATCTTCGCCATGACCGACGACATTGCCGAACGTGCCCGCAAGATCGGCGGCACGACGCTGCGCTCCATTGGCCAGATCGCCCGCCAGCAGCGCCTTTCGGACAATGACGCCGATTTCGTTACGCCCGAAGACATGTTGTCGGAATTGCGCGAGGACAATGCGCAGCTCGTTTCGCTGCTGCGCGAGGTGCATGGCCTTTGCGACGAGCATAATGACGTCGCGACCGCCAGCCTGATAGAGAACTGGATCGACGAGGGCGAGCGCCGCACCTGGTTCCTGTTCGAAACGACACGCCCGCAGAGGTAACATCGGCAACCGGACGTCTCAGCCGTCGCTGTCGGGACGCCCGGCTCTCAGCCCTCGAGCGCCCGCGGCCGCAGCCAGCGCGGCGTCCAGCCGAGATTCATGCCGGCGGCGGCAAGCAGGATGATCGCCGCACCGGCGATCTGCATCGGCTGCAGCGCGTGGCCGAAAGCCAGCCGGTCGACGAGGATTGCGGCGATCGGATAGATGAAGGACAGCGCGCCGGTGAGATGCGTCGGCAGCCTCTGGATCGCGCCGTAGAGCAGCACATACATCAGCCCGGTATGGACGACGCCGACGGTGACGAGGATCGCCCAGCCGCCGACATCCTGCGGCGGATTTGAAAAGTCGGTCATCGGCGCCAGCATCAGCATGCCGGTGGCGACCTGGATAAGCGCGATCAGATGCGGCGGCGTGCCTTTGAGCCATTTCGCGGCCAGCGCTGCCAGCGCGTAGAAGAAGGCGGCGCCGAGCGCCATCAGGATGCCGAGGCCGTAGCCCTCCGATATCGCTCCGCCCGCCTCCGGTTTTGCCTCGACGATGGCAATCATGCCGGCGAAGGCGAGCGTCAGCCAGAACAGCTTGGTGGCGGTGATCTTCTCGCCGAGGAAGAGCGCACCGAGCACCAGCAGCATGAAAGGCTGGGTGTTATAAACAGTCGTCGCGATCGAGATCGTCGCATGCGAATAGGAGGCAAACAGCAACAGCCAATTCAAAACGATGGCGACGCCGCCGAAAATGGCGATGCCGAAGGCGCGCAGCGTGATGATACCGGGCCGCAGCAGCCCGAGAGCGCCGCAGATGACAAGCAAGGTGAGCGCGCCGAACAGGCAGCGCCAGAAGACCACGCCGCTGACGGGCTGTCCCGACATGACGACGAACCAGCCGATCGTCCCCGAGATCAGCATCGCTGCCGTCATTTCCACCGTGCCCCGTCTGATGTCGCTACCCATGATAACCTCCGCCTTTGATGGCATGATAATATTGCGGCCGGAAGCGACATTATATAAGGATAAAAAGGAAGATGATCGATATCGCCTAATCATCATAGGAAAGTGGATCGCCATGGCTAATGATGTGCAATCGCTCGACGAGGTCGATCAGGCCATCCTCGAAGCGCTGGCCGGCAATGCTCGAATCTCGCTGAAGGAGCTGGCGCAGCAGGTCGGCCTGTCCTCGCCGAGTGCCGCCGAGCGCCTGCGCCGGCTGGAGGAGCGCGGCGTCATCAAGGCTTTCACCATCGATCTCGATCCCGCCGCCGTCGGTTATCCCCTGCAGGCGATCGTGCGCGTGCGTCCGTTGCCGGGGCAGCTGCACATCGTCGAGCGCATCATCCAGGACATTCCCGAAATCGTCGAATGCGACAAGGTGACCGGTGAGGATTGCTTCATCGCCCGCCTGGTCATCCGCTCGATGGCGGAGCTCGACGGCCTGCTCGACCGGGTTGCCGAAAGGGCAGAAACCAACACCTCGATGATCAAGGCCTCACCGGTCAAACGCCGCCTGCCGCCGCTTTCCCGGAAAAAGTAAACGTCGACAGAACCGGTCCCTTTGCTGGAGCTGCTCTAAAAATCCGCCATCGGCGACAGCATCGCCGGGAAATTCGGGATAGTATCGCCAAGCCCGCGCAGCATCAGCCTCGTGCCGCTTTCCAACGGTTGCGGGACGCCTGCCCAGCCGAGCCTGTCGGGACAGAAAAGCACCTCGACGGCGGCAGGCGCGATCTCCAGCCCGCCGAGGATTGCTGCGAGCGACGGCATCTCCGCCGCCACCACGTCGAGAAGACGGAAGCGGCCCGTCTCGTCGATCTTCCAGGCGATGGCCGCCTGCCGGTCTTCCAGGAAGCTGAGGCGGATATCGGGATCGAGCTGGGTATTGATCAGAAACATCGCCGCATTGACGGTGACACCGAGCGACGTCGAAACCGGGCTTCGTCTTTTCAGCAGCGAGTGCAGCAGTGCAAGATCATCCGCATGCGTCGGCGCAAGCAGCCGGGCGGGTGCGGCTGATGCCGAAGGGGCGGGCGCCGCTCCCTCGTATCGGTGCAGCGGTATCGCGCGGAAACCATAGGGTTCGTAGAGAGACGGCTTGTCGGTATAGAGGATGACGGCTTCAAAACCCTGCCGTTCGCACCAGTCGAGCGCCTTTACCGTCACGTCGCGATAGAGCCCGCGGCCACGCCATGGCGGCCGCACGGCGCCTGATTGCAGCCCGGCGGCATGGACGATCCTGCCGTTAATGACGAAGGGCAGCGCAAAGGCCGAGATATTCGCCGCAAGCTCGCCATCGCCGTCAAACCAGCCGAAAGGCATGCTGGAGGGATCGGGTCCGCCGAGCTGTTGCAGCGGCCCGATATCGATGCCGAAAATATCCTGAAGCAGGTTGACCAGCGCCGCCCAGCCGGCGGGATCGCCGAAATAATCCTGCCGGAAGGTCAGGCCAGCGCTGTCGAAGCGCCTGGTCATCACACCCCGGTGGAGCCGAAGCCGCCTGCGCCGCGCAGCGTTTCGCTGGCCTCGGTGATCTCCACCACCCGCGCCTGCGTCACCGGCGCGATCACCATCTGGGCGATGCGCATACCGCGCTCGATAACGAAGGGCTCTTCGCCGAGATTGGCGAGCAGCACTTTCACCTCGCCGCGATAGTCGCTGTCGACGGTACCCGGCGAATTCAGGCAGGTGATGCCGTTTTTGAAGGCCAGGCCGGAGCGCGGCCGCACCTGTCCCTCGAAATGCTCGGGAATCTCGAAGATGAAGCCGGTCGGCACCAGCGCCCGTTTGCCGGGCAGAAGCGTCAGCGGGGCCGCCTCGTCGACGGCGGCGCGCAGGTCCATGCCGGCCGCTCCCCTGCTTTCATAGGCAGGCAGGTCGAGGCCTTCGCCGTTGGCCAAGCGGATGAGGTTCAGCGTCGGTCTTATATCGTGATGAATGGTCATGGCCCATTACTTTGCGCCTGCGCGGGCAAGGTCAATTGCAAAGCCGGGCTTTAGTCGCTAGTTAAGCGGCAATTCCACAGGATTCACATTATGGCCGAAAGTCTCGCCGAGGCGGTCTCCCGCCGCCGCACATTCGCTATTATCGCCCACCCGGACGCGGGTAAGACGACGCTCACCGAAAAGTTGCTGCTGTTCGGCGGCGCCATTCAGCTTGCCGGCGAAGTCAAGGCCAAGAAGGATCGCATGCAGACGCGCTCCGACTGGATGAAGATCGAGCGCGAACGCGGCATCTCCGTCGTCACCTCGGTGATGACCTTCGAATATAATGATAATGTCTTCAACATCCTCGACACGCCGGGTCACGAGGATTTCGCCGACGACACCTATCGCACGCTGACGGCCGTCGACGCCGCCGTCATGGTCATCGATGCCGCCAAGGGTATCGAGCCGCGCACGCTGAAGCTTTTCGAAGTCTGCCGCATGCGCGATATCCCGATCATCACCTTCATCAACAAGATGGACCGCGAAAGCCGCGATCCCTTCGAGATCCTCGACGAGGTGGAAGAGAAGCTGGCGCTGGATACGGCGCCGATCACCTGGCCGGTCGGCCGCTCGAAGACCTTCTGCGGTTCCTACAATATTGCCGCCAACACGGTGCGCGGGTCGGATACCGAAATCGAGGGAACGCCGGTCAACGGCCCGCAGAGCGTGGCTGGCCGGTTGCCGGAAAACGAGCGCCAGGCATTCGTCGAGGAGACGGAGCTCGCGATCGAGGCCTGCCGCCCCTTCGACCGCCAGGCCTTCCTGGAAGGCCATATGACGCCGGTCTTCTTCGGTTCGGCGTTGCGCAATTACGGCGTTCGCGACCTCATCAATGCGCTCGGCGATTTCGCGCCGCCGCCGCGTGACCAGGTCGCCGATACCAGGACCGTGCATGCGACCGACGACAAGATGACGGCCTTCGTCTTCAAGATCCAGGCCAACATGGACCCCAACCATCGCGACCGCATCGCCTTTGCCCGCATCTGCTCCGGCAAGCTCGAGCGCGGCATGAAGGCCAGGCTCGCCCGCACCGGCAAGCAGCTTGGCCTGACGGCGCCGCAATTCTTCTTCGCCTCGCAGCGCCAGCTCGCCGACACCGCCTATGCCGGTGACGTCGTCGGCATTCCCAACCACGGCACGCTCCGGATCGGCGATACGCTGACCGAAGGCGAATCCCTGGTCTTCCAGGGCGTGCCGAACTTCTCGCCTGAGATTCTGCGCCGCGTGCGCCTGGAAGACGCGATGAAGGCAAAAAAGCTCAAGGAAGCCCTGCAGCAGATGGCCGAGGAAGGCGTCGTCCAGCTGTTTTCGCCGGAAGACGGCTCGCCGGCGATCGTCGGCGTCGTCGGCGCCCTGCAGCTCGACGTGCTGAAGGAGCGGCTGATGGCCGAATACGGCCTGCCGGTCTCCTTTGAAATGTCGCGTTTCTCCGTCTGCCGCTGGATCTCGGCCGAGCAGCCGGCCGATCTCGACAAGTTCCTCACTGTCAAGCGCGGCGACATCGCCCGCGATCTCGACGGCGATCCGGTCTTCCTCGCCCAGGACGGTTTCTCGCTGCGTTATGAATCCGAGCGTTATCCGGCGATCAAGATGGTCGCCATCAAGGAATATCACGCCGCAAAGGCGGCGTGATCGGTTGGCGGCCTGGGGCTATTTTTCCCGCAGCGCCCGGCGGAAGTTCTGGGTGATCGGTTCAGCCAGATAAGCAAGCACGGTGCGGGCGCCCGTCCGGATCATCGCCTCGCTCGACATGCCGGGCAGCAGCTTGCGGCCCTCCAGCTTGGCGAGTTCGCTCTTGTCGATCAGGACGGTCGCGGCGAAATAGGGCGCGCCGCTGCGCTCCTCCACCATCCGGTCAGCCGAGATGATCTCCACGACGCCGTCGAGTGGCGGGAGGTTGTAGCGGGCAAAGGCCGGGAAACTGACGCGCGCGGCCTGGCCGGGAGCGATCGTCTCGACGTCCTCCGGTCTGACCATGGCCTCGACCACGAGCTGCTGCCCGAGCGGCACGACCGTCATCAGTGTCTCGCCGGGTTTCACGACACCGCCCGCCGTGTGGACCTTCAGGTCCATGATGATGCCGTCAACGGGTGCGACCACATTGGTGCGGGCAAGCACGTCCCTGGCGGTACGTTCCTCCTGTCTGAGGTCGAACAACTCCGCCTCGACCTTGCTCAACTCCTCGACGGCCTCGTTGAGCCGCACCGTGCCGAGGTTCAAGCTTTGCATGTCGATCTCGGCCATGGCGCTTTTGGCGCGAGCGATGGCCGCGACGTTGGTGGCGCGCTCTCCCTCGATCTCCCGCTGTTGCCGTTTGAGCAGCAGGTTCCGTTCGCGCGTGACCAACCCCCGCTTGAGCAGACTGTCGAGGTCTTTGGTTTCGCCCTCGAGCGCCTCGATCTGCTTGTCCTCGGTGATGATAAGTTCCTCCAGTCCGGTGATCTCTTCCGCGGTCTGGCGACGGCGCTGGCTGAGAATTTCCCGCTCGTCCTGCAAATTGTGGTGCTTTGCCGCGAAGACGTCACGCTGTGAGGCCACCGCATCCTTTGCCGCTTTGGCGGAGTTTGCGAGCAAGGCGGGATCATACTCGATCTCGGCCTTGCCATCACGCTCGGCCTTGAGGCGAGCTGCCAGCGCCTCGCGCGTTGCTATCCGGTTCTGGATCAGATCAAGCTTCGCCTTTGCCTGTGTGCTGTCGAGGTGGATGAGGACCTTACCCGTCTCGACGATATCGCCGTTGGCGGCATTCAACTCCGCGATGATGCCGCCCTCGAGGTGCTGGATGAGCTTGCGGTCGCCGGCAACCTTGATGACGCCAGGCGCCACTGCGGCGCTGTCCAGCGGTGCAAGCGCTGCCCAACCCAGGGCCCCGCCGAAGAACAGGAACATGATCGCGAATCCGGCGAAGGTCACGCCCGCAAGACGCAACGGTACCGGCGCAGCGGGTGGCGAAACGGGTAAGGGGACGACCTTCATGTCCTTCATGTCTGTTTTCATTTTCATGCCTATTTCGCCACGATGGTCGGCATCTGGGTGACCTTGCGGACCCGCGCGGCGAGTTCATTGAAGACATAGTCGCGTGGGCCGAAGAGGTCCTGTTGGCCTCGGTTGAGCACGAGTATTTTGTCGACCGTCTCCATGATGTTCGGTCGGTGCGCGATCAGGATAACGGTCGTGCCCGCCGCCTTGACCGTGCCGAGGGCTGCGATCAACGCCTCCTCACCGTCGCGGTCGAGGTTGGAATTGGGCTCGTCCAGGATGATGAGGGCCGGGTCGTCGTAAAGCGCCCGCGCCAACCCGATGCGTTGGCGCTGCCCGCCTGAGAGGACCGCGCCGGATTCGCCGATCTCGGTGAGGTAACCCTTCGGCAGTCCTTTGATCAGTTCGTGAACGCCCGCCAGCTGCGCGGCTTTGACCACCTTGTCGAAGACCACCGGGCTGAGCTTTGCGAAACGGCAGATGTTTTCGGAGACGGTGCCGGCGAAGAGCTCGATGTCCTGCGGCAGATAACCGACATAATGACCACGGTCCTCCGCTGCCCATTGGGCAACGTCCATGCCGTCGAGCAAGGCACGCCCTCCGGATGGGCGCCAGGCACCGGCCAGTATTCGCGCCAGACTCGTCTTGCCGGCCGCGCTCTGGCCGATCAGCGCCATTGCTTCACCCGGCTCGAGGTGGAAGCTGATGCCTTTCAGGATAGGCTCGCCGCCCTGCCGGCCAAGCACGATATTGTCGGCCTCGAACCTGCCTTTCGGTCGCGGTAGTGGCAGAACCGGCGTGGCCTCCGGGTGCTGCCCGGCGACGGCGGTGAGACGCTTGTAGGCGGCGCGCGCTCCGACCGTCGCCTTCCATGTTCCGATCGCTTGTTCGACCGGGGACAATGCGCGGCCCATCAGGATTGAGGCGGAAATCATGATCCCGGGTGAAGCCTGGTTCCGAAGGACGAGATAAGCCCCAAGGCCCAGTATGGCCATTTGCAGGGCCAGCCGGTGGCAACGGGCGAGGGCTGCGATGACGCCGCCACGGTTGGCAGCAAGAACCTGTCCTTTGTTTGCCTCGTCCTGCTGGACCTTCCAACCCTCCAGCAGTGGCTTCAACATGCCCATTGCCTGCACGACCTCGGCGTTTCGGATTGCCGCCTCGGCCTGGACGTATGCCCGCGACTGCGCGCTTGCAGCCTCGGTCAACGGCTTGCGTGTGAGGTATTCGTTGAGCAACGCCAACGCAAACAGGACGATCCCGCCGCACAGCGCCAGCCAGCCCAGCCAAGGGTGCATGAAGAATATGGCGGCGAAAAACAGCGGCGCCCAAGGTGCGTCAAGGATAGGGAAGATGCTCGGGCTGGTGAAGAAATTCCGCACCTGGTCGAGGTCGCGCAGCGGCCGGGCATTGGCCTGGCCGGGCGCCGTGGCGGCATATTCCACCGATGCGGTCAGGAGAACCGGCGCCAGGCGCGCGTTCATCCACGATCCGACGGTTGCCAGAAGACGCCCGCGCACCACCTCCAGCCCCGCCATTGTCGCCAGGGCCGCCGCCGCCATCAGCGACAGCATCAGCAAGGTCTCCAGGCTGTGGCTGGACAAGACGCGGTGGTAGACCTGCAGCATATAAAGCGCCCCGGTCAGCATCAGCACGTTGATGCCGGCGCTGAACCAGACCAGCGGCCGGATGGCGCGTCTGGCTTCTTTCATCACCACCTGCAGGGCAGGGGGCTGTTGGTTTGTTTTCATCACTATGTCTCTGGTGTACGAGATTACACAGCATGCAAAGACAGTACGGGGGCAGCCTCGGCTGCCCCCGTTTGCTCAAGTGTCAGGCGACGTCGACAAGGATGTGCTGCATCGCTGTCTGGTCCCCATCCGCGTCCGCCACCTGGAAGGCGAAGTCGAGATTGGCATTCGGCGTCTCGGTCACCGTCGAGGTGAAGCCGATATCCGTGATCTTCAGCACGTCGTTATCGGTGGCGTCGAAGTTCACCAGACTGGTGGTCGCATTGCTGCCGCCGCCAGAGCCGGTCGTCCTGTTCAGGTCGATCGCCGTATTGTTGCCGGTGATCCCGTTGCCCGACTGCATGATCTGGACACCCTGCAGCACGTAGTCTTCGCCGGCGGCGTTGTAGTCGTTCTGCTCGACGATCACGAGGCCGTCATTATTGTCGAGCGTGAACTCGCTATTGTACGGGGCCGGCACCTGACCCGTCCTGTAGATGTCGGCATTCGACACATACATGGCCCGCGTGATCGTCGCGTTGTCGTCCGCAGTGCCGGCGATGTTGTCGGCGCCGTTCATGTCGATCAGGTTGAGGATCAGCATCAGGTCCTCGCTGTTGCCGATGCCGTCGAACTTGATGGCCATGGTGCCGGCGGTCGCTGTCGGGGCGGTGGCCTCGTTGGCAATGCCGACATTGCTGTTGAAGAACCGCAATGTGAGCAGTTCGTCTTTCTGGATCGTGTCGCCGGCGACACCGTTGGTGCTCTGCGTCGCAGACACCCACGTCTCATTGTTGTTGCTGACCATCTCGTGGCCACCGATGGTGAAGGTGGCGTCGGCCGATGTGCCTTCGCCATTGTTCGTCAGGCGGAACGGGTTGGATCTGCCGATCGCGTTGCCCGTGAACTGCACGTAGAAGTCTTCATCGGCAGCCGTGTTCGGGTCGTCCGCCTGCAGCCGTTCCACCACGATCTGCGGATGGCCGGTATTGCCCGTGGGCTCCTTGGACAAGAGCTCGCTGGTGTGGAGAACGTCGAAGGTGAAGCCTTCGAGCGGGTCGGTCAGGTTGATGGTATAGGTGTCGGCGACCTTGTCGAAGACCAGGGTGCCTCCTGCGGTGCCCGTCTGGACGCCCGCCGCCGGGTCCTTGTCATAGGTGAAGGTGAAGTTGAACGTCGCGGAGGTGAGGTTCTCCGACGCAAGCGTCACATTCGAGGTGAGGAGGTTGCCTCCGCCGCCGCCGGTGATCGTGCCGGTCAGTCCGATCTGGACGCCGGCCGCGCCATTCTGATCGACGAAGTCGGAACCGCCGCCGGTGTAGAATGCGGCCGTGTGAACATCCGCGCCGATGTTGTAGCCGAAGGCTCCGCTGGCCGATGCGTTGAGCACATTCGCCAGGGTCTCATGCTGGATGCCCGTGATAGCGGGGTTGCCATCGAACGGCACGGTGATCGTCGGTCCGTCATCCTCGAAGTTGAAGTTCTGGCCGATATTGTGGGTGGCTGTGGCCTGATCGCCATCGCCGTCGGTGATGGTCGCCGTCAGAGTGACGAGGTCGGCGGCAGCCAAGGTCCTGCTATCGTCCGGGTTGGTGGCGTCGGCGTGAACGACCGCCCGGGCCTGGTCGAGGGTGACGACGCCGGCAGCGCTGACGCTGACGGTGAAGACGATCGCACCAGCAGCCGAGCCGGCACGGCCGACGACGTTGCCGCCTTCGATGAAGAGCAGGACGGACTGGCCGGTTTCGGTGTCGGTGAGACCGCTGACATTGGTGACCTGGTTGATGCCGAGCGCATAGGTGATGTCGTCGCCATCTGCACCGGCATTGGAGGTGAAGAAGGTCGAGAAGTCGGCGCTGTCGTTGCCGGCCAGGTTGGTCTCGTCGACCGTCAGCTCCGGGGGGACGCCGGTTGCCGTGATCGTCGGTCCGTCATCCTCGAAGTTGAAGTTCTGGCCGATATTGTGGGTGGCTGTGGCCTGATCGCCATCACCGTCGGTGATGGTCGCCGTCAGAGTGACGAGGTCGGCGGCAGCCAAGGTCCTGCTATCGTCCGGGTTGGTGGCGTCGGCGTGAACGACCGCCCGGGCCTGGTCGAGGGTGACGACGCCGGCAGCGCTGACGCTGACGGTGAAGACGATCGCACCAGCAGCCGAGCCGGCACGGCCGACGACGTTGCCGCCTTCGATGAAGAGCAGGACGGACTGGCCGGTTTCGGTGTCGGTGAGACCGCTGACATTGGTGACCTGGTTGATGCCGAGCGCATAGGTGATGTCGTCGCCATCTGCACCGGCATTGGAGGTGAAGAAGGTCGAGAAGTCGGCGCTGTCGTTGCCGGCCAGGTTGGTCTCGTCGACCGTCAGCTCCGGGGGGACGCCGGTTGCCGTCATCGTCGGTCCGTCGTCGTCGAAGTTGATGAAGGAGCCGACCTCTTCGTTATAAGCGTTGCTGACCTCACCGCCATAATGCACTTCCTTGACATCGAAAAAGTCATGCTCGGTGTCGATATTCGCGATGGTAAAGCGGTCAAAGGTTCCGCCAGCCCCGCCCGCGGTGGTGAAATCGATCGTCACGCCCTCGCCGACATTCTCCAGGATCAGGCCATTGCCGGTGAGGTTGACGGTGATGCCGAGCGCCGCGGCAGTCGTTGCGACGCCGTTCAGTTTGAAGGTCACGCCGGTGATATTGATCTCGGTATCATTGTCGTCACCGGGGAACGCCGCGCCTTCAACATTGTCGTTGTTGTTATAGGCATGGATCTCGATGTCAGCCAGGCTGTCGGTCGGCGTGGACTGCGAGATCGTAAAACCCGCGCTGGAGACGTTCTCGAGGTGAGAGCCGTAGTCAGGCGCGGTTGGCGTGTCGGTAAAGTCTTTGCCCGCGCTCTGGGTGCCGCCGGTGATCAAGTCGATTTGAAGCTCGCGGCCGAAGCGGACGTCTTGCGATGCGACACCGAAGCCTTGCGTGCTGACATTGACTTCCGCTTGCACGCCGGCGTCGTGAGCCGTGACGAGAATCTTCTGCGGACTCGCTGCATCGGCGTCGAGAATATACCAGTTGTTGTGTCCGGACGGGGCGTCGTCAAGCTGGCTGAAATTCACCACCGACGTTCCGGTGACCGAGGCGAATACCTTGTTGGTCAGATCGATGCGGTCGTCGGGGTTGGTCGCATCGGTATGGAGCAAGGGCACGTATTGAACCGTATAGAGGTCCGCATTGGTGGCGCTGGTGCTGATCAGTGCGAGCGAGAAGGCAAGCGGCCCGGTCTCGGCGGGTTCGGCGAGCGGGTTGGCAGTACCAATGACGCCGATCACGACGTTTGGATGCGTCGGATCCTGGAACAGCCAGACATAATTGCCATCCACCGTCCGGATGCCGCTGTTGACGCCGACTGTGGTGGAAAACGGGGTCCCGGAAGAATTCTGTGTGAGAACGACCGAGGTGATGGTTTCTCCAGCGCTCGCCGATGCGACCACGAAGTTGCTCTGGTAGGCGACCTCCGGTGAGGCTAGCCCGCCCGCAGCGTCGAGACCCAACAGATATTGCAGCGTGGTGTTGCCGACGTGCGGCGGAGCAGAGGGGCTGATATCGTCGTCGGTCAGACCGGCGGTTTCATCGATGATGATGTCTTGGGTCGTGATGTCGAGTGCCATGGAGATTCTCCCTCAGATTGGATCGCATTAAGAGGAGGGATACAATCCTTAGGTGCAAAAATGCACCCGCCCGGGTCTACCCCTTGCGCATTGAACTTACGGCGCTCAATTGACTGCCGCTGTCTCGGCGATCGAGAGCACTAGTCCATTTCAGCTTGAGGGCATTAAGACCAAAGTCCATGTGTGTATTAAGACCAAAGTCCCAATCGAGAGGTTGAAAACAACTACAAAGCTTACTTTCTCAAAAAATACAAGAGATAGTTGGTAAGGTTCGGAATAAATCTAAGAAAGACTGGCGACAACCCCTCGTGCCCACGCGAGAATTTCTTCTCAACTTTATATATACTGCAAATTCATCTGAAATGCACTTAGACAGTTTGAGCTACAAGCAAAGCGATATTGAGCCGCGTTGCGCCTTTTTCTGTGTGTTCACGGCGGAATACATCGCATCCGTATCTGCCGAGTACCCGCGGCGTCACGGATAGTCGAAAACACAAGACAGTCTTCTGGTTGTGATAAGAAAGGTAAGTTGGGATAAGAAGAAGCTAAAGTGACCTCGGGAGCGAGCAGCGACTTACAGTCTCGCCGGAAGACGGCTCGTCGGCGGTCTGTGTTCCTCGCGTAGGACGGTTTCTCGCTGCTTTATGAGTCCGAGCGTTATCCGGCGCTCAAGATGGTCGCCATCAAGGAATATCACGCCGCCAAGGCGGCTTGATCGCCAAAGCAATCCCAGGAAAAGTGTGAAACGGTTTTCCGTCCGGGATTGCGGAAGGATAAAAGATCACGGCAATCCCAGGAAAAGTGCGAAGCGGCTCTAGCCGCCGAGCTGTTCCGCCAGGAAATCGACGACGGCGCGCACTGCCGGCAGCTGGCCGCGCCGGTGCGGCATCAGGATCGTCGTCTCGATACTGCCAGCCGTCCATTCCGGCAGCACCCGCACCAGCCGCCCGTCTGCCAGCGCCTTCCGGCAGACGGATGTCGGCAGGCAGGTAATGCCAAGCCCGGCAGCGGCCGTTTCCATCAGGACATAGGGCTCATCCGCCGCCATGACGGATTGCAGCGAGACCAGCGCCTCATCGCCGTGATCGGTGTAGAGCCGCCACTGATTTTCGGTCAGGCTGGTCATGATCGTTGCGTGCTCCGCCAGTTCCTCCGGCCGGCGCGGTTGCCCGTGCGTGCTGATATAATCCGGCGAAGCGAGAATGAGGAAAGGGTGGCTGGCGAGCTTGCGCTGCACCAGCGCCGAATCCGGCAGCGGCCCGCGGTGGCTGCGCAGCGCGATATCGAAGCCTTCCTGCACGATATCGACGAAACGGTCGGTTACATGCACGGAAAGCCGGAGCTTCGGATAGCGTGCCGCCAGCGCCGGCAGATGTTCCGTCAAGGTAAACTGCGCCGTCGGCACCGAGGCGGTGAGACGAACGCTGCCGGCCGGTTCGGCCAGATGCCGCCGCACGATGCCCTCGGCCATCTCCGCCTCGATGATCGAGGCCTGGGCATGCTGAAAGAATTCCCGGCCGAGCTCGGTCAGCGCGAAGCTGCGCGACGTGCGCTGGATCAGCCGGACGCCGAGGCGCGCTTCCAACTCGGCAACCCGTTTGCTCACCGTAGATTTCGGAATGCCGAGATGCCTGGCCGCGGCGGTAAAACTGCCGCTGTCGACGGCCTGCACGAAGAGATGAAGATCGTTGAGGTTGAAAAGCGCCATGATCATCTTCCATCAATGTAGACATTGCGATGCATTTATAGCCTCTATCGCAAGATCGTCCACATCAGCACATTGATCATGTCAAAAACGGGTCAATTCTGAAAGGAACGATTGATGTCACCCATATTGTTTTACGGCGTGCCGGAAGGCTGCTCCTTCGGCTCGATCGTCGCACTGGAATGGTCGGGCCTGCCTTATCGGCTCTGCCGCGTCGAGATGCCGGAAATGGTCTCCACCGATGACTACGTCAGGATCAACGCAGTCGGCGAAACGCCGTCGCTGCTGCTCGATGATGGCAGGACGATCAGCGAAAGCATGGCGATCCTCCACCATATCGGCGCTCGAGCGATCGGCAACGGTCTGGGCTTTGCGCAGGGGTCGGAGGATTTCGATCGTCTGAACCAGATGCTCGCCTTTCTCAACACCACCTTCTTCAAGGCCTTCGGCCCGCTCTGGTATGCGTTCGAACACCCGCTGGAGCCGCAGCAAAAGCAGGCCCTCACCGCCTATGGCATCGCAGCGGTCGAAAAGGCGCATCATACGCTGGAGCGTCTGCTCGATGCGCGTGAATGGCTTCTCGGCAACGGGCCGAGCCTGGCGGATGCCTATTTCGTCGGGATCGCTCGCTGGAACGATTTCCACAAGGTCGTCGAACGCCGACAGTTTCCTGGCCTGCACCGTCTCTATGAGCGCATGCAGCAGGAACCGGCCGTGCGTTTTGCCCATGCGATCGAGCATCGGCAGGAGGCGAAAAGCAGCGGCGGTTTCCGCGGCGAGGTCAATCTGACCGAGGCGCTAGGCCTGTTGAAACAGGCGGCCTGAAAACCATGGCCATCGCATCTTCGGGTGCGATGGCCAATTTTCAATCAGCCGGCAGCGACGATCTCGATTTCGACCAGCCAGTCGTCGCTGAGCGTTTCGACGATGATGGCTGTGGTCGGTAGGGCACGGCCGCCAAGTGCCCGAAGGCGGGCATTCTGGTTCGCCTCCACAAAGGCACCGTCGCGCAGATAGCTCGTCAGCCGCACGATATTGTCGACGGTCATATCAGCCGAGGCGAGGATGGTGCGCAGATTGGACCAGATGAGCTCCAATTGCCCGTCCAGGTCGACGCCCGCCATTCCCTCTTGATCGAGACCCATCGTGCCGCTGACGAAGAGCAGCCGCGTGGGATGCCTGACCTCCAGCGCATGGATATAGTCGGGGCTCGCCGGATAGATCCCGCTTGCCGGATTGCGCTCGATCATCTCCATGCGATTTTGCCTCCCCGAATATTCTGTTGAAGAATGCCAGTATTGACGATTATTTTTCGGCAAGAAGGGGATTTTACCGAATGGCGAAAAATACAGAGGATCTTCGGCAAAGACGTGCACGGCAGCCGGCCATCGATGTCTTCGACCGAAAAATATTAGCGGCGCTCGCCACCGACAGCAGCCAGAGTTATGCCAGGCTTGGCGAAGCGGTCGGCCTGTCGGCGCCGGCCGTGCATGAGCGCGTGCGCCGTCTCCGGCAATCCGGCGCGATCAAAGGCGTGCATGCCGCGCTGGATGGCGCCGCGCTTGGCAAACCGTTGCTTGCTTTCGTGCATGTGGAGGCGGCCGGCTGGGGCAAGAGCGAGCGGCTGATGCAGGTCCTGCGGTTTCCCGAGGTCGAGGAGATGCATTCGGTCGCCGGCGATGCCAGCGTTCTCTTCAAGGTCCGCACGGCCGGCCCGCAGGACTTGGAGGCTTTTGTGGCGCAGATCCATGCCGTTCCCGGTGTCACCGGCACTCGCAGCTATATCGCCCTTTCCACCTATCTGGAACGTCCGGTCCAGGCCGGCGTCACCGACAGCTGGCCTGATATGCCGCGGCCGGAATAGACAGGCGCTCTGGTTTCCCGGCTAAGCGTCCTGCCGCTTTAATCCTCGCCCTCGAAGCGCGGCAGGTGCTCGATATTCTCCACCCCTGCCAGGGCCGAGCGGCACCATATCTGTTTCTTGGGCGTCAGTTCCCGCCGCTGGTCGATGCTGCCGACGCGGATGCCGATCGCGCCGCCTTCGCCGTCGGTGCGGTAAAGCGGCGATCCGCAATTCGGGCAGAAGAATTGCCGGCTGAGACCGCCGCTGTCGCCATATTTTGCGTAGCCTCTCGGTTCGCCCGACAGGAGCGTCAAACTGTCCGGCCGCGCCGGTGCGGTGACGCGATAGGCCGAGCCGGTCAGCCGCTGGCAATCGGTGCAATGGCAGATCGAAATCCGCTCCGGATCGATCTCCGCCTGATAGCGGATTGCGCCGCAATGGCATCCCCCGGTGATATGCATCGGTTACTTCCTCAAAGCATGTCGCGCAAAAGTGTACCGCGGTTTTGCGATCATGAGATGCGATAAACAAAGAACCAAAGCGTGGCAGGCGAACCTGAAAGATCGCGTCCACGCTTCAGTCCGCCGGCTGCGCGCCCGGCCGTGTGGCGTAGAAGGCCTTGGCATCGGCCGTGAAGGCGGCCCGCTGATCGGCTTTGGTATAGAACATATGGCCGCCGCGATAAAGTTTCAGCCCGACGCGGCCGCCGGCGAGCGACGGCGGCAGATGATCGACGACATAGCGGCTGACGCCGTAGGGCGTCACCAGATCGCTGTAGCCATGCGCGATCAGCAGATGGAACGCCGGGTTCGAGGCGAGCAGCTGCCGGATGTCGTCGGTGGCGCTGGCCTGGAGGCGCGATCCGCCGCCGCGTCCTCCGCCCCATTCCCAGCGCCGGCTGATCTCGCCTTCGAGCAGCGTATAGGTCATCTCCGTCCTGAAGCCGAGTTGGTTGCGGGCGTAATCGGCAAAGGCGCCGCCATAGGCGCGGGTGAAGCCATCGAGGATGGCGTCGTCGCCGCGATCGTAGTCCGATTCCGGGTAGGGATCGGGGGCTGCAAAGGAGGCGTCGTAGGCGCTCATCACCTCGCCACTGCCCGCGTCGGAATGTTTGACGAAGGAATTGCCGAGGAAGCCGCGGTTGCGGGTGACGATATCCTCGGGAATGCCCGTCAGCTTGGCGACCCTGCCATAGAAGGCGGCGGCCTCGGCGCCCGTCGGCGGCGGTCCGGCCAGCGTCGTCAGATAGTCGCCGAGCGCGAAGGTCTCGGCCTGCTTCTGCTTCTCTTCGTCGAAAGCCTTATGCCGGTCGAGTTCGGCGGCCGCCAGCGACGGTAGCTCCAGGGCGGCACCAAGCGCGAACTGGTCGGCATTGAACATCAGCTGGCCTTCGAGCAAGGGAGAAAGCATCACCGCGCCGGCGACGATGATGCCCTGGCTTTCCTGCAGCGCCGAGGCGACCTTGGCGGCGCGGAAGCCGCCATAGCTTTCACCGAGAAGATATTTCGGCGAGTTGGAGCGGTTGTTGTGCGCGACATAGAGCGCGATCGCCTTGGCGATGCTCTCAGCATCGGCATTGACGTTGTAATAGTTGGAGGCGTCGTCCGCCTTGACCGTCCGGCTCCAGCCGGTGCCGATCGGATCGATCAGCACGAGATCGGTGAAATCGAGCCAGCTCTGCTTGTTGTCGACGAGTTTCGCATTGGCGCCGTCGCGTCCATCCGGCCCGAAATCGAGCACTTCAGGCCCGACCAGCCCGAGATGCAGGAAGGCGGAAGCCGCACCCGGCCCACCATTGAAGGCGAAGGTCAGAGGCCGGTTCGCCCCGCCATCCCCAGCGACATAGGCAGTGTAGAAGATCGCGCCGGTCTGCGCGCCGTCCTGGCCGAAGAGTGCAAGCGTGCCGGCGGTGGCGGTATAGGCGATTTTCCGGCCGCCGATCGTCAGCTCGTGCTCGGTGACGGAATCGGCCGGCAGCAGCTTCAGCACGCCGTCGCGCGCGCCGCTCTGGATATTGGCCCTCGGCTGACCGCTTTCCTGCGCATGAGACAAGGCAGGAGCCAGCATTGCCGCAAGCGCGGCAAGCAGAAACAGGGTTCGGATGCGCAAGATGTCTCCTCCGGCGATGGGAATGAGAGGCTGAGATAGCGTAGCATCCGCGGCCGGCGACGGGCATCAAGAGATGGTGATGGGCCAGTGAATGAACCAATGAACGAACCGGTGAACGAGTGAGCTGAGCGTGTGGCTCAGCCTGTCTTCTCGACCGCATGGACGTTCACTTCGATTGCCCGGCCGGCCTTCCAGCCGTTGATCGCCGCGCCGAGCCCGAGCGCGACGAAGAGGGCGGCGCACCAGGAAAAACTTCCGGTCCAGCCGCGGATGAGACCGACGATGAGTGGGCCGATGGCGGCAAGCAGGTAACCGACGCATTGCGCCATGCCGGAAAGATGGGCGGCGACATCGGGATCGCGCGAGCGCAGCACGATCGTCGTCATGGCCGCCGCGATCAGCCCACCCTGACCGATGCCCTGCAGCACTGCCCACAGCCAGACTGTCGACAGCGGCGCAAAGAGCAGGCCGAGCAGGGCGGTGACGGCGACGCCGCAGAGGCTCGCATTGATCAGCCGCTGGTCGCGGCCGCGCACCGCGATATGCGGCACGATCAGGCAGGATGCGGCCTGCACCATCACCGACAGGGAAACGATCGCCCCGGCGGTGACGCCGTCGAGTCCGCGTTCGCGCAAGATCGGAACCAGCCAGCCGAAGACGCAATAGGCAAGTGCCGATTGCAGCCCCATGAACAGCGTGACCTGCCAGGCGAGCCGGTCGCGCCAGAGGCCTTTGACGTGGAAGCCATTTCGTCTTGCCTGCCGGCCGCTGCGAAGAACCTCGGGCAGCCAGAGCAGGCTGACGATCAGGGCGGGCAGCGCCCAGATGGCGAGCGCGCCCGCGAGAGACCCGCCCAATCCATGCTCGATCGGCAGCGTCAGCCCGGCCGCACTTGCCGCACCGGCGCAAAGCGCCATCGTGTAGAAACCGGTCATCAGCGCGGCGCGCCCGGCGAAATCCCGCTTCACCAGCCCCGGCAGCAGCACGTTGCCGACAGCGATACAGGCGCCCGCAAGGGCCGTGCCGATGAAGAGCAGCGGCACGGAGGAAAGCCCGCGCAATGCAGTGCCGAGCGCGAGAAGCAGCAGAACGCCGAGCAGCGTGCGCTCAGTCCCGAGGCGCTGGGCAAGACGAGGCGCAAGCGGCGAAAAGGCGCCGAGGCAGACGACCGGAAGCGTCGTCAGCAGGCTGGCGCCCAGCGCGCTGAGGCCGAGTTCCGAGCGGATTTCCGGCAGCAGCGCCGAGGCGCTCGAAAAGACCGGGCGCAGGTTGAAGGCGATCAGCACCAGGCATGCGCCGAGCAGGAAACGACCCGCAGCTCCCCGCTTCGACGTTGCCTGCGGCGGCGGAAGGCTGCCGGTCTCGGCGTCGATCAGCAGTTCGTCGGCCGCCTCGAGCGTGCTGGCAGCATGGTTGAAAGGCGTGTTCATGACAGGATCATCCGGTCGAGTGCGGCAAGAACCGGCGCCATGAAACGACGCACCGCCACGTCCGCTTTGTCGGGATCGCCGGTCTCGATGGCGTCGACGATATTGGCATGCGCCTGCATATCGGGTTCCGGAATATCCTTGCCGAGCGTTGCCGCGATGGTGTCGGCAATCGAGGCCGAGAAGAAATCATAGATCTCGATCATCGCCCGGTTGCCGGAAGCGGCGATGACGGCCTTGTGGAAGGCGAGGTCGCGTTCGATGAAGGCGGCCTGGTTGCCGCCATCGTAATTGCCGCGTTCGGCAAGCAGCCTGCGCAGCTCGGCCACCGTTTCCGGGGTCTTGCGGATCGCCGTCAGACGGGCTGCCTCGACGTCGAGTGCGCATCGCGCCTCGAATTGGTCGCGCAGGCTGGCGCGCCGTGCCATCGTCAGCGGCCGGCCGGCATCGCGGGTCGAACGGACATAAGTTCCCGAGCCCTGGCGGGTTTCGAGATAACCCTGCGAGACGAGAACGCGCACTGCCTCGCGCACCGTGCCGCGGCTGACGGACAGCATGGCTGACAGCGAGGCTTCATTCGGCAGTTTCTCGCCGACCGCCCAGCGTTTGCCGAGAATGTCGCCGCGAATCGCCTCGATCGCCTCATCGGCGAGATTGGTCTTGCTGAGTGCCCGCATTCCATTACTCATAAAGTCATCCGATGACTTTATGAGTAATGGAATTTCGAAATTCCGTCAATTTGAAATCCGGGCATTAAAAAAGGGTCGCCTCAGCGACCCTTTCCATGAGTTTGGCCTCGAACTGGCCTGGACTGTCTATGCAGCCCCAGGAAGGCGGGGATTAGAGCGAGGGCTGCCTCGCCTTCTTCACCTCTTCCATGCCCGTTACGAGGTCCGAAATCTCATTAGACATTGGATCACCTTCCTTTCGTTCTGTTGCTGATGACTTAAAGTTAGGCTGATTCTTCACAGATGCAAGAAGAAATTCTACATAGGACGCAACCCTGGGCAATGCGGATGTTCACGAGAGAACATAGTGTTTCGCAGAATTTGAAGATGCCGGACGCCACGAAACTGTCATCTTGCGCTTGCAAACCGGCGGCGCGTTAAGCTGTTATTAGCCGCGAGATCAGACAATTTAGAGTATTCCCGCCGGTGCGGCGGCGGGTTCCGGAGCAAGAAAGCCATGTGTCGCTGGGCAGCCTATCGTGGAGACCCTCTCTATCTCGAGGAACTGGTATCCTCGCCTGCCCATTCCCTGATCGAGCAGTCCCATTGCGCCACCCGCGCCAAGACGGCGACCAATGGCGATGGCTTCGGCATCGCCTGGTATGGTGACCGGCCCGAGCCCGGCCGTTACCGCGATATCCTGCCGGCCTGGTCGGATTGCAATCTGAAGAGCCTGGCGCGCCAGATCCGTTCGCCGCTCTTTCTCGCCCATGTCCGCGCTGCGACCGGCGGCGGCACGCGCCGCGACAATTGCCACCCCTTCACCCATGACACCTGGTCCTTCATGCATAACGGCCAGATTTCCGGCTTCGAGCGGCTGCGCCGGCCGATGGAGGCGATGCTCGACGACGATCTGTTCAATGCCCGCGGCGGCACGACCGATTCCGAACTGATGTTCCTGCTGGCGCTGCAGTTCGGTCTGCGCGAGGCGCCGGTCGCCGCGATGGCTCACATGATCGGTGTCGTCGAGAACCTTGCCGAAAGTGTCATCGGCTCGATCCTGCTGCGCTTTACCGCTGCCTTCTCCGATGGCAGCACGCTCTATGCGATCCGTTATGCCACCGATCGCAAGGCGCCGACGCTCTATGCCTCACCCGTCAGCGCCGGTTATTGCCTCGTCTCCGAGCCGTTGAACGATGATGTCGACGCCTGGGCGGAAATTCCGGACGGCAGCGCCGTCACCATCGGCAAAGACGGCATCGACGTCGCCGACTTCCGGCCGGAGAAGCGCAATGCGGCCAAGCCGCAGCGCCTGGCTATTCCTGCCTGAGCCGCTCGCGATTAGCTGAGCCACTCGACGTCAGCCGAGCCGCGCGATCAGCGGAGCCGCTGGGCGATCAGCGCCGCGAGCCTTTCGGCAACCTCTTCCTTCGCCAGGTCGGGCCATTGCTCGACGCCGTCGCGGCGAACGAGTTTGACGCTGTTGCGGCTGCCGCCCATGATCCCGGTCGCCGGAGAGACGTCATTGGCGATGATCATGTCGGCGCCCTTCCTCTCGAGCTTCGCCTTGGCATTGCTTTCGACATCCTGCGTCTCGGCGGCAAAGCCGATGACCAGCTTCGGCCGCATCGTATGATGGCCGACAGTTTTCAGGATGTCCGGATTTTCGGTCAGCGCCAGCGTCGGAATGGATTCGCCGGGATGTTTCTTCAGCTTCTGGTCGGCCGCCGAGGCGACGCGCCAGTCCGCTACCGCCGCCACCATCACGGCGACGTCGGCCGGCAGTGCTGCAAGCACCGCATCACGCATTTCCTCGGCCCGCTCGACGTGGATGACGTTGACGCCGACCGGATCGGCGATCGTCACCGGTCCCGATACCAGCGTCACCTCTGCCCCGAGCTTTGCAAGGGCTGCGGCGATCGCATGTCCCTGCCGGCCGGAGGAGCGGTTGGCGATGTAACGCACCGGATCGATCGGCTCATGCGTCGGTCCTGAGGTGACGATTGCCTTGCGCCCCTTGAGCGGCTTTTCTCCGTCGTCGAGCAGGGTTTCGGCGGCCGCCACGATCTCCAGCGGCTCCGCCATCCGGCCGAGGCCCGTCTCCCGGCTTTCCGCCATCTCGCCGGCCATCGGCCCGACGAAGCGGATGCCGTCGGCCCTGAGCATCGCGGCATTCCGCCGGGTCGCCGGATGCGCCCACATGGCCGGATTCATTGCCGGTGCGGCAAGCACCGGCCTGTTGGTTGCCAGCAGCACGGTCGAGGCAAGATCGTCGGCAAGCCCGTTCGCCATCTTCGCCATCAGATCGGCCGTGGCGGGGGCGATCAGCACCAGATCGCAGTCGCGCGCCAGCCTGATATGGCCGACATCCTGTTCGTCCTGCCGCGAAAACAGATCGAGGAACACATGGTCCGCCGCCAGCGCACCGACGGCCAGCGGCGTGACGAATTCCTGCGCCCCGCGGGTCATCACCGGGCGCACGCTGGCGCCGCGCTCGCGCAGCCGGCGGATCAGATCCAGGCTCTTATAGGCGGCGATGCCGCCCGAGATGATGAGGAGGATACGTTTTCCGCTGAGAGCCATGGCTTTTTCTACCCGTCGCCTTTTCTGACTGGCCCCGACCCTAAGCCTTTGGCGGAGAACATGCAATCACGCGGCGACAGGCATCGGCCGCAGTCGGCGGGTGCTGCCCCGTTCATGGACGTCAGCCGCCATTTTCGTGGGGTCAGAGGTTGCTCATCCCGCCGTCGATGACGAGTTCGCTGCCGACGATATAGGCGGCCTCATCGGAGGCGAGAAAGATGATCGTCTTCGCGACTTCGCTGGGGCTCCCGAAGCGGCCGACAGGGATTTGGGACTGGATCTGCGCGGTCATCGCCTTGGAATCGGCTTCCGACGCCCCGAGCTTGCTGTAGAGCGGCGTGGCGATCGGCCCCGGGCTGACGGCGTTGACCCGGATGCCGCGGCCGATGAGTTCGCCCGACAGGGTCTTGGCAAGCGTCAGCAATGCACCCTTCGTCAGTGAATAGACGCTGGAGTTCGGCATGCCGATATGGGCGTTGATCGAGGTATTGAGCACGATCGCGGCCTGTTTCGAAAAGATCGGCAGTAGCGACTGGATCAGGAAGAACGGTCCCTTGACATTGATCGCTACCGACCTATCGAAGGCGGCTTCGCTCCACTGTTCCAGCGGCCCGAATTCGGCGACACCGGCATTGACGAAGAGGATGTCGAGCGTGCCGAAAGCCTCTTTCACCTTATCGGCGACGGCCTTTTGGCCGGCCGCATCGCCGGCATCGGCCTGGATGACGATCGCTTGGTCGCCGAGTTCGCGACGGGCGGCTTCGACGCTTGCGGCACTGCTGCCGGTAACGACGACACGGGCGCCTTCGGCAATGAATTGACGGGCGGTTTCGATGCCGATGCCGCTGGTGCCGCCGGTGATGAGGGCTGTCTTGTTCGGAAGACGTGACATGATGCGTTCCTTCAATCGAATGTGGGGCCGCGGCCCGGGGTCAGTGGGAGAATGTTCCGGAAAAGGCGGCGCGACAATCCGGAGCGGGTCATCGCGCTTGGCTTTCGTCAGGTGCGGGTGATCGAGGCGCCGCCGTCGACCAGCGAAGCCGTGCCGGTGACGAAGCTCGCATCGTGGGAGGCGAGGTAGAGAACCGAGCGGGCAAGTTCTTCGGGAGTTGCGACGCGCTTCAGCGCATGCAGGTTGGTGACGAAGGCCTGTTTGTCGGGCGTATCGTTCATGTCCCGATACATGTCGGTATCGACAGCACCCGGCAGGATGGCATTGACCCGCACGCCCTGCTGGCCGAACTCGGCGGCAAGCGCCTGCGTCAGTCCGATCAGGCCGGATTTGCTGGCGGCATAGGCGGCAACGCCCGGGAAGGCGAAGCTGTAGCCGACGAAGGTCGAGGTGAAGATCACCGAGCCGCCGCCATTTTCCACCATCGCGCCGATCTGGTGTTTGGCGGCGAGGAAGGAGGCCGTCAGGTTGATCGCCAGCGCCTCGCTGAAGCCTGCTTCGGAAACGGCGGTGCTCGGGCCGGCTTCGCCGAGCGTGCCGGCATTGTTGAAGGCGATGTCGAGCTTGCCGTAATGCGTCACGGCGGCCGCGACCAGCGCCTTGTGATAATCTTCCGAGCGCACGTCGCCGGCAATGGCGATGGCCTCGCCGCCCTCTGCCTTGATCTCCGCGACCAGGCTGTCGAGTTCACGCTCGCGGCGGGCGCCGACGACGATCCTGGCGCCTTCGGCGGCGAAGAGCTTTGCCGTGGCGCGGCCGATGCCGGAGCTTGCGCCGGTGACGATCGCGACCTTGTTGTTCAAGCGGTTCATGGTTCCATCTCCTGATCTTGAGGTGAGGCGGCCCCTGCCGTCTCTTTCGATGAAGGGAAGATGGCATTTTCCTTTCGTTCGGATTAGTCTCCAGATTGGGGAACTCGAATTCGGAAAAGCCGAACGATGATCAGGATCGAAGGTATTACGGCTTTCGTCGCCGTCGTCGAGGCGGGCTCGGTCAGCGAGGCGGCTCGGCGCCTGCGGCTGTCGAAATCCGTCGTCAGCGAAAGGCTGGCCGAGCTGGAGAAGTCGCTCGGCGGCGTGCTGCTGCACCGAACGACGCGCAAGCTGAGTTTGACGGAGGATGGCGCGGTCTTCCTGGAGCGTGCCGCGCGCATCGTGCGCGAGATCGAGGAGGCTGCGGCCGATATGGCGGAGCGGCGCGGAAGCCTGTCCGGCCCGATCCGCATCGCCGCTCCGGTCACCTTCGGCCGCATGCATCTCGGCCCGGCGCTCTATCCCTTCCTTGCCGAACATCCCGAGATCGAACTCACCCTCGATATTGACGACCGACGTGTCGATGCCGCTTCGGACGGCTACGACGCCATCATCCGCAACGGTCCGATCGCCGATAACAGGCTGGTCGCCTGGAAGCTCGCGCGCAGCCGCCGTCTTGTCTGCGCCTCGCCGGATTATCTCGCGCGCCAGGGAGTGCCGTCGTCGCTTGATGATCTCAACGGCCATCGCGGAATCTTCTATACCAATCGCGGCGTTGCCGACTGGCGCTTCCAAACGCCGGAGGGCGCGGTCGTCGTCCGTGCGAAACTGGCGCTCGGCATCAACAATGGCGACATGCTCCGCGACGCCGCCATTGCCGGTCTCGGCATCGCGCTGCTGCCCGCCTTCATCGCCGGCCCCGCCATTCGCGAAGGCCGGCTTGCCGAAATCGATGTCGGTCACAGGCCGGAGGCCGAATTCATCTACATGGCCCATCCCGAGGGCCGAAACCCCTCCGCCAAGCTCCGCGCCATCGCCGATCACCTGAAGAAGAGTTTTGGCGATCCGCCCTATTGGGATCCGGCGGGCTAGAGCATGTCGCGCAAAAGTGTGCAGCGCTTTTGCAAAACGACATGAGCAAGAACAAAGACCTAAAGCGCGAAGAGCGAATCTGAAGGATCGCGACGCGCTTTAGCTCAGCAGGCTCATCAGGTTCTCGGTGACCGGCGAGCGATGTGTCTTCAACATTGCCAGCGCCAGGCGCGCCACAGCCGGCGGCCCCTCGATCGGCCGGTAGGCGACGCCTTCGAGCCTGATCTGCGAAATCGAGGCCGGCACGATCGAGACGCCGAGCTCTGCCGCCACCAGATTGACGACGGAGGAAATCTGCGGCGCCTCCTGGGCCACGGTCAGCTCGAATCCCGCCTTGCGGCAGGCCAGCACGACATCGTCGTAGAGGCTCAAGCCGACGAGCCGGGGAAAGAGGATGAAGGGTTCGTCCGCCAGTGCCGCAAGCGGCAGTTTGCTGCGCCGTGCCAGAGGATGGCTGGCGGGCAGGGCGATCACCATCGGCTCATCCGGCAATCGCCGCAGCCGGACGCCGGCGGGGTCGTCGAGGCTGGGGCGCATGAAGGCGGCGTCGAGCTCGCCGCCTTCCAGCTTCTGCATCAGCGCCAGCGTATTCATTTCCGTCAGCGCCAGCCGGACATCGGGCCAGCGGGCACGAAATCGGCGGATCGTCGTGCTGACCACTGGGTTGAAGGCCGAGGATGCGGTGAAGCCGAGCGACAGCCGGCCGGTCTCGCCGCGATTGGCGCTTTGCGCCGCAAGCTTTGCCTTTTCCGCAGCCGCCAGCGACGCCTTTGCCTCGCCGAGGAAGGCAGCGCCCGCCGCCGTCAATTCGGCGCCGTGCGGCACGCGGTGAAACAGCGCCGCACCCACTTCCCTCTCCAGGTCGCGGATCTGCTGGCTGAGCGGCGGCTGCCCGATGCCGAGCTTGGCGGCCGCACGGGTGAAATTGCATTCCTCCGCCACCGCCAGGAAATATCGCAAGTGCCGCAGCTCCATCGTCATCTCCAAAACATATCGAAATCGCCAGTTTCATATATTGGACAAATGGGGCGGCGTTGACTAGATCGGAGACCGGAAGGATGAAGAGATGCCGACGTCAGCGCATGTATTAAAGACCTCCGAGATATCAGCGATCCCAGGGCAGAAGCACTATCTCACCCGTGGCACCGGCGCCTATCGCCGCGCCAGCCTGGCGCTCTTCCTTTCCGGTTTTTCCACCTTCTCGCTGCTCTATTGTGTCCAGCCGCTGCTGCCGATCTTCTCGCAGCAATTCTCCGTCAGCCCGGCCGAAAGCTCGCTGTCGCTCTCCCTCTCCACCGGTTTCCTGGCGGTCGCCATCGTCTGTGCCGCCGCCGTCTCGGAAGGTCTCGGCCGCCGCAGCCTGATGTCGATATCGCTGGTCGGCGCGGCATTGCTGACCATTGCCACCGCTTTTGCCCCGAGCTGGCACCTGCTGCTTGTCATCCGCGCCCTGCAGGGCCTCGTTCTCGGCGGCGTGCCGGCCGTCGCCATGGCCTATCTCGCCGAGGAAATCGATCCTCGCGGCCTCGGCGCCACCATGGGCCTCTATGTCGGCGGCACGGCCTTCGGCGGCATGTCCGGCCGCGTGCTGACAGGTATCTTCGCCGAATATCTCAGCTGGCGTCCGGCGCTTTTTCTGATCGGCGCCATCGGTCTGGCCGCCGCGATCGGCTTCATCGCCCTCTTGCCGCCGTCACGCAATTTCATCCGCCGGCCGGGCTTCGATCCGCGCTTTCATCTCAACGCGTGGCGCGGCCATCTCAGCAGTCCGGCGCTACCCTTCCTCTTCGCCATCGCCTTCCTGACGATGGGCTCCTTCGTGACAATCTATAATTATGCCGGCTTCCGCCTCGTGGCGCCGCCTTACGGCCTCAACCAGACCGAACTCGGCCTGATCTTTACCGTCTATCTCTTCGGCATCGGCGCCTCCTCGATCGGCGGCCTCCTCGGAGACCGGATCGGCCATTTTTCCGTGCTTCTCTTCGGTCTGGCACTCACCGCCGCCGGCAGCGCGCTGACGCTGTTCGCCTCGCTCCCGGTCATCATCCTCGGCATCATCGTGCTCACCACCGGCTTCTTCATGAGCCATTCCATCGCCAGCGGCCTTGTCGGCAGGCTGGCGCATGGCACCAAAGGCCACGCCTCATCGCTCTATATGCTTGCCTATTATGTCGGCTCTAGCTTGATGGTTCGGCGGGGGGCTGGTTCTTCGCGGTTGAAGGCTGGACCGCCGTCGTTATCTTCACGTTTGCCATGCTGGCGCTGGCCTTTGTCTCCGCCTGTCTTGCAAAGCATGTCGCGAGGAGAACAGCATGATCCGCATAGACCGCCTCGACCATCTGGTGCTGACCGTCGCCGATATTGCCATCACCTGCGATTTCTATGCCCGCATCCTCGGCATGTCGGTCGAAACCTTCGCGGAAGGCCGCAAGGCGCTGAAATTCGGCCGGCAGAAGATCAACCTGCACCAGGCCGGCCGCGAATTCGATCCCAAGGCGAGTCATCCCACAGCCGGCTCCGGCGACCTCTGCTTCATCGCCGAGACGACGCTCGCCGATGTCATCACGCATCTGCAGGCCTCAGGCGTTGCGATCGAAGAGGGTCCGGTCGAACGCACAGGCGCGACCGGACGTCTGCGCTCGGTCTATTTCCGGGACCCCGACGGCAATCTCCTCGAGGTCTCCAATCTGATTGCCTGATGCCTGATAATTCTGGAAAGGGTCTGGATGTCTGCTCCCGCACATCAGCCAAGCCGGAGATAGGGCACGTCTTTCTTCGCCACTTCATCCAGCGCCTCCTCGTAACCGGCATCGGCATACCGCATGACGCCGAGCGCGGTATCGTTAGTCAGCGCATGGTCGAGCCGTTCGTCGGCGGCATCGGTGCCGTCGGCGATGACGGTGACGCCGCAGCTCGTCATATAGCCGGCATAGCCGCCGCCGCCGGAATGGATGACGACCAGATCGGCCATCGACGAGCAGAGCATCATCGCATCGATCAGCGGCCAGTCGGCGATCGCGTCGGAGCCGTCCTTCATCCCCTCGGTCATGATGTTCGGATGCGCCATCGCGCCGGCATCGAGATGGTCGCGGGAGAAGGCGACGGGACCTTTGAGTTCGCCGCTCGCAACCAGTGCATTGACGCGCCGGGCGAGTGCGGTGCGCTCGCCGTGGCCGAGCCAGGCGATGCGCGCCGGCAACCCTTCGAAGGGCACGTGCTCGCGCGCCAGCCGGATCCAGTTGGTGATGATCTTGTTGTCGGGGAACATATCGAGCAGCAGGTCGTCGATCCGGGCGATATCGCTCTCCTCGCCTGACAGCGCCATCCAGCGGAAGGGTCCGATCGCCCGGGCAAACAGCGGCCTCAGATAGGCTTCGGTGAAGATCGGAATGTCGAAGGCATTGGCGACACCGCCCTCTTTGGCCTGGGTGCGGATCAGATTGCCGTTGTCGAAGACTTCCGAGCCACGCTTCTGGAATTCCAGCATCGCCGTCACATGCTCGACGATCGAGGCACGGCTTGCCGCCATCAGCTGCCCCTGGCCGTCGTCGCGCAGGCCCTTGACCTGATCGAGGCTCATGCCCTTCGGCACGTAGCCATAGACGAGGTCGTGCGCCGAGGTCTGGTCGGTGACGATATCGGGCACGATGCCGCGCCGGGCGATCTCGGGATAGACCTCCGCCGCATTGCCGACGAGCCCGACGGACAGCGCCCGTTTCTCCTTCACCGCCGCATCGATCATCTGCAGGGCGGTATCGAGATCAGGCGCGATTTCCTGGAGATAACCGATCTGCTGTCGCTTGCGGGCGCGCTCCGGATCGATGTCGACGCAGAGGATTGCCGCCCCCGCCATGCGGCCGGCCAGCGGCTGCGCCCCGCCCATGCCGCCGAGGCCGGCGGTCAGCACGAAGCGGCCGTTGAGATCGCCGCCGAAGCGCCGCTCGGCAATGCGCATGAAGATCTCGTAGGTGCCCTGGATGACCCCCTGGCTGCCGATATATTGCCAGGCGCCGGCCGTCAGCCCGCCCCAGCAGATCAGCCCCTTGCGCTGCAGCTCGTAGAACACCTCGGCCTTTGCCCATTGCCCGACGATATTGCAGTTCGCCATGATGACGAGCGGCGCCTTGGCATGCGTCCGAACGAGCCCGATCGGCTTGCCGGACTGGATGAGCAGCGTCTGGTCCTCTTCCATTTCGGTCAGCGCCTTGACGATGCCCCTGTGCGCCGCCCAGTTGCGGGCCGCCTTGCCGAGCGCGGCATAGACGATGAGGTTGTCGGGATCCTCGCCGACGGAGAGCACGTTTTCGAGCAGCCGCAGCAGCGCCTCCTGCCGCCAGCCCTTGGCGCGCAGCTCCGGCCCGCCGGGAATCGGAAATTTCGGATGACGTGGATTGGCCTTCGGCATCGTGGGTTCCTCGTTTTGCTCTGCCTTCGATCGTCACTTACTCGGCAGCGATTCCACATAGGCAAGTGCCGCATCGAGCAAACGCCGTCTCAGGGCATCGTCGCCGTAAACCTCGGCACCACCGCGCACCCAGCCATGCATCACCCGCTCGCCCGACAGCATCTGGATCACGCCTGGCAATGCCAGCGCCCAGCCGTCATTGCCCTTGCCGAGACGGATCAGCATGCCGTCATGGCGCGCGCAGCAGAGGAGATTGCCGTTCAGGATGAAGGCCCAGCCGCCGAACATGGATTTTTCGGTAAGGCCCGGCCGATCGCCGAGTTCCTCGCGCATCAGTTCTTCGAGACCGGGATCGCGCGCCATGGCTCAGGCTTTCGTTGCCAGCGCATAACGTGCGATCTCGATCCCCATCGCCTTTTCGACGACGGGATAGACGGTCGGATCGAGCACGCTTGCCGAGAGCGGAATGATGTCCATCGGCACATGCAGGATGAAGACGTGCATGCCGTCCTGAAGCTGGCCGACGCTGAGCGGTTCGCCCTCTTGGGAAAGCGTGGTGATGACGGCCGGGAAAGTGGCAAGCCGCCCGCCATCCGCATCGTCCACGGCCATATATTCGTTCATCACATGCAGCGTCACCGATTTTTCGCCCGTGCCGACGGTGATCGTGCCGATGTCGAAGGCTTCCTTGGTGTAGACGACGTCCTTGCGGTTGATGATCCCCTCGGCAAGGATATGTCCGCCCGTCGTCTTGCAGATCGCGTCGATGACAGCTGATCCGCCGCGTTTCTCCGCCGCGATGATCGCCTCGCCGAGCGCCAGCGCCATTGAGATGCCACCGAGCGCCGCATGGCTCCGGACATAGGAAGCCCTCAGCGGATTGCGGCAGCTGGCGATGAAGCCGCCGGATTGATCGGCGGCGGCGCGCAGCACCGGCGAGATCTTCGCCGTCGCGCCCTTCACCACCAGTTCGATATAGCGGTTCTCCGCCCGATTGCCGCCGACCGCGGTCTGGATCATCTGCTCGGGCGAACCGGCCATGCCGATCGAACCCATGTCGCCCGTCGGATGCGCGCGGATGTCGCCGACCGCATCGACCACCTTGGTGCCGAGGATGGCCGACGGCAGCCAGCCGTTCAGCGTCGAGGATTTGCCGTTCTGGCCGATGATCAGCCCGGAAAGCTTTTCCCCAAGCGCCTCCTGCAGCAATTGCACTGCTTTCACATAGTCGATGCCCTGCATTTCCCAGGGGGTGGTGGAGGCCGGCGCGCCGATCGCGGCAGCGGTGGCGATCCAGTCCTCATCCTGCAACTCGTCGATCGAGACCAGCTCCGGCTTGCCGACATTGACGGCGGCAAGCCCAAGCATCCGTCCATGATCGGCCCAGCCGCCGCCGCCGGCGGCATAGACGGAACCGCCCTTGACGGCAGCTTCCACGTCCTTCTCAACGAGTATGCGTCCCATCGGTCCTCTCCTACCTCAAGCTCGTGTCCATCTCGCGCACCGCTTCGAACAGCACGGCGGCGCCGAGGGCGATATCGTCATTCTCGGCCCATTCGTCGGCCGAATGGCTGCGGCCTTCCCGGCAGGGCACGAAGATCATCGCCGCCGGCGCCACCTTGGCGATCCAGGCCGTATCGTGTCCCGCGCCTGAGGCCATGCGCCGGCTTTTCGCACCGACCCGCTCGCAGGCCGCCTCCAGTATCGACAGCAGTCCGGCATCGCCTGGCGTCGGCAGATTGTCGGAAACCCGGTTCGGCGTCTTGATCGTCACGCCGTAGGCTCCTGCCAGCTTTTCGACATGGCCGTCGAGCCAGCGGCAGAAAGCCTCCATGTCGGCGCGGATCTCCGCGCGCCCATCGATCAGCAGCGTGACCTTCGACGGCACGACATTGGCGGCATTCGGCTCGATCCGGAATTCCCCGACCGTCGCTGCAAAATGCCCCGGCGTTTTGGCAAGCTCTGCGGCGGCGTTGCGGATGTCGAGCACCAGCTGCGATGCCGCCACCAGCGCATCCGCCCGTCGGTCCATCGGCGTCGTGCCGGCATGGTCGGCCCGCCCTTCGACGGTGATCTCGATCCGGGTGATGCCCGAGATCGCGGTGACGATGCCGATATCCTGCCTCTCGGCTTCGAGCACCGGACCCTGCTCGATATGGAGCTCGAGAAAGCCTGCTATATCGGGCCTGTTCTGCTGCATCAGCACATCGGGCCTGCCGCCGACCTCAGCGATGCCCTCGGCCAGGTCGCGCCCGTCGCTGACGCGCGAAAGCCAGGCCTCCGGCAGTTGGCCGGTCATGCCGCGGCTGCCGATGCAGGACACGCCGAAGATGCTGACCTCCTCGGCCAGGAAATCGACGATTTCGAGATCGTGATCGAGCTTGATATCCTGCTCAGCAAGCGCCCGCGCCACCTCCAGCGCCGAGATCACCCCGGCGATGCCGTCGAAGCGGCCGCCGTCCGGCACGGTGTCGGAATGCGAGCCGATCATGATCGTGCCGAGCCATGGTTTCTGGCCGGTCCGCCGGCCGACCAGATTGCCGGCGGCATCGATCCGCGTTTCCAGTCCCGCCGCCTTCATCCGCGCTTCGATATAGGCCCGGCCCTCGAGGAAGAGCGGCGAGAAGGCCCGCCGCGTCCAGGGACGCCCCGGCTCGGTCATTGCGGCCAGCGCCTCGATATCTCCAGCGATCCGGCCGGCATTGACGGGAAGATTGCGGCTCATGCGGCAGTTCCTGCAATGACCTGGCGCGGCAGCGGCCGCACGAACCGGCCGGTGCCGGGCTCGGCCAGCACCTTTCCGCCCTCGGCGATCTTTTCGCCGCGCAGATAGGTGGCCGAGACGGTCCAGGGCAGGCGGATGCCGTTATAGGGGCTCCAGCCGACGACGTTGTTGCCGCTCGCGGCGGCATCATAGACGCTGTCGCGCGGCTCCAGCACGATGATATCGGCGTCCTTGCCCGGTGTCAGCGCGCCCTTGATATGGTCGAGCCGGAAATGCTTCGCCGGGTTCTCCGCCATCAGCCGGGCCGCCCATGTCAAGGGGATGCCGCGCTCGCTGGCGCCTTTGACGAACAGCGGCACCATCACCTCCAGGCCGGGAACGCCGGATGCGTTGGCGAGCATGTCGGGATTGATCTTGCGGTTTTCCGACCAGCTGACGTGATCGGTCGAGACCAGCCAGACATTACCCTCGGCCACCTTCCGCCAGAGCGTCTCCACCTCGGCGCGCGCCCGCAGCGGCGGATTGATCTTCGCCTTGCCGCCCAAGCGCTTCACGTCGTTTTCCTCGTCGAGCGTCAGGTAGTGGATGCAGCATTCGACCGTTGCCGCAAATCCGTCGCGGCGATAGGCGCGGGCGATATCGTAGCCGCGCCCGAGCGAGCAGTGCACCACATGCGCCGGGCAGCCGGTGGCCGCACCCGTCTCGAAGATCGTGTGCATCGCCAGCAGCTCGGTAATCGCAGGCCGCGACAGGCCGTGCGCCCGCCAGTCGGTGATGCCGCTCGCCTTCACCTGCTCCATATAGGTTCGCACCGCCTCGTCGTCTTCATTGTGCACGCCCGCCGTCAGCCCCGTCGGCGCGATCGCGGCAAAGCAGGCGTCGAGCAGGGCCGGCGGAATGCGCGGAAAGCGCTTGGGATCGGTGCCGAAAGTCGAAAACTTGAAGGCGGCAACGCCTGCCTCCACCATCTCGCGGATCCGCGCCGGACCTTCTTCCGGATCGATGGTGCCGTAAAGCGCGAAGTCGACGCGCGCCTGCGGTCCGGCATGGTCGATCTTCCGCTGTAGCGCCGCAGCCGAGCAGACGAGATTGCCCTCGTCATAGGGCATGTCGACGATTGTTGTCACGCCGCCGGCCGCCGCCGAGCGCGTCGACCAGATGAAATCCTCCTGGTCCTTCTGCGAGAGTGAATGCACCTGCGCGTCGATCGCGCCGGGCAGGATCAGCGCTTTTCCGAGCAGATGCCGTTCGCGGCCCGCCGGCGGCACGCCGAGGCCGACCTCGGCGATCTTGCCGTCGCGCACGGCGACATGGCCCTGTTCAAGAATGCGGTCCGGCAGCACCACCGTGCCCTGCAGAACGAGATCGAAGTCCATGCCGCTTCCTCCCTAAACTGAAATCAGAGTGCTGCCGGCTCGTGATGGGTCAGCCGCTCTTCGACACGCTCCAGCGAGCCGAGGGCGAAGAAGTCGTCGAAGGAGGCGATCGGAACCTGCTCGGTCAGCTTCGAGACGAAGTCGTCCGAACCGAGCTCCTCCTCGATCGCCTCCACTTCCGCCGAAAGCGGCCGGTCGACAATATAGAAATCCGCATGTTTGCGCACGACCTCGTAGAGCATGGCGGCAACACCCTTCGGTTCATCGCCGAGTATGTCGATCGCCTGAGCCGACAGCAGCGCCTCGAGGGCTGCGAGGCGTTTCAGCGCCCGCATCTGCCGGTCGAAGCGCTCGATGACGAGCGGCAGGAAGGCCGCCTCGTCCTCCAACCCGGCTGCGACGACCAGCGACTGGGCCGAAACAGGATTGGACATCGACAGCACGCGCGAGAAGATCTCGCCGGCAAGCTTGATGATCGGCCCGAATCCTGTGGCGATCCGCCCCGGCGGCACGAGATTGACCGGCAGGTCGCGCCGCTGGCCGTTGCCGAGAATGACGCAGCGATTGAAGGCGTTGCGCGCCGCATGCGCCATGCAGAGCGCGGCCGATTCGAGCAGGATCGTTACATCGAGCGGCAGCGAACCGCCCGACGTCATCACCCGGCCCTCGACGACGACGGGATTGTCGTCCGAGCGGCCGGTGGCGGCAAGGATCTTGTGGCCGGTCGACAAAAGGTTTTCGATCACCGCGCCGAACACCTGGGCGATCATGCGCAGGCTGAGCGGATCCTGCACATGGGTTGCGACCGGCCAGTTCCATTCCTCGGAGGCATTGCAGAGCCAGGCGCCGATCAGCGCTTCGCGCGCCGTGCCGACATGGCGGACCGCCTTCCAGGGATCGCGGGAAGCGCCGAGCGCGCCGGCCGCCATCATCGCCGTCGCCAGCAGGATGCGGATCGAGGCCGCGGCATTGCGCGTTGTTTCCGCCGCCGAGGCAAAGCTCACTGCATTGATGCTGAGCGAGGCGAGGCTGTCGCGCGGCGCCATCCGCATCGGTTCCAGCCCGGCCGCCCGGAAGGCCTCGGCCGCCTGCATCCGGTTGCCGCGGTAGATCGCTTCGCCGACGCCGGTCAGCACCGCGCCGATCTGTCCCATCAGCCCGATATCCGCACAGCCGATGGAGCCGGTGCGGCGCACGACCGGGATGAGATCGGCCTCGAGCATCCGGATATAGGCCTCGATCAGCTCCGGCGTGCAGCCGACCTGGCCGGTCAGCGCCGTATTGATGCGGATCGCCATGGCATTGCGCACGATGTTGCAGGAAAAGGGTGTGCCGGTGCCGAAATGATGGGCGCGCACCAGGCCGAGATTGAAAGTGTCGAGTTCGTCGGCCGACCACTCCACATCCTTCATGGCGCCGACGCCTGTCGTCGAGCCGTAGACGGGCATGCCGGAGGCAATCGCATCCTCGACGATCTCGCGGGCGATCGCGATGCGGGCCATGCCTGTCGCCGAAGCCGAAATCGCAGCCTTGCCCGCACCAATCGTCACCATCTCGGCAAAACCGAGCGGTCGTCCGGAAAGTTCGATGCCAAGGCGTTCGTGCTTCATGTGCCTATCTCCTTGAAAATGAGACTAAGCGAGCCCTCCGTCACATGGGATATCCCAAATGCCGAACACAGCATGTTTTTGGCAGACGGTCAGCTCAGCATCCAGGCAATATAGAGAAGCGTCAATGCGATGATCCACAGCGCGATCCTGGCCGAGCGATTGTGGCGCGCCTCGGCCTTGCCGATCGCATCCGCCGTCTGCGCATCGAAGCGCAGCCCGTGCTCGCTCATATGCAGAAGCTGGTGGTGGAATTTTTCGGTCTTCGCCGCAATTTCCGGCACGGCTTCGGCGAGCTTGACCGCTGCCTTCAGCCCGTCCTTGATATCGGTGGCGATCCGCTTCGGCCCGAGATTGGTGCGGATCCAGTCGCCGACGACGGGCTCGGAGGCCTTCCACATGTTGAAGCGCGGATTGAGCATGCGCGACACGCCTTCGACCACGACCATGGTCTTTTGCAGCATCACCAGTTCCGGCCGCGTCGCCATGTCGAACAGTTCGGTCACTTCGAACAGCAGCGTCAGCAGCTTGCCCATCGAGATCGTCTCGGCCGGCTGCCCGTGGATCGGCTCGCCGATCGCCCGGATCGCCTGGGCGAAGCTCTCGACATTGTGATGGCCGGGCACATAGCCGGCCTCGAAATGCACCTCGGCGACGCGGATATAGTCGCGGGTGATGAAGCCGTAGAGGATTTCGGCGAGGAACCGCCGCTCCTTCTTGCCCAGCCGCCCGACGATGCCCATGTCGACGGCGACGATCATGCCGTCGGCATCGACGAAGAGATTGCCCGGATGCATGTCGGCATGGAAGAAGCCGTCGCGCAGCGTGTGGCGCAGGAACGACTGGATCAGCGTATCGGCAAGCAGGTTGAGATCGTGGCCGGCCGCCCGCAGGCCCTCGACGTCGGACATTCTCGTGCCGTCGATCCACTCCATGGTGATGACGTCGCGCCCGGTGCGCTCCCAGTCGACCTTCGGCACCCGGAAGCCCGGGTCTTTTTCGGTATTCTCGGCGATCTCGGAAAGGGCGGCCGCCTCCAGGCGAAGATCCATCTCCACCTTGGTCGTCTGCTCTAGCGTCTTCGTCACCTCGACCGGCCGCAGCCGCCGGCTGAAAGGCAGGAAACGCTCCTGCATATGGGCAACGAGATACATCGCCTCGATGTCATGGGCGAAGCGCTGGCGCACGCCCGGCCGCACGATCTTGACGGCGACCTTCTTGCGGCCCGCCGATGTCTCGACCTCGGCCGGATGCACCTGGGCGATCGAGGCGGCGGCGATCGGCTCGCCGAAGCTCGCATAGAGCTCGCCGATCGGCCGTCCAAGCGAGCCTTCGATATTGGCCTTGGCGGCGGCCGAGGGAAAGAAGGCCATCCGGTCCTGAAGCTGCGACAGGTCGTTGGCAAATTCGACGCCGACGACATCCGGCCGCGTCGCCAGGAACTGCCCGATCTTCACATAGGAGGGGCCGAGCCGTTCGACGGCCTGCGCCAGCCGGTCGCTGCGCGCAATCGCCTTGGCGCGGTTGCGCGCAAACACGCCGACGAAGGATTTGGCAAGGCTGATCGGGGGCGGCAGGCCCTCCGACGGCAGCGCCGAGATCACGCCTTCGCGCACAAGAATCCAGCCGACCCGAACGAGCCTGAAATATGCCCCGAAAGTGCTCATGTCCTGTGTGATTCTCTCGCGACGCTATCCGAAAACCGCTCTACATTTTTCGACGTCATGCGTCAGAGCTTCCAGCCGGAATGGAGAGCGGCGATGCCGCCGGTAAAATTGGTGTAGGTGACGCGCGAAAAGCCGGCCTGGCGGATCATGGCCGCAAAATTCTCCTGGTTCGGGAACTTGCGGATCGATTCCACCAGATATTGGTAGGGTTCGGCATCGCCGGTAATCGCCTTGCCGAATTGCGGAATGGCATTGAACGACCAGGCGTCGTAGATCTTGTCGAGAAGCGGCATATCGACTTCGGAAAATTCCAGCACCAGCAGCCGTCCGCCGCGTTTCAAGACGCGATAGGCTTCCGACAGCGCGACGTCGATCCGCGGCACGTTGCGGATGCCGAAGGCGATCGTATAGGCATCGAAGCTGCCGGCCTCGAAAGGCAGTTCCTCGGCATTCGCCTCGACGAAGGTGAGATTGCCGGAAAGCTTCTTCTTTTCCGCCCGCTCGGCACCGACGCCGAGCATCGAACCGTTGATGTCGAGCACGGTAGCATGCGCCTGCCGGCCCGAAGCCTCGACGATGCGGAAGGCGATATCACCCGTGCCGCCGGCGACGTCGAGCACCTTGTAACCCGGCTCCTTGCGTGGGTTCAGCGCCGAAATCATCGCATCCTTCCAGGCGCGGTGCATGCCCATCGACATGACGTCGTTCATGATGTCGTAGCGCTTGGCGACCTTGTGGAACACCTGGTTGACCAGGCCCTGCTTCTCGCCGTCAGGCACCTCGCGGAAGCCGTAGGAGGTCTCCATGCCGCCATCGGCGGAAGTGCGGCTTTCTGACATCAGACTGCTCCATCCCTGAAGATTCGGGCGCGGCGGCCATAGCGAAAGACCGTGCGCGACGTTATCTATGGACCGCGTTCTCCGCGGCACACTGGCGCTATAGCGCACATCGTCGTCGGTTGAAACACGTTAGATATAGATGGGTTAAGATGCCGGAATTGCCAGAAGTCGAAACGGTGAAACGCGGCCTGACGCCGGCGATGGAAGGCACGCGCATCACCAGGCTGGAACTGCGGCGCGGCGATCTGCGCTTCCCCTTTCCCGACGCTTTCGCCGACAGGGTTTCCGGCCGCACTATTGTCGGTCTTGGCCGCCGCGCCAAATATCTGCTGGTCGACCTCGACGACGGCAACACGCTGATTTCCCACCTCGGCATGTCCGGTTCCTTTCGCATCGAGGAGGGCCGCATCGAGGAGGGGGTTGCCTCCGCTGCGCCAGGCGAATTCCATCATGCCCGCTCGAAGGACGAGAAGCACGATCACGTCGTCTTCCATTTGCAGGGTGCAAGCGGCCCACGCCGCGTCGTCTATAACGATCCGCGCCGTTTCGGCTTCATGGATATGGTGGGGCGGGCCGATCTTGCCGCCCACCCCTTCTTCCGCGATCTCGGCCCGGAGCCGACGGGAAACGAACTCGGCGCCGCCTATCTCGCCGACCGCTTCCGCGACAAGGCGCAGCCGCTGAAGAGCGCGCTGCTCGACCAGAAGAACATTGCCGGTCTCGGCAATATATATGTCTGCGAGGCGCTGTGGCGCTCGCATCTTTCGCCGGTCCGCGCCGCCGGCTCGCTGGTGACGGCGGCCGGCCGGCCGAAGGCGCAGCTCGACCTGCTCGTCGCCTCGATCCGCGACGTCATCGCCGATGCGATCGCGGCCGGCGGATCGTCGCTGCGTGACCATATCCAGACCGACGGATCGCTCGGCTATTTCCAGCATTCCTTCTCCGTCTACGATCGCGAAGGTCAGGCTTGCCGCATGCCCGGCTGCGGCGGTACGGTCGCCCGCATCGTCCAGGCGGGTCGCTCCACCTTCTATTGCGCCGCCTGCCAGAAGTAAGAGTGAGAAACCGGGAGAACAGCATGACCTACGAGACCCTGATCGTCGAAACCCGAGGCAATGTCGGCCTCGTCACGCTGAACCGTCCGCAGGCGCTGAATGCCCTGAACTCCACCGTGCTGAAGGAGCTGAAGGTGGCCTATGCCGGCTTCCACGCCGATGAGACGGTCGGCGCGATCGTGCTCACCGGTTCCGAGCGCGCCTTTGCCGCCGGCGCCGATATCAAGGAAATGCAGGCGCTTCAGTTTGCCGACATCTATAAGAGTGATTTCATCAGCGGCTGGGATGATGTCGCCAAGGCGCGCAAGCCTGTCATCGCTGCCGTCAGCGGTTTTGCGCTCGGCGGCGGCTGCGAACTCGCCATGATGTGCGATTTCATCATCGCCTCGGAGACGGCGAAGTTCGGCCAGCCGGAAATCACCCTCGGCGTCATTCCCGGCATGGGCGGCTCGCAGCGGCTGACCCGCGCCGTCGGCAAGGCGAAGGCGATGGACCTCATCCTGACCGGCCGGATGATGGATGCGGCGGAAGCCGAACGATCGGGACTCGTTTCGCGTGTGGTGGCGCCCGAGCGTCTGCTCGACGAGGCTTTTGCCGCGGCCGAAAAGATCGCCTCGCTGTCGCGTCCCTCGGTCCTGATGGCCAAGGAGGCAGTCAACCGCGCATTCGAGACGACGCTGGAGGAGGGCTTGCGTTTCGAGCGCCGGCTGTTTCACAGTCTCTTTGCCACCGACGACCAGAAAGAAGGCATGGCGGCCTTCGTCGAGAAGCGCAAACCGGCTTTTACGCACCGTTGAATGTTTTTCGGCGCTTGCCGGTGGTAAAGCTTGAAAATCCGCGTTGACGTGGGCCGGCTTTAGAGTTATATGCCCGCCCACGGTTCGGAAAGCCGGTTTGGTTTTCCGCGATTGCTCCCGCATTGCTGGATTTTGTGGCCGCAGGGCCCGCGGTAATGGCGGAGTTTGTTCGAATTCTTGAGAGAGGCATCCATGGCCAATACAACTTCGGCGAAAAAAGCGACCCGCAAGATCGCCCGCCGTACCGACGTCAATAAGGCTCGTCGCTCGCGCGTTCGTACTTTCGTTCGCCAGGTCGAAGAGGCCATCGCATCCGGTGACGCCGCCAAGGCGAAGGAAGCTTTCCTGGCGGCTCAGCCCGAGCTTGCCCGCGCCGCCAGCAAGGGTGTGCTGCACTCCAATACGGCATCGCGCAAGGTTTCGCGCCTGGCTGCTCGTGTGAAGGCTCTTTCGGTCACCACGACCGCATAATCTTCCTTTAACGACTTCCTCTTTATGATTAGCCCGGTAATTTTACCGGGCTTTTTCGATTCCGCCAATCAGCCCCTGCATGGTTAATCTCACGACTGTTTCGTGTCAGTGCCATGACAGGAAAAATTGTTTAAAAACAATGGCTTGCGCTAGGATGCTTTCACGCCGCGCGACTCTACCCCACGCTTTCGGGGTCAGGGGTGAGTCAAGAAGATTTTTATTTTTTTTCTTTCCATGCGTGTCAAAATAGCCCGAACGGGGAATCTCCTTGATTCAAAAGCGATTCTTTTTTGACGCTGGTGTGACGCCCGAAAAGGGCAGGCGGAGTCAATGGCCGCTTCTTAATTTTGCGTAAAATTCATCGTTGATATTGCCTTTTGATCCTGCCTAAATGGCTTTCAACAAAGGGCGCGGACATCACCTGCAGAGGCTCGGTCTTAACTGCCACGTCGGCAGGGCGATAAGTTTGTGCCCTTTGTTACGGAGCATTGCGTTTCCGTTTTTTCAAGCACTTGACGGATTTGGGCCGTAACGTGGCTGTTACGGAGCGGGGATGTTTTGTGCCTTCAGCGGCCACACGTTTAAGGCGAGACCGCAGGAGAGGGTTAAAGTGATATTGCGTTCGGGCTGGTCGGCCGAAAACGAGGATCGACCGCCAGCCTGGCACGGAAAGCCGCTGAAGGTTCCGCATGAATGCGGTCCCTGCAACGGAATTCTGTTGCCGGTCCCTTCGGGGGCAGTGTTTGAGTGAACCGGCAGGTGAGCGGCTTCATGAGGATGCCGTCAGCCCGCCAAAGCGGGGAATGATCGGGCGGCTATTTTAGCGGAAGCCGCCCGGTGGAATTGAAAGGCGGCATTATGCACATGAATACGATGACGACGGGCGGGCTCGACAATGGGGATGCGGCACCGCAGACGTTCGGCACCATTCGCCTGGAAGTGGGGGAAGCAAAGGCGGACATGAAGCACAGCATCTTGTTTGAGCGCGTCAGCGCGCGCTTGAAGGCCCAGGTCGGTCCTGACGTCTATGCCAGCTGGTTCGCCAGGCTGAAGCTGCATTCGGTATCGAAGAGCGTCGTTCGTCTCTCGGTTCCCACGACCTTCCTGAAGTCGTGGATCAACAATCGTTATCTCGATCTCATCACCGGTCTGTTCCAGGCCGAGGACCCGGAAATTCTCAAGATCGAAGTCCTGGTGCGCACGGCAACGCGCAGCGGCACCAAGGCGCTCGACGAGGCGGTTCAGCCCGAGCCGGTCGTTGCCCCCCAGATGCGCCGCCCGACGAGCGCCCAGCCGGCCGGTCAGGCCGTCCAGCAGGCGGTGTCGGCTGTTGCTGCGGCAAGGCCCGCAAGCTTCGGTTCGCCGCTCTTTGGCTCGCCGCTCGATAGCCGCTTCACCTTCGATACCTTCGTGGAAGGCAGCTCGAACCGGGTCGCGCTTGCGGCTGCCAAGACGATCGCGGAAGCCGGTTCCGGCGCCGTGCGCTTCAATCCGCTCTTCATCCATTCGACGGTCGGCCTCGGCAAGACCCATCTGCTGCAGGCGGTCGCCAATGCGGCGGTTCAGAACCCGAGGGCGCTGCGCGTCGTCTATCTGACGGCCGAATATTTCATGTGGCGCTTCGCCACCGCAATCCGCGACAATGATGCGCTGACGCTGAAGGATTCGCTGCGCAACATCGATCTCCTGATCATCGACGACATGCAGTTCCTGCAGGGCAAGATGATCCAGCATGAATTCTGTCATCTCCTCAACATGCTGCTCGACAGCGCCAAGCAGGTCGTCGTTGCTGCCGATCGTGCGCCCTGGGAGTTGGAGTCGCTCGATCCCCGCGTCCGTTCGCGCCTGCAAGGCGGTGTCGCGATCGAATTCGACGCGCCGGATTACGAGATGCGTCTCGAAATCCTCAGGCGTCGCCTTGCTGCAGCCCGGCTCGAAGATCCATCACTCGAAATTCCGGCAGAACTGCTCCAGCATGTCGCCCGCAACGTCACGGCCAGCGGCCGCGAACTCGAAGGCGCCTTCAACCAGCTGGTCTTCCGCCGCTCCTTCGAGCCGAACCTGTCGATCGAGCGCGTGGACGAACTGCTCGCCCATCTGGTCGGCTCCGGCGAGCCCCGCCGGGTGCGCATCGAGGATATCCAGCGCATCGTCGCCAGGCACTACAACGTCTCGCGCCAGGAACTGGTCTCGAACCGCCGCACCCGCGTCATCGTCAAGCCGCGCCAGATCGCCATGTATCTGTCGAAGACGCTGACGCCGCGCTCCTTCCCGGAGATCGGCCGCCGTTTCGGCGGTCGTGATCACACGACCGTGCTGCATGCCGTACGCAAGATCGAGGAACTGATTTCGGGAGACACCAAGCTTTCGCACGAAGTCGAGCTTCTGAAGCGGTTGATCAACGAATAATCGACGATTCTCTTCTGAATTCGACGGCCGGAAGCGATTCCGGCCGTTTTCCTTTATAAGTTTTTTATTCTATACCTCCGGCGCATCCAGTGCATGTCAAAGACTGAAGCGCTGAAATGAGCGCGTGGGAGGAATGAATGAGTTTCGAAAAGATCGCCGTTCTCGGCCTGGGCAAGGTCGGACGGCTGGCGGCGACGCTGTTGCATGAAGGCGGCTTCGAGGTGATCGGCGTCGATGCGCAGCTGCCGCTGAGCGACGTCCCCTTCAAGTGCCGCACCGGCGATATTTCAGATCCCGCGGTGATCGGCGAACTGCTCTCCAGTGTCGAGGCGGTGCTGTCTTGCCTGCCTTATCATTTGAACATCGAGTTGGCGCGCGCCGCCCATCTTGCCGGCATTCATTATTTCGATCTGACCGAAGATGTTCCCACAACCAATTTCATCATCGAACTGTCGAAGACCGCCCGCGGCCTGATGGCGCCGCAATGCGGCCTGGCGCCGGGTTTCGTCGGTATCGTCGGCGCGAGCCTGGCCGACGGCTTCGATCGCTGCCGTTCGATCCGCATGCGCGTCGGCGCCCTGCCGCAGCACCCGACCGGGCTGCTCGGCTACGCCTTCAACTGGTCGCCCGAGGGCGTCGTCAACGAATATCTGAACGACTGCGAGGTGATCGAGGGCGGTGTCCGCAAGCTGGTCTCGCCGATGGAATGGCACGAGACCGTCTATGTCGGCGGCGTCAAGCTCGAAGCCTTCACCACCTCGGGCGGTCTTGGCACCATGTGCGACACCATGCTCGGCAAGATCGACAATCTCGATTACAAGACGATGCGTTATCCCGGCCATATGGAGCTGATGAACTTCTTCTTCCACGAACTGCTGATGCGCGACAAGCGCAAGCTCGCCGGCGAGATCCTGACCAACGCCAAGCCGCCGGTTGAAGACGATGTCGTCTATGTCCATGTCGCCGCCGAGGGGACGGAGAATGGCAGCCTGCGCCGCAAGGAATTCGTGCGCGCCTATTACCCGATCGAGATTGCCGGCGCCCGCCGCACCGCAATTGCCTGGACGACCTCGGCCTCGGTCGTGGCCGTCATCGAAATGGTCCGCGACGGCCTGCTGCCGGCGACCGGCTTCCTGCACCAGGAGCATATTCCGCTGGAGATGTTCTTGAAGACGCCGACCGGCAGCCTGTTCAAATCAGGCGCGACCAGCCACGGCTGATAAATGCGCTCCAGCGCGGCGGCGATATCGATGCCGCCGCGTTGTAAATTCGCTCGTCGTATTGAGGTCAGCAGGCGAGATCGGCGACGACGGAATCGAGGATCAGCATGCCCGACGGCGTGCAGCGCAGGCGCGAATTGCCGATCCGCTCGATGAATTTGTGTTCCAGCAGGAATTCCTCGCGTTTCGGGTCGAGGTCGCGGCCCGAAAGCTGCTGCCAGCGGGCAAGATCGACACCTTCCCGGAGCCGCAGCCCCATCAGCAAGAGCTCGTCGGACTGTTCCTCGAAGCCGAGCCGCTCCTCGTCGAGAATGCCGTGGCCGTCGCGCTCGACCATGTCGAGCCAGGCTTCCGGCTTGCGCTCGGTCGCCGTGGCGATCTTCTCCGGGCCGCGTGTCAGCCGGCCATGGGCGCCGGGGCCGATGCCGGCATAATCGCCGTAACGCCAGTAGGTCAGGTTATGCCGGCTTTCGGCACCCGGCCGGGCGTGATTGGAAACCTCATAGGCCGGCATGCCCTCGCGCGCGGTGATCTCCTGCGTCGCCTCGTAGAGCAATGCCGATTGCTCGCCGTCCGGCACGACCAGCTTGCCCGCCTTGTGCAGGCCGTAGAAGGGCGTGCCTTCCTCGATGGTCAGCTGATAGAGGGAGAGATGGTCGACCGCATAGGAGATAGCCTCCTTCAGCTCTTTCTCCCATTCCTCGACCGTCTGCTGCGGCCGGGCATAGATCAGATCGAAGGACATGCGGGGAAAAATGTCGCGCGCCAGCCGGATTGCTTTCAGCGCGTCGGCGACATCATGCAGACGGCCGAGGAATTTCAGGTCCCGATCATTCAGCGCTTGCACGCCGAGCGAGACACGATTGACGCCGGCGGCCCGATAGCCGCGGAAGCGGTCGGCCTCGACGCTCGAAGGGTTGGCCTCCATGGTGATTTCGATGCCGGCAGGCACGTGCCAGTGCCGGGCAATGCCGTCGAGAATGGCCGAGACCGTTTCCGGCTTCATCAGCGAGGGCGTGCCGCCGCCGAGGAAGATGCTGGTGACCGTCTTCGGCCCGCTCATCGCCCGCACCGTTGCCATCTCCTTCAAGAAGGCAGCGGTGAAGCGCTCCTGATCCACCGGCTGGTGGCGCACATGGCTGTTGAAATCGCAATAGGGACACTTCGCCGCACAGAAGGGCCAATGCACGTAGACGCCGAAGCCGGGCTCACCGGTATCGGGCAAAAGTGCTGCATCGCGCGAGCTGCTTGGCGTGTCTGATGTGCCCACGTACCGACCTTATGCCTCCAGGCAGGTTTCGACGAAGAGTTTGAAGGCGCGGGCCCGGTGCGACAGCGCTTGCGGCTTGCCGACGTTCCAGCCGTGTTTTTCCTCGCCGCTCATTTCGCCGAAGGTGATGTCGTAACCCTTAGGCTGGAAGACCGGATCGTAGCCGAAGCCCTGGGTGCCGCGCGGCGGCCAGACGACGCTGCCTTCCACCTCGCCACGGAACAGCTCCGTGTGCCCGTCCGGCCAGGCGAGGCAGAGCACGCTGATGAAACGTGCGGTGCGCTGTTCCGGCTTCGTCGCGCCGGCATCCTGCAGCGCCTTTTCCACCTTGGCCATCGCCATGTCGAAATCGCGCGTGCCGTCGGCCCTCTCCGCCCAGTTGGCGGTGTAGACGCCGGGATCGCCGCCGAGCGCGTCGACCACCAGTCCGGAATCGTCCGAAAGCGCCGGCATGCCGGCGGCATTGGCCGAGGCGACCGCCTTGATCGTCGCATTCTCCTCGAAACTCGTGCCGGTCTCGTCAGGCTCGACGAAATTCAGCTCCGCCGCCGATTTGGCGGTGAAGCCGAGCGGCCCGATCAATTCCTGGATCTCGCGGATCTTGCCGGCATTGTGGCTGGCGACGACGATGGTCTTCGTTTCAAGCTTGCGCATTCAGATATCCTGTTCGATGCCCCAGATTTTAGCCTCTGCGCATTCCAGGCTGTTGCCGGCCGGATCGCGGAAATAGATCGAGCGGCCGCCGTTCGGCCAGCGCACCTCGGATTCGATCGCCACGCCCGCCGCCGTCAGCTTCTCGGCCATGGCGTCGATATTGCGGCCGGATACCCGGAAACAGGCATGGCCCTGGCCGGTCGTGCCGTGCGGCGGCACCTGCAGGGCATCAGGCGCCGGCGGCTTCACCGTTTCCTCGGGGTTGAAGATCAACAGAACGCCGGGCCCGCAGCGGAAGAAGACATGCCGGTTGGCGGCGCGGGCGATCTTCTCCAGTCCGAGGACGTCTTCGTAAAACGCCTCGGCCTGATCGAGATCCCGCGCATAGAGCGCCGTTTCCAACATGCCTTCCAGCATGGGGTTCATCCTTCGACGGCTTGCTTCTGCAGCGCCACCAGTTCGCCGATGCCGTTTCTGGCAAGCTGCATCAGCGAGGTGAATTCGCCCTCGCTGAACGGCGTGCCCTCGGCCGTGCCCTGGATCTCGACGATCCCGCCGGTGCCGGTCATGACGAAGTTCGCATCGGTCTCGGCCGAGGAATCCTCGAGGTAATCGAGATCGATCACCGGCTGGCTGGCGAAGATACCGCAGGAGATGGCGGCGACATGATCCTTCAGGACCCGGTCGACCTTGATCATGTTGCGGCTTTCCATCCATTTCAGGCAGTCGTAAAGCGCGATCCAGCCGCCGGTGATCGAGGCGGTCCGCGTACCCCCATCGGCCTGGATGACGTCGCAGTCGAGCGTGATCTGCCGTTCGCCGAGCGCCTGCAGGTCGACGACGGCGCGCAACGACCGGCCGATCAGCCGCTGAATTTCCTGGGTGCGGCCGCCCTGCTTGCCGGCGGCGGCCTCGCGCTTCATGCGCTCGCCGGTTGCCCGCGGCAGCATGCCGTATTCGGCGGTGACCCAGCCCTTGCCGGTATTGCGCAGCCAGGGCGGCGTCTTTTCTTCAAGGCTGGCCGTGCAGAGCACATGCGTATCGCCGAACTTGACCAGGCAGGAGCCTTCCGCATGCTTGGAAAAATTGCGCTCGAACGAGACCTTGCGCATCTGGTCGATTTTTCTGCCTGAAGGCCGCATTCTTATCTCCTGGGGTTTGTTGACCGCTTCTACGATTGGCGGCGCCTATTTGCAAATTCCCTTTTGCCACGGGTGCGAGTTTGACTTACTTTTCGGGAAGTATCATCAGCGCGGGTTCTTAAGCTTCATGGGCATCAGGTCGACGTCGGTTTCGGATGCTGTTGCCGCACTGGACGAGCGCTCCAGGGAAATTTTTCGGCGCATCGTCGAAGGCTATCTGGAAAGTGGCGAGCCGCTCGGTTCGCGCAACCTGTCCCGTCTTCTGCCGATGTCGCTGTCGCCGGCCTCGGTGCGCAACGTCATGAGCGATCTCGAAGAGCTCGGCCTGATCTATTCGCCGCATGTCAGCGCCGGACGGCTGCCGACCCAGATCGGCCTGCGTTTCTTCGTCGATGCCTTCATGCAGGTCGGCGACCTCTCCGCCGAGGAGCGCGCCAACATCGACCGGCAGGTGCGGGCCGAAAGCGGCGGCAATCCGGTGGAATCGATGATGAACGAGGCAAGCCGCATGCTGTCCGGCATTTCGCGCGGCGCCGGCCTCGTCATCACCTCGAAAAGCGATCCGGTGCTGAAACATGTCGAGTTCATCCGGCTCGAACCGACCAAGGCGCTGGCCGTGCTCGTCGGCGATCACGATCAGGTGGAAAACCGCATCATCGAGCTGCCGGCGGGCGTCACCTCCTCGCAACTGACCGAGGCGGCGAATTTTCTCAATGCCCATATGTCCGGCCAGACGCTGCCGGAACTCCGCAAGCAGTTGAGCCGGCTGAAGGATGACGTCCGCCACGAGCTCGATGCCCTGTCGCGCGATCTCGTCGAGCGCGGCATCGCTGTCTGGGCCGGCAGCCCGGACGAGGGCAAGCCCGCGCAACTGATCATCCGCGGCCGCGCCAACTTGCTCGAGGGGCTGGCCGGCGCCGAGGATCTCGACCGGCTGCGCTTGCTGTTCGACGATCTCGAGAAGAAGGACAGCCTGATCGAGATTCTCAATCTCGCCGAAACCGGTTCCGGCGTGCGCATCTTCATCGGTTCGGAAAACAAGCTCTTCTCGCTGTCCGGCTCGTCGCTGATCGTCGCGCCCTATCGTGACGATGACGATCGCATCGTCGGTGCCGTCGGCGTCATCGGCCCGACGCGGCTCAATTATTCCCGCATCGTGCCGATGGTGGATTACACCGCCCAGCTCGTCTCCCGCCTTTCGCGCAATCAGCTTTGACGCCGCAACTGGCGAACGTGCGGAATTTTCGCTTCTTTGTCACGCAGACTTGATTTTTTTCGGTCAAACCTCGATATCGGGCGCATCTGAAGACACCAACCGGAGACCGTCATGACCGATGACACGACGAAAAACGGACCTGACGCAACTGCGGCCGATGCCGCAGCCGACGCTGCCGCCTACGTCGAGAACGATATTGCGCAGGAAGAGGCTGCCCAGCCGGACCCGCTCGAGCTTCTGAAAGCCGAAAACGGTGAGCTGCGCGACCGCTATCTGCGCCTTGCCGCCGAGATGGACAATCTGCGCCGGCGCACCGAGCGCGAAGTGAAGGACGCCAAGTCCTATTCCGTCGCGGGTTTTGCGCGCGACATGCTCGCCGTCTCGGACAATCTGCGCCGCGCGCTTGATGCCATCTCTCCGGAGACCAAGGCCGCGGCCGATGCCGGCCTCAGCACCCTGATCGAAGGTGTCGAGATGACCGAGCGCGCCATGCTGTCGGCTCTTGAGCGCCACGGCGTTCGCAAGCTGGAGCCGGTCGGCCAGAAGTTCGATCCGAATTTCCATCAGGCGATGTTCGAGGTGCCCAACCCCGACGTGCCGAACAATACGGTCGTCCAGGTCGTGCAGGCAGGCTTCACCATCGGCGAACGCGTGCTGCGCCCGGCCATGGTCGGCGTCGCCAAGGGCGGCCCCAAGCCGGCCGAAGCCGAAACCAATTCCGTCTTCGACGAGAAGGACGCTTAAGGACGTTTCCCTTCCGCTCAGGAAGGGAAACCAAAGCTTCAGATGCGGGCGAAACGTTCGATCAGCAGATCGAAGAAGCCGTCCGCATCGACATGGCGCATGACCTTGGCATTGCGCTTGCGCTCGGTCACATGCCACCAGTCGACGACGGTCATGCCGACGGTGAGTTCGGACCGGACCTCGATCTCGACATTGCAGTCCCGACCCCTGAAGAGCTCCGGCTTCAGCAGATAGGCGATCACGGTCGGGTCGTGCAGCGGCCCGCCGTCGGAGCCGTATTTCTCGATATCGAACCGCTCGAAGAATTCCAGCATCTCGACCATGGCCTTAACAGGCGCCGTGCCGATTTCGGCCATGCGCTTCACCCGGTCCTTGCGGGTCAGCAATTGGTGAGTGACGTCAAGCGGCATCATCACGATCGGCACGCCTGAGCGAAAGACGATATCGGCGGCCTCGGGATCGACATAGATGTTGAATTCGGCGGCCGGCGTGATGTTGCCGCCCTCGAAGAAGCCGCCGCCCATCATCACCAGTTCGCGGATGCGGGGAACGATGTCGGGCGCCTTCTGGAAGGCCAGGCCGATATTGGTGAGCGGCCCGAGCGTGCAGAGCGTCACCGTGCCTGTCGGCTCGCGGCGCAGCGTCTCGATGATGAAATCGACCGAATGGTCGGGCTGCAGCGCCATCGTCGGCTCGCTGAGGTCGGGCCCGTCGAGGCCGGTCTTGCCGTGCACATGTTCGGCCGTCACCAGATTGCGGGCGATCGGCGCGTCGGCGCCGGCGAAAACCTTTGTCTCCCGCCGGCCGCAGAGCTCGCAGACGATGCGCGCATTGCGGCTGGTGAAGGAAAGCGGCACGTTGCCGGCGACCGTCGTGATCCCCAGCACCTCCAGCTCCTCGGGACTGCCGAAGGCCAGCATGATGGCGGCCGCATCGTCCTGGCCGGGATCCGTGTCGATGATGATCTTTCTTGCGCTTGCCATTCCGATCGTTCCATCCTCGCGGGTGCGCTTTGCCTCGGCATGCACCGATTTGTTCATTTCCCGTCACAAATCAGCACAGTCCGTGCGGGCATGTTTTGATGCGAGGCAGCCGCCGCTTTGTCAAGCAAGCAGCCGGCGGCACCGCTTTAAAATTGTGAGGTGGCGCCGGCACGTCGCACCGTGCCTTGCAGCACTGGACTGCTCTCCCCATATTAGCGGCATCCGGACGCTGCGTTTAAGGTCCGGGATGGTCGCTTGCATCAAGGACTTGAAAAGAGATGAGCCGCATTACCCCTTTCGCCAGCCCGCTGCTTCTGGGCTTCGATGCCATGGAAAAGACGCTGGAGCGCATTTCCAAGGCGAGCGACGGATATCCGCCCTACAATATCGAGCGCATCGCCGCCGACAACGGCGCCCCGGAACGTCTGCGCATCACCCTTGCCGTCGCCGGTTTCAGCGAGGAGGAACTCGATGTCTCCATTGAGGAGAACCAGCTTCTGATCCGCGGCCGCCAAGTGGAACAGGGCGAACGGGACTATCTCTACCGCGGCATCGCCGCCCGCCAGTTCCAGCGCACCTTCGTTCTTGCCGACGGCATGCAGGTGCTCGGCGCCGGCCTGAAGAACGGTCTGCTCTCCGTCGATCTAATTCGTCCGGAACCCGCGCGCATGGTCAAGAAAATTAACATTTCGGTTTCACAGTAGCACAACGGTTTGTCGAACCGTTGGTCCCTTCTTCCGGAGGAACAGGAATGTTGATGAAAGAAGCCACGTCTCACTTGACCAAATCCGAGCTTGCCCACATCGGCAACGGCGAGGTCGCCTACATCAGAAAAATGCGCACCGAAGAGGTCGCCAAGTGCTTTCCCGAGGCGCCGGATATCGATCCGAACGTCGATCTCTGGGCACTCTTCGGCGCCGACGGCACGCCGATCCTCTTGACGGACAACCGCTCCAGCACCTTTTTCAAGGCTGCCGAGGACGAACTGAAGACGGTCAGCCTGCACTGACCGTCAGATGGTGTCCGTCGCGTTTCACCGCTCTTGCAGTGCGCGGTCGCTTATCCGATTTTGCTGCGGTCGGGGCTGATGTCACGATATATGCGCGTAGCCTGCTTTCGACGTTTTCCGTGCGATGATGTTGGAAGCTCCAGGATTCGGTATCAAATCCCACCAGACTGACAGGGTTATGGCAACTGTGCGCCAGTAGGAGAGATTGGCGTCGGGTTGGATTAGTGACCGCATTGGGGCCGGAGAACGAACCCGCTGCGCGGGAGGGCGTCTGCGGTTGAGATAGAGGGCATAGGCTGGAGGTTGCGCCTGGATTGAACGTCGTCCGGCAAGGGCGGAGCATGACGAGCTTCTT
>NZ_JBLKNU010000009.1:0-286262 GCF_047532935.1 Rhizobium sp. IY2
CTTCACAGCCTCAAGCTTGTACTCGCGGCTGAATATTCGTCTTTGCATTCATGCTCTCCGGTTTCAGGAGGAACACCTTAACTCGATGTCCATGAAACCGGCAGCAGGCCATCTTCTGAATCTTAGGTTTCCAATTCTCAGTGACGGAATATTGGAAAAGCACATTTGGTTCGTCTGAAAAGTTGTATAACTCCGCGTCTCTTCCACGGTCCCCACCGGGGCTTGCCATAGTGCGAAGTCCGCTGAACTCGGTCGAGAGAAAAGCAGAACAAAGACTCTCAAAACGCTCCCAGTCGCTAGGCTTAAGCTGCTCCAGGGCGAGTTCAAAGCGGCTGGACGAAATCGACATTGACGCTCCCAAGGCGGCTCAAAAGATCATTTATATCAGAATCTATGCACTCCACGCTCCGATGTCGAGCAAGGCCAGATTGCGATATTTTGCGCATCGTGGGTCAACTTAGCCTTCTAAACCGGCGACTGAGTGGCAAGCGCGATCTCCTCAGATCTACAGCTCGTATTAAGTCTGGCCGATCGACCTTGTAAAGGAGCATGAAAATCTTGCCGCCTTGGTGAGATGTTGGCAATCGCGCACGGGGCGGGGCAAATCCTTTGCATGTCGGATGAGTATCGCTTCCGACATCATTTAAGTGTACTAATCAACCAGCGCAACAAACAATAGAATGTACGAAGAATGTTTGGCTGGGGCGCCTGGATTCGAACCAGGGATGACGGTACCAAAAACCGTTGCCTTACCGCTTGGCGACGCCCCACCAGAGCTTGAGCGGAAACCGCTTGCTCAAATCGACGCCTGATTAGCAAAGCTCTTCGCCTGTCACAATGACTAAGTTTAACCCGGCGCAGATTTATGCGCTGCGCAGCACCCGCCGTCGTGCTAGGAATTGGCGACGTCATCGGCCCGAGATCATTCCTTCATGGACAGTCCCGCATTCGACCTCGCTTTCGAGCCGGCCTATGGCCAGGCCGTGCCGGTTGTTTCAGGTGTCGAGCGGGTTACAGCGAACAATCCCGGCCCTTTCACCTTTTTCGGCACCAACAGCTATATCGTCGGCGCGGCCTCCGTCGCGGTCATCGATCCCGGCCCGGAGGACGAGGCGCATTATCAAGCGCTGATGGCAGCCCTTGCCGGCCGCGAGGTGACGCATATCTTCGTCAGCCACACGCACCGCGACCACTCGCCGCTGGCCAAGCGCCTGCAGGCGGCAACGGGGGCGGTGACGGTGGGGCAAGGGCCGCACCGGCCGGCGCGGCCGTTGCGCGAGGGCGAGATCAATCCCTTTTCCGAAAGCTCGGATCTATCATTCGTGCCCGATATAGTGCTCGGTGACGGTCAGACCCTATCGGGCGATGGCTGGGCGCTGACTGCGGTGCTGACGCCGGGGCACACGGCCAATCATGCCGCCTTCGCGCTTGAGGGCCGTGACATCCTCTTCTCCGGCGATCATGTCATGGCCTGGTCGACCTCGATCGTCGCACCCCCGGATGGTTCGATGGCGGATTACATGGCTTCGCTCGACCGGCTGATTGCGCGCGACGACCGACTGCTGCTGCCCGGCCATGGCGGGCCGGTGACGGAGCCGGCCGGATTCCTGCGGGCGCTGAAGGCGCACCGGCTGAAGCGCGAGCAGGCGGTGCTGGCGCGCGTCCAGGCGGGCGACGGGCGGATATCCGAGATGGTGAAGGTGATCTATCGCGACACCGATGCGAAGCTGCATGGGGCAGCCGCCCTTTCCGTGCTCGCCCATATCGAGGACCTTTTGGAGCGCGGCGAGATTGCGGCGGATGGGCCGCCTTCGCTTGCCGCTACCTACCGGCCGGCAACAGGGAGATAGGGATGACGCCCCGAGCCGATTACAGCTATCGCGACGATGCCGACGTGCCCGCCTTTGCCGATGACCGGCCGTTGATCGTCTTCGACGGCGAATGCGTGTTCTGCTCCGGCTGGGTGAAATTCGCGCTGAAACATGACAAGCAGCGGCGATACCGTTTCCTCGCGGCACAGACGCCGCTCGGCGAGGCGCTCTACCGGCATTACGGGCTCCACGCGCGCGATTATGAGACCAATATCCTGATCGAAAACGGCCGCGCCTTCTTCAAGTCCGACGGCTCGATCCGTATGGTGGCGGGCCTCGGCTTTCCCTATTCGCTGGTCAAGATCTTCCGGCTGCTGCCGCGGCCGGCGGCCGATGCGCTCTATGAATTCATCGCCCGCAACAGGCTGAAGATTGCCGGCCGGCAGAGCTGCATGGTGCCGACGCCGGAGCAGCGAAGCCGCTTCATCACATGAGCGAGGACCGGTTTTCGCTGCTCATCATCGGCGGTTACGGCACTTTCGGCGGGCGGCTTGCCCGGCTGCTTGGCGACCAACCCAGGCTGAGGCTCTTGGTTGCCGGGCGCTCGCTTGAAAAGGCTGACGATTTCGTTGCAGATCTGCGGACGCCGAAAGATGGAGCCGAGGGCCTGGGAAGCAACAATCTCGGTGCGATGGTGCAGGCCGTCAGCTTCGACCGCGACGGCGATCTCGCCGAACAGCTGACGCGGCTAAGGCCGCATCTCGTCGTCGATGCCTCGGGGCCGTTCCAGACCTTCGGGAAGGATGCCTATAAGGTGGTCGAGGCCTGCATCGATCTGAGCATCGATTATGCCGATATCGCCGACAGCACCGGTTTCGTCGCCGGCATCGATGGGCTCGATGCGGCGGCCAGGGCCAAGGGCACCTTCGCGCTCTCGGGGCTCAGCAGCCTGCCCGCCCTCTCCTTCGCGGCACTCGATGCGATGGCGCCGCATTTCTCGCGGATCGACAGTGTCGCCGCCGGCATTGCCCCCTCGCCGCATGTGCGGATCGGGCTCAATGTCGTGAGAGCAATCGCCACCTATGCCGGCAGGAAGGTCACGGTGCTGCGCCATGGGCGGCCGGCCTCCGGGCGCGGGCTGATCGATGCGATGCGGGTGACGGTGGCGCCGCCGGGGGTTCCGCCGCTGCGCAGCCGGAAATTCCTGCTGGTGGATGCGCCTGACCTGGCGCTGCTGCCGGGGCGCTTTGCCGATCTCAAATCCAGCTTCACCGGGGTCGGAACAGAGCCGCAACCACTGCAGCACTTGCTCAGCCTTGCGGCACGGCTCGTCCACCTCCGGCTGCTGCCATCGCTGCTGCCGTTTGCTCGGCTGCTGCAGCGCGCCAGCCATGCTTTCGCGATCGGCGAACATCGTGGCGGCATGTTCGTCCGCGTCGGCGGCGTCGATCATGCGGGAAAGCGGCTGACATCAGGCTGGCATCTGATTGCCGAGGGTGATGACGGGCCGTTCATTCCGATCATCGGCGTCGACGCGCTGGTGCGCCGGCTGCTGACCGGCGTGCGGCCGGAGAATGGCGCCCGGCCGGCGGCGGGGGAATTGCAGCTGGCGGATTTCGAAGCGGCCTTCCGGCGTTTTCAGATCACATCCGGCATCCGGATGGAAAACGAGGCCGCACCCCTGCCGCTCTACCACAGGATTCTCGGCAGCGCCTGGGAGCGGCTGCCGCCCGCCCTATCAGCCCTGCATGCCGGCGGCGCCCGCGTCGCCTCCGGCCGGGCGCGGATCGAACGCGGCGGCGGGCTGCTGGCGCGGATCGTCGCAGGCGTCATCGGCTTTCCCCCAGCGGGCGAGGATGTGCCGGTCACGGTGCGGTTCGCAAGTGATGGCGACAGGGAGATCTGGACGCGGGATTTCGGCGGCAAGGTGTTCCGCAGCTGGCAGGCCGAAGGCAAGGGCCGCGACCGGCATCTGCTCGCCGAGGTGTTCGGGCCGTTCCGGGTGCTGATGGCGCCGGTGCCGGATGGGGAGAAGCTGCGGCTCGTGGTGCGCGGCTGGCGGTTTTGCGGGATTCCGCTGCCGCTGTTTCTGGCGCCGGGTGGGGATACCTATGAGGAGGAGCGGGATGGGCGGTTCCACTTTCATGTGGAGATCGGTGGGCGGCTGACGGGGTTGGTGGTGCGGTATACCGGGTGGTTGGTGGTGGAGGGGTGACGGTGATGTGCCTGTCGGTTTGCGCGGATAGCTGCCCCTCACCCTAACCTTAGTGAGGTCGAACCCTGCGAGAGCGAGCGAGGAACGGAGAGATTGCCGCAAATCTCTTCTCCTCTCGGGGAGAAGAGGGAATCGAGAGGCTGCGGCTCGCAGGGCGTCGAGTCCGCCGCACCCTATCCCGGCCCTTCGCTTGGGCTCAGGGCGTTCGCAACTGCAATCGATTCACTGGATCGATTGCTGGCGCTTTGCGCCACCGTTGCTCACCCACCCGCAATCCCCAAGAGCTCGGCATCCAGCGCCTTCAGATAATCGCCGGCGATTTCGGCGCTGAAGCCGAGGTCGTGTTGGCCGTAGCGGGAGGCGACGCGGATGTCGACGAAGGTGGTTTCGGCCTCTTCGCGCAGCCGAATGAGAATATCGAAGCGCAGGCCGAGGATCAGCGTGCGGGTGGTGCCCTGCAGCGTCACGCCGTTGGCGCCGCGGATCAGCTTGGCGACATCGTCGTCATAGGGGCGCGGCGTCGGCACGGGGATGATATCGGGCGCATCGGCCACGGCATCGTCGTTCGGCTGCGGCGGCTTGACCGGCATGTCCTCGGGATCGCGGCCCGGCTCGGTGTCGCCATTGCTCCTGGTGATGGTAATGCCGCTCATCTTGGCGACCTTGCGCACCGCTTCCAGCACGCGGTCGAGTGCGCCCTCATAACGCCGGCCGGTGAGTTCGGGATAGGCGGTGAGCTGCTTTTCGCGATCGTCCGGCGTCACCTCCGGATTGCGCTTCAGCCAGATCTGGTCGGAGTGCGGCGGCGACAGCCAGTCGGGTGCGGAGACCGGATCGGTGGAGACATCGTAAATATCAGGCAGCGTCAGATAGTGCTCGGTGGCAAAGGCGCCGATAGCAAGCGGAAAGGCGGCATAGATCAGTGCCGCCAGCGCCGCCAGCCCGCCTTCGGCCCCCGTCATCCAGAGGCTGCGCAGCCCGAGGGCGGCGAGCATGGCGGCGAGCAGCGCGCCGCCGGCGGCGGCAATCAACAGCAGCACCAGATAGGGCGTGGCCAGACCGCCGAAGCGGTGGGCGATGATCACCGCCAGCGCCAGCACCAGGGAAAACGCCCCGAGCAGCCGCGAAAAGCGGGCGGCGCTGGAAACGGGACGGTCGAAGCGGATGGCCATCAAACTTACCGGTTGCTCGTTAGCGCCCGCGCGTTCGACCACGCAAATCGCCTCACCCCTGTTTAGAACATGATGCCGAAAAGTGTGAAGCGGTTTCGGACGACATCATGCTCTATTCTTTGATTTAGATCCGGATTCAGATTTTAGGCCGGCCCGGCCCAAAATCATCCGGACCCGGGGCAAGATTCGGCTAGATTGAAACCATTGTCTGAAGCATTGCGTTTGAATCCACGGCGAAGGCCATGACGAAACGGGGCCGTTTCATAAGCCCTTGCTGATATGCCAAAAAAAGGCCATTCTGCCACGGTTTCATCTCCGATAGAGAGACAGGAGAGACGGGATGATTTCACCCGAGATAGCAGAAAGGCCGCAGGCGTCTGCGCTTGGCGGGATCGACCACCAGTCCGAACCGACGCTGCCGATGGAGCTGCTCGAGCTCGAACTTTCGCTCGAAGGTTATACCGGCGGCGAGGCTGGCTTCTGCGAGGCGGTGCGCCGGGCAGCGGAACGCTCCGGCGGCGAATTGCTGTTCGACCTGCCGGCCTCCGGCCTCGTCCAGGATTGCCGCCGCATCGCCGTGCTGCGCATTCCAGGCGACGGCCAGGCGATGCGCGTCGTGCTGGCGCTGCTCGATGACCACGGCACGGAGATCCGCATGCAGGCGCCGGATGAAGACACCGCGCCGCTCGTGCGTTTCGCCGATGCCTTTGTCGAATTGCTGGAGCGGATCTAGGTTCTAGATCAACATTTTAGCGACGCTCGGCCGCGGCTTCCGCAACGCTGCGGAAGGGAAACTTGCGCCCGCATTCGCACTTGATCACGAAATTTTCCTGCTGATTGGCAGGCCGTTGCACGCCAAAACCGCGCGGCAGCTGATCGACCTTGAAATCCGGGTGCTTGCGCTTGGGATCGTCGACTTCCGAGGCCTCGGCAAAGCCCTCATTGCCGCATTGCGGGCAGCTCAGTTTTTTCGAAAATCGATCGCGAATGGCCATGCTCGTTCCAGAGTGTTTTCCAGTCCCCTCATACAGAGGAATGTCCGGTGGCGAAAGTGGAACCATATGCGGACGATGCCGTTCCTTTTTCGAAAAGGAGGCACTCATGCCCAACAAAGACCCGATCCCGACACCCAATGCCGATACGCCGCGCGGCCCGACGCCGACCCCCGGCATTCCCGACCCCATCCAGCAAAAACCGCCGCTGACGCCGGCGCAGGACCCGGCCGATACGAAGAACCCGCAGGATCCGCCGCTCAATCCGGCGCTGCTGCCGATCGGGGATCCGGCTGGGGCGGCGTAGACATCGTCGAGCCACGTGGCTCGACCCCGGTCGGTGCCGGCAGGCGGATGAGGGGCGGCTTGACGGCATCGGCTGAAAGGACTTTCCTCTGGGAAATGCATTCCAAGGAATAAACCCATGCGCTATCCCCTTCTCGTCACCGCCCTGGCCACCATCATCGCCGGGCTCTCCGCCTGCCAGACGATGACGCCGGAGGAGCGGCGGGCGGCGGATGAGCAGCGCTGCCTCGGCTACGGCTTCCGGCGCGGCACGGATGGTTTTGCCACCTGCCTGCAGCGCATCGAACTCGACCGGCGGGCCGAATCGCGGGCGCAGAGCGCCGAGCTGATGCAGAGCATGGCCTGGGATCTGAACGGGCCGTATATCTACCGCGATCACTGGCGGCATCATCACTGAGTGCCGCGGACGCCCCTGCCCTGGCGCCACCGACTATCTTACAGGCTTCCCCGCAGGTCTTTCGGACCCCGCCGGATCTCTTCCAGACCGCCTGAGATCACCGCCTGCGCCGCCGCCAGTCTGGCGATCGGCACGCGGAACGGCGAGCAGGAGACATAATCGAGGCCGATCGTTTCGCAGAAGCGGATCGAGGCCGGGTCACCGCCATGTTCGCCGCAGATGCCGAGCTTCATGTCGTTGCGGGTGCGCCGGCCGCGTTCGGCGGCGATGCTGATCAATTCGCCGACCCCGTCGAAATCGAGCGAGATGAAGGGATCGTGCTCGATGATGCCCTTGCGCTGATAGGTGGGGATGAAGGCCGAGGCGTCGTCGCGCGAGATGCCGAAGGTGGTCTGTGTCAGGTCGTTGGTGCCGAAGGAGAAGAATTCGGCGGCTTCGGCAATCACATGGGCGCGAAGGGCCGCACGCGGCAGCTCGATCATCGTGCCGACGAGATAATCGATCTTCATGCCGGCCTCGCTCATTACATTGCCGGCCACCGCGTCGATACACGCCTTGACGTAATCGAGTTCGGAGCGCAGGCCGACCAGCGGCACCATGATCTCCGGCACGACGGCGGCCCCGGTTTCCTGGGCTGCGGCAATTGCCGCCTCGAAGATGGCGCGGGCCTGCATCTCGACGATTTCAGGATAGGAGATCGCCAGCCGGCAGCCGCGATGGCCGAGCATCGGGTTGAATTCGTGCAGCGCATCGACGCGCTGGCGCAGCACGGTCGCCTCCATGCCCATGGCGAAGGCGACTTCGGCGACCTCGTCATCGGTCTTCGGCAGGAATTCGTGCAGTGGCGGATCGAGCAGGCGGATCGTCACTGGCAGGCCGTGCATGACGGTGAACAGGCCGGTGAAATCCAGCCGCTGCATCGGCAAGAGCTTGTCGAGCGCCACCCGCCTGCCCTTCTCATCGACGGCCAGGATCATCTCGCGCATCACATGGATGCGCTCGCCCTCGAAGAACATGTGCTCGGTGCGGCAAAGGCCGATGCCTTCGGCGCCGAAGGAGCGAGCGGCGCGCGCATCGGCCGGCGTATCGGCATTGGTGCGCACCGTCATGCGCCGGGCGCGGTCGGCCCAGCCCATGATGCGGCCGAAATCGCCCGACAGCTCCGGCTGGGTCATCGGCACCTCGCCCTTCAGCACCTGGCCGGCCGAGCCGTCGATGGTGATGATGTCGCCCTTCTTCAGCGTCACGCCGACGCCGAGCAGCCGCTCGTTGCGTTGATCGATGCGCATGGTGCCGGCGCCGACGACGCAGGGGATGCCCATGCCGCGGGCAACCACCGCAGCATGGCTGGTCATGCCGCCGCGCGTCGTCAGGATGCCTTCGGCGGCATGCATGCCGTGAATATCCTCGGGGCTGGTCTCGACCCGGAGCAGGATGACCTTGCGGCCTTCGGATTCCGCCTCGACGGCCTCTTCCGCGGTGAAGACGATGGCGCCGGTGGCAGCGCCGGGCGAGGCCGGCAGCCCGGTGCCGATCACCTGGCGGGTGACGCGCGGATCGATCGTCGGATGCAGCAGCTGGTCGAGGCTGGATGGCTCGATGCGCAGCACCGCTTCGTCCTCGGTGATCACGCCCTCATCGACCATGTCGACGGCGATCTTCATCGCTGCCCGGGTCGAGCGCTTGCCCGAACGAGTCTGTAGCATCCACAGCCTGCCGCGCTCGATGGTGAATTCGATATCCTGCATGTCGCGGTAATGGATCTCGAGCTCGGTGCAGATGCGGCAGAGCTCGCGAAAAGCCTCCGGCATCAGCTTTTCCATCGAGGGCTTTTCGGAGCCGGAGGAAATCCGCCCCTCCTCGGTGATGCTTTGCGGCGTGCGGATGCCGGCCACGACATCCTCGCCCTGGGCATTGACCAGGAATTCGCCGTAAAGCGCCTTCTCGCCGGTCGAGGGGTTGCGGGTGAAGGCGACGCCGGTCGCGGAAGAATTGCCGAGATTGCCGAAGACCATCGCCTGGATGTTGATCGCCGTGCCCCAGCCTTCCGGAATATTGTGAAGCTGGCGGTAGGTGACGGCGCGCGCACTCATCCAGCTGGAAAAGACCGCGCCGACCGCACCCCAGAGCTGGACTTCGGGATCCTGGGGGAATTCCTGCTCCAGCTCTTCCTCGATCAGCTTCTTGTAGAGCGAGACGATATGCTGCCATTCCGAGGCGCTGAGTTCGGTATCGAATTCATGGCCGAGCTTGGCCTTCTCGTCTTCCAGGATCTCCTCGAAGGCGTCGTTGCCGAGACCCATGACGACATCGGCATACATCTGGATGAAGCGGCGGTAGCTGTCCCAGGCAAAACGCGCATCGCCGGCATCGTGGCCGAGCGCCTGCACGGTCTCGTCGTTGAGGCCGAGATTGAGCACCGTGTCCATCATGCCCGGCATGGAAACGCGGGCGCCGGAGCGCACCGACAAGAGCAGCGGCTGGCTGACGGAACCGAAATGGCGGCCGGTGATCGCCTCTATCTCGGCAATGCCGGCGCGGACCTCGGCCTTCACGGCCTCCTCGATGCGGCGGCCGTTCTTGTAATAGGTGGTGCAGGCATCGCTGACGATCGTCAACCCCGGCGGCACCGGCAGCCCGAGGCTGCACATCTCCGCGAGATTGGCGCCCTTGCCGCCCAGAATCTCGTGATCGCGCGCCCGGCCCTCAGCCTGCCCGTCGCCGAACCTATAGACCCACTTGGTCATCTTCCCCCCAACACCAAACCGGGATCAGCTCAATCCCTCAGTTTGTTGACAAAGCTCGCTCTTTTCTCGGCGTCATCCCAGGCCTTGTGCCGAGGATCTGCTGCGTAGATCGGTTGCAGATGCCGGGGCACGAGCCCGAGCGTGACGAAAGAGAAGCAGGCAGGCAGTGTCATCAGTCTGAGTTACAGCTTAATGCCTTGGAGTTGAAATGAAAATCGACAAATGCGGCAAAATGTTGCGTTGCACAATAAATCTTGGCTGCGGCCAGAGGCGAAACGATTGAAACATCGCCCGGACATAAGAGAAGGCATAAAAAAAGCTTTGCGGGACTGCAACAATGTCCCGCAAAGCCTTGTTTCCGTCCGGCCAGGAAAACCGGACGGGGGGTCCCTCAACCCAGGAACGGTTCAACTTTTTGTAAAGAGAACCGTTCTGACCTTCGTTTTACGCAATTCCGGGGAAAACAGATCGCTGCTTCTCCTGGAATTGCTCCAACGGTTTCCGGTTCTTGCCCTCGCCCGGAAAACCGCACGTAAATTCGACAACTCACAACCTTTGATCGCTCGCTTTGCAGCAAAGTAATTAGGTTGCGTTGAAACAACTTCTAATGCAAGTCAGCGAAAAGAGCATCACCCAAATGGGGTACGGGAGGCCGGGAAGCCGACCTTTTTTGGTGTTTATTTCCTTCCATTTGATTTTACGCAATTTCTGGGCGCAAAACCGCACCATACCTTTGCTGAAATTGCGTCTGGCCGGCGGCTGCATGGATGCTCGGGTCAAGCCCGAGCATGACGGAGACGGAGGGCGCGACGGCAAGAGTGGAGACGCCCGGAGCATTGTCTTGGTCAGCAGGTTCCCCACACTCCGTCATCCCAGGGCTTGGCCAGAGGATCCACCCCGCAAGCACTGCCGGCCTGTGAAAATAAGAAATGTCACTCTTCCCCAAGGCAGAGAGACACCGCAAGGCTCTCCCCTACAAAACCTCAGGCAATCTCGCGCAGGCGCTCGGCCGTCTGCAGGTCGACGGAAACGAGCTGGGAGACGCCCTGCTCGGCCATGGTGACGCCGAAGAGGCGGTTCATGCGGGCCATGGTGATCGGATTGTGGGTGATGATGACGAAGCGGGTCTCGGTGGAGGCCGCCATTTCGTCCATCAGATTGCAGTAGCGCTCGACATTGTGGTCGTCGAGCGGCGCATCCACTTCGTCGAGCACGCAGATCGGCGCCGGATTGGTGAGGAAGACGGCGAAGATCAGCGCCATTGCCGTCAGCGCCTGTTCGCCGCCCGATAGCAGCGTCATGGTCTGCGGCTTCTTGCCAGGCGGACGGGCGAGGATTTCCAGGCCGGCTTCGAGCGGGTCGTCGGATTCGATCAGCTGCAGCTCGGCCGTGCCGCCGCCGAACAGATGGGTGAACAGCCGCTGGAACTGGGCGTTGACGATGTCGAAGGCGGCGATCAGCCGCTCGCGGCCCTCGCGGTTGAGGCTCTGGATGGCGCCGCGCAGCTTGCGGATCGCATCGATGACGTCGTCGCGTTCCTTGATCAGCGCTTCGAGCTTTTCGCTCAGCTCCTTCTGTTCCTCGTCGGCGCGCAGGTTGACAGCGCCGAGCCGCTCGCGCTCGATCCTCAGACGCTCCAGCTCGCGCTCGACTTCGCGCGGATCGGGAAGCGCCTGCATGGCCGGGCGGCCGGTCAGTTGCAGCGCCTCGTGGGGGGCGACGTTCAGGACCTCGCGGATGCGGCCTTCGCTTTCCTGCCGCTTCTCGCGGGCAGAGACCAGGCGCTCCTCGGCGCGGCCGCGGCGTTCACGGCATTCGGCAAGTTCCGACAATGCCGTCGTCGCCTTCTGGTCGGCCTCGCGCTGGATGCGTTCTGCCTCAGCCAGCAGATCGCTGGCCTGGCGGCGCGCCTCCTCGGCCTTTTGCAATTCGCTGAGCAGAGCACGGCGCTTGTCGTCGAATTCATCCGGCGCCAATTCCAGCTCGGCTGCCTCTTCGCGCGCCTCTTCCTCGCGCTCGCGCAGCGTGGCGACATGATCTTCGCCGCTTGCCGCCCGCTGGCGCCAAGTCTCGCGCTCCTGGCCGATCGCCACGATGCGGCGCTGGCGGGCGTCGTTTTCCCTGGCCAGGCTTTCATGGCGGGCTCGGCTTTCGGCGAGCGCGCCGCGATCGGTCGCAACTTCGGCCTGCTGGAAGCGCAGCCGCTCGTCAATCGCTGTGAGATCAGGCGCGTCCTCCAGCTCGATGCGAGCATTTTCCTCCTGGACGGCAATCTCCTCCAGCTGCGCGCGCAGCTGGCTGGCGGCCTCGCTGACGACGTCGCGGCGGCGGATGAGATCGCCGGAGGCACGCTCGGCGGCGGCAAGCGCATCGCGGGCTTCGGCGAGATGGCGCGCCGACAGACGGCTCATGTCGCGCGCCTCGGCAAGCCGGCGCTCCTCGGCGCGGATCGCCTCAGCTGCGGCCGCCTGCCGCTCCTCGGCTTCGGCAAGCACGTCGCGGGCAAGAGCGGCCTCGCCTTCGAGTTCGGCCAGGCGGTTCTTCTGGGCAAGGCGGAGCGCGGCGGCACTCGGGGCATCGGCACCGGTGACATGGCCATCCCAACGATAGACGGCGCCCTCTTTCGTCACCAGCCGCTGGCCTGTTTTCAGCGCCGCCATCAGCGACTGCGCTTCCGCTTCGGCGACCAGGCCGATCTGGCGCAGGCGGCGAGTCAGTGCCGCGGGCGCGCGGACATGGTCGAGCAGCGGTGTTACGCCGGTGGGAAGCGCGGGATCGGCGGCGCCGTCGCCATTGACCGACCAATGCGCCGGGGCCTCGGCATCGAGCGGCGATTCCAGATCGTCGCCAAGCGCAGCACCCAGCGCCGTTTCGAAGCCGCGATCGACCTTCAGCTCATCGGCAACCGGCGGAAATTTGCCGGCGGCCGCACCAGCGGCGAGCATGCGGGAAATGGTTCGCGCCTCGGTCTCCAGCGCATTCAGCGCCGAGCGGGCCTGCTCGACCGGGGCGCGCGACAGCGCCTCGGTCTGGCGGGCAGCAGTCAGCGCCTGTTCGATCACCTGGACGGCGGCGTCGGCGTCGGCGACGGCGATTTCGCCGGCCTCGACGATGGCGCGTTTTTCGTCCGGATCGGGCAGGCCTGATATCTTCTCGCCGATGGCGGAGAGTTCGTGGTTCGCCTCATCCATCTGCCGTTCGAGACGCATCCGCCGGTCGGTGAGATCGCGGATGGCGCGTTCCAGCTGGTTGCGGCCGGCAGCGGCTTCCGCGCGCTCGGCCGTCAGCTGGGTGAAGATGCGCTCGCTATCGGCCAGTTTGGCCGCCGCGCCCTCGAAAGCCTCGCGGGTCTCCTCGGCGTAACGGCCGGAATCGGCGAGGATTTCCGCAATCTCCGCCTCTTCGGCGTCGAGCTTGGCCAGGATGACGGCATTGTCGGCCACCAGCCGCTCCTCGCGTCTTATATCCTCGGCAAGCTGGGCGAGACGGCGGGTCAGCTCGTCGCGGCGGCGCAGGATACGGCCGGCATCTTCCTCGAGCTGGCTTCTGGCGATCTGCAGGCGCTGCAGCGCGGCGGCCGCCCGGGCCTCGCCCTCGCGCAGTTCCGGCAGTTTCAGGCTGGCGATGCCCTGGTTCTTCGCCGCCTCCATCTGCAGCTGCGCCTTTTCAGCGACGACTGATGTCGCCTGGTTCAGCGCGCTGTCGGCCTCGGCCTCGGCCTCCTTGGCCTGCACCCAGCGGATATGCAAAAGCATCGCCTCGCGGGCGCGGATGTCGGCAGACAGCGTCTTGAAGCGGTTGGCTTGGCGGGCCTGGCGCTTCAGGCTCTCGATCTGGCTTTCGAGCTGTGAGGTGACGTCGTCGAGACGCTCGAGATTGCCTTCGGCGGCGCGCAGCCGCAGTTCGGCCTCGTGGCGGCGGGAATGCAGGCCCGATATGCCGGCCGCCTCTTCCAGCAGCTGGCGGCGGGCCTGCGGCTTGGCCTGGATCAGCTCGCCGATGCGCCCCTGCCCGACCATCGAGGGCGAACGCGCGCCGGTGGAGGCGTCGGCAAACAGCAGCTGCACATCCTTGGCGCGGCTTTCCTTGCCGTTGATGCGATAGAGCGAGCCCTGCTCACGCTCGATGCGGCGCGTGACCTGGATCTCGTCGCTGTCGTTGAAGGCGGCCGGTGCGGTGCGCTCGCCATTGTCGAGATAGAGCGCCACTTCGGCGGTGTTGCGCGCCGGGCGGTTGCCGGAACCGGAAAAGATCACGTCGTCCATGCCGGAGGCGCGCATGTTCTTGTAGGAATTCTCGCCCATCACCCAGCGCAGCGCCTCGACGAGGTTCGACTTGCCGCAGCCATTCGGCCCGACGACGCCGGTCAGCCCCCGTTCGATGATGAATTCCGTCGGCTCGACGAAGGATTTGAAGCCGACCAGGCGCAGCTTATTGAACTTCATGCAGAAGCTCCGGCGCGCGGGGCGGGCTTGTCACGCAGCCACAAAAAAACGGGCGCACGGCTTTCGCCGTCGCCCGTTCTATCGAAACGATCCGGTTCAGAGCAGGCTGTCGATGAGCTTCGACATGGTGTCAACCGGCATGTCTCCAGAGTAGCGCTTGCCATTGATGAGGAAAGTCGGGGTGGCGTTGACGCCGAAATCCTTGGAACCTCTTTCCCGCGTGGCGTTCACTTCATCCAGAAGCTTCTGGTTCGTCAAGCATTTCGTGAAGCTATCCTCAGTAAATCCGGCAAGCTTCGACATCTGCAGCAGTGCGGCGCGGCCGTCATCGGCGGCGGCCCAGATCTGCTGCTGCTTGAACAGCATCGAAACCATCGGGAAATACTGTTCCGGCGTGCTCAACTGTTCCGGATTGGAAGAGCTGCAGCGGGCGAGCATGAAGGCTGCGGCGGCGCGCGGGTCGAAGGGGAATTCGCGGATGATGAACTGCACCTTGCCGCTGTCGACATATTTCTGCTTGATCGTGTCGAAAGTGGTGTTGTGGAAATGAGCGCAATGCGGGCAGGTCATCGACATATATTCGACGATCTTGACCGGGGCGTCGGCCTTGCCCAGCGCCATTTCCGGCAGCGCACCGGGTTTCAGCACCTGGGCCATATCGACATCGCCGTCAGACTCCGGCATGTCGGTCGCCGCTGTGGCCGCCGTCTGCATGGTGTCGACATTGGTGCCGTCGGCCATGGTCTTGCCGGAAGACGAAGCATCGGCAGCGTCCTTGCTGTCGTTGCAGGCGACAAGCGCGACGGCAGCTGCGGCGATGGCGATACCGCTGAGCAGGCGGCGTTTCGTCAGTTGCATTTCGGACATCTGCATGGGTTCCCCATAACTAATGAGATTGACGGCGTGATTGTGCGATATAACGGCTTGCGGCCGCTCACAAGCCACGGATCACCAACTTCCTTCAAAGAATTGTGACCGTGATGGGACCAAAAGCGCACGTTGCGTCCGAAATCGGCGGTTCTCAGTTTTCACGGAAGGCCGAAGGCGTATTTCGGCCGGCATAAAACAGTCTCAACACCTGCACCCGATCCTTCACGATCCGGTAAGCGATCGTCACACGCCGCTCGAAAACCAGAATTCGCACGCCCGGGGCAAAATCCTCGCGCGGCGCTCCCCCTTCCGGCATGTCCTCGAGATCATGACAAACCTGCTTCAACCGGCGGATAAATTCGATGGCCGCCAAGGGATTGTCGGAAGCGATGAATTCGTAGATATCAAGCAGATCCTTCTCTGCTCGCGGACGAAACGCAACCTTATGCGCCACCGCCCTCAGCCTTCATCCGCTCGGCGTGCAGACGTTCGAGCCGCTCGAAGACAAGATCGGCATCGATATCCGAACCCGGGCCGTCGATCGCCTCGCGGATTTTCAGACGCATGATTTCGTTGATCGCATCCTCTTCCCGGTCGAGCGCGCGCAATGCAGCGCGGATAACCTCGCTCGCCGAACTATAGGCGCCAGATTCCAGCCGCGCTTCCAGGCTTTTCTGCTGGCTACCGAGCGTCACGGTAATAGGTTTGCTGCTGCGCATTCCTGTTACTCCCATCAAGTGATTACAGTGTAATACACTTGGAACGGAGTTCAAAAGAGGCTTTATGCGCAAGCTTTTTAGCTGACGTTCGGCCGCTCGACCCGCCGCCGACCGGGCGGCCTGATCTTTGTATCTCGAACCAAAGTCCGGCGCTTCTGTTGTCGCGCCGGACTTCGCAGTCTACTGGATCACTTGCATTCGGGGTCGTCGCCGAAGCCCTTGCAGAAGAACTCGGCGGCATTTTCCTTGGTGATCATCTTCGACGCGATCTCGATTTCCATCGAGCCATCGTCCTTCTTCGTCAAGGTTCCGAGCTTTTCCAGCGCTGCGGTGTCGTTGGTGGCAAGCGCGTGCGCGGCAATGACGCCTTCAGGGGCGACGGTGGAATAGGTGAAGGTCGCGGTCAGATCGCCCTTGGCAACGGCGCGGATGGCGGCATTCTCGCCGTCGATGCCGATGATGAGGATGCCTTCCTTGTCACGGCCGGCAGCCTGGATCGCCCGCAGCGCACCAAACGCCATATTGTCGTTATGGGCGTAAACGGCCTGGATCTGCCCGGCCGGGAAACGCTGAAGCGTGTCTTCCATGAACTTCAGCGCCTTTTCCTGGTCCCAGTCGGCGTGGGTTTCGGCGATCACCTTGATATCGGTGCCGGCAATGGCTTCGGCAAATCCTTCATGGCGTTCAACCGCGGGAGCCACAGCCGGGTCGCCCTTGATCTCGACGACATTGCCCTTGCCTTTCAGCGCCTCGGCGATGTACTTGCCGGCAAGCGTGCCGATGGGCTTGTTGTGCGGGCCGACATGCAGCGTAACGGGAATATCGAGGCTGCGCTCGAGCGTGATCACCGGAATGCCGGCAGCCAGCACCTGCTTGATGGTCGGAGCGATAGCGGCGCTATCCTGCGCCGAAATCATCAGAACCTTCATGCCCTGGACCATCAGGCTTTCGACATCCGAAATCTGCTTTGCGGACTTGCCTTCCGCGTTGGTGACGAGCAGATCGACATCCTTGAAATGTTCCGCTGCATAGGCCTGGTTGCGTTTGGTCATCGTGTTGCGGTGGGCCGAGTTCGAGCTCGCCTGCGAGAAGCCGATGATGATCTTGTCGGCGCTGAAGGCGGGGGCGGCCGTCAAGACGGTGGCGAGCCCGGCGGAGATGATGAGCATACGTCTGGTGATGTTGAGCATTTTAAGTCCTCCCTCTGGTTAACACGCTACTTGCGTGGTTTTCTTCCGGCTTCGAGCAGCACGGCAAGAACGATGATCGCACCCTTCACCACCTGCTGTGAGAATGGTGAAACGCCTGCGAGATTGAGAATGTTTGCGATGATGGCCAGCACCATGGCGCCGCCGATCGTGCCGAGAACAGTGCCTTCGCCGCCGAACAGCGACGTGCCGCCGATCACCGCGATCGTGATTGCCTCCAGTTCGAGGCCGAGGCCGGAATTCGGGTCGCCGACGGACAGACGGGACAGGAAAATCAGGCCGGAAAGCGCTGCCAGCACACCACAAATGATATAGACGCTGAAGATGACGAGCGGCACGTTGATGCCGGAGAGCCTCGCCGCTTCCTCATTGCTGCCGACCGCATAGATGGCCCGGCCGAACTGCGTGAAGCTGAGCACGACGGCGGCGATGATGCAGACTGCCGCAAAGACGTAGATCGGTGTCGGCACGCCCAGCATATAGCCGCCGCCGAGCACGAAGAAACTGTCGGCGAGCTTTCCCGGATTGACGGTTCCACCATCGGCGATCATCAGCGCGAAGCCGCGCACCATGACCATGCAGCCGAGCGTCATGATGAAGGCCGGAATGCGGAAATAGGAAATGCCGAAGCCGTTGACGCAGCCGACGAGGGCGCCGATGGCGATACAGATCAGCACCATGAGCGGGATGGGCATCCCCTGCTCCATCAGGACCGCGCCGGTGACGCCAACCAGCGCGACGATCGACCCAACGGAAAGATCGATCCCCTTGGTGAGGATCACGAATGTCATGCCGATGCCGAGGATCCCGTAGAGGGCGACCTGCCTCAGGACGTTCAGGATATTGATAGGATTGAGAAAATGAGGAGAGATCAGCGAGGCGGCGATGATCAGTACGATCAATGCACCGGCAAGACCCGTTCCGCGCGGAAGATATTTCATGGTAGTCCCCTCATTAATGTAGTGCCGCGAAGTGCATGACGTCTTCTTCGGTTGCTGTGCGTGCGTCGAGTTCAGCCGTCACCTCACCCTCTCTCAAAACGTAGAGCCGGTCGCACAAACCAAGGATTTCCGGCAGTTCGGAAGAAGCCATGACGATTGCCAGCCCACGGGCTTCGGCCAGTTCGACCAGCAGGTCGTAGATCTCGCGCTTGGCTCCGACATCGACGCCGCGTGTGGGTTCGTCGGCCAGCAGAATCTCGCATCCGGCGCTGACGAGCCGGGCCAGCACGCATTTCTGCTGATTGCCGCCCGAAAGGTTCTGCGTCGCTGCCGCGGCGTTCGGCGTCCTGATCCGCAGCCGCTCGATCAGACCGTTGACGATTTTGCGCTCGCGGCGGAGCGACAGAAGCCCGAAACGGACGATCTGCGCGAGGCTGGCCGACATGATGTTGAAGCCGACGCTCTGTATCAGGAAGAGGCCTTCCGTCTTGCGGTCTTCCGGCACCAGGCCGAGCCCCTTGGTGATGCCGGCGCGCGGCGAACCGATGCTGGCCATCGCGCCGTTGATCCTAACCTCGCCGGCACCGCGCGGGTCAGCGCCGTAGATGGCGCGCAGAAGCTCGGTGCGGCCTGCACCCGCCAGCCCGAAAAGACCGACAATCTCGCCCTTTCGAACATGGATGCTGACGTTTTTGAGCAGCGCTGGCGTCGAAATGCCCTGAGCGGACAGCGCTTCCTCGCCGATCCGGGGCGTGCGGGTGGGGAAGACGTCGCCCACTTCCCGGCCGACCATGCTGCGAATGAGATCGTCCGTCGTCAGGCCATTTGAAGGTCCGTTGTGGATGACTGTGCCGTCGCGCAGGATGGTGACCGTGTCGCTCAGTTCGAAAACCTCGCGCAGGCGATGCGAAATATAGACGAAGGCAACGCCGCTCTCACGAGCCAGCTGCCGGACAACCCGGAATAGCTGGTCGATCTCTGCCTGCGCCAACACCGCCGACGGCTCGTCGAGAACGATGATCTTCGCATTGCGGGCCAGCGCCTTGGCGATCTCGACCATCTGGCGCTTGGCAACGGAGAGCGTGCCGATCCGTGCTGTCGGATCGACATCGAAACCGAGCCGGTCAACGACCTCCATCGTCCGGCGTTTTGCCTCGCCCCAGTCGATCAGGGCGCCCTTGCATGGCAGCCGCCCCATCAGAACGTTTTCGGCGACGGTCAGGTGCGGCGCCTGCGCCAGTTCCTGATAGATGACCGCGACGCCGCGGGCAATCATCCCGGCCGGCGTCGGATCGAGCACCGCTTCGCCGAAAAGCTCGATGCTCCCCTCGTCGGCCGAATAGGCGCCGGAGAGGATTTTCATCAGCGTCGATTTTCCGGCCCCGTTTTCACCCACCAACGCCCTGATTTCTCCGGGCTGCAGGGAAAACGACACGCCCTTCAGGGCGCGCACGCCCGGAAAGGATTTGGTGATCCCAGCAAGAGCCAGCGCCGACGTCATTTCAATGCCCTCCGCAGCCGCAGGAGCGGCGAATTACCAATTTTGCCGGCAGACGGACCTGCCGCGCGTTTTCCGTGCTCGATTTGATCCGCCTGGCCAGCATTTCCGCAGCCTGCATGCCGATCATCTCGCTCGGCTGCGCCATGACGGTCAGCCGCGGCTCGAAACAGTCAGCCCAATCGAAATCGTCAAAGCCGATCAACGCCAGATCCTCGGAGATGCGCAAGCCAAGATCCCGCACCGCGCGCATGACGCCGATTGTGGCCAGATTGTTGCCCGAGGCGATCGCCGTCGGTCGGTCCGCCCGACTGAGGATCGCAAGCGCCGACTGGCGTGCATCCGCGCTGTTCGCATTGCCTTCGCTCATCACGCTACGATCGATCTCGAGCCCGTGCTTGCGCATGGCGCCGACGTATCCACGCACGCGTTCGATCGTGGAAAGCAGCCCCGGCTCGCCGGCGATGAGGCCGATGCGGCGGTGGCCGTGGCCCACCAGATGGTCGATCAGCGTCTCCATCGCCGTCTCATTGTCCAGGCAAACCCCATCCGCATCGGCAACCGTCAGACGGTCGACGAGCACGAAGGGCATACGAGACGATTTGAGATAGTCGATGGCTCGATTTTCCGGATCACAGGATGGAGCCAGAATTACCCCATCCACCCGCCGCTGAACGAGTTCACGGACCAGCCGCAACTCGGTCTCCGGATCGTTCTGCGTGTCGCAGAGAAAAACGAGCTGCCCGATGGCGGCGCAGGCTCGCTCGATAGAAGATACGATATCGTTGAAATAGTAATTGGTGCTGATCGAGATCGCGATACCCACCGCATCGGTCGAGGATCGCACCAGAGACCGGGCCACAGCATTCGGCACGAATCCGAGACTTTCGATCGCGTCCCTGACGAGCGCCGCCGTCGCTTCGTTCACATGCCGGGTGCCGTTGACGACGTGCGACACGGTCGAGACCGAGACGCCCGCGGCGCGTGCAACGTCAGTGATTGTCGCCATGATTGCAGACCTCCCCGTCACGCCTGACGCGCAGCTTCAAACTGCCGCCGCGTCAATTCCCAGAACAAAATCGAAAGATTCAACCACCCTGAACAAGCCTCCCCAGCCTCGGCGGTCACCCGGCCCATTTCATCCTCCAATGAAATGCTGAAAACCGCTATATGGCCATCGAAACGTTTGCGCAAGCGTTTTCTTCTGCGATTTATGGTGATATACGGATCCAAAGGGAGGAACGAACATGGCACTGAAAAACATTCCCGGGATTCTTTGCCCGGATCTTTTGTGGCTATTGAGCGCGATGGGCCACGGCGACGAGATCGCCATCGTCGACAAGAATTTCTCGGCGTGCCGCGTGTCGAAAAAGACCGTCAGCGGCAGGCTCATATCGATGAACGCGGCCAGCGCGCCAGACGCCATAGCGGCGATCCTGGCGGTCATGCCGCTCGATCATTTCGTCGAACAGCCGCTCATGCATATGGAGGATCCGGATCAAACCGGCATCATGCTACCGGTTCATGCAGATGTGGAATTGCTCTGCTCGACGGCGGAAAAGCGCAGCATCACGAGCAGGCCCATCGAGCGCTTCGCCTATTATCCACTGGCTGAAGCCTGCTTTGCGGTGGTTCAGACGGGGGAGATCCGGCCCTACGGCAATTTCATCCTGAAGAAGGGTGTCGTTTAGCGGCGGTCCTGGACGTCAGCGCTGATTCCCCCGCTTCCCCATCACCGCGGTCCCTAAGCGCTGGATCGCCTGGCGCAGCTTGTCGTTCTCGATCCCCTCCATCATGCCTTCGAGCTTGCGGGCGGCTTCGCCTTTCAGCGGCGCCGGGGTGCGGGAGCGGCGGATGGGTTGTGAGACGGGCTTCTGGACGATGCGGATCTGGTGGACGGCGGCGAAGCCGAAGAAGCTGTTGATGCGCTGGATGAGTTCGCCCTGGGCATGGGTGAGGAACAGCGCGCGCGCGCCTTCGCAGGCGATGGTGAGCACACCGGGGCGGAAGCCGCCGGCCTCATTGCCGCCGCGGGCCCAGGCGATTTTTTCCGGCCGGGTGCAATCGGCGAAATCCTCGCCGGCGATTTCGCTCCACGAGCCGAGCAGCGCCGTGTTGATGCCGGCGCGCCGCGCCAGGACGGGATCGATCAGCCCGTTTGCCAGCTCGGAAATCTGCTTTACATCTTTGCGTGGATAACTCATCGAAACCCTTGGGCCCTGCCGTCAATCGCACAGGCAATTGGCGCGGCCGACTTGATCGCGCGGCATTGCTTCGCCAAGTATAGGCACTTCCCCCCATCGCGGCAAATCATGACGATCACCACACTCGACACGCCCTCGGCAAAGCCCCTCCTCGACTGGTACGATCGCCACCACCGCGACCTGCCCTGGCGTGTCTCGCCCGGCATGGCGGCCCGCGGCGTCAAGGCCGATCCCTATCACGTCTGGCTTTCCGAGGTGATGCTGCAGCAGACGACGGTGCAGGCGGTCAAACCCTATTTCGAGCGCTTTCTCAAGCGCTGGCCCGAGGTGACCGATCTTGCCGCGGCCGAGAACGACGCTGTCATGGCCGCCTGGGCGGGGCTCGGCTATTACGCCCGGGCCCGCAACCTGAAGAAATGCGCCGAGGCGGTGGCGACAGAGCATGGCGGCATCTTTCCCGATACCGAAGAGGGGCTGAAGTCGCTCCCCGGCATCGGCGACTATACGGCCGCCGCCGTCGCGGCCATTGCCTTCAACCGGCAGGCGGCCGTCATGGACGGCAATGTCGAGCGGGTGATCTCCAGGCTCTATGCCATCGAAACACCGCTGCCGGCCGCCAAGCCCGCGATGAAGGAAAAGGTGGCGCTGCTGACGCCGGCAGAACGCCCCGGCGATTTCGCCCAGGCGATGATGGATCTCGGTGCGACGATCTGCACGCCGAAGCGGCCGGCCTGTTCGCTCTGTCCGTTCCGCGGCGCCTGCGAGGCGCTCAAGCTTTCCGATCCCGAGATCTATCCGGTCAAGGCGGCGAAGAAGGAGAAGCCTGTGCGCTATGGCGCAGCCTTCATCGCGGTGACCGGCGATGGCGAAATCCTGCTGCGGCGGCGCATCGACAGCGGCCTGCTCGGCGGCATGACCGAGGTGCCGACGACAGCCTGGACGGCACGCATCGACGGCGAGACCTCAACCAAGGCCGCGCCCTTCGAGGCGGCATGGCAGTCCTGTGGCACCGTCATCCACGTCTTCACCCATTTCGAGCTCCGGCTGTCGATCTGGCGCGCAGCGATCGCCGATAAGGTCGGCACGAATGACGGATGGTGGGAGCCGGTTACAAATCTTGAAGCGCAGGCGCTGCCGACCGTCATGAAAAAAGCGATCGCAGCGGCTATTCCTCTCGCGTTTAAAACATCCAAGGGATGACCATGACCACCGGCATAAAGCATATTGTTTTCGATATCGGCAAAGTCCTCATTCATTACGATCCGCATCTTCCCTTCAGCCGCCTGATCCCGGATGAGGCCGAGCGCAACTGGTTCTTCGCCAATATCTGCACCCATGACTGGAACATCGAGCAGGACCGCGGCCGCACATGGGCGGAGGCCGAAGCGCTGCTGATCGAACAGCACCCGGCACGTGAGGAACAGATCCGCGCCTTCCGCAAATATTGGCACGAGATGGTGCCGCACGCCTATGAGGACAGCGTCGCGATCATGGAGGGGCTGATCGCCGAAGGGCGCGACGTGACGATGCTGACCAACTTCGCCTCCGACACCTTCCGCGAGGCGCAGCAACGCTTCGCCTTCCTCAACCGACCGCGCGGCGTCACCGTTTCCGGCGATGTCGGCCTGATCAAGCCGGATATCGCCATCTACGAGACGCATACGAAAAGCTTCGGCCTCGATCCGGCGGCCACGATCTTCATCGACGACGCGCCGGTCAATGTCGAAGGCGCCAAGGCCTATGGCTGGAATGCGGTGCTGTTTTCGGGTGCGGAGAAGCTGCGCAGCGATCTCGCCGCTTACGGATTGAAGGTCTGAGATCCATGGCTTTCGACCCCGCAGAAGAAATCGAGCGCTTTCACGCCGCCATCAACGCCCTCGATTTTCCCGCCATCGAGGCCTATTTCGCCGAGGATGCGACCTATGTCTCGAACGGCGTCGGCAGTCTTGCCGGCCGGCCTGAGATCATGGCTGCCTTCCGGCGCTATTTCGACGACTATCCCGATCAGACGGCGGAAAATTCGCTGGTGGAAACGTTGACGCCGCTCTCCGGCCGATCGGTCTGGTCGGTGCGCGCCACCCACAGCAAGACGGGCAAGCCGCTGATCCGCGAGGGCGAGGAGACAATCACCTTCAATGCGGAAGGGCGCGTCACGCGGGTCGAGGTCACCGATTATCAAGAGTTCTGATGACCGCGTTCCAGCAAAACCGCTGCGCAGTTTTGCTGGTACAGCGCAAATAGAAGACGCCCGGAGCTTGAACTCCGGGCGCCTTGGCCTTCTCCCGCAACTGGAGGGAAATCGGAAGAAGGTATCTCGATCTTGCGAAGGTGGTGCTCACTCCACCTTTGCCAGATCACTGCGGATGACGGACCTGAGATCGTCGATCGGGCGCAGGGACTGCCCGTCTTCGAAATGCCAGAAGGTCCATCCGTTGCATGCATCGAGACCCTGCACCTTGGCGCCGAGACGATGAATGGAGCCGGCCTCGCCGCCCGAGGCCACGGTGCCGTCGGCGCGCACGATCGCGCTGTAGCGGCGCTTGGCGTCGGTCAGCACCTGGCCGGGCTTGATCAGGCCGCTTTCGACCAGCACGTTGAAGGCAACGCGGACTTCGGCCTTCTTGCCGGTCATGACGGTCAGTTCCGCCTTGCCGAGCGGCTCGACGGCGGCGATGCGGGCCGAGGCTGCATCGATATAATCCTGTTCGCGCTCGATGCCAACGAAGTGGCGGCCAAGACGCTTGGCGACCGCACCCGTCGTTCCCGAGCCGAAGAAAGGATCGAGCACGATATCGCCGGGCTTGGTCGAGGCCATGATGACGCGGGCAAGCAGCGCTTCCGGCTTCTGCGTCGGATGCACCTTCTTGCCGTCCTCGCCCTTCAGCCGCTCGCCGCCATTGCAGATCGGGAACAGCCAGTCGGAGCGCATCTGCACGTCGTCATTGGCCGCCTTCATCGCATCGTAATTGAAGGTATAGCCCTTGGCCTTGGCGTTGGGGCTCGCCCAGATCATCGTCTCATGGGCGTTCTGGAAACGGCGGCCCTTGAAATTCGGCATCGGGTTGGTCTTGCGCCAGATGATGTCGTTGAGGATCCAGAAGTTCAGATCCTGCAGCGTGGCGCCGACGCGGAAGATATTGTGGTAGGAGCCGATCACCCAGATCGAGCCTGTCGGCTTCAGCACCCGCCGGCAGGCCAGCAGCCAGGCGCGGGTGAAGGCGTCATAAGCCTCGAAGGAGGCGAACTGATCCCATTCGTCATCGACCGCATCGACCAGCGACTGATCGGGACGATGCAGCGTTCCGCCGAGCTGGAGATTATACGGCGGGTCGGCAAAGATGATATCGACGGAGTGGCTGGGCAAAGCTTCGAGGGCGCTGACGCAATCGCCCTTGATGATCGTGTCAACCCAGGAATCCGACCGGGATCCCGGCCGGGAATCCGACTTGACGGAAGCCTTGAGGTCGGCAAGCGGAAAAACTGATGCCATTCTGATACTCACTTATACGCTCTACGCTTAACTGTCCGTTATGGTTACGCAACTTAGTTACCAAAGCCTGAAGCGGTGGCCGATTTCGGGAATTTATTCGGCCGGCCGATGAGTGAGCGGCAGACTTTGCCGATGCCGGCGATCAGGCGGCATCGTGAATCCTGCGGCTGTCGGCCGGCGCTTCGTCGCGTTCGAACATGCCGTAATCACGGACGACGCTGGCGATCCGCAGGCGGTAATCGGCGAAGATGCCGCCGCGGCCGGCCTGCTGCGCTGCCCGGTGCGCCTCGAGATTGCGCCACTCCTTGACGGCCGCCTCGTCGCGGAAGAAGGAGAGCGATAAAAACTTGCCGCGGTTCGTCAGGCTCTCGAAACGCTCGATCGAGATGAAGCCGTCGATCTTTTCGAGCTCGCTGCGCAACTCGCCGGCAAGATCCAGATATTTGTGGCGTTCGCCCATATAGGGCACGACTTCGAAGATGACGGCGATCATGGCAGCACCAGCTTGGCGTGAGGGGCGGAGACATTTTTGAGGAAGATGCGATCTTCCTTCAGGATGAAGCGCTCGCGTCGGGCCAATTCGTAATTCTCGCGGCCGAGCGGGTCGGACGCCAGCCGGGCGCGATAGGCTTCATAGGCGGCAAGGCTCTCGATATTATAGACGCCGTAAGCCGTCGTCGCCGATCCCTCGTGCGGGCCGTAATAGCCGATCAGGTCAGCACCGTTCTTCGGAATCGCCTGGCCCCAGTTGCGGGCATATTCGGCAAACGCTTCCTTCCTGAAGGGGTCGATCTGATAGCGGATGAAGCAGGTGATCATATCGTTTCTCCTTTGCTGTCTCAGTGCTCTCCTGGGCCGTTTTCGCACATTGCCTGACGGCGATGCTTCGGTTACGATCGAACTATGAAGGAAGGCCCAGACATTGCGCAGATCGGCGCGCTGATCGGCGATCCCGCCCGCGCCAACATGCTGGCGGCGCTGATTGGTGGCCGGGCGCTGACGGCGACCGAGCTTGCCGGCGTCGGCGGCATCACCGTACAGACGGCGAGCACCCATCTCGCCAAGCTCGAAGCCGGTGGGCTGCTTGCCCAGCGCAAGCAGGGCCGCCACCGATATTTCACCCTCGCCGACGAGGCCGTTGCCCGGCTGATCGAAAGCATGATGGGTTTTGCCGCCGGACGCGGGCACCTGCGCCACCAGCCGGGACCGAAGGAGCCGGCGCTGCGCAAGGCGCGCATCTGCTACGATCATCTTGCCGGTGATTACGGCGTGCGTATGCTCGACAGCCTGATTGCCTCCGGCTCGATCGAGGCGGTCGGCGACGGCCTGGCGCTGACGGAAAAGGGCGAAGGCGACCTCAAATGCATCGGCATCGATGTCGGCGACCTCAGATCCTCGCGCCGGCCGCTCTGCCGCTCCTGCCTCGACTGGAGCGAAAGACGCACCCACCTCGCCGGCAGCCTCGGCAAGGCGCTGCTGTCAAGCTTCCTCGACAAGGGCTGGGCGCGGCGCACGGCCGAAAGCCGCTCGATCCTGTTTTCCCCGGAAGGCGACCGGCAGTTTCTCAGGCTGTTTCCGGTCGATCCGTAGCTTATTGCCGGTCTGCAGGAGGTTCCAAGGCCGTTTCCGGCGGCCTCATGCCCCTGCCCTCTTTTCATCTTCCTGCCGCACATGCGCCCGCAGCGCCGCGAGAGTGAGCGCCAGCGCCGCGTGGTTGCTCTCGGCTTCACCGAGCACGCTTTCGCCCTCATCGATCTCGCGCAGCTGCGCACCGTAAAGCGACTCGTCCGATGCCTGGCGGCCGCAGGCGAGGTGCCAAACCGCATCCGGCTGCACCTCCCGGCACAGATCGATGGCGTGATTGACATCATGCGTGAAGGAGCGCGCCATCAGGAAACCATGCGGCGACTTGATACTGCTCGGCATATAGTCGTGGGGACCGTCGAAATCGTCCGGTTCGGCCGGCCGGAATTGCTTCAGCAGGAAAGCACAGGTGATGAAGGCGTCGATCCGGCTGTCGGGCATATCAGTCTTTTCCAGGGTCTCGATGATGTCCTCGATCGTCATGCGGTCTTCCTCTTCGTCCGTTCCTTGGCATGCCGCTTGTTCTCCTCCCCATAGCGGCGGTGACGTCCTCCTCGATCGCCATCTAGTGCATGAGAATGCCAAAGGTAGTCCTGGGGCTTCGGTTAGAACTGCATGACGCGGATTTGATGGATCTCGCGCCGTCCTCAACGAAGGCGTAGTCTGCCGTTTCGGTAACAGGCTCGCCTGCTGCCGGTCCATGTTCTCTCGGTACTCGCACGCTATCGGCGGCTTAGCTCTGGCAGCCCTTCTTCCTCATCTTCCTTTCGACCTTGGCTCTCTTGTCGGTGCCATCCCCGGCATGCTTTCCGCCGGTCAGGGCATTATCCTTCATCGCCTGCAGCTGCGCACAGCTTCGGTGCTTGCCCCTGGCGATGACGTCGGTGGATGTGAAGGCAAACAGCAGCACTACGGCTGCCGCCGGTCGGACGAAAGCTGAAAGCCTCATGGTCCCTCTCCTTGTGCACCTGCATGCTACGCCTGAGACCATGAAGCAGCAATGAGCGGCCACGATGGGCGGATCAACCTTTCATCGAAAATGAAATATCGAATGCAACCTGTTGTTTTCACGCCACTAAGGACCGGTGCTGAGAAATCATTAAGCATATTCCGGTACTCTCACGTTCTAAATTAACGAGAGAGCCCTGTCATGGCGTCGATCCAGCATAAGATCATCATTGCGAGCATCGCGATTTTCGCCTTGGCGGGTGGCGCCACGGGGGTCGGCATCTGGTCGGCCTCGACCCTGTCGGAAAACAACGCCGACGTTGCCCGGTCGGCGCAAATTCTGCGCAACCACATGCAGGCCGACATGATGCATGACGCGATGCGCGCGGACGTGCTGGCATCGATGCTGGCGTCCAATCCGGCAGCGGGCATAGAAGCGGCCGCGGTGAAGGCGGACCTGGTGGAACACGACGCGTCGTTTCGCGAGATGATTGCCGCCAACAAGGCACTTGCCGCCGACGACAAGACCAAAGCGCTGCTTGCCAGCATCGAACCTCCGCTTCTGAGCTATATCGAGAGCGCCACGAAAATCGTGGATCTGGCAAGCCAGGATCCCTCGGCAGCCTTGAAGGCCTTGCCCGCATTCATGCAGCAGTTCTCGACGTTGGAAACGGCCATGGAACAGGCCGGCGATGAGATCACCGCCGCGTCAGACGAAATCTCCAAGCGTAGCGCCGACGTCAAGGCTTCGGTCGATATCGCTCTGAAAGCACTTCTGGCCGCAGCCGCATTGTTCGCCATTGGTCTCTATTTCCTGACCCGCAAGACCGTAACCAAGCCGATCCTGGCGCTTTCCAACGATATGCAAAGGCTTGCCGGCGGTGACACGGCCATTGCCTGCACCGGGATCGGCCGCTCGGACGAAATCGGAACGATGGCATCGGCCGTCGAAATCTTCCGCCAGGCGGCAATTGCCAACAGGCAGCTCGAGCAAGACGCCGAGGCAGCCCGGTTGCAGGGCGAAACCGAACGGCTGACGGCCCGCAAACAGGCCGACGAAGATGCAGCCGTTCGGCTGCGGGCGGCGACATCCGGCCTTGCCGCCGGCCTGAAGCGGCTTGCATCCGGCGATCTCGCCTTCCAGATCGACGAGCCGTTCGCACCTGATTTCGAAAGCCTCCGGCATGATTTCAACATGTCGATCCGCCAGCTCGACCAAACGCTCGGCGCCATTGCGGCCGCCATTGCCGCGATCGACGAAGGCACCCGGGAAATCGCATCCGGGGCCGGCGATCTGTCCAAACGCACCGAACAGCAGGCTGCCTCGCTCGAAGAAACCGCCGCAGCGCTCGATCAGATCACCGCCAATGTCTCGAACTCGAGCAAGCGCACCGACGAGGCGCGCACGGAAGCGACCGATGCGAACCGCAATGCCGCCAAGTCTTCGGAGGTCGTGTCGCATGCCGAAGAGGCCATGCGCCGCATCGAGGCTTCGTCGCAGCAGATCTCCAGCATTATCGGCGTGATCGACGAGATCGCCTTCCAGACCAACCTGCTGGCGCTGAACGCCGGTGTCGAAGCGGCGCGCGCCGGAGAGGCGGGCAAGGGCTTTGCGGTGGTGGCCCAGGAAGTGCGCGAACTCGCCCAGAGATCGGCCCAGGCGGCAAAGGAAATCAAAGGCCACATCCAGAAATCGTCGGTGGAAGTGGAAAGCGGCGTCAAGCTGGTTCTCGACACCAGCCAGGTTCTGAAGGCGATCAGCGAACAGATCGCCCGCATCAATCAGCACATGGATGCCATCGCCGTCTCGGCAAGAGAACAGTCGACCGGCCTTGCCGAAGTCAACACCGCCGTCAATTCCATGGATCAGGTGACCCAGCAGAACGCGGCGATGGTCGAGCAATCAACCGCGGCATCCGGTCATCTCGCCGAGGAAGCCGCCAAGCTGCGTGAACTCGTTTCCCGGTTCAAGCTGCGCGCGACGGCTTCGACGCCATCCGCCGCTGGACGCCGGAGCGGGCAGCTGGCGGCCTGACGGCTTCTGTCTGCTCGCCATTTCCATTCCCGCGACGTCGGGGGCCTCAGATCATCGCGGCTGCCGCTCCTGCCTCAACTGTAACGAAAGGCGGGCTGATCTGGCAGGCCGTCTCGGCGAGGCCCTGCTCTCAAGTTTCTTCGACAAAGGCTGGGCGCGCCGGACGGCGGAAAGTCGCCCGATCATCTTCTCAGCGGAGGGCGACCGGCAGTGCCTGCACTCTCCGGCAGTGGCAGCAGAGCCTATCCAAGTGGGCGGGTGATAAATCAGATCAAAGTCCACCCCCTCACCCGCAGCATCGAGGACATCTAGCGCACCCTGATGCCAATAGGGTCGTTTGCAGATCAAAAACGGCAAAAGATTCAACACGCCATTGGAAACACAAATCAAACAATAAATGGTTGCGTTGACTCTAATATGCTACCTGTTGTTTAATGACGATGTCATTAACGGAGGAACGCAAGATGTCCGTCACGTTAAATTCTCCAATCTCATGGAAAAATCCATCTGCCGACGACAGCACTATGCTTGACAACCTTCAGCCGAACATCATCAAGGCGCATGTTCGTGAGTTTTTGACTCTGTTTTTTCTGCGGTTTGACGATAAGGAAGCTGCGAAAAACTTCCTTCGGGCAATTTCCACGACGCTGATGAAATCGGCAAAGCAGCATTTAATGGAAATTGAAGCATTCAAAGCCAAACCTTCGACGCCGGGAACGCCGTACATTGGGCTTGGCCTCACAGACGAGGGCTATCAAGCCCTCCAAATCGCCCAAAGGCCGAGCGATCCGATATTTCGCGCGGGCATGCAAAAATCCGACTTGAATGACCCTGATGTCAGCAGGTGGGATTCTTATTTTCGCAATCCCATCCATGCGGTCGTTCTGGTGGGAGATATGCTCAATGACACCAAGGTCACTGCTCACGATCAGGTGGTAAACTTGATCCAGGCCTCGCATGGGGTAACAATCGTGGGGACGCAAGATGGCCTGGGTCTTCACAATGACAATAGAGAAGGTATCGAACACTTCGGCTATGTCGATGGGCGCAGCCAGCCGCTGTTTCTGCTGGAAGACATCGACGCGGAAGAAAACGCGACAGATGGAATTGCCAACTGGGATCCGGCTTTCCCATTAGAACAGGTTATTGTTCCTGATCCAGCAGCGCCCGATCCGGCCGTTCATTTCGGAAGTTACTTCGTATACCGGAAGCTGGAACAAAACGTCCGCCGGTTCAAAAGGCAAGAGCAGAAACTTGCAGATCGTTTGTTCGGAGCTGATGACGAAAGGGCCGGCGCCATGGTCGTCGGGCGCTTTGAGGACGGAACGCCGGTCACGATGCAGTCAGAAGACGGCGTTGAGTCACCCGTCCCGAACAACTTCAACTACTTCAGCGACAAGAGCGGCGCAAAGTGTCCCTTTTCAGGGCATATCCGAAAAACCAATCCGCGCGGGTCGGGCGGGTTCGAAAACAGTGCTGGCGAACGAAAGCACCTCATGGCTCGACGCGGCCAAACCTATGGCGTGCGAACAGATAATCCGAACGATGGCAGGATCGAGAACAAACCGAGTAAATACGTCGGCCTGTTATTCATGGCGTTCAACAGTGATATAGGCAATCAGTTCGAATTCACGCAGAAAAATTGGGCCAACAATCCCGGTTTCCCAGCTGTGCCGACCGGCTTTCCAGCGCCTGGGGTCGATCCGGTCATCGGTCAAACAAAACAAGATGCTGCGCGACCAGATATGGAAGGAGCGGCCATCTGGGGTGATCCCGGCTCCCTCAAGACCGTTGCAACCGTTCCTCAAGCGGTGAAGATGAAGGGAGGCGAATATTTCTTTATGCCGTCCCTCGCATTTCTGAGCTCGCTTTAAGCTTGCCATGACGTTGGCGGGCAATCCTGCCGACGTCATTCCACGGTCATTTCCAGGGGCTCTCACCTGATAGCGCCGCGCACGATGCCAGGCGAGCATTCGGCTGATGCGGCGTGCGATTGTGCCTTCCGGTTCCCTCCCCATGCGCCTTCGGTGGCGAGCGAGTGCCTGCTTGTCGAGGCCGGGATGACGGTGGCTTACGCCGTCGATCCGGCAGCAACGCCGGAGCCGGTCGCTTGCCGCATCGCAGCCATGCTTGAGATCCGGTTGAGCTTTGGGCGGGCATCGTGTAAAGCCGCAGCATCCCCGGACAAGACCCAGGCTTTCGGCCCAGATTTCAGCAAGGCGTGAACATATGGACGGCTTCGACCTCATCATCTTCGACTGCGACGGCGTTCTCGTCGATTCCGAAATCATCGCGGCGGAAGTCGAATCCGCGCTGCTGACGGAGGCCGGCTACCCGATCGGCGTCGAGGAAATGGGCGAGCGTTTCGCCGGCATGACATGGCGCAACATCCTGCTGCAGATCGAGCGCGAGGCGAGCATCCCGCTTTCGGCCTCGCTGCTCGACAAGTCGGAAAAGATGCTCGACCTCCGGCTGGCGCAGGACGTCAAGGCCATTGCGGGGGTCGAATTCGCCGTCTCCCGGCTGCCGATGAAGCGCTGCATCTGCTCGAATTCCAGCACCAAGCGGCTCGACATGATGCTGACCAAGGTGGGGTTGAAGCCGCTGTTTGCACCCAACATTTTCTCCGCCAAGGATCTCGGCCCCGACCGCGCCAAGCCGAAGCCCGACATCTTCCTGCACGGCGCAAGCCAGATGGGAGTTTCGCCTGACAAGGTTGTCGTGGTCGAGGATTCCGTGCACGGCGTGCATGCGGCGCGCGCCGCCGGCATGCGCGTCATCGGCTTTACCGGCGCCTCGCACAGCTACCCCGCCCATGCCGATAAATTGACCGATGCCGGCGCCGAAACGGCGATCTCGCGCATGAACGACCTGCCGGGCGTCGTCGCCGCCTTGGCCGCCTGGGACAACGTTCTCTGAAGCGCCCGAAGCCCGCTAGCCCGCTCTGGTTTGAGCGTACGGCTGCCCTCACCCTAGCCTGACCGGGTGGCGGCAGCCGGATGAGGGGCCGCTATCGATGAGCTCCCAGGCCGGTGTAGGCCGAAGGCCGAATTGCTTAGCTGCTCTTCTTGGTCTTCGCCGGCTGGGTGTCGAAGCCGACATTGACGCGCACCAGGGCACCGGCGCCGACCGGCATCTTGATGCCTTCCTTCCGGAAGATCACCTGCGTGCCAGGCGCGCCTGCCGGGATCTCGGTCGCGAACTTGGTGACCTCGGAATAGAGCACGTTCTCGCCGTCGAGGATGGTGACGCGGATCGGCAGCGTCAGCGGGCCCGGCGCGCCGGCCGGGCCGGTGATCAGGCGCAGCTGGGCAACGACCGTCATCGTCAGGTTGGTGTCGTTCAGCGTGCACTGGCGGGTGTAATCGCCGAAGGAGGCCTGGTAGACGATCTGCTGCGGATCGTCCTTCTTGCCCTTGGCATAGGTGCGGAAGATCGCATCCTGGTCACGCATGAAGATCTGCGGGCAGGCGCCCTGGACGACCGGGGCAACGGTGCCCTGCGCGGTCGTGGCCGTGCCGATCGACGGATTGTTCGACGAGGGGTTGGCGGGTGCCAGCGGCATGATCTGGGCGGTGCCGTTCGGCTGGGTCGGCGGTGCAGACGACTTGCTGTCTCCGCCTATGCCGAGCGAGTTGCAGCCGGCGAGCAGGGCAAGAAAAGATGCGGAGACGATGAGACGCGAGACCTTGCCGAGCACCATATTCCATCCCTTGTACAAGCGTTTCTTGGAGGCCCCATGTCTTTTCCGCGAGGCCTTTCATGACGGTTTGCGATGGTCTATATCAGCGGCGCAAACAAAAATCGATTGGGTAAGCGCCGTTTTGATGCACTTTTCGCCGCCGGATGCGGGCAACTTCAACAGGATACCCGCGATGGCGTGCCTACGGGGCAGCCCCTCTCCAATTTTCGGCAGAGCAAGCCACGGCTGCGCCCGGCCGGATTTCTTCCAGCGATAGATCAAGGATGACGAACGTGGACTATATCTCGACCCGCGGCGAGGCCCCTTCCCTCGGCTTTTGCGACGCCCTGCTGACCGGGCTGGCGCGCGACGGCGGGCTCTACGTTCCCCGTAAATGGCCGAGCTTCTCGAAGAAGGAGATCCGGGCACTGCGCGGCAAGACCTATCAGGAAGTGGCCTTCACCATCCTGTCGCCCTTCACCAACGGCGAGATCCCCGACGACACGTTCCGGGCGATGATCGACGAGGCCTACGGCACCTTCCGCCACCCGGCGATCGCGCCGCTCGTCCAGACCGGGCCGAACAGCTTCGTCATGGAGCTCTTCCACGGCACGACGCTCGCCTTCAAGGACGTGGCGATGCAGCTGCTCGCCCGGCTGATGGACTATGCGCTGGAAAAGCGCGGCGAGCGGGCGACGATCGTCGGCGCCACCTCGGGTGATACCGGCGGGGCGGCGATCGACGCCTTTGCGGGCCGCGAGCGCACCGATATCTTCATCCTCTTCCCGCACGGCAAGGTCTCGCCGGTGCAGCAGCGGCAGATGACGACCTCGTCTTCGCCAAACGTGCATGCGCTTGCCGTCGAGGGCAATTTCGACGATTGCCAGAACCTGGTGAAGGCGATGTTCAACGACGTGGCCTTCCGCGACAAGGTTCGTCTATCCGGCGTCAATTCGATCAACTGGGCCCGCATCATGGCCCAGATCGTCTATTATTTCACCGCGGCCGTCGCCCTCGGTGGACCCGACCGGAAGATCTCGTTCACGGTGCCCACCGGCAATTTCGGCGACATCTTCGCCGGTTACTGCGCCAAGCGCATGGGCCTGCCGATCGACCGCCTGGTGATCGCCACCAACGAGAACGACATTCTGGCGCGGACGCTGAAGACCGGCCGCTACGACATGAAGGCGGTCAAGGCGACGAGCTCGCCGTCGATGGACATCCAGATCTCGTCGAACTTCGAACGGCTGCTGTTCGAAGCCTATGGGCGCGACGCCTCGAAGGTGCGCGCGGCGATGGAGAGTCTCAAACAATCCAATGGCTTCGAGATTGCTCCTGAAGCGCTGAAGGCGATCCGCCGCGACTTCCGCGCCGGCCGCGCCAGCGAGAAACAGGTGGCCGAGACGATCCGCAAGACCCATGCCGAGACCGGTTATCTGCTGGATCCGCATTCGGCGATCGGCGTCTTCGTTGCGGCGAAGAAAGAGAAGCCGAATACGCCGATGGTGACGCTTTCGACCGCGCATCCGGCGAAATTCCCCGTCGCCGTAAAATCCGCTTGCGGTATTGACCCGGCGCTTCCGACGTGGCTTGCTGATGTGATGCACAGGGAGGAGCGTTTCCAGATCATCAAGCCGGAGCTGAAAGCCGTTGAGACTTTTATCGGCAAACATGCCCGTGGCGAGACGACAGCAGGCGCAGAAAGATAGCCAATGACAGTTGAGTGCACCCGGCTCAAATCCGGGCTGACAGTAGTCACAGAAACCATGCCGCACCTTGAAAGCGTTGCGCTCGGAGTCTGGATCAAATCAGGATCGCGTAACGAGACGGGAGACGAGCACGGCATCGCCCACCTGCTCGAACACATGGCTTTCAAGGGCACGGCGCGCCGCTCGGCCCGCCAGATTGCCGAGGAGATCGAGGATGTCGGCGGCGAAGTCAACGCCGCGACCTCGACCGAGACGACCTCCTATTATGCCCGCGTGCTCAAGGATCATGTGCCGCTCGCAGTCGATATCCTCGCCGACATCCTGACGGAATCGGCTTTCGAGGAGGAGGAACTGGAGCGTGAGAAGCAGGTGATCCTGCAGGAGATCAACGCCGCCAACGATACGCCCGACGACGTGGTGTTCGACCGGTTCTCCGAAGCCGCCTATCGCGACCAGACGCTCGGCCGGGCGATCCTCGGCACGCCGGAGACCGTCGTCTCCTTCACGCCGCAGCAGATCCGCGGCTATCTCGGCCGCAACTACACGACCGACCGCATGTTCGTGGTGGCGACCGGCGCCGTCGAGCATGATGAATTCGTCCGCATGGTCGAGGATCGTTTTGCGAGCCTGCCGACTTCGCCTTCCGCCCCGCCCGTCATGGAAGCGGCGCGTTATATCGGCGGCAGCGTGCGCGAACCGCGCGACCTGATGGACGCGCAGATCCTGCTCGGCTTCGAGGGCAAGCCCTATCATGCCCGCGATTTCTACTGCTCGCAGATCCTTGCCAATATTCTTGGCGGCGGCATGTCCTCCAGGCTCTTCCAGGAAGTGCGCGAGTTCCGCGGCCTCTGTTATTCCGTCTATGCCTTCCACTGGGGCTTTTCCGACACCGGCATCTTCGGCATTCATGCCGCGACCGGCGGCGAGAACCTGCCGGAACTGTTGCCGGTCATCATCGACGAGCTGCACAAATCCACCGATGCCATCCACCAGAAGGAAATCGAGCGCGCCCGCGCCCAGATCCGCGCCCAGCTGCTGATGGGCCAGGAGAGCCCGGCTGCCCGCGCCGGCCAGATCGCCAGGCAGATGATGCTCTACGGCCGGCCGATCTCCAATCCGGAGATGATGGAGCGGCTGGAAGGCATCACCATCGAGCGGCTGACCGACCTTGCCGGCCGGCTGTTCTACGACACGGTGCCGACGCTTTCGGCGATCGGGCCGTTGGAGCAGCTCGCGCCGATGGAAGACATCACCGCCTCGCTTTCGGTCCCGGCGTCGAAGACGCTGCAGGCAAGCTGATCCGACGTCCGTCTGCCGGGAGTAATCGATGGCAAAATCCGTTTTTCGGTTTCTGTCTCGGCAGCCGGAAGCGGTGGAGCTGGAGAACGACAGATATCTCCTGCGCCTGCCGCGCTACCAGGATTTCAACCAGTGGCACCGGCTGCGCGCCGAAAGCCGCAAATTCCTCGAACCCTGGGAGCCGACCTGGCGTCGCGACGAGTTGACCGAGGGCGCCTATCGCGCCCGCGTCATCCGTGGCAAGCAGGAATATGCCTCGGGCCAGGCGGTCCCGCTGTTCATTTTCCTCAAAGGCGACATGACGCTCGTCGGCGGCATCACCATCGGCTACATCAGGAGGGGTGCGGCACAAAGCTGCATGATCGGCTACTGGATGGGCGAGCGCCATGCCGGCCAGGGGCACATGTTCGCCGCCCTGCAAATGGTTATTCCTTACATCTTCACCGGGCTTGAGTTGCACCGTATCGAAGCAGCCTGTATTCCAGATAACGCGCGCAGCATCCGTCTGCTTGAAAAGGCCGGGTTTCAGCGAGAAGGCTATCTGCGCGGATATTTGAAGATCAACGGTCAGTGGCATGATCATGTGATGTTTTCACGTCTCGCCACCGATACGGATAAAGGCAGGAAAACCGACAGCCGATGACCAGAGACCGCATGCTGCCCAAGTCACCGTCCGGACGAGTGATCGCGGTGATCGCAGCCCTTTTCCTGGCGGCCTTCGCCTTCGTGGCGGGTACGGCCCAGGCGGCCGAACCGGTGAAGATTTCCCGCGACGATACCGCGCTCGACCTGACCGCGACGACCGAGATCTATGTGAACCAGGGCGAGGCCTTCCAGGTTTCGACGGCCGCGGGTGCGGACGGCATCCGCCGCCGCATCGAGGTCAGGGCGAGCTCGGAGAACCATCAGGGCGACTGGGCGGTGTTTGCGCTCGCCAATGTCTCGGAAGAACAGCTCGAGCGCGTCATCGTCGCCCCGCATTTCCGCCTGGTCAATTCCAAGCTGTTCTGGCCGGATCTCGGCTCGCAGCGCATCAGCGCCATCACCCCGAGCGAAGGCTTCGCGCTCGACCGGCAGCCGAGCGACGAGGCCGACGTCTTCCGCATCACGCTGAACCCCGGCGCCGTCATCACCTTCGTCGCCGAACTGTCGACGCCGGAGCTGCCGCAGATCTATCTCTGGGAACCGAACGCCTACAAGGATACGATCAACGCCTTCACGCTCTATCGCGGCATCGTGCTCGGCATTGCCGGCCTGCTCGCCGTGTTCCTGACCATCCTCTTCGTCGTCAAGGGCACCTCGATGCTGCCGGCGACGGCGGCCCTCGCCTGGGCGGTGCTCGGCTATATCTGCGTCGACTTCGGCTTTCTCGGCAAGCTCATCAGCGTCGCCTCGGCAGACCAGCGAATATGGCGCGCCTGCGCCGAGGTGGCGCTGGCGTCGAGTTTCGTCATCTTCCTGTTCACCTATCTGAACCTCAACCGCTGGCATGCGCATCTCGGCTACGCCACGCTTGCCTGGGTGCTCGGCCTTGCCCTGCTCTTCGGCGTGGCGATCTACGATCCGTCGATCGCCGCCGGTATCGCCAGGCTTTCCTTCGCGCTGACGGCGACGATGGGGCTCTTGCTCATCATCTATCTCGGCTTCAACCGCTACGACCGCGCCATCCTGCTGGTGCCGGCCTGGGCGTTGATCCTCGTCTGGCTGTTCGGGGCGTGGCTGACGGTCACCGGGCGGCTCGACAACGATATCATCCAGCCCGCCCTCGGCGGCGGCCTGGTGCTCATCGTGCTTCTGATCGGCTTCACCGTGATGCAGCATGCCTTTGCCGGCGGCGCGTTCCAGCAGGGGCTGTTTTCCGATCTCGAGCGGCAATCGCTCGCGCTGACCGGCTCCGGCGACATGGTCTGGGATTGGGATGTGGCGCGCGACCGCGTCGTTACCATTCCCGATGTCTCGACCAAACTCGGCCTATCGCCGGGCGCCATGCATGGCGCGGCGCGCAACTGGCTGCCGCGGCTGCATCCCGACGACCGCGACCGCTTCCGCGCGACACTCGACGTGCTGCTCGAACACCGCCGCGGGCGGCTAAACCACGAGTTCCGCATCCGCGCCGAGGACGGGCATTTCCACTGGCTGCTGATCCGCGCCCGGCCGGTGCTCGGCTCGAACGGCGAGATCATCCGCTGCGTCGGCACCATCGTCGACGTGACCGAGCAGAAGAATTCCGTCGAGCGGCTGCTGCACGATGCGCTGCACGACAATCTGACCGGCCTGCCGAACCGCCAGGTCTTCCTCGACCGGCTGCAATCGGTGCTGGCGCTGGCGCCGGGCGGCGACACGCTGCGGCCGACGGTGATGGTGATCGACATCGACCGCTACAAGCTGGTCAATGATTCGCTCGGGGTGGCTGCCGGCGACAACATCCTGATCGCGCTGACGCGGCGGCTGCGCCGGCTGTTGAAGCCGCAGGACACGCTGGCCCGGCTTGCCGGCGACCAGTTCGGCCTGATCCTGGTGTCCGAGCACAATCCGGCCAAGGTCGCCGATTTCGCCGATGCGATCAGCAAGGCGATCATGGTGCCGATCAACTTCGCCAATCGCGAGATCATCCTGACGGCCTCGGTCGGGCTCGCCTCCTGGGTCGACCGGCAGGAAAGCGCCACCGGCCTGCTCAGCGATGCCGAGCTTGCGATGTACCGGGCAAAACGGGCGGGCGGCAACCGCGTCGAACCGTTCCAGCCGGCCTTCCGCGATTTCGGCACCGATCGGCTGCAGCTGGAAACGGATCTGCGCCGCGCCATCGAGCGCAAGGAATTGTCGATGGTCTATCAGCCGATCGCCAGGCTTGAGGATGTCGAGATTGCCGGTTTCGAGGCGCTGATGCGCTGGGAACATCCCAAACGCGGCAATATTCCGCCATCCGAATTCATTCCGATCGCCGAGTCCTCCGATCTCATCGGCCCGCTCGGCATGTTCGCGCTGGAACAGGCGACCAACGATCTGATGAGCTGGCAGCACCAGACCGGCGAATTGCCGATCTTCGTCTCGATCAATCTGTCGAGCGTGCAGCTGCTCAACAACGAACTCTATGACGACGTGCGCTCGGTTCTCGCCAAGACGCATTGCCATCCCTCGCGCCTCAAGCTCGAACTGACGGAATCCATGGTGATGGAAAATCCGGAACAGGCCCGCCTCGTGCTGCAGAAGCTGAAGGAGGCCGGCATCGGGCTGGCGCTCGACGATTTCGGCACCGGCTATTCGTCGCTCGCCTATCTCACCCGCTTCCCCTTCGACACGATCAAGCTCGACAAGGCGCTGGTGCGCGACGGCAGCGACAAGAAGGCGACCGTGCTCCGGTCGGTGATATCGATGGCGCGCGAGCTTGAGATGAAGGTGGTGGCCGAGGGGATCGAATCCAACGAGGACGCGATCGAACTCGCCAAGATGGGCTGCAGCTACGGCCAGAGCTACCTGTTCGGGCCGCCGATCCCTTCTGAATCGGTACTGCGGCTGTTGCGCGACCGCTTTCCGCTGACGAAACGGGCTTGAGCGGAGCGGCCATTCCCGCAAGTTCTATGTGCGTCACGCCCGACTCGCCCGAACGCTGAGCCACCGATCATGGGGCTTTCCGACGCACAGACGTATCTCGCTGACGATCCAGCCGGCGTCCGTGAGTGCGGACCGCAGGGCAAACTCGCGCCAGTACGTCTCGACGTAGCGCCGGGGCGCTGCAGCACTGCCATGTGTGGACACGTCCTCGCCTTCGCCCTCTCTTACCGAGGCGTGCAATCGGCCACCGGTCCGGGTCGCCTCGGCAAGCCGTCCGAGCACCGTGCCGAAATCCTCGCGCGCGACATGAATCAGGCAGGCACAGGCCCAGATCCCGTCGTACGGCGTGCCGGGACGCTGCGGGTCGGCCAAGTCTTCGGTCAGCGGGTCCAACAGGTCGGCCTCGAAGCCATTTTCGCGAAGCAGTTCAACGAAACCCCTTGCAATGTCGGTGCGCCGGACGCTAATTCCCCGCTTCTCAAGCGCAAGTGCATCTCGCCCGCCACCGCTTCCGATCTCCAGCACCCTGCCCGAGCCGCCCAGCCCGGTCACGAACACATCGATCTCTGTCGCGACCCATTCGGGCATCGCCGCGGCCTCGGCAGCGTACTCCGCCGCGACCGCATCATAGGACCGCACGGTATCCAGGTCGGTGCTCATCCTGGCGTTCCTCCTTCAAGACAAGGGGCCTGATAAGCGAGAGGCCCGTCAGTCCGTTGCGCCCTTCACACTTCGGCAGTGGGTGACATCGCGGGCGATTTGCTTCCGAGCTTTAGCAGAAATTCGGTCAGAGATCACCGACCGAGCCCATGCTGCCGGGCGGCAACGCGCCCCACTTCAGGTGTTCAGCCGCCTTTAGATTTCCCTGGAAGCAGACGTTCGCCATATGAGGCTAGATGTCCAAACTGGCGTGGAAAGCAGAGTGGTGGATTTCGAGCAGGTATAAAAAGCGAGCGGACGTCAAGTCCGCCAACATGAGCGGGAGCAGGTTCATTCACCTGAAGTGCTGCTATAGGCCTTGTTTGCGTCCGATATGATCGGCAATGTGCGGTATAATCCGCAACGTCCAGGGTTCGATGGGGAGCGAATGCCGATACCTTCATTTACAATCGACGGGGTACTGCCGCCTTATGTTGGTTCTAAGGGGCCAGGTGGCGCATTTGAGAATCTCAGCCCATACGAAGTTTCGGCGCTGGAGGTCGTCAGCACACTCGGAACGACACAGAATCGACGGGATATTCTGCGAAGATGGTTAAACCATCGAAGTGAATTGCGCTCAGCAGGGATTTCGCAAGGATTTCAATGGCTTGATGGGAGTTTTCTGGAGCAAAAAGAGCCGAATGACTTGGACACGGTGTCCTTCATTTATCGCCCTGCGACTGCTCTTCAGTTGGCGGATTGGAACGCCTTCCTCGGCGGAAATCTAGCCCTGTTTGATCGAGGCCAGTTGAAGCAGAAATTTAGGCTGGATGCTCTATTTATCGACTTGCATGGTCACCCCGAGACCATTGTCGAAGTGGCCCGATACTACATGGGACTATTCTCTCATCGCAGAGGCGACGACCTGTGGAAGGGCATGTTAAAGGTTCGGTTGGAGAATGCAGCGGATGACACAGATGCATCTGCGATTCTGGGGCCTGCCCCGACAGTAGAAGGAGCTGTCGCATCATGAGCTCGATTAGAAAGCTTGAACGGGATTACGCCAAGGCGGATCGAGCAGCCGTAGTGGGCTTGCTCGATCGTATCACCGAAGCGGATGCGCTAACGCGGCTTGGTCTTGAATCAAGACTCGCAGAGCTCAACACGCAAATAGCGGCGCAAGATCTGGAGCCTGAGACAACACATGCGTCCGCGGCGCTGTTCTTTGGCGGTCGACCTGTGATTGGCTCGCACGGCATCGAAGCTGAATTCGGAGCAGGTGCGGTCGCCACTTTTCAAGACTTGGTATCCAAGGTCCTAGCAAAGAACACGTCGGGGTTGGGGGTAAAGGGCCCGATTGCGAATAAGTCCGCGGCCTCCATGCATATAACCAACATTGTGCGGGGTTCGTTCGGCTTTATGTTGGAAGAGGTCCGTGATCAGGCGCAATTGATTGACACCAATCTAAAGGAGGCCGTCGAGGAAGCTTCCGAACTCCTTGACATTTTTGGCGAGGCGGATGAGGAGCGCTTTCAGTCCACTGTAGTTGAAGTAGATCAGCGCATCCTCGCGACGACACGCGACTTCTTCGAATTGATGCGCCAACACGGTGCGACACTTCGCATGGTCGCTGGCGAAAACGAATTCCAATTCGGCTCCGAGGCGGTTGCGCGTGGCTTTGAGCGGGCGAGCGGTACATCGATCGAGGAAGACGAGAAATCGCTAGAGGGCCAGCTAGCTGGTGTTCTTCCAAGTGCACATCAGTTCGAGTTCCGTGCGAGGGGCGGAGATGCCCTAAAGGGAAAAGTCGATCCGGCTTGGACAGCCATCGACCTGGAAAGGTGGAACCGGGAACTTGTAGGCGTTGACGCCACAGTTGACATGGCAGTGAAGCGAGTGCTTCGCCACGGCCAGATTGCACGCGAAAATTATGTGCTGAAGGGTATAGCCCCTAAGATCGATCCTGCTGCCGCCGCTCATGATAAAGCTTAACTCGGCGAGAGCCTGAACTCGAAAACATCAACTGCCGCTAGCGGCGGGGAGTACCCCTTATCTATTGTTCACCACTCTCGATCGCAAACGGCAACTTCGCGAGGCGAAAGTAGATCCTGGATGCTCCGAAATGGGGTCGGACGTGTTCATTGAAATAGCTTCGCGCTTAGTGGCAGCTATTTCATTTTCGACGCCCGAGAACGGAAGGTCGGGAAGCGGCCCCGTAGCGGTCGTCTACCCAAGCCGAGCCGATGTCCATTGTTGGTGCAATCCAGTCGAAGATGCGCGGCGCTGTAGAGATGCCGCCTTTGCACCGATCTACTTCGCGCCCGCGGAAGCTTACCCATTATCGGCCGCTTGTTGAGGTCTAGAAATCAGCTATCTCAAGCCTGAAAACAACTGGAACGTTGAGGAGCAGGCATGACGAAGCATCGCATCTATTCAGTCAGCGTCGCGAGCGTCTACCCTCACTATGTCGCCAAGGCAGAGAAGAAGGGACGCACGAAGACAGAGGTCGATGAAATCATCTGTTGGCTGACGGGGCATAGCCAGCAGAGCCTGGACGATCAGTTGGCTGAGAAGACCAGCTTCGAGGATTTCTTTGCGCAAGCGCCTCAGATGAACCCCTCCCGATCATTGATTACCGGCGTGATCTGCGGCGTTCGCGTGGAAGACATCCAAGAAACGACGATGCGTGAAATCCGCTATCTGGACAAATTGATCGACGAACTCGCGAAGGGGAAAGCGATGGAGAAAATCCTGCGGAAATAGCCAGGAATCCATGTCGCGGAAGCATCCGCGATCACCCACGGCACGCGCTCAGGATCCGGCCCTGTCTCGTCCGGGAATGACGAATATTCATTGTCTCCCAGCAATGCGATCGAGCAGCAAGCCGAGGCCTTTCCGGAAAGCGCCGTCCCAATCATCGTCCAGCAGCAGACGAGAGCGTTCGATTACAGGATGGTGTTGGCTGAAAGCTGTCAGTCGCGCCCCTTCCCTCCCATAAACGGCCATTGACCAATGGCCTGCGATGTGCGCCTCTCAATGCTTGCACAAGGAAAATCCCATGCTCAAGTTTCTGCTCGCCCTCTCGATGGGTGTTTTTTGCGTATCGCCGCTTCAGGCCGGCGACATCACTCCCGTCACCAAGAGCTGCGAGCCGGGGGCAAAACAGGCGCAATGCCAGCGATGGGTCACGGATATCAAGAAAGCCGTCGAGCTGGCCTATAAAGGCGACCACGGGGCGCAGGTCACCGTTGCCTTCTGCCTGTCCACCGGTTGCCATGGTGCTGTCGCCATCGACAGGGTCGCCTCCTGCAGCTGGCATCTGGTCATCGCCAATTCCGGTTCGACGACCGTGCTCGACAGTTCAAATACCAGGAACACCTGCCGGCCGATGACGGCGGCCCAGAAGGACGAAGCCCGGGCGCTGGCGAGCGATCTGGTCCAGCAGATCTACAAGCGGCCCCTGGTCAAGACCGACCAGATGTAATCTGCCCGGGGCCCGGCCCGCAGCGCAACGCCTGCGTGAAAATAAATCTCATTGCTCTCCCGGTTTTCGCCGCTATTCTCCAGCCAAAGAAAATCGGGAGGACCATGATGATCCTGCACTGCGTATTCCTGCGGCTGAAGACGGCGATGACGGCCGACGACAAACAATCGCTGTTCGACGCGATCGTCGCCCTGAAACAGGTCATTCCCGGCATATTGGATATCAAATACGGGCCGAACGTTTCGCCCGAGGGGCTGCATGGCGGCTTCGTCGACGGTTTTGCGGTGACCTTCGAAAGTGCCGAAGCCCGCGACGCTTATCTCATTCATCCCGAACATGTGGCTGTGGGCGAGCGCATCGTCTCCTCGACGGATGGAGGCCTTGCCGGCATTCTGGTCTTCGACCTCAATCAGTGAAGACTGCGGGGGCAAACCCCGCAGTCCCTCAATTGATCAGCTCGATTTCGCCATGGCGGCGGCGAGCTGGTCGACATTGTATTTGAACATCTTTTCATAGGTCGGCGCCGGTCCCTTGGCGTCGGAGAGCGATTCGACATAGAGCTCGCCGCCGGGCTCGGCGCCGGTTGCCTTGGCGACCTGCTTGACCAGGCGCGGATCATTGGAATTCTCGAAGAAATAGGCCTTCACCCGCTCGCTCTTGATCTGCTCGATCAGCTTGGCGACGTCGGCGGCAGAGGCCTCGCTCTCCGTGGACAGACCGAGCGGGGCGAGGAAGCTGATATTATATTCGCGGCCGAAATAGCCAAAGGCATCATGGCTGGTCAGCACCTTGCGGCGATCGTCGGCGACCTTGTCGAATTTCGCATGGGCGTAGGCGTTCAATCCATCCAGCGTCTTGGTGTAGTTCTCGGCATTGGCCTTGAAGGCGGCGGCGTCGGTGGGATCGGCTGAAGACAGCGCCTTTTCGATATTGGCGACCCAGATCTTGACGTTGACCGGGCTGTTCCAGACATGCGGATCGGTGATCTCCGCGCCGTCCTCTTCCATGGTGCGGGTGGCGATGCCTTCGGAGACGGTGACCGGCTTGCCCTTGTAGCCCGAGGCGGTGATCAGCCGGTCCATCCAGCCTTCCAGCCCCTCGCCGCTGACGAAGGTCACCTGAGCCGCGTTCAAATTCTTCGCATCGGCCGGCGACGGCTCGAATTCATGGGGATCGCCGTTCGGCCCGACGAGGCTCGTCACCTTTACATGCTCGCCGCCGACCTGTTTGACGACGTCGGCAAGCACCGTGAAGGACGCCACAACCTTCAGTGTTTCGGCGGAGGCGGGCATGGCCGACAGCGCCATCAAAACGGGGATTGCTGCGGAGAGAAGCAGTCTTTTCGGGTTCATCGAAGTCTCCTTGGGATCAGCCCTTCAAATGCGGGCGGGGAAAGAAGCGCCGGGCCAGGCCGGAGGGCGCGAAAAAAATCGAAAAGCCGTAGAGGATCGCCGCCGTCATGATGATCGTCGGGCCGGAGGCGAGTTCGAGATGGTAGGAGGCGATCAGGCCGAGATAGCCGGATGCGGCGGCACTTCCGGCCGCAATCGCCATCATCACGGCCAGGCTGCGCGACCAGAGCTGGGCGATCGCTGCCGGCAGCATCATCAGGCCGACCGCCATCAGCGTGCCGAGCGCCTGGAAGCTGGCGACGAGGTTCAGCACGACGAGCAGCAGGAAGAGCACATGATAGACCGGCCCGCGCCCGCCGACGGCGCGCAGGAATCCCGGATCGAAGCATTCGGCCACCAGCGGCCGGTAGATGAAGGCGAGGATGACGAGGGTCAGCGAGGTGATCGCGCCGATCAGATAAAGGGCCGACGCATCGATCGCCAGGATGGTGCCGAAGAGCACATGCAGCAGATCGATATTCGAGCCGCGCAGCGAGACGATCAGCACGCCGAGCGCCAGCGACGCGAGATAGAAGCTGGCAAAGCTCGCATCCTCCTGCAGCACGGTCATCCGGCTGACGGCGCCGGACAGCAGCGCCACCGACAGGCCGGCGATCAGGCCGCCGAGGCCCATCGCCGTCAGCGACAAGGAGCCGGCGACGAGATAACCGATCGCCGCCCCCGGCAGCACGGCATGGCTCATCGCGTCGCCCATCAGGCTCATGCGCCTGAGCATCAGGAAGACGCCGATCGGGCCCGAGCCGAGCCCGAGGCAGAGGCAGGCGACGAGGGCGCGGCGCATGAAGCCGAAATCGGCGAAGGGTGCGAGGAAGAGATCGTAAGCCGTCATGCCGCCGGCGCCTGTTCGGGATCGCAGGCAACGGCATCCTCATCCCAGCGCTCGGCCATGGCGCGCGCCTTCAACAGATTGGCGGATGACATGACCTCACTGGTCGGACCCCAGCCGACAAGCTCGCGGGCGAGCAGCAGGGTTTGCGGGAAATGCGTGCGGACGAGCTCGAAATCGTGCAGCACGGCGATCACCGTGCGGCCCTCGCCATGCCAGCGGGTGACGATATCGACGAGGTCCCTGGTCGTGCGGGCATCGATTGCGGTAAACGGCTCGTCGAGCAGGATGATGCCGGCATCCTGCAGCAGCAGGCGGGCAAAGAGCACGCGCTGGAACTGGCCGGCCGAGAGCGACCCGACATGGCGCCGGCCGAAACCTTCGAGACCAACGGCGGCGAGCGCCTCGCCTGCCCTTTTCATCTCGCCGGGCGCGATGCGGCCGAAGGCTCCCGTCTTCTTCCAGGCGCCGAGCATGACGGTGTCGATCACCGAGATCGGAAAGCGCCGGTCGATCTCGGCCGCCTGCGGGAGATAACCGAATTCCGCCCGCCCCAGCCGATGCTCGACCCTGCCTTCGGCCGGGCGAAGCTCACCCATGATCGCCTTCAACAACGTCGACTTGCCCGCCCCGTTCGGCCCGGCGATCGCCGTCAGGCTGCCGGAGGCGAAGGCGCCGGAGACGTGGTGGACGGCGGGGTGCCTGTTGTAGGCGACGGTCAGATTCTCCAGACGGATCAGCGGCGTCATGGCAGCAGAACCGCCCAGTGGATCGCCAGCCAGAGCACGGCAAGGACCAGCGTGATGCCGATGACCCTAGAAAATGCCGACTGTCCCAGCAGGCTGACGGAGGGGCGGTCGGGGCTCGGGGGCATAGCGCATCCTACAATGTAATAACATTACCGTTATGTTATAACGATTGCGGCGAGATTGAGGCGGGGAGCGCGCAGTTGCTCACACAATTGTAAAGCGCGACAAACGGCCGCCGGTCCATTCCGCGCCCTCTCTCCAGCCTCATCCTGAGGTGCCCCCGCGGGACCTCGAAGGACGGGGCTGATATGGCGGCACCCCTCCACCCAAAATTTCTGTCGCTGGACGACAAATGGCATGATGTGTCAAAAGAAGCCCGCCGCATGTCAGCGTGGAGACAATTTTGGGACTTCGGGAAGATAAGAAGGATCGCACGCGCGCGCAGCTGCTCGAAGCCGGGTTGGAGCTGATCCACAAGCGAGGATTCGAGGAAACGACCATTGCCGATATCGCTGCCGCCGTCAGCGTGTCGCCCCGCACCCTGCTTCGCTACTTCCCGACAAAGGAGGATGTGATCGTCAGCTGGGTGCAGGATGGCATGACGATCATCCGTGCGGAACTGACGGAGCGGCTCGCCTCGGAGCCGCCGGTTGTCGCACTGCTTGCTGCCGCGCGGGCGATGCTTGCGGCGTTCGACGAAAAGTCGCGTTTCTTTCTCGCCATCGAAACGGCAATCCGCTCCAACAGGAGCATTTCTGCGCGAAAGGAACAGATGATCGCCGAACTGATCGACGAAATCGCCCATATTCTCGCCTCGCCGGACAGACGGTCTCCGCTCCCGGACGTTGTCGCCTATACGATCGCGGGAACGGTTTTCGCGCTCATTCGGGCATCGATAAACAGTTGGGTGGATGGCGGAGCGGCCATGTCACTTGCCGATCTCTTCGATCGCGCCGCCGGCATCGTCCACTTCGAACAAAATGTCACTTAGTGACATTTGTCGTTGACGGACATAATTTTCCGTGCAAATTCACGATGCGTTGCTAAGCAACGTCATTGCAAACAGCCTCGCCATGCGAGTGCGCCTGCTCGGGAGATAAAATGTCCACATATCAAAAGATCGCGCTCGTCACCGGCGCGACCCGCGGCCTTGGTTTCGAAACGGCTCGCCAGCTCGGCCGTGAAGGCGTGTTCGTCCTTCTCGGCGCACGCGATCTTGCAGCCGGGCGGGCAAAGGCCGAAACATTGCGTGCGGAGGGCTTGGCGGTCGAGGCGATCGAGATCGATCTCAACCGCCCTGATACGGTCGACGCTGCCGCCTCTTCGATCGGCGAGCGGTTCGGCAGGCTCGACATCCTGATCAACAATGCGGGAATCCTGCTGCTCGACACCGACGATTTCCCCAGCGTCGCCTCCATCGAAACCCTGCGTGAATCCTATGAGGTCAATTTCATCGGAATGGTGATCGTGACCCAGAAACTGTTGCCGCTGATCCGCAAGGCGGCCAGTGGCCGCATCGTCAACCTTTCCAGCAGCGTGGGTTCGCTCTGGTGGACGGGCGATGCAAACAATCCGTCCCCCGATGTCAAATGGCTTGGCTATGCCGCCTCCAAGGCGGCGGTCAACATGCTGACCGTGCAGCTTGCCCTTGAGCTGAAAGATACGCCGATCAAGGTGAATGCCGTCTGCCCCGGTTATGTCATGACCGAATTGAACAGAGGCGGCGGCTACATCACGATCGAAGACGGCGTTCGGGCACCGGTCAAATATGCTTTGCTGGATGACGCCGGACCCACCGGCCAGTTTTTCAACACCAATGGCCCGATCAACTGGTAACGGCCCGCGGCCGGGCGCTTGACGGCCCGGCATGCGCACCACCGTTCAGCCGACACGGCGGATGTGGCGTCCCGAGGACGGGGCATCCGCCTTTTCGCCCGCGACAGCGAATTCGCTCCCATCCCCTTTCAAGGACCATGAGACATGAAACCAACGACGGATGACATCGTCGAGATCAACCAAATCCTCTCGCTCTGGGCCCACCTCGTCGACAACCATGCATGGGACAGGTTCGGTGAAGTCTTTACCGAGGATGCATATTTCGACTCGAGCGTTTTCGGCTTTGCGCCGGTCACGGGCATTGCAGCGATCTGCCATATGGCCAGCCAGGAGGGCCATGCCAAGGCCCATCACACGACGAATGTGTATGTTCAGGAAGGCGCGGGCGACGAGATCACCGCCGTCTCGAAGGGGCTCGGCCTGTTGTCGAATGGGGCGGTGGCGAGCGTGACCTATACCGACCGGCTGCGGCGGACGCCGGAGGGCTGGCGTTTGTCGAGCCGCATTCTCGCTCTGCAAGCACCGCGTTGAGATCGCGCCGATGTCTGTCGTCAACCTATCCCTGGCAAACGTCATTGCCTGGCTGCTTGCAGCCTTCTTCTTCATCGGCGCCTATGGCAACACCTTCGTCAGCCCCGAAATTGCCGCGGACTACGCCCGGTGGGGTTATCCGGAAAGCTTCCACTATCTGACCGCCGTCTGCGAATTGACCGCAGCGGTCATGCTCATCGTCAAACCATTGCGCCTCTACGGTTCCCTGCTCGGGAGTGCCGTGATGCTGGCGGCTGTGGCGACGGTTCTCTTGCATGGCGAATATGCGCATGGAATTCCGCCCTTGGTGGTGCTGGGTCTTTGCGGGCTCGTCGCTCGTTTGACGGCTCGGCGGAAGCCGGTGACGCTTGCATAGTCGAAAAAGGCGACCGAACGGCCGCCTTCATCTGTCATGATGCTTAAGGATGCGACGCTCCGGGAGGCGCGTTTCTCCAAACCTGCCATCGGCGCGTGCCCGTCATCCGGCTGCCGCAACCTCTCCCCGCAGGCGGGGCGAAGGGGGGATAGCCGCAACCTCTCGGTTCCCACCTCGCTGTTGCAGGGCACGTCCCCTCGCCCCGTTTTTACGGGGAGAGGGTGAGGGGCAGATCTTGTTCAAACGCTTACAGCTGTTCCAGCATCGCGGCAGCGCCCGAGACGGTTGCCTGGCCGGGGCTTTCCTCGACGTTGAGGGCTTTCACCACGCCGTCCTCGACCAGCATCGAATAACGCTTGGAGCGGAGGCCGAGGCCGCCGGCGGAGAGGTCGGCGTCGAGGCCGACGGCCTTGGTGAAGCCGGCATCCCAATCGGCGAGGAAATGGATCTTGCCCATACCGCCTGATGATTGCGCCCAGGCGCCCATCACGTGCCAGTCGTTGACGGCGACAACGGCGATGTCATCGACGCCCTTGCCGAGGATGGTGTCGCGGTTTTCGAGATAACCCGGCAGGTGGTTCAGCGAGCAGGTGGGCGTAAAGGCGCCCGGCACGGCAAAGAGCACGACGCGCTTGCCGGCGAAGAGCTGATCGGTGGTGATTTCGACCGGGCCGTCGGCCGTCTTTTCCTTGAAGGTGGCGGCAGGAAGCTTGTCGCCGATCGCGATGGTCATGGTCTTCTCCTTGGGTTTCGGTTTTGGGGGTTGTGGCTTTGGGGTTCTGCCTTGGCGGCGGCCGCCGCGGGGGTCCTGCGGCGACTATAAGACCCGGTCATTCAAAGGCAAGACCAGTCATTCAAAGGCAAGAGTCGTCTCCATCGCCCTTGCGCCATCGATCACCAGCACGCCCCAGCGCTTGCCCGATATGTCGTAATCCTTCGGCAGCTTGCCGATGGATACATCGACCTTGAAAGTGGCGCCGTCGCGTTTGCCGCCGATCTGCTTGGTGAAGGCATAGCCGCTCGGGCCGGTGACGATGATATCGGGGGCGGCTTTCCCGTCGCTCGGCCCCTCACTCGGCAAAACCAGCGTCAGCGATAGCGTCTTCCTGTCCGGTGACATCGCATGCGCGGTCACGTCGAAATCCGCCGATGGCGGCTTCGGCAGGCTCGCATCGGCGGCCTGGAGGATCGCCTCCTCTTGCGGACGCGACTGCATGGCCGGGCCGAGCTTCAGCTGAAAATTCGCCTGGAAGGGAATGCAGATATCCTTGCAGATACCGATGAAGGCGCCGGCATCGATCTCGACCGGGCCTTTACCGGCCGCGCTCAGCGAAAGCGGCAGCGTCACCGGCGCATCATAGGCAATATCCTCGATCGCGCCGTTGAAAAAATGTTTCGGAACGGGATAGGCGATGGCATCGAGCGTGACGCCGCTTTCCGCCGCGATGGTGAGCTGGGGCGGAATGCCGTTGCCGCCGGGCTCTTTCCAATAGGTGATCCAGCCGGGTTTCGGCTCGATCTGAAGCGCTGCGCGGATTTTGCCGCCGGCATCGGGCGCAAGCGCCACCAGGCGCATGCGGCCGCCTTCGTTCTCCGCCCAGCCGCTCATTTCCGCATGAACCGAAGAAAACGGCACAAGTGCTGCGACCGCCGAAACGACCGCAATCAAAAAACCGCGCGGGACTGAGGAAATAATCATCATGGAACAAAGGTTTACCGAAAGCGGTGTTTGACCGCCAGAAGTCGCGGCGATTTAAATCTTCATTTTCAGTTGATTGATGTGTGACATTGGCCCATGTTTCTCTTGTCGAGGCCTTGGTGCGGTCTGGCAGCAGGAGGAACGATGTCCTTATCGACGCTGAAGAACAGACGGGAACGTGGCTTCTTCGATGGCCAGTTCCTCATCGCCATGCCCGGCATGGAAGACCGCAATTTTGCGCGCACCGTGATTTACATCTGCGCGCATTCGGATGCCGGCGCCATGGGCTTCGTCATCAACCGTCCTCAGAGCCTCACCTTCACCGATGTGCTGCAGCATCTCGACATGATCAAGCAGGAAGATTCGATCGTGCTGCCGAAGCGCGCCCGCGACTTCCCGATCCAGACCGGCGGCCCGGTGGAGAGCGGCCGCGGCTTTGTGCTGCATTCGGACGATTATGCCAGCGACTCCTCGATCCCCGTCAGCGACGATATCTGCCTGACGGCGACGCTCGACATCGTGCGCGCCATCTCCAAGGGCAACGGGCCGACGCGGGCGACGATGCTGCTCGGCTATTCCTCCTGGGCAGCCGGCCAGCTGGAAAGCGAAGTCGTCAACAATGGCTGGCTCACCTGCCCGGCCAATGAGGAACTGATCTTCGACCGCAGTCTCGACGACAAATACGAGCGGGCGCTCGCCGGCATGGGCGTGACCGCCGCCATGCTTTCGGCTGAAGCCGGGCATGCCTGAAAAGCACTTGGCCTGAGAAGCAGTTGGCCTGAGAAGCAGCCCGCCTGAGAAAATAGCTGGTTCGCGCCAGTGGGAACGAATAGCCGCAAGTGACGTTTCATTTCGGCAAGCATGGGCAAGAGGCCCATGCCGACCAAGGAGACATCACATATGGGTAGCACCAGCGACAAGATTTCCGGTAAGGCAAACGAAATTGCCGGCAAGACCAAGCAGGCCGTCGGCAAGGCCACGGACGATCGCGAAATGCAGGCCAAGGGCGCCGTCCAGGAAGCCAAGGGCAAGGGCCAGGTCGCAACCGGCAAGGTCAAGGACAAGCTCAAGGGCGCCGTCGACCGGCTCTGAGCCAGACGCTCATCCTTTATCACCATGCCTGCTGCGCCCTCGCGCGGCAGGCATTTTTAATCCCCCACGCCAATGCTTTGCAGAGATAGACACGATGAAGCTTTTTGCCTGCGACAATTGCGATCAGGTCGTCCACTTCGACAATCGTCACTGCGTGCGCTGCAATCATCGCCTCGGCTTTCTGTCCGGCGATCTCGCCATGCATGCGCTGGAGCCGCGCGACGAGATCCTCTGGCAGCTGGTTTCCGATCCCGAGCGTGAGGTCAGCTTCTGCGCCAATGCCGGCCTCGACATCTGCAACTGGCTGGTGGACGGCGATGGGAACAGCGAATTCTGCGTGGCCTGCCGCCATAACCGGCTGGTGCCGAACACCGACACCCAGGACGGCATCGACCGCTGGCGGCGCATCAGCCAGGCGCAGCGCCATCTGTTTTATTCGCTCTTGCGCTGGAGGCTGCCGCATCCCGATCGGGCGCAAGACCCGCAGGGCGGCCTGGTCTTCGATTTCCTCGAGGATTCGATCGAGAGCAACGGCTATGTCGTGCCTGCTATGACCGGCCACGAGGAAGGCCTGATCACCATCCGTGCCGCGGAGGCCGACGATGCGACGCGCGAACAGGCGCGCAGCTCGATGAACGAACCCTATCGCACCCTGCTCGGCCATTTCCGCCATGAGGCCGGCCATTTCATCTGGAACAAGCTGGTGCGCGATCGCGGCGACCTTGCCGATTTCCGCGCCGTCTTCGGCGACGAACGGCAGGATTATGCCGCAGCCCTGCAGAGCCATTATGCCGGCGGCGCCCCCCTGGGATGGCAGGACAATTTCATCAGCGCCTATGCGGCGTCGCACCCCTGGGAAGATTTCGCCGAATGCTTCGCCCATTACCTCCATATCGTCGATACGCTGGAAACGGCCCGCGCCTTCGGCATCGCGATCGATCCGCGCGGCCATGAGGAAATATCAGGCGAGGTGGATTTCATCCCCTATAGGGCCAGAAGCGCCGAACAGCTGGTCAGCGCCTGGGTGCCGCTGAGCCTCGCGATCAACGCCATCCAGCGCAGCATGGGCCAGCCGGACTCCTACCCCTTCGTGCTGTCTTCACCTGTCGTGGCCAAGCTTGAATATCTGCACCGGCTGATCCAGGGCGCGGGGACGGCGCAGTAGGAGGTGTTCTTGCCAGTTGCCAAATCGACCGTCACGGGTTGGCGCGCACGCCGCAATGAGAGCAATTGAATGTGGCCCTACTATACTTTGGCTCGGAATATCGAGCGTCCGAGCAATCTGTCTTGACGTATTGCCAACAGCTACCCTCCGCCGGAAGGTTTGACAGTTCCGGCGGAGGTCTTCAAGCTTAAGGGGGCGCGAGACGCCCCTTAAATCAATGAAGGTCTCGCTTTTCCCGAGCGATCTGCTCGCTGCCGGAGTGGCGCTTGCCCTTGAGAACCTCATTAACGCGGCCCTGATTGACGCTAAAGCGCGCGGCGATTTCGTGCTGGTACGCGCCGCTCCATCTTGCGAGCCAGACCTGCACGGCATCATCGAGAGTGAGACGATATATATGCTTCATTTTCGAGTTCCTTTTGGGTTAGGAACCTCGATCGGCTTGACAGACCAGCCTCCCCGCGTATCTTCGGGGTGTTAGGGGTGATCCGTTTTGCCGACCGAGGCATCCGGTACATTCGACACGAGGCCGGGGCTGCAACCCCGGCCTTTGTCGTATCGACCCGCGAACGCAGGCGAAGGAAATATGAGTGTAAACAGCGAGCATCGTCAACGGATGCTTACGGGCACGGCTGTCTAAAGCCTGCGCTAAGCGGCTGTTTCTATTGACTTCCTACGCCCGAAATCTGTATGGAATCAGGCTGTTACAGGGATACTGCTAACGGTTTGTTAACGCTGCATTTTTCCTGTGAGCATTAGTCCCTATCGTAAGTTTTCTGTATGTTTCGCGTGGAGTCTTGACGACAAAATGGGCCGACTGGCGCGAATCGGATGTCTTGGCAACGCGAATCAATATCTGCCGTGCCAGGCTAAAACGAAACCGCCTTGCCCTTCTTGAACGGCTCCATGCCGCGGCGGGCGAGTTCGTCGGCGCGTTCGTTTTCGGGGTGGCCGGCGTGGCCCTTGACCCAGTGCAGCGTCACCTTGTGGCGGCTGCGGGCTTCCTCAAGCGCCTGCCAGAGCTCGGCATTCTTCACCGGCTTCTTGTCCGCGGTCTTCCAGCCGTTTTTCTTCCAGCCGAAAATCCACTTGGAGATGCCGTCCTTGACATAGGCGCTGTCGGTATAGAGATCGACCTCGCAAGGCGTCTTCAAGGCCGATAGCGCCGAAATTGCCGCCAGCAGCTCCATGCGGTTGTTGGTCGTATCCGCCTCGCCGCCGCAAAGCTCCTTTTCGACATCGCCATACCGCAGCACGGCGCCCCAGCCGCCGGGGCCGGGATTGCCGGAGCATGCGCCGTCGGTGAAGATATCGACGTGTTTCATAGGCTCAATCCGTATTCGGCCGGCGACTTGATCTGGCGGTGGAAGCGCAGCTTGCGGAGATATTCGAGCGGGTCCTTCTTGGTGACCATGGCGCCTTCGGGCGTCGTCAGCCAGTCATAGAGCCTGGTCAGGAAGAAGCGCAGCGCCGAGCCGCGCGACAGCACCGGCAAGGCAGCTATCTCGGCCTCGCTCAGCGGCCGGACGCTCTGGTAACCCGCAAGCATCGCCGTGCCCTTGGTGATGTTATAGGCGCCATCCTTCTCGAAGCACCAGGCATTCAGGCAGATCGAAACGTCATAGGCGAGCAGGTCGTTGCAGGCGAAATAGAAATCGATCAGGCCGGAGAGCTCATCGCCGAGGAAGAAGACGTTATCGGGAAAGAGGTCGGCATGGATGACGCCGGCAGGCAGGCTCTGCGGCCAGGCGGCCGAGAGGAAATCGAGTTCGCTGCGGATCTCGGTCTGCAGGCCGGGCTCGACCTCGTCGGCGCGCGCCTCGGATTTCTCCCAGAGCCCCCGCCAGCCGTCGATCGACAGCGCATTCGCCCGCTTCAGCTCGAAACCATCGCCCGCCACATGCATTTCGGCCAGCGCCCGGCCGACCTCGCGGCAGTGCTTGGCCTCCGGTTTTCTCAGCCACATGCCTTCGAGGAAGGAGATCAGTGCCGCCGGACGGCCGGACAGCGAGCCGAGCAGCGCGCCGTCGCGGCGCGGCAGCGGCAGTGGGCAGGACAGACCGCGGGCGGAGAGATGCTGCATCAGGCCGAGGAAGAAAGGCAGGTCGGTCTTTTCCACACGCTTTTCATAGAGCGTCAGGATCAGCGGGTCCTTGGAAGTGTGAAGCAGGAAGTTGGAGTTTTCGACGCCTTCGGCGATGCCCTTGTAGGATAGCAGCGTGCCTGCGTCATATTCCGTCAGGAACCATTTCAGATCGTCTTCGGCGATATCGGTATAGACTGCCAAGTGAGGTCTCGTCTTTGCATTGTTGATATTGGATTGCCCGACCGACTGGCCGGGCTGCGACAAGGCTCGATCTAGCCGTTGACGAAGGCCATGTCGGCCGTCGTCAGCTCGATGCTGCGCAGTTCGCGGTTGACGAGGAAATGTTCGTTTTCCTGTACCGTCTCGGCAAGTTCGACACGGGCGTCGAAGCGGGCGCGGAAGGCCTCGATGATCTCGTTGACGATGACCTCCGGGGCGGAGGCGCCGGCGGAAAGGCCGAGCGTCGAGATCGCGCCGATCTCATCCCAGTCGAGCTCGGCGGCGCGCTGCACGAGGATCGATTTCTTCGCCCCTGCCCTCAGCGCCACTTCGACGAGGCGTTTGGAATTGGACGAATTCGGGGCGCCGACGATGATGAAGAGATCGCAGCCGGGGGCCGCCTGCTTCACCACTTCCTGGCGGTTGGTCGTCGCATAACAGATCGAATCGGCCGCCGGCGCCGTCAGGTTCGGGAAGCGCTCATGCAGGCGGGTGATGACGCCGGCCGTATCGTCGACCGACAGCGTCGTCTGGGTGACATAGCCGAGATTGTCGGGATCGGCAGGCGTATAGGCGTCGGCATCCTCGATCGTCTCGATCAGCGACACCGAGCCCTCCGGCAGTTGCCCCATCGTGCCGATCACCTCGGGATGGCCGGCATGGCCGATCAGGACGACATGGCGGCCGAGGCGATTGTGGCGCATCGCCTGCTTGTGGACCTTGGAGACCAGCGGGCAGGTGGCGTCGAGATAGAAGAGGTTGCGGCTTGTCGCATCCTCGGGCACGGATTTCGGCACGCCATGGGCGGAGAAGACCACCGGCTGGGCGCGATGTTCGGCCGGGATTTCGTCCAGTTCCTCGACGAAGACGGCGCCCTTGGCCTCCAGCCCTTCGACCACATAACGATTGTGGACGATCTCGTGACGCACATAGACCGGCGCGCCATAGGATTTCAGCGCCAGCACGACGATCTGGATGGCGCGGTCGACGCCGGCGCAGAAGCCGCGCGGGCCGCAGAGCCTGATCGTCAAAGGAGGTTTCGCCGCAATATTCATGTCTGTTCCGTCAAGAATTCCGTCCCGCATGGGAATAAGGGACCTCTAGCCCAATATGGCCAGGAATTGAAGCGATACTATTGCGGGGGTGCCTTGCTCCCCCTGCGGAACCAGGAAATCGCCACCACGACGACGAGCACGGCGGCGAGCCCGTACCAGGTGAAGGCATATTGCAGGTGGTCGTTCGGCAGGTCGACCTGGGTGACGCCGCCGATCGGCAGGCCGGCCGGATTCGGGGTGGAATCGGCATCGACGAAAAAGGGAATGACGCGGGCCTTGTCCAGCCCGACGCTCTCCGCCATGACGTCGAGATCCTTCCAGTAGAAGATGTTCTTGGCGACGTCGTTGTCGGGCACCACCCAGGACGGTTTGCCGGGAAGCTTTTGGCGCGCCAGGCCGGTGACGGTCTGCTGGTCCGTCAGTTGGCCCTGCATGCGCATTTCCGGCTCCTTGTTCTCGAAGGGAACGAAGCCGCGATTGACGAAGAGCGCGCGCCCATCGGCAAGCTCCAGCGGGGTATAGATGTAATAGCCGGTCTGGCCGCGCCAGGTGGCGAAGAAGTGCCGCTCCTTGTTGTTGATATAGCGGCCGGTGGCGGTGACCTTGCGGTATTCGATATCGCCACTTGCAGCCGCCATCGCCTCGATATCGGCCAGCGGCACGGGTGCTGCGACCTGCCGTTCGGCGATATCGGCAAGCAGGCCCTCCTTCCAATGGAGGCGTTCCACCTGCCAGGTGCCGAGCGAAATCAGGATGGCAAGCGCGATCAGCACCAGGATGCCGGTTGCCACAGGCAGCCGGCGGCGCGGGGCGGCATGGTCGATATCAATCACTCAGGCGTCCTTCGCGGGCATTATGACGGTATTGCATGGCGATCAGGATGCCCTTGAACCAGCGCAGCGTCAGCAGCGACAGGATGATCGTCAGCGGGCCGAAGAGCATGATATGCACCCAGATCGGCGGCCCGTAATTCACCTGCAGCCACAGCACCATGCCGATGATGATGAAGCCGACGATGAGGATGACGAAGACGGCCGGGCCGTCACCGGAATCGGCGAAGGAATAATCGAGGCCGCAGGCGGCGCAGCGCGGCTTCAGCGCCAACAGGCCATCGAACAGCTTGCCCTCGCCGCAGCGCGGGCAGCAGCCCTTGATGCCGGTTTTCACCGGATCGACGGGGGGAAAATGGGCGCTGTCCTCGTTCATGCCATTCCTTTGCGTAACCTTGCGGCCGCGGCTTTTTCGACGCTGCCTTAACTCTCCCATAAATTATTCGCAGGACGAAGGGAAATGCCTGCGCTTTTTCGCCTCAGCGATTCGCGCCAAACAGAAGAAGACTGATGACTAACGATAGCCACTCCGCACAGATCATCATCCTGAACGGCGCGCCGCGAAGCGGAAAATCCAGCATTGCGCGCGCAGTCCAGGAACATTTCGACGGGCCGTGGATCAACCTCGGCGTTGACAGCTACAATGCCATGACACCGAAGCGCTATCTGCCCGGCATCGGCCTCAGGCCGGGCGGCGAACGGCCGGACCTCGAAGAGCTGGTGCCGTTCCTCTATGCCGCCCTCTACGAGTCGATCGCCATCCATGCCGGGTTCGGCCTCAATGTCATCGCCGATCTCGGCCACCATGACAGCTATACCAAGCCGCTCGGCATTCTTGCCGATTGCGCCCGGCGACTGGAGGATTTTCCCGTGCTGTTCGTCGGCGTGCGCTGTCCGATCGAGACAATCATGCAGCGGCGCGAAACTGCCCAGGAAGGGCGCGAGACGCTTTATCTCAGGGCCACGGAGGAAGTGCCCATTCCAGAACCAGTGCAACGCTGGCAGGACGAGGTGCATCGGCCCGGCATCTACGATATGGAGGTCGATACGTCAGTGCTGACACCGCTCGAATGCGCCGAGGCGATCCGCCATCAGCTGGATCTCGGCATTCCCGAACCTTCGGCCTTCGAACGGATCGCCGGGGCGCGCTGAGGCGATGGTGAGCGGGCGCGCGCCGATGCCAGCCCCTCATCCGCCTGCCGGCACCTTCTCCCCGTAAACGGGGCGAAGGGACCATGCCGCACCGACCTCCCTCAATCTCAACCCTGCGTTTGGCACGTCCCCTCGCGTAAACGGGGCGAGGGTTAGGGTGAGGGGCAGCCACCCGCGCGAACCGAACAGCCGCGGCACGGGGCCAAGCAAAAACGAAGTCCACCAAAAAAAGGCGGGCACCGGGCCCGCCTTTTCTCAAATATCGTTCCGATCAGCCGGCGACCGGAGCGCCCCAGCCGCCCCAGACGTAGATGCAGAAGAACAGGAACAGCCAGACGACGTCGACGAAGTGCCAGTACCAGGCGGCTGCCTCGAAGCCGAAATGCTGCTTCGGGGTGAAGTCGCCGCGCAGCGCGCGGATCAGGCAGACAGCCAAGAAGATCGTGCCGACCAGAACGTGGAAACCGTGGAAGCCGGTCGCCATGAAGAAGGTCGCGCCGTAGATCGAATTCTTGAAGTCGAAAGGCGCGTGGGCATATTCGTAAGCCTGGACGCTGGAGAAGAAGATACCAAGCAGCACCGTCAGCGTCAGGCCCTGGACCAGGCCCTTGCGGTCGTTGTGCAGCAGCGCATGGTGCGCCCAGGTGACCGTCGTGCCCGAGAGCAGCAGAATGACCGTGTTGTAGATCGGCAGGTGCCAGGGATCGAGGACCTCGATGCCCTTCGGCGGCCAGACGCCACCGGTGTAAAGCAGGCGCGAGGCCTGGATCGCTTCGTTCGGATAGAGGCTGGCGTCGAAATAGGCCCAGAACCAGGCAACGAAGAACATCACTTCCGAAGCGATGAACATGATCATGCCGTAGCGCAGGTGCAGCGAGACGACGCGGGTGTGGGCGCCATCATGGGCTTCCTTCACCGTATCGGCCCACCAGCCGTACATGACATAGATGACCAGCGCGAAGCCGATATAGAAAAGCCAGGGATTGGCAAGCTCCGCACCGGCGACCTTGAACGAACCGCCGTTCAGGTAGCGCATGTAGCAGACGCCGCCGATCGCCATGATGAAGGCGCCGAGCGAGGCGAGAATCGGCCACGGGCTCGGATCGATGATGTGATAGTCGTGATTCTTCTGATGAGCATCGGCCATGTAGCTATCCCCGGATGTCTTCCTTCACTCCGCTCCCGGCATAGCCGGAAACGAGCCTTGATCAAAGTTTCTTTTCAATCTTCTCCGCTCCACCCTCATGCGAAGCCACCGGCTTCGGACCCTCTTTCGGGTAGAACGTATATGACAGCGTCACCGTATGGATGTTCTTGGATTCCACCGCCTTGACGATGTCAGGATCGATGTAGAACACCACCGGCATGTCGAGCTTCTCGCCCGGCTTCAGGTCCGTTTCCGTAAAGCAGAAACATTGCACCTTGTTGAAATAGACGCCTGCCTCGCCCGGGGTGACGTTGAACACCGCCTGGCCGCGCTGGGTTTCGTTCGAGCGATTCTCGGCGGTGAAATTCACCTGAATGGTCTCGCCGATCTTCGGATTGACCTCACGCTCGACCGGTTTGAAGTCCCACTGCAGGCCGGGCGCGACATTGGCGTCGAAGGTAACGCGCATGGTGCGGTCGAGCACGACGCTCGACACCTGGTCGACGCGCTGGGTCGTGCCGTTATAACCGGTCACCTGGCAGAAGATGCGGTAGAGCGGTACGGCGGCATAGCTCATCGCCCCCATGCCGAAGACGAAGCTCAGGCACATCATCACGACGGCGCCGTTGTTGCGGCCCTGCTTCTTCGGTGTACCGGCGTTTTCGCTCATCCAGCCATTCCCCCGCCGATCTTCACGATGGTGATCGCGTAGAAGAGAATGACGAGGCCGGCAAGCACCAGCCCGAGGGCGACGTTGCGGTTGCGGCGCGACTTGCGCTGCGCTTCCGTCAGCTTGACCATTTCCATCAGAACCAACCTCCCGCATGCGAGACCAGCACCGAAGCCAGCCGGTCGATCATCAAGGCGGAGAACACGGCGAAGAGATAGAAGATCGAGAAGCCGAAGAGCTTCTTCGCCGGGATCATCTTCAGATCGCCGTCGGGCATGCGCCAGACGGCGATGGAACAGTATATGAAGATCGCGCCGAGCGCCGCAGCGACGAAGCCATAGCCGAGGCTCGCGAAACCGAGGACGGTCGGCAAGACTGCGCAGATGGCGGTCAGCACCGCATAGGCGACAATCTGATGCTTGGTCACCCGCTCGCCGGCGACATTCGGCAGCATCGGCACGCCGACGGCTTCGTAATCGCGCATCTTGAAGAGGGCAAGCGCCCAGAAATGCGCCGGCGTCCACAGGAAGATGATCATGAAGAGCACGGTGCTCTCGATCGTCACGCTGTTGGTCACGCAGGCCCAGCCGATCATCGGCGGGAAGGCGCCGGCGGCGCCGCCGATGACGATGTTCTGCGGCGTCGAGCGCTTCAGCCACATGGTGTAGATGACGGCGTAGAAGAAGATGGTGAAGGCGAGGATGCCGGCCGAGAGCCAGTTGACGGCCAGGCCGAGGATCACCACCGAAAAGCCCGAGAGCACCAGGCCGAACGCGAGCGCCTCCGACGGCGCGATGCGGCCGGCCGGGATCGGACGGTTGGCGGTGCGGCTCATGACGGCGTCGATATCGGCGTCATACCACATGTTCAGCGCCCCGGAGGCGCCGGCGCCGACGGCGATACAGAGAATGGCGATCAGGCCGAGGACGGGATGGATATGGCCTGGCGCCAGCACAAGACCGGCAAAGGCAGTGAAGACCACGAGCGACATCACCCGTGGCTTCAACAATTCGAAATAATCGCGCGCACTCGCTTCCGACAATTCGCCGTCCTTTGCAAGCGCCCCGTGATTGTCGATGACCGTCATCATTCCGTCCTGCATGTCTCAAGATCAGGACGCCGTATCGAATGCGGCGTCCTGATGTCCGCGCAAATTACTTGATGCGCGGAAGCTGTTCCCACTGGTGATAGGGCGGCGGCGAAGGCAGCTGCCATTCGAGCGTCGTCGCACCCTCACCCCACGGATTGTCGCCGGCGACGCGCTTCTTGGCGAAGGCTTCGAAGACGCCGTAGAGGAAGATCAGCACACCGAAGGCCGAGATGTAGGAGCCGATGGAGGACACATAGTTCCAGCCGGCAAAGGCATCCGGATAATCGATGTAGCGGCGTGGCATGCCGGCGAGGCCGAGGAAGTGCTGCGGGAAGAACACCAGGTTGACGCCGATGAACATGATCCAGAAGTGCAGCTTGCCGACGAACTCGTTGTACATGTAGCCGGTCATCTTCGGGAACCAGTAGTACCAGCCGGCGAAGATCGCGAAGACGGCGCCGAGCGACAGAACGTAGTGGAAGTGGGCCACGACGTAATAGGTGTCATGCAGCGAGCGGTCGAGACCGGCATTGGCAAGCTGGACGCCGGTGACGCCGCCGACCGTGAACAGGAAGATGAAGCCGATCGCCCAGAGCATCGGCGTGCGGAACGAGATCGAGCCGCCCCACATCGTCGCGATCCAGGAGAAGATCTTCACGCCCGTCGGAACGGCGATGACCATCGTGGCGAAGACGAAGTAGCGCTGCGCGTCGAGCGACAGGCCGACCGTGTACATGTGGTGGGCCCAGACGACGAAGCCGACGGCGCCGATCGCGACCATGGCGTAGGCCATGCCGAGATAGCCGAAGATCGGCTTCTTCGAGAAGGTCGAGATGATGTGGCTGATCATGCCGAAGCCCGGCAGGATGAGGATGTAGACCTCGGGGTGACCGAAGAACCAGAACAGGTGCTGGTAAAGGATCGGGTCGCCGCCGCCTTCCGGAGAGAAGAAGGAGGTGCCGAAGTTGCGGTCGGTGAGCAGCATGGTGATGCCGCCGGCCAGAACCGGCAGCGACAGCAGCAGCAGGAAGGCGGTGATCAGCACGGACCAGGCAAACAGCGGCATCTTGTGCAGCGTCATGCCCGGAGCGCGCATGTTGAGGATCGTGGTGATGAAGTTGATCGCACCGAGGATCGACGAGGCGCCGGCAATGTGGAGCGCGAAGATCGCAAGGTCGACCGCCGGTCCCGGCGTGCCGCTTGTCGCCAGCGGCGGATACATCGTCCAGCCGCCGCCCGTGCCATAGGCGCCTGCCGGGCCTTCGACGAACATCGACAGCAGCAGCAGCGCGAAGGCGGGAACGATCAGCCAGAAGGAGATGTTGTTCAGGCGCGGGAAGGCCATGTCGGGCGCGCCGATCATGATCGGCACCATCCAGTTGGCGAAACCACCGATCATCGCCGGCATGACCATGAAGAAGATCATGATCAGCGCGTGCGCTGTGGTGAACATGTTGAACATCTGCTTGGCGCCGTCGATCGCGGCATCGCCTTCATAGCCGTAGACCATCGAGGCCAGGCCGTGGAAGATCTGGATGCCCGGCTCCTGCAGCTCCATGCGCATGGCAACCGACAGCGCGCCGCCGATGATGCCGGCAATGATCGCGAAGATCAGGTAGAGCGTGCCGATGTCCTTGTGGTTGGTCGAGAACAGCCAGCGATTGGCAAAGCTCGGCTTGTGCCCGTGATCATGGTGATCGTCATGCGCGTGGTCGTGGTGGGCGTGATCATGAGAATGATCGTCGTGAGCGGAAGGTCCAGCCATTGTCCCGATCCCCTTTAATTACTGTGCTTCGGCAACGTCGAGGGTCTTTGCGGGACCATCGGTTGCGGCCATGAGTGTCTTGTAGGCGCCGGGCAGGTCGCTGGCGGCCGTGGTCAGCCACTGCTTGTACTTGTCCTCGGAGACGACGCGGATGGCGATCGGCATGAACGCATGGTCCTTGCCGCAGAGCTCGGAACACTGGCCATAGAACAGGCCTTCGCGCTCGGCCCTGAACCAGGTCTCGTTCAGACGGCCCGGCACGGCATCGATCTTGACGCCGAAGGACGGCATGGCGAAAGCGTGGATGACGTCGGTCGGCGCCGAGGTCACGAGAACGCGGACCGTCTTGTTGACCGGCAGGACCAGCTCGTTATCGACGGCGAGAAGCCTGGGATAGATCGACTTGTCTTCCTTGCCGGCGCTCGCGCGGTCCTGATCCTTCAGGAGGTAGGAATCGAAAGCGAGCGGGCTTTCGCCCGAGCCTTCATATTCATAGTTCCACTGCCACTGGGTGGCGGTCGCCTTGATGGTGACGTCGGGATTTTCAGGCAGCGTCAGCTGCGCCGTCAGCAGGTTGAACGAAGGAATGGCGAGAAGAAGCAGCACCAGGACCGGCCCCACGGTCCAGGCAACCTCGATCAGCGTATTGTGGCTCGTCTTCGAGGGAACCGGGTTCGCGCTGGCGCGGAACTTGACGCAGACGACGATGAGCAGGACCAGAACGAAGAGCGTGATCGGAACGATAAACCACAGGGTATATTGTTCGAACCAGTGGATTTCCCGCATGATCGGCGTTGCCGCCGGCTGCAGCGTTGCCTGCCACGGCGTTGGCTGGTCGGCATATGTGCCGGAAGCAAAAAGCAGACAGACCAGCGTGGTCAGGGCTGCATAAGCCTTCTTCATCACCTTATTATCTCCCTCGAGCGCTTGACCTGCAAAATAGAACGCAGAATCCTTGCCATCTTCAGCGCTTCAAACCACAGTTTGGCATTTGCCGCAACAGGTCAGAGCAATTGTCTATGCGGCATTTTTGCTCAAAGTGTAGGCAGCCCTGAACGGCAAAACATCCCAAGTTTTTCATCAGCATATGAAAAATCGGCTTTCCGGCCAATCCGCGCGCCGCACATTATTTCGGAAAGGTCCAATTTCCGCCGCAGTCCCCCGGTTTTCACGGGGTGGGGCTTTTCATTTTTGGTGGGCAGCTTCAACAATAGCCGCAATGATTCGATATCCAGAGGTTTCCATGGGTTTCCGTTCCCTCGTGCAGTCGCTTCTCGTGACTGCCAGCATCGCGGCCGCAGCGACGACGCCCGTTTTCGCACAGCAACCCACGCCGTCACAGGCCAAGCCGCCCGCTGCCGCGCCGGCCCCTGCCCCCGCGCCGCAACAGCCGAATGCCGCCAAGCCGAATATCGAACAGGTGACGCCCGGCCAGACGCAGCCACAGGCGCCGGGCACGGTGAAGTCCAATCACGGCGCATGGTCTGTGGTCTGCGACAAGCCGGCCGGGGCTGCGACCGAACAATGCGCGCTGATGCAGAACGTCATCGCCGAGGATCGTCCGGAAGTCGGGCTTTCCGTCGTCGTCTTGAAGACGGCCGACCGCAAGTCGAAGATTCTCCGCGTGCTCGCGCCGCTCGGCGTGCTGCTGCCGAACGGCCTCGGGCTCAATGTCGACGGCAAGGATATCGGCCGCGCCTATTTCGTCCGCTGCTTCGCCGATGGCTGTTATGCCGAGGTCGTGCTCGAGGACGAACTGCTCAAGACCTTCCGCAGCGGCGCCCAGGCAACCTTCATCGTCTTCCAGACCCCGGAAGAAGGCATCGGCATCCCGGTCGACCTCAAGGGCTTCGCCGAAGGCTTCGACGCCCTGCCCTGAGGCCGGGGCTTGCTCGGACTATCCAACAGACCTACATCGGCTATGAGCACTCCTGCTCTTCAGCGGAGCACAAGACATGACCACCGATCTCCTGACGCTTTTCGATGCCGATGAAGCGACGATGCGCAAGCATGTGGCCGAGGCGCTGTCCGGCGCCGATGACGGCGAACTGTTCATTGAGCATGCGCAGGCGGAAGCGCTGACCTTCGACAATGGCCGGCTGAAGGGCGGCAGCTTCAACACCGAACAGGGTTTCGGCCTGCGCGCCGTTGCCGGCGAAGCTGTGGGTTACGCGCATGCCGGCGATCTGTCGGTGGCAGCGCTGAAGCGGGCGGCCGATGCGGTCGGCGCGGTGACGCGCGGCTATTCCGGCTCCTATGCCGCCGCACCCCAGGGCACCAACAAGAAATTCTACAGCGACGAGAACCCGATCGGCCAGCCGAGCTTCGAGGAAAAGGTCAAGGTCCTGCAGGACATCGACGCCTATCTCAGGGGCAAGGACGATAAGGTGCGGCAGGTGACGGCCTCGGTCGCCGCCAGCTGGCAGGTCGTCGATATCCTGCGCGCTGACGGGCACCGCGTGCGCGACATCAGGCCGATGACGCGCATCAACATTTCGGTGATGGTCGGCGAAGGCGAGCGGCAGGAGAGCGGCTCCTACGGCCATGGCGGGCGCATCGGCTTCGGTGACTTCATCGCCGAGGGCAGCTGGCAATATGGCGCCGACGAGGCGCTGCGCCAGGCGCTCGTCAATCTCGAGGCGATCGATGCGCCGGCGGGCACGATGGACGTCGTGCTCGGCTCCGGCTGGCCGGGCGTCATGCTGCACGAGGCGGTCGGTCACGGGCTGGAAGGCGATTTCAACCGCAAGAAGACGTCGGCCTTTTCAGGCCTTCTCGGCCAGATGGTCGCCGCGCCCGGCGTCACCGTCGTCGACGACGGCACGATCGACAACCGCCGCGGCTCGATCACCATCGACGACGAGGGCACGCCGTCGGCCTACAACGTGCTGATCGAAAACGGCAAGCTCGTCGGCTACATGCAGGATCGGCAGAATGCCCGGCTGATGGGTATGGCGCCCACCGGCAACGGCCGCCGCCAGGGCTATGCGCATGTGCCGATGCCGCGCATGACCAACACCTATATGCTCGGTGGCGACAAGACGCCCGAGGAGATCATCGCCTCGGTGAAGAAGGGCATCTATGCCGTCTCCTTCGGCGGCGGCCAGGTGGATATCACCTCCGGCAAGTTCGTCTTCGGCTGCACCGAGGCCTATCTGATCGAGAACGGCAAGGTCGGCGCGCCGATCAAGGGCGCCATGCTGATCGGCAACGGACCGGATGCAATGAAACGGGTGTCGATGATCGGCAACGACATGAAGCTCGATACCGGTATCGGCAATTGCGGCAAGGCCGGCCAATGGGTTCCCGTCGGCGTCGGCCAGCCGCATCTGCGCATGGATCAGGTGACGGTCGGCGGCACGCAGACCTGAGGCGAAAGGATTCTCAGATGGCGGACATCGAAATCAGAACCTTCACATCAGATGACGCCGATGCCGTGCTTTCGGTGATCCTGCCGATCCAGCGCGAGGAATTCGGCATCGACATCACCGCGGATGCGCAGCCGGATCTCAGGGTCATCCCGGATTTCTACCAGTCCGGCAAAGGGCAGTTCTGGGTCGCCGTCAAGGACGGCGCCATCGTCGGCACGGTCGGGCTGAAGGATATCGGCAACAACCAGGCGGCGCTGCGCAAGATGTTCGTCTCAGCCGAGGTTCGCGGCCGCGAACACGGCGTGGCGGCGCTGCTCCTCGATCGCCTGATCGCTCACGCCAGGGATGCCGGCATCACCGATATCTTCCTCGGCACGACGGACAAGTTCGTCGCCGCGCATCGTTTTTACGAGAAGAACGGCTTTAGCGAGATTGCCAAGAGCGCTCTGCCCCGCTCCTTTCCGCTGATGGCGGTGGACAGCAAATTCTACCGATATAAGGTCGGCTGACTCCAGCTTTGGGACGGTAATGATGCTGCTGATCTCGCGATGGCAGAATTCGGCGGGTGAACGGGTGCGGATCGCCCTCAACCTCAAGGGCATTTCCTATCGTTACGTTCCGGTGAGTTCGCTTGAGCCCGGAGAGTATCACAGACTCAATCCGCAGGGGCTGCTGCCGGCACTCGATATCGGCGACGGCCGTGTCGTGCCGCAGTCGTCAGCGATCCTCTCCTATATCGAGGAGGCCTATCCCGACCCGAGCCTCCTGCCCGAGGATCCCGCACTGCGCGCCGAGGCGAGAGGTTTTGCCGCCCATATCGCTGCGGAAATGCACGCTCTGACAGTTCAGCGCGTCCGGCATTTCCTGCGCGATGAACTCAGCGCTGGCGAAGCCGAGGTGAAACGGTGGCTCGCGCGCTGGCTGGGCCTCGGCTTTACCGCGCTCGAAGAGACGCTCAGACAGCGCAAGGTCTCGTCGCCCTTCTGTTTCGGCGATCGTCCGGGCTGGGCCGACCTGCATCTCATTCCGCAGATGAGCAATGCCCGCCGTCTCGGCCATGATCTTTCGCCCTATCCGCTGCTGCTTGCGGTCGAACAGCGCTGCGTGACGCTTGAAGCCTTCCGGTCGGCAAGGCCGGAGGCGCAGCCGGATTTTCCGAAGATAGACGATCCCTCTTAAAACGTGTTGCCCGGCCGAAACAGCCACTTGCGTTCGATCGCGGCGGCAAGATCGAGATCGTTGTGGCGGGCAAACAGCAGAAGATGGCCGAGAACGTCGGCGGTCTCGTCGGCCAGGTCGCGCTGCATGTCTTCAGGAGAGCGGCCTTTCGCACGGCCGCGGCCAGTCAGCCGGTTCCATGCCTGGGTCAGTTCACCCATTTCCTCCTGCAGTTTCAGCAGGAACCAGTCGGCATCGCGCTCGATGTTGTTGGCAGCGACGTGAACAGAGGATGAGATTTCGAACTGGTCGGCGAGACGACGCAACATGGATGTTCTCCTTTTGTTTACGGAGGAGACGCTGATTCCCGTTGCTTGTCCAGGGTGAATTGTCGCAGTGGTGTCGCGGCGATCAGCTGTGGTCCGGCAGCAGCATGCAGTCATAGGAGCGCTGTCTCAGTGCATCGCAGGCCGAGACGGCGGCATCCTTGCTGGCGAAGCCGACGAAGCGGGCGCGATAGATCCTGTTGGCCCCCTGCCCGACCGCCTCGGTATAGGGCGAGGCGGAAACGAGCGGCGCGCCGCCTTCCGACTGCGCCTGGGCGAGAAGCGCACGCGCCGCATCGGCGCTGGGAGCAGCCGAGATCTGGATTTGCCAGTCGCCATCGGCCCTCTCTGCCGATGTCTTCGGCGTCTTGCCGGCGTTCAGGATCTCCTCCATCGCGACCGGACGCTCCAGCGGCACGACGGCGTCGTCGGCATAAGCCAGGCTCTTGGCCCCGAGATCATCGGCCGGCCGCGGTGCGTTGAGCGGCACCGGAACATCGGAATCGTCGGCGGCGGACGCGACTTCGACAGCCTCCTTGGCGCCGACGCTCGCCACCAGCTTGGCGCCGCCGGAAGAGGAGGCACGGCCGAGGTAACGGTCGAGCAAACCAGCCATCTTGGCGTCGCGGCTGCGGGCGGTGCGGCCGCCGAGCACGACGCCGACCACGCGGCGGTTGCCGTCCTTGACGGCGCTGACGAGGTTGAAGCCGGAGGCGTTGGTGTAGCCCGTCTTGATGCCGTCCATGCCCTGGTAGCGGTACATGAGATTGTTGTGGCCGCGCACGGTGCGGCCGCGGAAATTGAAGCTTGCCGCCGAAAACAGGCGGTATTCGTTCGGATAATTCTTCATCAGCGCGACGGCGAGCGTCGACATGTCGCGCGCCGTGGTGACCTGACGGCCGTCCGGCAGGCCGGAGGCGTTGACGAAGACGGTGCGGCTCATGCCGAGCTGGCGGGCCTTGGCCGTCATCATCCGGGCAAAAGCGCTTTCAGAGCCGGCGAGCTTCTCGCCCATGGCGGAGGCGGCATCATTGGCGGATTTGACGATCATGCCATAGACCGCCTCGCGCACGGTGATCGTGCCGCCGGCCTTGACGCCAAGCTTGGTCGGCGGCCGGGCGGCGGCATATTTCGACATTGTGATCGGAGTATCCCAGGCGATCTTGCCGCGTTTCAGCGCCTCGAAGGTGAGATAGAGCGTCATCATCTTCGTCAGCGAGGCCGGATGGTTCAGCGTATCGGCGTTTTCAGCGGCGAGAACCTTGCCTGTGCGGGCATCGAGGATCAGCGAAGCGTTGCCGGCAAGGGCTGCAAGCGGCGCCGAAACGGCAAGCGTTACGGTCAAAACAGCCGCCAAAAGCTTTCTCATACACTTCCCCTCATCTGCTTGCCCCTGACGCTGGCCCATGATGCGCTGGCCCTTCAAACGTTGATCCGCGACAGGACCGGCATTTGTGCCGTAATGTGACAGAAGCCGTAAGTTTGGCGCGACTTTGAGGCAACGCCTATCATTTTTCTAGTCTTTTCATCGCCTTGGTTAACAAGAAATCAAAGACCCGTGCCGAATCGGGATTCAGCAAGGCTTAAGTCGCCGCTGCTAGGTTCCCGCAAAGGCAAGGGACGGACGGCGCATGACGGGACAATTCAAGCGGTTGGCAAAACGCGCGGCGATCGGCGCCGGGCTCGAGCTTTCCTGGCTGCTCGCCGCTGTCGGACTGATGCGCGAAGCGCGCGGACGTGGCGTCGTCTTCACGCTGCACCATGTCCGCCCGCATGTACCGCAAGCCTTCGCGCCGAATGCGCATCTCGAAATCACCCCGCGTTTTCTCGATTCGGCGCTCAGCCGGTTGCGGCGGAAGGGCTATCGCTTCGTGCCGCTCGATCAGGTGCCGGTGCTCTTGGCGGAACCCGAGGGCGGGCCGCCGTTCGCAGCCTTCACGCTCGACGACGGATACCGCAACAATGTGGAACATGCGCTGCCGGTGTTCGCGCGGCATCAGGCGCCGTTTACGGTATTCGTCGCCAAGGGTTTTGCCGAGGGCTCGCACAGTATCTGGTGGGAGACGCTCGCCATCCTCCTGCGCCGGGCACCGGAAATCCGCTTCGATTTCGGCCGCGGCAGCGAGCGGCTGGGGCTCGACAGCCCGCAGCAGCAATGGACTGCCTTCGATCGTTTCGCCGCTTACATCCACGGCTCCAACGAGGCGCACGCCGTCGCCGCCATCGATATGCTGGCACGGGAAAACGGCATCGAGCCGACGGATATCGTCCGCGATCTGGTGATGGGTCCCGGCGAATTGCAATGGCTGGCGACACATCCGCTCGCATCCCTCGGCGCCCATACGATCAGCCATCGCGCGCTCGCCCGCCTGCCGGAAGCCGAAGCGCGAATCGAAATGCAGGTTTCGGCGGATTATGTCGAGGCGGTGACCGGCATCCGTCCCGATACGATCGCCTATCCCTACGGCACGCCGGCGGCTGCGACCGCCCGCGAGGCGCGCATTGCGCGCAATCTCGGCTTTACCCTCGCGGTCACCACGCAACCCGGGCTGCCGGCAGCACAGCTGACCGGCTATCTCCCGCGCCTTTCGCTCAACGGCTTCTACCAGAAGCGGCGCTACGTCTCGGCGCTCGCCTCCGGGATCCCGCTGAAGCTGATGGGCAGGTAAGCCTGTCAGGGATACATCCGCACCTTGTCCCATTCGCCTTCCGGTGAAGGCCGGCGGAATTCGACACGGTCATGCAGGCGGAATTTCTGGTCCTTCCAGAATTCGATCGAGGTCGGGCGGATGCGAAAGCCCGACCAGTGGGCCGGGCGCGGAATCTCGCCGATGGCATAACGGGCGGTATATTCGGCCACGGCTTTCTCCAGCGCGAATCGGCTCTCGAGCGGGCGGGACTGTTTGGACGCCCAGGCGCCGATGCGGCTGCCGCGCGCACGCGTCTTGAAATAGGCGTCGGCTTCGGCATCGGTGACGATCTCGACGGGGCCGCGCAGTCTCACCTGGCGGCGCAGGCTTTTCCAGTGAAAGCACATGGCGGCCTTTTTCTGGCCCAGAATTTCACGGCCTTTCTGACTCTCGAAATTGGTGTAGAAGACGAAACCGTCTTCATCGAACCCCTTCAGGAGAACCATGCGGACATTGGGAAGACCATCCTTATCGACCGTTGCCAGCGCCACCGCGTTCGGGTCATTGGGTTCGGAAGCCTCCGCTTCTTTCAGCCATTCGGCAAAGAGCTTGAAGGGTTCGCCACTTTCGGTAAAGTCACCGCTTGTTAACTCGTTTGCCGACATATTGGTTCAAATGCCCCGGATTATTCAAAACTCGCCCAGCTTTTGGTAACTGGACAGGACGCAGGGTGGAAGTCATAGCAAAGTCATATCGCCATACAAAGAGCCTGCGGCGACGCAGCAGCGCGTTCTTCGTCATCGGCGTCGCCATGCTTTCGCTTTCAGGCTGCGTTGGCAGCGGCATGGATTTCTTGAGCGAGGCCAAGGTCGACCGGTCGGTTGCCACCGGCACCGTGCCGCAGACGCCGCCGAGCACCGACACGCTTTCCGACGAGATGACCGTGCGCAACGCCGTGACCTCGGCCGACGTGCAGCGGCTCGAGGGCCAGCCGCTTCCCTGGGCGAATGCATCGACGGGCAGCGCCGGCGTCATCGAAACCATCGTCGAGAACAACGAGCAAGGCCAGGTCTGCCGCCAGTTCCGCACGACCCGGCATTCCTATGTCGGCATCGCCAAATTCTACGGCAAGACCTGCCTCGTCGGCGGCGGCAACTGGCAGCTTTTGAGCTTTCAGCCGGAAAGTTGATCCCGCGGGAAGTTGATCCCGCGGGAAGTTAATCCCGCGGGAAAGCTGATCCGGCTCGCCGACAGGTTAACGCCCGACGCCTTTCCGCCGAATGCTTAGCAAAGAGCTAACCATTCGGGGCGAAACACCCCACATCTCTCCATAGAAATAAGAAGTGATTAGCAACTCCAACGCACGATCGGCGTTGAGAGTGGCTCTCCCTGCCTTTGCGGCGGGTGGCGCCGCGCACTTGATATTGGAGTTTCGGGGTGCCGGGCAAGGACGTGGCTTCCCGCATCGCAACACCGGCGGTTTTGACATGCGCGATCCTTACAAAATTCTGGGCGTCAAGCGCGACGCGGCAGCAGACGAGATCAAGGCGGCTTGGCGCAACATGGCCAAATCAGCCCATCCCGACCACAATCAGGGCGACCCGACGGCGACGGCCCGGTTCGCCGAGATCGGCCGCGCCTATGAAACGCTGAAGGACCCGCGCAAACGCAGCCTGTTCGACAATGCCGTGCGGATGGCGGAAGCCAAGAAACAAGAACAGACGATCATGCAGCAGCGCCAGGCCGCGCGCGAGGCTGCGATCCGCGCCAAGGCGGCGCAGGCCAATGCCGAGCGGGTGATGGAAGAGCTTGCACGCGCCGCCCAGAAGTCGGCCGCCGAAGGCGCCAGGCAACAGGCGGGAGCGGCTGAGCCTGCCGACGAGATGGTGGAGCGCATTTTCGGCGCCCAGGCGCGCGCTGCGGCCGGCGGCCAGGCGCAGGGCCGCGCCCAGCAGGCACAATACCAGCAGACACAGAATCAGCAGACGGGCGAGACCGGCAGGCGCGCAGACGGCGACGCCGCCGAGGCCGAGCCCAAGGGCGACGAGGAGACCGGCGAGGCTGCGGCCAATGCCGGCGCCAACCTGCCGCTGCCGCTCAGCATCCTGACAAACCTGGTGCGCCGTTTCACCGGCGCCAAGGATACCGGCCTGGAAAAGGCACCGGATGAGGTGACGACGGCGACGGTGACGATCGACGACGTCTTGAAGAGCGGCTGGATCACCGCGTCGCTGCCGGAGGGCCGCGAAATCGGCTTCGCGTTGCCGGCAGGCACGACGGACGGTCATGAGATCAGGCTCAAGGGTCAAGGCTTCAAGCTGCCGGGCATGCAGCGGGGCGACGCCGTCATCAACATCCGCATCGCAGCCGATCCGCGCTTCACCGTCGACGGTTTCGATCTGCACGCGGTGCTGCCGCTCAGCATCGAAAATGCCGTGCTCGGCACCGAGGCGCGCATCGAGGGGCCGAGCGGGCCGCTCAAGATTACCATTCCCGCATGGTCGGGCTCGGACAAGACGATCAGAATCCCCGACCAGGGATTGCCCCGCGAAGAGGGTGGGAGAGGCGATCTCGTCGTCGAATTGCGCATTATCCTGTGGGAAAAGCCCGACGACAAAGTCACCGATCTCATGCGGAGCATGCGCGAAGGCCTGTTCCTGTGAAATTTTTATGACAATCGCACCCTTTGTTACGATACCTAACAGTTGATGATCCAGGCCAAGCTTGAACCGATTAACGGCCTATGCCATAGGCAGGATCGATCAGAATTCCTAGGGAGCGAAATATGGCTCAAGCATCCGGCCTCATGGCAGGCAAACGCGGCGTCATCATGGGTGTCGCCAACAATCGTTCGATTGCGTGGGGTATTGCCAAGGCCATTCATGCGCAGGGCGGAGAAGTCGCGCTCACCTATCAGGGCGATGCTCTGAAGAAGCGCGTCGAGCCGCTCGCCGCCGAAATCGGCGCGACGCTCGTCGGCCACTGCGACGTCGCCGACGAAGCCACCATCGATGAGGTTTTCGGCAACGTCGAAAAGCTCTGGGGCAAGATCGATTTCCTCGTGCATGCGATCGGCTTTTCCGACAAGGACGAGCTGACCGGCCGCTACGTCGACACCTCGGCCGACAATTTCGCCAAGACGATGCAGATCTCCGTCTATTCCTTCACCTCGGTCGCACGCCGCGCCGAGAAGCTGATGACGGATGGCGGCGCCATGCTGACGCTGACCTATTACGGCGCCGAAAAGGTGATGCCGAACTATAACGTCATGGGCGTCGCCAAGGCTGCGCTCGAAGCGAGCGTCAAGTACCTCGCTGTCGACCTCGGACCGCAGAACATCCGCGTCAACGCCGTCTCGGCCGGACCGATCAAGACGCTTGCCGCCTCGGGCATCGGCGATTTCCGCTACATTCTGAAGTGGAACGAATATAACGCGCCGCTGCGCCGCACCGTCACCATCGAGGAAGTCGGCGATGTCGGCCTCTATCTCCTGTCGGATCTGTCGCGCTCCGTCACCGGCGAAGTGCACCATGCCGATAGCGGTTATCATGTCATCGGTATGAAGGCGGTCGACGCGCCCGACATTTCCGTCGTCAAGGACTAGAGCATTTCGAGTGGGGCTGAGACCGTGCTTATCTACGTGATCAGACACGGCCAGACCGCCTGGAATGCCGAGCGCCGCCTGCAAGGTCAAAAAGATATCCCGATGAATGCCACGGGCCTGGAACAGGCCCGGCAGAACGGCGTGGCGCTGGCCGAGATTCTCGGCAACAGAGTCGACGAATTCGATTTTGTCGCAAGCCCGCTCGGACGCACGCGCGCGACGATGGAAATCATGCGCGCCGCCATGGGCCTGCCGCCGCTCGCCTATCGCACCGATCCGCGGCTGGTGGAGATTTCCTTCGGCGACTGGGAGGGCTCGACGCTCAAGGAGCTGAAGGCGACGCAGCGCGAGCGGGTGGCGGAACGCAACGCTTCCAAATGGGATTTCATCCCGCCCGGCGATGACGCGGAAAGCTATGAAATCCTCTCCTGGCGCACCGGCTCATGGCTGCAATCCGTCGATCGCCCGACGGTCTGCGTGACGCATGGCGGCGTCATCCGCACGCTTTTCCAGACGATTTCAGACCTGCCGAAGAGCAGTGCTGCGGAAGGCGCAATCCCGCAGGACCGGATCGCCAGGATCGACACCGCCGAGCGGACGATCGTCTGGCTGTAGGGCGCCGCAGGGCGCTCAGTTAGGTCGGAGGGGATAGGAGCGACTTGTTTGGCCCGGGAGATTGCCGATATGAGCCCCCTCATCCGGCTGCCGCCACCAGCCGGGGTCGAGCCCCTCGTTTCGACCCGTCCTTCGGACCCCCGTAAACCGGGCGAAGAGACATGCCGCGCCCTCTCCGTCCCCATCTACATCTCGTAGGGCACGTCCCTCGCCGCGCGAGCGGGGAGAGGATTAGGGTGAGGGGCAACCATGAGCGCGACCTCACCCGGTCATACTGCAGAGAATTGCCTATTTGACGATATCGAGATCGTTGATGACGCGTTTGCCGTCGACCTCGGTATAGAAGACGATCACCTTCACGCCGGCTTCGAGGCCGTCGAAATTGAATTCCTCGGGCGCCTGATAGGTCTTGCCGTCATCGAGTGTCAGCACGAGGTTGGCGGTGTCGACCTTCTTGATCGTCGCCTCGACATCGGCGCTCTCGGCAAAACCGCTCATCGGCGACAGGAAACTTGCTGTTGCCAAAAGCGTGGCGACGACGAAACGCATGGCGACAATCCTTTTGAAACGCTGCACGAGAGGCTGCACGAAAAAATGACTGGCCACAGATAAGCTCCTGAATATGGCGAAAATTGCCCGTAAGAATGGCTTTTCCCGCCCAATTGATGAATAGGATTTTAAATATAATCAAGATGCCGCATTCACTGCGGTTTTTCCCTTCCCAGGATTTTTCGGCACTGCCTGCGGGCAATCGTAAATTAACCCGCGCGTCCTACAGTTGCTCGCCAACAGGGGAGTTTCATTTTGTTATCGAGGCTGAGCGACAGCAAGCAGTTGCGGCGCGTGTTGAAGAATACCCGCGTCTCGTTTCTGGTTTCGTCGCTCGTCGCCCTTGTCGTCATCATGGTCGGCTTCGGCCTCGACCGGGCCAATACTGCGGCTTATGAACGCGAACTTCATATCCGCACCGAAAGCGAGGCGAATCTCATCCGCGCCCGGGTCATGGCTGAGATCAGCATGGACCTCAGCATCGTCCGCGACCTTGCCAACCTGATCTCCGTCAGCGCGGCGAACCGGGACGAGATGGAGCGCCAGATCAACTGGCTGCTGATCCAGAATCCGCCTTTCATTCATATCGCGGTCGCACCTGATTTCATCGTCAGCAACGTCTACCCGCCGCAATCGGGTAATGAGCGGATCGGCCGCGACGTGCGCGAAGCCCTCTTCTTCCGCCAGGCGATAACGCCCGCCACCGGCGACCAGTCGGCGCGCTTCTACGGTCCGGTCAGCACCGATGGCCGGGGTGCCTTTGCCATATTCTTCCCGGTCTTCGTCAAGGAGAACGGCCAGCGGCGGATCTGGGGAGCGGTCGAGCTCGTCATCGACCAGAAGATGTTCTACGAGGCGACCGGGCTGATGCCGGCGCGCGACCGCGAAAACCAGGAACGCTATCCGCATCTCGACCATCTCTCCATCGCCATCCGCGATATCGGCTTGCCGGCGGCGAGCGCGACGGCAGCCCCCTTCTTCGGGTCGTCCGATATCGACGCCAAGGATCCGATGCGCCAGAAGATCGGCTTTGCCGGGGGCAAGTGGGAGCTTTCCGTCGTGCCGAACAGCGGCTGGGACGCGATCCCGGAAAACCAGACCGAGCTGCGGCTGATCGTCGTTGCCGCCGGCTGCATCATCATCATCCCGATCTTCTTCGCGACCCTCCTGCTCGGCGAGCGCAATCGCAACATTACCGAGCTGGAGACGCGCGAAGCGAAATTGCTGGAACTGTCGCAGCGGCTCAATCTGGCGCTGGAATCTTCGAATATCGGCATCTGGGAGCTGCAGGATGATTCGAGCAGCCTGCTCTGGGACGCACGCGCGGCGGCCCTGCACGGCAAGCCGGCGCAGGAAGGCAGCCGGGCGCTCGACGAATGGCTGGCGGCGGTCCTGCCCGAGGACCGTGAAACCGCCGAGGTGCATTTCTTCAGCTGCAGCGTCGCCGGCGTTGCCTGCACGGCGCAATACCGCATCCTGCTCGGCGACGGCGGCATCCGGCATCTGCGCTCGGTCGGCGCCTTCTATACGGATGCCGGCGGCGTCGGCAAGACGATCGGCATCGTCTGGGACGTGACCGCCGATGCGGTGACCACCGACACGCTGCGCAAGGCCAAGGATATGAGCGAGGTCAAGAATGCCGAGCTGGAGCTGGCGCTTGAAGAGCTGTCGAGCCGCGAGGGGCAGCTCGCCGAGCTTTCGAGCCGGCTCGACCTGGCGCTCAATTCCTATCAGTGCGGCATATGGGAGGCGCGGCCGGGCCGGGGCGGCTCGATCTGGAACGAGCGCATGCACGAGCTCTATGGGCTTGCGCCGCGCAACGGCTTCATGACCGAGGAGACCTGGCTTGGCTGCATCCACCCCGAGGACCGGTCTCTCGCACTCGAAAGCGCCCGCCACCTCAGGCAGAACGGAGATACGCACACACTCGTCTGCCGGGTGATCGTCGACGACGGCTCGGTGCGTTATGTGCGCTCGGTCGGCAAGGTCCACCAGACGGGGACCGGCGAGATGAAGATCATGGGCATCGCCTTCGACGCCACCGAAGACGTGCTGATGACGATCCGGCTGAAGGCCGCCAAGGACGAGGCGGTCGCCAAGAATATCGAGCTCGAGGCTGCCAAGAACAGGATCGAGCACAATTCGCTGCACGACCCGCTGACCGCGCTCGCCAACCGCCGCAAGCTCGACATCGCCCTGGAAAGCCTGACGAATGACGGCCGCCAACAGCGGCAGAAATTCTCGATCCTGCACATCGATCTCGACCGCTTCAAGGACATCAACGACACGCTCGGCCATGCCGCCGGCGATGCGATGCTGGTGCATGCCTCGAAGGTGCTCGCCAAGAATGTCCGCGGCAGCGACGTCGTCGCGCGCATCGGCGGCGACGAATTCGTCATCCTCGCGCTCGACGTCGGGGATAAGGAGATGGCGCAGCTATCGGCGCGGATCATCGAGGAGATGCGCCAGCCGATCGATTTCCAGGGTTTCTCCTGCCGCTGCGGCGTGTCGATCGGGGTGGCGCTTGCCAACGGCATCCATGTCGATGCACGCAAGGTGCTGATCAATGCCGATATCGCGCTCTACCGCGCCAAGAGCATGGGCCGCAACCGCTTCGAATTCTTCAATCACAATCTCCAGGCCGATATCATCAACACCAAGCGCACGGCCGACGAGATCCTCGCCGGCATCGACAATTGCGAATTCACCGCCTGGTACCAGCCGCAATTCTCGGCCCGGACGATGGAACTGACCGGCGTCGAGGCGCTGGTGCGCTGGAAGCATCCTTCCAAGGGGTTGCTGACGCCGGACAAGTTCCTGCGCATCGCCGACGAGATCAATGTCGTGCAGATGCTCGACCGGATCGTGTTGGAAACGGCGCTGCGCGACAAGATGCGCTGGGCGGCGCACGGCATCACCGTGCCCAAGGTCTCGGTCAATGTCTCGGCGCGGCGGCTGCATGACGGCAGCCTTCTGGAATCGCTCGCCGATCTGCATATCCGCCCCGGCGAACTCTCCTTCGAACTGGTGGAATCGATCTTCCTTGACGAGAGCGAAGATGTTGCCTCGCAGAATCTCGAACGCATCAAGGCGCTCGGCATCGATATCGAGATCGACGATTTCGGCACTGGCCATACCTCGATCGTCAGCCTGTTGAAGCTGAAGCCCAAGCGGCTGAAGATCGACCGCCAACTGGTGAAGCCAATCGTCAACGCCTCGCAGGAGCGGGCGCTGGTCAGCTCGATCATCGAGATCGCCCGCTCGCTCGGCGTCGAGACGGTGGCCGAAGGGGTGGAGACGGCAGCGCATGCCGAACTGCTGCGCGATCTCGGCTGCGATATCCTGCAGGGCTTTGCCTTCTCGCGGCCCCTCTCCTTCGACGATTTCTCTGCGGAAGCCACAGGAACGGGGTGGCGGCTGGCCTCATGACCGCCGCCCTGCCGATCGACCTCAGCCTGACCCCTTCCCAGCCCGCGAAAAGAGGGTCGCGCCAGAAGACCGAAACAGCATTTCCGCACCTGCCGGTTTGACGCAAAGAAAGGCTTTTGCCTGGACGGTTTTTTGGCCTATGAGTGTCGCGCCTTTTCAAGCAATGGCGCAACCGGCTTTGGCGCGCCACCGTGGGAACACATGTCGCACAATACATTCGGTCACCTCTTCCGCGTAACCACCTGGGGCGAAAGCCATGGTCCGGCGCTCGGCTGCGTCGTCGACGGCTGCCCTCCGGGGCTGCGCTTCAAGCTCGAGGAGCTGCAGGTCTGGCTCGACAAGCGCAAGCCAGGGCAATCCCGTTTCGTGACGCAGCGGCGCGAGGACGATCTGGTGAAGGTGCTGTCCGGCGTCATGCTCGACGCCGATGGCGAGACGATGACGACCACCGGCACGCCGATCTCCATGCTGATCGAAAATACCGACCAGCGCTCCAAGGATTACGGCGAGATCGCCCGGCAGTACCGCCCCGGCCATGCCGACTATACCTACGACCTCAAATACGGCATTCGCGATTACCGCGGCGGCGGCCGCTCCTCAGCGCGCGAAACCGCCGCGCGGGTTGCCGCCGGCGGCATCGCCCGCCTGATCGTACCAGGTGTTACCGTGCGCGGCGCGCTGGTGCAGATCGGCAAGCACAAGATCGACCGCCGCAACTGGGATTGGGACCAGGTCGGGCAGAACCCGTTCTTCTCGCCGGATGCGGCGATCGTGCCGGTCTGGGAGGAATATCTCGACGGCATCCGCAAGACCGGCTCGTCGATCGGCGCGGTCATCGAAGTGATCGCCGAAGGCGTGCCTGCCGGTCTCGGTGCGCCGATCTATGCCAAGCTCGACCAGGATATCGCCTCGCTGCTGATGTCGATCAACGCCGTCAAGGGCGTGGAAATCGGCAATGGTTTTGCCGCTGCCGAAACCTCGGGCGAAGACAATGCCGACGAGATGCGCATGGGCAATGACGGCACGCCGATCTTCCTTTCCAACAATGCCGGCGGTATTCTCGGCGGTATCTCCACCGGGCAGCCGGTGGTGGCGCGTTTCGCCGTCAAGCCGACCTCGTCGATCCTGACCGAACGCCAGTCGATCGATGCCGATGGCAAGAATGTCGACATCCGAACGAAGGGCCGGCACGACCCCTGCGTCGGCATCCGCGCCGTGCCGATCGGCGAGGCGATGGTCGCCTGCGCGATCGCCGACCATTATCTTCGCGACCGCGGCCAGACCGGCCGTCTGAAATAGGAGCGCTCGCCCATGTCTTATGACCAAAAGCGCGTCGTCGACGCCATAAGGGCCTTCGAAGCCGGCGAGATCGTCGTCGTCATGGACGACAATGACCGCGAAAACGAAGGCGACCTGATCGTCGCCGCCGTCCATACCACGCCGGAGAAGATGGCCTTCATCGTGCGCCACACCTCCGGCATCGTCTGCGCCCCGATGCCGAAGGAAGAGGCCAAGCGCCTCAACCTCAACGCCATGGTGGCGGAAAACGATTCGGCCCATACGACGGCCTTCACCGTGTCGGTCGATTTCAAGCATGGCACGACGACGGGCATCTCCGCCGACGACCGGACGCTGACGGTGCGCAACCTCGCCAATCCGAATGTCGGCGCCGCCGATTTCGTCCGCCCCGGCCACATCTTCCCGCTGGTGTCGCGCGAAGGCGGCGTACTGATGCGCTCCGGCCATACCGAAGCCGCTGTCGACCTCTGCAAGCTTGCCGGTCTGCCGCCGATCGGCGTCATCTCCGAACTCGTCAACGATGACGGCACCGTGACGCGCGGTCCGCAGGTGGTCGACTTCGCCGAACAGCACGGGCTGAAACTCGTCTCCGTCGCCGATCTCATCGCCTATCGCCAGCGCAAGGAAACGCTGATCGAGCTCGGCACCAGCTTCGACGTCGACACGCCGTTCGGCAAGGCCAAGGCTCATACCTATTCCCTGCCCTGGGACCCGATGCAGCATCTCGCCGTCGTCTTCGGCGACATCCGCGACGGCGTCGACATCCCGGTGCGCCTGCATCCGGAAAATGTCGCCGAAGATCTCTTCGGCAAGAACAGCCCGGTCGATTTCTACATGCGGAAGATTTCCGAGGAAGGCCGCGGCGTCATCGTCTATCTGCGCGAAGGCTCGGTCGGCGTCGGCCACCACGACAACGGCCGCAAGGCCCGAAACCAGGGCCGCGAAGCCCATGCCGAAGCCCAGACACGCGACAGCGAATGGCTGGAAATCGGCCTCGGCGCCCAGATCCTCAAGGATCTCGGCGTCAGCTCGATCAAGCTGCTCACCAGCCGCGAGCGCCACTATGTCGGCCTGGAAGGTTTCGGGATCAAGATCAGCAAGACAGAGATCTGCTGAGGAGGCTTGGGCTTCGACCCTCGCCATCCCTCATTCCTGTGCCTGTCACAGGAATCCAGCCACGGCGCGTCCGCGCCGTGAATGACTCATTTGCTTCTACGAAGAGAGTTTCCCGCACCCAAGGACTTGGGTGCGCTGGATCCCTGTGACAAGCACAGGGATGAGGGAGTGCGTGATGAGGCACAGAGGGTAATTCGACTACCCTCTCCACCCATCCAAAAGCACCACCTTCTCCACACCCGCAAACCGCGCAACCCGATCCAACTCCGCCTCCAGCCGCTCCAATCGCCCGGCCGAAGGTTTCACGCCCGGTTCCAGCCAGAGCCGTTTGACGTCGAGCGTCGATTTTTTCCGATCCGCCTTCATGTCGATGCGTCCGATCAGCCTGTCGCCTTCGAGCAGCGGGAAGACGTAGTAGCCATATTCGCGCTTCGGCTCGGGCACGAAAATCTCGATGCGGTAGAAGAAGCCGAACAGGCGTTCGGTGCGGTTGCGGTCGCGGATCATCGGGTCGAAGGGGCTGAGCACGCGGATGCGTGGCGGCGCGCCGGGGTAATCGTCGAGGGTCGAGAGGAAATCGGCAAAGGCCCAGGACGGGCGCGCCTTGCCGCCGAGCGCCGGCTCGATCAGCACTTCGATCAGTTCGTCGCGATGGGCTGAGACCCAGGCCTTGGCCTCATCGGGCGAGACCAGGTTCCAGAAGGCCGATATCTCGCCATGGGTGGCAAAGCCGAGCCGGGCAAGCGCGCTGCGGCAGGCCCAGTCGACGAATTCCTCGCGGCTCACCTCCGGTTCGCGGAACTCGGCCGGGACGACGCGCTCGGTGAGATCGTAGATCTTCTGGAAGTTCGAGCGGCCGGCGATGGCGAACTTGCCGGTGTGCCAGAAATATTCGAGCGCCGTCTTGTTCGGATGCCAGTTCCACCAGCCGCCGGAAACGTGACCGTCGGCCTTGATCTCGCGGGCGAGGATCGCGCCATCGCGCTCAACGCGCTCATAGGTCTCGGCGAAAGCCGCCTCGAAGCCCTCGCCGCGCCATTTGCGCCAGCGCTCGATGATGACCTGCTCCTGATGACGGAACTTGTGTTTCCAATAGACGAAGAAGGCGCTCGGCAGGATGGAAGCGTCATGCGTCCAGTGCTCGAACAGCGCGCCATCCTTTTCGAGCAGTGCCGTGAGATGCTCGCGCCTGTAGGTCTGGTTGCGGGAAAACAGGATCTGGTGATGCGCCCGCTCCACCGTCTGGATGCTGTCCACCTGGACGAAACCCAGCTCATGGATGAGCTGCAGCAGGCCGTCCTTGGTCAAGGCGCGGTTCGGCGGAGCGCTGAGGCCCTGCTTGGCAAGAAAGACACGGCGGGCGTCGGAATTGGAAAGCAGATTCGTCATGACCGCATCATAATCCGGAAAATCTTCCTAGCGCATTCCGTTTTTCTTCGAGTGACGGAAATGCGCTCGCTTTGTTTTCCGCAATCCCGGACGCAAAACCGCTGCGCACTTTTGCTGGAGTTGCTCCGGCCACCCGATATCGAGCCAATATCAACATCGCGATTTGCGCTTTCATCATCCTCGATTCCCCGTGTAGAAGCACTGCTGTCAGGTTGGCGCATTGGCTGCAGCTGCCCCTCACCCTAACCCTCTCCCCGCAAACGGGGCGAGGCGACGTGCCAAACGCAACGTCGAGGGTAAAGGAAGCCGGCGCGGCATATCCCTTCTCCCCGCGAGCGGGGGTCGGAAGGACGGGTCGAGACACGTGGCCCGACCCAGGCAGAGGTGCCGGCAGGCAGATGAGGGGCCGGCATCGGCAATCTCAGCCGATGAAAAATGCGAGGGATGGGTTTGGATATTCGTTTCGAAGGTGCGGGGGTCAGTTTCGGGGCGCGGGTGGCGCTGCAGCCGCTGACGCTTGGCATCAGTGGGAAACGCATCGGCGTCATCGGGCTGAACGGTTCGGGCAAGACCACGTTCGCGCGGCTGATCAACGGATTGACCAAGCCGTCGATCGGCCGCGTCACCGTCAATGGCCGCGACACCGGCGATGAGAAATCTGCGGTGGCCGATGTCGGCTTCATCTTCCAATCGCCGCAGAACCAGATCATCCTGCCGATCGTCAAAGACGACATCGCCTTCGGGCTGAAGCGGCGCGGCTTCACCAAGGCGGAGATCGAGGCGAAGGTCCAGGCGGTGCTGGCCCGCTTCGGCGCTGAGGCGCTGGCCGATCGCCGCGCGCACGAGCTTTCCGGCGGCGAGCTGCAGGTGGCCGCTCTCTGCTCGGTGCTGGCGACGGGGCCGGGCATTCTGATCCTCGATGAACCCACCAACCAGCTCGATCTCAAGAACCGGGCGCTGGTCGAAAGGATCATCGCCGGGCTCTCGGAAAGCGCCATCGTCATCACCCATGATCTCGACCTGATCGCCGATTTCGAGCGGGTGCTGCTGTTTCATGAGGGCCGGCTTGCCGCCGATGCGCCGGCTGCCGAGGCGATCGCCCGCTACAGGGAGATCGCCGCCTGATGCAATCGCTCTATGTCGAGGGCAACAGCGTGATGCACCGGCTTTCGCCGCGGCTGAAGCTGTTGTCGCTGACGGCCTTCGGCGTCCTGCTGTTTATCAGCGGGAATCTCGTCCTGCTTTCGATCGCCGTGCTGCTGACGGCGGTTCTCTATGGCATGGTCGGCCTGCCGTTTGCCGATGCCCTCAGGCGGCTGCGGCCGATCTTCCTGACGATTGCGGTCGTGGCGCTCTTCAACCTGATCTTCAATCCCTGGCAGCAGGCGCTGGTACCCCTGCTGCGGCTGACCGCACTGATGCTGCTCGCCGCCACGGTGACGGCGACGACGTCGATCACCGCCTTCATCGACGAGGTGACCGCCCTTGCCCGCCCGCTCGAACGCACCGGCTGGGTGCAGGCCGACGATATCGGCCTGGCGCTTGGGCTGGTGCTGCGTTTCGTGCCTGAGATCGTCGGCCGTTATCAGGCGATTCGCGAGGCGCACAGGGCGCGCGGGCTGAAAATCCGGCCGATAACGCTGCTTGCGCCGCTGATCATCCTGACGCTCAGGGATGCGGATAATATCGCCGCGGCGATTGACGCGCGCGGTATTCGGCGGCATGTGAGTTAAAGATTAATAAACACGGAATTCATGATGAGCACTCGCGACCTCGTTCTTACCGCCCTCTTTGCCGCGATCATCGTGGCGCTCGGCCTGCTGCCGCCGATCTCGCTCGGCTTCATTCCGGTGCCGATCACCGCCCAATCCCTCGGCGTCATGATGGCCGGCGTCGTGCTCGGAGCCCGGCGCGGGGCGATTGCCGTGCTGATCGTGCTGGTGCTGGTCGCCATCGGCCTGCCGGTGCTTTCCGGCGGCCGCGGCGGGCTTGCGATCTTCGCGTCACCAACGGCCGGCTTCCTGATCGGCTGGATCTTTGCCGCCTTCGTCACCGGCTATCTCAGCGAACGGCTGGTCAACCATCAGCAATCCGCTCTGGTGCAGACGGTGAGCTTCTTCCTCACCGCCATGGCCGGCGGCATCGTCGTGCTCTACGCCTTCGGCATCACCTATCTCGCCACCGTCGCCGGCCTCGGCTTCACGAAAGCCTTCGTCGGCTCGATGGCCTTCATTCCCGGCGATGTAATCAAGGCTTTCGTCGCAGCCCTGCTTGGCCGTGCCGTCATGGTCGGTTATCCCCTGCTGCCGTCGCGCGCCTGACGCACAAGCCGTTATTGTCTACGAATACCCGACGGCCCCTTCGGGGGCCGTTGGGCTTAAAGACGCAGATGGCCAAAAGCGAAAGCGTTCACCGGACGCTCCGCCCCGTCCGCAGGAACGGGAACTTCCAAACCTTCCTTTCATTTTTCCGCAATGAACGTTCCTGAAGGAGAACCCATGCGAGGCGACCAGCAGGAGGAGATGGCTGCCTGGTTCCGCTCGCTGGATCCTGTCCAGCCGAAGGAAATGGTCGGCCTTTGGAGCGGCCTCGGTATTCCGTCGGATCATCCACTGGACGGCGTGCTCGAGAATCTCAACTGGTTTGGCAAGCGTTTCCATTCCGACATGCGGGCGGACGCCCTGCTCTTCACGTGGAGACCGGGCCGGCTCGTGCCGCTCGAGCCAAGTTTCTTACCGGTTAGGCTGGCGATCAAGTTGGCGCCCTTTGGCCGGACGTTCGTCGCCCGCAGCTGGTTCTCATACCTGCAGAAGATGCTTCGAGCGAGAGGCACGACCGCTTCGTTGCGGCTTCAGGCCCTCGACGGCATCGAAACGGCTGCGATGATCTACGACAAACAGCCGATCGTGGACTACTTCCGGAGGATTGACGATGACGAGATTGCCGGAATGATGTGCGTGCGCGACGACTCCCGGCGGTTCTTCTTCAAGCTCCGGAAAGTGATGGACTGAGCTGTGCAGCAAACGGCTGGCGGCTGGATAATCTTTCCTCAATCCAAAACAGCCCGAACATGCTACGAAAGCAGGGAAGAGGACGAAATGACCGTCATCGATCGAAATCATGTTCAAATCCGCGGCGATGGTCAGCGTGCGATGATCTTTTCGCATGGATTCGGATGCGACCAGAACATGTGGCGCTTCGTGGCGCCGTCTTTCGAAGGTGACTTCAAGACGGTGCTGTTCGATCACGTCGGCGCGGGACGATCCGATCTTGCGGCTTATGATGCCGGAAAATATTCTTCCCTATCCGGTTATGCCGATGACCTCGTGGAAATTTGCCGCGCGCTCGGCCTGACGCAAACGGTCTTCGTCGGGCACTCCGTCAGCGCGATGATCGGCGTCATCGCCTCGCTTGAGGCGCCGGACCTGTTTGAAAGCCTGGTCCTTGTCGGGCCGTCGCCGCGCTATATCAACGACGGTGACTATATCGGCGGTTTCAGCGCGGCTGATATAGACGACCTCCTGCAGTCGTTGGACGACAATCACATGGGCTGGTCTGCCGCCATGGCGCCTGTCATCATGGGCAATCCGGATCGACCGGAACTCGCCGAAGAGCTGACAAACAGTTTCTGCCGCACCGATCCCGAGATCGCCAAGGCCTTCGCACGGGTGACCTTCACGTCGGACAATCGCAGCGACCTCCAGCGCGTCACCGCCAGAACGCTGATCCTTCAATGCCGCGACGATATCATCGCCTCCGAAGAGATCGGCGAATTCGTCCATCAACAGATCCCCGATAGTCAATTGGTCGTGCTGAACGCCAGTGGCCACTGCCCCAACCTCAGCGCTCCCGGCGAGGTCATATCGGCAATCCGGCGGTTCGTCTGATGACCGGCGCCGGCACGCAAGGCTCCCCGCCGGCCGAGGACCTCGAGGACCTCTACGAAAACGCACCCTGCGGCTATCTTTCGCTGCAGCCGGACGGGCGCATCGTCAAGGTGAACCGGACGCTTTCGGCCTGGATCGGCATCCCTGCCGATCAGCTTCTCGGCAAACGGCTCCATGATCTGCTCAACATGCCGGGCCGGATATTCTACGAAACCCATTTTGCGCCCTTGCTGCGCATGCAGGGGTTTTTCAACGAGGTTGCCCTCGATCTTGTGACATCAGATGGCAGAAAGCTGCCCGTGCTCGCCAATGCAATGGAAAGGCGTGCCGAAGACGGCGCCTTGCTTTTCACCCGTGTGACGATGTTTCAGGCCGCCGAGCGTCGCCGGTATGAACGGGAACTGGTCGACGCGCGCGCCGCCGCGGACGCGGCCAGTGCCATGGTCAAATCCCAGCTCGAGCTCGAACAGGAAACCGCCGAGCTGCGGGAACAGTTCATCGCCATCCTCGGCCATGACCTGCGCAACCCGCTTGCCTCGATCGCGGCCGCGGCGCGCATGCTGCGAAAGGAAGAGCAGACCGATCGCGCCACGAAAATTCTCGATTTGATGCAGGGCAGCGTCATCCGCATGTCCGGCCTGATCGACAACGTGCTCGACTTCGCGCGCGGACAATTGGGCGGCGGCATCACGCTCAAGAGGCAAGTGGAGGATCTCGAGCCGATCTTGCGGCAGGTCATCGATGAACTCCGCTCCAGCCATCCCGACCGCGCAATCGAGGTAAGCATCGAATTCGACGGACCGATAAATTGCGACAGCGGCCGGATCGGTCAGCTGGTCTCCAATCTTCTGGGAAATGCCCTGACCCATGGAACGCCGGATGAACCGGTGCGGTTTTCTGCGGCAACTGGCGAGCAAAGGCTGGAGCTTTGGATCGCCAATGGCGGCGCCCCGATTTCCAGCGATGCGATGACAGGGCTCTTTCAACCTTTCTTCAAGGGCGAAGCCGGGACAAGTCAAAGAGGATTGGGGCTCGGTCTGCACATCGCCTCGGAAATCGCCCGCGCCCATGCCGGGACGATCATTGTAAGTTCCGATGATAACGAGACGCGTTTCACCTTTGTGATGCCGTTGGATTGATAGGGCCACATAACCGGCAGGCGTGTGCGGCTATTCGTTGCTGTCGGTGCGCGCCTGGCACAGAAGCCGGTCGCCATCTCGGCCCAGCCCGGAATCCGGGCAACAAAAAACCGCCTTGAGGCGGTCGGGCATTCTATCGATTTCAGTTTGATTTAGTCTCCTCCTCCACCATCTCCCCCGCCATCACAGCCGCCGTCGCCTGAGGCGTCGAACCAGCCTCCCCCTCCATCGCCGGAGCCTTCCGAATTGCCCCACCTGCGCTTGGTGTTTGCGGTGGTCTGGGTGGTTCTTTCTGCCCTTGCGATCAGCGCAAAGATCAGTGCGAAGCCTCCAACGATTCCGGTAGCCACAAGAAATGTCTCCAATCAGTATCCTTTCATTGTTTCAGGAAATCTCGTTTCCTGACTAAAATAGTAGATTACTTTCCCACTCCTGGAAATAGCCTGAATATGAAACTTTCATGACATTCAGGATCACGTCAAAAAAGAGAGCTATTTGCTCCGTGAGCAGAGGAAGTCGCCGGCTGCATCAAGGGCGGGCGTGATGGGCTCTCGTTCGGCCGCCCGCGTCATAGTCGTGCTACGCCTCTTACGGCGGCGCATGGCAGACCTCAGCAATGGGTCTCCACGCCAGGCATGGGGACGCGACGCGGAAGGAATCTGCTCTTCATTCCGAATTCGCTGCAATTGGTGCGAAGCGGCCCTTGAGAGACTGTTGCAATTCGTCGTCTTGCCAGCGGTCAGGGTATGGCACTTCCCAAGTCAGCCGCCGCAAGGCTTGTAGAGGGATCCCGTTATATCCCAGTTGCTCAAGGCGAACCAGGAGCAGAGCAGCGTCCAATTGAATCATCAACCGAGCCGAGCCACTGACTTGATGTAAAACGCTGAGCATTGCTGCGTATGATCTGAACCCAAACGAGGCAGCCAGTGCTTCATCGGCATGCGATGATCTGACATTCGCGTACTGTTTTCTCAGTGCCTTTTTCAGTGCAGCTATATTGGAGGGAGCAAACTTAATTGTGGCGTGTAACATCAGACGATCCGTTGTCTTGGTCGAAGTCTGCCGATTACACTTCGACCTTTATGGACACGGTCGCCTTCAATGGAAAATCTGCCCTTCAACCCGGCAGCAGGTTTGGAGGGGCCCCCAGAAGTGAATCATAGCAAGCGTATCATCGGTCATCAAGAACAAGTGTCCGAGCCGGGAAGACCCGAGCGAAAACCACCGGAATCTCCGGTCATGCGTTTTCCGCGTTGCCTCCTCCTAGCAGGCTCGAACTCCGCGCTGCCTAAATTGCAGCGCAGAGAATCCCTAGACTGGTTCCCCTTCAAGCCGTCGCTCTGCGGGGAAAGAGCACGGCCTGCGGAGCGGCTTTGATCCCAGCCACGATCAAAGGGTCCCGGTAGAGGCGCGGAGCCGGTATCCTCAGCCTGGAATGCAGCTTTGCGGCCGAGCTTGGCAAGAACGGCAGGAGGCAGCGGGCCACGATCGCAAGGCCGTGGACCTGTTCGGCCAGGCAAGCGCCGAGACGCGCGGCGGTCGCCTTCCGGTCCTCCGGCGCGAGATCGTCAAGCAGCGTTTTGGCATCCGCCCATGGTGCGCGTTGTGTGAACCGCCTGTTCGCCTCGCCGACAAATTCGAAAATATCCGCGAGGCCGACATGGAGTTCGTAGGCATCGAAGGCCTGAGCCACCTTCGCCGGAAGGAGGGCCGCCGCCTCGACGAAGTCATTGTCCGGCACGGGCGGCACGATGCCGTTGAACGAGGCGGACAGTAGCGCAAGCACCCGGTTGGCGAGGTTGCCGAGTTGCCCTGCCAACTCTCCCGACCAGGCGGCTTCAAGACGCTCGCCCGAGAAGTCGCCGTCGTCTGCCGATCGAATGTGCCGGAGCAGGAAATATCGCAGCGCATCCGGCGTTTCGTAGGATTGGATGATGCCTTCCGGATCGATCCCGTTGCCGGCCGACTTGCCGATCTTCCGGCCGTCCACCGTGACGTAGCCGTGCACCAGGATCGACGATGGCGGCGGCAGACCGGCGGAAAGCAGGATAGCCGGCCAGTAGATGGCGTGGAATTTGGAGATACCCTTGCCGACGACGTGGATGCGCTGGCCGCCGTTCCAATAGTGCTGCAGCAGGGTTGGATCGGACCCGTGGCTGAGACCTGTGAGATAGTTCGCCAGGGCATCGAACCAGACGTAGACGACCTCATCCCCATCGGGGACGGGAACGCCCCAACCGCGCGCCCGCTCGGCGCTGCGCGACACGCTGATATCGCTCAGGCCCCGCCGCAGCAGGGCAAGGACCTCGTTGCGCCGATGGGCTGGAACGATCCGAAGCGTGCCGGTCTCGACGAGTTCAAGCAGCCGGTCGCCATATCGGGAGAGACGGAAGAACCAGTTCTCCTCACGGATGGCCTCAAGGGCAATGCCATGTTCCGGGCAGCGCCCGTCATCGAGTTCGGACGGCTCGTAAAATTGCTCGCAACCGACGCAATAGAGGCCTTCATATGCCTTGCGATAGAGGTCGCCATTACAAGCGCATGCCCTCCACAGGGCGTGAACGCAGGCGGTATGCCTGGGATCGCGGGAGGTGCGGACGAATTCCTCGTTGGAGATATCGAGCAGTCCGCCAAGGCGCTCGAACCTGTCGGCATTGGCATTGACGAAGTCCTTCACCGGCAGCCCCGCGGCTTCCGCCGACCGGACGTTCTTCAGGCTGTTGTCGTCGGTCCCGCACTGGAACCTGATGTCGTGGCCGAGAAGCCGGAAATGGCGGGCATAGGCATCGGCCTGGACGAGTTCGAGGGCGAAGCCGACATGCGGCGCGGCGTTCACATAGGGGATCGAGGTGGTGATGTAGATCTTGTTCATCGGCGTTTCCTTTCGAAAGGCTGTTTGCCCCGCGAGACGGATCGACCCATGAAAAGACCGCCTCGAGGGCGGTCACTGGTGCATTATGGACGCACGAAACCCGCCACGCTATGAGCGCAGCATCATCATCACGAAAGTGCTGATCAGGGTGTTGTCCATGCGATTTTCTTATCATCGAGAGCCGTTTCGAACAAGCGTGCGCGGTGGTGCCCGCCGTCATTGTGACGCAGCGGCAATCTCGAGTGTCAGGCAAGCTCGGCATAATGGGCCAGCTTGTCTTGAAGCATGGTCAGAATGCGGTCTCGTCCGGGATCGCGGACGCCCTTCAACCACGCGACCGAGAGGGGAAGCTTGTTCATGGCAGCCCTGCCTTCCATGTCCAGAGCGATGTAACGGACGCCGCTGACGGCGAGCCGGGATGTCCATTGGGGTACGATCGCCAGCCCGATCTGCGCGGCCACGAGGTTGACGATCGTCTGCTTTTCTTCCGCAAGCTGGGCCACCCGTGCCTGCAGTCCCGCCTCGATGAACAGCTTCATCGTCAGGTCGTGGCTATGAGGGCGCGACCGACGCTCCGGGACGATCAACGGTTCGTCGGCGAGGTCTTCGATTCTCACGCTGGCTCTCGACGCCAGCCGATGGTTCTCGGACATGGCGACGACCGCGGTCTCATGGAAAAGAAACATCGTCTTCAGCTTGGGGTCGACGATATCGGGGGCGCGGATGAATGCCAAATCCAATGAGCCCGACAAGAGTTTGGGGATCAGCCTGATTGTCTTGTCTTCCAACAACTGCGTCGAGACGTCGGGGCACTGCTGCCGGAAATCGTGCAGCAACATCGGAACGAGCCCTGCTGCCGCGCTGTCGATCGCCCCGATCCGCAGCACATCCGCTCTTGCCTGGCGGGACGTGTGGAACCGTTGCTGAAGAGCTTCGGTCTTGGCCAGGATCTCCCGCGCGCCTTCCAGGAGGACGAGGCCGTCTTCCGTCAGCGACACGCTGCGCGTCGTTCGCGCCATCAGCCGCGTCCCGAGGGATTCCTCAAGCAGGCGTATGTGCCGCGACAGCGACGCCGGCAGGAGGCCGAGCTTTTGGGCGGCCCGCCCGAAATGAAGCTCATCGGCCACCGACACGAAACATCGAAGCTGGTTCAGGTCCACGAACGTCTGCTCCGGAATTCGATTATATCAAATTTTTATATATTCTTGTGTCGCTTGAGGATCAAGCCGGCGGTGGTCATAGATGTTCACAAGCGCAGGAGGTGCGCTCTGTTATCATCCATTCCGGGAGGAGACCGTCGTGACTCACGACTTGGAAACGCGTGTCTTGCGCAAAATCACATTCCGCATCGTACCGTTCATCATGCTGCTGTATTTCATCGCGTTCCTCGACCGCGTGAATATCGGCTTTGCCGCCCTGACGATGAATGAGGACCTCGGCTTCTCGTCCACCGTCTTCGGCATCGGCGCGGGCATCTTCTTCGTCGGTTATTTCCTTTTCGAAGTTCCCTCGAACCTCATTCTCAACAAGGTCGGCGCCCGCATCTGGATCGCTCGGGTGATGATCAGCTGGGGGATCGTCTCCGGCCTCATGGCGTTCGTGCAGGAGACCACCAGCTTCTACATCCTGCGCTTTCTTCTCGGCGTCGCCGAAGCGGGCTTTTTCCCCGGTATCATCCTCTATCTCAGCTTCTGGTTCCCGGCCCGCCGCCGCGCCGCGGTGACCGCGATCTTCATGGCCGCAGCACCGCTCTCCACGGTCCTGGGGTCGCCGGTCTCCGGTGCGCTGATGGAAATGCACGGTCTTCTCGGCCTTGCCGGCTGGCAGTGGATGTTCCTGATCGAAGCAGCCCCAGCCATCATCCTGGGTGTCATCGTCCTCTTCTATCTCACCGATCGCCCGGAAAAGGCGAAATGGCTGACGGATGAAGAGCGCAGCTGGCTCGTCAAAACAATGAATGCCGAACAGGCGGGCAAAAGCCTGGCCAGCCACAGCATCCTGGCGGGACTGGCCGACATCCGCGTCTTTGCCCTCGCCCTGGTTTATTTCGGCACCTCTGCCGGGCTTTACACCTTGGGCATCTGGGCTCCGCAGATCATCAAACAGTTCGGCCTGTCGGCGTTCGAGGTCGGCTTCATCAATGCTGTTCCCGGCATTTTCGCCGTGGTCGCCATGGTTCTTTGGGCGCGTCATTCCGACAGGACGGGCGAACGGACATGGCACGTGGTCGGCGCCTGCCTGCTGGCGGCCGCAGGGCTGGCCTTCGCAACGGGTGCGACCAGCGTATACATGGTCCTGATCGCTCTCACCCTCGTCAACATCGGCATCAGCTGCTCGAAGCCGCCGCTCTGGAGCATGCCGACCCTGTTCCTGTCCGGCCCGGCTGCGGCGGCCGGCATCGCCACCATCAACTCCATCGGCAATCTCGGCGGCTTCGTCGGTCCGTCGATGATCGGGTGGATCAAGGACACGACCGGGAGTTTCGCCGGTGGCCTCTATTTCGTCGCCGGGCTCCTGGTGATCTCGGCAATCCTCACACTCGTCCTGGCGCGGTCCGGCCCCAAGGCGGCTGATACCCGCGCCGCCAGTCAACACTGATCACCCCTGACACGATCGGAGAATAGCCATGCGTGAATATGCAATCGCCACCATCCCCGCCGACGGCATCGGTCCTGAAGTCATCGCGGCCGGCACACGCGTCCTGGCTGCCATCGAGAAGCGCGAAGGCGGGATCAAGTTCAACGTCGAAAATTTCGACTGGGGATCCGACTATTACAAAAAACACGGCGTCATGATGCCGGCCGATGGCTTGAAGCAGCTGAAGAAGTTCGACGCCATCTATTTCGGCGCCGTCGGCGCGCCGGATGTTCCCGACCACATCACGCTCTGGGGTTTGCGGCTGCCGATCTGCCAGGGCTTCGACCAGTATGCGAATGTTCGCCCGACGAAGATTTTGCCCGGGATCACGCCGCCACTGCGCAACTGCGGCCCGGGCGATCTGGACTGGGTTATCGTCCGCGAAAACTCCGAAGGCGAATATTCCGGCCATGGCGGCCGTGCCCATAGGGGGCTGCCGGAAGAGGTCGGCACTGAGGTCGCCATCTTCACCCGCGTCGGCGTCACCCGCATCATGCGCTATGCCTTCAAGCTCGCCCAGTCCCGGCCGCGCAAGTTCCTGACCGTCGTCACCAAATCCAATGCCCAGCGGCACGGCATGGTGATGTGGGATGAAATCGCGGCCGAAGTGGCCACGGAATTCCCCGATGTCACCTGGGACAAGATGCTCGTCGACGCCATGACCGTCCGCATGACCCTCAATCCCAGGAGCCTCGACACCATCGTCGCCACCAATCTCCATGCCGATATCCTCTCGGACCTTGCCGGCGCGCTCGCGGGCAGCCTCGGCGTCGCGCCGACCGCCAACATCGATCCGGAACGCCGCTTCCCGTCGATGTTCGAGCCGATCCATGGTTCTGCTTTCGACATCACCGGCAAGGGCATCGCAAACCCGGTGGCGACCTTCTGGACAGCGGCGCAGATGCTCGACCATCTCGGTGAAACAGATGCATCCGCACGCCTGATGCGGGCCGTCGAACGGGTGACGGGGGCAGGCATATTGACGCCAGACGTCGGCGGAACGGCCAACACCAAGGAAGTCACCGACGCGGTCGTCGATGCAATCCACGCATCGAACGTCTGAACGATCCACCGATGGTCTGGACCGATCAGAAAGCACGGGCAGTGCTGCATCAGATCTTTGACGCAGCGGTCGAAAGCGCCAATCCGCAGCGGGCGATTCTTAAGAACCTCCCGGACAAGCCGAGAGGCCGATGCATCGTCGTCGGCGCCGGAAAAGCGTCGGCGGCCATGGCCGCCGCTCTCGACAGCGCCTGGCCGGATGTCGATGTCTCCGGCGTCGTCGTCACACGCTATGGTCACGCGGTGCCTGCCGGTCGTATCCGCATCATCGAGGCATCGCACCCCGTTCCGGATGCGATGAGCCAAACGGCGGCTGCCGATCTTTTGCAGGCCGTTCGCGGATTGACACCGGACGATCTGGTGATTGCTCTCATCTCGGGCGGCGGGTCGGCGCTTCTGGTCGCTCCGGCGGGCGGCATGACTTTAGCGGACAAGCAGAGCGTCAATCGTGCGCTTCTGGCGAGCGGCGCGACGATCTCCGAGATGAACGCCGTTCGCAAACACCTCTCGCGGATCAAGGGAGGCCGTCTCGGCCTGGCCGCCCGGCCCGCGAAAGTCGTTACCCTTGTTATCTCCGATGTGCCGGGCGATGATCCCGCATCCATCGCCTCCGGCCCGACGATCGCCGATCAAAGCACGATCGACGAGGTTCGCGGCATCCTATCCCGCTACAGGATCGTCCTGCCCGATACGGCACGCGCCGTCCTCGACAGCGGTGACGAGACGCCGAAGCCCGCCGATCTCGAGAGCGATGTCCGCATCATCGCCGCCCCCTCGCTGGCCCTGGAGAGCGCGGCAAAAGCGGCCGCCAGCGCAGGCCTGCAACCACTTGTCCTCGGCGATGCCATCGAGGGAGAGGCGCGCGAGCTCGGCACGGTCATGGCGGGCATCGCCCTATCCGCAAAGATCAAGGGGCTTCCCGTTCGCGGACCTGCCGTTCTTTTGTCGGGCGGCGAAGGAACGGTGTCGATCGGCCGCGAAGCCGCGGGCCGCGGTGGCCGCAACACCGAATTCCTCCTCGGGCTTGCGGTGGCCCTCAAGGGACATGCCGGAATATGGGCGATTGCCGGCGATACCGACGGCATCGACGGCACCGAAGATGCGGCGGGTGCAGTCGTCACTCCCGACACGTTGGAGCGCGGCCTCAAGAAGGGACTCGATGCCCGGGCTCATCTCGCTTCGCACGACAGCTATTCATTCTTTGACGAGATCGGCGATCTCGTCAAAACCGGGCCGACCCTGACCAATGTCAACGATATCCGCGCCATACTCATCGTCTGACACGGTGATCAAGCCTGAGGAGTGGGCGACCGTCAGGCCGGCAAGCGCGTCTGCCGACATGCGCCGTCACACCAGCCCGGGCACGACGAACACCAGCCAGGCGACGATCGGGCCGATGATGGCGATCAGCGCGCTGTAGATCAGCAGCTGCCGCAGCACCTGCTCGCGCCTGTCATCCGGCGCATTGGCCACGACTAGGGCGCCGTTGGTGGAGAATGGGCTGGTATCGACGATCGTCGTCGAGATGGCGATCGCCGCGACCACGCCGATGGCGCTGACATGCCCTTGCAGGAGGAAGGGAACGGCGAGCGGGATGATCGCGCCGAGCAGCGCGGTCGAGGAGGCGAAGGCCGAGACGATGGCGCCGGTAAAGCACAGCAGCAGCGCCACCAGCAGCGGCATGCCGAGACTGGATATGCCGTTCGCCACGTAATCGACCGTTCCGGCCTTCTCCATGACGCCGACATAGGTGATGATGCCGGCAATCAGCAGCACGGTCGACCAACTGACCTTGTCGATTGCCGCCTTCTGGGTCTTCGGCGACAACAGCGCCAGGGCGACCGCCACGGTCATGGCGACGAGGCCGACGTTGAACTTGAAGACCAGGGCGCCGATGCCGAGCGCCGTCAGGCCGATCAAGGTGGTAATTCTCTCATTGTTCAGGCGCAGCGTCGTCGCGGTATCGGCCGCCGTCCCATAGGCATGTTCCCTGATCGGTTTTGCCGGCGTGCCGCCGTGACCTCTGATCGACGCCGACACGCCCTCGGGATGGAGTTCGGGCAAGGGGCCAAGCGATGCGGCGTCCTGCCTCATCACCTTTGCGCCGCCGAAAATGAAGAAGACCAGCACCGCGATCGCCAGGTTGAAGAAGAAGCTGGAGAGAAACAGCGAGGTCGGCGCAAAAGGCAGGCCGGCCTTGGCGACGATCTGGTTGGTGATACCGCCATAGATGCTGATCGGCGAAAAGCCGCCCGCCTGCGCGCCATGGATCACCATCAGGCCCATCATGACCGGGTGAATGCGGTACTGCACGGCAAAGCTCAAGGCGACGGGCGCGAGAATGGCGACCGCGGCCGGCCCAAGAGCCCCGAAGCCGGTAATGACGGCGGCGACCAGGAACATCACCCAGGGGATCAAGCCGATCCGCCCGCGCACCAGGCGCACGGCACATTCGACGAGCCAGTCGATCGTGCCGTTGATCTGCGCGATCGCAAAGAGGTAGGTGACGGCGACGAGCGTCAGGAACAGATCACTCGGAAAACCGGCAAATATATCGTTGGTCTTCATGCCGAGGATCATCGAGCCGAGCACGAAGGCGCCGGCAAAGGCGAGCGCACCCATGTTGATCGGCTGGATCGTCGCAATGATGAACATGGCGACCAGCAGGCCTATGGCCAGTAATTCAATACCCATGATTCCCCTCCCTCCGACGCCTCCAGCGCCGTAGCTGTTGTGTTCAAGATCGATGCGGGATGCCGGCGCACCCTCCTCCCAGAGGGCGCGACCGCCTTAGAGCGGTTCAGCTTTTCATGGAAACGCAGAACCGCTCTAAGTCTTTGTTTTTACGCAATTCCCGGCGGAAAACCGCTTCACACTTTTCCTGGAATTGCTCTAGGTCCTTGTATAAAGATCGGCGTATTGCTGCCGCAGGATGTTCTTCTGAACCTTGCCCATCGTGTTGCGCGGCAGGTCGTCGGCGAAGATGATGCGCTTGGGTTGTTTGTAGCGGGCGAGACGGTCCTGAAGGGAGCTGACGATGGTCTTTTCGTCGAGCACGGCGCCGGGTTTGCGCACGACGACGGCAGTGACACCTTCTCCGAAATCGGGATGCGGCACGCCGATGACAGCGCTCTCGACCACACCCTCGATCTGGTCGATCTCGCCCTCGACCTCCTTCGGGTAGATGTTGTATCCGCCCGAAATCACCAGGTCCTTGCCGCGGCCGACGATGTGGATATAGCCGTCCCGGTCGATCTTGCCGAGATCGCCGCTGATGAAGAAACCGTCGGCGGTGAATTCGGCCGCGGTCTTTTCCGGCATACGCCAATAGCCCTTGAAGACGTTCGGCCCCTTGATCTCGATCATGCCGGTTTCATCAGGCGGCAGCTCGAGCCCAGTGGCGGGATCGGTGACGCGCACCGTCACGTCAGGCAGCGGGAAGCCGACCGTTCCGGCAATGCGTTTCCCCTCATAGGGGTTCGACGTGTTCATGTTGGTTTCGGTCATGCCGTAGCGCTCGAGAATGGCGTGACCGGTGCGGGCAAGGAACTCGGTATGGGTTTCGGCAAGCAGTGGCGCCGAACCGGAGATGAACAGGCGGATGTTGGCGACCGCTTGCTTGTCGAGGCGCGGGCTCTGCAGGAGGCGCACGTAAAAGGTCGGCACGCCCATCAGCATCGTTGCCTCAGGCATTAGCGAAACGACCTCGTCGGCGTCGAATTTCGACAGCAGGAACATCGAGGCGCCGGCGAGCAGCGTAACGTTCGTGGCGACGAACAGCCCATGGGTGTGGAAGATCGGCAAGGCGTGGATCAGCCGGTCGTCTGATGTGACGCGCCAATAGTCCCGCAAGGTCAGGGCGTTCGAGAGCAGGTTGCCATGGGTGAGCATCGCCCCCTTGGAACGGCCCGTCGTTCCCGAAGTGTAGAGGATTGCCGCCAGATCGTCAGCAGTGCGCGAGGCATCGACAACGTCGGCCGGCTCATCGCGGGCGAGATCCAGCAACGAGCCGCGGCCATCGGCATCGAGCGTTTCGACGATCGCGCCGTGGGACTTGGCGATCGCCGCCACGCCTTCCCGGGCAGCCGGCGCCACGACCACCAGACGCGGCTCCGCATCGCCAATGAAGTAATCGAGCTCGGCCAGCGTATAGGCGGTGTTGAGCGGCAGGTAGACCGCGCCGGTTCGAAGGCAGGCGAGATAGAGGATCAATGCCTCGGCGCTTTTTTCGACTTGCACCGCCACCCGGTCGCCCGGGCGAATGCCGAGCGTGTCCATCGCGCCGGCAAGCCGGCCGGAAAGAGCGAAGGCGTCGTCATAGGTCCATGTACGGGTGTCATCGATCCGGATGAACGGTGCGTCACCGGGCGCAGCCGCCCGCATGGCGTCGAAAAGATGGTTGCTCACTTTCGCCCTCCTCCAAGCGTGGTGTTCATTATCTGTGCGAATGGCCGGGAGCCTTGCTGGCCATTGCCGCTGCGGCGGCTTTCGTCGGTCTGGCTGAGCAGGCTTTTGACGGCCGGCGAGGCAATCACCTCGCCGCGCTGCGCTAAGGCCTCGTGGTTGGCCACGATGTCGTCGAGCTTGTAGAGATAGTTGACCATCAGGCCGTGGGCCTGCTGCATCGCCTTGGCCGAGCGGTCTCCGAGAAAATTCAGTCTTTCCAGTCGAGCGCCGTTGCCGAGATGGAAGCGGGCGACGGGATCGACGGGGCGGCCCTCCGGCGTCCGTTCGGTCAGGAAATAGCGCGCCGCAAGCGGCAGCAGCACGCGCTCCACTTCGGCCGCCGTCTTCTCGTTGTCGGGCCATTTCGGGTCGTCGAGCGCCGTCAGCGTTTCCGGGCGCGCCTTGGCGAGCCAACGGGCAAAACCCGGCACCGGCGACAGCGTTACGAAATTCTTCAGGCCGGGCAGATCTCTGCGCAGGTCTTCGACGACCTGCTTGATCAGGAAGTTGCCGAACGAGATGCCGCGCAAGCCGTCCTGGCAGTTGGAGATCGAATAGAAGACGGCCGTCGTCGCCTCGTCGGCATTGATCTGCTCCCTGCCCTCGACGAGCACATCGCCGATCGCGCTCGGCACCGATCGTGTCAGCGCCACCTCGACGAACACCAGCGGCTCGTCGGCCAGCCGGGGGTGGAAGAAGGCAAAGCATCGACGGTCGGCCGGCGCCAGACGGCGGCGCAGTTCCTCCCAGCCGGCGATCTCGTGCACGGCCTCGTATTTGATGATCTTTTCAAGGATGTAAGCCGGCGTCGTCCAGTCGATCGGACGCAGCGTCAGGAAACCGCGATTGAACCAGGAGCCGAACAGATGGGTGAAGTCGGCGTCAAGCGCGTGATAACCTTCGGATTGGTCTTTGGACGCAAGCAGCTGCTGGCGCATCCGGACGAGCTTGGCCGTGCCGTTCGGGGCATGGTTCAATCGGCGCAGAAGCTCCTGTCGACGCGGCTCGGCTGCCTGGTGGAGGGCAATGATTGCGGCAGAGCTTTTGTCGGTGCGGTAGTTTTCAATCGCCTGGTCGAGCCTCACCGTGTCGGGCCCGAACTTTTCATGCAGCATATCGAGAAATGCCTGCGCGCCCTCACTGTCGAGCGCCTCCCAGCGATCGAGAATCTCGGCGGCTAGCGCCATGCCCGAGGCTTCGCCCCGGCTCGACAGCAGCATTTCACAGAGCGTCTGGAGATCGGCCTTGGCTGCGGCCTGCGTGGCGCGCGCGCCGGAAAACAGAAGCTGGCGTCCGCGATCGGTGATGCTCTGCAGCATGTCGGTGAAGAAGGAAGCCTCAGACATGCCATTCTCCTCTCTTCCGCTGGTTTCTTCTGCCGGCCGCGGGTGCACGGATCGTTTTGACGGCTGCTTCCCATCGTCGGGTTTCACCGGTAGTATGTAGAATGCCACTCTTCGTACATGAGGTCAACAATCGTGTATACAAGAATCGTGTTTATGTATGATGGAAGTGAAACGTATGTCCGAAAATGTCGGCCGATGGCTTCGGGATGAAATTGAAAATTCAATTCTTTCCAACGAGTTCTCCCCCGGTGAGCGGCTCGACGAAATGGTGCTTGCGACGCGTTTCGGGGTTTCCCGCACACCGGTGCGCGAGGCGCTGATGCAGCTCGATGCGATCGGCCTCATCGAAATCCGGCCGCGCAGAGGCGCGATTGTCATCGATCCGGGGCCGCACCGCGTCTATGAAATGTTCGAGGTGATGGCCGAGCTGGAGGGCCTGGCCGGGTCGCTCGCCGCCCGACGGCTGGACAAGGCCTCCCGGGAAGCGATCACCGCCACCCACAGCCGCTGCGAACAATCGGCCGCGGCCGGTGACAGCGACGCCTATTATTACGACAATGAGGAATTCCATAAGGCCATCTACGCAGCCGGCCGCAGCGAGTTCCTCGAGGAGCAATGCCTGCAATTGCACCGCCGCCTGCGGCCCTACCGCCGCCTCCAGCTGCGCGTGCGCAACCGCCTGTCGACCTCCTTCTCCGAACATTGCGCCATCGTCGAGGCGATCTTTGCCGGAGACGGCGACGAAGCCCGCCGCCTGCTGCGGACGCATGTCGGCATTCAGGGAGAGAGGTTCAGCGATCTGGTCGCAAGCATGGCGGCCAGGTGATTGGACTCCAGCTTGAAAACGGAAGCGTATCCCGCCGTCCGCACGGCACCCTAATCCAGAAACCGATACAGCCAGTCGCGCGTTTCCTCCGGCAGCGAGGCCGGCGACTGGTCCTCGCGGGTGCGGGCCTGCCAGATGATCTCGACCTCGGCGGCACGCTCCTCCCCGGTGTCGATCGAAACGAGGAAGCCGATGGAATGCATGCCGATCTTGTCGACGGTGGTGGTGAAGGTGACCGGCTCGTCGTAGTGCAGTGGGCGGTGGAGCATGCAGGAAACTTTGCTGGGGCTATAGACCGGTTCGTCATCGACATCGGGCCGCGACGACCAGAAGCTTGCAAGTACGGATTCGGCATAGGAAATATAGGAGGCCAGAAACATTCGGCCGTTCATATCGACATCGCGAAACGGCACGCGTATGTCCGTCACATCAGGACGTTTCGACTGACTCATCAACGCAACTGCCTTACAAAGTTCCCCATTGATGACAGTACTGCATAATTCCTTAAACTGAAACCGGTTTAGGGATGAAATTATACAACAGTTCAAAGTGTTACAGCGCCTCCGAGGTAACCGGCGCAATGCCGCAAAAATAGAGCGGGCGGTCGGACGGCGCGGCAACGGCGCTTGTTGAAATCGTCGGGCGATGCCCCATCTGCTGTGGCACATGACATAAGCGACCGATAGAGTGTCTCCATGAGCACCCGTCTTTATGAACACCCGATCTTCCTGGAACACGTGACCCCCGCCGGCCATCCGGAGCGATCGGACAGGATCCGCGCCATCAATGTCGCGCTGGAACATCCGAATTTCGAGCGGCTGGAGCGCCGGCAAGCGCCGCAGGCGAGCGAGGATGCGGTGCTGCTGGCCCATCCCGAAGAACATCTCATCGCCGTGATGCGGGAGATCCCCGAGGAAGAGGATGAGATCAACCAGATCGAAGCCGATACTTATGCCAGCCCAAAGAGCCTGCAGGCGGCGCTGACCGGCATAGGCGGGGCGATGGCCGCAGTCGACGACGTCTTTACCGGCCGGGCCGACAATGTCTTCGTCGCCGCCCGCCCGCCGGGGCACCATGCCGAGAAGATGACGGCGATGGGCTTCTGTTTCTTCAACAATGCGGCGATCGCCGCTCGCCACGCACAAAAAATGCATGGCGCCGAGCGTGTCGCCATCGTCGACTGGGACGTGCATCACGGCAACGGCACGCAGGATATCTTCTGGGACGATGCCTCGGTGCTGTTCTGCTCGACGCATCAGATGCCGCTCTATCCCGGCACCGGCGCCAAGGACGAGAAGGGCAAGCACAACACCATCGTCAATGCGCCGCTTTCGCCGAATGTCGGCAGCGACCATTTCCGCGAGGCGTTCAAATCGCGCGTGCTGCCGGCCCTTGACGATTTCCGGCCGGATCTGATCATCATCTCCGCCGGCTTCGACGCCCATCACCGCGATCCCTTGGCGCAGATCAACCTGACCGGCGAGGATTTCGACTGGGCGACCGGGCGCGTGCTCGAACTGGCCGACCGGCACGCCAAGAACCGGGTCGTCAGCCTGCTCGAAGGCGGTTATGATCTCGAGGGACTCGCCGAATCGGCGGGCATGCATATTCTGCGAATGATGAAGGGTTGAGAATGACTGACAGCGCCAAGCCTGAGGTATCGGGCCTTTCCTTCGAAAAGGCGGTTGCCGAACTCGAAAGCATCGTCGCCCGGCTGGAGCGCGGCGATGTGGCGCTGGATGAATCCATCGAAATCTATGAGCGCGGCGAAGCGTTGAAGAAACATTGCGAAACCCTGCTTTCGGCCGCCGAAAACCGCATCGAGAAGATCCGGCTCGACCGCGCCGGCAAGCCGCAGGCCGTCGAGCCGCTCGACGGCGCCTGAGGCGTACCGGAACTCTCTTTAAGGCGCTTGGCGATCGGCTTCAGACCGATCTATGATCCCCTTGCAAACAATGAGGGGACGGAAAAATGTCGGACAGATTGAAGGGCAAGGTCGCCATTGTCTCGGGGGGCGCGACCGGCATGGGCGGTGCCGCCTCGAAGCTTTTTGCAGCGGAAGGCGCGCGCGTTGCGATCATCGACCGCAATGGCGATGCAGCCGCCGAGACCGTCAAAGCGATCCGTGATGCCGGCGGCGAGGCCGAATGCTGGACGGCTGACGTTTCCGACGAAGCCGCCGTCAATGCCGCCGTCGCCGGTGTCGAGGCGCGTTATGGCGCCGTCACCGTGCTCTTCAACCATGCCGGCACGATCGTCATCAAACCTTTCCTGGAAACGACCGTCGAGGAATGGGACTGGCTGCACGCCGTCAATGTGCGCTCGATGTTCCTGATGACCAAGGCGGTGCTGCCGAAGATGATTGAAAGCGGCGGCGGATCGATCGTCTGCACCTCGTCGATCTCGGCGGTCGCCGCCACGCCGATGGAAGTGCTCTACGACACGACCAAAGGGGCGGTGCATATGTTTGCCCGCGCCATCGCCGTGGAATTCCGTGATCGCAACATCCGCTGCAACGCCGTCTGCCCCGGCTTCATCCGCACGCCGCACGGCCTGCGCGAGGTGGCCGACCTGCAGGCGCTCGGTGTCGATGTTTCCGACGCCGCCATTGCCGCCCAGCAGGGACGGATCGGCGAGCCGGAGGATGTGGCGCGCGCCGCCCTTTATCTCGCCAGCGACGAGTCGAGCTTCGTCAACGGTGCGCATCTCTTCGTCGATAACGGCTTCACGGCGATCTGAGCCATGCAGCGTCCGATTGGACGCGCGGCGCACTTTCACGTCTGGAGCGTCCTTAGCGCGTCCGATTGGACGTGCGGCGCGCTTTCAGGTGCTGGAGCGTCCTTAGCGCGTCCGATTGGACGTGCGGCGCTCCAGGCACTATCTGTGCCTGAAGCCTTTGCGATCGGAGATCCCTGATGTCCTTCTTTCCCGGTAAAGATCCCCTGCCCGGCGATGCCTTCGCCTGCGACGCAATCGAGAACCTGATCATCCCGCGCACCAGCGATATCGGCGGGTTTCAGGTGCGCCGCGCGCTGCCAACGAGACAGCGGCGGCTCGTCGGGCCGTTCATCTTCTTCGACCGCATGGGTCCGGCGATCCTGAAGCCGGATGAGGCGCTCGACGTCAAGCCGCATCCGCATATCGGCCTGTCGACGGTCACCTATCTCTTCGACGGCGAGATCCGCCATCGCGACAGCCTCGGCACCGAAAAGGTCATCCGCCCCGGCGATATCAACCTGATGACGGCGGGCCGCGGCATCGTGCATTCCGAGCGCACACCCGACAATCTGCGCGGCCATCCGCTGCTGATGTCGGGCTTGCAGACCTGGCTGGCGCTGCCCGACGACAAGGAGGAGATCGATCCCTCCTTCGCCCATACGGAAAAGACCGAGATGCCGCTGATCGAGACAACAGGCGTGCGCGGGCGTGTGGTCATCGGCTCGTTCGAAGGCATGACGTCGCCGGTCGGCGTTTTCTCCGACACGCTCTATGTCGATCTCGACCTGCAGCCCGGCGCCAAATTTCCCTTCGGCGCGGCCCATGAAGAGCGCGCCGTCTACGTGCTCTCGGGCGAGGTCGTCATATCGGGCGACCGTTTTGCCGCCGACCAGCTGCTGGTCTTCCGGCCGGGCGATGCAATCACGCTGGAAGCCGGCCGCGATGGCTGTCATCTGATGCTCTTCGGCGGTGCCAGCCTGAATTCGAAACGTTATATCTGGTGGAATTTCGTGTCGTCCTCGAAAGAGCGGATCGAAAAGGCCAAGGAGGAATGGCGCTCCGGCCGCTTCGACATCGTGCCCGGCGACGAAGAGGAATTCGTGCCTTTGCCGGAGGGCTGACGGCAGCAGCGGAGCGCGGCTGTCGACCTCTCCGGACCTTCAACCCTTGGCGAAATATCGCGTCAGCGCGCCCTTCGTGCGGTTGACGTAGCCCTCCTGCCAACTGTCGTCGACATTGAGAAAGCCCGACCAGCCCTTCTTGCCCTGGCGCTTCAATTCCGCCTCGACGGCGCGGAACCGATAGTGGTCATAGACATCGAGAATATGCACCGCATAGGCCTCGGCAAGCGCGCGGTCGCCTTTGACGATCAGCATGTTTTCGTCATTGCCGTAAGAGGCCTTGAAGCCGAGATTGTGGCTGCCGAGCACGACGACGCAATCCTCCGACAGGGGATCGATCACCAGCACCTTGTCGTGGATGATGGCGCCCACCTTCTTGGCCGTCAGTTCCTCCGCGCCGAAATCCGCCAACAGCTGGCGGTCGTCGATCCGCGAAGCCCGGACGATCGAGACATTGGCCTCCTCGAATGTGTGGGGCGAGACGGCGTCGACATCGTCGTCCTCATCGTCGGGATCGTTCTTCTTGCCGGCGACGTAGTTGGGCATGGCCTGGGCGCTGGAAACCGCGCCGGTGACGATCAGCTTCTGGTCCTTGAGGCCGATATCGATCGCCTCGCCGACAATGCAATCCCTGCCCGACTGACCGGGATAGAAGGCCAGAAACAGCACCGCATGTTCGGCACGGCGCATCAGCCGGTAGACTTCGCGAAGATCGGGCGGCGTTGCCTTGCCCTTTCTGCGGCTCTGCATGTTCGGTGAGAACCACGCCTCGACCGAATGCCCCGAGGCCTCATCGCCGATCGGGACAAGAGAAGGCGTCTCGTTGAAGCGTCGGAACTCCTTGCTCTGCTGGTTGTCGGGCATGCCGTCATCAAATTCGATGGGCGCTTCCAGCGTCGCATTGTCTTCCAGCATCCGCTCCCAATAGGTGACATAGGCGGCGGCAACCGCATCGTTCCGAACGATCAACGCGTTGTTGGACTGGCCGGCAAGCCCCGTCGCCGTCCAGTTGGTGCTGCCGGTGAAGACGCTGCGCGCAGCGCCATCGGACGGAATATGCACGACGAATTTGTTGTGGCCGATCTGGCTCGAATTGTTGAACATCCGGTGGTGAATTTCGACGCCGGCATCGACCAGCGCCTGGCGTGCATGCGCATTGCGCACATCCCAGGCGTCGCCGACCTTTCCGGTGTTGGCGAGGATGATGCGCAACTTGTCCTTGTTGGCAAGCAGCAGCTCCAGCAGTTCCTCGTCCTCCAGTTCGTAGAGGGCGACAAGGAAGCGGCCGGGCGCATTGATGAAGCCCTTGAGCATCGGAATGACATCGCCGGCAAGATATTTGCGGATGCCGTTCGACGGGTTGGAAATCATCTCGATCAGCTCGTTCGGCTGCTTCACGCCGTCCTCCAGCAGGACGTTTCTCAGCCACTGCGCGGCGAGGATGCCGTTGGTGAAGGTGGACTCGAAGGCGCCACGCTTGCGCGTCACATGGACGGGATTGCTGGCGACAGCCGGCCCGAGATAACCGAGCGGCCGCGGCGGGCCCTCATAGGCCTTGACCGCGATCTTCTCATAGGTGCCGTCGGCCTTCTTGACCGGCCTGCCGTTTCCGTCCCGCTTGTTGATTTCGACGAGCTGCGGCGTCGGATCGGGTGCTGCCTGCATGCCCGGCTTCAGGTCGCCGAGCGGACGGATTTCGTAACGCAGGTGGACCTCGTCCGGCCGCCGTCTCATTTCGTTGCGCCGCTTGCGCAGCGTGAGATCGCGCCAGGACAGCTTCTGCACCGGCCAGAGCGACGTCGTTTGCGGCAGCCAGTGTCGATTGCGCTGACCCTTGAAGGCGACCCACGCGGCACAGGTTACGCGGTCATCCGCACCATCGGGTCTTTTCGCGACGTTCCCCTGCTCGTCGAGATAGACGCGGACGACTTCAAATCCGAGACATCCATCGATCTTGGCGTCTATGTCCCAGGCCACATAGGCGACCTCGTTGTTCACATAGGCGTGCGCTGCAACAATCGTTCCCATGCCCCGTCCCCCCAGCCAGTGCGGCGACTTTGCTACCATTCCGTGTCATATTCAAGCGCCTCTCCTTCGGTTGCCACCGCGACAGCAGGGAGAAGCGGCACACGCCCCGGCGAAGATCGGGCCTCCCCACCTCATGGCGATTTCGCCGACCCGGCTTCGATTAACCACAGAAATAGAGCGTGATATCGTGCAAAACCGCTCACACTTTTCAGCGTCATGCTCTAGGGTGAAAACCTTCGGTTCCTGAAATGCACTTGTTTTGCCGCAATCTAATCGAATAAAGCGGAACAAGGAAAAGCAAGAAAGAGCGCCCGCCCGTGACACAACTGCCGAAGACCCCCCTGCTCGACCAGGTCATCTATCCCGCCGACCTGCGCAAGCTCGAGGATCGCGACCTGCCGCAGCTCGCCCGCGAAGTCCGGGACGAGATGATCGATGCGGTGTCGCGTACCGGCGGTCATCTCGGCGCCGGTCTTGGCGTCGTCGAACTGACGATCGCCATCCACAGCGTCTTCGACACGCCTGATGATCGGCTGATCTTCGATGTCGGCCATCAATGTTATCCGCACAAGATCCTCACCGGCCGGCGCGACCGCATCCGCACGCTGCGCCAGGAAGACGGGCTGTCCGGCTTCACCCGCCGGGCCGAGAGCGAATATGATCCCTTCGGGGCGGCGCATTCCTCGACCTCGATCTCGGCCGGCCTCGGCATGGCGATTGCCGCCGATCTCGACAAGACCGATCGCCGGGTCATCGCCGTCATCGGCGACGGGGCGATGTCGGCCGGCATGGCCTATGAGGCGCTGAACAATGCCGGCGCGCTCGATGCCCGGCTGATCGTCATCCTCAACGACAACGACATGTCGATCGCGCCGCCGACCGGCGCGATGAGCGCCTATCTCGCCCGCCTCGCCTCGGGCCGCACCTATATGGGCTTCCGCGATCTCGGCAAGAAGCTGACGGCCTATCTCGGCAAGAACATCGACCGGGCGATCACCCGCGCCGTCGAGCATGCGCGCGGCTATGTCACCGGCGGCACGATGTTCGAAGAGATGGGCTTCTACCATATCGGCCCGATCGACGGGCATTCCTTCGACCACCTGCTGCCCGTGTTGCGCAATGTGCGCGACAATGGCCGCGGACCGGTGCTGATCCACGTCGTCACCCAGAAGGGCAAGGGCTATCCGCCGGCGGAAGCAGCTGCCGACAAATATCACGGCGTCAACAAGTTCGACGTCATCACCGGCGCCCAGGCCAGGGTCAAGCCGAATGCGCCGAGCTATACCAGCGTCTTTGCCGAAGCGCTGGTGCAGGAGGCTGCGCTCGACGACAAGATCGTCGGCATCACCGCCGCCATGCCGAATGGTACCGGCCTCGACAAGCTCGCCGAGCTCTTTCCGTCGCGCTGCTTCGATGTCGGTATCGCCGAACAGCATGCCGTGACCTTCGCCGCCGGCCTTGCGGCGGAAGGCTACAAGCCCTTCGCCGCCCTCTATTCCACCTTCCTGCAGCGCGCCTACGACCAGGTCGTGCACGACGTGGCGATCCAGGGACTGCCGGTGCGTTTCCCGATCGACCGCGCCGGCTTCGTCGGCGCCGACGGGCCGACGCATGCCGGCTCCTTCGACACCGCCTTCCTCACCACCCTGCCCGGCTTCGTGGTGATGGCGGCCGCCGATGAGGCCGAACTCAAGCACATGGTGCGCACGGCTGTCGCCTATGATGCCGGGCCGATCTCGTTCCGCTATCCGCGCGGCGAAGGCGTCGGCGTCGACATGCCGGCGCGCGGCGAAATCCTGCAGATCGGCAAGGGCCGCATCGTCAAGGAAGGCACCAAAGTAGCGCTGCTCTCCTTCGGCACAAGGCTGGCCGATTGTCTGCTCGCCGCCGAGGATCTCGACGCCGCGGGGCTGTCGACGACGGTCGCCGATGCGCGCTTCGCCAAGCCGCTCGATCACGAGCTGATCCGCCAGCTTGCCCGCCACCACGAGATCGTCATCACCGTCGAAGAAGGCTCGATCGGCGGCTTCGGCAGCCATGTGATGCACTTCCTCGCCAACGAAGGCCTGCTCGACAACGGCCTGAAACTGCGCTCGCTCGTCATGCCCGACATCTGGATGGAACAGGCCAAGCCCGAAGCGATGAACGCCCATGCGGGCCTCGACCGCGCCGGCATCGTCTCGACGGTGTTCAAGGCGCTGGGGCGCGGTGTTGCGGTTGGGGTTGCTGGGTAGCCGAGGCTATGTGAGGGCGTGCCGTGTGGCCCCCTCATACGCCCTACGGGCACCTTCTCCCCGAGGGGAGAAGAGGGAATCGAAACGTCGCCGCAAAACTCTTCTCCCCTCGGGGAGAAGGTGCCGGCAGGCGGATGAGGGGGCCGCCAAGCAGGTCATCTCAATAGAAAAAGGCGGCGCATCACTGCACCGCCCCCTTTGTTCAACGTGCCTTTCCGAAGAAAGCGCTTCTCAGAACTCCGTCCACTCTTCCTGAACGGTAGCCGCGGCACTCGCCTGCCTGCCGCCGAAGGCCTTGGCGACGGTGCGGGTGAGAGCGTGGGCCGGAGAGGCGACCGGGCGGGCGTTTGCGGTGGCAACGGTTGCCCGCGGCGCTGGGGCTGCCTCGCCGAGCTTGAACTGGCGCAGCAGCTCGTCGAGGGCATTTGCCTCCTGGGCGAGCGCATGGCTTGCCGCAGTCTGCTCCTCGACCATGGCGGCATTCTGCTGCGTGCCCTGGTCCATGTTGTTGACGGCGGTGTTGATCTCCTGCAGGCCGATCGACTGTTCGCGGGTGGCGGTGACGATGGCGTTGACGTGGTGGTTGATCTCCTGCACCTCGGAAACGATCGCTTCCAGCGCCTTGCCGGTCTCGCCGACGAGCGAGACGCCGGCGACGACCTGTTCGCCCGAGGTGGTGATCAAAGCCTTGATCTCCTTGGCGGCCTTGGCCGAACGCTGGGCGAGTTCGCGCACTTCCTGGGCGACGACGGCAAAGCCCTTGCCGGCATCGCCGGCGCGCGCTGCCTCGACGCCTGCGTTCAGAGCCAAGAGGTTGGTCTGGAAGGCGATGTCGTCGATGACGCCGATGATATTGGAGATTTCGCCCGAGGACTTCTCGATCTGCTGCATTGCGGAGACCGCCTTGCGGACGACTTCACCGGATTTTTCGGCGCCGAGGCGGGTGCGCTCGACGAGATTGCCGACATCCTCGGCGCGCTTGGCGCTGTCGCGTACGGTCGTCGTCACTTCCTCAAGCGCTGCAGCGGTCTCTTCGACGGCGGCAGCCTGCTGCTCGGTGCGGTGGGCGAGATCGTCGGCAGCCGAGCGGATTTCGCCGGCGCCGGCATTGATCGCCGAGGCGTTGCGGCCGACCGACTGCAGAGCGGCCTGCAGCTTTTCGACGGCCTGGTTGAAGTCATTGCGCAGGCTGTCATATTGCGCGGCGAACGGCGTCTGGATACGACCGGCCATATCGCCATTGGCAAGCTCGGCAAGGCCGCCCGCCAAAGCGTCGATGGCATGGCGAAGCTCGCCTTCCTCGCGCGCCTTCTGCTCGTCGTTTGCCCGGCGCTGGCGCTCGGCGTCATCGCGCATGCGGTCGGTCTCGCCGGCAAGGCGCAGCTTCTCGATGGCAGCCTGCTTGAACACCAGCACCGACTGGGCCATGCGGCCGATTTCGTCGCCGCGCTCAACCGCCGGAACCTCGATGTCGTTCTGGCCGCCGGCGAGGCGATCCATGGCCGCGGTCATGCCGACGACCGGGCGGACGATGGTGCGCGACATCAGCCAGGCGAGCACGGCAGCGGCCAGCGAGGCGAGGATGCCGCCGGCAAGCAGCGTCGTCTTCAGATCGCGGTTGGCATCGGCGCGGACCGCGGCGAGCGCATTCGACTTTTCACGGGCGCTGGCCTTAATCTTGGCGGAGGCCTGGCGGAAGCCGTCGAGCTGGCCCTTGGTGGCGTTGACGCCGATCTTGACGACCTCTTCGATCGGCATGTCGGTTTCCTTGCGCGCCTTGGTCTGCGGCTCGGCCAGTTCATGGAAATAGAGGTCGGCGGCCTTCTGCATGCCGTCGATCATCTCGACCAGCTGCGGCTCATCAGCCGCCGTCTGCTTGGCAGCGGCAATCGCCTTCAGCATGCGCTCGCGATTGGCGAAGACATCGCCATAGGTGCTGTCACTGCGGAAAAGGATGAAGCCGCGCAGATTGACGGCCTGTTCGAGCATCGCCTGCAGCGCATCGTCGATCTGGTTGACGAGCAGCTCGGACTTTTCCTGCTCGGCGGAAGCGGCCGCCGACGCCATCGCCTTGGAATAAACGAAAGCGGAAACGGCGACGAAGATGAGAATGAGGGCTGCGAACGTGGCCGCAAGCTTACCGTTCAAGGATATGTTTTTGGCGGACATCGGTGATTTCTCCTGACGACAGTCGACGCGGCAAAAGGCGGGTGGCGCGAAAGGCGCAACCGCAGGGACTTCTGAACCTGAGAACATGATTGGCGATAGGATGCCGGCGCCGTCATGGCACGAAACAGTTCGGACGAACCGCTGCAATCAAGCCAAACCTATGCGGACGGGCTTTAAATTTGTTTAAATTTGTGCGCTGCGGCGGTCGGGGCCGATGATTATTGTGCCGCCTCCGGCGGATTGAGGATCAGGATGTCGAAATCCTTCGCGGGATCGAAATCCTCAGCCGTCATCCGGAAGGTCGTCGGACCGATCTTCTGCACGTTGCTGCCGCAGAAGCTGATGAGGCTGGCGGGCTTGCCCTTGTCGATCGTCAGCTGGAAGCGCCGGATCGGCCCCGCCCAGTTGGCGCCGGTCGACAGCACATAGGAGATCCAGCTTTCGGTATAGTTCGCCCCTCCGGCCTCGGCTTCCCTGGCCCGCTGCTGGGCAACCCTGACGAAATCTCCGTCCAGACAGTATTTGCGGGAATATTCCTCGAAGCGTTCGCCCTTCGGCTCGCCATTTTCGAGAAAGCTGATGGCGACGGTGCCGCCGACGGCCGGCTTGTAACGATGCTCGACGCTGACCTTCTTCTTCGCCGGAAAGGTGGTGCGCCACCAATAGGTCGAGCGCAGCGTCCAGAGCGGCACGAGATCGCCCCCGGCATCGCCCGCACCCATGGAATAGATCAGGCCGCGGGCGATCCAGTCCTTGCGGACCGCTTCGGGAAGCTTGGCGAGCGCCTCGGCGGTCTTCTGGCTGTAGGGCAGGACAGGAATGCCGTGTTTGGCGAACTCGTCGGTGACGTCGATACCGAGCGAGACGACGCGCTGCTGCAGTTTGGCGCTGATCGGCCTGCCATCCTGCACGGTGGAAAAATGCAGGAAATTGTCGCTGTCATAATCTGATATGGCGGAGATGTTGTCGATCTGGCCCGTGATGTCAGGCATTGGGAAGGCGACCAGGCTTTCGACATCCTTGTCGGAGCTGTTCTCGAAGACATAGTCGACCCGCACTTCCGAAGCGGAGATGAAAAGATCCTCTTGCGCCATGCTGACATCGTCGGATTGGGCGAAGATCAGCCCGCCGGTCTTGACCTCGGCCATCGTATCGTTCGCAAATGCGGGCGATGCTATCCCCGCCGCAACAAGCCCCGCAGCGATAGGCCCCACCGCGACGGGCCCCACGACAGGCAGAGTGAAGAGCTTCAGCATAAAACACCCCCGTGTCTGCGGCCCGCCCCGCGATCGCCGCGGCAGGATTATCGCCGAAAGCTTTTGAGGGTCAATGACACTCTTGGGAACAAAATGCTTGCAACCGGCGGCTTTGCCGGTCATTCACAGCCGATGTCCGATCAAAACAGTCAACGTCTCGACCAGCTTCTCGTCTCCCGCGGCCTTTTCGCCAGCCGCTCGCGCGCCCGCGACGCCGTCCAGCGCGGCACCGTCAGGATCGGCGGCCAGGTGGTAACCAAAGCCGGCGCGCTGTTCGGCGAGCATGCCGTCATCGAGATCGACGATCCGGCGCAGGACTATGTCTCGCGCGCCGCGCTGAAGCTTGCCGCCGCGCTCGAGCATTTCCGGCTCGATCCCGCTGGTCATCACTGTCTCGATATCGGCGCTTCCACCGGCGGCTTCACCGAGGTGCTGCTGCAAAGGGGCGCCGTCCATGTCACCGCGATCGATGTCGGCCATGGGCAGATGCATCCGCGCATATCAGGCGACCCGCGCGTGACCAGCAAGGAAGGCCTCAACGCCCGCAACCTGACGGCAGATGATATCGGCCATCCCGCCACCTTCATCGTTTCCGACGTCTCCTTCATCTCGCTGAAGCTGGCGCTGGCGCCGGCGCTGGAGATCGCCGAGCCGGGTGCTATCGCCGTGCTGCTGGTCAAGCCGCAGTTCGAGGCAGGGCGCGAGGCGATCGGCAAGGGCGGACTGCTGAAGGATCCCGCCTCGGCGCCCGCCGTCGCTGCCGAACTGCAGCGCTGGTTCATCGAGGACATGGGCTGGAACAGCCTCGGCCTCATCCCCTCCCCGATTTCCGGCGGCGACGGCAATCAGGAATTCCTTCTGGCAGGATTGAAACCGTGAGCACCGAAACCGTCACGATCGAAAAACTCGGCGCCCAGGGCGACGGCATCGCCAGCAATGCCGGCGGACCTGTCTATGTACCCTTCTCCCTGCCCGGGGAAACGGTGGCGATCGCCCGCGTCAAGAGCCAGGGCACGATCATGTCGATCACCACGCCCTCGCCCGACCGGCAGGAGCCGCCCTGCCGGCATTTCGGCCCGGATGGCCTGAACGGCACCTGCGGCGGCTGCACGCTGCAGCACCTGGCAGATGCCCCCTACCGCGCCTTCAAGCGCCAGCTGGTCATCGACGCGCTGAAATCGAAAGGGCTGACACCCGAGGTCGGCGAGATCGTTCCGGCCCGCCCTGGCGAACGGCGGCGCGTGGTGTTTGCGGCACGCAAGACCGAGAAGGACATGCTGATCGGCTTCAACCAGGCCGAAAGCCATCATATCGTCGCGATCGAGGAGTGTCCGATCTCGTCGGCAGGGATCATCGCCCGACTGCCGGCGATCAGGGCGATTGCCGCATCGCTGGCGACCAATGCCGAGCCCTTCCGGATCTCCGTGCTCGAAACGCTTTCCGGCCTCGATATCTCGGTCGACGAGGTGAAGAAACTCTCCGACCCGCAGCGGCGCAAGGCGGTGGAGACGGTGCTCAGCCTGCGCGGCATCGCCCGCGTTTCGCTGAACGGCGAAATCCTCATCGAGCCGTCGAAGCCGCTGGTCGATTTCGGCGGCATCCAGGTTGCGCCGCCGCCGGGCGGTTTCACCCAGGCAACGAAGCCGGCGGAACAGGCGATGGCGGAGCTGGTGCTCGCTCATGTGGGCAAGGCGAAACGGATCGCCGATCTGTTTGCCGGCGCCGGCACGTTTTCGCTGCAGCTGGCGCGGATCGGCCGCGTGCATGCCGTCGAAGCCGAGGCAAAGGCGCTCGCAGCCCTCGATCACGCCGCCCGCAACACCCAGGGGCTGAAGCCGGTCAGCGTCGAAAAGCGCGATCTCTTCCGCCGTCCCCTGATGACGCAGGAGTTCAAGCCCTTTGACGCCGTCGTCTTCGATCCGCCGCGCGCCGGCGCCGAATTCCAGTGCAAGGAACTTGCCCGCTCAGGCGTGAAGAAGATCGCGGCCGTCAGCTGCAATCCGCTGACGCTGGCGCGCGACCTCGCGATCCTCGTCGAGGGCGGCTACCGGATCACTGGCGTAACGCCGATCGACCAGTTCCTCTGGACCTCGCATGTCGAGGTGGTGGCGACACTGGAGAAATAGGCGTGCCTGTCGGAAAGACCAAAAGGCGCAACCCCTACTATAACGGCCCGGTGTCCGATCATTTCGACGGCACGCATTTCTTCAATCCCGACGGCATCGAGCCCCTTGGTTTCCGCGATCTGCTGCGCTGGCAATTCGGCGGTGGCCGTCAGCGTTGGCCGCAATCGGTCCCAAGTCCGTACCCGGCGGCCAAGCCGGATCCATGCGTGGACGGCGAGGATCTAAGGGTGACCATGGTTGGTCATGCAACACTGCTCGTGCAGGTCGCCGGGCTCAATATCCTCACCGACCCGGTGTGGTCGGAACGCGCAAGTCCCTTCGCTTTTGCCGGACCCAAGCGCGTCGTCCCACCAGGCATCGCGTTCGATGATTTGCCGCCAATCGATCTCGTGCTGGTATCGCACAATCACTATGATCATCTCGATATCGCAACGCTCAGGCGGTTGGGTGCGAAGCATCGGCCGCGTGTCGTGACGCCACTCGGCAATGACACGATCATTCGCCGTGCCGTGCCCGATATACAGACGACATCGATGGACTGGGGCGAGCACATTTCCCACGCCGGAATAAGCATTGATGCAGAGCCGGCACACCATTGGTCCGCGCGCGGAACCACCGATCGCCGGATGGCACTCTGGGCGTCATTCGTTTTGTCGACTCCAGCCGGAAAAATTTATCACGTCGGAGATACGGGCTTTCACCACGGCATCAATTACAAAGCGGCACAGCGGAAACATGGCAGCTTTCGCTTGGCTATTTTACCCTTCGGCGCATATGAGCCGCGCTGGTTCATGAAAGGGCAGCACCAGAATCCGCGGGAGGCGGTGATGGGGATGAAGTTAGCAAATGCGGCCTATGTGGCCGGGCATCACTTCGCCACGTTCCAACTGACAAATGAAGCGGTCGACGCGCCGGCAAGAGCGTTGCAAGACGCAATGAGCGAGCATGATATTCCCCCCGAACGGTTTCGGCCGCTCAGGGCCGGCGAAGTATTCAATGTGCCGGCTGCCTGAAAAACGATGTCAGGCGACGTTTAGCGGCGCATGAAGGCTTCGAAGGCCGCCCGGGCCTCGGCGCTTTTCAGCCGCGCGGAGAAATAGCGGGCCTCTTCGTCAATCCGGGCGATGATCTCGCCACGATCGCCGCGAATAAGATCGCGGGCGATGCGCAGCGCCTCCGGCGGCTTGGCCGCGAGTTTGGCAGCCAGGCCAAGCGTCAGTGAATCGACCTCGCCTGGTTCGACAACCTTCCAGACCAGACCGGCTTGCCTTGCCTCCTCGGCCGAAAATGCTTCGCCGGCGGCCAGCATGGCGAAGGCGCGCTGATGTCCCATCAGCCGCGGCGCGACGAGGCTGGAACCGGCCTCCGGCACCAGCGCCAGATCGACGAAGGGCGTGCGGAACTGGCTGCGGCTGGAGGCGACGGTCAGGTCGCAATGGAGATGGATCGTCGTGCCGATGCCGACCGCCAGACCATCGACGCCGGAAACGACGGGTTTTTCGGCATTCACCAGCGCATAGAGGAAATCGAGGATCTCCTGCTCCAGGCCGCGGCCGCCCATTGCGGCAGCGAGAAAATCGTTCAGGTCGTTGCCGGCCGAGAAGCAGCCTTCGGTGCCGAGCAAGGCGGTGGCGCGGATGCCGGGATCGGCATTGGCCGCATTCAAAGCATCGGCCATGATGCGGTACATGGGGCGGGTGATGGCGTTCTTCTTTTCCGGCCGGTTGAAGCGGATGGACTGGACGCCGGGATAGGCGGAAGGCTGCTCGACGATGATGTGGTCGGTCATGGGGTCTCCTCAGGCAAGCAGGATGCGGGCGGCGGCAAGGCTTGCCGCGCCATTGACGACCCGGTCGCGAAGGGCTGCGGTCTCGGCGAGCAGGTTTTCGGCAGAGAAGCGGCAGAGCGCGATGCGGCCCTCACCTGCGCCATCGGCGGCCTCGGCGAGAGCGCCCTTGGCGAGGTAACAGCCGGTGAGCACGAGGCCGAAGAGGCGCTGATAGGGCGTTGCGCCCGAGAGCGCCTCGGCGGCTCTCTCCTCGGCAAGCGCCTTCATCAGCCAGGCGGTCGTCTGTTCGAGATCGACGATCGCGGCATCGAGCCTTACGGCAGTCTCGCCGAAACCATCGAGATTGGAGCCGCGGACGCTATCGGCGATCTGCTGAAGCTCGGTGACGAAGCCGTTCACCTGCTCGCCGCCGGAGAGCGGCAGCTTGCGGGTGACGAGGTCGATCGCCTGGATGCCGTTGGTACCCTCATAGATCGGGGCGATGCGGGCATCGCGGAGATACCGCGCCGCGCCTGTCTCCTCGATGAAGCCCATGCCGCCATGCACCTGAATGCCGAGCGAGGCGACGTCGACGCCGGCATCGGTCGAAAAGGATTTGGCGATCGGCGTCAGCAAAGCGGCGCGCTCCTGCCAGTGGCGACGATCGTCACCGGCGCGATGGGACATGTCGATCGCGTGAGCGCAGGCATAGGAGATGGCGCGTGCCCCTTGGGTCAGCGCCTTCATGGTCAGAAGCATGCGGGCGACATCGGGATGTTCGACGATCGGGCTCATGCCGGCGCTGGTTGAACCCGGCGCCCTGCCCTGGGTGCGTTCCCTGGCATAGGCGACTGCTTTCTGGGTGGCGGCCTCCGAGATCGCCACGCCCTGCATGCCGACGGCAAGGCGGGCGTTGTTCATCATCGTGAACATGCAGGCCAGTCCCTTGTTCTCCTCGCCGACCAGCCATCCGACAGCGCCTTTTTCACTGCCGAATTTTCCGTCGCCGTAGATCATCGTGCAGGTCGGCGAACCATGGATGCCGAGCTTGTGCTCGAGCGAATGGCAGAAGAGATCGTTGCGGGGCCCAAGCGATCCGTCGTCGTTGACCAGGAATTTCGGCACCAGGAAGAGCGAGATGCCGCGCGTGCCGGCCGGCGCGTCCGGCAACCGGGCCAGCACCAGATGGATGATGTTGTCGGCTGCGTCATGTTCGCCCCAGGTGATGAAGATCTTCTGGCCGAACAGACGGTAGCTGCCGTCATCGCGGCGTTCGGCGCGGGCTTTCAGCACGCCGAGATCGGAGCCGGCATGCGGCTCGGTCAGGTTCATGGTGCCGGTCCATTCGCCTGACACCATCTTCTCCAGATATTTGTCTTTCAGCGCAGCGCTGCCATGGGTGCTGACCGCCTCGATGGCGCCCATCGTCAGCGTCGGGGCGAGCGCAAAGGCCATGGAGCCGGAGTTCCACATTTCCAGCGCCGCGACATTCAGCATATGCGGCAGCGCCTGGCCGCCAAACGCCTCGGGGGCGGTCAGTCCGTTCCAGCCGCCGGCGATCCAATTGCGATAGAGATCGCGCCAGCCATCCGGCAGCCGGACTTCGCCGCCCTCCAGACGGGCGCCCTGGCGGTCTCCGATGTCGGCGAGAGGCGCCACTTCCTCTGTGGCAAAACGTCCCGCCTCGGCCAGGATGGCGTCGACGAGATCCTCGCCGAGATCACCGAGCAGCCCTTGTGACATCGCCTCGCCCATGCCCGCTACGTGCTTCAACGTGAACGCGATTTCCTCGACGGGCGCCTTGTACATGCTCTTTTCCTCCGCAGACGGCCTCGCACCCCAGCAAAGCCCCTCCGAGGCAAGGGCTAATTGATTTTTACGTAAACGTCAATTTCGATTTCTTTGGCTGCCATGTGATAGTTTGCCTGAACATGGCGCTTGGCTCTTGCACCCTTGCGCAAATGAACGTCATGAAGACACTTTAAAGAACGATATCGCCTTCGCAAAGGATCGGCGACCAATGGATACATTGCCCGTCACCATACCCGGTTTCGTCTGGGCCTATCGTTTCTCGCCCGACGAAAAGACCGCGGTGCGACTAAACAATAGTGCGACGGTGGCGGAACTGGCCGCCGACAACTGTTTCTACTGGCTGCACCTCAACCTCGTCGACGCCCGGGTGCCGGCCTTGCTCGAAACCCTGGACGGGTTGACGGAGGATGCGAAATCGGCGCTGACGACGCGGGATACGCATGCGGCCATCACCGTCGACGAGCAGATGCTCTATGGCACGCTCGTCGATTGCCAGCGCGATTTCGCCCAGGACACCAACAATCTCGGCTGGCTGCATTTCGCCATGTCCGATCGCTTCATCATCACCACGCGGCTGCAGCCGCTGCGCAGCGTCGAACGGGCGCGGGCGCTGATCGAGAAGAACCCGGGCAAATTTTCGCGGCCGGTCGATCTGTTCGAACTGCTGGTGATCGAATTCCAGCGCACGCTGATTACGATCGTCATCGAACTCACCGAAGAGCTGAACCAGATCGAGGATATCGTCTACGACAACGCGCCGCGCGACGAACGCCGGCGCTTAGCGCCTGTGCGGCGAACCGTGGTCAGGCTGCATCGGCATCTGCGCACGGTGCTGGCGCTGATGCGCCGTGCGGCGGCGGCCGACGACGACGAGATGCCCTTCGGCTTCGACGATGTGGCGCGGCGCCTGACCAGCCGGCTGGAAACGGTAGACCACGATATCTATGCGCTGCAGGACCGGGCGCGCCTGCTGCACGAAGAAATCGATTCGAAACAATCCTCCGAAACCAATCGCCACCTCTATCTGCTGTCGATCATGACGGCCTTCCTGCTGCCGCCGACCCTGGTGACCGGTTTCTTCGGCATGAACACCGCCAACCTGCCCTTCGCCGTCGGCGACTACGGCACCGAATACGCCGTCGCCCTGATCGTCGCGTCCATTGCGTTTGCCTGGTGGCTGCTGCGGCGGGTGGATATTCTTTGAGGCGGAAGCGTTTGGCGTGACTGGCGGGGGAAGCTTGGGTTCGCTATCCATCACACGTCGCGGAACTTGCCACAGAGCTCGCCCCACCCTCCGTCATCCTCGGGCCTCACCCGAGGATCCATGTGGGCCTCCATCAGCAGCGGGCACGGATCCTCGGCTCAAGGCCGAGGATGACGGAGGGTGGGGGAACGCTCCAGCCAAACTCGCCGCCGATGCAGCGAATGGCGCGGTGTTACGACTACCACATCACACCGCATTGACACGGAGCGATCGAAAGCGCGGCGCGCTTCCTGCCTCAATACGGCGAATAGCACTGCTGGCGCGGGCCGTTATAGGGCTGGAACGTATTGTCGTAGGCGCGATAGGACCTATAGCGGTTGGCGCACCAGGCGACGTGGCTTGAACCCATGCGGGGCGCGGGCTCGACGTAACGCGGCTGGGCGACGATGGCGCCGCCGATGACTGCGCCGGCGCCGAAGGCGGCGAGCGGATACCAGTAGCCGTTATAATGGCGATAGCCCGGGCGATAATAGGAATATCCGCGATAGCCGCCGTAGTAGCCGGGCCGGTAATAGGCGCCGGGGCGATAGCCGGGCCGGTAATAATCGCGGCGATAATAACGGCGGTACTGGACGTCCTCGACCGCCGAGGATTTTTCCACCTGCGGAGCGGTCGGCATCTGGATGGCCTGCGACGGCGCAAAGCCCGTCAGAACGACGGCGGCGGCCAGAACTGCGGTTGCAATCTTGTTTCTCAGCCCGATCATTGTTTTCTCCCATTCAACAGCGAGCACCGCCTGCCTAGCAACGCTTTTGCCCCTGAATGGTTCCAAAAGCCGCCGGGACCGGCAGCTTCCTTTTAGAGAATCCGAACTGAACCGGACATTAACCGCCCGGCTCAGCCAGTGTGCGTTCAGGCAACGGCCGAGATTTTCGCCTGGTCGCCCTGCAGACGGTTCACCATGAAGTTCGAATACCATTCGAGGAACTGCATGACGCCGCCTTCATGCAGCGACGAATAGGGGCCGGGCTCATAGGCGGGCGAGTGAATGCCGAAGGCGTTTTCCTCGACGATCCGGCGATCCTGGTCGTTGGTCTCGGTCCAGACGTGGGTCAGTTCCTCTAGATTGTAATCCACGCCTTCGACGGCGTCCTTGTGGACGAGCCACTTGGTCGTCACCGCCGTCTCGTTGGCGCTGAGCGGCAGCACGCGGAAGGAGATGGCGTGGTCACCGAGCAGGTGGTTCCAGGTCGTCGGGTAGTGGAAGAGCAGCATGGTGCCGATATGGCTGATCGAGATATCGTCGGCGAGCGGGCGCTTGACGGCGCGCTTGCCCGACATGGTGTAGCTTTCGGCATCTTCGATCAGCGGCATGCGGGCGGTGCGGAACTGGCCGTCCGGCGAAATCTGGAACTTGCTCGGCAGGCCGGCAGCCTCGCAGCGCGCCCAATGGCCGGCGATCTCCGGATCGTCGGCGCCGCCATCCGTGCCGGTGACACTCGGGGCTTCGGGATAGGTGCGGCAGAGTTCGGGATGATTGGCGGCGCAGTGATAGCACTCGCGGTTGTTTTCCCAGACGAGCTTCCAGTTGCCCTTCTCGATGATCGTGCTCTGGAAGGCGACCTTGCTCTCGCTGATCCGGTGCGGCGCGACATAGGGTTCGATCTTGTCGCGCACCGGCTGGAAATCCGGGGCGGTGTTGGCAAGGCAGATGAAGACATAGCCTGCGACGACTTCGCAATGGACGGGTTTCAGATTGAAGCCGGTCTTGTCGAAATCATCGCCCATGTGGCGGGCGAAGGCGAGCTTGCCTTCGAGATCATAGGTCCACTGATGGTAGGGGCAGACGAGCCGCACGGAGGAGCCGTGCTCCTTGGTGCAGACGCGCGAGCCGCGATGGCGACAGCTGTTGTGGAAGGCGCGGATGACATTGTCTTTGCCGCGGACGATGACGACGGGATAGCTGCCGATCTGGACGGTGAAATAGGCGCCCGGCTTCGGCAGTTCGCAATCATGGCCGATGAACAGCCAGTCGCGATAATAGATCATCTCCATGTCGAGCTGGAAATAATCCTCGTCTATGTAGAACGGCTGTTCGAGGCTGAAGCCCTCACGGCGGCTCTTGAGCTGACGCAAAACGTTGCTGCGAATATCCATCTTCATGTCCTCGTGCACCCGGTTGCCACCCTCGAACAGAGGGCTGGCGGAAGCGCGCCCGCTTCCTTCTCCTTCGGGAGAATTGTTCATGGCGCCATTTAATCACCGAGCATGGTTGCCGCTTGGTTGTAATGCGACATCGGCTTCGAAATTGACGACAGGATGCGGCAAGGCTTGAAGCGGCTCATCCCGGTCGATCACATCGCCCGACTCTCATCGTCCGACTCTCCGGGCAATTATCCTCAATTGCGACATGGCGTAAAGAGCCGTCACGCAAGAGGTCGGCTGCCTGACATCGATCGCCGTCGCGTTTGCGACATCTGCCGGCGCCTGCCGGTCAGCCGGCCGGCCACCGGCTCATTTTTAACATCGCCTTAAGCATACCGTCTTATCCTTCTAACGATTACCGACCGACCGAAGAACGCGAACCATGGCCAAACTCCGTTATTTCGACGCGAAAGATGCGAGCAGATCGCAGGAGCCGCAGCTGATTGCCGCGCATTCCGAATTCCTGCGCACCGGCCGCATCCCCCGCGACCGGCGCCACTGGCTGGCAGAGGAAAAGCGCTATCTCACCCATGATGAGGTCGCAGCAAAGACCGCGCGCAAGCTGCAGGTTGCCGGCGAGAAGACGCATCAGCACATCAACGGCTTTCACCACTCGATCCAGTTTCCGAAGATGATCTTCCACCGGACGCTGGAGGACAGCCCGCATCTCGGCTATTGCCACGTCACCGCCTCGCGGACGAAATTCGCCCATTACGAGGACGTGAGCTGGGCTTTCTACATCGCCAATTTCTATTCCGACATCGGCGAGAACGACAATTTCTTCGAGCGCATCGATGTCGGCTATTCCCGCATGTATTTCGCCGTCGCCATCAAACCGGGCGAGAACTCCACGGAAAAGATGACCATCGACCGGTCGGTGCGCGGCAACGGCTTGCTCTTCCGTACCCATGATCCGCAGGCAGCGATCCGCAACATCCTCCTGCTCGGCGCCCGCAACGAACAGCTGCGTGAAATCATCCGGCAGCTATAAGGCGATTGATCGCCGCCGACGGAAAGCCTAATGACTGCCGGGGCTAATTTATGGGCAGGACATGGCGCGCATAATCGACATAAAGGCAGACAGGCAGGCAGCGATCGAAGCGGCCTCAGCCGCTCTTGCCGACGGCTTTGCCATCGCCATCCCGACCGAGACCGTCTACGGCCTTGCAGCCGACGCCACCAATCCTGTCGCCATCACCCACATCTACGAGACAAAGGGACGGCCGCGTTTCAACCCGCTGATCTGCCATATGGCCAATCTGGCAATGGCCGAAGAACATGCCGAATTCGACCCGCTCTCGCGGGCACTCGCTGCGGCCTTCTGGCCCGGGCCGCTGACGCTGGTGCTGCCGCTGAAGCCTGATAGTCCGATCCATTCGCTGGCGACCGCCGGGCTCGACAGCGTCGGCGTCCGTGTGCCGGAAGGGTTTGCCGGCGCGTTGATCGCCGCCTTCGGACGGCCGCTCGCAGCGCCCAGCGCCAATACGTCGGGCGGGATCAGCGCCACGAGTGCCGCCCATGTCGACGCCGATCTCGGCGCGCGGATCCCGTTGATCCTCGATGCAGGCCCAAGTGCCGTCGGCGTCGAATCGACGATCGTCAAGGCAGAGGGCGGCCGGCTGCGGCTGCTTCGACCGGGTGGACTGGCGGCGCGCGAGATCGAGCGCGTCGCGGGCCAGCCGCTGCTGCGTGCGAAAACGGCCTCGGCGGCAATCGAGGCGCCAGGCATGCTCGCCTCGCATTACGCGCCGGGCGCTTCGGTGCGCCTCAATGCGACGACGGTGGAACCCGGCGAAGCGCTGATCGCCTTCGGCAGCGCGGCGGTCTCCGGCGCCAACGGCGCGCGGATCGTCCTTGACCTCAGCCCGCGCGGCGATCTCGCCGAGGCGGCGGCCAATCTTTTCGACTACATGAAGCGGGCCGATGCCAGCGGGGCATCGAGCATCGCCTTTTCGCCGATTCCCGAAGAGGGGCTCGGCGAAGCGATCAACGACCGCCTGCAGCGGGCAGCCGCACCCCGCGACTGAAAGACCTGGATTGGCCCGGACGACCGCTTTGCGGTCGCCTTGAGAATGGAGGATCGAGCCCGATGAGCAGCCCCAGCATTTCCACCGAACTGCTCGACCGCTTCGTCGCCATCGTCGGCGAAAAATACGCGCTTCGCGGCGAGGCCGATCTGGCGCCGCATCTGATCGAAAACCGCGGGCTCTATCGCGGCTCCTCCCCTCTCCTCCTGAAGCCGGGCTCGGTCGAGGAAGTCTCTGATATCATGAAGCTTGCGACCGAGACCGGAACGGCGATCGTGCCGCAGACGGGCAATACCGGCCTCGTCGGCGGCCAGACGCCGCGTGCCGGCAAGTGCGATATCATCCTGTCGCTCGATCGCATGAACAGGATCCGCGATGTCGATCCGGTGGCGAACGTGCTGGTGGCCGATGGCGGCGCCATCCTGGCCGAGGTGCAGAAGGCAGCCGAGGCGCATGGGCGGCTGTTTCCGCTGTCGCTCGGCTCCGAGGGCTCCTGCCGCATCGGCGGCAATCTATCCACCAATGCCGGCGGCACGGCCGTGCTTGCCTATGGCAATATGCGGCAGCTCTGCCTCGGCCTCGAAGTGGTGCTGCCGACCGGCGAAATCTGGGACGGCTTGCGCCGCCTGAAGAAGGACAATACCGGCTACGATCTGCGCGATCTCTTCATCGGCGCCGAAGGCACGCTCGGCATCATCACCGGCGCCGTGCTGAAGCTCTTCCCGCAGCCGCTCGGCCATCAGGTGGCGTTTGCCGGCCTGAATTCGGTCGAGGATGCGCTTGCCCTCTTCAACCTGGCCTCCAGCCTCTGCGGCACCTCGCTCACCGGTTTCGAGCTGATGCCGCGTTTCGGCGTCGAGATCACCACGCGCCATATCGACGGCGTGCGCGATCCGCTGGATGCCGCCTATCCCTGGTACGTGCTCATCGACATTTCGACCTCGGACTCGGCCGAGACGGCGGAGCGGATGATGAACGGCGTGCTGGAACAGGGGTTTGGGGCCGGGCTGGTGCTGGATGCCGCAATCGCCGCCTCCCTGGCGCAGCAGAAGGCGATCTGGCACATGCGCGAGAGCATGTCGGATGCCCAGAAGCCGGAAGGCGGGTCGATCAAGCACGATGTCTCCGTGCCGGTGTCGAGGATCCCGCATTTCATGGCCGAGGCCGCAGAGGCGGTGATGGCGGCGATGCCGGGCGCCCGCATCTGCGCCTTCGGCCATATGGGCGACGGCAATATCCATTACAATATTTCCCAGCCGGTCGGCGCCGACAAGGCCGCCTTCATCGCCCGCTGGCGCGAAATGAACCATATCGTGCATGGGCTGGTGCTTGCCCATGGCGGCTCGATCTCGGCCGAGCACGGCATCGGTCAGCTGAAGCGCGACGAACTGGCGGCAATCCGCCCAGTGATCGAAATCGAGCTGATGCGCCGCATCAAGCGCGCCTTCGACCCCGCCAATATCATGAACCCGGACAAGGTCGTCAGCCTCGAGCCGTGAGGTCGGCGAGACCGGCCCTCATCCGGCTGCCGCCACCGACCGGGGTCGACCCCGGTAAGGTTAGGGTGAGGGGCAGCCATTTGCGCCACTGCCCGCTTTCCTGAAATTACCTTAGATTTACTGCGTGCCGCCGCCGGTCAGGATCTGCAGTGCCGGCGACTGCTGGGTGGCGTTCTGGACGTCGTACATAGCGGTGAACCGCCGCAGCAGCTTGTCGACCTTCTTCGGATCCTGGAGATCCTCGAGCTTGACGAAGCGGTTGATGAGATCGGCCTGCTTGGTGACGTCCATGCCCGAAATCTGCGACGGCAGGCTGTAGGCCGTGGTGATGACCTGATAGAGCGCCTTGTCGCCGAGGATCGAATAGATCGAGGTGATGCTCGGGGCCTTGCGGCTGAAATAGAGCGCCAGGCGAACGCCGTCGTTGGATTCGCCCTCCTGGGTTTCCATCGTCTGCTGGACATAGAGCTCCTGGGTGTGCTCCTCGGCCGCCTTGTTCTGGATGGTGCCCATCTTGGCACGGGTCAGATTGCCGTCCTTGTCGAAGTTGAAGGCGGCGACGATGTCCTTGAAACGAGCATCGGCGGTGGCGTTGAGATAGCTCTTCTTGTCGTCGGGATCGGAGGTGAAGATCTTCTTCAGCGTCGCCTTGTCGTAATCCTTCGGGTCAAGATTGTTCGCTTTCAGCACCAGGTCGGTCAGGCGGCTGTCGTCGAGGAAATCGTCGAGCGACTTCACCTTCGCCATGCCCTTGGCGAAATAGTCGACCTCAGCCGTCGCGTCCTTCGCCGCCTTGTCCTTCACCGGACCGTCCTTCATCAGCATGGTGATATGCGATCTGTAGTCGGTGGCGTATTTGGCCATGGTCGCGTCGGGCAGTGCCTGGAAGGGTGATGCCGCCTTGCCGTCGGGGCCAAAATTGAAGGCGCGGGCAAGGTTGGTGATGCGTTCATCCTTGAGCGAGGCGACATAGCCATTCGGGTCGTAGGCATCGCTCGTCAGGATCTTGCGCATCATCGAGCGCGAGACCTCCTGGTCGGTCAGACCGAAGGCCTGCAGCGCCACGTGGAAGAGATCCGGCAGGTTGTCGTTGCCCTTGCTGAAATCGGCCGACGAATTGCTGCGCAGGAAATCATTGACGCTGGTGACGTCGGAGAAATTCAGCAGGCTGCTGCTGTCGGCCATAAGCTTCTGGTAGTTGGATAGGACCTCGTCGATCGCCTCGTCGCGTTCGTCGTCGTAGCGCGCCGCATAATTGTCGTTGGTGGTCTGTGCCTGATCGGCCGTCTGGGCCGAGGTGGCGACAGGAAGCGAGCCGTCGGCAGCGAAATTGAAGTCGGCATTGAGATCGGCATGGCCGGCTGCGGCAGCGGCCGTCGCATCGGTCAGGATGCTCTTCAGATCGGCGTCCGAAATATTGAACGGCAGATTGTAGGTGCTCTTCAGGAAATTGGTGATGGCGCTGTCGGCAAGCAGCTCATCGACATTGCTGATCGTCGACATCCTGGCGGAATAATCATCCGTGCGCGCCGAGGCGGCAAATTTCGTGCTGCTGATCTGGGACGCCGTCTGCGCAGCCATGCCGTCCTCGAGCGTGCCGTCCGCCTTGAAATTGAAGGCGGCGGCAACGTCGGCATAGGTGCCGGTGCCGCTCTGATCGGTCAGGATAGCGCGAAGAGCGACATCGTTGACCGTCGACGGGATGCCGTAGGCGTTGCGCACGAAATTGTTCAGCTTCTGGTCGGTCAGCAACTGGTCGACGTTCGAGATGCCGGCGATGGTCGACTGGTAGTAGACTGCCCCATTGTCGGCCTTGCTGGTGGTGCTGGCGCTTTGCGTCGCCGTCTGCGAGGCGTAAAGGGTCGCGATCGAACCGTCCGATTTGAAATTGAAGAGGTCGTGAACGTCGCTGTAGCCCTGGGCGCTGGCAGCCGTGCGGTCGACGAGGAAAGTCCTCAACGTCGCGTCGGAGACGCTGTCTGCGATCTGCATGCTGTTTCTGAGATAGCTGACCGAAACCGCATCCGACATGATGTCGTCGACATTGGTGACGCTGCCGATCATGCTGTTGAAGTGCGCTGCATTCGCCGCCGACTTGTCGGTGGTCGATTTCCGCTGCGCCGCAGTCTGGATCACGGAACCGTTGATCGAGCCGTCCGCCTGGAAGTTGAAGTCGGCATTGAGATCGGCATGGCCCTGGGCCGCGGCATAGGTGGAATCGGTCAGGATGTTCTTCAGGTCGGCATTGCTGAAACTCGTGCCGAGACCGTAGGCATCCTTGATGTAGCGCGCCAGCACACTATCGGCCAGCAGGGCGTCGACATTGGTGATGCTGCTCGACTGCGATGTGACGGAATAATAGTTGGTCGTGCTCGATGCGGCCGCCTTCAGATTGTTTGACTGATCGACCGACTGGACGCGCGCCGTGCTCGAGGCCGACCCGTCAGCCTTGAAGTTGAAAGCATTGTAGACATTGGTAAAGCCCATCAGCTGTGCATAACTGGGATCGGTCAGCACCGTGCGCAGCGCGGCCGCGGTGAAGTCGGCGCCCATGCTGTAGGCCGTCGTGATGTAGGAAGTCAGGCGCTTGTCGGCGACCAGATCGTCGACATTGGTGATCGTGCCGATCTTCGCCGTGTAATAGGCCTTGTTGTAGTCCGCCGCCGTCTGACCGACGTAATAGACATCCGAGCCGACCGAATTGTCGATGATGACGGATTGGGAATTCAGGGTGTAGGACTCGATGACCGAGGCCTTTTGCGCGGCGGTCTGCGCCGTGCCGTTGACGGTGCCGTCGGCATTGAAGCTGAACTGGGCGGCAAGCGCCTTGTACTTGTCGCCGCCTTGGGTGTTGACGACGCTCGTGGGGTCGCTGAGATCGCTCGTCAGCACCTGCCGCAGAAAAGTCGTCGACGCGTAGGTCGGATCGATGTTGAAGGTCTTCAGCACATAGGTGCGCAGCCGGGTGTTGTTAACAAGGTCGTCGACGCTCTGCACGCTATCGATATTGTTGCTGTAATAGGTGCTCTCGGCGGCCGCGGCCTTGTCGGCATCGATGAAGGACTGCTTGTAGAGGCCGATCAGGTCGTCTTCCTGTGCGTCCGTCTGCACATCCTTGGCCGGCGCGTTGAAATTGAAGGCGGCGGCGAACTCGCGGTAACGCGTATCGGAAAGCTTGTTGGCGTAGCTGTCGGGGTCGGTGAGATCGCTTTCGAGCACCTTCTTCATGAAGGCCTTGGCATAGGTCATGTCCTCGAGACCATAGGCCTTCATCGCATAGCTGTAGAGCTTGTAGTCGCCGAGGAAGTCGTCGACGTTTTCGACCTTGTTGATATGGTCGGCGTAGTACTGAGCATCCTTCTTGACCGTCGCCTGCGACGCAACCTTGTTGAGGCTGGACGTCATATCCCGCGACAGGATCGTATATGCGAGGGAAGCCGAGATCATGAAAAGCGCCCTTTTCACCCAAAATTTCTAAAAGAACGACGAACTGCTGGTGAGCACATTTTGCCATGGAAAGCTTACCTGAGGCTTACCTCTGGATGCATCGTTTCAGGACATCGCACCGTTCACCTTCCGGAAACCTTGCCGGATTCGGTTTTGATAACCATCAGAGGAGGCAAAGTTTTCTTAACCGCAATTTTTAAGCTGTACGGAAGGGCGGGTGCCTATTGTCGGCCATAGAGGACGAAAAGTCCCAAGGAGAAGACCGGAAATCGGCTCTCAGGTAAGACAAGGGTAGAATGAAATGAACAATCCCGTTATGAAGCCCGCCTGGGCTGGCACGACGTTACGCCTCGATCCGTCCCGCTTTCCCCAGCAGGTCAGCTATGCCATCCATGATTGTTCGGATGACGTCAGTATCACGATAGACGAACGCGGCGCGGTCCTGCGCAAGGTCCTGCCCTCCAGCGGCCTGCCGCTCTCGATTGCGCTGCCGAAGCGCGTCTTCCAGGGTGTCGCCGCCCGCGCCATCGACCATGGCGACGGCGAAGTCACCGTGACGCTCGAGCTTCACCACGCCGATCCGGAGCTCTGCATTCCGCTGCTCGTCGCCCATGATCTCAGCGACATCGCCGCCGACTGGCGCAACTGGTCCGAAGCCTTCCGCATCCCGATGCTGATGGTCGAAGCCGACGGCGTCGCGCGTCCGCTCGAAGAGCATATTGGCGCCTTGCGCACCAGCGACATCAAGCCCCGCCGCCGTCATTCCTACTTCGCCAATCGCCGCCCGCGCTTCCTCGTGCGCCGCACCACCGGCCGGCTGGGTGTCGCGATGAAGATCGAAGGTAAGGAAATCATCGCCCGCAACTGAACAAAAACGCGACAATTCCATTCGGGAACGTCGCTTCGGAACCATTTTGAAACCCGGCGCCCGCGCCGGGTTTATCGTTTCATGCATCGTCCCATTCAGGGAATGGCGAAGAGCAGCGAGACGAAGAGGCCGAAGAAGATGATCAGGCCGACGCGGTTGTTCGATTTGAAGAGCGCCAGGCATTGGGCGGCATCGTCGATATCGAGCCGGACGATCTGCCAGGCGAACATGCCGGCGGCGCCGAGCAAAGCCAGAAACGCGATGAGATTGGCGTCGGCGAGCAGAAAAGCGATGAACATCAGCACCAGCGTCAGCCCATAAAGGCCGATCAGCCATTGCCGCGTCCTGTCGCCGAACAGCCGCGCGGTGGAGCGGACGCCGATCAGCTCGTCATCCTCCTTATCCTGATGCGCATAGATCGTGTCGTAACCGATCGTCCAGGCGACGGAGGCGGCATAAAGCAGGACGGCAGCGAAGGAGAGACCGCCTGATATGCCGGCCCAGCCCATCAATGCGCCCCAGGAAAAGGCAAGTCCCAGGTAGAATTGCGGCCAGTCGGTGAAACGTTTGGCGAAGGGATAAAGCGCCACGATGCCAAGCGAGAGCACGCCGAGAAAAACGGTAAACCAGTTGAACTGCAAGAGCACGAAGAGGCCGACCAGCGCCTGCAGGCCGATGAAGATCTTCGCCCGGCGGCGGGTGACGCGGCCGGAGGGGAGCGGACGCGACCGCGTGCGCGCCACTTCCATGTCGATCTCGTGGTCGACGAGATCATTATAGGTGCAGCCGGCGCCGCGCATGGCGACCGCGCCGATGAAATACAGAAACAGGTGAGACACCAGCACGCTGCCGGAGTAGATCCCCTCGCCGATCGCCGCATTGGCGGCAAGGGTCGCCGACCAGAAGCACGGCCACATCAAGAGCTGCCAGCCGATCGGGCGGTCCCAGCGCGCAAGCTGCGCATAGGGCCAGAGCCATGCCGGCAGGATCCGGTAGACCCAGTTATCGGAAGGTGCGTCGGAAACGCGGTCGTGGAAGTCGCCAGTATCGTGCATGCCGCTCATCTAGCGGCGGGCCGCCGATCCGGTCAAGAAGCGATCATTGCGCCGCTGCTCGCCATTCCCTCGACCGGAATCGATCCGGGGGTGAAATTATGCGGCGATTCAAAGCGTTACGGCGTCGTTGCGCGCCTGAACGACGCGCAGTGCCGTCCCTCACTGCAGAGAGAAATTGAACTTGTAGGTCGCTGAAACGCCGATCAGCAGCTGGTTCTTCGAGCCGCGTTCGCGCACGAGGCTGCTGTCGGCGGCGGGACCGGCCAGCCGCTTATATTCGAGGAAGGAACTTGCCTGGAGGTTTTCCGTCGCCTTCCAGGTGAGCGCCGTGCCGGCGCCATAGGACTGGATGCCCGACGAGGGTTTATAGGGATCAAGCCCGCTTGCCGCCGCCTGCCTGGCGTTGACGCCGTAATAGGCGTCGTAATAGCCGCTGGTGGCGAAGGTCGCGCGCGGACCGCCTGATAGCTGCAGGTCGGGCGCGATATCGGTGAAGGCATCGACGGCGAGATCGGCGACGACGCCGTCATGCGCGCGGATGCCCTGGCGGACTTCGGCACGGGCGCGCAGGAAATCGGTCGGGTAGACTTCGACAAAACCACCGGCTTCGGCGCCCCATTTGACCTTCTTCATGCCCTTCAGCTCGTTGCCGTCGCCGTCATCGCGCGACGGGACGAACCTGCCGACGATACCGGCGCGGAAGGCGCCCTTGTCGATGAGGGCGAAGGAAGGATTGTCGTTGCGCGAAGAAAAGCGCGGCCCGGCGCCCTGGCGGCCGACCGAGATCAGCGGGCTGAATTTGAATTCATTATGCGACGAGCCTTCGAATTTCGGCGCGGAGAAGCCGGCAACGCCGACGCTCAGATACCAGTCGCCGGACCAGAAATGCTGGCCGCTTTCCTGCGCGGCTGCCGAACCAAAAGAAAAAAGGGCAATGGCCAAAGAGATCGATACGACTGATCGATGAAACACGTCCGCACTCCAGAAAACGCAAAACAAAAGCCGCGGAGGCGGCGCTCACTCCATTTATCCGGATCTCGTTACCCCAATGTTAACCACGGCAACGAGGGAGGCGATCGTACACTAGCGCTGGTTCCAGCGGCGGATGACCGGTTCCGTCAGGTCGTGCTCATAGCCGAGCACGCTGATGCTGGTCGTATCGAGAGAGAAATACGCCCCACCTTCCGGCGGCAGGCCGAGCCAGCGGGCGGCGAGCACGCGCAAGAAATGCGAGCTCGAGAAGATCAGGATGGTGCTTGCCGCTTCGCGAAGCGCATGGATGACGGCGTCTGCGCGGGCGCCGACATCGGCGGCGAATTCGCCATTCGGGCAACCGTCGCGAAACAGTTGCCAGCCGGGGCGGTCGGCAAGGATCGCCTTGGTCGTGATGCCTTCATAGGCGCCGTAGTCCCATTCGGCGAGTTCCTCCTTGATCACCGCGCCCGAGCCGAATCCGGCGAGCATGCAGGTCTTGCGGGCCCGCGCGGACGGGCTCGACCAGACGGCGGAGAAGGAGAGGCCCGCCAGCCGGCCGGCGAGTTTGCGGGCAGCCTCCTCGCCATTCGCCGTCAGGGGAATATCGCTGCGTCCGGTATGGCGCCCGGACAGGCTCCATTCGGTTTCACCGTGGCGGACCAGGTAGATCTCGGGAAACGCACTGCTCATCCGCACGTCCTTTCATGATAGCCGGTCCCTCGACGAAGGTCCTGCGGGCCACGGCACTTCGGGATCAGAACGCCACCTTCTCAAGCGGCGCACGCCTCGCCTCGAATTCCTTCAGCTTGGCCTCGTTGCGCGCGATGTAACTGCGGTTGTCGGGAACGGCGAACTGGTTCTTGGCGAGCTGGATCTGCAGAATGAAGAGCTCGTCCCAGCGGAAACCCATTTCGGAACCCGCCAGGTAGAATTCCCACATGCGGAAGAACTGCTCGTCGTAAAGCGCCACCGCTTCGGCCTTGCGCGCCACGAAACGCTCGCGCCAATGGCGCAGCGTATAGGCATAATGCATCGGCAGGATTTCGATATCCTTGACCAGCAGCCCGGCCTTTTCGAGCGGCGGCACCACCTCGCCGACCGAAGGGATGTAGCCGCCCGGGAAGATATATTTCTCGATGAAGGCATTGGTGCCGAAGCTCGGCTTCGGGCGGGCGATCGAATGCAGCACCATGACGCCGTTATCGTCGAGGAGATCTGATACCTTGCGGAAGAAATTGCCGTAATTGCCGATGCCGACATGTTCGAACATGCCGACCGAGACGATGCGGTCGAACTTCCTGCCCGTCATGGTGCGGTAGTCCTGCAGCTCGAAACGCACGCGATCGGAAAGACCGCGCTTTTCGGCGCGGGCGCGCGAGACCTTGAGCTGTTCTTCGCTCAGCGTAATGCCGGTGAAATCGGCGCCTTCGGTCGCCTCCGTCAGATACATGCCCATGCCGCCCCAGCCGGAGCCGATCTCCAGGATGCGCTGGTTCGGTTCAAGCAGAAGCTTGGCGGCGATATGGCGTTTCTTGGCGAGTTGCGCCTCGTCGAGACCGATGCCCGGCGGTTCGAAATAGGCGCAGGAATATTGCCAGTCCTCGTCGAGGAAAAGATCGAAGAGCTTGGCCGACAGGTCGTAGTGATGGGCGACGTTGTGCTTGTTGCGATTGACCGGCACGCGGCTCTTCAGCTGCTGCCAGGCGATGCGGCCGAGGAGCAGTGCCGCCATCTTGAAATCGAAGATTTCGTTGGTGGTGTTCTGTTTCACCAGCGACAGGAAATCGTAGATGTTGCCCTGTTCGAGAATGAACCGGCCTTGCATGTACATTTCGCCGAGCTTCATGGTCGGGTCGCGCCGGATGGCGTCCTCGGCCTCCTGATCGGCAAGGCGGGCGACAACGGTTTCACCCGTGCCGTCGCCGATAGTGTGGGTCTCGCCATTGGCAAGGGTAAGCTTCAATGAACCCTTGCGGATGATTTGCTGGACGATCGAAAGGAAAGCCGACGCCATGGACGCCTCGCAAATGTGACAGGATGGTCACATCAACTTAGTAGCTCTCTTTCGCCTTACAAGCGCCGGATTTAGCACTCCGTTCAGAACGCTGCCAAACTGTTGCATTTTTGCCGAAACACCGGCTAAACCCTTATTTTCTCTTCATGGCTTCGGCAAGTGCCGCGCCGAAGGCGCCCTGGCTCTCCGGCTTGGCAGGCGCCGGCCGGCGCTCGTTCTGCGGCCGGGAGCCCTGGTTGCCGCGAGAATCACCACGCGGCGGCGGTGCGGCAGAACCGTCATCGCGTTTCATCGACAGAGCGATGCGCTTGCGCTTCGCGTCGACTTCGACGACCCGCACCTTGACGACATCGCCCGCCTTGACGACTTCGTGGGGATCCTTGACGAAGCGATCGGCAAGCTGGGACACATGCACCAGACCATCCTGGTGCACGCCGATATCGACGAAGGCGCCGAAGGCGGCGACATTGGTCACCGTGCCTTCCAGCACCATGCCGGGCTTCAGGTCGGAGATTTCGTTGACGCCCTCGGCAAAGGTCGCGGTCTTGAAGCTCGGACGAGGGTCGCGGCCGGGTTTTTCCAGCTCGGCGATGATGTCTTTGACCGTCGGCAGACCGAATTTCTCATCGATGAACTGGCGCGGATCGACCGATTTCAACACGGCGCTGTCGCCCATCAGCGCACGCAGGTCGCGGCCACAGGCGGCGACGATCTTCTTGGCGACGCCATAGGCCTCCGGGTGCACCGAGGAGGAATCGAGCGGCTCCTTGCCGTTGGGAATGCGCAGGAAACCGGCGCATTGCTCGAAGGTGCGGCCGCCGAGGCGGGCGACCTTCAGGAGATCCTTTCGCGTCTCGAAACGGCCTTCGCTGTCGCGGTGGCGAACGATGGCATCGGCGATCGACGGGCCGAGGCCGGAAACGCGCGACAGCAGCGGTGCAGACGCGGTGTTGAGATCGACACCGACGGCGTTCACCGCGTCTTCCACCACGGCATCGAGCGAACGTGACAGCTTCTGCTGGTCGACGTCGTGCTGATACTGGCCGACGCCGATCGACTTCGGCTCGATCTTGACGAGTTCGGCCAGCGGATCCTGCAGGCGCCGCGCGATGGAGACGGCGCCGCGCAGCGACACGTCGAGATCGGGAAACTCGGCCGCCGCGGTCGCCGAGGCGGAGTAGACCGAGGCGCCGGCTTCCGAGACGATGACCTTGGTCGGCTTCGGCGCCGGCAACTCGGCCAGCATATCGGCCACCAGTTTTTCCGTTTCGCGGCTGCCGGTGCCGTTGCCGATCGAGATCAGTTCGACATTGTGCTTGCGGATCAGCGATGCGAGCTCGACCTGAGCGCCGCGCACGTCGTTCCTCGGCTGGAAGGGATAGACGGTCGATGTCGCCACCACCTTGCCGGTGCCGTCGACGACGGCGACCTTGACGCCGGTGCGGATGCCAGGATCGAGGCCCATCGTCGCGCGCGAGCCGGCGGGTGCTGCCAAAAGCAGATCCTTGAGATTGCGGGCGAAGACATGGATCGCCTCCTCTTCGGCTCTTTCGCGCAATTCCCGCATCAGGTCGAGCGACAGCGACATGGAGAGCTTGACGCGCCAGGTCCAGCTTGCGACCTCCATCAGCCAGCGATCGCCGGGGCGGCTCGCACCGATCTCATAGGCGGCCGCGATCATGCGTTCGACCGGCTTGTTCGGCGAGGCGGTCTCGGCGTCGGCCTCGATCGTCAGCGTCAGCACCTCCTCGTTCCAGCCGCGCAGCATGGCGAGCGCGCGGTGTCCCGGCGCGGTCGCCCAGCGTTCGGAATGATCGAAATAATCGGAAAACTTCTCGCCGGTCGCCTGCTTGCCGTCGACGACCCTCGCCTTCAGCAGCGAGGCCTGGCGCATGTGGGCGCGCAATCTGCCGAGCAGGTCGGCATTTTCGGCAATGCCTTCGGCGATGATGTCGCGCGCGCCTTCGAGCGCCGTCTTCACATCCGCCACGTCTGCTGTGAGGAAGCCTTCGGCCAGGACCGCCGGTTCCCTGGTACGCTCAGTGAGGATTGCCTCGGCAAGCGGGCCGAGGCCGCGTTCGCGGGCGATTTCGGCGCGGGTACGGCGCTTCGGCTTATAGGGGAGATAGAGATCCTCGAGCTCGGCCTTGGTTACGGCGCCTGAGACCTTGGCCATCAGCTCGTCGGTCATCTTGCCCTGGCCGGTGATCGATTCGACGATCGCGTCGCGCCGGGCTTCGAGTTCGCGCAGATAGACCAGCCGCTCGGCGAGATTGCGCAACTGCGTATCGTCGAGCCCGCCCGTCACTTCCTTGCGGTAGCGGGCGATGAAGGGCACGGTGGCGCCTTCGTCGAGCAGCTCGATGGCGGCTTTGGCCTGGTCGGGCCGGGCGTTGATTTCGGCGGAGATGCGGGCTGCGAGGAAACGGAGGTCTGCGGCCATGGGGTTCCTGGGATTTCCTGTTTCGACTGAGGTGGCGGGACCATAGCGGCGAAAAGCGGCAAGGCAATGTTGGAGTTATCAGGCAGACGCCGATCCACAGGATAAGCATGCCGGAAAGACGGCGATTTTGCGGTTGTGCAGATGCGCCATTCTTTGCTAGCAGAAGCAACGTTTTGACCCGGCGCCCACGCCATCCCTCCCCGGTCGCGGGAGGCAAGGAAATTCGACATGCCAAACCTTCTTCTCGAACTCCGCTCCGAAGAGATTCCGGCCCGCATGCAGCGCAAGGCTGCCGGCGACCTGAAGAAGCTCGTCACCGATGCGCTTGTCGAAGCGGGCCTGTCCTATGAGGGCGCGCGCGAATACTGGACGCCGCGGCGACTGGCGCTCGACATTCACGGCCTGACGGCGCGCTCGGCCGATGTGCGCGAGGAGCGCAAGGGACCGCGCACCGACGCCAACGAGAAGGCGATCGAAGGTTTTCTGCGCGGCGCCGGCCTTTCCTCGGTCTCCGAGGCGCAGGTGGTGAGCGATCCGAAGAAGGGCGATTTCTACGTCGCGGTCATCTCCAGGCCCGGCCGCGCGACCGAAGAGATCGTCACCGATATTATGCCCGGCATCATCCGCGATTTTCCCTGGCCGAAATCGATGCGCTGGGGCAAGGCTTCCTCCAAGCCCGGCGCGCTGCGCTGGGTGCGGCCGCTGCAATCGATCGTCTGCACCTTCGGCCCGGAGCATGAAGAAACCACCGTCATCCCCTTCGAGATCGACGGCATCACCGCTTCCAACATCACCTATGGCCATCGTTTCCATGCGCCCGAGGCGATCACCGTCCGGCGCTTCGACGATTATGCGGCGCACCTGGAAAAGGCCAAGGTCATCCTCGATGCCGAACGCCGCAAGGACATCATCCTGCACGACGCCCGCGACATCGCCTTTGCCAACGGGCTGGAGCTGGTGGAAGACGAAGGCCTGCTGGAGGAAGTCTCCGGCCTCGTCGAATGGCCGCAGGTGCTGATGGGCAGCTTCGAGGAGGATTATCTCTCGATCCCCTCGGAAATCATCCGGCTGACGATCAAGACCAACCAGAAGTGTTTTGTCACCCGCAAACAGGGTGAAGAGACGCTTTCTAACAAGTTCATCCTCGTCTCCAATATCCAGGCAAGCGACGGCGGCAAGGAAATCGTCCACGGCAACGGCAAGGTCGTGCGGGCCCGGCTTTCGGATGCGCTGCATTTCTGGAAACGCGATCAGGGCAACCTGCCGGATCTCGAGACGCTCACAGCTTCGGCGGCAACGTTCGGCCTCGACATCAAGAAGCCGCTCGACCAGCGCATGGCCAAGCTCGATGCGCTTGACGTGACCTTCCATGCCAAGCTCGGCACACAGGGCGCGCGTGTCGCCCGCATCCGCGCGCTCGCCAAGCAATTGGCCGACATCACCGGCGCCGACCCGGCTCTCGTCGATCGCGCCGCCGTGCTGGCCAAGGCCGATCTGCGCACCGAAGCCGTCGGCGAATTCCCGGAACTGCAGGGCTTGATGGGCCGCAAATATGCGGCGCTGCAGGGCGAGGATGCCTCCGTTGCCGCAGCGATCGAGGACCATTACAAGCCGCAGGGTCCGTCGGACCGCTTGCCGGAGGACAGAGTGGCGATCACGGTCGCGCTTGCCGACAAGCTCGATACGCTGATCGGCTTCTGGGCGATCGATGAAAAGCCGACCGGTTCGAAGGACCCGTTCGCGCTGCGGCGGGCGGCCCTCGGCGTCGTCAGGATCCTCTTGGAGCGAAGGATCCGCCTGCCGCTGCTGGCGACGACGAAGGATATCGATCTCCTCTCCTTCTTCCACGACCGTCTCAAGGTCTATCTGCGCGATCAGGGCGCCCGTCACGATCTCATCGATGCCGTGCTGACTTCAGATGCCGACGACCTGTTGATGGTTGCGCGCCGCGTCGAAGCGCTGACGGCCTTCATCACCTCGGAAGACGGCAAGAACCTGCTTGCCGGCACCAAGCGCGCGACGCAGTTGCTCGCCGCCGAGGAAAAGAAGGGCACTGTGATTGCCGATGGCGTGTCGCTGGCGCTTCTGACGCTCGATGCCGAGAAAGAGCTGTTCGCCGCAATATCAGGCGCCTCGAAGGATGCCTCGGACGCGGTCGCCCGGGAAGACTTCCGCTCGGCGATGGAAGCGCTTTCCAAGCTGCGTGGCCCGGTCGACCGCTTCTTCGAAGACGTGCTCGTCAACGACGAGGACGCCGCCATCCGCGCCAACCGTCTCGCCCTGCTGCGGTTGATCCGCGAGGCGACCGGAACGGTTGCGGATTTCTCGAAGATTTCGGGGTGATGTTCTGCTTCGGCCGGATGGCGTTGCCGCCATTACGGCGCTATTCAAGCAGACATGCAAAGCAAGATTCTCGTCAGCGCCTGTCTCATGGGGCACGCCGTCCGCTATGACGGGCGGGCGAAGCCGTTGCTTCATCCGGTGATCGAGACATGGCGGGCCGAGGGCCGGCTGGTGACGATCTGTCCGGAGATCTCGGCGGGCATGACGGTGCCGCGGTCGCCGGCGGAGATCGCAGAGGCCGCAACCGGCGAAGAGGTGCTGGCCGGCAAGGCGCGGGTTGTCGAACTGACGGGCGCCGATGTGACGGAAGAGTTCCTGCTGGCGGCAGAAAATGCCGTGGCGCTCGCCAGGCAGGCCGGCTGCCGTTATGCGCTGCTCATCGACGGCAGTCCGTCCTGCGGATCCGGTTTCATCTATGACGGCACCTTTTCCGGCCGCAAGCAGGCCGGCAACGGCGTGACGGCGGCAGCGCTGAAAGCTGAAGGGATCGAGGTGTTTTCCGATCGGGAGATCGAACGGCTGATCGAACGTATCGCGCAATGAGCTTCAAACGGCACGGCCGCCGGAGAACCGACGGCCGCTAAGAATTTGGTGATGAAAAGGCTTGTTGCCTCCGCGCCGTTTAAGCGGCGCGGCGACCTTGATGCATGGCCGGGGCAGCGCTTTCGACACTGACGCGGAAGCCGCGGATGAGGTCGATCAGCTCGTCGGTGTCGCTGGCGAGCGTCTCGGCCGATGCCGTGGTCTCTTCGGCCATGGCGGCATTCTGCTGGGTGGCGGCATCGAGTTGGTTCATCGACGACGAGATCGAACGCAGCGTCGTGTCCTGTTCGGAAGCGCTGTGGGCGATCTTGGCGACGATCTCGTTGGCGGCCTTGATCTGGTCGGAGATGCGCTTCAGCGCCTCGCCGGCCTCGCCGACCAGACGGACGCCATGGTCGACCTGGCTGGAGGAGCGGGCGATCTGGTCCTTGATCTCTTTGGCCGCCGCGGCGGAACGCTGGGCAAGTTCGCGCACTTCCTGGGCGACGACCGCAAAACCCTTGCCGGATTCACCGGCACGAGCGGCCTCGACGCCGGCATTCAGCGCCAAGAGGTTGGTCTGGAAGGCGATCTCGTCGATGACGCCGATGATCTTGGTAATCTCCGACGACGACTTCTCGATGCCGCTCATCGCCTCGATCGCCTGGGTGACGATCGCATCGCTATGGTTGGCTTCGGTGCTGACCGAGTGGACCCGCTTGCTCGCCTCATGGGCGCCATCAGCCGTCTGACGGACGGCAACGGTGAGTTCGTCGAGGGCCGCGGAGGTTTCTTCCAGGCTGGCCGCCTGGCGCTCGGTGCGCTGCGACAGCTCGTTGGAGGCGCGGCGGATCTCTTCCTTGCTGGTGCCGATATCGGTGCCCTTGGCGCTGACCTTGGCCATGGCAGCTTCGAGATGCGACAGCGCATCATTGAAGTTGTCGCGCAGGGCGGCGTATTTCTGGCCGAGATCGGCGCAGCGCACGGTGAGGTCGCCACGGGCGATCAGCTCCAGCGCCTGGCCGATGGTCGCCACCACCCGCGCCTGGAGCATCGTCTCGTCCTGCTGCTGGCGCAGATTGTTTTCGCGCTCGCTTTCCAGCGCCAACTGCTGGGCCGCCTCGCGGTCCGACATCGCATGGCGCTCCCTGATCTTTTCCTGCAGCGACTGCGTCGCCTTGGCCATCATGCCGACTTCATTGTTCATGCCGATATGCGGGATGGCGATGGAAACGTCCTCCTCGGCGACGGCCTTCAGGGCGGCATGGACGTTGTTGAGAGGCCCCGATATGCCGCGGATGACGACGTAGGCGGCCGCCATGGCAAGGAAGAACAGAACGATGCTGCCGGAGAGCGCAGTCAGGATCGTGCTGTTTATCTGCGCATCGAGATCGTCCATGTAGACGCCGGTGACGACGACGATCTTCCAGGGTTCGAAGGCCTGTCCATAGGCGGTCTTGCGATAATCGCCGACGGGTTGGCCCGGTTTGACCGTGGAATAATATTCGACGAGACCGCCGCCCTGCTGCCCGAGCTTGACCAGCTCATCGCGATAGAGCTTGCCCTTGCTGTCCGGCTGGCCCTTGTTGATCTGCCCGACTTTCGACGCATCGTAGTGGAACACCATCTGGACGTCGTAGCTATAACCGAAGAAATAGCCGTCCGGATCGTATTTCATCCCGTTGACGGTGGCATAGGCCTGCTTCTGGGCATCCTCAAGCGTCATTTCGCCCGCGGTTACCTTGGCCTGGTAAAGCTTGAGAACGGAGACCGCCGACTGAACCTCGGCGCGGAGCATGTCATAGCGCTCCTTGTAGATCGCATCGACCGAGGAGCGGATCTGCAGGGAGGTGGCGATCGCAAAGGCGATCATCAGGCCGACGACCAGCAATATGAGTTGCTTCGATATCTTCAAATTTTTCATGTTGCCTCGCAACGGGAATGGGTGGCTGCATTCCGGTGCGGTTTTCTACCGCCTGTGCGAGCGCGCCAAACAAGGCGGCGCGTCTACCGCTGCTAAAACAAACATGCTGCGACCGGGTAAGTAACAATTGATGCTTACCCTATAAAAAAGCTTTAACTTTATTGAACGCGATGTGACCTTCCCTCAAAATTAGGGGGTGGAGTTACAAGGCAAACCGCCGGATTTTCATCCGCCGGCCTAAAATCATTTCCTTTTCGAATTCTCGGCTTGCCCGGCGCATCAAAACAGGAATGCACCCTCGCTGCTCATCGAGGGTGCATTCGGTCCACCGGTGGTGGAACCCCAAACGATCGAAACCTTGATCAGGCGGGGCAGGGAAGTTTTTGCCTTTACGCAATTCCGGACGGAAAACCGCTTCGCACTTTTCCTGGAAGTTGCTCTAAAAGCGCAGTTCGAATTCGGAAACGTTCAGCGCTGCCGGTTGTTCCGCCATGCCGGCGGCAACAGGCTTGGCGTCGCCGCCGATGACGGCTGCGGTCGTTGCGCTCATGTCGATGCCGTCGGCCGGCTGGGCGGACGGTGCTGCGGCAAGCATCGCTTCCGGGGTCGCCTTACTGACGAAGACGACGGGCGAGCCGCCCATCCAGCCTTCGGTGCGATAGATCTTTTTTTCGCCGCCGACGTCGCGGATTTCACTCGCCTGGAGGACGCCGGGCTTCAGCTCCGGCACCGTGTAGTCCTTCTTGCTCACTTCGGCCTGGAGCGGCGGACAATTGGCACAGCTTTCGGTGACGATGCTGCCGTCAGCGCGCGGCGCGGTCTTGCCGACCACCTCTATCGAGGACGCCATCGCAGAACCTGCCATCAGCAGGATTGCCGCACCGAGGAAAATCTGACGCATCAACGCACCTCCGTCTCACTATGGGAGCGGTATAGCGCAGCTTTGTTTCCATCCCGTCAGGGGAAAGGGTAAAAATTTAAAGAATGCGGTCGTTTACACCGTATCTCAGGCTTTTTCGCGCTCGATCGCCCGCCAGCCGATGTCGCGCCGGCAGAAGCCGTTTTCCCAAGTCACCCTGTCGAGCAGCGCATAGGCGCGGTCCTTGGCCTCGGCAACCGTGCCGCCGGTGGCGGTCACGTTCAGCACGCGGCCGCCGGTCGCAACCAGCGCGCCGTCCTTCAGAGCCGTGCCGGCATGAAACACCTTCTCGCCCTTACCTGCATCCGGCAGGGAGAGGATCGGCGTGTTCTTCTCGTAAGCGGCCGGATAACCCTTGGAGGCCATGACCACCGTCAGCGCCGGATCGTCGCTCCATTCGGCCTTGACCTGGTCGAGCGTGCCGTTGGCGGTGGCAAGCAGCAGCGGCAGCAGATCGCTCTTCAGCCGCATCATCATCACCTGGCATTCGGGATCGCCGAAGCGGACATTGTATTCGATCAGCTCCGGTCCCTTCCGGGTGATCATTAGCCCGGCGAAAAACACGCCCGAGAAGGGATGACCGCTCTCGGCCATGCCGCGCATCGTCGGCTCGATGATCTCCTTCATGGTGCGCTCGACCATCTCGGCGGTCATCACAGGCGCCGGCGAATAGGCGCCCATGCCGCCGGTATTGACGCCGGTATCGCCCTCGCCCACCCGTTTGTGATCCTGGGCGGTTGCAAGTGGCAGCGCATGTTTGCCATCGCAGAGGCAGAAGAAGCTCGCCTCCTCGCCGTCGAGATAGGCTTCGACGACCACTTCGGCGCCGGCAGCGCCGAAGGCGCCTTCGAAACAGTCGTCGACCGCGGCCAGGGCCTCATCCAGCGTCATCGCGACCGTCACGCCCTTGCCGGCGGCAAGGCCATCGGCCTTGACGACGATCGGCGCCCCCTGGGCGCGGATATAGGCTTTGGCCTTCGGCGCATTGTTGAAACGCTGATAGGCGCCTGTGGGAATGTCGTAGCGGGCGCAGATATCCTTGGTGAAGCCTTTGGAGCCCTCGAGCTGGGCCGCAGCGGCGGACGGACCGAAAACCACAAGGCCATCGGCACGCAAGCGGTCGGCGATGCCGGCAACCAGCGGCGCCTCCGGGCCGACGACGACGAAATCGATCGCCTTGTCCTTGCAGAAGGCCGCGACCGCTTCATGATCCGCGATGTCGATGGGCACGAGGACGGCGTGTTCGCCGATGCCGGGATTGCCGGGTGCGGCGTAGAATTCGGTCATCAACGGCGATTGCGCCAGCTTCCAGGCGAGCGCATGCTCGCGTCCGCCCGATCCGATCAACAGAACCTTCATGCGCGACCCTTTCCTTTTGCCCCTGGCGGTTAAGGGCCAAGGGCCCAAAGGTCAAGCGGGAAAGCTACCAGCCCCCGCCTCCACCGCCTCCTCCGCCGCCGCCCGACGAACCGCCGCCGGAAAAACCGGAGGATGAGCTGGATGGCGGCGGTGCCGGAATCGTCGAAGCGATGGTCGAGGCCATCGACGAGGAAAAGCCGCCGATACGATCGGAAAAGCTGCCGCTGTTGAAATTGCCGGAATACCAGGCGGGCGCATAGGCCGCAGCCGCACCGGCAGCGGCCGCCGCAAGCCAGGTCTCGAAGGTGCGCGACCAGGGCTTTTCGACGCCGAGCGCCACCGCATAGGGCAGCAGCGTCTCGAAATGCTGCGGCGACATTTCCGGCGCGCCTGCCGTGTTCATCCGGTCTTTCTCGGCCAGCGTCAGATATTGGCGCAAGCCGTCTATGCCATCCATCATCTTGGCGCCGAGCGGGGTCGGCGCGCCCATGATGAAGAAATAGAGGATGTTGAGCAGTACTATGCCGCCGACGGCAAACAGCATCGGCGTTTCATGCAGTTCCACCAGCGACGAGGCAAGCGCCAGGACCACGGTCGCCAGGATGCTGATGCCGACGAAAACGCCGATCGCCGTGGCAATGATGGCGATGATCTTGCCGAACAGCGACCTGCCGCGATGCAGCGACCGCATGAAGCCGGCGACGAACACCGCGACAAAGACCGAGATGGCGATCGGGATCAGCATCAGCGCGATGGTATCGGGCTGCAGCGACCCAAAGACGAACAGCGCCACCAGGGCGGCGGCGCTGAGCGCAATGCCGCCCGTGGTATAACCGAGGTTGGAATTGTAATATTTGCCGCGGTGCTCTTTCTCGATCGCCGAGCGGAAAGCCTGGCCGACGGACTTCACCCGCTCGCCATTGGCCTTGTCGATCGTCAGCGTCTTGCCGGCGCCGCCAGCGGCCTTCAGCAGTTCGATCTCGCCGGCCTGGAATTTCTCTTTGCCGAGCGCCTTGCCGGTGCCGCGGATGACAATCGAATTCTTCAGATCTTCGAGCTTGACGTAACCGCGAACCGCAAGATTGAGGGCGGTGGCGGAAAGGGCGGTCCAGCCCTCGCCGGAAAAGCCCTTATTGTCGATGTAGTTGACCAGTGCCGGCGAGATACCATCAGGCGCGTCCCAGCGGGGCACGACGACGCCGCGGGCAGGATCGCGACCGACCTTCAGCCATGATCTGAGATAATAGGCGAAAACCAGGATCAGGCCGCCGAAGCCGATGAAATAATCACGGTTGTCCTTCAGCCACCATGTGCTTTCCATATCCGTGCTCGGCGGATCGATCGAGCCCTTCGGCATGCGGATGGCGAAGGTCAGACCTTCGCTGGGACCGAGAGGCGCGGTGGTGGAAAAAACGATGCCGGCGCCGGTTTCGTTGGCGCGGGCGTTCTTTCCAGTTGCGCCCTGCCGGCCGGTGAAGAAGGTCGTCTCGGTGGCAGTGACACCCGGCGGCAGCGTCACCGTCGCCGTCGCCGAGCGGATCGGGAAGATCCAGCCATTGCCGGTGACGTTCCAATAGAGTTCGTCATGATCGTCGAAATAACGGATCTGCCGGTTGGTCCTGTAGGTAAAGGCATATCGATGACGGCCCGGTGTCACCGTCACATCGGCAGAACCGGCATAGATGCGGATGCCGCCCGATATCGATTCAGTGTGCCAGGGCTCATCCGCGCCATCGCGCTGGACCGACACCATATCGAAATCGACGCTGCGGCGACGGCCCGAGGCATCGGTGAAATAGAGCGGAAAATCGCGGAAGATGCCGTGATTGATCCGGTCGCCCTCGGCATTGACGGTGACCGTTTCCGTCACCGTCATCGCGCCGCTCTTTTCCAGCACGATGTCGGAGGCAAAATTGTCGATCACCTCGGCGGCAAAGGCCGCCGGGGCGGCGAGCATCAACAGCAGTGCAAAGCAAAATCCGAAAAACCGACGCCCCATCCCTGTCTCTCCGTCGGCAGCCTCGGCTGCGTTTTCGTCAATCCTTGTCCCGATATGTCACGCCGAGTGCCGCCAGTGTCCGCCAATAGGCAGGGAAAGTCTTGCCGACGCAATCGGGATCGAGAATGGTGATGCCGTCGATCTTCAGCCCGGCGAGCGCGAAACTCATGGCGATACGGTGATCGGCAAAGGTATCGATCTCGGCCGGCAGCGTTTGACCGGCGAGAGCAGGATCGGAATGAACGATCAGATCGTCGCCCTCCTCGACAGCCAGACCTTCGCGGATATTGTTGAGCCCCGTGGACAGGGCCCGAATGCGGTCGCATTCCTTGACGCGCAGATTGGCGATGCCGACGAAGCGAACCGGCGTCTCGTTGAAGGCGGCAAGCACGGCAAGCGTCGGAACGGCATCCTGCATCTGCGAGCCGTCGATCTCTGCCGGCAGGTGCGGGAATGTGGCGATGATGTCATAGGCGCGGGCATCGGGCTGCGAGAAGGTATCGGAGGGAACACCGAGATCGATCGCGCCGCCGGTGAGAACCTCGGCGGCCCAGAGGTAGGTTGCAGCCGAAGCATCGGGCTCGACGATGAAGTCGGCGGCGCGGTAGCCGGTCGGCTCGACGCGCCAGGTCACCGGGCTGGTCTTGTCGACCTTGGCGCCGAAGGCCTTCATCGCCGCGGTGGTCAGATCGATATAACCGAGCGCGCCGATATCCTCGCCGACGAGTTCGATGTCGACGGGCCGGTCACCACCGGCCGCCATCATCAGCAGCGCCGAGACATACTGGCTGGACAGGCCGCCATCGATGCGGATGCGGTCGGCCTGGAAGCGGCCGGTGCCCTTGACGGTGACCGGCGGGCAGCCGGTTTCGGCGCTCACGTCGATGCCGAGCGTGCGCATCGCCTCGACCAGCGGGCCGATCGGGCGTTTGCGCATATGTTCGTCGCCGTCGACGATGACGGTGCCGTCGACCAGGGCGGCGGCCGCCGTCAGGAAGCGTGTCGCGGTGCCGGCATTGCCGAGGAAGAGCGGCGCCTTCGGCGGCTGCAGCCTGCCGCTGCCGGTGACGACGAAGGTGGTGTCATCGGGCTCGTCGATCGAAACCCCCATGGCCCGCAGCGCTTCGGCCATATACCGCGTATCGTCGCTCTTCAGCGCGCCCGTCAGCCGGCTGGTGCCCTTGGCAAGGCCAGCGAGCAGAAGCGCGCGGTTGGTGATCGACTTGGAGCCCGGTGGCATGGCGCGGCCCGAAAGCGGCTCGCCCGGCGGGATGATCGTGAGTTTGGCTGTGCGTGTCATGCTGTTTCTTCCGTCCATGGGGCAACCTTGAAGCGCGTCACGATCTTTCAGATTCGCTTGGCCCACGCTTCAGGTCTTTGGTTTTGCGCGACATGCTCTAGCCGGCCGCAAATCTGCCCTTGCTCTTAATCGCTTTCTTGCAAAGGCAAAATGCCGGATCGTCAGAATTTCACGCTGGGGACGGCGCGATCGGCCTCATTGGTGATTTCGAAATAGTCCCGCTTGGCAAAACCGAACTGGCCGGCGACGAGATTGGACGGGAAGCTTTCGACCTTGACGTTCAGGTCGCGGGCGGCACCATTGTAATAACGGCGCGCCATCTGCAGCTCGCCTTCCATGGTTTCCAGCGAGGCCTGCAGCTCGGCAAAATTCTGGTTGGCCTTGAGATCGGGATAGGCTTCGGCGAGCGCGATGAGCCGACCGAGCGCCTGGCCGAGCAGCCCTTCCGCCTGGGCCCTGCCCGCGACATCGCCCGATGGCACGGCCTGCGCCTTGTTGCGGAGCTCAACCACCTCTTCGAGTGTCGACTTTTCATGGGCGGCATAACCCTTGACCGTCTCGATCAGGTTCGGGATCAGGTCGGCGCGACGCTTGAGCTGGACGTCGATGCCCGACCATGCCTCTTCCGCCATCTGCCGCGCGCGAACAAGGCCGTTGTAGATGAAGACGAGATAGAGCGCGACCAGAACGATGACGCCAAGCGCAATATACATCGCGAATCCCCCCGCAGCGAAGTAATGTCGGGGCGGAGACTACGCGGGTTTGCCGGCTGCCGTCAAACGCCGATATCGGCGAGGATCCGGGCCGTCGTCTGCTCCGGTGAAAAGCCTGTCGTGTCGATTTCGACGGTGCGTTCAGCCAGCCCACGCAGCAGTTTATGGTTTGCCCTCAGCCGTTGTAACGTCGCCGTATCCGTCAGCTTGAGCGCCTCAGCCCGGCCGGGAGCAACAAGACGCCTGGCATTTTCCTCCGGGGCGCAATCGAACAGGATCGCCACGAGATCGGCGCCTCTCGCGGCGGCCAGATCGCTGTACCAGGAGAAGGTCGCAGCGTCATCTGCGTCGTCCGACAGGGCATCGGTAAAGACGAAGCTTTCGGCAGGGTCCGCCCGCGCGGCATGGTCGAAAACCGCGTGACGAATCTGCCCTCTCAGCGAGGCGTGCAGCGGATCGCTGCGGGAGAACAGAGCCTCGGCAGGATTGAGCAGTGTATGGTTGTCGATGAGCCGCGCGCCGAGCCTTTTTGCCAGCAAGCGACCGACAGTCAGCTTTCCAGTGCCCGGCCAGCCGTTGATATGGATGATACGGCCGACAGGGTTTTGCGTCACGCCGCCTCTTTGGCCAGATTGACGCCGCCGGCGTCGGTCAGCAGGAAGGCTTCGCCGCAGGCCTTGGCAAGGGTGCGTACGCGCAGGATGTAGCTCTGACGCTCGGTGACCGAGATGACGCCGCGGGCATCGAGCAGGTTGAAGACGTGGCTGGCCTTGATGCACTGGTCATAGGCCGGGAAGACGCATTTGTGCAGGCGCTGGTTGGCGTTATCCCCCGGCGCGCCGGCATCAAGCAGTGCGCGGCATTCCTTCTCGGCGTCGACGAAGTGGCGATGCAGCATCTCGGTATTGGCGAATTCGAAATTATGGCGCGAATATTCCTGCTCGGCCTGCAGGAAGACATCGCCATAGCTGATCTTCTCGTCGCCTTCGCGGCCGTTGAAGTTCAGGTCGTAGACATTGTCGACGCCCTGGACATACATGGCGAGACGTTCGAGACCATAGGTCAGTTCGCCTGCGACCGGCGAGCATTCGATGCCGCAGACTTGCTGGAAATAGGTAAACTGCGAGACTTCCATGCCGTCGCACCAGCATTCCCAGCCGAGGCCCCAGGCGCCGAGCGTCGGGCTTTCCCAGTCGTCCTCGACGAAACGGATGTCGTGCAGCAGCGGATCGAGGCCGATCGCCGCCAGCGAGCCGAGATAGAGCTCCTGCAGATTGGGCGGGTTCGGCTTCAGGATGACCTGGTACTGATAATAATGCTGCAGCCGGTTCGGGTTCTCGCCATAGCGCCCGTCGGACGGGCGCCGCGACGGCTGCACGTAAGCCGCCTTCCACGGCTTGGGGCCGAGGGCGCGCAACGTTGTGGCAGGGTGGAAGGTGCCGGCGCCGACTTCCATGTCGTAGGGCTGCAGCACCGCGCAACCCTTGTCCGCCCAGTAGCTATGCAGGGTCAGGATCAGCGCCTGGAAGGAGCGCTTCGGGTTCATATGGTCTGGGATAGCTGACATCGAACGGCACCGATTGCTTGGGAATTATCGGCGCGACAGGTGCCATGGAGGGCGACGGGGGTCAAGACTTTTACAGCGGTGGAGAGACGGCTGCGGCGATATGGAAGAGGAATTCGGTTACCGCTCACCATAACCCTCTCCCCGCTCGCGGATCGAGGGGACGTGCCAAACGCTGCGGCGAGATTGAGGCTGCCGGTGCGGCATATTTCCCTTCTCCTCGCGAGCGGGGCGAAGGTGCCGACAGGCGGATGAGGGGCAAGCGCCGGGTGAGAGGCCGGTACAGTCGGGCCCCTTATTCTCCCTCGCGCTTCAGCCGGTATTCGCCCGTCGCCGGGTCCTTGACCAGCGTGCCGATCGCGCCGGTCTGACGCTCCTTTTCAGCTTGGCGCGATTTTTCGGCGAGCTTGCGGGCATCGGAGACGAAGCGGCGGTAGAGCCACCAGGCTGAGAAAACCAGGATGAGGATGGTAATTAACTGCGGCATGCCCCTCTCTTGCTCCCTTCAAAGCCCGAAACGGCTCCACAATGCTCTCTCTTCCGCCGCTTCGACAAGCCCTGTTGCGAGACCGGATGCAGCCCCTTCGAGCGAGACGGGCGATACGCCGGGAATCCGGCGGCCGAACAGGCCGCGGCCGGCGGTGACGAGCTCCAGCTTGGTCTTCTGGCCGTAGCGCCGCCTCAATTCCTGGCGCATGTCGCCGAGGCCATCGATGAGGCCGAGTTCAAGGCCGCGCGTACCGCTCCAGAACAGGCCCGAGAAGACCGCCGCATCGTCCTGCAGCTTGCCGGCGCGACGCTCGCGCACCATCGAGATGAAGACCTGGTGGATTTCGAGCTGCAAGCTCTTCAGATACTCGATATCCTTTTCCTTTTCCGGCTGGAACGGATCGAGGATCACCTTGTTTTCGCCCGCCGTATAGACGCGGCGCTCGACGCCGATCTTCTTCAACAGTTCGGGAAAGCCGAACCCGCCGGAGACGACGCCGATCGAGCCGACGATGGAGGTGGCATCGGCAATGATCTCGTCGCCGGCGAGCGCGATCATGTAACCGCCGGAGGCGGCGACATCCTCGACGAAGACCAGAACCTTCTTCTGCTTCTCGCGGGCGAGCTCGCGAATGCGGGTGAAGATCAGCCGCGACTGCACGGGCGAGCCGCCCGGCGAATTGATGGAGATGGCAACCGCCGGCGCGTCCTTCATGGCGAAGGCCTTTTCCAGGACCGGGGAGACATTGGCGAGATTGAGGGTTGGCCGGAACTGGCCGCCGCCGCTGATGATCGCCCCCTGCAACCGGACGACCGGGATGGTGATGCCGTCCTTGCGGAACCGTTTCGGCAGCAGCTTTCTCAAGAATCCGGCCATTTCCCATCCTTTGCTTCGGGTCGCACGCTCGCAATTTGCGATCGGCATCCATGTATGCGCTGGAACGCCAAACGCAATGGCCGCGTTCCTGAAAACATCGGCCCGAAGCATCGGGATTGATTTTCTTGTTGCGAATGAATTGCATTATCATTCTAATCCGTCATAGTGCACCGACGCTAAAACAGGTGGAAATCGCATGGACGTCCTCAATCCGAATGCAAAGAGCGGCTGGCGGCACGAACGCGGCGAGGCGTCGCTGTCCGATGTCTACCGCACCGTCGGAACCGGGCGTCACAGCTCGATGTGGCGTAGGGCGGCGGCTTTCGCCGGGCCGGGCTATATGGTCGCCGTCGGCTACATGGACCCCGGCAACTGGGCGACCTCGCTCGCCGGCGGCTCGAAATTCGGCTATGCGCTGCTCACCGTCGCACTGCTTTCCAACCTGATGGCGATCGTGCTGCAATCGCTCTGCGCCCGCCTGGCGATCGCCTCCGGCCGCGATCTTGCGCAGGCTTGCCGCGACGCTTTTCCGAAATATGTCTCGGTGCCGCTCTGGGCGTTTGCCGAAATCGCCATCATCGCCACCGATATCGCCGAGGTGATCGGCACGGCGATCGGCCTCAACCTCTTGATGGGCATCCCGCTCGAACTCGGCGTGCTGATCACCGCGCTCGACGTCTTCGTGATCCTCTTCCTGCAGAAGCTCGGCTTCCGCTGGGTGGAAGCCTTCATCATCGCGCTGCTCGGCGTCATCGCGATCTGCTTCGGCGTGCAGATATTGCTTGCCGACCCGCAATGGGGCGCCGTCCTCACCGGCTTCTTCCCGACCACCGAGATCGTCACCAATCCCGAGATGCTCTACCTGGCGCTCGGCATTCTCGGCGCCACCGTCATGCCGCACAATCTCTACCTCCACTCCGGCATCGTGCAGACGCGGGCCTATGGCCATACTATCCCTGAGAAGAAGGAGGCGCTGACCTTTGCGACGATCGACTCGACGGTCGCATTGTGCTTCGCGTTGCTGATCAACGCCTCGATCCTGATCCTGGCGGCTGCCGCCTTCAACGCGCATGGGAAGACCGACGTCGTCGAACTCGGCGAGGCGCATTCGCTGTTGTCGCCGCTGCTCGGCCTCGCCATCGCGCCGACGCTGTTCGGCATCGCGCTTCTCTGCTGCGGCCTCAATTCGACGGTGACGGCAACGCTTGCCGGTCAGATCGTCATGGAAGGCTTCCTGAAGATCCGGCTGAAGCCATGGATGCGCCGGCTGATCACCCGCGCCATCGCCATCGTGCCGGCGGCAATCGTCACCATCTGGTATGGCGATCAAGGCACGGCCGAGCTTTTGATCCTGACGCAGGTGGTGCTCAGCCTGCAGCTTTCCTTCGCCGTCTTCCCGCTTGTCATGTTCACCGCCAGCAAGGCCAAGATGGGCGAGCTGGTGGCGCCGCGCTGGCTGAGCGGCATCGCCTATGTGATCGCGGTCGTCATCGCCGGATTGAACGTCAAGCTGCTCTTCGACTTCGTCACCGGCTAGATTCTGGTGTAAGCCGCCCGGCCATTGTTGAAATCATCGACGAGAGGGGAGAACTTGTGGCTCCCCTCTTCGTGCATGATCAGAGGCGCGCGCAGCGACAGCCGCGCCCGCGATCCCTTGATTGCGGTCACCAGGATACGGACGGCATTTTCACCCGGACGCGGGTGGATGGCTGTCATTTCGAGGCCGCCGAAGCGACGGCCGCAGGCGAGGATGATTTCGGCGATCGACTGAGGCCTGGCGATCAGCGACAATTGGCCGCCGGGGATCATGATGGCGCCGGCCGTGCGGATCCAGCTTTCGAACAGGCCGTCGGTCATCGCATGGGCTTCGGCCTTCAGCGCATCCGGCGTGCGCCGGTCGCCGGCATCATTGAAGGGCGGGTTCATGATGACATGGTGGAAGCTCTCATCGGTAAGGCCGGCATCGTTGCGCGCCTTGGCGGTCAGGGTCACATCGGCCTCGACGACGCTGACGCGGTCCGCGACATGGGCATTGCCGGGCAAGAGGATGCTGCGGCGGGCATAATCGGCCATCTCGGCCGAGCGCTCGAAGAGCACCACCTCTGCATCGGCAAGCCGCGAGGCGACGGCAAGGCCGGCGGCACCGGCGCCGGCGCCGAGATCGGCAACCCTGACCGGGCGATCGTCGGCGACGAGAGCCGCAAGCAGCATCGCATCCATGCCGGCGCGATGGCCCCTGCCCTTTGGCTGCACCACATGGAAGGCGCCGCGGTGGAAGGCATCGATGGTGTCAGTGGTTTCGCCTGCCATCGGAGCTCACTTCCGCTCGCGCAGCTCGCCGCCGAGACCGGCATCGATGAGGATGCGGCGCGCCTGATCGGCCATCTCCTCGTCCACCAGCAGGCGGCGCGACAGCATGCCGAGCGAGCCCTCCAGCACGCTCGTGCCCTGATCGGCGATGAAGCAGTGAATTCCGGCATCCTTCATCAAACTCTCGGCATAGGAGAGAAGAACGGGGTCGTTGGCGCGGATAAGCTCATGCATTTGCCGTCGTTTTCCTTCCAATTTCGCTCAGCGCGACAATTCACCCCTTGCCGCGTCCATCGCCCCTTTCTATTGTCAGGTGCAATGAATGAATAGGAGTCCGGGTCGTTGGGCGTGGTCATACCGCTTGAAGAAAGCAAAAACAAACTGGCATCCATAAAGCCGCTGGTCGATCTCACCAGGGCGGATATGGAGCGAGTAAACCAGCTCATTCTGTCCAAGGCCGGCTCCGACGTGCAGATGATCCCCGAAGTGGCGAACCATCTGATCTCATCCGGCGGCAAGCGGCTGCGGCCGATGCTGACGCTGGCTTCCGCCTCGCTGTTCGACTACAGGGGCGAAAACCACGTCAAGCTCGCCACATCGGTCGAGTTCATGCACACGGCGACGCTGCTGCATGACGACGTCGTCGACGAGAGCGATCTGCGCCGCGGCAAATCGACGGCACGGATGATCTGGGGCAACCAGGCAAGCGTGCTGGTCGGCGACTTCCTGCTCGGCCAAGCCTTCCGCATGATGGTCGATGTCGGCTCGCTCGATGCGCTCGACGTCCTGTCCTCGGCCGCCTGCGTGATCGCCGAAGGTGAAGTGCTGCAGCTTTCCGTCGCCAAGAACATGGAGACGACGGAAGACGATTATCTCTCCGTCATCCGCGCCAAGACGGCCGCTCTCTTTGCCGCCGCCGCCGAAGTCGGGCCGATCGTCGCCGAGGCCGGCCGGTCCGGCCGCAACGCCCTGAAATCCTATGGCATGAATCTCGGGCTCGCCTTCCAGCTCGTCGACGACGCGCTCGACTATGGCGGCAAGGCTGCCGATCTCGGCAAGAATGTCGGCGACGATTTCCGCGAGGGCAAGATCACTCTGCCGGTCATTCTCGCCTATCGCCGCGGCACCGAGGACGAGCGCGCGTTCTGGCGCGATGCGATCGAAGCCGGCAACAGCACCGACGCCAACCTCGAAAAAGCGCTGGGGCTGATCACCAAATATGGCACGCTGAGCGACACGATCGGCCGCGCGATCCATTACGGCACGATCGCACGGGATGCGCTTGCGCCGCTTCCCGATACCGTCTGGAAATCCTCCCTGATGGAAGTGATCGACTTCTGCATCGAGCGCGTCAATTGATCAATCGTCCTTGATCGCAGGCTGATTTTCTTGCAGCGCCGCTTCAAAAAAGCCATCCTGTTATGAATCAGTGATCGCAACTTGTTTTGCGGCCGGCCCCATTGCCGGGACGCTGTCGAAGAAAGGTTTCCTAATGCGGCAGAGATTTGCCATCCGTCTTCTTACGAGCGCAGCGCTGGCCGCTGTCCTTTCGCTGGGCGGCGTCGGCGGCGTCAACGCCGAGGATGCGGCCAAGACGGGCGATGCCGCAAAGACCGACAGTTTCTTCGATGCCGATAGCGTCACCAGTTTCTCCGGCGCCTTCCTCGCCGCCCGCACGGCCGATGTCGATCATGACTACGAAACCGCGATCGAACTCTACAAGAAGGCGCTGCAGATCGAACCCGGCAATCCCGAGATTCGCCAGCGGCTGATGATCTCGCTGCTGCTCAATGGCGACATCAAGGAGGGCGTCAAATATGCCAACGACCTGAAGGGCGATCCTTCCGTCGAGCGCATCACCACGATCGTGCGCGGCATGGATGCCGTGCGCCGCGACGACTACAAGACCGCCGAGGCCATCCTGAAATATAAGGGGCCGAACGATCTCGACCGGATGATGAACGACCTGCTGCTTGCCTGGGCCCGCGTCGGCGCCGGCCGCGGCAAGGAAGCGCTCACCATGGTCGAGAAGATGAAGGGACCGGACTGGTTCCGCATCTTCCAGAATTACAATGCCGGGGCGATCGCCATCGCCACCGGCGATGTGAAGTCCGCCCGCAAGCATCTGAACGATGCCGTGCTCGACAAGGAAGGCGGTGCGACGGCGCCCGACACCTTCATGCGCGCGGTGATGGCGCTTGCCCGCCTCGAAGCAACGCAGGGCAATAAGCAGAAGGCGCTCGACGCCGTTTCCGTCGGTGACAACCTGCTGCCGAATTATGCGCCGCTGAACGCGCTGCGCGACAGCATCGAAAAGGACGAGAAGCAGGAACAGCAGGTCAAGACAGCCGAAGAAGGGGCTGCCGGCGTGCTGTTTTCGGTCGGCGGCGCACTGAACCGCGACGGCGCCGAGGACATCGTCTCGCTTTACCTGCAGACGGCCAATGCGCTCGATCCGAACAGCGCCGATACGCTGGTGCTGCTTGGCGGCATCGCCGAGAAGCAGAACCAGATGGACCGCGCCATCGCGCTCTACAAGAAAGTGCCGGAGAATTCGCCGATGCGGCGCATCTCCGAGCTGCAGCTCGGCCTTGCCCTTGCCCAGGGCGGCAAGGTGGAGGAGGCGCGCAAGCACCTGCAGGCGCTGATCACCTCCGACCCGAAGGACATCCGCAGCTACCTCGCCTATGGCAGCGTGCTCTCCGATGCCAAGGACTACGAGGCGATGGCCGCCAATTACGACAAGGCCGTCGAAGCGATCGGCCCCATTCCCGGCCGCGCCAACTGGAGCGTCTTCTTCCAGCGCGGCATTGCCTATGAACGGCTGAAGAAGTGGGACCAGGCGGAGCCGAATTTCCGCAAGGCGTTGGAGCTCAACCCCGACCAGCCGCAGGTGCTGAACTATCTCGGCTATTCCTGGATCGACATGAACCGGAACCTCGACGAAGGTCTCGGGATGATCAAGAAGGCCGTCGATCTTCGCCCTGACGACGGTTACATCATCGATTCGCTCGGCTGGGCCTATTTCCGCCTCAACCGCTTCGACGATGCCGTCGACGAGCTGGAGCGGGCTGCCCAGATCAAGGCCGGCGACGCGACGATCAACGACCATCTCGGCGATGCCTATTGGCGCGTCGGGCGCAAGCTCGAAGCCGTCTACCAGTGGAACCGGGCGCTCAGCTCCGAGCCTGAGGCTGCCGAGATCCCGAAGATCAAGGACAAGGTCGCCAACGGCCTGCCTCCCGTCAGCGACGATGCCAAGGCGGCCGACAAGAAGCAGCCGGATCCGGCCCCCGTCACGCCGCCGCCGGTCGACAAGAAATCCTGACGGGCGGGACGCATGCCTGAAGAGGGCCTGGCCGACGCTTTCGGCGTCACCGAAGAGGCGCGCGCGAAGATCAACCTGGCCCTGCATGTGACGGGCCAGCGGCCGGACGGTTATCATCTGCTCGATATGCTGGTGACCTTCGCAGAGCATGGCGACCGGCTGGGTTTCCTGCCCGCACAGGCCGACGCCTTCACCCTGTCAGGCCGTTTCGGCGGCGCGCTTGCCGAAGATGGCGGCACCAACCTCGTGCTGAGGGCGCGTGATCTCCTGCGCGAGACGGTCGGAGCCCTCGCCTTCCCTGTGCATATCCACCTCCAGAAGAATTTGCCGATCGCCTCCGGCATCGGCGGCGGCTCGGCCGACGCAGCTGCGACCTTGCGGGGGCTGATGCGCCTCTGGGGCACGAGGTTGCCCGAGGACGCGCTTGCTATGCTGGCGCTGAAGCTCGGCGCCGACGTGCCGATGTGCATGGAAAGCCGGCCGCTGATTGCCCGCGGCATCGGCGAAAAGATCGAACCGGTGCCCGATCTGCCGGCCTTTGCCATGGTGCTTGCCAATCCGCTGAAGGGCGTGTCGACGCCCGAAGTTTTCCGCCGGTTGGCGACAAAGGACAATCCGGCCTTGAGCCTGGCTCCGCGCGTGCCCGGGACTGCCGACTGGCTCGCGGCGATCGGTGCCGCCCGCAACGATCTGGAACCGCCGGCGCGTGAGCTTGTGGCGGAGATATCGGCGATCTCGGCGATGCTGCAGGCCAGCGGCGCGCTGTTGACCCGCATGTCCGGCTCCGGCGCCACCTGCTTCGGCATCTTTACCACCATGACTGCTGCCGAAGATGCGGCCGCGGCTCTTCACGGCGCGCGGCCCGACTGGTATTTCCAGGCGACGGAAACGGTTTCGGGAGGCATGTGATGGCAGCTCTGGACGAAAAGCGGCCCTTCATCGCGGTCGGTATTGCGGTTCTCACGATCTCGGACACGCGCACGCCGGAGACGGACAAGTCAGGCGACACGTTGGCGGCGCGGATCACCGAAGCGGGCCACCGGCTGGTCGACCGTGGCATCGTGCCCGATGATCGCACGGAGATTGCCTCCCGGGTAAAGGCCTGGATTGACAGCAAAGACATAGACGTCGTCATCACCACGGGTGGTACCGGCTTTACCGGCCGCGACGTGACGCCCGAGGCGCTGGAGCCTTTGTTCGAAAAGCGGATGGACGGCTTTTCCGCCATCTTCCACCGGATCTCCTACGAGAAGATCGGCACGGCGACGATCCAGTCGCGCGCCACGGCAGGCGTTGCCAATGCCACCTTCATCTTCGCACTGCCGGGTTCGCCCGGCGCCTGCCGGGATGCCTGGGACGGCATTCTGAAAGGCCAACTCGACTACCGCAGCATGCCGTGCAATTTCGTCGAGATCATGCCGCGGCTGGACGAGCACCTGAAACGCGGCGCGACGAAGTAGACTGCCTGCAAGAGCGGCATTCCTATGTGGCCAGGCCCGGCAGGACGGGCATGGTATCCCAGCTATCACCCGACAGCAGAATGCAGCTTACGCCGTGAACATCCGTGACGATGAGGGTCCAGGTGCCGCTTTCGGCGGCATAGACCTCAAGAATGGCGTTCTGGTTGATCAGTCCGACTGCCGTGAGCTTTTCGGCGAAGTTCTTGTCCAGGAAATTGACGATTTCGGGTCGGCCTGCGCAACTGCGCATCATCTGCGATGCTGCCGAATGCGGATGCGCGATCACCAATATCGGCAATATGACGGCCAGCAGGCCGTAGATCATACCGCGTGTCATGACGCACCTCCTTTCGCCGGGTACCCGGCAGAAGAGGAGATTGTCGCTGACCTGTTCTGCCGTTCACCGGCATTCCATGGCCATTCCGTTGCGAAGCGCGGCGCTTCGACGGCGCCATGTTTGAATTATAGCGCGAAATCCTATTGGGCGCCATCTTTTGCGCGAGCGGTGGGAGGGGATCGCGGCAGCTACCGTGCGGCGCGGGCGACCCAGGACGGAATGAGCTCGCTCGCCAGCCGCCGCGGTTTCTGGCCCTTGACGAATTCGGCAAGCCGCATGCCGCTTTTGGCGGTGGCGAGTGCCAGCTTTTTCGGCACCAGGAAACCGAGTTCCAGCGGCGGTACGGCCCGGCCGACACGCTGGAAGAACGGGCGGCGATAGCCCCTCGACGCAGTGAAGCGCGCCGGCAGCTTGTTCAGCGCCACATATTCGGCGATCTCATCGATCCAGCCCGCCTGCGGTCTGGCGCCCGGCTCGACAAAGAGCAGCCATTCGCCGCGCGCCGAGCGGACGATATCCTTGATATCCCATTGCGAATGGAAGCGGCAGCCGGCAGCGTCGGCCACCCGTGAGGTGCCGTCGCGAGAGCCGTGATCGAGCACGATCACATCGCTCACCAGCCCCTCCACTGCGCCTGCCACCAAGACCGATAAAGTCTGCGCCAGTTCAGATTCCTGATCCTGACATTCGAGAACAACCGTCAACATTGACTGTTTATAATGCGCCGCACAAATTTTTGCCAGCGCCGTTTTCCTTATTTTGTTCTTGCATTGTTCTCATTTTGCCGATAGGAATTTAATCAGCAAAACGGGCGGAGGCGATGGCTTTCCGCCACGGGAGAATCCGATGAGAGAGCAGTCCCTGGCAGGGCAGGCCGCATTCGCGCCTGCCAATACGGCAGATATTGCCGATGCGATGATCGTTTCCTCGGGTCTAAGGGTCGAGGTCGATCGGCGGCGCGGGCGTGGGGCGGGATTGAACCCGACGGGGCGGTTCGAAGCGCTGCAGCGGGAGACCTTCGACGATGGCTGGCAGACATGGGAAGAACTGCCGCCGTTCAAGACGGAAGTGCAGGTCGAGAAGCCGCGCACGGCCATCACCCGCAACGAATCGCCGGATATTTCCTTCGACCGTTCGATCAATCCCTATCGCGGCTGCGAACATGGCTGCATCTATTGTTTCGCCCGGCCGACGCATGCCTATATGGGGCTTTCCGCAGGGCTCGATTTCGAGACGAAGCTGTTTGCCAAGCCCGATGCGGCAAAGTTGCTGGAGCGGGAGCTCGCCAAACCCGGCTACAAGGTGCGGGTGATCGCCATCGGCACCAATACCGACCCCTATCAGCCGATCGAAAAGGAATGGCGCATCATGCGCGGCATCCTCGAGGTCTTGAACAAGGCAAACCATCCAGTCTCGATCGTCACCAAATCGGCGATGATCCTGCGTGATCTCGACATTCTGCGGGAGATGGCAAGCAAGAACCTGGTGCGCGTTGGCATCTCCGTGACCACGCTGGATCGCAAGCTTGCCCGGACGATGGAGCCGCGGGCCGCAACACCGCCGCGGCGGCTGGAGACGATCCACACCCTTGCCGAAGCCGGCATCCAGACGGCTGTGATGGCCGCCCCGCTGATCCCGGCGCTGAACGATCACGAGTTGGAGCGCATTCTCGAATCGGCCAAGGCTGCCGGCGCCGCCGAGGCGAGCTATGTCATCCTCAGGCTGCCGCTCGAGGTCAGCCCGCTGTTTCGTGATTGGCTGCTGCAACATTACCCCGATCGTTACCGGCATGTGATGTCGCTGGTGCGCTCGATGCGCGGCGGCAAGGATTACGATGCCGAATTCGGCAAGCGGATGAAGGGCGCCGGTCCCTATGCCTGGCAGATCGCCAGGCGATTTGAGATGGCAGCCCGGCGTTTCGGCCTGACGCGACGCAGCGTGCCGCTGCGCGACGACCTGTTCGTGCCGCCCGACGGCAGCGGCGTCCAGCTGTCGCTTCTTTGACCTTTTGTTTTACGCAGTTCAGGCAAACCGCTTCGCGCTTTGCCGGGAACTGCTCTCTGGCCTTTACGCAATTCCGAACGGAAAACCGCTTCGCACTTTTCCTGGAATTGCTTGTAGCTTGCGCATCGGCTTCTCGATAGAACCGCCCTGTCTTCGAGCCCCGAGCGCAATTCCCGCGGATGGCCTTGACCGCCACCATCCGCCGGACCGGTCCCCGGCCGCCGCCCTGATCCGGGGACTTGCGGGAAATCGGGTTGGCGTGCGAGGTTCAGCCGCATGAAACCTCGCACGCCACCCGATTCTCCCCTGCTTTTCGACACGGCTCCGCTCGTGCCGGATTTCAAACTCGAGCTCAAAGCCCGCAGGGCCGGCCACTGGCCGGTTGCCGGCGCCGACGAGGCAGGCCGCGGGCCGCTGGCCGGGCCTGTGGTCGCCGCTGCCGTCATCCTCGATCCCAAACGCATCCCCGAGGGTCTGAACGATTCCAAGCAGCTTTCGGCGCAACGGCGCGAGGAACTGTTCGCGCAGATTCTGGCGACCGCGACCGTCTCCATCGCCTCCTCCAGCTCGACGCGCATCGACGAGACCGATATCCGCAAGGCTAGCCTCGACGCCATGCGCCGCGCCATCTGCAGCCTCGCCATTCCGGCAAGCTACGTGCTGACCGACGGGCTCGACGTGCCGCCCGGCCTCGATTGCCCCGGACAGGCGGTGGTCAAGGGCGATGCCCGCTCGGTCTCGATCGCCGCGGCCTCGATCGTCGCCAAGGTGACGCGCGACCGGATGATGGCACGCGCGCATCATGTGTTTCCGGATTACGGCTTTGCCGCGCATGTGGGCTACGGCACCGCACAGCACCGCGCCGGCATCGAAAAACACGGCCCCTGCTCCCTGCACCGGATGAGCTTCCGGCCGTTGCGCAAGGTCGAGGATGGTCCCGAGATGGATCAGCTTATTTCCGAGTAGGAACGGAGAGGTCGCGGCATGGTCCCTTCGCCCCGTTTACGGCGGTCCGAAGGATGGGACGAGACCAGCGGCTCGCCCCAGCACAAGGCCGAGTCATCAACAAAGAAAAGGCCGGGACATGCCCGGCCTTCGCTCTCAATCTTTTCGATACAGCTCAGTTGAGCCGCGTCTTGACCTGGCTGACGGCATTGCCGAAGAGCTCGGACTGAACCTTGGCATCGGCCTGCTTGGCAAGCACGGTTTCGGCGGCCGCGATTGCGAGATCGACGGCAGCGGAACGCACCGCCTTCATCGCCTCGGCCTCGGCCTGCTTGATCTTCTGCTCGGAAAGCGCCGTGCGGTTGGCGACGAATTCTTCCGTCTTCTTCTTCGCCTCAGTGGTCAGCATTTCGGCTTCGCGCTCAGCGGCGGCAACGATGTGGGCCGCTTCGGCTTCCGCTTCCTTGCGCTTGCGCTGGTATTCGGCGAGCAGGTGCTGGGCCTCTTCGCGCAGACGCTTGGCTTCGGCCAATTCGTTGCGGATCTGGTCGGCGCGGTCGTCGAGCGACCGTGCCATCATGCCCGGAACCTTCAGGTAAACGACCAGCGCCAGGAAGAGGACGAGGCCGACAAAGGCGAAGAAAGTTGCGTCAAAGGCAAATTCCATCGATCAAGCCTCCTTCTTGGCAGCTGCGACGGCAGCAGCGACATCGGCCTTGGCGACGGTGCCGCCGATCAACTGATCGACCACGGCAGCCGCGGTTTCCTCGGCAATGGTGCCGACGTCGGCGAAGGCCTTGGCCTTGATCTCGCCAATACGAACTTCGGCAGCCTTGATCTTTTCCGACAGGCTCGCCTCGACAGCGCGGCGATCCTCTTCGGCTTTGGCCTTGGCGGCGTCGCGTGCGGCAGAGCCGATCGCGTTGGACTTGGCGCGCGCAGCGGCCAGTTCACCTTCATAGGTCCGGACGGCGGCGTCGGCTTCCGCCTTCAGGCGGCCTGCTTCTTCCAGATCCTGGGAAATGCGCGTGTGACGCTGATCGAGGATGGCCCCGATGCGCGGCGCGATGACCTTTTGCATGAGCAAATAGAAGACGCCGAACGTGATCACCAGCCAGAGCAGCTGGGATGCGAAGGTCGTCGAATCGAAAGGCGGGAAAGGGCCGCGGGCGTGTTCGCCTTCGGCAACACCAGTCTCGGTATGGACCTCGCCTGCGGCCGGAGCGGCATGCGCATCCGTACCCGTCGCTGCCGCCGGTGCTTCCTCAGCGTAAGCCGGGGTCACAAAAAACATGCTCACCTCCAGGTGGACTGCAAATGCAAAGGATCACGGCTTGCGGTCGCAGGCCGTGATCCATCTATTCGCCGATATCAGACGGCGAAGAGGAGGAGGAGAGCGACGAGCAGCGAGAAGATGCCCAGAGCTTCCGTAACGGCGAAGCCGAATACCAGACGGCCGAACTGGCTGTCAGCGGCAGACGGATTGCGCAGTGCGCCGGAGAGGTAGCTGCCGAAGATATTGCCGAGGCCGAGAGCCGTACCGGCCATACCAAAGCAAGCCAGGCCTGCACCGATGTACTTTGCTGCTTCCGCTTCCATGTTGAACTCCTTTGAAATGGTTGTTGCGGCGAATGACTGACGCCCTTTGACGTCGATGTCGTTATCCTTAGTGCCCGCCCGGATGGATTGCGTCGTTGAGGTACATGCAAGTCAGCACCGCAAAGACGTAAGCCTGGAGGAAGGCGACGAGGAACTCGAGACCGGTCAGGGCGACGGTCATGATGAGGGGAAGAACGGCTCCGCCGACACCGACAGCACCGAGGGCTCCAAGCGAGGCGACGAAGCCTGCGAACACCTTCAGCGTGATGTGACCGGCGAGCATGTTCGCAAAAAGACGAACAGAGAGTGAAATCGGACGGGACAGGAACGAAATGATTTCGATCGTGACAACAAGCGGCAGCAGAACGCCCGGTACGCCCGACGGCACGAAGACATTCAGGAAGTGGAAGCCGTGCTTATAGAAGCCGTAGACGAGAACCGTGCCGATAACCAGGAGCGCGAGCGCGAAGGTGACGATGATCTGGCTGGTGACCGTGAAGAAATACGGGAACATGCCGAGCAGGTTCGCCGTCAGGACGAAGGTGAAGAGCGAAAAGACCAGCGGGAAGAACTTCATTCCCTGCTTGCCCGCGCCTTCCTTCAGCATGTTGGCGATGAACTCATAGGACATTTCCGCGACCGACTGCGAACGACCCGGCACGATGGCGCGGTTCGAGGTCGCGAAATAGAGGAAGCCTACGGCAACGGCAGCAGAAGCGGCCATGAAGAGCGATGCATTGGTGAACGAAAAATCAATTCCGCCGATTTCGATCGGCACAATCTTCTGGATCAGGAACTGATGAGTCGGATCGTTAGACACCGCTTGTTCTCTCTCTTTGGCCCGCAGAACGCGGGGTCATTGCACTGGACCGGAACCGGTCCTTATTTCTTGTCGCCCTTGTCGTCCAGGGGATGGGCCACCACCCCCGCAGAACGCAGCACGTTCAGAACGCCGGCACAAAATCCGAGAAGCAGAAGAACAATCAAACCCCAAGGCGCCGTGCCAACAAAACGGTCGAGGAGATAGCCAAGCAGAGCACCGACGACGATTGCGGAAATGAACTCGCTGGAAAGCTTCATCGCCTGGGCATAACCTTTGCGGCTTACCTCGGCGCGGGCTTCCCTAGCCTCGTCCTCTCCCGTCTCGACGCCCTTGGTCGCGAGTTTCGCTCCCAATTGCGCACGGCGCTTTTCAAGACTTTCCTCGCGGTCGTCCGCCATGGATCTCTCCTCGTCTGCCCGTCGCCCGCACTCCCGCTACCCCGGTCATTCGGACCCCGGACACGAAGGTTGAGACCCTTCCGGCCCGTTCTGAAGTCGCGCGCAACATAGTTTTAGGGATTGGTATAGTCAAGGCGTAGACAGCTTCTGTCCAGCGAGAAAATAAATTCGTCAAATCAAAGAGATAGGCCAATTTAAGGCCGATCGCTTAAATTCGATGGAAAGAATCCGCTTTAAAGCCCCGCAAATCGCCTTGCCCAGGCGATTTATCTCAGCTCCAGCCGCCGCCATAGGTGCGATAGAAGACGTGAAGACCGATGCGACCGACCTTTTCCATGGTCCTTGCCCATTTCGGCCTGACATAGACGGCATGGTAGTGCGTCGCCGAGCCCACTTGCGGCAGCCAGATCTTGCCTGCCGTCACCGCCATCGCCACATCGCGGGCGACTCGCCAATGATATTCCGAGTTCACCCTGTCCTTGATGGCGTCGCAGGCGAAGGAAAACTGGCAGCGGTTGCGCCAATCCTCGTTCTGATAGACGACGCCGCAGATGGTCTTGGGATAGGAAGGATTGCGGACGCGGTTGAGGATGACCTGGGCGACGGCCGCCTGGCCCTTCACCGATTCCCCCCGCGCCTCGAAATAGATGCCGGAGGCAAGGCATTGCTGTTCGCGGGCGGAAAAGACGCTCGGCGCCAGCACGCTTGCGGCCCAGGCATGATCGCGCGGGCCAATCTCCGGAACGAAGCGGCCGCTATCCTGCTCGGTCAGGATGGAATCGAACGGCGACTGGCGGGAATAGTCGGGTGCCGGCGGTGCATAGGCGGTGGCGAGCACATCGGCCTTGTTGCTGGTGACGAGGCTTGCGAGCATTGCCGGCACGCCATTGTCGGTCACGACAGGCTGCTTCTTATAGAAAGAAGTGGCGATCTCGATTTCCTTGCCCTGGATTTTCGGCTTGACGAAGGCCGACCTGTCCTTGAGGTCGAAGCTCGGGGTGAAGAGCATCTTGGTGCGCTCGAGAATGGAGCCGGCGGAAAAGTCCTTCGGCGGCTGCATCTTCTCGACGGCAACGACACGGCCCTTCTTGGTGGAGCGGTTGACGCGATCTTCGTCCGGCGTGTCCTCGTGACCCTTGTCTTTGGCGGTAAAGGCGACCTTGCGACCATCGGGCAGCACCATGCCGGCGCCGGCGGAAATCGAACCGGTCACCATCGGCTCGGCGAAAGCGAGTTCGGCCTGGTGGATGGAGCCGGCCGGCGAATTGGTCAGCACCATGCGCCAGTTCTCGCCTTGATGATCGAGGCCGGCCAGCATGGCGGCGAGATCGGCATGGGATGCGACGCTCGGGAAAATCAGCCAGCCGGCAAGACCGAAGATGACCGGAGACACCCAGTTCTCGGGAAAAAGACGCAGCTTGCTACGGGAAGGGCTCTTTCGACGCAACACGAACTCCGGGCATGGAACGCGGGAACATTCCATTAAAAATCCCGCATTAACCTTGACGTCCGGTTAACGGACCGTGCCGGAATGTGACTGTGAGCACGTTTGGATGTTCTAATGTGTTGGAAAAGTCCCCTCCCCACAGGGGCGGGGGACTAGCCGACCACGATCGCTTTGCCCGCGATCATCTCGTCGTTTGCCGAGCTGGAGTTTTGGGAGATGCGGAGCAACAGGTTAAGCCCCTCCCCCCTCGTGGGGCGGGGTCTTTGCCCCCCGTGTCAAATAATGACGTGCGAGCCCAGTTCCACCACGCGGTTGGCCGGCAGGCGGAAGTAGTCCGAGGGGTTGGCGGCGGCATTGGCGAGCGCGATGTAGAGCCGGTCCTGCCAGTAGGGCATGCCCGACTTGGCGTCCGGCACCAGCTTGCGGCGGCCGAGATAGAAGGAGGTCGACATGATGTCGAACTTCAGCCCGGTCTTGCGCAGCGTCGCCAAGGCCTGCGAGACGTTCTGCGATTCCATGAAGCCGAAGAGCAGTTCGACGCGGGAGAAGCGCGGAGAAATCTGCTCGACCTTATAGCGGTCCTGGCTCGGCACACGCGGCTTGTTGACCGTGCGGATCGTCAGGATGACGTTGCGGTCGTGAAGCACATGATTGTGCTTGAGATTGTGCAGCAGGGCGGCGGGGGCTGATTCCGGATCGCTGGTCAGGAAGATCGCGGTGCCCGGCACCTGGGCCGGCGAATGTTCGCTCTTGCGCTCGATCGAGCTGACGAAGGAGGCAAGCGGGATATCGGTGTGGCGGGTCTTTTCCATCAGGATCGCGGTGCCGCGGCGCCAGGTCCACATGACGACGGTAAAGGCGGTGGCGATCATGATCGGGATGTAGCCGCCGTCATGGATCTTCAAGAGGTTGGCGCCGAGGAAGATCAATTCGAGCACGACCAGCGGCGCGAGCGCGATCACCGCAACCGGCAGCGACCAGTTCCAGCGGGCGCGGACGAATTCGAAGGCCATGATCGAGGTCACGACCATGGCGCCGGTAACGGAGATGCCGTAGGCGGTCGCCAGCGCGTCCGACGTCTTGAAACTCAGGACCAGGAAGATGACGCCGATGAACAGCACGGCATTGACCGAAGGCACGAAGATCTGCCCGGTATTGGTTTCCGAGGTGAAGAGAATTTCCATGCGCGGCAGAAAGCCGAGGTTGATGCCCTGGCGCACCATCGAGAAAGCGCCTGTGATGACCGCCTGGCTGGCGATGATCGTCGCGGCGGTCGCCAGGATGACGACCGGCAACAGCGCCCATTTCGGGTACATCAGGTAGAAGGGATCGGACATCGTCGCCGGATTGCCGAGGACGAGCGCGCCCTGCCCGAGATAATTCAGCGTCAGCGCCGGGAAGACCAGCAGGAACCAGGCCCACTGGATCGGGCGGCGGCCGAAATGGCCGAGATCGGCATAGAGCGCCTCGGCGCCCGTCACCGTCAGGAAGACGGCGCCGAGCACGACGACGCCGTAGAAGCCTTCATGCAGCAGGAAGCTGACCGCATAATAAGGATTGAAGGCGGCAAGAATGCCGTAATCATCCGAGATATGGGAAATGCCGGCGGCAGCCATGACGAGGAACCAGACGGCGGTAATCGGCCCGAAGAACCTCGCAACGGCGCCGGTGCCGCGCGATTGCACGACGAAGAGCAGCGCCAGGATCACCACCGAGATCGGCACGATATATTCCGCAAGGCTGGGGGTGACGAGCTTCAGACCCTCGACGGCCGACAGCACGGATAGAGCCGGCGTGATCATCGCATCGCCGAGGAAGAGGGCAGCCCCCATCAGGCCGAGCAGCATCAGGATGGCGGTATGGCCGTTGGCGGTCTTCATCAGAAGGGCGAGCAGCGACAGCGTGCCGCCCTCGCCGTCATTGTCGGCGCGCAGCAGGAAGAGCACATATTTGATGGTGACGATGATCGTCAGCGCCCAGATCATCAGCGAAATCAGGCTGATGACCTCGAAACGGGTGACGCCGTCATGGGCCACCGGCTTCAGCGCCTCACGAAAGGCATAGAGCGGACTGGTGCCGATATCGCCGTAGACGACGCCGACGGAACCCAGCGCCAGATAGAACAGCTTTCGCGGCGTCATATGGGATTCGTTCGGATGGCTCTCTTCGGACATGAAGTTGCAACAGGCTCCTCAGAGCCAGCCTTTCCAGCGGAAAAAGAAAAAGGGGATGACGGCTGAGATCACCATCAGGGCCAGCGAATAGGGATAACCCGCGACCCAGGTCAGCTCCGGCATGACCTGAAAATTCATGCCATAGATGGAGGCGACCAATGTCGGCGGCAAGAACACCACCGAGGCAATCGAGAAAATCTTGATGATCGAGTTCTGCTCGATGTTGATCAGCCCGAGCGAGGCGTCGAGCAGGAAAGTAATGTTGGCGGCGACGAAGGAAGCATGCTCCGACAGCGACTGGATATCGCGCGAAACGGTGCGGCAGAGCTCCTTTGTCTCGCGATCCTGCTGGATTGCCGGGATCGTGTGAAAGAAGGTCAGCAGGCGGGACAGCGAACCGAGGCTGTCGCGCACCTTGCTGATCATCCGGTGATGGCCGGCGATATCCCTGAGCTTCTCCTCGAGATAGTTCGAAGGTTTGCGCACCTTCCTTGCCCGATCACCGAAGACATGCATCGACAGGATGTCAATGCGCGAGACGGAGATCTCGAGGATCTCGGCGGTGCGGTCGACGATCGTCTCCAGCAGCTTGGCGAGAAGAGCAGCGCCACTGCGCCAGTTTTCCGGCAGCCGGTGAAGGGCGGCAATGAACAGCGCAAAGGATTTGGGATGGGCATAACGGATGGTGACCAGGCGGTTTCCGGCCAGGATGAAGGCGACATCGGTCAGCGTCGGCGCGTCGGTATCAGCCTTCCAGAGCAGCGAAGCGGTCATGAAAACGGCGTCGTTTTCGACATAGAGCCGGGCGGAAGGCTCGATATCCTTGAGATCATCGCGGGTCGGGACCTCGATGCCGAGAATCTTCTCGACATAGAGCTCCTCGTCGCGGGTCGGCTCGATCATGTCGATCCACACGACATCCTCGGGAAAGGATGCGGCATGCGACAGATCGCGGATCTCGACCGACCTGCAATTGGAACAGTAAGCGGTGATCACCGGCAGCCTCTCCGATGCTCACGGCGCTTCGCGGCCAATGCACTTTTCATCGAAAGCCTTTCCATGCGATCGCCAACGCGGCAGCGCGACGGTCGCTTGTCCTCGGTCGAAGCGGAAGCGGATCAAGAAAGTTCATACGACTCCGGCTGCATCCGACCTCAAAGGCCGGCATGCGCATTGTGCTCCACCGCATCGCAGTTACCAATCCTTCGATCGACAAGACAACTCCGAACTCGCAGGCGGGCCACATCCTTCGGAATGAAGACGGCCGTCATTGAGCATCTGCAGCAAACGCCATCATGGCGCCGCGGCATATGAAGCAAAGCCATGAAATAATCAAGACATCTTCCGTGAAGCGCGGCTTTTCACCACGTTTCACCCACAATTTGGGGTATTCGCGACGGTGATTCGGCACCCGAAAGCGCATCGCATCGAATTTAAATCATGCAATGCATTATTCGAAGACGATCGCCGGCGCCGGGCGCTGCGGCTGGCCGCCGAGCTGCTCCCAGACCTTGGCGGCGATGCCGCGATAGATGCCGGCGACGACGCCGTTCGGCTCGGAGGCGACGAGCGGCGTGCCGGCGTCGGAGGTCTCGCGGATGTTCATCGTCAACGGCACTTCACCGAGGAAGGGCACGCCGATACGTTCGGCCTCCTTGCGGGCGCCGCCATGGCCGAAGATGTCGTAGCGGGTGCCGGTGTCCGGGGCGATAAAATAGCTCATATTCTCGACGATGCCGAGCACCGGCACTTCGACCTTGCGGAACATGTTGAGGCCCTTGCGGGCATCGATCAGCGCGAGATCCTGCGGCGTCGAGACGATGACGGCGCCGGCAAGCGGCACCTGCTGGGCCATGGTCAGCTGCGCGTCGCCGGTGCCGGGCGGCATGTCGACGACGAGCACGTCGAGCTCACCCCAGGCGACTTCACGCAGCATCTGCAGCAGCGCCGACTGGACCATCGGCCCGCGCCAGATCATCGCCGTCTCCTCGTCGACGAGGAAGCCCATCGACATGACCTTGAGGCCATAATTCTCCATGGGATTGATGATGCGGCCGTCGATCTGTGTCGGGCGGCCGGATATCTTCAAGAGCCGCGGCATCGAGGGACCATAGATGTCGGCATCGAGAATGCCGACGCGAAGACCGTTGGCCAGCAGCCCGAGCGCCAGGTTGACGGCGGTGGTCGACTTGCCGACCCCACCCTTGCCCGAGGCGACGGCGATGATGGCGCCGATGCCCGGCACACCGATCTTGCCGGCGCGCGGCGGCTGTTGCGGCGCATGCGCATGGTGATCGTGGCCGGCATGACCGTGCGGCGGGTTGGGCGCAGGGCGGGCAGCGGGAGCAGCAGTGGCGGCCTTCTTGTCCGCGGTCAGGGCGACGAGGGCGCCCTTGACGCCGGGCATTTCCTTGATGACGCGCTCGGCGGCGAGCCGCATCGGCTCCAGCTCCTGGGCGCGATCGGCCGGAACGGTGATGGAGAAATAAACCTTGCCGTCGGAGATGAAGACGTCGGAGACCATGCCGAGCTCGACAATATCGTGCTCGAGATCCGGTCCGCGCACGGTCTTCAGCGTTTCGAGAACCTGTTCCTTGGTGACGTCGGTCATTCCACCCTCATTGCTGCTTCTTGCAGACGGCAGCGCCGCGCGTCTTTCAAGACGCGCAAGGAACGCTGTCGCACTTTGAATTGCATGACGTCAGCCTAAATCCATGCCGATTTAAGGCTGACATCATGCAGTAGAGATAGTGGAGACGGAGGCCTTCGCCAAACAAAATCATCGGGAGGACAATCGATGGCCGACGCGCCCAAAGGGGCGGGAGAATTGTCAATCCGTTGCGGCCATCAAGTCCGCCGGGCTTTCGCCCTGATGGCCGCAACGGTCTCCCCGAGAACCGGCGCAATGCGGGGCGAACTAGAGCAAGCCGGAAAAAAGGCCAGCAAAAAATGCCGAAGACAGGCCAGGTCACCAGCAGCTGCGAAAGAAGCGGTGCCAAAACGCAACAACCGCCGCCGACACCGAAGGGCCGGGAGAAAGCGGCATCGGCGTCGGGCAGCGGTGTGTCGGCCGCGCCATTTCCTGGCGCTGGCTCAGTCCCCTCTGGACCTTTGACAAAAGAGAAGCAGAAAGCGTGCCAGATGAAAAATCGGCGAAAAACAGCGCCAAAGCGCCTGCGGCAGGCACTCAGCGGGATAGATATGCCTAAGCGCTGGGCGGCTGCGAAAGCACGCGGTTGTTTTTTGCAACTTATTTGATCAGGCCGATGCGCAGCGCCTTGGCGACCGCCTGGGTGCGATTAACTGTGTCGAGCTTCTTGGTGGCGCGGTTGAGGTAGTGATTGACCGTGTGCTCGGACAGCGTGAGGATTTCGGCGATTTCGGCGCTGGTCTTGCCGGCCGCCGTCCAGTTGAGGCAATCGATCTCGCGGTCGGTCAGCGTGTCGGTGATGCGCGTATCGAGGTTGCGGATCTCGGCGAGCCTGTCGAAGACATGGATGGCGATATAGCAGAGTTCGCGCATCTCGGCCGGGCTGAAGGGTTCGCGGTCGCCGGCGAAAGAGACGGCGCCGCGCAGGCCGGAGGGCTCATGCGTCGGAAAATAGGCGCCGCGCATCATCTTGAAACGCTCGAACAGGGAGACGACGAGGATGGACTTGCCGTCGTCCCGCGACCAGTTCTGGCGCGACATGTCGTAGAAGAAGGGTCGCGCCGATGTTCTCAAGCGCCTCAGAACCGGGCTGTTCACCATCAGGCCTTCCTGGTCGTAAAGCGCCAGAAGCTCGGCCGGCCAACTGGTGATGACCGTGCTGCCCTGAAGATCGAAGGAAGTGACGGGCGGCAGGTTGAGAACCATGAAGGCCCGGCTGCGATAGGCTTCGGTCACACGCTTCATGAAACGGAAAATATCGAACTGGGTCTTCAGTCCGGCTATTTCCTGAACATGATCGTCTTCTTCCGGGGATGCTTGCGACAAGGGTGCCATCACATTTCTTCATCTTCGGCACAGCGGCCGGCAAACCGTTTGCGAAACCTGCCCGCCATGGGTGTTTCGATTGCATAGGGAATGATGATCGCTTGGGATCACATGGGATCGGCTTTGGCGTTTAGCGTTCGGCCGTTGAATGGTTGTAGATTTCGCTGACCGTTCTAGTTGTGGTGATTCGCCAGCAAATCTCAATATCGCGCTCACCATAAGCATGCTCTGCTATCGCGTCCAGCGGCGGGCGGACTGCGATTTTTTCCGTCAGCGGCGCGGCCCCAGACGGACGCGCATGCCTTCCATGATCCTCCCAGCTGCCAGCTGAACCGGAACGGCCCATTGGCGCAGAAGTTCCATCGACAGGCGATAGGCCGGGCCGGTGATCGAAACGCCCCCAATAAAAGTCCGATCCTCCGACCAGACGGGTGCGGCAACGCAACGGATGCCGGCCTCGTGCTCCTCACGGTCGAAGGCAAAGCCCTGATCGGCAATTTCGCGGATTTCTTCCAGCAGCGTTTCGGCCGAGACATGGGTCGATGCGGTAAAGCTGGTGAAGCTCAGGCCGGCGATGAGATCGCCGAGGCTCTCGGCCGGCAGCAGCGACAGGGCCGCCTTGCCGACGCCGGTGCAGTAACAGGGCGAGGCATTGCCGATCTGCGAATACATGCGCACCGGCTGCCTGCCTTCGACCTTGTCGAGATAGATGATCGACTGGCCTCTCAGAACACCGAGATGCACCGTCTCGCCGGTCGCCTGCTGCAGATCGGCGAGGTGCGGCTCGGCAATCAGGCGAAATTCGTTGCGCGCCCAGCTGCGCGCGGCGAAATCGAGCAGGCGCAGGCCCGGCGCATAACGGCCGTCGCCATCGAGTTCGAGCAGGCCTTCCTCCACCAGGTGACTCAGCTGGCGATGCAGCGTGCCACGCGGCTGGCCGGCAAGAGCCAGGATATCGGTGAAACGCAGCGGCGCATCGGCATGGGTGACGAGATCGAGCAGAACCATCAGTTTGCCGAGCGTGCCGGTTTCGTGTGACTGTGCTGGCCGGTCGCCGTTTGAATTCATCGCCTCGTCCACCTCTTGACAGAGAGGCCAGTGTAATTCGATAATTCCATATAGTCAAATTAGGTTCCAAATAATGGAACAGCGATAAGATCGGGAGGCGCCGCTGGCGATGACAGTGACCATGATGCCAACAGCACAATTTCCCGAGTTCAAGGACCGAGCCGTGCTCGTCACCGGCGGCGGATCGGGCATCGGCGCTGCGATCGTCGAAGGTTTCGCGCGCCAGGGCGCCAAGGTGTCGTTCATCGATATCGCCGAGACCGCAGGCCGCGAGCTCGCCGAAAGGCTGTCGCGCGAGACGGCGCATCCGGTTTCCTTTCACCATGCCGACCTGCGCGACATCGAGCAGATCCGGCGCACGGTCGATACCGTCGTTGCGCGGTCCGGACCGATCCGCGTGCTGGTCAACAATGCCGCCTGGGACGACCGCCATGAATTCGACGCGGTGACCGAAGCCTATTGGGACAACAACCAGGCAGTGAACCTCAGGCATGTGTTCTTTACCTCGCAGGCAGTCGTGCCGTCGATGCGGACGGCCGGCGGCGGGGCGATCATCAATATGTCGTCAATCGCCTTCAAGCTGAACATGGGCGGCTTTCCCGCCTATGCGGCGGCCAAGGCTGCAGTCGTCGGGCTGACGAAGAGCATGGCGGGCAGGCTCGGGCCGGAGAATATCCGCGTCAACTGCATCCTGCCCGGCATGGTCGTCACCGAGCGGCAGATGCAGCTCTGGCTCACCGAGGAGAGCATTGCGAGTTCGGTCGAGGACCAGTGCCTGAAAGTCGCACTCAAGCCCGATGCGATCGTCGGTCCCTGCCTGTTTCTTGCATCCGACTGCGCGGCGGCGATGACCGCCCAGTCCCTGATTGTCGATGGAGGCGTTCTGTAATGGCAAATCCCGCTTATGTCGCGGTGGACTGGGGCACCAGCAGCTTCCGGCTCTGGCTGATCGACCGGGACGGCACCGTCCGTGCCGAACGCCGCAGCGGCGAAGGTATGACGAGCGCCGCAAAGACCGGCTTTTCCACCGTGCTTGCCAGCCATCTCGCTGCCATCGAAGCGCCGGAAAACCTGCCGGTGATCGTCTGCGGCATGGCCGGCGCCAGGCAAGGCTGGGTCGAGGCCGGTTATATCGACGTGCCGGCGCCGCTCGCCGCGATCCTCACCGGGGCGGTCTCCGTGCCCGGCGAAAGCCGCGACATCCGCATCCTGCCGGGCCTTGCCCAGCGGGATATCGCCACACCCGACGTCATGCGCGGCGAGGAAACCCAGCTGCTCGGCGCGCTCGGCCGCGCAAGCTCCGGAGCGCAGGCGGTCTGCATGCCCGGCACGCATTCGAAATGGGTGCATGTGACGGACGGCAAAGTTACCGGCTTTTCGACCTTCATGACCGGCGAGCTTTTCGACGTCATCAGCAAACACACGATCCTGTCGCATGCGGTTGCGGGGGCGGAAGAGCAGCCGGCGGATGCGGCGGCCTTCGAGGCGGCGGTCTCGGCGGCTTTCGCGCGCCCGGCCCTTGCCTCCAACCTGCTGTTCACGGCCCGCTCGGGCCAGCTCCTGCACGGCATTTCAGCCGCTGCCGCGCAAGCCCGGCTTTCCGGCACGCTGATCGGCCTCGAAATCGCCGGGGCACTGCAGGATGCGGTCAACGGCACCGACATCACCCTCGTTGCCTCCGGGCGCCTGCAGGCGCTCTATGAACAGGCCTTCAAAACCCTCTCCCTTGCCTTCACCGCCATCGACGCCGACGCCGCCGTGCGCCGCGGGCTTTCGGCTGCCGCCGAAGCCATCTGGCCGAATTGAGAAAGCTGACACGATGACCCGTATCCCCTTCCCCGACATGAAGCGTCCGCTGATCGCCATCCTTCGCGGCATCCGGCCTGAAGAGACCGAAAGCGTCGTCGGCGCCTTGATCGAAAACGGCCTGACGGCGATCGAGATCCCGCTCAACTCGCCCGAACCGTTCAAATCCATCGAGATCGCCGCGAAGATGGCGTCGGCAGACGTGCTGATCGGCGCCGGCACTGTGCTGACGGTCGAGGCGGTCGACAGCCTGCATGCTGCCGGCGGCAAGCTGCTCGTCACGCCGAATGTCGAGCCTGAGGTAATCATCCGGGCGCGCGGATACGGCATGGTGACGATGCCGGGTGTCTTTACCCCGACCGAGGCGCTGGCGGCAGCACGCGCCGGCGCCACCGGTCTCAAATTCTTTCCGGCAAGCGTGCTTGGTCCTTCCGGGATCACGGCGATCCGGGCCATCCTGCCGCCGGAACTCACGATTGCCGCCGTCGGCGGCGTATCGGACAAGAACTTCGGCGATTATACCAAGGCCGGCATCTTCGCCTTCGGCCTCGGCACCAGCATCTACAAACCCGGAATGACCGCGTCAGAGGTTGCCGAGCGCGCCAAGGCGACCATTTACGCCTATGATGCAGCCATTGGGAGCGTGAGCGTATGACCGATATTTATGAGTTCGAGGGCAAAACCCTTTGCAACACCAATTCCGTCCTCGGCGAAGGCCCGACCTATGATCCGGACAGCAATACCGTCTGGTGGTTCAACATCCTGGGCAAGGAACTGCATGAGCTCAATCTTTCGACAGGCGCGAAAAAGGTGCATCCGCTGCCTGTGATGGCGAGCGTACTTGCCCGCATCGACGCCGGACGGCAGCTGATCGCGACGGAGGAAGGGCTTTTCGTGCGCGACGTGGCCAGCGGCAACCTCACCTTCTACGCCGCGCTCGAAAACGACAGGCCGGAAAACCGTTCGAACGACGGCCGCACCCATCCTTCCGGTGCACTCTGGATCGGCACGATGAGCAAGCGGGCGGAAAACCAGGCCGGCGCCATCTATCATGTCGCCAGCGGCAAGGTGACGAAGATCTTCAACGGCATCAGCATCCCGAATTCAATCTGCTTCTCGCCGGACGGCACGGTCGGCTATTATACGGATTCCCGCATCAACCGGCTGATGCGGGTCATGGTCGATCCGCAGACCGGCCTGCCCTCGGGCGAACCGATCGTGCTCGTCGACAGCATGAACGAGCCCGGCGACATCGACGGCTCGGTGGTCGATGCCGATGGTTATATCTGGAATGCACGCTGGGGTGCGGGGGTCGTCGACCGCTACAATCCCGATGGCCTGCGCATCTCCCGCTACAAGGTTCCTGCCGTCCAGCCCTCCTGCCCCGCCTTCATCGGCGTCAATGCCGACCGGCTGGCGGTCACCACCGCCTGGGAAGGGCTGGATGAAAATGCCCGTTCGGCCCAGCCGAGCGCCGGCGCGCTTCTGGAACTCGGCATCGAGGTCAAAGGCGCGTTCGATCCGGTCTATGTGATCTGAATCCGGCTTTGCCAACGACCTCCAGAGGCGCTCCCGACCGGGGCGCCTTTTCTCGTTTTTGCAGCAGTTCTTCGATAAATGTTCCGTGAGAATCGAGAAATTTTCCGTGTTTTCAACCGGAACCAATCGGCCCACCAGTCATTTTCCCTTCGAACCGGCGCGGCAATCACACAGATATTGCCGGGTCAGCGATCACTCTAGGGAACTGAAGGTAGGTTCGAAATGACACGCAAACTCTTGACGACCGTTGCCGCTGGCGCGCTGTTTGCCACGGCTTTCGCACCGGCGGCATTCTCACAGACGGCCCCGCAGCCGGCGGATCCCGCCGCTCCGACCCAAGCGGCGCCTGCCGATCCGGCAGCCCCGAAGCCGCCGATCACTCCTGACGTCACCAAGCCCGCAGGCGATGCCGCACAGGCTCCCGCCCCGGCCGCGACGACAGACACGGCTCAGGCCGGCTATATCACCGAACAGGCTCCTGATCAGATCAGCGCCAATACTTATATCGGCCAGTCGGTCTATAACGGCAACAATGAAAGTATCGGCAGCGTCAACGACCTGATCATGAAGAAGGATGGCGGCTTGGTTGCCGCGATCGTTGGCGTCGGCGGCTTCCTCGGTATCGGCGAAAAGAACGTCGCCGTGCCGATGGACAAGATCACCGTCGCCCAGAACACCCAGGACGGCAGCGTCAAACTGACGACAAGCGAAACGGCTGAATCGCTGAAGGCCGCACCTGAGTTCAAGACGCTGGCCATGCAGTCGGCTGAAAAGGCACCGGCCACCGGTACCGCCCTGCCGACCGACGCCACGTCAACAGGCTCGACCACGGCCAAGTAGACCGGGGTCAACTAAACCACGCGCGGTAGTATAGCGTAGGCGATGGCGCTCCTAGGGGCGCCATCGCTTTATGCGCTGACCCGCTCCACCATGGTCGGATCGTAATAGTTCTCGTGCAGGAAGCGCAGCGTGGCGATACCGTCGGCCGGACGGCCGAAGTGATAGCCCTGGCCCATGCCGCAGCCGAGCGTGCGCAGCTTCACCGCCTCGGCATAATCCTCGATCCCTTCCGCCACGACCTCCAGCTCCAGACCCTCGCACATGGTCAGGATCGCCTTGATGATATGTTCGGAGGCGCGGTCGGAATTGATGCGTGAGACGAAGGCCCGGTCGATCTTGATCTTGTCGAAGATGAAGTCGCGCAGGCGCCCGAGGCTCGACTGGCCGGTGCCGAAATCGTCGAGAGAGATGCGCACGCCGGCGGCGCGCAGATCGGCGATGATGCGATGGGCGGTATCGGCCGAGCTCATCACCGCGGTCTCGGTGATCTCCAGCTCCAGGCGATGGGGATCGAAGCCGACGCGGCCGAGGATCGACAGGATGCTGCCGCTGGTGCCCGGATCCATCAGCTGAGCCGAGGAGAGATTGAACGACAGGAAGAGGTCGCGTGGCCAGGAAAGGGCGGCTTCGGCGGCTTTGCGCAGCAGTGCTTCCGACAGCGCGTCGATGAAGCCGCGCTCTTCGGCGAGCGGCACGAAGACGCCGGGCGGGACGACGCCGAGATCGGGATCGTTCCAGCGGGCGAGCGCCTCGAAACCGACGACCTGGTTGTTGGACAGCGAGACGATCGGCTGGAAATGCACATCGATCGCATCGGAGATGATGGCGTTTCTGAGCGCCTGCTCCAGCTGCGTCGCGCGCTTCATCTCCTGGGCGATCTCGCGCGAGTAGACGGTGATCTGGCCGCGACCGCGGCGCTTGGAACGGTAGAGGGCGGTTTCGGCGCTCTTCAGCAGTTCATCGCAATCCTCTCCGGCGAAGGGATAGATGGAGAAGCCGAGGGAAGCGGAGAGACGGACGTTGCGGTCACCGAGGTCATAGGGAGCCGACAGAACCTCGCGGATCATCTGACCGAATTTCTCGGCACTCGCCCGCTCGAAAATCAGCGGCAGCACGAAAGCGAATTCGTCACCATCATGACGGGTGACCAATGCACCATCGGGAATACAAGCCTTGAGGCGGTGGGCGACCTGGCAAAGGATTTCATCGCCGGCTGCCGAGCCGAAGAGATCGTTGATCGGTTTGAAACTGTCGAGATTGGCGATGCCGATGGTGAAGGGGGCCGGGTCGCTGGCACGCTCGGAAGAGATCTGCAAGACCTTGTCGCGCATGCGATTGCGGTTTCCCAATCCGGTCAGCGGATCGGTATAGGCCATCGCCTGAAGCTCGTTCTGACCGACGGTCAAGAAGGCTATGTCCGCCGATTTTATCATCCAAACCCGAGCTTTCCTCCGGAGCCATGCAAAGAATGACCGGCATGTCTTAACAATTCGATAGTAAATCATCGGCTTCTGCCGCCTGAACCGCCCCAAAATTTAGGGAATTGACGGGGCTCTCCGCCTAGCCTCGCGCCCGCACGGCCTCATCCATCAGGTACTTCTGAAATACGGTCTCCAGCATGTCGGGGCTGACGGGTTTCATGATGACGTCGTCCATGCCTGATTTGACGCATTCGGCGCGGTCGCGCTCGAAGGCCTGGGTGAGCACGCCGATGATCGGGGTGCGGGCTCCGCCACCGGTTTCCTCCATCTGCCGGATGAGACGCGCTGCCTCGAAGCCGTTGAAGCCCGGCAGGGAAATATCCATCAGCACGATCTGCGGCCGGTGTTCGGCCCACATCCGCACGACCTCGTCGCCGGTCGCCGCGATCATATGGCTGTAGCCCAGGCCTTCGAGGATCTGCGAAAAAACGATCTGGTTGATATCATTGTCCTCGGCCACGAGAACCTGCAGGCCGACCACGTCGTCGGAGATGCTGATTTCCCAATCCGTATCCGAACCGGCAGCACTGCGGCTGTTGCGATTGAAATGGCGGGCGATCTGGAAGGTGAGCTCGTTGGCGATCTGGAAACCGTCCATGACCAGCGCCGGGATGCCGTATTGCTCGGCGAGTTCGAGGCAGCGCATGCCCATCTGATTGTCGATGATCAGGAGATCGAGCGAGATGCCGGAGGAGGTGGCGATTTCCAGGAAGCGCTCCTCTTCGTCCTCGCCGCGGACCGAGCAGGATTCGAAGCCGTATTTCGACAGGGTCCGCAGCGCGGCGGTCTCGGCGGCGAGGTCGGCCGTGACGACGAGGACCTTGCGGCCCGAGAAATTCTCCGGAACGATCGCTTCCATTGCCGCCGGTTCGCGGCGCTCGACGGCGCTCGGCACCGGCACATAGGCCCGGCGATAGCTTTGATTGCTTGACGTGGTGATCGCCGAGGCCCGGCCGAACTCGTCGAGATCGGCGCCGTCGCGCGGCAGGTCCTGCGTGGTCGACACCAGGAAATAGCGGCCGGGCTTGCCGATACGGTGCTTGCGGCTGACGATGTCGCGCTCGATGCCGTCGCGGGAGATCTGTCGTTGGCGCGAGACCGACATTTCGCCGGTCTCCAGCACATGACGATCGCTTTCCTCAAAGCGCTTGGCGATCTCCGGTGAGAAGAGATCGCCACTCTTGCGCCCGAGCACCTCGTCGGCGGTCGTCTGATATTTTTCGCAGAAGGCGAGATTGACGGCCACATAGGTGAGATTGCGGTCCTTGACGAAGAGCGGGAACGGCAGATTGTCGAGAATGTCCTCGGTCAGCTGTACGCGCTCCAGATCCGAACGCCATTGCTCCTCGCGCTTCTTGTCCTCGGAAATGTCGGAGATGATGGTGACGCCGTAACCGCCCGGCAGCCTGCGCTTGACGAAGCGGACCCAGCTGTCGGCGCCATGGCGCTCGACGGATTCGAAGCGCTCGCGCCAATGCGAGGCGATTTTCTGCGACAGCCAGTCCTCGCGGCTCAGCGAGCCGCCCTGCTTCGCAGCATATTGCTGACGAATGCCGGTGTCATACATCGCCCCGAGGAAATCGCGAAGCCGGGTGCCCGGTTTCAGCATCTCCGGCGGCAGCGGGAAGAACTCCAGCGTCTGGCGGCTTGCAAAGATCAGATGGTCGTTTTTGTCGTAGATGATGAACGCTGCGGAAAGGCTGTCGCACACCACATCGAAAAGCGCCGTCTGCAGATCGGCCTCGACGGAGGTCCCATCGATTTCTGATGATGTGTCCGCCTTTTCGAAGCCGGCACTCATGCTATTGCGTCCCACATCTGTTCGATTTCGCAGCTTCCGGAGGTATATGAATAGAAATGCCATTTTTATGTTAAAACCGGCTTAACAATACAGCGCCGCGCGTCTTTTCCAGCCGCGCAGAGGACGCTGTAACACTTTGAACTGCTGCATAATTTCATCCTTAGATCGGTTCCGATTTGAGGATGAAATTATGCAGCGGCGCCCCCGATCTTGAGGGAGGCCCCGATCACGCCTAGGGAAAGCTTGCGCCAACCCCTTCCCTCCAGCCCGCGAATCCCCGAAAATAGCCCATGGCCATCAGACAGCTCTCCGAAACGCTCATCAACCAGATTGCCGCCGGCGAAGTCATCGAACGGCCGGCGAGCGCTGCCAAGGAACTGATCGAAAACGCGCTCGACGCGGGCGCGACCCGCATCGAGATCGCCACATCAGGCGGCGGCAAGGCGCTGCTGCGCGTCAGCGACAACGGCTCGGGCATGGACGCGGCCGATCTGGAACTGGCGGTCAGGCGCCACTGCACCTCGAAGATATCGGAGACGCTCGAGGACATCCGCACACTCGGCTTCCGCGGCGAGGCGCTGCCCTCGATCGGCTCTGTCGCCAAGCTTAGCATCGCCAGCCGCAGGCGCGACAGCGCCGGCGGCCACGAGATCGCTGTCGCCGGCGGCAAAATCGCGCATATCAGGCCGGCCGCCGCCAATCCCGGCACGATCGTCGAAGTGCGCGACCTGTTCTTCGCCACACCGGCCCGGCTCAAATTCCTGAAGACGGAGAAGGCCGAGGCCGGCGCCATCACCGAGATCGTCAAGCGCATGGCGATCGCCTTTCCCGCCGTACGCTTCGTGCTGTCGGGCTCGGACCGCACAACGCTGGAATTTCCGGCGACCGGCGACGATCACCTGGCGCGCATGGCGCAGGTGCTCGGCAAGGAATTCCGCGACAACGCCATTGCGCTCGACGCCGTGCGCGAGGAGATTTCGCTCACCGGTTTTGCCGGCGTGCCGACCTTCAATCGCGGCAATTCCGCCCATCAGTACGCCTTCGTCAATGGTCGACCGGTGCAGGATAAGCTGATCCTCTCGGCGATCCGCGGCGCCTATGCAGAGACGATCCCTTCCGGACGCCATCCGGTGGCGGTGCTGTCGATCACGCTCGATCCCGCTCTTGTCGACGTCAACGTGCATCCGGCAAAATCCGACGTGCGGTTCCGCGACCCGGGTCTGGTGCGCGGCCTGATCGTCGGCGCCATCCGTGAGGCCTTGGCCCGCGACGGCAGTCGGGCGGCAACGACCGGGGCGAGCGACATGCTGCGCTCCTTCCGCCCCGGCTTCCAGCCGCAGGCGCAGCGGCCGCAGGCGCCATGGTCGGCCGAGACCTCGCCCTTCCGGCCGCATCAGCCGGCAACGGGTCTCAGCGAACGGCCGCAGGCGTCCTTCGACGGGCTGTCGATGCCGACGGCGCGGGCCGAGCCGCAGTTTTCGCCGCAGCCGGCCGCCCCCGAAGCAACCGCGCGCTATCCGCTCGGCGCGGCGCGGGCGCAGATCCACGCAAATTACATCGTCGCCCAGACCGAGGACGGGCTGGTCATCGTCGACCAGCATGCCGCGCACGAGCGGCTGGTCTTCGAGGCGATGCGCAAGGCGCTGCATTCGAAGCGGCTCGCTTCGCAGGTGCTGCTGATCCCCGAGATCATCGACATTCCGGAAGAGGATTGCGACCGGCTGATGCAGCATGCGGCGGAGCTTTCCGAACTCGGCCTGGCGATCGAGCGTTTCGGCCCCGGGGCGATCGCCGTGCGCGAGACGCCGGCGATGCTCGGCGAGGTCGATGCGCATGGCCTGATCCGCCAGCTTGCCGATGAGATTGCCGAATGGGATACGGCGTCGGGCCTGTCGGCCAAGCTCGAATATGTGGCGGCGACCATGGCCTGCCACGGATCGGTGCGCTCCGGACGGCGGCTGCGGCCGGAGGAAATGAACGCGCTGCTGCGGGAAATGGAAGTGACGCCCGGCTCCGGCCAGTGCAATCACGGCCGGCCGACCTATATCGAATTGAAGCTCAGCGATATCGAGCGGCTTTTCGGCAGAAGCTAAAAAAGCTGGAAAAGCAGCCCTTTCGAGAGTATGGCAGACTAAAGCGTGTCGCGAATCTTTCAGATTCGCTTGCCTCGCTTTAGATCTTTGGTGTTCCGCATGTCGTGATCGCAAAACCGCGGCACACTTTTGCGCGACATGCTCTAATGACAGACTGCAGGGAACGGAGCGCATGAATTTGTTCGAAGGGCACGGAAACCGCGAGGCGAAGATCCGGTATCTCGATGGCGATTTCCAGATTCTCTCGCCCGGCTCCTATGTCGTCTGCGCGATGACGGGGAAACAGATCCCGCTCGACGAGTTGCGCTACTGGAGCGTCGCCCGGCAGGAGCCCTATGCCGACGTGATCTCGGCCATCGATGCCGACAAACGCGCCGGCGTGCTGCCGAACCAACGGCGTTAAGCCCTCTATCACTTTAAAACTGCGGCTCAGCTTTTCCTGGATTGCCCTGGCTGGCAGGCTTCATTTCCCGCAGGCGCCGCTCGCGACAGGCGATGATCGCCCGGTCGATGATGAGACTGGGCGCGAGGTGATCGTCGAACACCATGTCGACCTCGATCACCCGGCTCTTTTCGGCGAGCCGTGCTGCCTTGCCAGGATGGCCGGAGAGGCGGACGAAATCCTTGGAGGTGGTGACGATCAGAAGGCCCTGGTGCTCGGCGGTCGTCAGGATGTCGTCGATCTCTTCCTCGGTCAGGTGCTCGTGGTCGCCGAAGGATTTGGCGACCGTGATTTCGGCGCCGCGTGATTCCACTGTGCGGAAGAATTTCGAAGGATCAGCGATGCCGGCGAAGGCGAGCACCTTCGTGCCGGCGAGCGTATTGTCGCCCCGCACTTTCAGCGATGCGGTGAAATAGGGCTTTGCCGCCCGCGCCGCCATGCGGACGATCCTGTCGGCCGCATTGCCTCCGCCGACCTTCAGCAGCGCCGTCGCATGACGCAGCTGCTGGCGGATCGGCGCTCGCACAGGGCCGCCCGGCACGATATGGCCGTTGCCGAGGCCGCGGGTCGCATCGATGACGAGCAGGGCATAGTCGATCGCCAGCCGGGCGCTCTGGAACCCGTCATCCATGATGATGAGATCGGCGCCCTCCGCCACCAGGCGCGCAGCACCCTCGACACGCCTTCGGGAAATCACCGTCAGCGCCTCCTGGGCAAGCAGCAACGGCTCGTCGCCGACTGCAACCGCCCGGTGATGATCGGGATCGACGACGGTGGTTACATCGAGCGAACCGCCGTAACCCCTGCTGAGAAAACCGGGCTTCAGCCCCTTCGCCTTGGCGGCACGGGCGATCGTCAGCGCCGTCGGCGTCTTGCCGGCGCCGCCGACGGTGAAATTGCCGACGCAGATGACCGGAACCGGAACGGAGGCGCGGCGCGCATGGGCCATGCGGTGGCCGGCGATGCGGCCATAGAGAAAAGAAAGCGGCAGCAGCAGCCAGGCTCGCCAATCGGCTTTCCTCCACCAGAACGGCGGCGCTTCGGATATCATCTTGCCGTCCCGCTCCCCTGCCGGCCTTGTTCTCACGCCATTCCTGGGAAAGTCGCTGCGCGCTTTTCCCGGCAAAACCGCTGTGCACTTTTGCTGGAATTGCTCCAGCCGCAGCCGGTCCCCTGCTTTTCGATCGGCTGGATTGAGAAGCCAAAACCTGAAAAAATGCAAGCCCTTACCGGTCAGGCCGGCTGCAGGTCCGGCAAAAGCGTCTCGATGGCGGTGATATCGTCGAGCACGTGATGGGCGGCGGCGGCAAGCGAATCCCGCGAACCGGTGCCGGTCAGCACCGCGATCCTCAGCCCCGTCCCGGCATTCAGGCCCATGTGCAGATCGTGATTGTTGTCGCCGACCATGGCGACCTCTTCAGGCGAAAGACCGGTCGCGGCGCAGAAGCCGAGCACCATGCCCGGCTCCGGCTTGACGCCGAAACCGCTGTCATAGCCGGCGACGTAGTCGATATAGCGGGCAAAACCGAAGCGCTCCGCCGTCTGGCGGATTGACCGCTCATTGTCGCTGGAGGCGACGCCGAGCTTGAAGCCGCGCCGATGCAGCCGGGAAAAGAAGCCGGCAAGGTCGGTTACCGGCACGGAAAATTCGGCGGCGCTGGAAAAGAGCGCGTCGAGGCGCACCGTCAGTTCGCCGACATCGACCATCGAGCCGGCGGCCACGAGGCCCTCGGCGATCTGGCGGGTATTGCCGGCGGCAAGCAGGCTGTCGGGAACGATATGACCGGTCACCGGATCCATGCCGCAGGCGGCAAGCAGCCGGTCGGCGAGAAGCGGATCCCCTTCGGCGGCGATGCGAGCCAGCTCGCGGTTTACCGGCAGCCAGCTCTCGTCATAGTCGAGCAGCGTGCCGTCCTTGTCGAAAAGAATGCCTTTGATGGGGGCGGCTGCCGACATCTTCGTTCCTCAGAGCTGGGCCACGGCCTTGGGCAGCAGCCGCGCCTTCACCGTCAACGGGTTGATATAGGGCTCCAGCCCCTTCACTGTCGCCGTCAGCGCACCGCGCATCTCGTGCACGGCGGTGATGCCGGCCTCGATCATATTGCGGCGGGCTTCGTCGTTGATCAGCAGGTAGTGCACGCCCTTGGCCAGCATTTCGGTATCGCGCACCATGCGGGCGCTGCCGCTGCGGGCAAGCTTCTGATAGGCATCGCGGAAGTTCTGCACATGGCCGCCGGAAAGAATGGCGCAGCCGAGCATGGCAGGCTCCAGCGGATTCTGGCCGCCTTCGGCAAAGAGCGAGCGGCCGACGAAAGCGATTTCCGTCAGTCGCAAATAGAGGCCCATTTCGCCGATCGTATCGCCGAGGAAGATATCGACATCGGCGGACAAGACGTCGTCGCGGGTGCGGCGGGCGACCTTCAGCCCCTGCTTGACCAGAGCCGCCTCGATCTCGTCGCTGCGCTCGGGATGACGCGGCACGATGATCGTCAATTGATGATCACGCTCCTTGAGCGCCCGATGAACGATGGCGGCGGCATTCTCCTCGCCGTCGAAGGTCGAGATCGCCGCCCATGTCTTGCGGTCGCCGATCTGCTTCTTATAGCGGGACAGGACGGCGCTGTCATAAGGCGGTGCGTCGGTATCGACCTTCAGATTGCCCGAGGTGATGACCGGGACAGCGCCGAGATCGCGAAAACGTTCGGCATCGACATCCGACTGGGCAATGACGAGGGCAAGATTCTCGAACAAGGCTTCGGCGATCGCCGGGCGGCGGCGCCAGCGGGCAAAGGAGCGATCCGACATGCGGGCATTGATCAGGATCTGCGGAATGCGGCGGCGGCCAAGCTCCAGCACTGTTGCCGGCCAGATCTCGGATTCGGCGATGATGGCGCAGTCGGGCTGCCAATAATCGAGGAAGCGGCTGACGGAGGGTTTCAGGTCGAGCGGCACATATTGATGGATCGCCTCCTGGCCGAGGCGCTCGGCGGCGAGCTTGGCGGAGGTGATGGTGCCGGTCGTCAGGATGACGTGGATATCGCGGCGGCGGATTTCACGGATCAGCGGGATGACGGCGTTGGTTTCCCCGACACTTGCGGCATGGAACCAGACGAGCGGACCCTGCGGCCGGTTGGCGCTCGGATAACCGAAGCGCTCCAGGCGGCGCGCCCGGTCTTCCTTACCCTTGGCGGTGCGGTAGGTGATATAGAGGCCGACGACCGGAGAGGCCACGGTTCCCGCCAGACGGTATGCGCTCAGACCGAACCGCGCCATCCGGGAGCTCATTGCGCCAGCCTCCGATCAAAACCGATCGACATCACACCCATTCCCTAATTATCGTTGCGGCCGCAATGGCCGATCAATTTGTTCAGAATGCGTCAAACAATCCGGATCGACCAATCCGGATCGACGGCGCCCGATGCACGAAAGCCCGCTCGACGAGCGGCCGCGCCGGCGGCACATCCCGAGGTGCCCGGCCGAAGCTCCTGGCCGAGGTCCCTGACTCAGCTTCGTGGCCGAGGTCAGTTGCCCTTGGCCTTTTCCTGCGGATCGAGCAAACGATGCATGTGGACGATGAAGTAGCGCATATGCGCATTGTCGACCGTCTGCTGCGCCTTCGACTTCCAGGCCGTCAGCGCCGTGGCATAATCCGGGAAAATGCCGACGATATCGAGACCCTTCAGATCACGGAACTGGACGTCATCGAGGCTTTCCAGTTCGCCGCCAAAAACGAGATGCAAAAGCTGCTTCTTGTCACCGGATTCAGTCATTTTTTCTTCTCTTTCTGCCTATTCTCCTCCGCCATCCCATCTGCGGGATTTTGACGGAAACGTCAACTGTCTCGTCGTCCTGCAAAGGCCGCGAGGAATTCGCCGAGGCGGGGCGCCGGACCTGCACAGAGGACCTTGTGGGTGACTTCGACGCTGTTGTAGACGACCGCCCGGCCTTCGAGATCGACGAGACCGCCGCCGGCGCAGGCGAGGATCAGATCGGCGGCGGCAAGGTCCCAATCATGTGAATTGCCCTTGACGAAGGTGCCTTCGAGACGACCGTCCGCCACCATGGCAATGCGATAGGCCAGCGAAGGGATGTATCTCTCGCGCGTCACCCGCTCCTGGAATTCCGGCGGCAAGGTCTTCAGCAAGTCTTCGCCGATCGCAAGACGGCTCATTTCCTCCGGGCCGGCGACAGAGACGGTGAAGGGCACGCCGTTCTTCAGCGCCACGCCGCCCTCGACCGCCTCATAGAGCTCTTCGAGCGCCGGGGCATAGAGCACGCCGGCAACCGGCCGGCCGCGATGAACCACCGCGACGCTGACGCACCAGACCTTCTGGCCGCCGAGGAAGGCGCGCGTGCCGTCGATCGGATCGATGATGAACAAGGTCTCGCGTGAGAGACGGTCGGCATCGTCGTCGGTTTCCTCAGACAGCCAGCCATAATCCGGCCGGGCCTTGCGCAGAATGGTCTCGAGCGTCTTGTTGGCGGCGAAATCGGCGGCGCTGACGGGCGAGCGGTCGTCATTCTTCCACCAGACTTCCGGAGACTGGTTGAAGAAGCCGAAAGCGACGGCACCCGCCTCCTTCGCAGCATCGACGATCAGCGTGAGATCGCTCTGCCAGCGGGCTTTCTCCATGTCGCTCATCAGATCAATCCGTTTCTGAACTATCATGAGAGCATGATGTCGTCCGAAAGCCGCGCACAGTTTTCGGCATCATGCTCTAGCGCCCTGCAAGCGTCATGCCTTCGATGGCAAAGGTGGGGGCTGCGACGCCGAACTTGCGATCGATGTCGTTTGCCGGCGTCAGGCGCATGAACATGTCCTTGAGGTTCGAGGCGATCGTCACCTCGGAAACCGGGAAAGTCAGTTCGCCGTTCTCGATCCAGAAGCCGGTGGCGCCGCGGCTGTATTCGCCGGTGATCATGTTGACGCCGTGGCCGATCAATTCGGTGACATAAAAACCGTTGCCGACGCTGCGGATCAGCTCTTCCGGCGAGATGTCGCCGGGTTCCAAGGCAAGGTTGCTGGAGGAAGGCGAGACTGATGTGCCGCCGCGCACGCCGCGGCCGTTGGTCGTAAGACCCAATTCACGCGCCGTCGAGGTCGAAAGGAACCAGTGTTTCAACACGCCGTCCTCGATCATGACAAGCCGCTCGCCGGACACGCCCTCGCCGTCGAAGGGCCGCGAGGAGGGCCCACGCACGATCAAGGGATCGTCGGTGATCGACAGGCCTGACTTCAACACCTGCTGACCCATCCTGTCGCGCAGGAAGCTCGATTTGCGGGCGACGGCAGCACCATTGATCGCACCGGCGATATGGCCGACGAAGCCGCGGGCGACACGCGGGTCGAAGATGACGGTGACGTCCTTGCCGGTCGGCACCTGACGCGGATTGATCCGCTTGATCACCCGCTCGCCGGCCCGACGGCCGATTTCGGCGGGATCGTCGAGCTCGCCGTAATAAAGGCGGCTGTCGTAATCATAGTCGCGCTCCATGCCAGTGCCTTCGCCAGCGATGACGCTGACGGAATGGCCGAAACGCGAGGCCATGTAACTGCCCTCGAAACCGTGCGAAGTGGCAAGAACGAGGCCGCCCATGCCGGCCGACGCACCGGCGCCGGAGGAATTGGTGACGCCCTTGACCGCAAGGGCTGCGGCTTCGGCGGCAAGAGCCGCCTCGCGCAGCAGTTCGGAGGAGACCTCGGTGGTGTCGAGCAATTGCAGGTCGGGATAGGATTTCGACAGGCTCGCCTCATCTGCCAGGCAGGCGAAGGGATCTTCCGGCGAAACCTTGGCCATAGCGACGGCGCGCTCGGCCAGCGCCTGGAGATCGAAGCCCGGATTGGCCGAAACGCTGGCGACGCGCTTGCCGATGAAGACGCGCAGGGAAAAGTCGTCGCTTTCGGAAGATTCCGTGCCCTCGACCTTGCCGAGGCGGACGCTCACCGATTGCGAGCGCGACCGGACGACGACGGCGTCGGCGGCATCGGCCCCTGCCTTCCTTGCCAGATCGATCAGTTGACTTGCGCGGGAAAGAAGTGTCGAGGAATCAATTTCAGAGGACATGATTTGGCCTTTCCTTCGGCTTCCATTTATTGTGCACTCTCCCAAGCATCAAGGCCGCCGCCACCGATTCTTTATCGGGGCTGCTTGCTCGCTTCCCGCCGTTGAAAGAAATTGCCAGCATGTCAGCGCCCAATGCCCTTTTTTCCGAAACGATCCTGCTGCTCGGCGGAGCCGTGGTCGCCGCGCCGATCTTCAAGAAGCTGGGGCTCGGCACGGTGCTCGGCTATCTCGCCGCCGGCATCGTCATCGGCCCTGTCTTCCACGGGATCACCGATGGCGAACAGATCCTCGCCGTCGCCGAGCTCGGCGTCGTCTTCCTGCTTTTCATCATCGGACTGGAGCTGAAACCCTCGCGCCTCTGGCAGATGCGGCGTGACATTTTCGGCCTCGGCACGGCGCAGGTGGTGGTAAGCGGGCTGGCGCTGACCGCGCTGGCGTGGCTTTCAGGCGTTCTCGACTGGCGCGGCAGCATCGTTGCCGGATTTGGCCTGGCGCTGTCTTCGACGGCCTTTGCCATGCAGATCCTCGAAGGCGACGGCGACGTCAATACGCGATACGGGCAGCGCTCCTTCTCCATGCTTCTGTTCCAGGATCTGGCGATCGTGCCGCTCTTGGCGCTGATCACCATTCTCGACGGCGGTGGCAAAGGCAGCAACGCGCCGCTCCTGGATTTCACCGTGGCCGTCGGCGCGGTCGCGGCGATGATCGTTGCGGGGCGCTACCTGCTGACGCCGCTCTTTCAGATCATCGCCCGGACCGGCGCGCGCGAGGCAATGATCGCCGCTGCGCTCTTCGTCGTCATGGGATCGGCGAGCCTGATGCAGCTTGCCGGACTTTCTATGGCGATGGGCGCCTTCCTGTCCGGCGTGATGCTGGCCGAATCCTCCTACCGGCACGAGTTGGAGGCGGATATCGAGCCGTTCCGCGGCGTGCTGCTCGCCATCTTCTTCATCGCCGTCGGCCTGTCGCTGCAGCTCGACGTTCTCTTCGATAACGGGCTCTTCGTCATCGTCGCCGTGCCGATCGTCATGGCCGTCAAGGCGATCATCATCTACGGGCTCTGCCGGGTCTCGGGCTCGCCACACGACGATGCGATCCGCATCGCCTTCCTGCTGCCGCAGGGCGGCGAATTCGGTTTCGTGCTGTTCACCGCCGCGGGTACGACCGGACTGATGTCGACCAGCACGGCATCGCTGCTGGTCGCGATCGTGACGCTGTCGATGGCGCTGACGCCGATCGGGGCGGCGCTTTCGAAGCGGCTGCTCAACGGCGACGAACGGGAGGAGCTGGACGAGGATTTCGAGGGCGCGGGCGCCGACGTGCTGATGGTCGGCTTCTCGCGTTTCGGCCAGATCGCCGCCCAGATCCTGCTTGCCGGCGGACGCAGCGTCACCGTCATCGAATTTTCGGCCGACCGCATCCGCCAGGCCTCCTCCTTCGGCTTCCGCATCTATTTCGGCGACGGCACCCGCAAGGACGTGCTGCGCTCGGCCGGCATCGACCGGGCAAAGATCGTGCTCGTCTGCACCCAGAAGAAGGAAGTCACCGACAAGGTGGTCGAGCTGGTGCAGGCGGATTATCCGCACACAAGGCTCTATGTGCGCTCCTACGACCGCATCCATTCCATCGAACTGCGCAACAAGGGCGTCGATTACGAGCTGCGTGAAACGCTGGAATCCGGCCTGCTCTTCGGGCGGCGGACGCTGGAGGCGCTCGGCGTTTCCGAGGTCGACGCCTACGAAATCGGCGAGGATATCCGCAAGCGCGACGAGGCCCGCCTGGCGCTGCAGGTTTCCGAAGGGCTGCAGGCCGGGCGCGACATGCTGTTTTCCCACCCGGTCCGTCCCGAACCGCTGGTCAAGCCGAAGCGCGCCGTCGATCCCTTCGAGGATGATCTGCTGGCGGGCACCGCGGATGCGACGGCGGACGCATAAATCCATTCCGGGACGTGCGAAACTTGACCGGATTGAACGGTGGCAGAGGCGAATGCTACTGCCAGAATCTGTCAGCATGTCTCTGTAGACGATCCTCCTGACCCAAACAGGAGGCTCACCAATGATCGACAGCAACAGCATTCTACTTTTCGTAGCCGACGTGCCAAAAAGCGCCGGCTTTTATGGCCAACTGCTCGGGCAGAATCCAGTTGAGTTCAGCCCGACCTTCGCCATGTTCATCCTGCCCTCGGGTCTGGCCCTGGGACTTTGGGGCAAAGCGGGCGTGGAGCCGGCGCCGGCTGCCACGGGCGGCGGCTGCGACGTCGGCTTCAAGGTCGCGACAGCTGATAAGGTCGATACGCTTCACGCCGAATGGCAAGTCAAGGGCGCGACCATCCTCTTGCCGCCGACCAACCTGGATTTCGGCCGCACCTTTGTTGCAGCCGACCCCGACGGGCATCGCCTGCGCGTCTACAACGTTGCGGAGGACTGAAACATGTCCCGCAGCTGGATCGCTGTCGCATCAGCAAATCATGTCCGCATCGGCCGCGAAGCCGGGTTCATGCAGGTCTGTCATGGCAAGGCCGCACCGCTTAAGCGAAGCGCGCCTGGCGACCGGGTGATCTATTATTCGCCGACCGAAACATTTGGCTGCAAGGATCGCCTGCAGGCGTTCACGGCAATTGGCGTGGTCGAGGAGACGGCGGCATATCAGGTGGACGTTGACCCCGGTTTCCGCCCCTGGAGGCGCGATGTCGCCTGGTGGCGAGCCGTGGAAACGCCGATCCGGCCGTTGCTCGGCCGGCTGTCTTTCACAAGCGACCGGGGAGGCTGGGGCTATCGATTGCGCTTTGGTCTCTTCGAAATCGACAATGACGATGCCGAACTCATAGCCGAAGCGATGCTCACTGAACCGCGCATGGATGTCGCCCGGAAACAAGCAACGGTTCCCGTGCAGTGCACTTTAGCGCTTTAGCCGCGCTTCGATCTCGCGGTCGAGGGCGAACTTGAGGTCGTCCTTGACGCCGACGGACATGGCGAGGACTTCGCGGGCCTTGAGGAAATCCATGACGCCGGTGCGGCCCACCGTCGGGCGCAGGAAGATATGCGGCGCGCGGAGCTTCAGTTTCAGCGTGATCGCCGTCTGCATCATCAGCTGGCCGGAGCCGAAGATGCTTTCCATGCGGTTCGGAATATGGGTGCCATCGCCTTCCGGCGCGCCGACGACATCGATGCCGATGACGATGTCGGCAAGATCCATCAGGCATTCATAGGGCACGGGATTGCTGATGCCGCCGTCGATCATCACGCGGTCGCGCAGGCGCACCGGCATGAAGACGGCGGGAATGGCGGAAGAGGCGGCGAGCGCCGGGAACAGCTCGCCCTGCTCGATGATCACCTCGCACTGCCCGTAATAATCGGTGGTGATCACCTTCATCGGCACCAGCAGGTTCTCGAAACGGGCCGGCAGCTCGGATGGCAGAAAGGCCTTGAGGATCCGCTCCAGATTGAACTGGCCGATGCGGACGCCCTTGGCCACCGCATCGCGCACCGTCGCCGGCCTCAGGCCCCAGATGCGGGCGATGACGGCCGTCTTGTTGCCGACGGTCGCCAGCGCATGTTCGCGGATTTCAGCGCCGGACATGCCGGCCGCCATGCCGGCGCCCATGATCGCGCCCATCGAGGAACCCGATATCGCCACCGGGCGGATACCGAGTTCATCCAGCGTCTCGATGATGTGGATATGGGAAAGCCCGCGCGCGCCGCCGCCGCCGAAGGCAACCGCAACCGTCGGCAAATCGCTGATCGCAGGCAGTTTCGGACTGATGATCTCTGCCTGCTGCACGCCCCGCCCCCGCTTATTGCGGCTGATATCGGAAGAAATGCACCCTCGTATCGCCAAAGATGCGGTTTTCGAGGAAAACATAGGAAGGGTGGACGGAAACGACAATATCGGCGCGTTCTTCGAGCACCGCAATCGCGCCCGGCCGCAGCCAACCGCCCTCGGCCGCCGCCGCCATCGCCTTTTCGCCGAGCCCCTTGCCGTAGGGCGGGTCGGCAAAGAGCATGTCGAAGGGCTCGAGATTGCCGACGCTGCCGAGATCGGTCGCATCCCGGCGCAGGATGCGGGTGCGGCCGTGCAGGCCGAGCGCATCGATGTTCTCCCAGAGCAACGCCCTGCCCTCGACGCTGTTTTCGACGAAGAGCGCGTGGCGACAGCCGCGCGAAACGGCTTCGAGGCCGACAGCGCCGGTTCCGGCAAAAAGGTCGAGGATCCGGGTGCCGTCAACACATTCCGGATAGGCATGGCTCAATATATTGAACAGGCTCTCGCGCGTCCGGTCGGCAGTCGGCCGGATATCGTTGGATTTTGGCACGGCGAGAGGCCGTCCGCGAAACTCACCGCCGACGATCCGCACCGCGTGTCATTCCCTTTCCTTTCGCACCACCTTTGGACGGCCCGCCTGCAGGCCTGTCACCGCCCGGCCTGTCACTGCTCGACTTGGCGCCTTTCGGCTTGCCGGAAAAATTCTTGGCCCCGCCGGGCTTGCCGGCAAAACCCTTGCCGCGCGGCTTATCACCCGAAGGCCTGGCACTCGACGGCTTGTCGCCGAACGATCTTTCACCGCGCGGACGCTCCGAGCGGCCCTCGCCGGTAAAGCTTCTGGCTGCCCGCGGACGTTCGTCACCATCCGCACGCGGCTTGCGATCCCCACGTGGCTTGTCGCCGAAGGGACGATCGCCACGCGAGGGACGGCCACCGAAGGGCCGCTCGCCGCGCGGACGCTCAGAACGGGTCTCACCGGTGGAGGCTCTGGCAGCCCGAGGACGCTCGTCGCCGTCGGCACGCGGCCTGCGATCACCGCGCGGTTTGTCGCCGAAGGGGCGATCCCCACGCGAGGGACGGTCACCGAAAGGCCGGTCGCCGCGCGGGCGCTCCGGACGGCCTTCGCCGGCGGAGCTTCTGGTGCGCGGACGTTCGTCACCCGCTTCGCGCGGGCGGCGTTCGCCGCGCGCCGGGCGGTCGCCAAAACCGCGATCTTCACGGGCGGGGCGGTCCCCGAAGGAACGCTTGCGGCCGGAACCTTCAGCCTCATCCTTGCGGCGGGGCTGCTCGCTCGAACGGATCCATTCACCATCATCTTCGCGCACGCGGTTCACCTGCGTGCGCGGGCGGTCCTCGATGCGGTCGAAAGCGTTCTTTGCCGGCGCCTGCTCGCCGCGCTTGCGTGCTGTCTGTGCATTCTTGGCGGCTTTCGCCGCGGCCTTTTCGCCGAGCGGCCGGGCGCCCGGCGCCATCCAGACATTGGCGCTGCGGCGCTGGCCGAGCGGCTGGGGACGCTTCGGCTTGTCGTCGTCCCTGCGGCCGCTGTCGCGGCGATCGTCATCTCTGCGCCCACCGCCGTGGCGGTCGTCGCGCTTGGTGTCGAGGCGACTCAGCGCCCGTTCGCGCTTGTCCTCGTCGCGGCGCGGTCGCTCGCGCTTTTCCGGCACTGCAGGCTCTGCCTCTTCCTCGGCAGCGACAGCTGGCGCATTGTAGATCGGCGCGTCGAAATTCGCCTTGGCTTCTTCGATGAGGCGCGGGCCGAGTTGGTCGCGCAGCGTGCGGCCGCGCACTTCGACGACATGGCCTTCCGGCAAGTCGCCGAGCTGGAACGGGCCATAGGAAATACGGATCAGGCGGTTGACGTCGAGGCCGAGCGCGCCGAGCACGTTCTTGATTTCGCGGTTTTTGCCTTCACGAAGGCCCATGGTGATCCAGACGTTCGAGCCCTGGGTGCGGTCGAGCGTCGCCTCGATCGAGCCATAGAGCACACCGTCGACGGCGATGCCGTCCTTCAGCTTGTCGAGCGCGTCCTGATCGATCTCGCCATGGGCGCGGACGCGGTAGCGCCGCAACCAGCCGGTCGCCGGCAGTTCCAGCGCGCGGGCAAGACCGCCGTCATTGGTCAGCAAGAGCAGGCCTTCGGTATTGATGTCGAGACGGCCGATCGACATGACGCGCGGCAATTCTTCCGGCAGGTTGTCGAAGACGGTCGGCCGGCCTTCCGGATCGGCATTGGTGGTCACGAGGCCAGCCGGCTTATGATAGAGCCAGAGCCTGGTGCGCTCGATGCCGCGGATCGGCACGCCGTCGACCTCGATGCGGTCGGCGAGCGTGACGTTGACGACGGGGGTTTCGAGAACCCTGCCGTTCAGCGTTACCCGGCCTTCCATGATCATGCGTTCGATGTCGCGGCGGGAGGCGACGCCGGCGCGCGCCATCACCTTGGAAATGCGTTCGGCCTTGGCCTCGCCATCGGCCTCGGCGGCGATCGCAGCCTTTGCCGGCTTGCCACCGCCCGGCTTGGCGCCGGTCTTCGGCTCGGTGTCCCGTGAAAACGGCTTTGCGCCCGGGCGTTTTGGCTTGTCTTTGGGTGTCATTTGTTGTTTGCCTGCCTTTTGGGCCTGTCTATCAGGTCACGCATCTGCGGTTAAGTGGAAATTCGTGCGATCGTGAAGACAAATCGTTTCATGGAGATGGCGCTTGAAGAAGCGCGCGCCGCCGGAGAACGCGGCGAGGTACCGATCGGCGCCGTCGTCGTTGTCGACGACATTGCCGTGTCACGCTCGGGAAACCGCACGCGCGAGCTCAATGACGTGACCGCGCATGCCGAAATCGCCGCAATCCGGCTCGCCTGCGACGCGCTTGGGCAGGAACGTCTTGTCGGCGCCGATCTCTATGTGACGCTCGAGCCTTGCACCATGTGCGCGGCAGCCATCTCGTTTGCGCGTATCCGCAGGCTCTATTACGGCGCCGAGGATCCGAAGGGCGGCGCCGTCGACAATGGCGTGCGATTCTATGCGCAGCCGACCTGCCACCACGCCCCGGAGGTCTATTCCGGCTTCAACGAGGTGCAATCGGCCGAGATCTTGCGGAGATTCTTTTCGCAACGGAGAGAGGCGCCGTAATCAGCGGCGTCTGTGCGCGGCGCCGTCATTCCTGTCGGCGCCGAAAAAGCTATTGCAGGAGGTTCCACCACTGCTTGCCGGTGTTGGCGACCGCTGCATCCTTCTTGCGCTTCTTCTGCTTCTTGAGCTCTGGCTCGCCGAGATCATCGAGCTTTGCCGGATCGTCGACAGTGCGGTAACCGGGCGGCGGATCGGATATATAGCGGCGCTGATCGACATAGGAGCCCTTCTGCAGGGCGCGGGCTTCACGATAGGCCTTGGTCTGGGCTTCCGTCGTGCGCCGGCCGCCTTCGATCGCCGAGCTGGCGAGAGGCGAGCGGTAATTCGGATTGTCCGAGTTCGCGTCGGCCTCGGAAACGAGGCGGGCGCGGGTCTCCTCCGGCGATTCAAGCCATTGCGGATTGTCCTTGTTGGCGACCGTCGGCTGCGGCGCAACCAGGTTTTCCTTCTGCGCCTCGGCCGGCAGCACCAGCGTCGGACGCGGCGTGTACTTGACGCCCTTGTTCTTCGGGTCCGGTCCGGTCAACGACACGGACTGGCCGAGATCGTCGGTCAGCTGTTCCATGGCGGTCTTGTCGGTGCCGTAGGTCGGGCTGCTGGCGCAACCGGACACCATCGAGCATCCCGCCATGACGACAGACAGGCAGGCGCCCATACGGAACCAATGCGATGTTAACATGAAAACCCTTCCACCCCGGTGCAATCGTCGCCCAACCGGACAACCGTCCCCCTGACGCAAAAATCCGGCCATTTTCAGGCAGCTTTTACCGGATGAACCGCGAAAGCGCAATTCACCCGGTAATATTCTTCACGCGAGCGCGGCGAGTTCGCGAAGGGCGGCGGCGTCGCGGGCCGAGACATCGGGATATTCAGGATCGGAACCGACATCCCGGGTGATGCGCCAGGAGCGGGCGCATTTTTCACCCTCGGCCAGCTTCGGCACGACGCTGACCTCAGGCACCTCGGCAAGGCGGAAGGCATCCGCCGGGCCTTCGCCGGTCTTGATCTGGATCGCCGAGGTGATGCAGACTTCGGTGAAGTCCTGACCTTCGAGCGCCTTCAGCAGGTCCGGATCGGCGATGTGGACGACGGGAGCCGCTTCCAGCGAGGAGCCGATGCGCTTGTCCTTGCGCTCGATTTCCAGCGCGCCGGTCACAACCGAACGCACCGCGCGGATCTTCTTCCACTTCTCGGCCAGGTCATCGTTGCGCCATTCCTTGGCGACCGGGGCAAACTGCTCCAGATGCACTGACACGGCGGACGGGTTGCGCGACAGCCAGGCCTCCTCGGTGGTGAAGGGCAGCATCGGAGCGAGCCAGGTCACCATGCAATCGAAGATCTGCCGGATGACATGCAGGCTGGCGCGCCGGCGCAGGCTCGACGGCGCGTCGCAATAAAGCGCATCCTTGCGGACATCGAAATAGAAGGCCGAAAGCTCGACATTGGCGAAATCGATCAGCGCCCGGGCGATCTTCTTGAAGTCGAAGCTGTCATAGTTCTCGCGCACCAGCTCGTCGAGTTCGGCAAGCCGATGCAGCATCAGCTGCTCCAGCTCCGGCAGATCGGCGAGCGCGATCTCCTCGCCCTTGTCGTGGGCGAGCGTGCCGAGCATCCAGCGGATGGTGTTGCGCAGCTTGCGGTAGGCGTCGACATTGGTCTGGATGATCGTCTTGCCGACGCGCAGGTCGTCGGCATAATCCGAGGTCATCACCCAGAGGCGCAGGATATCGGCGCCGGCATCCTTCATCACTTCCTGGGGTGCGGTGACGTTGCCCTTCGACTTCGACATCTTCTCGCCCTTCTCGTCCATGGTGAAACCATGGGTGAGGACGGCGTTGTAAGGCGCACGGCCGCGGGTGGCGGCCGATTCCAAGAGCGACGAATGGAACCAGCCGCGATGCTGGTCGGAACCTTCGAGATAAAGGTCGGCCGGCCACTTCAGGTCCGGGCGGTCCTCGAGCGTGAAGGTGTGCGTCGAGCCGGAATCGAACCAGACGTCGAGGATATCCATGACCTGCTTCCAGCGGGAATGGTCGTGGTCATTGCCGAGGAAGCGTTCCTTGGCGCCTTCGGCAAACCAGGCGTCGGCGCCCTCATGTTCGAAGGCTTCGAGGATGCGGGCGTTGACGGCGTCATCGACCAGGACCTCGCCATGCTCGTCGGCAAAGACGGCGATCGGCACGCCCCAGGCGCGCTGACGCGACAGCACCCAGTCCGGGCGACCTTCGATCATGGCGCGCAGGCGGTTCTGGCCGGCGGCGGGCACGAAACGGGTGTCGTCGATCGCGCTCAGCGCGCGCGACCGCAGCGTCGTGCCGTCGGCAAGGGTCTTGTCCATATAGACGAACCATTGCGGCGTGTTGCGGAAGATCACCGGCTTCTTCGAACGCCAGGAATGCGGATACTGGTGCTTCAGCCGGCCGCGGGCAAAGAGCGCGCCGCGGGCGATCAGCTCCTTGATGACGCGGTCATTGGCATCGCCCTTCTTGCCGTTGTCGTCGATGACGCGGGCGCCTTCGAAGCCGGGGGCATCCGATGTGTAGAAGCCGCCATCGTCGACCGGGAACGGGATCTTGGTCTCGATGCCGCGCGCCTCGAGCGTGCGGACAGCCGACATCCAGGCATCGAAGTCCTCGCGGCCGTGGCTGGGTGCGGTGTGCACGAAGCCGGTGCCGGCATCGTCGGTGACGTGATCGCCATCGAGTAGCGGCACATGGAATTCATAGCCGCCGTCGAGACCCTTGAAGGGATGGGCGCAGGTCATCGCTGCGAAGTCGGCCGCAGAGACATCGCTCAGGCGCTTGTACTGCAGCTTGGCCTTGGCGAAGGATTCTTCGGCCAGCTTATCGGCAAAGATCAGCCTTTCGCCGGGACGCGGACCAAAGTCGTTCTCGGCGGCCGCCACTTCGTAAAGGCCATAAGAGACGCGCGCGGAAAAGGAGACCGCGCGGTTGCCGGGGATCGTCCAGGGCGTGGTCGTCCAGATGACCACGAACGCGTCCTTGAGCGCGGCCGGGCCTTCGACGACCGGGAATTTCACCCAGATCGTGTCGCTCTCATAATCCTGGTATTCGACCTCGGCCTCGGCCAGCGCCGTGCGCTCGACGACCGACCACATGATCGGCTTGGAACCGCGATAGAGCTGGCCGCTCGCGGCGATCTTCAGAAGCTCGCCGGCGATGCGCGATTCCGCGTGGAAGTTCATCGTCGTATAGGGATTGTCGAAGTCGCCCTCGATGCCGAGACGCTTGAACTCTTCCGCCTGGACCTTGATCCAGCCGGTGGCGAACTCACGGCATTCCCGGCGGAATTCGTTGACCGGGACCTCGTCCTTGTTCTTGCCCTTCTCGCGGTACTTCTCCTCGATCTTCCATTCGATCGGCAGGCCGTGGCAATCCCAGCCGGGCACGTAATTGGCGTCGTAGCCGCGCATCTGGAATGAGCGGTTGATGACGTCCTTGAGGATCTTGTTCAGCGCGTGGCCGATATGGATGTTGCCATTGGCATAGGGCGGGCCGTCGTGAAGGACGAACTTCTCGCGGCCGGCGGCAGAAGCGCGCAGCTTCTTGTAGAGACCCATCTCCTGCCAGCGCTTGACGAGTTCGGGCTCCTTCTGCGGCAGGCCGGCGCGCATGGGGAAATCGGTCTCGGGCAAATAGAGGGTCTTCGAATAGTCGATCTTTTCGGCTGTGTCGGTCATGTCTGACAATCGTTTTCTGGCAGCCCAGGAAGGGCGCAACGGGCGTGAAATAGCTGGTGACGGCAGCGCTCGTATCCAAGCGCCAAAAACCCGGACCTTCCGGCCGCTTAGCGCGCGCGGAAGGCCGGGCCGATAATTCGCATCGTCATCGCCAGCCAAAATTTCATCATCGCGCCGGTTCATAGGCGTTTTTGCCGGGAAAAGGAAGAGAAGAATTCGCGGCCTGCAGTCGGCATCAGCGGCTGGAATCGCCGGTGCCCCAGCGACAGCCGCGCTCAAGGCGACCTCAGGAAAAGCACAGTTTCCCATCAAGCGCACTGAGCGGCTTGACGCCCGCAAGCAGCGCCCTCGCCTCTTCTTCATCGCGCTTGATCTGGGCGACGAGCGGATCGAGGCCGTCGAATTTCAGTTCGGGTCTGAGATAGCCGAAGAAGGAGACGGAGCAAAGCTGACCGTAGAGATCGCCGCTGAAATCGAAAAGATAGGTTTCGAGCAGCGGCGCGCCATTTTCCGTCACCGTCGGGCGGCGGCCGTAGCTGGCGACGGCATCGTGGAGCGTGCCGTCTTCGAGGCGGAAACGCACGGCATAGATGCCGGCGGCAAGATCGACCTCGGGCGGCAGGCGCATATTGGCTGTGGGGAAACCGAGCTGCCGGCCGAGCTTTTCGCCGTCGATCACTTCGGCTTCGACCGTATAGCGGTAACCGAGCATGCCGGCGACTTCGCTGACATTGCCCTCCTTCAGCAGCGCGCGGATATGGCTCGACGAGACAACATCGGCGTTTTCATCGCGAAAAGCATCGATCAGGGTGACGCCGAAGCCGTAGCTATGGCCGGCATTCATCAGGAAGGCGGGGCCGCCCTCGCGGCCGCGGCCGAAATGGAAATCGAAGCCGGTGACGACTTCGGAGGCGCCGAGCCAATCTTTCAGGATCGAATGGATGAAATCATCGGCCGAGCGCTGCGAGAATTCGTAGTCGAAGGGATATTCGATGACGGCGCTGAACCCCAGCGTTTCCAGGATGCGGGCCTTCAGCGGCGCCGGCGTCAGGCGGAAGACCGGCGTCTGCGGCCGGAAGACCGTGCGCGGATGCGGCTCGAAGGTCAGTACCAAAGCGGGGATACCGCGGGCCTTGGAGATTTCGAGCGCGCGATTGAGCACCGACTGATGGCCGCGATGCACACCGTCGAAATTGCCGATGGCAATGACGCCGCCCTTCAGATGGGCGGGCAAGGGTTCGCGGGTTTCATTGCGGTGGAAGACGGTCATCGGCTGGCTTCTCTTCATGCAAGGCGGGGCATCCACCACTTCGGCGCGGCGCTTTCCCGTTCGAGATAGGCGTGGAGGATCGCCTCGTCGGTCTCGCCGTTCAAGGTGTATTCCTTGGCGTGGATACCGCCGCTGATGTAGAGAAGGTCGAGGCCGTAATTCAAGGCGCCGCGCACATCGGTCGGCATGCCGTCGCCGATTGCCAGCACGCGCTCGACCGGGAAATCGCCGCGAAGCTCGCGGGCAGCGGCCAGCGTCGCCTCGTAGATCGGCTGGTGCGGCTTGCCGGCGATGCGGGTGCTGCCGCCAAGCTGCTCGTAATAGGCGGCCATGGCGCCGGCGCAGGGGATCATGCGATGGCCGCGCTCGACGATGAGGTCGGGATTGGCGCAGATCATCGGCACGTCGCGGGCTTTGAACTCGAGAAGCATGTCGGTGTAATCCTCCGGCTTCTCCGTCTCGTCGTCGAAAAAGCCGGTGCAGACCAGCGATTGCGCTTCGCCCGCCGGCCGGCGCTCGACGCCAATGCCTTCGAGTAGCGCTTTGTCGCGCTCGGGGCCGAGCAGAAAGACCGTCTTCGGCCCTTCGGAGATCAGCCGGCGCGTGACGTCGCCCGAGGTAACGATCCGGTCATAGGCGCTGTCGGGAACGCCGATCTGGCGCAACTGCTCGACCACCTGCCAGGAAAGGCGCGGCGAATTGGTGATGAGGACGACGGCGGCGCCGCTTGCGCGGGCCGCTTCAAGGGCGGCAGCCGCCTTCGGAAACGGATCGACGCCATTATGAACGACGCCCCAGACATCGCAGAGCACCACATCATAGTGACCTGTTATGTTAGAGAAGTTTTCTATCCGCTTGGCCATTCCGATTTCCCGATTTGCTTTGGTCACGGTGACATTGCAAAGGCGCAAGGCGATGGCAAGGCATTTTCTTCGCTGCCGGGCCAATGCGAAGATCCCAAACGGCAATCCGATGGCGCGGATGGCAAATGGGGCTTGCCGATCTCATCCCGAAGCGGCAGATCGTCAAGGGCGGACGGACTCCGGCAAAGCCCGGTCGCGCCATGGTTTCGCCTGCAATCTCCGACTATTCTCCGGTCTCTTCACAATTCCGGCACAAAAATTCGTGATTGCTCTCATTGACTCCTTTCGGAGCCATCCCTAAATGCTCGTCGCTAGCACTCACCGCAAGGGAGTGCTAACACCTATCCATGTGGGCCGCTCCGGTCCGCGAATGTCATTCGATCGAGGGATTAGACAATGGCAAGCACCAATTTCCGTCCGCTTCACGACCGCGTCGTCGTTCGTCGCGTCGAGTCCGAAGAAAAGACCAAGGGCGGCATCATCATTCCCGATACCGCCAAGGAAAAGCCGCAGGAAGGCGAAATCGTCGCCGTCGGTTCCGGCGCTCGTGACGAGTCCGGCAAGGTCGTTGCACTCGACGTCAAGGCTGGCGACCGCGTTCTGTTCGGCAAGTGGTCCGGCACCGAAGTCAAGATCAACGGCGAAGACCTTCTGATCATGAAGGAAGCCGACATCATGGGCATCATCGGCTGATCGGCCGACCTGCTTTCCCGAAATGGCTGACGGGCCTTTTGCCCGAACAACTCGAATTCAGGAGTCACAAACATGGCAGCTAAAGAAATCAAGTTTGGCCGCACCGCGCGCGAAAAGATGCTGCGCGGCGTCGACATTCTCGCCGATGCAGTCAAGGTCACGCTCGGCCCGAAGGGCCGTAACGTCATCATCGACAAGTCCTTCGGCGCACCGCGCATCACCAAGGACGGCGTCTCCGTCGCCAAGGAAATCGAACTCGAAGACAAGTTCGAAAACATGGGCGCCCAGATGGTCCGCGAAGTTGCTTCGAAGACCAACGACATCGCCGGCGACGGCACCACGACTGCAACCGTTCTTGCCCAGGCGATCGTTCGCGAAGGCGCCAAGGCCGTTGCCGCCGGCATGAACCCGATGGACCTGAAGCGCGGTATCGATCTCGCCGTGGCCGAAGTCGTCAAGGATCTCCAGGCCAAGGCCAAGAAGATCAACACCTCGGAAGAAGTCGCCCAGGTCGGCACGATCTCCGCCAATGGCGAACGTCAGGTCGGTCTCGACATTGCCGAAGCCATGCAGAAGGTCGGCAACGAAGGCGTCATCACGGTTGAAGAAGCCAAGACCGCCGAAACCGAACTCGAAGTCGTTGAAGGCATGCAGTTCGACCGCGGCTACCTCAGCCCCTACTTCGTGACCAACCCGGAAAAGATGATCGCCGACCTCGAAGACGTCTTCATTCTCCTCCACGAGAAGAAGCTGTCGAACCTGCAGTCGATGCTGCCGGTTCTCGAAGCCGTCGTCCAGACCGGCAAGCCGCTCCTCATCATCGCTGAAGACGTCGAAGGCGAAGCCCTTGCAACGCTCGTCGTCAACAAGCTGCGCGGCGGCCTCAAGATCGCTGCCGTCAAGGCGCCTGGCTTCGGCGACCGCCGCAAGGCCATGCTCGAAGACATCGCCATCCTGACCGGCGGCACCGTCATCTCCGAAGACCTCGGCATCAAGCTCGAATCCGTCACGCTCGACATGCTCGGCCGTGCCAAGAAGGTGTCGATCTCCAAGGAAAACACCACGATCGTCGACGGTTCGGGCGCCAAGTCCGACATCGAAGGCCGTGTTGCCCAGATCAAGGCGCAGATCGAAGAAACCACCTCCGACTACGACCGCGAGAAGCTGCAGGAACGTCTTGCCAAGCTCGCCGGCGGCGTTGCCGTCATCCGCGTCGGCGGCTCGACGGAAGTCGAAGTGAAGGAAAAGAAGGATCGCATCGACGACGCTCTCAACGCGACGCGCGCTGCCGTTCAGGAAGGCATCGTACCGGGCGGCGGCGTTGCCCTGCTGCGTTCTTCCGTCAAGATCACCTCCAAGGGTATCAACGACGACCAGGAAGCCGGCATCAACATCGTTCGCCGTGCTCTGCAGGCTCCGGCTCGCCAGATCGCTGAAAACGCTGGCGACGAAGCTTCGATCGTCATCGGCAAGATCCTCGACAAGGATCAGGACAACTGGGGTTACAACGCCCAGACCGGCGAATATGGCGACATGATCGGCATGGGCATCATCGACCCGGTCAAGGTCGTTCGCACCGCCCTGCAGGATGCAGCTTCCGTTGCATCGCTGCTGATCACCACCGAAGCCATGATCGCCGAGCTGCCGAAGAAAGACGCTCCGGCTATGCCGGGCGGCATGGGCGGCATGGGCGGTATGGACATGATGTGATAGGCCAACGGCCTTTCACAGCATCGTTCATGAAACCGCCCATCATCTAAGATGGTTCAGCGCGTCAAGCGCGCTGAACTGGCGGTATGGACATGATGTGATAGGCGAAAGCCTGCACTGACACCATTCCGGCATCCGGAACAGGAAGGGCGGCCCTCGGGTCGCCCTTTTCGTTTCCCTTACGGCACCGCCGATGTCTTTTCAGCCGCTTCCGATTTCAGGAATGATGCAGCGGCGATTCGACCACGCGGCACGCCCGATTCAGCTGATCAACCCATCTAACCAGCCGTCTATTGCCCGCCCCCGGGCCGAAGCTTGCGTGAAGCTTGCGTCGCTGCACCTTTGCAGTATGCCGACATCGGTGCGAGATCGCGGCGTTGCCGTGCCGTTTCCGGCCTCCGCATCAGGTGAAAACGCTTCCAATGCCCTCGAAGATGATCCTCCACCGCCGATTCTCCTGAAATGTCCCGGAAGCGCGGCCTCACGAGAAATGATCCCGATCCGAATACCCCTTAAAAAGCCGTTGCCGTTTGGCCAAAAGCTCCTATAAATCCGCGCTGCAATTAAAGTGCGCCCGGCGATAATTTTTCGCTAATAGACGAGGTCGGAGCGCGAAACGGCGATACGCGAATGTTCGGCTTCAACGGCTCCGCTTCCGGAGGCCGTGAACGCGGTGACGATTGCCGGATGGGCGGACATCATGTCCGCAGCGACATGATCCTGTTTCTTTGTGTTTGCCGAACGTGCGGCGGAGAAGCCGCATGCGAACGGGAGAACGCCTTGTTTAAGATCGCCAAAGCCAATGCAGCCCTGCCCCTGATGCCCGGCTCGCTTGAGGACACCAATCAAAATCACGAGATGCTGGCGCAGTTTTCCATCTCCGAAAGCTGGATCGGAGATTTGTCGAGCGGCATGCTCCGCCTCGGCGAATGGAGCGGCATGCTGCATGGCCTCTCCGCACAAGAATGCGGGCTGTTAAGCCTGATACGCTGCTACGATACCAAAGACCGCAGCCACATATTGGAGCTGTTCGAACAGGCGGCGACGCTCAATTCCTCCTTCTGTTTTTCGACGACGATCATCATGCCGAATGGCTTCCGCCAGCCGCTGTTCTGCATGGGCGAGTCGAACGGGCTCGAAGAGAAATACAGCGGCAGCATGTCCGGCGTCTTCATCTTCCCGCGCTTCAAGCTTGAAGGCGCAAGGCAGATCACAAGCCGCCGATAAAAACCGCCAGCGCAAAGAAAAGGCCGCTCTCAAGGGCGGCCTTCGGCATTTCCGGTCGGCCTCTCCGTTATTCCGGCTTGACGGGTATGTTGAGGCCCTTCGCACTTGCCGGACGGGCGATGCAGCGCTCCAGCCAATCCGAGACGGCGGGGAATTTCGCATATTCCAGAACCTCGCGGCCGCCATAGAAGATATCGGCGCCGCGAACCCAGGTGAAGGTGGTGATGTCGGCGATCGTATAGAGATCGCCCATGATCCACTGGCGGCCCTTCAGCCGGTCTTCGAGCACGCCGAGCAGACGTTTGGACTCGTCGCGATAACGCTCCACCGGGTAGGAATTGTTGGCGACCTTGTCGGCGGCGAATTTGTAGAAATGCCCGAACTGGCCGAACATCGGACCGATGCCCGCCATCTGGAAAAACACCCATTGGATGGTTTCGTAGCGGCCGGCAGCATCGGCAGGGATGAGCTTGCCGGTTTTTTCCGCGAGATAAAGCAGGATGGCGCCGGATTCGAAAAGGCCGATCGGCTTGCCGTCCGGGCCATTCGGATCGATGATCGCCGGGATACGGCCGTTCGGGTTGAGAGATTCGAATTCCGGCGACTTCTGCTCGTTGGCGGCGAAGGAAACATAATGCGGCTCGTAGGCGAGACCGAGTTCTTCGAGGGCGACGGAAACCTTCACCCCGTTCGGCGTCTGCAGCGAATAGAGCTGGATGATGTCGGGATTTTTCGCCGGCCAGCGCGTCGTGATCGGAAATGCGGAAAGATCTGCCATCGGAATCTCCATGTTGGGCGCCGACCATAAAAGACCGGGCTCGGTAAAGGCAAGCCGCGGCGACCAGGAGATCGTTCCATATTGTTGAACGATCTGTCCGCTTCCGTTTATCTTTCCACAACGAAGGAAAAGAGCGACATAGAAGCATCCGAGGTCCAACCGGTGCCGGGGCACCAAGATCTCCAGAGCCAATCAAACGGAGACAACGTCCATGTCGAACAACGTCATCATCCTGATCGCCCGTATCCTTCTTTCCTTCATGTTCATCTTCGCCGGCTTCGGCAAGCTGACCGATCCGGCATCGACCGCCGGCATGATCGCCGGCGCCGGCCTGCCGGCTTCCACCGCGCTCACCTATCTCGCCGGCCTGTTCGAGCTTGCAACCGGCCTTGCCGTGCTCGTCGGCTTCCAGGTCCGCATCGTCGGCTGGCTGCTTGCCGTCTTCTGCGTCTTTACCGGCTTCGTCTTCCACTTCTCGCCGATCAACGTTCCTGATTTCCCGGCCGCCGCTAACGCCTGGCTGAGCGGCCTGAACTTCGTCAACTTCATGAAGAACATCACGCTCGCCGGCGCCTATATCATGCTCGCCACCAATGGCGCAGGCGCCTACTCGCTCGACGCCCGCCGCGGCGCCTACGCAACGGCCTGACACCAGCAGACATCCTCCCAGAAACAGAAAACCCGCCGTCATCCGACGGCGGGTTTTTCTTGTGCCGTTATGTAGCCGAGATCAGAGGGCGGCGCGCACCGCATCGATGATCGCCTGCACCGCCGGTTCGTCGGCATGGCTCTCCTTGCGGGCGCGCACGAGGCAGGCCTGCGAATGCAGGATGACGCCGTCCTGGAGCACCTTCAGGTGGTTGGCGCGCAATGTCGAGCCGGTGGAGGTGATATCGACGATGATGTCAGCCGAGCCTGCGGCGGGAGCGCCCTCGGTGGCCCCCAGGCTTTCGACGATGCGATAAAGCTGGATGCCGTGCTGGCTCGAAAAGAACTGCTGGGTCAGCCGCCAGTATTTGGTGGCGATAGCAAGCCGCCTGGAGTGGCGGGCGCGGAAATCGGCGGCGACATCGACGAGATCGGCCATGGTGTCGACATCCAGCCAGATCTCCGGCACGGCGACGACGACATCGGCATGGCCGAAACCGAGCCGGGCGCAGAATTCGACGCGCTTGTCGATCTCGGCAAAACCCTCCCGCATCAGATCCTCGCCGGTGACGCCGAAATCGACGCTGCCGTTGCCGATTTCGCGAGAGATTTCGGAAGCCGACAGGAAGGCGACTTCCACATCGTCCCAGCCTTCGACGCGGCCGCGATAGGAGCGGTCGTTACCAACAGCCGAGATCGGCATGCCGGCACGCTCGAAGATCGCCGAAGCGTCGTCCTTCATCCGGCCCTTGGAAGGAAGCGCAATGGTGATGGTCATGCGGCTGCCCTTTCGGTTTCGATACGGTCGAGCCAGAAGGAGAAGCCGACGGCAGGAATGCGGTCCGTGGCGCCGAGGAAGGTCAGCAGCCGATCGAAGCGACCGCCGCCGGCGAGCACCGCGCTCGAGCCTTCCACCGTCACCTCGAAGACGAGGCCGGTGTAATAATCGAGCGGCCGTCCGAAGGCGGCGCGGTAGTCGAGGCAGGAAAGATCGACGCCGGCATTGGCAAGGGCTGCGACCCGGCCATTGAAGCGGGCGAGCGCGTTGCCGAGTTTCAGGCCGGCAGCATCGGCGAAACCGGCAAGGGCCGCGGACGCGTTGATGAGCGGCACGTCGAGCGACAGGAACTCTTCCAGCACCTGGAAGGCCGCATCGTCGAGGCGGGTTTCGGAGAGGATCAGCTTTTCCTTGAGGCGCCGGGCGATCTCCAGGGGCGAGCGGCTGGCATTCGTCGAATAGCCGGTCTTCTGCATCTCCCGCTCGAGATGGACGACCAGCGCCTGCTCGTCGCCGGATGCGACCAGCCTGGCAATATCGTCGTCCAGGCCGGTGACGAATTGCGGGCTGACGAGGCTGGCCAGCAGCGCTTCCAGCTGCGTCATGTTGCCGAAGGCATGGATCAGGCGCTTCTGCCAGCCGAGCGGCAGGCCGAGCGCCTGGACGACGGCCTCGAACACTGCCTGGTCGCCCAATGTCACCGACAGTCGCCGGCCCGGCAGCAGGCGAGCGAGGATGCCGGTGGCATCGCCGATGGCGCGGGCGTCGGCGTTTGACAGGTCGATATCGCCGAGATCCTCGATGCCGGCCTGGTAGAATTCATTGGCGCCGTCACGGCGCTGGCGGAAAACCTCGCCGAGATAGGCATAACGCTTCGGCGTACCGGTCGCCGTCTCGATGTGGCGCAGACAGACGGGAATGGTGAATTCGGGACGCAGGCAAAGGCTGGCGCCGGTTTCACTCTCCGTCATGAAGATGCGGCGGCGCAGGTCCTCACCGGCGATGTCCAGGAAAGGTTCGGCCGGCTGAATGACAGGCGTATCGATGCGCTCGGCGTTGCGCGCGGTAAATTCGGCCAGCAGGTCGTTGGAGAATTCGGGGAGGTTGATCAGGGGCATGCCGAGCTCCAAATAGTAGGCGAAGGGCGTGCCTGAAGGTACGCCTCAGACATTCGATGGTGCCCTCTTCCGATCCTCAGCCTGCGCAGCAAGGATTTCCTTCACCTTGGCCACAAGGTCGGCTTCCGGCACCGTCTCCTGCGCCACGCGTGCTTCGCGCCAGCTGGCATTGTCTTCGATCTCGCCGGAAAGCCGCTTGCCTTCGATCAGATCCTTGATCTGCACGACGCCTTCGGCGCGCTCGTCGCCGCCCTGGATGATGGCGACAGGGCAGCCGCGGCGATCGGCGTATTTCAGCTGGTTGCCGAATTTCTTCCAGTTGCCCTGGAACATCTCGGCGCGGATGCCGGCGGCGCGCAGTTGCTGCGTCATTTTCTGATAACGGCCCATCGCCTCGACATCGCCGTCCATGACGGTGACCAGCACCGGCTCGATCACCTCGCTGGCGCCGAGCTTGCCGAGGTTCTTCAGCGCCGTCATCAGGCGAGAGACGCCGATCGAAAAGCCCGTCGCCGGAACCGGCTGGCCCATGAAACGAGAGACGAGACCGTCATAACGGCCGCCGCCGCCGACCGAACCGAAGACGACCTTCTCGCCCTTTTCATTGGTGACGTCGAAGCTGAGTTCGGCCTCATAGACCGGGCCGGTATAATATTCGAGACCGCGCACGACCGAGGGATCGATCTTGATCCGGTCGGCTTGATAGCCGGCGCTGGTGACGAGCGCTGCGATGAAATTCAGCTCCTCGACGCCTTCGCCACCCCTCGAGGTTCCCGCAACGAGCTCGGCGAGGCGTTGAGCGCTTTCGGCATAATCCTTGATGCCGACGAAAAACAGCACCTTGTCGATCTTCTCCTGGTCAAGCCCGGCGCCCTTGGTGAAATCGCCGGATTCATCCTTGCGGCCGGGGCCGAGCAGCAATGCCACGCCTTCCGGGCCGAACTTGTCGAGCTTGTCGATGGCGCGCAGCACGTTGAGCCGCTGGCCGGCCTTGTCGTCGCCGCCGAGGCCGATCGCCTCGAGCACGCCATCCAGAACCTTGCGGTTGTTGACGCGGATGACATAGTCGCCGCGCTTGATGCCGAGGGCCTCAAGCGTGTCGGCCATCATCATGCACATTTCGGCATCGGCCTGAACACCCGGCGCGCCGACCGTATCGGCATCGAACTGCATGAACTGGCGGAAGCGGCCGGGGCCCGGCTTCTCGTTGCGGAAGACGTAACCGGCGCGATAGGTGCGGTAGGGAAGCTGGATCTCGTTGAAATTCTCGGCGACATGACGGGCGAGCGGCGCCGTCAGGTCGTAACGCAGCGACATCCATTGCTCGTCGTCATCCTGCAGGGAGAAGACACCCTCGTTCGGCCGGTCGCTGTCGGGCAGGAATTTGCCGAGCGCATCGGTATATTCGAACAGCGGCGTTTCGAGCGGATCGAAACCATAATGCTCATAGACTTCCCGGATCTTTGCCGTCATCTCGTTGACGGCGCGGATGTCGGCGGCCGTGCGGTCGACGAAGCCGCGCGGCAGGCGGGCCTTGAGCTTTTGCGGTTTCTTCTGCTTGTCGTTCATTTCCGGGAATTCCGCTGACTGTGACAGTGGCGGTTTCCTAACCGATCGGGCGGGGAGCGGCAAGGGCGAAGGGTCTTGATGCCGCAGGGAGAATCGATTGAACCGGAGGCATTCATCAGAAATGCGGATATGCTCATGATCGCTGAAGCGCTTCTCTATGCCGCGACCTTGCCGCTGACCGGCAAGCCGCATCGAAAGTTCATCCGCTATTCCGTCAATCTGTGGTCGCGGGCCGGGCGCTGTGCGGCGGATTGGGCCGAACATGAGGAGAAGAGCCGGACTGCGATCCGCGCGGCTGCGGCCGGTCTCAGGCAGAAGCGGACCGCCGTCGTGCTCGGTTCCGGTCTGTTGCGGGACGTGCCGATCGAGGAACTGGCGCGCGATTTCGATACCGTCGTGCTGGTCGATCTCGTTCATCTCGCCTCGGTGCGGCTGTGGCTGTCGGCCAAGGGCTACCGCAATGTCCGGCTGATCGAGCGCGACCTCTCCGGCTATGACGACCTTGCCGCCGGCCGGCAGCCCGAACCGCTCGGCTTCCTCAGGAGCGTGCCCTATCTCGATCTGGTGGTTTCGGCCAACCTCTTGTCGCAGATCGGTCGCGGCGTGAAACGGCGCTCGGACGCCGAGACCGGGCGAATGCCCGAAGACACGGTGGAAAGGCTGATCGCGGCGCATCTGACCGGGCTTTCGGGCCTCTCCTGCCGCAGTTGCCTGGTGACCGACATCGCCTATGCCGTCATCGACCGCAACGGCAGGACGCATGAGGAGGCAGACCTGCTGCATGGCGTATTGCCGCCGCCGGCAAAAGCTACCTGGACATGGCCGGTGGCGCCGCTCGGCGAAGAGAGCAAGGATTACCGGATCGAGCACAAGGTCATTGCCAGCTGGTGATCAGGATGTGATCGCCGATCGGCTTGGCTTGCATCAGTCATTCGCCTATAAAACAGCATGCGCATGCTCGCCCTCATCGCGATGTTTCTCGGCTGGCTGGTCTACAGCGCCATGTCCGCATGGGCAGGCTGTCCGACCTGCGCATCGATGAATGCACCGGTTGCCGTCAAAACCGGCATGCATCACGAAATGCACGGCATGGCTATGTCCGAGGCGGCGGGCAAGACTGAGCCCTCGAAAGGCCCCTGCGCCGGCGGCAATTCCGCGCATATGCCGCTTTGCGCCGCCTGCCTGCTGTTGCCACCGGCGGTGATGGTCACTGATGGCGGAAAGCCGACCTTCAGCTATCCCGCCCCGGCGCCTGCCCACGCCCTCGACGACGAAAAGCCGACACCGCAGTCGCCCCCTCCCCGATTGTCCTGACACCATAGCAATCCATGCCAATCGGGTGGCTCAGCCGCCCGGCAAACCTATTGTCAGACAGAGGAAGGAACTCTCATGTCTTTGAAAATCATCGCCCTCACCGCCATGCTCGCCATCATTGCCGCTCCCGTCTTTGCCGAAGACAAACCGATGGATATGAGCAAGCCGATGGGCAATCACGATGCGGCAAGCCACGCCTTCAGCGAGGCCAATGCCAAGATGCACAAGGATATGATGATCGAATATAGCGGCGATGCCGATGCGGATTTCGTCCGCGGCATGATCCCGCACCATCAGGGCGCGATCGATATGGCCAGGATCGAGCTTCAATATGGAAAAAATCCCGATATCCGCAAGCTCGCCGAAGCCGTCATCAAGGCGCAGGAAGCCGAGATCGCTCAGATGACCGCCTGGCTCAAGGCCCACGGCAAATAGTCGATCGTGGATGAAAAGGGGAACGCCGGGATGTCAGGCGTTCCCCAAGACTTATGTTGGCGAGGTCAGTCCTTCGGCTCGAAATCGGCCGGGCGGCGGCCGGCGCCCTGTCGTGCCAGCATCCAGCCGGGATATTCCGGAGCAAGCGCGCTCACCTCGTCGAGCTTCTTCATATCGTCTTCATCGAGCTTCAGCTTGACGGCGGCGAGGTTCTGGTCGAGCTGGTCGACCCGCTTGGCGCCGATGATGACTGTGGTGACGAAGGGCTTGGCGAGGATATAGGCGAGCGCCACGGTGGCGACGCTGACGCCGTGCTTTTCGGCGACTTCGCGCATCACGGCGACGCAGGCCCAGGCCTTGTCCTTGTCGACCGGCGGGAAATCGAAACTGGCGCGGCGGCCCTCGCCGTTGCCGGGCGCGCCGGGACCATACTTGCCGGAGAGCAGTCCGCCGGCGAGCGGCGACCAGACCATCAGGCCGAGCTTCTCCTCCTGCATCATCGGCACGATGTCGCGTTCGAGGTCACGGCCGGCGATGGAATAATAGGCCTGCACGGTTTCGAAACGGGCAAAGCCGCGGCGTTCGGACAGGCCGAGCGCCTTGGAGATGCGCCAGGCCTGCCAGTTGGAGACGCCGATGTAGCGCACCAGGCCGCGGGAGACGAGATCGTCGAAGGCGCGCAGCGTCTCGTCGATCGGCGTCACCGTATCGGTCGCGTGGATCTGATAGAGGTCGATGTGATCGGTCTGCAGGCGCTCGAGGCTCGCCTCGACGGAATCCATGATGTGGCCGCGCGAGGCGCCGCGGTCGTTCGGCTTGTCGCCCATCACACCATAGACCTTGGTGGCGATGACGACGTCCTTGCGGGGGACGTCGAGGTTCTTCAGCGCCTGGCCGAGCAGCCTTTCGGACTCGCCGGCCGAATAGACATCGGCCGTGTCGATGAAATTGACGCCTGAAGCAAGCGAGCGTTCGACGATCCGGTCGGCGGCATTCTGGTCGACATCGGCGATGGCGCCCCACATGCTGCCTTGCTTGGCTTCACCGAAGGTCATGGTGCCCAAGCAGATTTCCGAGACGAAAAGTCCCGTATTTCCGAGCTGGTTGTAACGCATGGTGGAAAAATTCCTTTGTGTCTGCCGCAAGAGGGCTTGCGAACCGCTGAACTTCATTTTTTGATTATTGGCCTGCGCGCGACAGGCACAGCCGTGGCTGGCTGCAGGGTGAGGCAAAGTGCATTTAGTGCGGCAGCGGCGCTTTTCAACGCTGCGCCCAACCGTGCCGAAGATGACGCCCTTGTCTCGACACAGGCAGCCGATAGATTGCCGGCCATATTTTAAGAGGTGCGCATATGACGACGCGACCACTGACGACGATCGGCTTCGATGCCGACGATACACTCTGGCAAAACGAACAATATTACCGACTGACGGAAGCGCATTTCACCAGGCTTCTTGCCGATTTCGCCGAAGGACCGAAGATTTCCGAGCGGCTGCTGGAGGCCGAGAAACGCAATCTTCGCCATTATGGCTTCGGCATCAAGGGTTTCACGCTGTCGATGATCGAGACGGCGATCGAGATCACCGAGGGCAAGGTTCCCTCGGGCGTGATCGCCAAGATCCTCGATATCGGCCGCGAGCTCCTCTCCCATCCGGTCGAGACCATGCCGCATGTGCGCGATACGCTGGAGGGGCTTGCCGGCAAGTACCTGCTTGTCATGATCACCAAGGGCGATCTCTTCGATCAGGAACGCAAGCTTGCCCAATCCGGGCTCGGCGATTTCTTCGATGCCGTCGAGATCGTCTCCGACAAGACCGCCGTCACCTATCGGCGCATCTTCGCCAAGGTCGGCGACGGGCCGGAGCGGGCGATGATGGTCGGCAATTCGCTGAAATCGGACATCGTGCCGGCAATCGCCGCCGGCAGCTATGGCGTCTTCGTGCCGCACGAACTCACCTGGGTGCTGGAACATGTCGATGAACCGAAAGAAGCGCCGCGTTTCCGCAAGATCGGCCATCTCGGGGAATTGCGCGAACTGATCGACCGGCTCGGCTAGAGCCTCATTGCTTGGCAGGCGCCTTCGGAAACAGCGACGGGCGTTCGGGCTCGGCCGGCGGTTGCGGCGGTTGTGGGGCGGCCGCCAAGGGCTCGATCAGGATGCTGAACGGAGCGCCGAGGCCGCGGCGCGGCGAGACCTTGGAATAATAGGGACGCAGCAGCCAGGTGGCGTCTTCCTTGACCGTCGTCTCGAAGCTCATGCCATCCTCGTCGGTGCCGAAGAAGGCCTCGTCATCCGGCTTCGACAGGTCGAAGATCGCCAGGAAGGCAAATTTGCTCTTGGTGGAAAAACTGACCTTCACGTGCTGGCCGGTGCGCACCGGCAGCGTGTAGACATGGCTATTGCCGAACTTCGTCCAGCCCTTCAGCTGCATGGTGACGGCCGGGAATTGCAGCTTCTCCAGCTTCTCGCCGGGATCGAGCTGCGGTGTCTGCGCCATGGCGGAGACCGGCAGGAAAAACAGGGCAGCGGCTGTTATCAATATTCTCACGGACAGATCTTTCATGGACGGACCAGGGCGCTGCGCATCGCCTCGACCTCGGGCCGGCAGAAGCAGCCTTCCAGATGATCGTTGACGAGACCCATCGCCTGCATGAAAGCATAAACTGTGGTCGGGCCGACAAAGGTCCAGCCGCGTTTCTTCAGATCCTTCGAAATGATCACCGATGTCGGCGTCGTCGGATTGGCGACGATATGCTCGCGGTCGACCACAACAGGCCGCTCGTTATGGCCCGGCTCATAGCGCCAGAAATAACGGGCGAGCGAGCCGAACTCGTCCCTGAGGGCGATCGCGCGCTTGGCATTGTTGATGGTCGAGACGATCTTGCCGCGATGGCGGATGATGCCGGCATCGCCAAGGCAGCGAGCGACATCCTCGTCGCCGAAGAGAGCGACCTTGTCGAAATCGAAGCCTGAAAAGGCGGCGCGGAAATTCTCGCGCTTGCGCAGGATCGTCAGCCAGGAAAGGCCGGACTGGAAGCCTTCGAGGCAGATCTTCTCGAAGAGGCGGATGTCGTCGGTGACGGGGCGGCCCCACTCCTCGTCATGATAGCGGAGGTAGTCGGGCAGATTGGCGTGCCAGTGGCAGCGGCTCCTGCCGTCCTCGCCGATGATGATGCCTGTCGCGCTCATGATCCTTCATTCTGCGGGGGTCCGCTTCGTTCTCCGCTGATGATTCCGGCTTTACCATTTGCAAACCGTCTTTCCAAACCGAACGGTAACCCTGACGAAAAGTTTATCCGGTCGGTCGGCTTTTCATGAATCGATCTTTACCATTCGCTGGCGGATAGAGTGGCAGCGTCTTTGCGGGCGGAACATGTCCGCCCGGGCGGAGAAGTCCCGCCAGCCATTTTCGGTCATTTGTAGAGAGTTCGTCCGATGATGAAACAGCTTGTTCTTGCCGCAGCCCTCTTCGGCATCGTCTCCACGGCCGCCCTTGCAGACGACCGCTACGCCACCCGCCCGCCGGTCGTGCTCAGCCCGGATCTGACGGCGCCCTGGATCAACCAGCTCGGCGGCGGCGCGGTTCGTCCCGTCGTCTATCAGCGGCCGGTCATCCGGCAGCCGCAGCGCGGAATCTTCCAGCGCCGCGCGCTGCGCCAGGCGCCGCAGGCCGCACCGCAGACCGTTTCGGCGATCAATCCCGGCATCCCGTCGATCCGCCGTCCGATCGAGCCGCAATTCCTGCCGCAGATGGTCGATTACGATACCACGGAAAAGCCCGGCACGATCGTCATCGATACCAACAACCGCTTCCTCTATCTGGTGATGGAAGGCGGCAAGGCAAGGCGCTACGGCGTCGGCGTCGGCAAGCCCGGCTTCGAATGGGCCGGCGCCCACAAGATCACCCGCAAAACGGAATGGCCGGACTGGACGCCGCCTTCCGAAATGATCAGCCGCGAAGCCGCCAAGGGCCATTACCTGCCGGCGCGCATGGACGGCGGCCCGGAAAACCCGCTCGGCGCCCGCGCCATGTATCTCGGCTCGACGCTTTACCGCATCCACGGCACCAACGCGCCCTGGTCGATCGGCAGTGCCGTCTCCTCGGGCTGCATCCGCCTGCGCAACGAAGACGTCGTCGATCTCTATGACCGCGTCAACGTCGGAACCCGCGTCATCGTCATGTAACGACCGGGCAAATACCTGGGGAGCCGTAGAGAATAGCCGGCTCCCTTCTCCAAAAGAGCTTTATCCGGCCACGCCGATCTTGAATCGGGGAGAAGTTCATGTAGCTTCGAGCGAATTTGCTTGAGGGGAATCGATCATGATCAAATTGATGCCGGGTCTGGCTGCCGCCGGACTTGTCCTGTCCTTGATGTCCACATCCGCCTTTGCTGCACCCGCCGGCTCCGCGCCGGACAATACACGAGCCCCGGCGCAGATCGTGCGCGTGGCGCAGATGCCGAAATACGTGAAGCCGCAGTTCAAGCGCAAGAAAGTGCGCCTGGTGACGACGGAAGCGGCCGGCACCGTCATCATCGATACAAACAACAAATATCTCTATCTCGTCGAAGGCAACAACCGCGCCACCCGCTACGGCATCGGCGTCGGCCGCGACGGCTTCGGCTGGTCGGGGATCGTCAAGATCGGCCGCAAGGCCGAATGGCCGAGTTGGACGCCGCCGGCCGAGATGCGCCGCCGCGAAGCCGCCAAGGGCCACATCATCCCTGCTTTCCAGGAAGGCGGCGAGGACAATCCGCTCGGCGCCCGCGCCATGTATCTCTACCAGGGCGGCCGCGACACGATCTTCCGCATCCACGGCACCAACCAGCCCTGGACGATCGGCCTCAACATGTCTTCCGGCTGCATCCGGATGATGAACGAGGATGTGACGCACCTCTACGACCGCGCGCCTGTCGGCACCAAGGTGATCGTCATCGGCCCCGGCAACCGGCAGGGCAAGGTGGCTTTCGAGGACCGAGGCATCGACGTGCTGCGCACGATGTTTGGCGGCTGAGCAACACTGACGAAAAAAACGAAAGGCGCATTTCGACGCGCCTTTTGTTTTGCTTAGACTTTGCGGCCGAAAGCTGGCACACCTGCCTAAGAGTCGACATATTTGCAATATCGGGGCTATTCAATGACATATGCGCTGCGTTCCTCCGCTTCGCTACTTGCGGGCATCGCGTTTTTGACAATCTGTTCAGCAGTTTCCGCCTCGGCGGAAGATCTGCAATTCTCTGTCTATGGCGGTTATCAGACCGCACCGCACAGCGGCGTCGATCTCTCCGACGGCACCCATTTTACCGCCGGCTGGGAAGGCAAGTCCTTCGGCAGCCCGCCTTATTACGGCGGCCGCGTCACCTGGTGGCTCGAGAACTTCAACAAGCCGAACTGGGGTATTTCGCTCGATTATACCCATGACAAGGTCTATGCCGACGACGATACGCTGGCCAAGACCGGCTGGTCGCACTTCGAATTCACCGACGGCCTGAACTTGCTCACGGTGAACGGCCTCTACCGCTTCCAGGATCCGACCCGCCGCTGGACGCCCTATCTCGGCGCCGGTATCGGCGTGAACATTCCGCATGTCGAAGTGATTCGCCCCGAGGGCAAGACCTGGGCATATGAATTCGGCGGCGTGACGCTGCAGGCCCAGGCCGGCGTCGACTTCAAGGTGACCGAGCGCTGGTCGACCTTCGTCGAATACAAGGGCACCTATTCGCGCATCGACGTGCCGATCGACAACGGCGTGGACCTGAAGACCAACATCTTCACGAATGCCGTCAACGTCGGCGTTTCATTCCACTGGTAAGAACAAATTTCGGCTGCGACGTGAGAGCGGTTCAGCGCATAAAAGCGCAAAACCGCTCTAACCTTTTATCGTTACGCAATTCCCAGGCAAAACCGCCTTGCGCTTTGCCTGGTAAAACCGCTTCGTACTTCCTGAAATTGCTCTATTTCGTGCCGCAGCTGACCTTGCCCTGGACGGCATAGGGCTTTTCACCGCCTGCGATCGTCAGGGAATAGGTGCCGCTGAAATTTGCCGACGGCTTGCCGCGTTCGCCGGCAACCACGACGAGATCCAGCGTTGCTCCGCCGGTGTCGTCATCACCACCGTCGAGAACCTCCAGGAGCAGTTCGCCGTCACGCGACCAGTGATTGGTCAGATGCTGCGATTCGAAAACACGTTTTCCGAATACCGTCGATTGCGCCTGGTCCTTGACAACAAGCGCACCGCGGAAATGGTTGAGCTTGTGGCCGGCATCGCTTTCGAAACCGCTTTCGAGCGTGAAACGCGCTTCCTTGTCGTCGGCGGAACAGAACAAACGACTGTCGGCATGGGCGGCGCCTGCCGCTCCGAGCAGTCCCGCAAGCACGATCATTCCCCGCCACATCGCCCAACCTCCCGAGACCGGCCCGACGGGCCTGCTGCATATGCAGCAATTAAAGCGCTACAGCGTCCTTTGCGCATCTGAAAAGACGCGCGGCGCTGTAGTAGCTTCAGCCTAGCGGCAAACCTGTTAATTTTTCCGGCACAGCGCCGCCATAAGCCCAATCGAGCAGTTCGACCGTATGCAGGATCGGCATGCCGGTGCCGGTGGCGATCTGGGTGATGCAGCCGATATTGCCGGTGGCAATGATATCGGCCTTGGTGGCCTCGATGTTTTTGACCTTGCGTGCCTTCAGCGCAGCCGAGATCTCCGGTTGCATGATGTTATAGGTGCCGGCAGAGCCGCAGCAGAGATGACCTTCCGCCGGATCGCGCACTGTAAAGCCCGCCGCTTTCAGCAATTGCTTCGGCGCGAGCGTGATGCGCTGGCCGTGCTGCATGGAACAGGCGGAATGATAGGCGACCGTGATGCCCTTCGGCATGTGTGCCGGCAGCTCGAGAGTGGCGAGATATTCGGTGATATCCTTGGCGAGCGCCGAGACCCTGGCCGCCTTTGCGGCATAGGCGGGATCGAGGCGCAGCATGTGGCCGTAATCCTTGATCGTCGTGCCACAGCCAGAGGCGGTGATGATGATCGCATCGAGGCCCTGCCCGTAGATCTCGCGTGTCCAGACATCGACATTGGCGCGCGCGCTCGCAAGCGCCTGTTCGGCGCGGCCCATGTGATGGACCAGCGAGCCGCAGCAGACCTCGCCCTCCGGCAGTACGACCTCGACGCCGAGCCGCGTCAGCAGCCGGATCGCCGCCGCGTTGATGCCGGGATCGAGCACCGGCTGGGCGCAGCCGGAAAGGATCGCCACCCGGCCGCGCCGTTCCGTCTCGGGCAGATAACTGCCGGGTTTTGCGAAGGCTGAAGCGGCCGGGATGCGGCGCGGCGCAAGCGCCAGCATGGCGGCGAAAGGTTTCAGTGCGCCACCCCGCATCAGGCCGGCGAAGGGCCGGCCGAGACGGGCGAGATTGAGCGCCAGGCGGAAACGGCCGGGATAGGGCAGCACGGCGGCAAGGATGGCGCGCGTCAGCCGGTTCATCAACGGGCGCTTATAGGTCTTTTCGATATGGGCGCGGGCGTGATCGACCAGGTGCATGTAATCGACGCCGGAGGGGCAGGTGGTGACGCAGGCAAGGCAGGAGAGACAGCGGTCGATATGGGTGACGACCTCGGCATCGGCGGGGCGGCCGTTTTCCAGCATGTCCTTGATCAGGTAGATGCGGCCGCGCGGGCTGTCGAGCTCGTTGCCGAGCGTCACATAGGTGGGACAGGTGGCGGTACAGAAACCGCAATGTACACATTTGCGCAGAATCTGCTCGGATTCGGCGACAGCGGGATCGAGCAGCTGGCTCGGGGTGAAGTTGGTTTGCATTTAGAGGGACCTCCGCTTTTGGAGGATATCGGGGGTTGTGCTCATCTTCTCCCTCACCCCATCTTCCCCGGATTGAATATGCCGGCCGGATCGAATTTCTCCTTCACCCGCCGTGACAGCATCGCCACCGCCTCGGGCTCGGGGTGGAAGGCCGCGGTGACTGCCCTCGCCTCGGCCGATGCGCGGATCAGCGTCGCATGGCCACCACCGAGCGCCTTGATGAAGCGGCGGACCAGCTCGGCTTCAGGACCGGCCTCCATGCGCATCCAGACAAGACCGCCCTGCCAGTCATAGAAAGCGTCGACGCCGGCCTCGAGGCGCAGCGCCGCGACCAGCTGATGGCCGGTGCCGGGGGCGACCGAGACGCGCCAGACCGGCCGCGCGGTGCCGTCGGCATAGGGCAGCACGTCGCGGATTTCCTGCCAGAGCCTGCGGCTGTCGGGCTGCTCCAGCCTGGTGACCGTGGCGAAGGCGGACATTGCCGCGACAAGCTTTTCAATGCGCACGTCGACCGAACCGGCCAGGCCCTCAATGCGCAGAACCGTCGCCTCGCCCTCGGGCAATGTGCCGGCGAGGAATTTCCAGGTCACCGTCAACGGCAGATGGGCGGCACTGGAGATTTCGACCGGCAGCGCCATCGCCGCCGCCATGGCGTTGGCCGCCTCGGCATCGTTGAGGCCTGATAGAACCACCGTCTGTTCCGTCTTCGGGCGCGGCGGCACGCGGAAGGTGACTTCGGTGAGGAAAGCCAGCGTGCCATGCGAGCCGGCGACCAGCTTGACGAGATCGAGGCCGGTGACATTTTTCATCACCCGGCCGCCGGCCTTGATGATCTCACCCTTGCCGTTGACGAAGCGCACACCGAGCAGGCTGTCGCGGGCGGCACCGGCGATGAGCCGGCGCGGGCCGGAGACATTGGCGGCAAACACGCCGCCGATGGTCGGCTCGCCGGACGTCCCCATCACAGGGCGATGATCCATCGGCTCGAAGGCGAGCATCTGGCCGCTCTCAGACAGCGCCGCCTCGACCTCGGCGAGCGGCGTGCCCGCTCGAACGGTCATGACCATTTCGCCGGGATTATAGGCGACGATGCCGGAAAGCCCGGTCGAGCGCAGCCGGCCTTCGGCGACAACGGCATTGCCGAAGCCCGAGCGGCTATCGCCGCCGCAAATCGCGAGCGGCTGGCCGCTTTCCGCGTGGGCGCGGACGATTGCCGCCGCCTCTTCCTCACTCGTCGGCATCAGATCGATCATGCGGCGGGGCGCCCTTCGAGCGGAAAGACCTTCGACGGGTTGAGGAGCCAGCCGGGATCGAAGGCGGCGCGCGCCGCCATCTGCTGGGCAAGGTCAGCCTCAGAATATTGGTGGCGCATCAGGTCGCGCTTCTCGATGCCGACGCCATGTTCGCCGGTCAGGCAGCCGCCGGCATCGACGCAGAGCTTCAGGATGTCGTTGCCGGCGGCTTCCGCGCGAGCGGCATCCTCGGGATCGTTGGCGTTGAAGAGGATCAGCGGGTGCATGTTGCCGTCGCCGGCGTGGAAGACATTGGCGACACGCAGACCATAATGATCGACGATTTCGGCGGTCCGCCTCAGCACATAGGAAAGCTGGCTGAGCGGCACGGTGCCGTCCATACAGATGTAGTCGGCGATGCGGCCGGTGGCGCCGAAGGCGGATTTGCGGCCCTTCCAGATCAATGCCGCCTCGGTCGCCGACTGGCATTCGCGCACGGTCTTCACCGCGTGCCGGCGGGCGATCTCGACGATGTCCTTCAGCGTGGCGTCCATCTCCGCTTCCGACCCCTCGACTTCGACGATCAAAAGCGCGCCGACATCGAGGGGATAACCGGCATGGGCGAAGGCTTCACAGATCTCGATTGCCGGCTTGTCCATGAATTCGATCGCAACCGGGACGATGCCGGCGGCGATGACATCGGCAACGCAGGCGCCGGCCTCCTCCGAGCTCTCGAAACCGAAGAGCACCGGGCGGGCGCCTTCCGGCTTGGCGATCAGCCGCACCGTCGCCTCGGTGACGATGCCGAGCTGGCCTTCATGGCCGCAGACGAGGCCGAGCAGATCATACCCCGCCGCATCCAGCGCCTTGCCGCCGAGTTCGATCACCGTGCCGTCGACCAGCACCATCCTGACGCCGAGCAGGTTGTTGGTGGTGACGCCATATTTCAGGCAGTGGGCGCCGCCGGAATTCATGCCGATATTGCCGCCGATGGTGCAGGCAAGCTGCGAACTTGGATCGGGCGCATAGAAAAAGCCGTCCGCAGAGACGGATTCGGAGATGTTGAGATTGGTGACGCCGGCCTGAACCACGGCGACGCGGTTCGGCAGATCGATTTCGAGGATGCTGTTCATCTTCGACAGGCCGAGCACAACCGCATCCTCCTGCGGAATGGCGCCGCCGGAAAGCGAGGTGCCGGCGCCGCGGGGCACCACGGGAATGCCGTAGCGGTGGCAATAGCGCATGACGGCCGAAACCTCGGCTGTCGTGCGCGGCAGGGCCACGGCGAGCGGCAGACGGCGGTAGGAGACGAAGGCGTCGGTCTCGAACGGCACCAGCTCGCGCGCCTCATGCACCAGGCATTCCGGCGGCAGAAGATCGGTCAGATCGGCGACGATCTGGGCTCTGCGCGCCAGGACATCGGCGCGGGGGCTGAGAAACGAAATGGCGTCGGACATGGCGTTCTCCCTGGCCCTGACGACGGGGAAATAACAGCGGGAAGAGGGTAGCGGAACCGGCCGCGAACCTCCCTGCCGCCGCCAGACCGGCTTAGCACTTTCCCGAAAGCGGCGCAAATGCTAAGCACTTATGCCAAAAGGGGAAAAAGTCGCAAAACCTTATGACCAATCTGGGTGATCTCGAAATCTTTGCCAAGGTCGTTTCGACAGGCAGCATGTCTCTCGCCGGGCGCGCGCTCGGCTTTTCCCCGGCCGTCGTCTCCAAGCGGATCAAGCGGCTGGAGGACCGGCTCGGCACCCGGCTTTTGCAACGCACGACGCGGCAGATCTCGCTGACGGAAGCCGGACAGGGTTTCTACGACCGCGTCCTCGGCATTCTCGCCGGGCTTGAGGAAGCGGAATTCTATATCTCCGGCCGCTCGGCACAGATGCACGGCACGCTGAAGATCTCGGCGCCGACCTCCTTCGGGCGCATGCATATTGCGCCGCATCTGAAGGGTTTCATGGAGGCGCATCCGGAGCTTGCGATCAACCTGGTGCTGACGGACGAATTCAGCGACATCGTCGGCGGCGGCTTCGATCTGGCGATCCGCATCGCCGAACTCACCGATTCGAGCCTCGTCGCCCGAAGGCTGGCGCCGGTGCGCCGGCTGCTCTGCGCCTCGCCGGATTACCTGGCGGCGCATGGCGCGCCTCAGCATATCGACGAGCTGAAACACCACCGCTGCCTGCCGGCGCACAATAACGACACCTGGCGGCTGAACGGACCGGACGGAGCGCTGAGTCTCAGGCCGGAAGGCATGCTGATCACCAATTCCAGCGAGGTGATCCGCGAGGCTGTCATCGCCGGTCTCGGAATCGCGCTGCGCTCCACCTGGGATATCGGCGAAGAGCTCAAGGCCGGCCGGCTGGTGCAGGTGCTGCCGGCCTATGAAGGCTCGCACAATGTCGCGCTGTCGGCCGTCTATCCCAGCCGGCAGTTCCTGCCGGCCAAGGTGCGGCTGTTCATCGATTATCTGGCAGAGCTTTATGGCCCCGTCCCCTATTGGGAGCGCTGATGGCAGTGCCGGTTCAGCGCGCCAGCCTCTCGATGACGAGGTCCAGCAGGGCGCGCAGCCGCGCCAGCCGCTTCATGTCGCGGTGATAGCCGACCCAGGTGTCGCGGCCGGGTGGCGGTTCACCGAGATCGACCAGTTCGACGACCGCAAGGGAATCGCCGAGCGGCCGCGGCAGAACGGCGAGCCCGGCACCGTTGGCACAGAGCGCTGCCTGCACGTCGCGGCTGTTGCTGCGCATGACGGTATCGGCCCGCGGCAACAGGCGCTGCAGCCAGCCGACATCCGGCATGTCGCTGAAAGCCTCGTCCATGGTGATGAGGCGGGCGCCCGTGCCATCGCCAGCTTCGGGGTGCGGCGCGCCGCGTCTGATGTAAAGGCCGTATTCGATATGGATGAGCTTGCGCGATATGACCTCCGCCTCCGTGAAAGGCCGGATGCGGAAGACGAGGTCGGCTTCGCGTCGCGACAGGTTGAGAAGCCGGCTGTCGGTCAGCAATTCGATCTCTACCTTCGGATGGACTTGCGAGAATTCCGCCAGTACCGGCGAAAGCACATGTGCACCGAACCAATCGGATGAGGACAGCCTGAGAAAGCCATCGAGCTGGCGACTGCCGCCGGCAAGGACGCGCTCCATGGCGAGCGCCTCTTCTTCGATGCGTTCAGCGCCGGCGAACACGGCGGTGCCCTCGTCAGTCAGCACGAAGCCATCCGTCGTGCGCTGAAAAAGCGTCTGGCCGAGCGAGGCTTCAAGAGCACGCAGCCGCCTGCCCATCGTCGGCTGTGTCAGCCCGAGGCTGCGGGCTGCTGCCCCCAGCGTGCCGAACCGCGCGATCGCCAGAAACAGCTTGAGGTCGCTCCATTCCATCGCCCGCATCCGTCAAACAAAAATGCATGGATTTCAGTCATTATCTTTTATTTTCATTCGCGCTTCAATGCACCATCTTCTTCCAGCACAAAGCCATTGCCGACGCCCCAGCAGACGCCGCGCTGCGAACGAAGGAGAGTTCCATGCCTGTCCAATCAACGATGAAAGCACTGCTGGCGGAGACGCCGAATTCGCCGCTGCGGATCGCCGATATTGCAAAATCGTCGCTCGGCGAGGGCCAGGTTCTGGTGCGCATCAAGGCAAGCGGCGTCAACCCGCTCGACCTCAAGATCCGGGCCGGTAATGCGGTCCATGCCCGCCATCCGCTTCCCGCCATACTCGGCATCGATATGGCCGGCATCGTCGAAGAGATCGGAATTGGCGTCAGTGGTTTCCGCCGCGGCGACGCGGTCTACGGCATGACCGGTGGGGTCGGCGGCATTCAGGGATCGCTTGCCGAATTTGCAGCCGTCGACGCCGCGCTGCTGGCGCCAAAGCCACAGAATCTGTCGATGCGCGAGGCAGCCGCCCTGCCGCTCATCTCGATCACCGCCTGGGAAGGGCTTGTCGACCGCGCCGGGGTCAAGGCCGGCCAGAAGGTTCTCGTACTCGGCGGCGGCGGTGTCGGCCATATCGTCGCGCAGATCGCCAAGGCTGCCGGAACCGAGGTCTATGTGGTCGACGGCGCTTCGAAAGCGGATTATCTCGCCGGCCTTGGCGCAACACCGATCGATCGTGACGTGGAAACGGTGGAAACCTATGTCGCAAGACACACCGGCGGCAAGGGTTTCGATCTGGTCTACGATACGGTCGGCGGCCAGGGGCTCGATACGGCATTCCGTGCCGTCAGTCGGTTCGGCCATGTCGTGAGCTGTCTTGGCTGGGGAAGCCACGCGCTGGCGCCACTCTCCTTCAAGGCCGCCACCTATTCCGGCGTCTTCACGCTGCTGCCGCTTCTGACCGGCGAGGGACGCGTCCATCACGGTCAGATCATGCGGGAGATGACGAAGCTCGTCGAAGCCGGCAAGGTGATGCCCAAGCTCGACATGCGCCGGTTCGCCCTTGCCGATGCCGATGAGGCGCATCGGCTGATCGAAAGCCGGCAGGCGGATGGAAAGCTCGTCGTCGAGATCGACTAATCTCGACGAGAGAATTAGCGCGCCAGATCGAGATAGGCGTTCGCCACCATCGCATCGATATCGCGGGGTACGGGAACGACGCAGGATTGGGAACCGGCCTCGCCCCTGGCGATGCGTTCCAGGCAACGGGCCTGGAGGGTGAAGCCGAGATCCATCGATTCGACCGTATTGCCGAGCGGCCGCGGACCGGCGAGATTGGCCATGTGACCGCCGCCGAGCACATGGAAGCAGCGGCCGTCGGCGAGATGGAAGGTCTCGATATGATCGGCCTCGTAGCGATCGATGCCGGTGACATCGGGATGGCGGCGAAGGGCCTCGACATCGATCTCATGCGGGAAATGGCCGCCATTCATCAGGATCGCGCCGTCCTTGACGAGCGGCAGGTCGGCTGCCGTCACGATCCCGGCAAAACCGGTGACGGTGATGATGATGTCGGCCGAACGGATCGCCTGGTCGCGCAGCGGCGTGACGAAACCGTCGAGATGGGCTTCGAGCGTCGTCACCGGATCGATGTCGACGACGCTGACGGTTGAAAAGGCATTGCGGAAACAGGCGGCCGTGCCCTTGCCGCAGGCGCCGTAGCCGAAGACGGTCACGCGTTTGCCGTTGGTGGAGCGGTTGGTGAAGCGCAGGTAGCTTTCGAACAGGCTCTGGCCGACGGCATGCCTGTTTTCGGCGAACTGCTTGATCGGGCTGTCGTTGATGACGAGGATCGGCATCTCCAGCCGCTCGCGCAGCGGCAGCAGACGGGTGCGCCCCGAAGTGGTCTCCTCGGTGCCGCCCAGGAGATTGGCATAGGGCTTTTCCGCCGCGATGGCGAAGAGATCGCCGCCATTGTCGAGCAGCAGATCCGGCTTCTCGGCGATGACCGCTTCGAGGCTCTGATGATGGGCGGCGGGATCGGTCGTCTGCGTGGCAAAGACGGTGATGCCTTGTGAACGCAGGAACTCGACCGTCGACGGCTGGGTACTGTTGAGATTGCCGGTGCAGACGAGACGCGCGCCACCGGCGCGCAGCGTCATCAACAGCGCCACCGTCTTCGGCTCGAGATGGATGCCGGTACCGATCGACAGACCCTCGAAAGGACGCGTCCGCTCGAATTCGGCGGCCGTCGCCGTGAGCAGCCGGCAGCTGCCGCCGATCCAATCGATACGGGTTGCGGTCTTTTCCATCATCTCTTTCCTATTTGCGCCTTGGTGCTGTTTTTAGCGGAGCAACAGGGCTGCGAATATGGAAGTAATTCTGGCGAAGGGGCAGAAAATCTGCCCTTTCAGGCCGACGTCCCGCAACGAAGCAGCCAGCCGGACAAAGCCACAAAGGCCGGCCGTTTCGCATCCGGCGTGCGGCAGCAGAGGCTGTAGCCCGACGGGCGGGAGATGAAGCCGTAGGGCGCGACCAGATGCCGGCGTTCGAGATCGTCTTCGATCGAAGCACGCGGCGCAAGCGCGATGCCAAGCCCGGAGCGGGCAGCCCCCAGCGCCAGCAGCAGATCCTCGAATTCCTGGACGCGGGAAAAGACGACCGGCGGCGTGCCGCTTTCGGCGAACCATTCGTCCCAGAGCTTCGGAACGCTGCGGCTGGCGAGCATCGTCAGTGCACCCATCGCTGCAGGGTCCTTGGATAGTGTCGCGGCGAGCGAAGGTGTGGAGACCGGGCCGAACTCGTCCTCCATGAATCGCAGAGCGGTGATCCCCGGGGCCGGCCGGTATTCACCGCCCATGATCACAGCGTCCAACTCCGGGTGCATCTGCAGCGGTTCGACCACGGTCATCGGCACGATCTCGACCGCCGTATCGCCGAGACTTGCCTGCATATCCGCGACGCGCGGCATCAGCCACCAGACCGCGAAGGCGGAGGGCACGCCGAGCCGAATGCGGTTTTGCTCGGCGCCTTCGAGCTCCAAAACGGCGCGCTGCAGGATGTCGAAAGCCATGCCCGCTGCGGCGGCGAAAGCGCTCGCCTGCACCGTCGGAACCAGCCGGCGGCCGTCACGCGTGAAGAGCTTGCGGCCGAGGTGATTCTCCAACGTGGCGATCTGCTGACGCACGGCGCCACGCACCACATTCAGCTCTTCGGCAGCTTTCAGAATGCTGCCGTGACGGCAGACGGCCTCGAAGGCGCGGACGGCGTTGAGAGGAGGTAGACGCATGATTACCACATTCGAAAATCATAGTGCATCACTTGATCTTGCCATTGAACGAAAGGCAAGATCACGCCATATTGTACAGCTGTGCAATGTGACGCATTCGAGACAGGGCGTGACGGATTCTCCGAACCTGTCCTACCTCGATTTTCCCTATGAACGACGATCAAATGGCGTTTCGAATCGTCATGCCATTTTGGATTGCGTAAGCTTTCCGTGATATACGTATATGAGTGATTCCTAACGACGACTGTGAAGGTGACCCGACAATTGACTCTTTTCGCCCGACTGGCTTCCGATGTGCAACTGATGTTCCGGCGCCCGCCGCGACAGCAATATGGTGCGCTCTGCTACCGGGTTAAGAAGAAGAGCGGCGAGGTCGAGGTGCTGTTGATGACGAGTCGCGACACCGGCCGCTGGGTCATTCCCAAGGGTTGGCCGATGACGCGCAAATGCGCCCATGAGGTCGCGATGCAGGAGGCCTTCGAGGAAGCCGGCGTGCGCGGCGTGGTCGAGCCGGAGACGCTTGGCGCCTATACCTATCCCAAAGTGCTGCGCGATGGGGTGCAGGTGGTCTGCAAGGTGCAGGTCTATGCGCTCGAAGTCACCAATATGATGAAGAACTTCAAGGAAAAAGGCGAGCGCCGCATCGAATGGGTGTCGTTCGACGAGGCGGCCCGGCGGGTGCGTGAACCGGAGCTCCGTCACCTCTTCCTTGCTTTCAAGAAAAAGATGACCGACAGGCTTTCGGCCAACGCGGCGACGCAGATTTCAACGGACAACCAAATTCCGGCGGCCAAGCAAATTCCGGCGGAATGATTCCTGCCATCTTGCACTGCTAGAAAAGCAGCGTAGAAGCAGATTCATTCTCAGGAACAAGAATGCCGCCACGTCCCGCAGTCCTCACGAAACGCACGCTCGACAAGGACCTCGACAAGATCACCCATGCCGAGGACGTGGCGAAGCATGTTTTGCGGCGGCTGGTGGCGCCCGGTCTCGGACTGATCTTTCTCGGTCTGGCCATGCTTTTTGCCGGCGTCTACGTGTTCGACCGGCCGGGAGCGATGCTGGTGGTGGCGGCGGCGGCGCTTGCCGGCTACATGGCAATGAACATCGGCGCCAATGATGTGACCAACAATGTCGGTGCCGCGGTCGGCGCGCGCGCCATGACGATGGGCCAGGCCCTGGTCATCGCGGCGATTTTTGAGATCCTTGGCGCCACCATCGCCGGCGGCGAGGTCGTCAAGACAATTTCCTCGAACTTAGTCGACGCCGTCCAGGTGCCGCCGGCAATACTCGGCTGGATCATGATGGCGGCACTGATGGCGGCGGCCCTCTGGATCAATCTCGCGACGTGGATGAATGCGCCGGTTTCCACCACCCATGCGATCGTCGGGGCAGTGATCGGAGCCGGCATCTCAGCCGTCGGGCCGGAACCGGTGAACTGGCAGGTGATGCTGGAAATCACTTCGAGCTGGATCACCTCGCCGCTGATCGGCGGGCTAATCGCAGCCGGGCTGCTATATCTCGTCAAGACGCTGATCATCTATAGCGACGATAAGGTCGCGGCGGCCAAGCGCTGGGTGCCGGTGCTGGTCGCGGTGATGGCCGGCGGTTTCATGGCCTATATGGTGCTGCAGCTGTCGCCCACCGGCAAATATCAATCTTACACCATCATCCTCATCGGGATCGGCATCGGGCTGGTGAGCTGGCTTGCCGCCCGGCCGCTCGTTCTCGCCCAGGCGCGGGATCTCGAAAACCGCAACAGCTCGCTGCGGGTGCTGTTCCGGTTGCCGCTGATCGGCTCTGCGGCGCTGCTGTCCTTCGCGCACGGGGCCAACGACGTTTCGAATGCGGTCGGGCCACTGTCGGCGATCGTCCATTCGGTCGGCGTCGGCGGCGACGCCATCGGCCATCCGCCGCTCTGGGTGATGCTGATCGGCGCCTTCGGCATCTCGGTCGGCCTGCTGCTCTTCGGGCCGCGCCTCATCCGCCTTGTCGGCGAGGAGATCACCAAGCTCAATCCGATGCGGGCCTATTGCGTCGCGCTGTCGACCGCCTTCACCGTCATCGTCGCCTCCTGGCTCGGTCTGCCGGTCAGCACCACGCATATCGCCGTCGGCTCGGTCTTCGGCGTCGGATTCTTCCGCGAATGGTACACGCGTCATTCGAAGCGCCGCATCGCCTATATCAGGCGCAAGGCCGAGAGCTTTGATATCGACGAGCCGGAGGAGCCGAACATTCACGAGACGCGGCGGCGCTATCTCGTGCGACGGTCGCATTTCATGACGATCGTCGCTGCCTGGATCGTCACCGTGCCGGTTTCGGGGGCGCTTGCGGCAATGATTTATTGGGCTATGTTCGCGCTCTTCGTGTGAAACCCCGAGTTTTCGAATGCGCGCCAATTTCCGTATGCAACGGCTTTTCGTCGACGCGCCGCTTTCCCGCGGCGCCGTCCTCGAGGCAAATACCGACCAGTTCAACTATCTCGCCAATGTGCTGAGGATGGAGGAAGGGGCGGAGATCCTGCTCTTCAACGGCCGCGACGGCGAGTGGAAGGCGACCCTCACTTTTCCTACGCGCAAACGCATCCTCTTGACGGCAACCGAAGAGACCCGGCCGCAGCCGCAGCCTTGCGACCTGCATTATCTCTTTGCGCCGCTCAAGGTCGGCCGCATGGATTATCTCGTGCAGAAGGCTGTGGAAATGGGAGCCGGCCTGCTGCAGCCGGTCATGACCCAGCACGTCCAGGGCAAGATCACCAATCTCGACAAGCTGCGCGCCAATGTCGTCGAGGCGGCGGAACAATGCGGCATTCTCGGCATCCCCGATGTAACCGAGCCGGTGAGGCTTCTCGACCTGCTCGACCGCTGGCCGAGCGAGCGTCGCATCATCTATTGCGACGAGGGCGACGCCGGGCAGAACCCGCTGCCGGTGCTGTCGGCGATCCGGGAAAAGCATCTTGCTCTGCTCGTCGGGCCGGAAGGCGGCTTTTCGGAAGAGGAACGGGCGCGGCTTCGAAGCCTCGATTTCGTCACCGCCATTCCGCTCGGACCGCGCATCCTCAGGGCCGATACGGCGGCCGTTGCGGCGCTGGCGGTGGTCCAGGCGGCGATCGGCGACTGGAATTAGGGCGAAAACGGGTTGACATAGAAATCGCTGCTATTTTTTTGATGCGTCGTTGAAACAATTTCACTTGCAACATGGGTGGCTTGGGTCCTAATCAGCCTTCCAACTGCCCGGCCCCCTGGGCGCCTTTTTGAATACAGGTATCCCGCATGGCCCGCGACACTACCGACCAGACACCGCTCTCTTCGGTCCAGGATCTGACCGATTACATTGCCGCCGGCAACAAGCCGCGGGAGCGCTTCCGGATCGGCACCGAACACGAGAAGTTCGCCTTCTTCCGCGCCGACAACAGTCCGGTTCCCTATTTCGGCGATGCCAGTATTTCGGCCCTTTTGACCGGCTTGCAGAAGAAAAGCGGCTGGGAGCCGATCACCGACGGCGGCAACATCATCGGCCTTGCCGAGCAGAACGGCATGGGCGCGATCTCGATCGAGCCCGGCGGCCAGTTCGAACTCTCCGGCGCACCGCTGGAGACGATCCACGAGACCTGCAAGGAATCGAACCAGCATCTGGCGACGCTGCGGGAAATCGCCGAGCCGATGGGCATCCGCTTCCTCGGCATCGGCGGCAGTCCGAAATGGACCTATGCGGAAACCCCGCAAATGCCGAAATCACGCTACGAGATCATGACCCGCTATATGCCGAAGGTCGGCACCCAGGGTCTCGACATGATGTACCGCACCTGCACGATCCAGGTGAATCTCGATTTCTCCTCGGAAGCCGACATGCGCAAAAAGATGCGCGTCTCGATGAAGCTGCAGTCACTGGCGACCGCCCTCTTCGCATCTTCGCCCTTCACTGAAGGCAAGCCGAACGGGCTGCTTTCCTGGCGCGGCGATATCTGGCGCGATGTCGATAACCAACGCGCCGGCCTGCTCGACTTCACCTTCCGCGACGATTTCGGCTTCCGCGATTATGCCGAATGGGCGCTCGACGCGCCGATGTATTTCATCGTCCGCGACGGCCACTATCACGACTGTACCCATGTCACCTTCCGCCAGTTCATGAACGGCGCGTTGAAGGGCGAGGTCGCCGATCCGGCGCCGACGATGGGGGACTGGACGAACCATCTTTCGACACTCTTCCCCGACGTGCGGCTGAAGCGTTTCCTGGAAATGCGCGGCGCCGACGGCGGCCCCTGGCGGCGCATCTGTGCGCTGCCGGCCTTCTGGGTCGGCCTGCTCTACGACGATACGGCCCTTGAGGCCGCCGACGAACTGACGAAGGATTGGAGCTTTGCCGAGATCAGCGCCCTGCGCAATGCCGTTCCCGCCGAAGGCTTGAAGGCGCAATTCCGCGGCCATCCGCTCTTCGACATGGCGCGCGAGGTGATCGGCATTTCAAAGGCCGGCCTCAAGGCGCGCGGCAAGCTCAACGGCGAAGGCCAGGACGAGACCATCTTCCTTGCGCCGCTCGACGAAGTGCTCGCCAAGAAAGCAACGCTCGCCGAGGATCTGCTGTCGCTCTATCACGGCCGCTGGAACGGTTCCGTGGAACCCGTCTTCGAGGACTATCAGTACTAAGGCGAGACTGATTCAAGGAATTCAAGTTGGTTCACGGCGCCTTCGCGCGCTTCCTGGCTTCGCGCGATCGTGCCGTACGGCGAGCCGGTCTCAGTTCATCGATCGTCGGCAGCCACCACTCGGCGTCCTCAACCGGAGGAACTTTCGACGGCCAGGTGCGGACGAGTTCTTCGAGTGTGGGAACCCGCCAATGTCCCCAGACGTGATCTTCGGTTACGCCGGGATAGAAGTCCGCAACGACGTCCGGTTCGACCAGTTCGCCTGAGATGTCGGTAAAGACGACGATTCCATAGGCGGTGGCCACCGGACGTCCGATCGGCGGCAAGTCATCGCTCTGAAGCGGGTAACGATGACGCTTGCGTTCCGCGGAGCGGCGCTTGCTGCGTATATCCAGTTCGGTCCCCTTGCGCTCCTCGGCGCGACGCCGTCTCTCCTCCGGTTCGTTTCTGCGCGCCGCAGCCTCGATATCAGGCCACCGGCGTCGGAGTTCCTCATAGGACCGGAAAGGAACGTGCCATATTCTGAGATCACCGTCCCACCGTGAGAACGGCACCTCGCGCAGTTCGTCAACGACAGTTTTCGAATAGGGTGTGCGAATTCGGAAACCTGCCTTGCCGAATTCGAGATAGGCACTGTCGATCGGATCGAAGACGAAGGCGTCGCGTCCCTTCGCATCGGCGTGGGCGTCGGCTTCGGCCTCCATCTCGGCAAGCCATCGTCCGATGCGGCTGGACGCCGTCCGGCCGGGAACAAACCAGGCCTTGCGGGCATCGCTCCAGCGGGCACGGGGAAAGCGTCTTCGGAATTGCTCGACGGTCATCCTGTCATAGGGAAAGGAAATATCCGCGCCGGGCTTTTCACCGTCTTCACCGGGCGGCGCGTCGTCGTGACCAGCGGGGGATTTCGTCTCGGCCATAGAAGGAAACGCCGGCGCGCAGGGATCGGTTTCGGTGAGGATAGCATATATCCCGACCAACTTGCCGTCGTTGTGGCCGCTTTTGCCTCATCAGCTCCGTTCGTTGGCGCCTCGGCCGCATGCTCCAGCAAAATTCCTCCCTAAGTTCTTATGGCAAAAAGCCGTTTGCACATTACCATTTCCGGATATAGTGACGTGACACGCGTCACGACTCGGGGAAAGGGACCTCCATGCTGCCACTCTTCGACATGATGATGCAGGCGCAGAACGGCGCGGCGATGGAAGCGATCGCCCGGCAGTTCAACCTCGCGCAGGAACAGGCGACGAAGGCGATGGCGGCGCTGATGCCGGCCTTTTCTGCCGGGCTGAAGCGCAGCACCAGCAACCCTTACGATTTCGTCGGGCTGATGCAGGCGGTCTCCTCCGGCAACTATGGGCGATATTTCGAGGATATGAGCCGGGCCTTCACGCCGGAAGGAATTTCCGACGGCAACAACATCCTTGCCCAGCTTTTCGGTTCGAAGGAAGTTTCGCGCGCGGTCGCCGCCCAGGCCGCACAGATGACCGGCATCGGCCAGGATATTTACAAGCGGATGCTGCCGGTGCTGGCCGACACGCTGATGGGCGGGCTCTTCAAGCAGACGACCGGACAGATGGCCTCGCCGGTCAACCCCTTCGTCAACACAGCGATGGGCGAGACCATCCAGAAATGGCTTGAGAGTACCGGCTTCGCGCCGAAGCCGGCCCCGGAGCCCAGCATCTTCGACAATCCCTTCACGCAGGCAATGCAGCAGATGTTTTCGGTGCCGAAGCCTGCGCCAACGCCGACGCCGAACCCCTTCCTCGACAATCCCTTCGCCAAGGCCTTCCAGGAGATGATGGGCGGGCTCGGCCAGCAGCCGGCGGCCCCGACCAAGACCAAGACCAAGACGCCGGAGGCGTCGAAGGAAGAGGCGAAGGTCAATGCCGACAGCTATACCCAGATGCTGAACGCCATGTTCGACAGTGGACTGGAAGTGCAGAAGAGCTACCAGAAGAACCTGGAAGCGATCTTCGAAACCTATCGGCCGAAGCCCTCCTCCGAATAAAAAAACCCGGAGATGGCTTGGGAAAGCCTATCACCGGGTCAAGCGGCAGGGCTATTGGCTATCACCCTGCGGGGAAACTCGACGCTCCTACTATTCGTAGGAGCGCAAAAGAGACGACAGGCGCCAGCGATTGCGCGCCGAACGCGTCAGATGTTCCGACGGGTCCTCGAAAAAGGTCGACGCCAGGAACGCGGAGGTCAGATCGGCCCGGGTAAGGCCGATATCCCTCAGCTGCGTGTCGTTCAGATCATGCAGCGCGTTGATCTCCATGCGATTGCGGAACACGCGAAAGAGAGAGGCCAACGGTGCGAGGCCTGCCGCCAGACGCTGGAAAAACGTCGGGGTCGGCTTGCCGCAGTCGAGTTCGAGTGTCCGGTCTGTCATGCGCATTGAACTCTCCTTTCTGTACAGTGCCGCACGTCTTTTAGACGCATGAAGGGCGCTGTAACGTTTTAGATCGGCGCGCAACGCAACCCACCCCTCCCGCGAGGTCGTGCGGGAAGGAGCAAGCTGAATTCCGCTTGGACAGGCAGGGTGTCTGTCCTTCACTTTGCTTTGATTTGCATCCCGAAGATGCCAAAGACCTATTGATCAGTCCAACGAATGTTTCTAATGATTATCATCAGCTATCTTTATGGGTGAAACCATGTCCGCACCTCTTGATCTCGACCAACTGCAGACTTTCATCGCCATCGTCGATTCCGGCAGCTTCACCAAGGCGGCCGACAGGGTCTACAAGACCCAATCGGCCGTCTCCATGCAGATGCGCCGCCTCGAAGAGCGCATTGGCAAGCAGCTGTTCATCAAGGATGGGCGCGGCAACCGGCTGACGGTCGAGGGTGAAAAGCTGCTCAACTATGCCCGGCGCATCATCCGCCTCAACAATGAGGCGATCGCCGCCTTCGACGACAACAGGCTGGAGGGGACGCTGCGGATCGGCACGCCGGACGATTATGCCGACCGCTACATGCCCGAAATCATCGGCCGCTTCGCCAAGACGCATCCGAATGTCGAACTCTACATCGTCTGCGAGCCTTCGGTGGATCTCGCCGAGCGCATGCACAAAGGCGAGCTCGACATCGCCCTCGTCACCCACAATCCGCGCGAGCGCATGTCCGATGTGGTGAGAACCGAGCCGCTCTGCTGGGTGGGCTCGGCCAACCATCCGATCCGCGACGACGCGCCGGTGCCGCTTGCCGTCGGCCGGCGCGACTGCCAGTGGCGCCAGCTCGCCTGCTCGGCGCTCGATGCTGTGGGACGCGAGCACCAGATCCTGTTCACCAGTTGGTCCTGCACCGTCGTTGCCGCTGCCGTGCTTGCCGGCATGGCGGTTTCGGTCATGCCGGAATCGGCATTGCGAACAGGCATGAAAGTACTGAGCCAGGCCGACGGTTTTCCGGCGCTGCCGCCGGTGCAAATCGGCATCATGAAGCGGCCGGGCGTTTCGCTCTCACTGATGAACGCGATCACGGCGCATATCACCGCCTGCCTCGACAACATCACCCCTGCCGTCGTCGACGATACTCTCGAGGCCGATGTCAAATCCGCCCAGGCACGCCTTTATCCGCGGCTGAAGGCCGCCAATATGGTGCCGAGCTGGTAAGCCGACTCAAGCAGCGGCAGGCACGCTCGTGGTGAAAAGGGAGGCGCGGATGACGCGCTTCCATTGGTCGAGCATGCGCCGCGCCAACTCCTTGTCGCTGACGGCGGCAAGCCGGATGACGGCGCCGATCAGGTGGCTGAACAGGTAAGTGCGCGCGTACATATCCTCGTCGCAAAGGTCGGGAGTGAGATCGCGCACGGCGTCGTGGAAGATACCGGCGACGCGGCCGCTATGCTCGATGTTCAGCTGCAGCAGATCCTGATCGGTCTCCGTTCCCATCCAGACGCCGAGATAAACGGGATCGTCATGGTAGGAATCGTAATACCAGTCGATGATGGCGCAGACGCGGTCGAGCGCCTGGTCGAGCGACCTGACGTCGGCAAACATCGCCGCCGTCTTCGCCTGGATCGCCGAAGCGTGCTGGTCGAACAGGGCTTTGACGATCGCCGCCTTCTCGGGAAAATACTGGTAAACCGAACCGATCGGCACTTTGGCGGCGACGGCGAGTTCCGTCATCCGCATGGCGCTGACGCCCTTTTCGGCAATGATCCTGGCAGCCGCGGCAAGAATGAGATCCAGCCTCTGGATGCTGCGTTCCTGCTTCGGCTTCCTGCGCAAGCCGATCCGATCCATGCTTTCCGCGCCCATGTCGTTCCCATTTTTATTGTTCGCGGCGGAAGGCATGACATGCAGGGTGTTCATCGGCGGTAAATGGAAATGCTCGCATTTTAACGGTTGGGAAAAGCCCGTGACGATCACGATTCCAGGATGTGATTTTACCCATCGCAACCGGTACCGATACGGTGTCAGCCGCGTGACCGGTCAGTGACGGACGAGGCGCACGCGCGCCTCAGCTCATCCCCATCCATGCGGCGAGCCACACCCACATGGCGGCGAGTATGATGTAACCTGCGGCGAAGATCGGGCTGCGATAGCGCATATCGTTGCTGGTGACGTGAATGGCGGCATGGGCGTAGCGCAGGGCGACGAAGGCCCAGGCGAGGACGACAGAGATGAGATTGTCGGCCTCGGTGATATAGAGAAGAATTGAGCAGGCGTAGAACAGCACGGGCAGTTCGAACTGATTGGCGAGGCAGTTCTTGACGATGAGGCTTTCGGCCGGCTCGCCCCGGTTTTCGCGATAATCCGATTTGGCGATACTGCCGGCGCGGACCATTTTCGCGCGCCGCACGCCGAGTAGCGCATAAAGACCGTAGACCAGGGCCACATGGGCGAGGAGTGGCCAGAAGATTTGATAGCCGGTCATATGTGGCCGTTTCCTTTCCGCTTCTGCTTTCAACGCGAGCATTAGTCGAAAGACGATCTGGATACCAGCGTCGGCGGCCCGCCATCCAACATTGGCAGGCCGCCGGATTTCATCACACCTGCGCGGCACCGCCGTCGGCGAAGAGTTCGATACCGGTGACGAAGCTCGAATCGTCGGAAGCGAGGAAGAGTGCGGCGGCGGCGATCTCTTCGGCGCGGCCGACGCGCCCCATTGGCACCTGGGTTGCGAGATACTCGAGCAAGCCCTGCTGTTGCGCCTCATCTTTGCCGGCGAGTTCGACGAGACCAGTTGTCTTTGTAGGACCGGGGCTCAGCGTATTGATACGAATGCCGCGATCCTTGAGATCAAGGATCCAGTTGCGAGCAAAGCTTCGTAACGCGGCCTTCGAGGCGGCGTAAACACTGAAGGCGGGTGTGCCGGTCGAGCCCGCCGTCGATCCCGTCAGGATAACCGATGAGCCCGGACCGAGCAGCGGCAAAGCCTTCTGCACGGTGAAAAGAACACCTTTCACATTTCTGTCGAACGTGTCGTCATACTGCTCTTCGGTAATTTCGCCGAGCGCCAGCATCGAACCACCGCCGGCATTGACGAACAGCACATCTATCCGGCCGGCTTCGGCTTTCACGCGTTCATAGAGCCGATCAAGGTCTGCAAGCTCTGCCGAGTCCGCCTGGATGCCGACAACCTTACCCCCTATTTCCGCAACCGCCGCGTCGAGCACGTCCTTGCGCCGGCCGGTCACGAAAAGCTGGGCGCCTTCGGCGGCGAAACGCTTGGCAGTGGCAAGGCCAATGCCCGATGTCGCGCCGGTAATCACTGCGATCTTTCCACTCAATCTCTGTGTCATTGTCGTCTCCTGTTGTTCGACCGAGACTGAGATATGGACGCGGGAAACGTTTCGAAATAGAAAGAAATGAAAGCTATCGTTACAGGAATGAAATGACGAACTTTCCGGATTTCGAAGGCCTGGCCATGTTCGCCAAGGTGGCCGAAGAGCGTTCTTTCGCTCGCGCCGCTAGGACGCTCGGTGTATCGGTGCCTACCGTTTCGCGGGCCGTCAGCCGGCTGGAGGAGAGACTTGGCGCACGGCTTTTCAACCGCACCTCGCGGCAACTGGCGCTGACCGATTTCGGCTTGCGATTGGTCGACAGTGCCTCGCGGCTCTATGCGGAGGCAGAGGCTGCGGAAAATGCAGCGCGCGAGCTGTCCAGCCGACCGCGAGGGCTTATCCGGCTTGCCGCGCCGATGGCCTTCGGCACACGCTGGCTGGCGCCGATCCTGCCCGATTTTTTCGACCTCTATCCCGATATTTCTATCGACCTGCATATGAGCGACGCCGTCGTCGACCTGGTGGGAGACGGATTCGATGCTGCCCTGAGAATTGCCGTTCTGCCGGATTCCTCATTGGTCGCCCGGAGGCTGGCAGCGGTCGCTCCCTTCATTCTCGCTGCACCTGCGTACCTCGATCGATACGGCACGCCGCGACATCCGCGCGAGCTTAAGGCCGATCATTGTCTAGGATACGCCTATCGGCCGCGCCAGGACGTCTGGCGCTTTCGCAATAAGGCAGGCGAAGAGGAAGTTGTCGTGCCGGCCGGTCCCTTGCGCTCCACCAATTCGCAAGCCTTGATTCCAATGGCGTTGCACGGCCTTGGGGTTGTAGAGCTGCCGGAATTCATGGCGCACGAATATCTCGCCGATGGCAGGTTGAAAGCGATCCTACCCGACTGGACGCTGCCGAGCGGAGCGCTCTATTTCGTCACGCCCTCTGCCCGGGCTCGACCTGCGAAGGTGGAGGTGCTCTCGGATTTCATGGTGGCGCGGCTTTCAAATCCGACGTGGCGGTGGACAGGCTGATGGCACCCTCAATCTTCACGCGGCGCAAGCCAGCGGCCGATGGCAAGCCGGACAATGAGGATGAAGCAGATGGCGAGGCTTGCGAATTTCAGCCGCGTCATCCACGGCAGCAGCTGCGTTGCAAGCGCTGAGGGCGCACCATTACCGAAGGCGATGAGGCTCGAGATGTTCTCGCCATAATCGGCGATGCCGTAGATGAACGGCAGCAGATAGATCGCCCTGCCGACAAGCGGATGCACCGATCGGCCAAACCACGCACCGGCAGGACCGAGCTTGAGGAAGGCGAGGAACAGCAGCGCCGTCAGCAGTGCCGGAAAGATCAGCTCCGGCCCGAAATACATGGCGCGCAGCAACCTGGTCGCCGTCTCGTTCTCATCGAGCAGCTTTTGCATGTGGAAGACCGCCGACTCATCGTAACCGGCGAAATAGGTATCGAGCACCGCCTGCCCGGTTTCGTGCTTGAACGGAACGACGAAACCGAAGGTCGTCCAGGCGAGCACGGCAAGGCAGAGGGCTGCGAGCAGCGCGACGATCCAGAGAGGAATCCCGCTGCCCGCCTTCATGATCAGAGGCCGGCGCCCGGATAATTCGGGCTCTCGCGGGTGATCGTCACGTCATGGGCATGGCTTTCGCGAAGACCGGCACCGGAGATGCGCACGAAGGTGGCCCGCTCCTGGAAATCCTTGAGGTCCTTGCCGCCGACATAACCCATGGCCGCCTTGAGGCCACCGGCGAGCTGGTGGATGACGCCCGAGACCGGCCCCTTGTAAGGCACCTGGCCCTCAATGCCCTCCGGCACGAGCTTCAGCGTGTCGCGCACCTCGGCCTGGAAGTAGCGGTCGGCCGAGCCGCGGGCCATGGCGCCGACGGAGCCCATGCCGCGATAGGCCTTGAAGGAGCGTCCCTGGTAGAGATAGACCTCGCCCGGGCTCTCATCGGTGCCGGCCAGCAGCGAGCCGATCATGACGGCGGAAGCGCCGGCGGCGATCGCCTTGGCCAGATCGCCGGAGAACTTGATGCCGCCATCGGCGATGACGGGCACGTCCTGATCATTCGCGGCCTGCACCGCCGACATGATGGCGGCGAGCTGCGGCACGCCGACGCCGGCGACGATGCGCGTCGTGCAGATCGAACCCGGACCGATACCGACCTTGACCGCATCCGCTCCGGCATCGATCAGCGCCCTGGTGCCGTCATAGGTGGCGACGTTGCCGGCCATGATGCGCACCGAGTTGGAAAGCTTCTTGACCCGGGTGACGGCATCGAGGACGCGTTGCGAATGACCATGGGCGGTGTCGACGACCAGAAGATCGACGCCGGCCTCGATCAGCCGTTCGGCGCGCTCGAAGCCGTCATCGCCGACGCTGATGGCGGCCGCAGCCCGAAGTCTGCCCTGCGCATCCTTGGAAGCGTTCGGGTTCAACTGCGACTTCTCGATATCCTTGACGGTGATGAGGCCGACGCAGCGGCCTTCGGCATCGACCACCAGGAGCTTCTCGATGCGATGCGAATGCAGCAGGCGCTTGGCCTCCTGCTGATCGACGTTTTCCTTGACGGTGACCAGTTTGTCCTTGGTCATCAGTTCATGGATCTTCTGTTCCTGATCGGTAGCGAAGCGGACGTCGCGGTTGGTCAGGATGCCGACGAGGCGGCCGGACTTCTCCACGACGGGGATGCCGGAAATGCTGTAGGATTTCATCAGCCCGAGTGCATCGGCAAGCGTGGCATCGGGGCCGATCGTCACCGGATTGACGACCATGCCGCTTTCAAACTTCTTCACTTGCCGGACCTGCTCGGCCTGCTCGATCGGCGTCAGGTTGCGGTGAATGACGCCGAGGCCGCCGGCCTGGGCCATGGCGATCGCCAGGCGGCTCTCGGTGACCGTATCCATGGCGGATGAGATGATCGGGATGTTGAGTTCGAAATCCCGAGCGATGCGCGTGGAGATATTCGTCTGGCCGGGCATGACCTCGGAATGTCCCGGCTGCAGCAGCACGTCGTCAAAGGTAAGCGCGTCCGCGCCGGTTGCCGTTTCTATGATGCGTGCCATGGCCAAATTCCTTCATTTAAGAAAAATGCAACCCGGCCCGGAAACGAATCGTCCGCCCCGGCGGTGTGCATGAGTTGCTTGGAAGTTGGCGAGGGCTGGTAACACGTCTATGACAGGAAGGAAATAGCAAAAAGCCCGACGCGTCCGCCGGGCTCGTCATGGGTGCCATGCGTCTAAAGCGCATCGCGATCTTTCAGATTCGCTGCTCGCGCTTCAGAACCTTCTTCCTACGCATTCCCGAGAAAGTCGCTTCGCGTTTTTCCCGGCAAAACCGCTGCGCACTTTGCTGGAATTGCTCCGGATCAGATGTCGAACTGATAGGTCTTCGGCACGAAGCGATAACCGCCATCCTGCCTCTCGACGAAGCCGACCGCCGGGAACGGCATGTGGTAGCCGAGGAAGGCGATCTTGTCGGTCGCGATCATCTCGAAAACCTTGCGGCGCGTAGCCGCCGCCTGCGCCTTGTCCATGTCGAAGCGCACCTCCCAATCCGGCCGCAGCAGCGACAGGATATAATGATTGGCCGTATCGCCGGTCAGCACCAGGCGCTTGCCCTCGGATTCGACGTGGAACACCATGTGCCCCGGCGAGTGGCCGGCCGCCAGCATCGCCGTCATGCCGGGCGCGACGCTATCGCCGTCCTTGATGAAGGTGGTCTTTTCGGCGAGCGGTGCGACATTGGCGAGCACCGCCTTGTGACTGCCTTCGGTCGGCGTGCCCTCGCGTGCCTTGTCCGACCAGAAATCATATTCCGCCTGGCCGACGACATAGCGGGCATTCTTGAAGGCAGCCGTGCCGTTTTCCATCAGGCCGCCGATATGATCGCCGTGCAGATGGGTCAGCGCCACCAGCGTGACGTCGTCGGCCGAATAGCCTGCCGCTTTCAGGCCTTCGGTCAGTTGGCCGGCGCCGCGAGCGCGGCCGGCAGCGCCGAAGCCGGTATCGACGAGGATGACATCCGAACCGGTATCGATGAGAGCCGGCGTGTAGAAGCTCATGAACCTGTCGGCCGGCAGGAAGTTTGCGGTCAGCAACGCCTGGACCGTTTCGGGGTTCTGATTGGTGCCGAAGGTTTCATAGGGCTTTTCGACGATGCTGGTGCCGTCACGGACCACGGTGAACTTATAGGAACCGAGCTTGAATTGATTGATCTCGGGCAAAAGCGTTCCATCCATATGATTGCTTTCTCCAGTTGCGGCCGCTTCGGCCCTCTCTTTGAAAATTGCCGGCGCCGCGAGCATGCCAAAGCCTGCGGCAAAAAGGGTGCGCCGCTTTATTCCCGATGAAATTGCCATATGTCCATCCTCTTATGACGTGCGATGCGTCACCGCACGGCCCGCGGTGTCGATCCCAGCCGGATTTCTTGCTCCGGCCAAGTAAACATATGTCAATCTTGACTGCCGACGTTGATGCGCAAGTCGTCTCACGCAGACGTGAAGCGAACGCGTCAACGACCCGGATTTGGGGATTGGCACGGCTGGGAACTGGGACTAAACAGCACTGGCCTTCCCAGCTTCAATCCGCTGCCCCATCAAGGCTCCCGCCTATGAATCGTATCGTCCCGCTGATCCTCGCCGTCGCCCTCTTCATGGAACAGATGGATTCGACTGTCATTGCGACGGCGCTGCCGGCGATCGCTAGTGATTTGCATGTCGGGCCGATCACGCTGAAGCTGGCGCTGACCTCCTACATGGTGGCGCTTGCGGTGTTCATCCCGGTGAGCGGCTGGATGGCCGACCGGTTCGGCGCCAAGAAGATCTTCCGGCTTGCCATATCAGTCTTCGTCATCGGCTCGATCTTCTGCGCCATCTCCTCCAACCTCGTCGAATTCGTTTTCGCCCGCTTCCTGCAGGGCATGGGCGGCGCGATGATGACCCCGGTCGGTCGCCTGGTGCTGGTGCGCACGACGAAGCGCAGCGATCTGGTCTCGGCCATGGCGCTGCTGACCATCCCGGCGCTCGTCGGCCCGCTCACCGGACCGCCGCTCGGCGGCTTCATCACCACCTATTTCAGCTGGCACTGGATCTTCCTGATCAACGTGCCGGTCGGCATCATCGGCATCTGGCTGGCGACGATCTTCCTGCCGGAAGTGGAGGCGACGGCGCCGCCGAAGCTGGATTTCACCGGTTTCGTGCTCACCTCGCTTTCGGCCGCGGGCGTCGTCTTCGGCCTGTCGGTGGTGAGCCTGCCGGCCCTGCCCCCGATTATCGGCGTCACCGCCACTCTAATCGGCCTTGCCTGCGGCTTTCTCTATGTGCGCCACGCCAAGCGCCATCCGGCCCCGATCCTCAACCTCAACCTGTTCAAGAACCCGACCTTCCGGGCCTCCACCTTGGGCGGCACGCTGTTTCGCATCTGCGTCGGCGCCATGCCCTTCCTGACGCCGCTGATGCTGCAGCTCGGATTCGGGCTGACGCCGTTCCAATCCGGCCTCATCACCTTTGTGGGAGCCATCGGGGCGATCACCACCAAATTCATGGCGAAGCGCGTCTTCGCCGCCGCCGGCTTCCGCACGACGCTGCTTGCCGCCGCCATGGTGACGACGCTGGTGACTGTCGTCACCGGCCTGTTCACGCCGTCGACACCGCACCTCGTCATCATCGGCGTGCTGCTACTCGGCGGCTTCTCCCGCTCCTTCATGTTCACCGGCGTCAATGCGCTCGCCTTCGCCGACATCAATGATGCCGAAGCCAGCCAGGCGACCTCGATGAGCTCGGTGATGCAGCAGATCAGCCTGGCGCTCGGCGTCGCGGTCGCCGCCGCGATCCTGGAGAGCTCGATCTATCTCAGCGGCGAGGAATTGCAGGTCGCCGACTTCCACCTCGCCTTCTACATCATCGCCGGGCTGACTGTTATTGCGACCATTCCCTTCATCCGTATGGACCGCAATGCCGGCGCGCTCGTTTCCGGCCACCGCTCGAAGGCGATGGCGGCAGCAACTGTTGAAGCCGAGCAGCACGCGGTGAAATAAGGCAGCCTAAAGCGTGTCGCGATCATTCAGATTCGCTTGCCAGGCTTTAGATCTTTAGTTTTTCGCATGTCTATAGCGCAAAACCGCTGCACACTTTTGCGCGACATGCTCTATTCGGGGCTTTCGCAGACGGCACAGAGCTTGTTGCCGTCGAGATCGCGCACATAGGCGGCATAGAAATGGGCATGGTAGGAGCGCAGGCCCGGCCCGCCCTCATCGACGGCGCCCGCCGCTATCGCCGCCGCATGGAAGGCGTCGACATCCGCCCGGCGCTCGGCCGCAAAGGCCACCATGACGCCATTGCCCGACGTCGCCCGACGGCGATTAAAGGGCGTCACCACCCAGAAGCGGCAGCGCGTATCGCCATCGGCGGCATAGCCGATTTCCTCCTCCGAACCGCGCTGGCGGCGATAGCCGAGCACGGGCAGCACGGCATCATAAAAATGCCCTGCGCGATAAAGGTCGTTGGTTCCGAGCGTGACGTAAAGAAGCATGGGATCAGCGGTTTTAGCGCATCGTGCTTCCCGAAAATCGGAATCGCTTTTCGGAAAGCACGATGCGCAGGTTTAAAGTGTTAGAGCGTCCTTTGTGCGTCCGAAAGGACGCACGGCGCTCTAATCTCAGGGTCGCATCATCGGACAGGACCGGTCCCAAGATCAAGCTTGCTCTGCTTCACCTTCCGCCTTGCGCCCCTTGAAGCCCTTGGCGAGCAGGAACATCTCGACCGATTCGGCGCGCGACGAGTTCGGCTTGACATGCACGACCTGGCGGAAGTTCTGCTTCAGCATGGCGAGCAGCTCACGCTCGGTGCCGCCCTGGAAGGTCTTGGTCAGGAAGTGCCCGCCTTCCTGAAGCACCTCGACGGCGAAATGGGCCGCCACTTCGCAGAGATGCATGGTGCGCAGATGATCGGTGCGGTGATGGCCGGTGGTGGGTGCGGCCATGTCCGAGATGACGAGATCGGGCGTGCCGCCTACCGCCTCCAGCAGCTTTTCCGGCGCAGTGGGATCGAGAAAGTCGAGTTGCAGGATCTTCACGCCGGGCAGCTGGGTCATTTCGAGGAAATCGATCGCGGCCACACGGATATCCTCATCCGTCGAGCCGGTGACCTTGGCGGCGATCTGCGACCAACTGCCCGGTGCAGCGCCGAGATCGATGATGCGCCTGGCGCCGCGCAGGATATGGTGTTTCTCGTCGATCTCCAGCAGCTTGAAGGCGGCACGGGCGCGATAACCTTCGAGCTGGGCGCGCTGCACATAGGGATCGTTGATATGGCGCTCCAGCCATTGGCGCGAAGAGGCCTTCATCTTCTTGTTCTTGACGCGCTGGCCGAGCTTGCGGCCGGTGCGGTTTCCCGCGATCGGTGCCTTGGTCATGCCTTCCTCTATCTCGCTCTCTGGCCGCGTCGGTTGCGGTGGCGCCGCCACACGCCGTCATCGGCCATCATGTCTGTCAGCAGGCCTTCCCTCAAGCCGCGATCGGCAACGCGCATGCGCGGGCTCGGCCAGCGGCGGCGGATCGCCTCGAGGATGGCGCAGCCGGCCAGCACCAGATCGGCCCGATCCGGCCCGATGCAGGGATTGGCGGCGCGGCTTTCGAAATCCCAGGAGAGAAGCTTTGCCTGCATGGCGGAAACCTCGTCATCGGACAGCCAGATGCCATCGACCTTGCGCCGGTCATAACGCGGCAGGTCGAGATGGACGCCGGCAAGCGTCGTCACCGTGCCCGATGTGCCGATCAGGTGGAAGTCGCCGGTCTGGGCGACCTCGATCTCCGGGCAATCGAAGCCTCCGAGCATGCCTTCGACTTCGCGCACCATGCCCTCGAAAGCCTCCGGCGTGACGTCGTGCCCGCCATGGCGCTCCGACAGCGTCACCACGCCGACCGGCAGCGAGGTCCAGTGGGTGATGTGGTTGGCGAGGCGGCTGAAGCGATTGTCGCCGATGCGGATGACGGCGATCTCCGACGAGCCGCCGCCGATATCGAACAGCACGACGGAGCGCGTTTCGCGACCGACCAGCGAGGAGCAGCCGGAGACGGCAAGCCGCGCTTCGGTTTCGCGATCGATGATCTCGAGCGTCAGGCCGGTTTCGGCAACGACCCGGCTGAGGAATTCCTCACCGTTGACCGCCTGGCGGCAGGCTTCGGTGGCGATCAGCCGCATGCGGCGGATCTCCCGGTTCCTGAGCTTGGAGGCGCAGATCCGCAGCGCCTCGATCGCCCGCTCCATCGCCTCATCGGAGAGACGGCCGCTTGCCGCAAGGCCTTCGCCGAGGCGCACGATGCGGGAAAAGGCATCGACGACGCGGAACTGACCCGGGCGGGTCGGCTGGGCAATGAGGAGACGGCAATTGTTGGTGCCGAGATCGAGAGCGGCATAGAGTTCCTCCGGCCAGGCATGGTCGCCGGCCTGGCGATCCCCCTGAAAACCCGGATTGACAGGGCCATCCTGGCAGCCCTTGCGGCTGGCGGCCGCGCCGTTCTGCGTTTCGCGCGGAACCGATATGCGCGCCGTCTCTTCCACGCGGCTTTCCTGTTGCGGAGCACTGGAAGGCTTTGCCGATGTCAGCGGCCGGCCCTGCAGACCGCGCTTGCCGCGATGCTTGCGGCGATTGCGCCGGCTCGGCGCCGAATCACCGTCGGACCGGGCGGCATGCTCTGCCGCTGCGGCCTGTTCCATCACAGGAGGTTGAGGTGAACCGTTCTGCGCAACACCATGGCCGCCACGACGGCGGCGCTTGCGCTTGCGGGCCGGATTGCCGGCTGCATCTTCCATCGGGCGCGCAGGCTGTCCGGCACCGCCGGAATGCTCATGCGAAGCGGGATGAGCAGCGTTGCGGGATTGCCCGCCACGTTTGCCCTTGCGGCGCCTGGACTTCTTGCCGTCCTTGCGCCCTGCCGCCGACGCCCCGTCTAATTGCGGCTTGGCGCCGCCTTCGGGGTCTTCCACGTTCTTTTTCCATCGCGCCGCGCAAGTCCCTAAGGTATGCAGCAGGCGCTCATTCGATTTTTGCGTTGCCGCAAGAATATCAGCGCCCGCCGAATTCGCCAAATTCTTTTTTGGACAGGGGATTTGCGGCTGGTTTCACGTCCTCCGCACGGCACCGAATTTTTTCAAAACGGGTATTTGCAATCCGCCCGCTTTTGGTTATAAGCGCCGCACAGCAGCCAAGCCATGCTTCGGCGGCAACTGCTGGGGAATAGTTCAATGGTAGAACGACGGACTCTGACTCCGTTAATCTTGGTTCGAGTCCAGGTTCCCCAGCCAATTCTCCCGAAAAGCCCTTAATTCCTTGATTTTCCAGTCGTGCCGGATCCTGTTTTGGCATCACTGGCGACCTGATGCCCAGAACTGGTGCCCAAAGGTGATGCCCAGGCGCTTAGCGCGTCGCGGCAGATCCCTCAGGCGAAGACAGGGTATTCGTCATGGCCGTGCGCCACGAGGTCGAGAATCTGATCCGCCGCGGAAACATCTTCTACTGGCGGCCGCGCATCCCCGCCGCATTCGTTCACTGCCGTCCGGGCAGCCGTCTTTCACTCAGCCTTCATTGTTCGGACCATAGAAAGGCTCAGATCATCGGCCGGAAGCTCAACACCCGGCTGGCCGAACTGAAGATGAATTCGAAGGACGCGATGACCACCAAGAAGCAGCTCCAGATCCTGTTAGAGCACGTGCGGGACCAAGAGCTCGAGAGGCTCGATGACATCAGCACGATGGCCAAGCGCAATGGCCGGGGCGGCGACGTCGTCGAGATGGAACTCGATCTCGAGGCTGGCTGGGCCTGTCAGCTCCTGGCGAAGTTCGGGACCCGCTCGGACCTCAGCCTCGATGGCGACTGCCCCGGGCTCACCTACCTGCTCAAGAATGGCGTGCCTTCTTCGCATATCGACGCTATCCGGGCAAACTATCTCGCCGAGCTCACGATTGCACGCAGCGCCGGCTTCGAGGACGGCATCCGGCAATTGATCTATCAGTTCGATATTGCCGACACCGCCGTCAATCGCGAGCGCGCGATGTCGAAAATGTTCGAAGGCCGTGCCGCAGCCCTGCTTGACATCGACGATCGACACGATCTCGTCGACCGGACCTTAAGCGAATTCACGGGTGGCGGCAGAGCGAACAAGTCCGTGGTCGAGGAGAAGCCCAACGAGGTCGAACCTGCTGCCCCTCCCTCATTGATGCTGGCAAAAGAGAGCAAGCCGGCACCGACTGCGACCGATATCCCGGAGGCAGAGGAAATCGCCTTTCTCGACCTGTCGCCACGCGTGGCGCCGAAGGCAAAAACAACAACGCCTGAAGCTCAAAGCGAAAACCAGAGGGTCGTAGCCGTCGCAGATTTCGAGCAAGCGTGCGAGAAGCTCATCGCGAACATGGGCGAAGAATGGACACCGGAAACGGGGCGAGACGCCATGGCGCTGGTGCGGATGTTCAAATCGGTGCTCATCGAGCATGGTGTGGAGCATTCCGGGCAGATCGAGCAATATCACATCGGTCAGTTGCGTCAGCACTTCAATGACATTCCCACGGACTGGGGCCGGAGCAGCCGGATGCGCATCATGTCAGCGCCGGAACTTCGTGCCGAAGGCGAGAAACTGCGCAAGGCGGCCGAGACTTCGGAAGCCAAGGCGAAGGTTGGCCTCGCCTCCACAACGATCCGCAAGCACTTCGGAAACCTGCAGCACTTCCTGAAGCATTTGAAAGGCCACGGTTTCGCAATCGAGGACTGGACGTTCGAAGGCATTCGCCCGAGAAAGCCCAAAGCCGGAGACATCCGTCACCAGCAGTACAAACCGAAGCCTCAAGACATCGCTCCGATTTTCTCGAGTCCGATCTATACGGGCTCGCGGGATCATCTGCGGGGAAAACGGCGGCAACCGGGCAAGCAAGTCTTCCACGATTCGCTCTATTACCTACCGATCCTGTTCACCTATCTGGGGCCGAGACGCAAAGAGTTCGCCGGCCTCTCAGTCGATGACATTGCGAAGGACGAGGACGGATATGTCATCATCCTACGCACGAACGGCATTAGGCGATTGAAGACCGCACAATCAAAACGGCTGCTACCCATGCCCGACGAAATGGTTCGATTGGGCTTCCTCGACTATTATCAGGCGATCAAGGGACTGGGATACGAAGCTCTCTTTCCGGATCTTTTCTCGCATAAGACGAAGAACGATCCGGGCAATCGTTTCTACAACACCTTCATTCCTGTCATGCGTGGCGCCCTCGGTGAAAAATTGTGGGAGCGATCCATTCATGCCCTTCGTCATGGTATGGCAGACACCCTGAAGCAGGCCGGCGTTTCGCCTGAGGTGATCGATGATATTTCGGGCCGACTGAGCGAAGGCAGTGAAACGAACACGCGATACACCAATCCAGCCGGCCTCCCGTTGATGCGGAGCGCACTCAAACACTATCCGATCATTACCGCGACCATTGAACCGAAGCCACTGCAGCTTCTCCCATGGGTCGAGAACAAGCAGCCGCCGCCATGGGCGCGAGAGGGCAAGAAGTGAAGCAATCGAGGCGGAAATGATTTCCGCCTCGGCTTGCCGCGAAACTAGGCTGCTTCCCAAACCTGATTGAGAATTCGTGCTGCCAACGCCGCTTTGTCCTGCGGAAGGAAGCGGCCGTAATGCTTGGCGACCATGTCTGCCGTATCCTGGATGGCGTAGCTCGCCTGCTCGTATGAGCCGGTCTGCTTCAGGATGTGCGTTGCCAGCACGTCGCGCACATTGTGGGGACCGTGTGGAAGGAGACCTTTGATCGCCCCTCGCCCGGTGTAAGGGTTGTAGATTCCATAGCGCTGGATTGTCAGCCGCCATGCCTCGTAGAAGGTCGTGATGTCGTAGGCCGCGTCGGTACTCGTCGTCTTGACCGTCTTCACAAAAAACGTCCCGGGGTCGGCGGCGCCTTTAAGAAGGACCGAGCGATGGCGCTCGACGTAGTCGTCGATATGACGGTAGAGATCGAGCAGATCGGGCAAAAGAAGTCGAAATGGTTTGTCTCCGAAGAACGACGAATGGGCGTTCTTGAAAGCCACCGCCGGGATCAACACCTCCCAGCCACCGTCCCGGTCACTCCAGCGAATTTCGCCGCGTTTTAGCTTTTCGAGCGTGCGTTCCGGACGCGGCGTGTGGCCCCGTGGGCACAGCATCAACTGCCGCAGGTTTTTCTGACGAAGTCCCAAATGCAGCCCCAATCGGAGCATGAGGAAAGAGCGAACCGCCTCTGCAGCCGGGCGCGGATAGCGCTCCTCGTCGGGCATCAGCCGGATGATCTCCTCGGTGATCTTCCGATATTCGCCGACAGGACTGTCGGCTTCAAGCACCGGCATGATCGGCTCGAACGGATCACGATGGACCCGGGCAATGCGCTGGATTTCCTTCACACGGTGGGAAGCGTGTTTATGAAAGTCTTCGCAGGCGCCGTGCCAATCCTCCCGGGCATAGTCGATCTCGCTCTGCGAGACGAGACCGGCAATAGGCTGCACGCGCACCAAGAGTTCAGGATGTTGCCGAAGCCATCCGGTGCTCTCCTTTGTGATCGCCAGGGCGATCCGCAGCATGTCGACTTCCCACGCCGTATAGAAACCCCGACGGCTCTCCCGCCATTGCAGATACCAGTCCCAGACACCCGGAAAGATGAGCAGCCCGAAGGTCAGGTGACGGACCGGCACGCCATATCCCCTGATCTCCCCCGTCTTGGATGCGGCCAAGGCACCGAACATCAGGCCCAGATGCTCGATCTTCTGCGATGCTGTATCCTCACCCCAGACACCGTTGCGCTGGAAACCGATCGATGTCAGTGCCGAGGTCTTGAAGCGGACAAGGTCCACCATTTCCATCGCTAGCGCAGGCGGCGCATCGACGACACCCGACACAAGGTCAGGATCCTCTATCCAGGTCTCCTCGTAGTTCGCCGGTACCGCGATCTTTCCATCATGCGGCGCGCGTCCACCGTAGGATACGCCGGGAAAACGGATGGCGTAGCGCTGCTTAACCGCGGCAGCCTGGAACTTGCGGTAATCCGTCGACCCGCTGATGATGACGCGACGGACCCAATCCAGTATCTCCTCGCGCTTGGCGAACGGAAGCGAATTGAAGTCATCTGGTAGATGCCACGCGATCCTGCGTCGCTCGGCAGGCTCGATACCCGATAGATTAAACCCGGACGCCGATCGCGACTGATGCGGCAGCTTCGCTTTAAAATAGCCTTCCGGGAGACGGTAACGGCGCTGGATACGACCAAGCACATCGAAGCTGTCTGTGCTTCGCGGCACGCGCCGGCCTTCGATCCAACTCAACAGTGTATTCTTGTCCATGGGCTCGTCAGCCCGCACGACCGATCGATAGAGAACCCAGTAGGTCTCACCGTGGCGACGCATGTGGAGCTGGAGTGCTTCGGCGAAATCCGCGGGGTCATCCCACTCGCGAAACAGAGGTTCCGGAAAATCGACCTTCACGCCAGACTTATGCACCACGGGGGCAGCCTGGGAACGCGCAGTTTCCGGGGGCGCCGACTTGATTGTCGGTTTCGTTTTCTCGGCGCTGGCCTTTTTTGCTCTCGTTGCGCCTACAGGCTTCCGGGAGCCCTCTTCCGCGTCTCCGGCTGTTTTCCCGTCGTCCCTGTTCCAACGAACGATGGCATCAAACCCGGGGTCGATCAAACGGTGGTGCGATGCAAGCGATCGAGCATCGATCCCGGTCATGCGGGCAATGACATCCCATTCGGTGCGGCCTGCCGTCCGCGGTGGCGCACACCGTCTTTCGATAAGTCGCCGCATATAAGCCTTGAGGGCTTCGGCCTCTTCGCCGGAGAAGGCGGTCGAGAGACGCAGTTCGCAATAGGCGTCGATCTTACGTTGGAAGGCTTTGATTGCAGTTAGCTTGGTCATTTCACTTCATCATGTTCGTTACTCGGACCCTCTATGCGAGGGGCCCGCCGAGCTAAGCGAAGCGGATTAACGAAGGATTGGAGCCGTCTGCTTCTCCATAAATCCGATTCAGAATCAAACGGCGTTCTCGGGAGTAATGGGGGGAGAAGTCGTAAAGGAAGCAAACGCCGTTAGGCGTTGATCGGCTTCGTCGAGCAAGCAGATCCGGTAACAACAGACCAAGTGGACACGGACGCGCTCAGACCTCCTGGTCGGGGCCGTTGGGATAGATCAGGTGGATTTTCCTGCGAAACGGCGAGCCGCCCATCCGGTACTTGGCGACCAGATCGTCGAACACTACGTCGCATTCGCGCTCATCGAAACCCTGATCCGTCAGCATTGAGACGATCTTGTTCTGGAACTTCTCGAGCTCCATCTGCTGACCCTTCTCAATCGCCCGCCGGATCAGCCAGAACAGCGCCACCCGAGCCACATCATCTCGGTCAGGCCGCTTTGCCCTTCTGTTGGCGTCGCGAAGTGCCTTCTGTCGCTGCCTTGCTGCCTTCAGGTTCATGATGCTCCTCCCGATCCTCGACCTCTTCAATGGTCAGGGGACCGGCCTACCGGCGCAAGCCTTGTTCGGCTGAATCGGAAATATCGACCTTTGAATCGCCGGCGCAGAACCATGAATCAAATGACCGCAATTTGTTTCGAGTTGCAGGCACGTCATCTCACGTCAAGACGAGCTGTTCGGCGGCGAACGGCGTTGCCGAATCGCTAACTCCGAGTTCCGAATCAAAAATCCGGTGTTCGGAATCAAATGAGCGCAATTTGTTTCAGGTTGCCGGAAACTTGATGTGAGTTGACGCCAACGTGCCACACCTCATTTCAAGTCACGCCACATCATCACGATGATGTCCGAGTATCCAGCCTTCCCATTTTCGAACGGCATCGACTGCCGGAATGCCTTCACCCCGCCGGCCGTCAACGACATCGAGCATCCCCAGCAGTCCGATGACGGCATCGAAACGATCCTCTCCTGCTTTGTCCGAGGCGAAGCCATCGTCGATGAACGGCTGAAGCAGACCGGTATCGAGGTTCGGCCGCGCTGCAAGCCACGGCACTATAATCTGTCCCATCCGTATCCGGTCTGTGTGGCGCCGCTTACTCCATCCACTTCGGGGCATGCCGATCTGACGATACACGTCGCCAGGATAGGTCTCAGTGACGATGACCGGCTTGCTGCCCGCGAGATCGGCCAGGCTTCCGTCAAACGGCCATAGCCCCATCTCATTCAGCCGCGGCACGATGATTTCCCGCCATCCCGAGATCGCTCCTTTGCCGACCTGATTGCCGCCAAGCGTCCAGAACAACATGCAGGCAGCCTGCCGATCGGCGGTCGCCCGCTCACAGATGCGCAAAAGCGAGGACGCGTTAGAGATCCCCAGGGCATCGAATAGATGCGCGCGCACCGTGCCACCAGGGCGGACGGGATAGAACGGGCGCTGCAGCGAGATACGTTCGCGATGATCAGCGACATTGTACCAATCCGACCAGATCCCGGAGCCGAATGATGTCAGTGCCTCCCGGAAAGAACCGAGGCCGGCTGCTCGCGCATAGGCCTCCGGCAGGCCGATGGGGAAGTCGAAGCCGATGAGAAGCGCGCCAGGTTCGATGGCGCGACGCCGCAGCCGGTCGAACAAGCTCGACGTGTCACTGACAAGTTCCGGAGGCTGAACGTGCCATTGTCCACCGCGCTTGATGGCCACAGCCATCCAGCGCTTTTTGTGGTCCATGCTCCAATCGCAATGGGCGACGACCGCGACACTCATCCTGCACTCCGCTTCTCTCCTCATCGGCCGCATGACTATCAGCTTTAGGGCGGCAGATCACCGTCTGCCAGGATGTGCATCACCGCTGTCTCATCCATTGCCTGTGCATCGAACAGCGCCTTCGCCAGGGCATGAAAGGTCGACCTGCGCCTCCTGAGAATCACCGCCGCCCGGTCGAGTGCCGCGTCCAGCCTTGCATGAACGCGCACCATCAGTTCCGGTTCACGACCGAACACTTCGCCCGGATCGCGATGCGGGCGATAGAGCAGCGGATGCTCGGTCCCGAAGCCAAGGGTCCGTTCCATATCGAAGGCGATCCGCGTGGCCCGCGCCAGATCACTATCGTCGGTGCCACCGGAGCCACTCGATATGCGCTTGAGCACCAGCGCCTCGGCAGCCCGCCCGGCCATGAGCATGGTCAGCATGTGTTCGTACCAGTCACGGGTATCGGTCGCCCACAGGTGGAAGCCGACGAGATTGTAGCCACCCTGCCCGGTATCGATATTGAGACCGCGGACGGGACCGAGATCGAGGGCATGATGGACAACCGCATGTCCCGCCTCGTGGAAAGCCCAGCGCCAGCGCAGGTCATAGGGCACAGGCGGACGATTGCCGCGGATACCTTCTTCAATATCCTCGTAGCTGATCTCCCGCTTGCCGCGACGCGCCTTCAACCGCGCCTCGCGGACAATGCGTTCGATATCCGCGCCCGTCAGACCCATCGCGCGCGTGGCGAGACGCCTCAGGATCACGTCGACGGAATTGCCCTGCGGCACGGCTGCCGGCGTTTCCGTCGTGTTGGTGTTCTGCGTCGCTGTCATCGACCTGCTCCTTTGCGTTCCCTTTCGGCTTCTTCTCTCAGATGGTCGGCGACGAGCTTCTTGAGGGAGAATCCATCGTCGGCTTCTGGCCGGACGTCCGGGATCCGCTCCCGGATAAGCGATTGCACGTCATCACCGAGATGATGGGCCAGGATTTCTGCAAGCGTCGGCACGTCTGGCTTGGAGATTTCTATATGGGTCTCCAGCCGCCCGGATCGCTTGATGGCCGCGTCGATGTCATCCGGCCGATTGGTTGCGCCGACGATGATCAGCCCTTCGCTCTTGACCGCACCGTCGAGGAGTTCGAGCGCCTTGTTGACAACGGCATTCCAATAGTCTGAGTACTCCCGCTCCGCCGACTGCCGCTTGCCGATGCCGTCGATCTCATCGATGAACAGGATTGCCGGCGCCATGGCCCGGGCCTCGATGAATGTCTTCGCCATCTTGTCGATCACATCGTTCAAATGTCCGCCCTGCAGCCAGGTGGAAACGGACGTGACGACCAACGGAATCTGCAGACTGTTGCACAGCGCCCGGGCAAAGGTCGTCTTGCCGGTACCGGGCGGGCCGGACAACAACAGCTTGGTGCTCATCTCCGACCAGGAAAGGATGCTGGCCCGATAATCGTCCAGATCAGCCTTGAGATCGAGCGCCCAGTCCTTTGCCTTGCCATATCCGGAAAGGGCTTCGACGGTCACCGGCGATTTCCGTCCGATTTCGGCGGGCGTCGGTAGAGGCTCCGGCTGGATCACTTCGGCACCTGACGGCTTGTCCTTCTTCCAGCGACCGCTACCCTCACTCTCGGAAGGCTTCGGCTTATCGCCCGACCCTTGGGGTTTCTCCGTGGGGGTGTTGGAAGGCCCCGACCCGGATGCCTTTTCGCCACCCCCGCCGCCATCGCCGTCCTGTTCCTCGAAGTCTCCGCGATTGCGTTCGATAAGCGTGGCAACGACAGACAGGGCGTCCCGAACATGCCGCCCCGGACGAAAGGCAAGGACCAGGTCCTCGAGCGACAACCAGCGCGCATCGGAATCCGACGGCAGCCCCAGTCTCTCGATCACCGTGTCCGGATAGAGCACGTCGACCAGATCAGCGACCAACCTCCGATCAAGCTTTCCCGTCTCCAGCGACAGATCGGCGGAGATGCGCAGCAGGGAGGGAATGTCCGACCGCTTTTCGGCGATGGCAAGGATGGGAAAGTCGCGGGACAGCGCGCTGATCATCCGCCGACGCAAGGCGTTGCCCGTGACGCGATGCACGCCGGCGCCCGAGAACACCACAAGACGTTTGCGAACCTCTCCTTCGTAAACATCGAAGTGGTTGTCGTCGAACATGTGGTCCGCGTCGATGATCGCGAAGGGACCGCCAGGCACCAGCCCGGATTTCTCCAGGAGCCGCAGCACTTCCCGCTCGAAGCCATCCAGCGGCGCGTGGAGCGTGATGACCGGCGTCACATGGATCAGGGTGTGAACGATCTCCCGAAGCGATCTGCCGCTACTCCGTACCGCGCGCGCCAACACAAGGGCCGTCACGACATGACTGACCAGCGGCGTTGCCGCTGCCCGATCCACAAGGCCGACCGCGTAAGCGCGCCGATCGATGCCGTTGGCCAGCGTCACCTCCTCTGCGATTGCGCCGTGGCGCTTGCGGGGGAAGGCAACCAGCGGCGAGGTGGGCTTCACGTCGCTGATCTTCATCGTCACGGCAACATCGCCACCCGTGCCAGAAGCCGGATTGCTATTCTCCTTCGGCGCGACAAGCCAAGCACCGAAGTTCTGCCGGAACCAGGCACCATCCCGGCCCGGATTGCCGGTCAGCCTTGTCGTATCGAAGGCCGGTGTGTAGCGGAAGAGCAGATGACCTTCGACATCCACGATCTTGCCCTCCACCAGACCGTTGCGCAGCGCGATCCGGCGCGCCTCGCGGCGGGCAAGATGCCGAAGACGGCGGATGAACAGACGGGCGACCTTATCCATCGGCGCGCCCTCCGGTCTCCGCGGCAAAAATTGCCGTTTCGGGGTTCTGCGCTGGATCGCGCGGCCGTGTCCGGATGCGCTTTCGACGTTCGCGATGGGCAAACTTGGTGGAAGCCGCCAACACACGCTCGCGCGGTGAACGACGCAGCCGGTAGGTCTCAGCCGAAGCAATGACTTGGGCCAACTGGGTCAAATGCTCATTCCGGGACCGACCGAGATCCCGGTTGCGGCTTCGCAGCCAGTCGAGCAGTATGCGGCATGCCGGGTTGCCACCATCGGCAAGTGCATTCAACCGCAGCATCAGAGGCTCCGGCACAATGCCATCCAGAAGAGGGCCTTGCCGGACAAAGGCAAGCGCCAGGCCGATCAGGACCGCCGGATCGTCACCATGACGATGCCCAATCCTGGTGTCGCCGGAATGGAGGTGGGGCACATTCGCCAACCTGCTGTGATCGCAGGGCTTCGAACGGACGATATCGAACGTGACCGCTTCGCAATGGAAGCCAGCCACAGTCGGGCTGTGGGTATCAATGGACATGACTGTCTCCTCGCCGGAGCCCATCGGCATCCGGCTTTCATGGAATGGAAGAATGGGGAAGCAGACCGCGCGCTCACGGCGCGGCCGCGATCAGTGCCGTCGGACGAGCGGCCGATCAGTGCCGGCGGGGACGGCGGGCAAACCCAATCCGGATACGGACCGGTTCCGGTTCGTCGTCCTGATCCTCGTCGAAGCAACCGAGATCGTAATCACTATCGTCTTCGTCCCGCGCGGCAATCGCCTGCTCTTCCTCGTAGCCGCGCGCCGGACCGTTCAACGCGATCAGCGGCTTGCCTGGCATAGCCGAGGCAGGCGCCGCATTCGACACGACCGCCTCCACGACACCAAGCGCCTTGCGGGCTTCCGCTTCGAGAAGTTGCTGAACGCGGCGGCCGAAGCGGGCGCGCAGTTCAGCCATGCAGGCAGCAACACCATCGATATCCAACAGGTCGTCGATCTCCGACAGAGCCCAGATACCGGTCGCGTGGTCGCTCGGGCGGCTGGCGCCATCGACGATGGCGACCTCGACCGTGTCGACCATCAGGCGTTTGTGGTTCTTGTAGAGCCAATCCGGCAGAACCATCGCCGACGCCATCATCTTCATCTTCAGTTCTTCGAGACGACTGGTGTCACCGTAGGAGGCGAGCGAGCGCTTGAGGTCGAGGATGTAGGCGGTGTGGCGTGCCCGGTTCACGACGATGAGGTCCGGTGTATAACTTCCCTTGGCCGGCGCCTCGCAGTCGAGCTTGATGCCATCGAGGCAAGACCAGTCGTTGCCGGAAACGGCTTCGAGCGCGGCCTTGACCAGCGGCAGTTTGAGCGACTGGGTGAGCACCGTGACATTCGGATTGGCTTTCGCCAGACGCTCGACCGCCTGCTCCAGCAGCTTGCCTTCCCGGAACGATACCGCACGGACCAGCGACGCGATGTGAACGTAGTGACCGAGGATCTCGTCTTCAACCGGTTCGCCGTCTGCAATCGCCGCAATGGCGCGATCGATCAGCAGATCGAGATCGGCCTCGACGTCACGAAGGCGAACGATGTGCGGATGGCGGCGCAGCGCAGCCGGTTCGCTAACGGAAGCCGTTGCATGAACCGAAGCGCGGCTGAAGCCGAAGGGGCGCTCGCGCAATCCGGCGGCCGAAGCGACGGCGCCGGCGTGGGTGTTGATGGTCGAACGGAGAACTTCCCCAATGGGGAGTGCAGATGTAAACGTGCTCATAGCCCGATTCCTTTGTACGAAGGCTGAGGGTCAGGCCCTTGTCGATGTTGGTAGCATCGGCTTGGGCCGCTTTGTGTCCGGTCTTCCGAACGGCCCTAACCTGGCAGGACCGGCGACCGGGCTCAAGCACCCGATCGGCAAAAAAAGAACAAAGCCGGTACAAGGTTAACGGTGGGCTCACGGCCACAATGGCGCTTCGCGTTCGATCTTCAGCGGACTGGCAGCCTACGAACGTTGCCGTTCAACTGCGGATTAAAGCCGAGCATGAGAAAGGGCCGACAAGCGGCCCTCTCGATATCTATGGGAAGGCCGGGGTTTCCGGCCGTCCAGTCTTAGGCCAAGCGCATCATGCCGCGGCGGTCGGCGGTGTTGCCGATTTCGTCGCAGTGCCTGACGCGGACTTGATCCGGCCGACGATCTCCGGACGCGTCACGTGCTTTCCGGGTTTGGAAAGAGCCTCAGCGACGGAAGGAACGTCATCCTCCAGTGTGAGCTTGGACCTAGGCGCTTCTATCGTGGCAGTAGCTCCAAAAGCCGCAGCGATAGACTCCATCCTTTCCTCTACCGAGGGGATACCCATGACAACCGGATCAGGGCTGCCGCTGACATCCGCAGGAACCGGCCGGTCCGCACCAACCTCAACCGGAACATTCGCGCTCGGCGCTTCACTGGTTTCAGCGCCAGGCCAAGCCGGGGCGCTGGATTTGGAGGTGGCCCATTCCAGGATCGGTACGACTTCCGTTTCCAACCAGGCCCGAAGCTCGCCCTTATCCGGCCACGTCGTTTCGCTACCCATCTTGTAGAGCAGCCCGCTTACCTCGGCCCAGCGAGACTTTCGAGGAAGGGGCGTGCAAGAGATCACGTATGCCGCATTGGAATGCGGCATGACAAACTGCGCCAGACTTTCAAGTTCCTTGTGCGCAAGACGTGCCGTCAGATGTGTCTTTTCAGCGAGCGTCTTCTTGACGATGTTCTTCTTCGGCAACGCCTCACTGACATGCGTGCGGATTTCTTCGAGATGCCCGATGAAGGCTTTGAGGCCATCCCGGACCTTGATCGCAATGATCGCCTTCAGCCCGTCAATGCCGCCAACATCGTACGGATCGACCTGCGGCTTTGCGTTGGCCTCGTTTTTCGAGCCGGCCATAATCGCTGCGACGTCCTGCACCCTGAGCTTGCCGTTCTGGGCAGCAATGCCGATGGCCTGTTCGATCTGCTCGGGCTCAGCAGCGCTCAACTTTCCAAGAACCGTCGGACCGACGGCCAGTTCCACCAGAATGTCCTTGTAGCGACGCAGGTTACGAAACACCGCGCGCTGGGTTCGGACGTGGCGCGCGGTATAACCGCAGCGCTCCACAGCCCATTTTTCCAAGGTTACTTCCGGGAGCAGCCCGGCTGCGCGTTCAAGATGCTCGCCGAGCTTGAAGGTCTCTTCGGTCGAACGGCGCGAAACGCTGATGAGGAACATGGCCGTCTCTTCGAGCTGGTTCTTGATGTCTTCTGCGACAGCGTTGGCTTCGTAGAACGTGCGAGCGGCGGATGGGAGAGCGAATGCGTTGGTAGTCTTTGTCATGGGTAACTCCATGTAAGAGGAATGATCGTAAAAGCATATTCGCTTCTACCCCTCCATTATCTCAAGTATCAACCTGCAAGACCACCAATCTATGGTTTTTGTAAATAAATGTAGCCAAGTAATGTATCGAAATAAGTACTTATAATACTATGAATTTTGCCGCTTCGATCGCACCGGCGCGGAATCTTGCTTGCGGGAGACCCAAGTAAAGCAAACAATTAATACGTGCATTCACATCACGCAAACGAGGCCGGAAAGGGACACTCACTCGGGCTCTTTCACGTCAGCCTGCCACCTGGTAGCAAGTTCGAGAGAGCCCGATTTTCCAGCGAGAGAGCACGTCCATCCGATGGCGAAGGCCATTTTGACCACCAAGATCGACCCGACCTACGACGACCTGCCGGAGCAGCGGTATCACTTTCCGCGGACTTATCTGCGTCAAGTCGAAGCCGCTCTCGGAGACTGGATAATCTACTATGAACCCAGGCGTCCGAGCGGCGACCTGATGAAGTCTGGTGGCAAGCAGGCTTATTTCGCGACGGCCCGGATCGTCAACATCATTCCAGATCCGGCGACACCGGATCATTTCTATGCGCTGATCGAGGATTTCCTGCCCTTCGATCACGCGGTCCCGTTTAAGGAAGCGGACCATTACTACGAGAGTGGCCTGCGCAAGGAGGACGGCTCGACCAACAAGGGCGCGTTCGGTCGAGCGGTACGAAATGTTCCTGACGCCGAGTACGACCTCATCCTGACTGCGGGCTTCGCTCATGTGCTTGGTCACCGGAATAGGGAGCGGCCGACGCCCGACCCGGCAGAAGAGGCTCGGATCGGCTTTGCGGACAATCCTCAGGCGCCTTTTGAAGTCGACAGTTTCGATCGACGGATCATCTCGCAGGTGGTCAACCGTCCTTTCCGGGACCGAGCCTTCGCCGCGGCCATCAAGACCGTCTACCACGACACCTGCGCTGTCACGGGCATCAAACTGATTAATGGTGGCGGACGCTCCGAGGTCCAGGCCGCCCACATTCGACCTGTCGCCGACGGCGGCCCGGATAGCGTTCGCAACGGCCTCGCGCTGTCAGGAACAGTACACTGGATGTTCGACCGCGGACTGATCACGGTCGATGATGATTACAGCCTGCTGATTGCCGACGGTGGCGTCCCCGACACCATCACTCGGCTGATCAATCCGGAGCGGCGTCTGCTGGTCCCGTCACGTTTCGACGAACGGCCTCATTCGCAGTTCCTGCAGTATCATCGCAACGACGTGTTCAAGGGGTGAAGCAGCGGAACTGATTTCCGGTCCGGTAACGAGATCCCGCCATCACTCCTCGCCGAAGAAATCCTCATCGAGTCGCTTGAACTCGACCGTGCGATAGCCCCGCACTCCGACGCCGTGCTCGATCATCAGGTCCGCCAGCTCTCGGCCATCGATCAGGATGACCCGCTGCGCAAGGTGCTTGACATAGTCACGAGCCGGTTGGCTGAAGGTCGACGTGCTGACGAAGACACCCTTGGTGGCGCCGAGGCCGACAAGGCTTCCGACGAAGCCGTTGACATCCGGGCGACCCACCGGATTGCCCGGCGCATAGCGTTTAGCCTGGACATAGATGCGGTCGAGGCCGAGGCGGTCCTCATTGACGATGCCGTCAACCCCGCCGTCGCCGGAGCGACCAAGTTGGGCGGCGGCGTCCTTGTGGCTGCCGCCATAGCCCATGGCAACCAGGAGATCGACGATCAGTTGCTCGAAGAAGGCCGGGCTGCTGGAGAGGATGCGCTGCAGCAGTTCGTCGCGCAAAGCTGCCATTAATGCCGCATGGGCTGCGTCGATCTGCTCCTCCGGCGTCGTCGCTGCAGGCCCGCTGACGCTCGACTTCACGGTTGCGCCTTCCTGTTCGGTGGCGCCACCTTCGTTCCTGTAGAATTCGCGGAATTCCGGCTCGCGCATCAAGAGCGCTACATCGATCCGCTCCGGCGCCGTGACAAGCAGCGCCTTGCCCCTGTCCGTCGCAACAAAGCGGCCTCGCGCGGGCGAAGCGATCAGACCGGCCTTGCTCATGTAGAACTTTGCCCAGTGAATGCGGTTGTGCAGCAGACGCTGGCGCCCGCTCGGCAGAAGCTCGTCACGCTCCTCCGGCGTCAGACCCAGATCATCGGCGATGCGCTCGGCGACCGCTGCCACCCGTGTCTCACCCTCGGCGGCGAGGCGCAGAACCGGGAGCATCAGAGTCTGGTAGTCGGGGATCATTGATCGCCTCAATTCTTGCGCAGGATGACAGCCATGGTCGACATGATATCTGACTGTGACGGGCCTTTAACGATCTCGCCATTGCTGGCGAGCTTGTGCCTAGTGAAATGTGCTAACAGCGCCTGCTCGACCCTGCGCGCCTCATCTTCATTGGACGTGGGCTGTTTCATCGCCAGCTCCCAACGGAGGCCCGTAACTTCGGCGGCCAGCGGAGCGCAGTAGGCGTCGCGCCTGGCCATAGGATCGCTCGCATAGCCGATCTTGAAAGCGAGGTCGCGGCCTTGACGGTCCCTGAGGGCAAGCGCGTAGACGTACCAGATGTCGTGGTCGCTGAAGCGACCTGTGAACTCACCCTCATGCTTCGGTGCGAGCTTGCTGTTCTTCAGCGCGACGAGCCCACGCCCAAGCATCGTCGCGGGTTCCGCGAGGATGACCGGATGCCGGTCCAGTGCCAGGAGCTTGTTGCCGATCTCCGCCTCGAGGTCGACGACGGTCGAACGCGCCTGCATGTGATGCGCGCCCGTCAGCGGGCCTGCGAGCTTGGAAAATACGTTGTTTTCGTCGGCGATTTCCCAGACCGCGATAGGGTGGAGGGCGTAAGGAAACTCGGTCACGGCCCGCTCGGAGACATCCTCGCTGTTGATCTGCTCGATGTAGTCCTGCGTGTTCACTTCGAGCGAGGTGACTTGGTAGAGGCCCAGCACGCGCCCCTTGCATTCCGGCAAGGTCGGCTCACCTCTGGTGCCGACGGTGAAGACGTAGTCGCCCTCGGACAGTGCCTTCTTCGCCAACGTTCGCGCCGCCTTGGTGCCGAAGGTCAAGGGCCAGCAGGGGTTGCCGGGTTTCCCCCAGACATAGGTGAAAAAGACCTTCGACATGCACGCGCCCCAAAAGATTTCAATCCCCAGAGTCGTATGTAGCCGCCCAGTCGAATACACGCAATTGTTGCCTCTGCAGGAAGCGTCCTCATCTGCGGTCGCGCAAGTCGGCGGTAGAGGAACAGAACCCGGTGGGGCGCATAACCACTTGGGTCATCAAGGTCCAGCTAAGGCCCCAGGTACCTGTTGCCTCGCGGCACCCAATCCCGCTCGCACGTGTAGCTTATCGACCAGCCAGCAGTTGAATGGCTCGCGATAGCTGCATTTGAGGGATGGCCATAGCCATTTCCTTTGCCGACCGAAACTACGGACAGGCCACTGCCCCCATATGGCGAGACTACAGCCCCGTTAAATTTGGCTCCATGGTGGGTTGCAACGACGAAGTCAGGCAGGCTCGACAATTTGGGCGGAGTGAGTTCGTAGTCAGCGTCGCCCATGAAAAGGATCGTCTTTCCCGATTGCAAGGTGACGCTAACGCAGAGGCCCGTTTGATTGAGATTGCCGGCTTTAACCTTGCAGCGGCCGAGCCGCAGGGGGCCGGCCGTCACGTTCGCGGAGCTCACACCCAGAAGTCGATTGTTGATGGCAAGCTTCTCAGCAACCAGTTTTGCGCCTGGTCCAAGCCGCTGCACTGGTGCGATCCAGGTACTACCAGCAAGGCCCACAATTGCGTGATAACCATGAAGGTGATCCCAATCCCAGTGAGACAGGATCACTGGGACATCGCTAACTTTTAGCCTGGGTTTACTGGACGCCGTTTTCTTGTTGTAAGAGATCGGCCAGCCCGCATCCAAGTGAAACAGTTCATTTCCGCGCGTATCGACGGCGCTGCAGAAGCTCGCCTGCCCCACATCCCTGACGACAACTTTGTGGGGAGTGCTTATGCCGCTGAGTAGATTGCCCGCAGCTCGGCTCTTTCCAATTGCACTTTCTGGAAACTTGCATGCCTCCGCAATCGCCTGTGCGAGAGCACGTTCATTTCCGACGGCCGCTCCGACTGGGCTCAGAGGACTGTCGCCCTCCGAAAAAAGATAGCGGATCTCATCCAGCACCAGCGGCACGTTTTCCTCATATCCGCCATCGCCGAGTGAGGACGCCCAAGCGAAAGGACCTGGCTGCCGTCCTCGAGGCAATAAAGTGATCAAGTACCACTGGCCATCGCGAACTTCCTCGGCATCCGTCAGATATCGAAAGTGCTCCGCGGTCGTCAAAACCTTCAGCACAGCCAGACGAGATCGGTCGGCCTTGTCTGCGATGGTGGCGAGCGCCTCATCGGCACTCATCCTCGCGTCTATCGTATCGAACTCGAAGGAGACGCGATTGGCTTTCGTGCGGACCAGCTTTTCATTAATCAGGGGTTCTGAGCGAACCAGCCGCGCGATCAGACTGACCGGTTCCTCCGATTCTACCGCAGATGTGAGGAAACTACCCATCTAAGCCCTTACCGTTTCCCCGCCCGCGCTTCGCCTTCGGTGCCGCCTCTCGCTCAGTGCGGATGCGCTCCAGCAGCTTTTCCGCCGGCTCGTCATTCTCGTCCTGGGGGACCAGTTCACCGCGAAAGGCCTTGGCGAGGATCGCCTCGTCCAGTTTGCCCAAAAGCTTCAACGCGCGCTTTGCTTCGACGGCGAGCCGGTCGATTTTGGCAAAGGCGGATTCGATGCGGCGGACGATTTCGGTTCTCAATGCCGCGTCTGTGTAGGGAACGGACAGAGAAAGCAGGCTTTTCTGGCCGATATTGCGCATGGAAAGCTGGTTCCCGGAGGAGATGTTCATTAGCGCTTCGCGACCCATCGGGGATCGCAGGTACCACAGAAGCCACGCTTCAACGGGTTCGTTGAACTCAAGTCGCAGGATCTTGTCACTGAGGTACAGATTGTCGGGTGCGTTGGCGACGATAACCACCGCGCCAACCAATTCAATCGTGTTGGCCCGCGAGAACAGAAAGTCACCCGGCTTGATGCGAGTATCCTCGTCCGGTTCGAAATCCGGGGGAAGCGTTTTCGACTGGTCGGCGCGGAACTCGCCCCATGTCACCGCGCTCACCTTTACAACGCCTTTCTCGTGCGGTTGTGGTGGCCTTTCATCGCACCGAAGGTTTTTCCCAGCCTTGATGCGAGCGACAAGCTCTCGCAAGTCCTTCCTCGTCAACTCCCCGCTGAACGCCTTGCTGAGTACGGCCTGCTTGTAGCGGGAGACGAGGGTTTCGATGCGGGAAAGTTCGGTGCGGGCGCGGGCGGATTTCGCGTTCAGCGCATCCAGCTTGGCCACAATGCGCTTTTGCTCTGCCAGGGGTGGGAGGGGAACTCTCAGCGTTCTGAGTTTCGACAACGGAAGGGTCTTTTGCGCCGTTCCGGTTGCCAAGTCTTCCAAATGGCTCCCTGTGGACGGACTTGTGAGGAAGTAATAGATGTATTTTCGTTCGATTGAACTGGCTGTCTTGATCAACGCGATGTGGCGTTGAAAAACAAAGGTCGCGTTCTCAACGATCGCTGCTCTTCCGATGGAGCCAGTTACTGATAGAATGATGTCCCCAGTTTGTGGGTCACGGTTGGGTTCCAAAGCTTCCTTATAGGCGAGTGGAACAAACCTCGAAGCGCGCTCCAGAGCAATTTTTCCATCTGCTATCGATGAAATCGTGATGAAGGGAATTCCGGTGACAGATTTCGGTGGCGCTTGATGATCACCATCACTGACCGAAATGCATAGTTCTTCAAGGGCAGGCGCACCCCAGTTGGATGGTACGGTGGGTGTCACTCCGCTAGCTCCCGCATAGTGAGGACATCGTCACCATCCAGCTCCGCCACCAGCGCCTCGATCTCCAGCATGGCGGCCTGCAGATGGCCGAGGATGGCGGCGGCCAATGTCGTCGGGTTCGATCAGGCCTTCTTCCGCCTCTTCCTCCGCCTCGCGCAGCCAGGAAATATCGAGGTTATCGCCGCGCGCGGCAATCTCCTCGCGGGTGAACTTGCGCCAGCGGCCTTGCTCGCCTTCGTCAGGTCGGCGCTCCTTGCCATGCGGGTCCTTGCCGAAGGCCTGTCCAAACCCTTCGAAATGAGCCTGCGTCAGCGGTGTCGTCTTGCCGAATTTCGGCATCTGGGCACGCTGGTCATAGATCCAGACGGCCTTGGTATTGCCGGTCTCGGTCTTGCCGCGCGTGAGGAAGATGACATTGGTCTTCACCCCTTGTGCGTAGAAAATGCCGGTCGGCAGGCGCAGGATGGTGTGCAGGTCGCACCAGTCCATCATCATCTGGCGCAGCGCCTTGCCGCGTCCATCCTCGAACAGCACGTTATCCGGCACGACGATGGCGGCACGTCCGCCGGGCTGAAGCGCGCGGATGCAATGTTCGACAAAGGGAAGCTGGTAGGAGGAGACTGACGCGGTGACCGACAGATCCTGCCGGGTCGGTGCGCCGCCCGCAGGACCAAAGGGCGGATTGGTGAGGATGAGGTTGGCCCGGCCGAGCGCCGTTCCCTTGTCCGACAGCGTATCGCCCAGATGCACATGATCGCTATCGATATCGTGCAGATAAAGGTTCATCAGCAGCAGGCGCAGCGTGCCCGGCACGTTTTCCATGCCATGGAAGGCCTGGCGCTTCTGGAACTCCTGCTCTTTTCCGTCGAGATCGAAATAGTCGCCGCTCGCTGCACGCATGAAACGATCGGCGGCAATGAGAAAGCCACCAGTGCCGGCGGCGGGGTCCTGGATCACCTCGCCGGGCCTGGGCTGCATGAGGCGCACCAGAAGCTCGATCAGCACGCGGGGGGTGAAATATTGCCCGGCGCCGCGCTTGGTTTCCTCGGCGTTCTTCTGCAGCAGGCCTTCATAGAGATCGCCGAACTGGTCGCGCTCCTCGGAAAACCAGTCCAGTTCATCGATGGCGGTGACAAGCGTCGTGAGGTTCTGCGGCTCGCGGATGAAGGTGGAGGCGTTGTCGAAAATTTCCTGCACCATCTCCGGCAGCGGCCGAGCATCGGCATAACGCTTACGCTCCTCCGACGTCGCGCTGTCGCCGGGCGGCAGCACGAGGGCATCGTCCTTGCCGAGGCGCGTGCTGACAGTACCGAGCGTCACCAGCGTCTTGCGGTAAAGCTCCAGCTTGGCAAGGCCGTTGGCCGCAACCAGATCCGCCCAGCGCATGGTTTTGGGCAGGCTGCCCGTCTCGCGATTGCGCTCGGCCATCATCTTCAGGAACAGCAGATAGGTCAGCTCGGTGACATATTGCTGATAGGTGATGCCGTCCTTGCGCAGCACGGTGCAGAGACGCCAGAGTTTTTGGACGATGGCATTGGCATTCATGGGGGCATTCTTTCAAATCAGGGATCGCGTGTCGTGTTTGTAGTGGGCGGATGGCGGGGGTCAACTGAAGGCGCGTATGTTCAGGCGGCGGATGGCCCCCAGATCGCCTCGTTGAAGGCGTGCAGCACGTCCTCCAGCCCGCCATCGAACTCCTGCGAAATGCGCCTGAAACCGCCCTTGTCGGCAAAGACGCCCTGATCGAGCAAAGTCGGATCGGCCACCGGCTTGTCCTTCAGCGCCCGGCCGATGCGGCGCAGCCATTCCTTCTGCTTGACCGTCCACGCGCGCGAGGCCTCGATCTTCCCGATCGCGTCTTCCACGCGCTTGGCATAGGGAATGAGCGGATCGCCCAGCGCCGCCTGCCGCACGAAGCCGATGATATGGGCTGCGATATCGGCATTGCGGGCGCGGCCATAGGCGGCACGCAGCATGGCTTCGGAATAGTTCTTCTCGTCGAGCAGGCCTGCGAGTTCCGAGAGTTCCTTGCGGGTCAAGTCACGCGGTCGCTGGGTGACGGCAATCAGCGCCGGCACCTGGTTCATGTTCTCGCGCACGAAACGCTCGAAGCCGGTAATGTAATCCTCCGGCGTCGTGTTCTTGCCGAAGATTTCCTCGATGCGCAGTAGCTCGTCCTCATGGGTGGAGATGACCACGCCATCATCGCCGTTGCCGGTGCGCAGCGGGCGGCGCTCCAGAAGATCGACGGCGCGGGGATGGGCCGCAAGCCATGCCTGCAGTTCGACACCGGAGAGGGTGGCGAGCCGCTGTACGGCCAGTTCCGGCGCCTCCCCCGTCTGGCGCTCGAAGCTCTCGCGGGTTTCCTCGTCCATGCGCTTTGCCATGGCGCGCATGCGCACGATGACCTGACCCGCGACCCAGTTCTTGTCCTCGTCAGTCTCCGCTTTGTCGAGATCGGTGACCAACTGGCCAAGCGCGATATCCGGCTTGACGACGACGGGGCGCATGTCCGTCATTTCCTGCAGCTCGGCATAGAGATTGACAGCATCGAAGATGCGGAAATGCTCCTTGCCGATCTCGGGACAAAGCCGCGTGGCACGGCCGATCATCTGGTCATAAAGGATGCGGCTCTTGACCCTGCGCACGAAGACCAGATTGCAGATCGAGGGGACGTCGATGCCGGTGGTGAGCAGGTCCACCGTGACGACATATTTCGGATACGGATCGTTCTTGAACTTCAGGATCAGGTCATCCGGCTTGTCGACATTGCCGGTGATCTTCATCACCATGTTATGCGGCACGGCGTCCTTGCCGTGCTCCTCCTGCAGCTCCTCCACCAACAGGCGCACGATGTCATCCGCATGCGCGTCGCGGGCGGCAAAGATCAGGGTCTTGCCCGGCTTTGACGGCGGAATTTCGGTGGCAATCGCCCTGCAGACGATGCGGTTGAAAGCCTCCGAATAAACCCGCTTGTTGAAATCGGCTACGTCATAATCAAGCGAGACTTCATCCGGGAGTTCGAACAGGTCGATCTGCCCGGTCGTGCGGTCGATGATCTCGACCTCTTCGCCACCCTCGAAATGAATACCGGCCTCAGAGAGCGCCGTGGTGATGCGCTTTGGCGGCAGGTGGTCGTTGAGGTAGCCTTCGACGACGGCCTGGCGATAGCCGTAGTGGAAGACCGGGTGGCCGAAGATCTCGCGGGTATGGAGCGCGGGCGTGGCCGTCAGCGCCACTTTCACGGCATCGAAATAATCGAGGATCTGGCGATAGGCCGACTGGTAGTCATCCAGGTTTCGGAAGCCGATATCGCTTTCGCGCAGCTCCGCATCCAGCGTATAGCCGCGATGGGCCTCATCGACGATGATGCAATCAAACGTGCCAGGCGTCGGGCGTTTTGCCGGATCCGGCTCGTTGAGGATGCGGGCGATCAGCGACTGCACGGTCGCGACCTGCACCTGGTCCTCATCCTCTGGCACCTTCTTGTCCAGGCCTGCGACCTTGTAGATTTGAGCGAAGTTCAAGAGGCCCTCGATCTCGGTCGTCTCCAGGGCGTCGGCCGTCTGCTTGCCGAGCGCCTTGCGATCGACCAGAAAGAGGATGCGGCGGAAGCGTCTGTGCTTCAGCAGGCGGTACATCAGCGCAATGCTGGTGCGCGTCTTGCCGGTGCCGGTGGCCATGGACACGAGAATATCGCGTTGGCCGGCAACGACAGCGTCCTCGATCGCGGCGATCGCCTCTTCCTGGTAGGGACGCATTCTGCCCTTGCCGAAGCTTTCCTCGGCAAGGCCTTGTGCTGCGGCGTCGAGATCGGTCTCCAGGATATCGATCAGGTCCTTGGGCGAGAACCAGGCCGTCAGCGGTCGAGGATGGTTGGCATCGCGGCGCAGATCGCAAAACCAGATGCCTGATTTGGTCTGCCATTGGCGCACGAAGGGGCGGCCATTGGTGGCGAAGACCAAGGGGACGCGGAAGGGATCGGCCAGCCCGTGCTTCCACGGTCCATGGGGATGGCGATGCTCCAGAGGCAGATCAATTGTGCGGGCGTAGCGTTCTGCCTGCTGCAGGGTCGAGGGAACGTCCACGCTCTCGCGCTTCGCCTCGATGACACCAATGCAGGTAAGGCCGGCGAACAGGGCGTAGTCGGCGCGTCCGCCATCCGACGGCCATTCGGCGATCGCCAGATTACGCCCTTCTTCCGGACGCGCACCCTTCTGATAGCTCAAGCGATCGCTGTCCGCCTCCCAGCCACCATCCATAAGCTGGACATCGATCAGGCGACGAGTCTGCCGCTCGTCCAACTCCAGGCGGCTTGCAGCCTGCAGGCCGGCCTGCTTGAACTCCATCTGCAATTGCTGAGGCTGTACCTCGGCCGCTTGCTGCAGCTCTGCCAGCTTGCGGGAAAGTGAGGCCTGATTGGCCTCCATCTCGACAGCCGTCTTTTCCCAAACCGCATTATCTGCAGCCGCTTGACGAGCCAGCTCTTCAGCAGCCGCACGAGCCTTGGCAAGCTCTTCTGCTGAAGCATGCGCAGCGGCGAGCTTCTGTTCTGCCTCCTGCACCTGACGGCGAAGCGCTTCAAGTTCGGACTTCGTCGTCTGATCAATGCCGGACGACGGCTTGGGAGGAACGAAAGGACCTGGTTTGAAATCCGGGTCACGCCCGTAGGTACGGCGATACCAGACACCGAGGGCGCGGCAGAACTTCAATGCGGCGAGCGCTTCCGCTGGCGATCCGGCCAAGCTATGCGCCGCATCATTGCCTCGCTTCCGGATTGCGTGAAAAATATCCGACACTTCGCGCGGCAGCACCTGTTGTGCCGCTAGTCGTCGAAGCAGATCGTGCGTGGTCTCGCGCGCAGTCGGATCATAAACGCCGGAAAGAGCTGCGATCTCTTTGACCATGTATTCGCCGAACTGACGGCCTTTGATCAACGAGGTGTTGGCATCTTCGGCAAAGAACCGTTCCGCAAGCACGCCGAGGCGATGGAGTTCAGGGCTGATCTCCTTCAGATGATCGAAATTCGCCGACAATGCCCCACCCAGATGCTTCGCAATACCCTAGATCGAAACATGCCATAGGTTGACGGGGTGAGCAAATTGGAGTTGCAAGCTTTCAGCGGTTGTGAATTGAGACCATGAGACAACTTGGGCCGAATCCGGAAATTATTTCCTCTAGCTCCAAAAGCCGCAATTGTAATGTTCGTGAAGTCGATATCGTAGGTGGCAAAAGGGCCGAGCACAGAGGCCACCTATCGAATTCAACAACATCTGCTCCGCTGGGAGCACGAAGCGCCGCCCACGATCACATTGGGTATGGTTGACACTGCAAGTTTAGTCGCTAGGGCATCATTGCCCCTTAGAATCAAACCGATTTGAAGATGCTTTCCGCGCCGTCGGAGCGTAGACGCGCCCAGAATTCCACGGCATACCGGTCCGTCATCCCAGCGACAAAATCGCAGATCGTTCGGGCCTTAGTCTCGTCATCTGTTGCATCCAAATAACGTTCACGGACGTCATCAGGCATCAGCAGGTGGCCCTTGTCGGCCTTCAAAGCCTTGAAGATGTCCGATACGAGTTCCGTGCCTCGATATTCTCCGAGCTTTACGCGTGCCGAATAGATGATCGCATTGAAGGTGTACTGCTTCAACACCTCTACCGTCTTGCGCACATCCGGCTTCAACCAAGCCTTGGACAGAGCAGGAAACTCCGGATTGAACTCGAACTCCACCCCGTTAATGAATTCATGGACCAGGCTGGACGACTTTTCCGTTCGGACGTAACCATTGCTGCAGAACTGATCAGAGGTCTGGCTCGCCTTTATGAAAAACTGAAGGGGATCGTCCTCTCCCTCACCAGGGATCATTTCATGGAAAACTTCCAGGAAAGTCGTGAGGATATCTTCCTTCGTGACTGGTTCGCCGATTTGTTTGGCGACCGCTGCGACGACCGTCTCGAGCAGTTTATCGTTCGAAGCAAAGATCGTAGCTGGCGTCAAGAACCCAGCTTTTAGGCTGTCTTCAAGATCATAGACCGAATATGCGATGTCGTCTGCGATATCCATGATTTGACATTCGATGGTCTTGAACTTCTCGCCTCCAGGCAGGTTCTTTCCGCGCAGAACCTTCTCTTTGATCGCGTCCACGATCACCTGCTCGGATTCATAATAGCCCTTGACAGGCTTGCTTCCTTCTGGCCGCTTCTTCGGAATCGCCGTGTCGTATTTAAGGATCGATGCGAGCGTCCGATAGCAAAGGTTCAAACCTGCACGATCATCTCCACCGACGGCCTCAGCGTACTTCACCTTCTTATCCAAGCGACTAAGAATGCGAAGTGTTTGTGCGTTTCCTTCGAAGCCGCCGAACTCCAGCATCTGCTCATCGAGTGCCCGTTCGCCATTGTGGCCGAACGGTGGATGGCCAATGTCATGCACCAACCCAGCGACAGCACAAAGGCGACCATCGATTTCTTGGCCGCCTAACTGGTCGTTGTAGACGATGTTAAGGCGGTCAGCGATACCTTCGGCAATCTGCGCCACCTCGAGAGAGTGAGTCAGTCGATTTCGAAAGAAATCCGACTCGTGTCCCGGGAATACCTGCGTTTTCCCTTGCTGACGCCTGAAGCTGGCGCTGTGCACGATACGCCCGTAGTCACGCTTTATGTGGGTGCGCCATTCTTTATGCTGGGCATCGGGTTTTTCGGCCGGGCGCTCGAAATCCCCATCGACGTACAACTGACCGGTGCTCACTTGGGATCGCGCGTCTTGTTCTGTTCAGCTTTAGCGTTTTTGGCAGCTTCCTTTGCAAGCCGCTCTTCCCGCTGCTTCATGGCCGCCTTAAATGTGGCCATTTTCTTCTCGGCTATTTCTCTGACGTCAATTACTGCTGCGTAAGCCATGCTTCCCTCCTGTGTGCCAACCACCAAATCAGTGCTACAGAATCATTATAAATGAAATTCGTTTATGTTTCGTTCACGTTTTCACGTGCTTGGTATGTCAATAGAATTTTGAAAGGAATGAACGAAAAATTGAGTGGCGCAACCCCAGCCACGCTTACTTCCCCCACGCCGTCAAGATTTTCCGTCATCTTCCGACTCCATTAAGCGCGTTGGAATTCCCGCTTTTCTAACCACGTCCGCGATGTGACTCGTTCGACCGACGTTTCCATTCAGATAGATGCCCGTATCCTGCGCCAAGCTTGCGACAAACTGTCGGAGAGCCTCCAGACCGTTTTTCACGTCGAAAACAACCCATTCGTTTGCTTCGCCTGGTACGATCGCCCGACCGAGCGACTGGCTGACACCGATATGGAGCTGTACGACCCACGCAGTGTTTCCGTCGAATACCCATTCGAAACGTACATTGCCAAGTACGCGACGTAGTTCCGCGTGGGTCGCGTTGACGGCGTCAAGGACATGGCTCGGAAGGGGCTGCGGCACCACACTGCCCTGCATGAACCCCTCGCCCGTGCCCTTTGTCCCCTCAATGATCAGTTCGCCATCCGAAGCCTCGATGGCCGCGCCCGAGTATTCGGCTTTGACACCTTGTTGAGCGAGCACTGACGCGAGGGCCGCACCTTCAGGGTCTTCGTTTTGCATCAAGCGGAACGGGTCATGCCAGCCGCGGGCAGTCGTGTATTTTCCTGGAATCTGAACAAAGGGACTGGTTCTAATCCATTGTTCTGCGGTCCCGGTGTCGCTGCCAAATATGAACGGCGCGACGCGACGCGAGATGACCGTGGTACGAGGAACAGGCAGGCCAGCGATGTGGCCGATGAGAAGGCCATAGACCTTGTCACCAATCAGCCGGCTAAAATCGTTGGGCCATCGAACATCCGCGGCTCGTTCGAAATTGTCGACCTCACCATATTCCCAGAAGATGGTATTCGTCTGCCGCCAACCCCGGGCGCGTGGATGCAGGCTAAACTCGATCCGCGCATTTTCGCTGGCGTCCAGAGCAGGGTCAAAACCGTAGACGATTTTGAAGAGCTGCGTCGCCCACGTCGTGGGCAGGCTCGCAAAGCCTGGACGCTCTACACCGCGCGGCGTAGCGTCCGGACGAAACTCGACCAGACCACCCATCGCAACTCCCGAAACGCCACCATCGGATACATCGATGGTTTCGTTGGCAATGGTAAAAGCGCCCTCGCGTGCGATGCGCTTGATCGCCGATTCTGCTTCGTCGACGGTTTTCAACGCATACAGGAATTCACGGCTCTGAGATTCTGCCTCACTGAAACTACGGACGTTGACGGTGCCATCGACGCTCCTTTCGAACAATGCCTGAAGTGCCGATGACAGGGACGCGAACGACGTGTTCTCTGGAAGGTTGGCGAGCCTACAGTATTGCTGGGTCGGCTCAGTCTGCGACGGTGCGAAGCTTACGAATTGGGCAACGTTGAAATGCTCGGCCAGCCGATCAAGCTTGTAGTCCTTGCGGAAATCCGGCATCGGGTTTCGATACTCACTCACGTAGCCGCTCTCTACTCAAGCCCAACACCTCAACGATGATTAGCGTTTTCAACGTACACTCCCTTTAGCAAAATACAAAAACGATGACAGCCCCTGAGGCGCGAGTCCCCAACAATCTCTTGAGGGCTACAACGCCCGGGACGCCTTTAAGTTCGCGCGGCCGTTGACTTGCGCCTCGGGCGAATTGGCTTCTGGAACCAATGCAGGATGGAATCATGTCGGGTAGCGGTCGTGGTGGCTCAGATAGTGACAAAGGAAGGGCGACCGGTCTCAACAGCGTGCGTAGTGCAGCCTTCGGAACTAACTCTCGAAGGTGTTGGCGCTTTCCCACAACGCATTTAGTTCGATAGCCCTTTCGGCCACTGTCTGCATATCCAAGGTCATGCGATCAACCAGGGTGACCTTGTCGTGGAAAACACTTTCGACACTGTCGTCGGGCAACCCGTGAAAACTAACCGGGAAATCATCGTTCAGAGCCTTGGCGACCGCAAGCTGAGCTCCGAAACAGGCCCCCAAGAGCTCCGTGACTGTGTCGAATAGTGGAATCAGCTTTCGATTGGGAGTAGCATCTTGGACGGTCCAAAGGATGGGATGCAACTGGCTGCGAACGGCTCCGACCACACGATTGATTCGATGGAACCGGGTCTCTGTCAGCGAGTCGCGACCGTGATCAATCAAGTCTGGGAGGCTTGTCAGAGTGACGTTGGTATTTTGCGCCATCCGGATTGCACCGCTCTGAAATCCACTTTCGGAGAGGAGGAATGCCCGGTCCGCGCCTACGTCCTGCGCAATTTGGTAAAGACTGGTAACCTGTTCCTTCTTAACGGCGGCATTCCAGAGTTTGCATTCGGCGATCCACAGAACGGGAACTCCGAAGAGTTCGGTCTTCGCAGCCACGTCGACCTCATGCACCCCTCGGGCTCCGACGACCTCCTTCTCGACTTCGACCGAAAATCCAAGTTCAGTGAGATATCGGGCTACGTCAGTCTGATAGGTGCGCCAGGGCGGCATCACTTACGATCTCCTCCGCTTCCGAGTTCTTCCATGGTCATCAGATGCTTCTCACAGCCCCGACACTGACCGCATGGGTATTCGGCGACATGACAGGAGAACGTCGCCCCGAGCAGCTCGTGAGGAATACCGCTCTCGCGGATGAGGTCGACTGGATCCACGGGGCTTGCAGGCGCGCATACGCGAACTCCCCCTTCCTGAATGGACATGAGGTAGTCGATCCCGTCGAGGAAGGGCTTCCTGCCATCCGCGTGGACGTCGGTCGCGACCGCGCCGATCAGAATTTCACTGAGGCCCTGGGGGACGAAGCGCATGCCTGCCAGAGTTATCAGCATCTGGTTTCTATATGGCCACCATTCAGGGGCCGATCCAACGTCCGAACTGACGGATCCAGCGAGGGAGCCGACGCCAAGATGGGAGAGATCGACTCGTAGCACCTGGTGATCGAGATCCATCAGATCGCAGAGGCTACCGGCCGCGCGGATTTCTCCTTGGGCAGGTCTCTGTCCGTAGTCCACGGTCAAGCACACGTCGGGCCTGAGCTTCCATGCAAGCGCGGTCGAGTCGAGCCCGCCGGAATGAAGAAGCAGCTTCATTGCGACCACGCCTCGAACGCCGTCATGTAAAGGGCCGTCGTGAAATCGTCCTCGATAACGCAACCACTGCCTTCGAGCATAGTGAGGTTGGCGTCTTCCATTCGCTCGGCGAACGCGATCACCGGAATTCCCGCCCTGCGGGCATAACCGACCTCGAATAAGGTTCCTGGGTCGGCGCCGTCGAGCACCGCCAAGACCACGGCGCTGCTCTCGAGCCCTTGAAGATCGCCAGAGGCCAGTTCCACAGACGATTTCGCCGTTCCAACCTCATGAAGCGGAGAAAAGACTGACACGCCCATGGAGGTTAGGATGTCACGTATCTCTTCGACAAGCCAGCGCTGCGAAATCGTGAAAAATGGGCCTGCAAGATAGACCTGTGCGGAGCAATCGCGGGGAAGGAATGCCGGGCCATGATCAAGATGCTCGCTAGTAGGCAGCGGCAATCGATGGCCGTTGACGAAATGCGCGACGGCGCGCGACGCAAGGTCCGCGGCTTCCGCGGGTTGCAGACCGCCCTCGGCCCAGTAGTGGGCGAAAGCCGCACTGAAGACGTCGCCGGAGCCGATTTTGAAGACCTTGTCAGAGCGATAGGGCGGGATCAAAACAGGGGCTCCGCCTCTGGTGTGAACCATCGCTCCGCGGGGTCCTAGCTTGACGATGACAGCTTCGGCGTTCTCCCGTGCCAGCACCAGCTCGCCAGCTTCGTGGGAAGGCAACCCAGTCGACTGCTCAGCTTCCCATCCATTAAGGACAATAGCGAGATGTTCCGCCTGGGAACCGTTCGAATGGAAAGACTCCGGGAGGACGCCTGTCTGGGGATCATAGACTGCATATGTCGAGCGCACGACGGCGGTGCCTTCGACCATGCCGAACCTCAGAACGACACTTCCCTCGACGCGAAGGGGCTCAACGTCGACGCCGGCGTCATAATGCAACACCGCAGTCGAAAGAGGATGGAAGTACTCGAACGAGACGCCGTCGGTAGAGTCTGTGAGCGATGACTTCACTTCGAAAGCTGCGGCCGAACTACGGATGTCGTTACGCCACGCAGGCGAAGAATAGGTGACCAAGCTTACGTCTGCCGAAAGCTTGCTGACCGCCGCCGCAGCCCTGAGGCCTGATCCAAAGAAGCGATCCCACACGGGGTACTGACAGATTTCGCGATAGGACCCGCCGACGACGATCATGGTTTAGGCTCGACGTGAACGCTGACGGTAAATCCGCTGACTGCGGTGACTTGCGCGACGTATCGGCGGCCGCTGCGCAGACATCCGATCAAGTCCGAAAGACCAGGAAAAGCGGCCAACGATCCAACTATGGCGTTCGCTGGAGTAAGGCAAACCACCACGTCGAAGCCGTTGCTGGTAGTGAGATCGACGGACATCGACATGCCGATGCTTAAGGTCGGCAGGGTCGCAACAATAATACCCGATAGGTTGACATCGAATTCCAGCGCACAGGGATCGTATGATCCGAGGGCTCCGCCGCCCGCTCCCCCGGCTGCTTTGCCTTTCGTAGTTGAAACCTTTACTTGAGAGGAACCGGAAGACCTTCTGCGCCCACTGCCTGACATCGACTCACCTTCGCGTGAAGATTGCAGCACCATGAAACGACAGTATCGGCACAAGTTAAAAGTCTGTACGGTTCAGTTTCCGCATTTCTCCCCAGATAATAGCGTCGAGCAACGAAGCCTTCAGGTCCATCGCGTGACATAGGTCAAGAAAGCGCTTCTCCATTGCAAAGTAGTCACGCGGAAGACGGAGATCTTCGCCGAACAGGCCCATAATTTTCCCCGCCCGGATAACGTGAATATCCAGTATTGCGACATCGTCCGCACCAAGCAGGTTCCGCGCAATCCAAGACGCCGTCTTGGGTCCGATCCCCGGTATGCCAAGCAGTGCATCACGGAAAGCAATCGGTTGATCTAGCGTTGGAGGATCAGCCTCCAATTTTCGAATTGCCGCTTCGATCCTCTGAGCTTTCTGCCTGGGGAAACGATAGCGTCGCAACCGTCCATCGACCGAAACGGGAGTCATCAAGAGAGCCTCGATATCCGCGGCTGGGATAAGCGCGCCGTCCTTGAATACTCCCGCATTGCATAGCACATCGAAGAAGGCGTGGTTCATTTCGGCGGTCACGCCGTAGCCTCCCAATAGGCAGAAACCGACCTCCTCGTGCAAAGTCGCGTTCGGATTCACAAAACCATGACTTGCTTCCGTCACCTGCTCTGCCATTGCAGCCCAGAACGCAGGACTAGGGACCCACTCTGGCCTCCCCCATCTCACTCCGGGCAAAACCTCTGCGTTAGGGTTAAGCATCCTCGCTCCGTCCTTGCTGGCAGTCAGTGCGACGCACCTTGACTTCTAGCGCTATTATTCGTTTATATTCGTTTCATGCAAGAGGATTCAGCGAAGATTGCTACAACGCGCGCCGACTTAGGCCGTGGCATCAAGCGGCTTCGGGACAGCAAAGGTTGGACGCAGGCCGAGCTGGCTCGCAAACTTGGCACCAGTCAATCCACAGTCTCCAAGATCATTGCAGGCACGTCGTTTCCGAGACCTGCTCTTAAGGCTCGCATTGAGGTAGAGCTCAAAAAAGTCCCCGCTCGGGCGGTTTCAGACGAATGGCTGGCGGTGGTGGCAGAGGCTGCCGGCCGCTCGCCGCTCTTTTTCGACGTCGTCAACGCCGCGCTTCAGCTATTGAATGAAAACGAATAAGATCTGTTTTGCGTTCTCATCAGCCAATCCATTAATATTCGGAGAACATATGGGCCAGCCACCAACGACCAACGCTGAAAGGCTCTCGAGGTTAAGGGATGGCTGGCAACGAAGCAGCATCCCAGAGGATTTCTATTTCGCGCATTGGGACGTCCCGAAAGCCTTGCGCAGGTCGACCAAAATTCTGGGCGCTTTGGCGAGCCTCACGTTCGGCAAGTACAAGGGGTTGGACGGCAAATGGGTGGATGACGACAAGGTGGTCTGGTTGGAGATGATAACGTCAGATGTCCCCGGAGATGGCGGACGTCTCCTTGACGCTCTGAAACGAGCCTGCGGCAGGTGCGACCTCCTTCTCGTCGGGGAGCCTGTCGGGTTAAAGCCGCGGGATTGGGCGGCCGACCGAAAATGGGACGGCCGGCTGGAGGTTCTGATCCACTGGTACATAAGCCACGGGTTCCGGATCGTGCAGAATGGCTCGACGACGAGAGTGGTCTACTCTCGCCAGTCCTCTGCCATGAACGTAAGTCTTTCGTTCACCTGACTGCTGCTGCTCAACCATCCCCCACCTTCATTGTCCCAATGCAGTTGCTGTCGTGGAATAACGCGAGGCGTTCAGAAATTCGATCCAATCATGCGGAAGAAGTCATCCCTATCGGTCTGGCGTTGACGGTCGCTTCAGGGCAGATAGTAGCTGACTCCCGGGAAAAACGCCTAGATCGACGCGGCTGAGCACCAGCATCCGATCGCCGAATGAAGAAGCTGGTTGGAGCGTTTTCCGGCTGTCCTTAGGCCGGCCCGGATTGCAAAGCCAAAGCCTTTGTTGCAGAAACGCGGTGGGGCCGTTGCGGCCAGGGATGATCCGGGATGCCGCTGACACTCACACCTTTCTCGTCGACGGAATGCGGCTTCGCGGAATGGTCGATCGACAAGAAAGGCCGCGCCACGCTTGTCGAGATCATCGCCTACCTCTACTTGAGGCAGGAAGAGAATGCATTGCGAGTGATCAACGCCTTGGAGCCGCGTCGCCGCGTCCCAAAGGGTAGAGTGGCGCAGAACGTCATCGACAAACTGACCGCGCCCAAACAGGAAGATGTGGATCTCCTGCGGACAGGTACAGCCAAGGAGAAGGCTTCGGCGCAACACAGGGTCGACACCGCGATCAGTCATCGGGACGGCCTTCTGTTCCAGCACGTGTCATGGATCGTGGCGAGGCTTGCCTTCCCCAGCGGCTGTATGACCTCGCCCCACGTCCGGCAGGCGGACAAGGGGTTCGACGGGTTCATCATCGAGTTCGACGCGAGTACCAACGAGATAAGCCGCATCGTGCTCTGCGAGGACAAGGCTTCGATTGCACCGCGAGGTCTCATAAAATCGAGCGTATGGGAAGATGTCGCGTCCATTCGGCGCGGAGAGCGCGATGACGAGATACTAGCGGACCTTGTCACGCTGTTGAAGAGCGTCCCGGACATCGACGCCGAGTCCGCGGTCGATGAAGTATTCTGGGAGGAGGTCCGGGAATTCCGGGTGGCCGTTGCCACCGGCGAGAACATACGAGGCAAGTCCGGAGACTTCTTGCATATCATGGCCGGTTTCGAGGCCGTTGCCGGCGGATCGTTCGAATCGCGCACCGCAGGCGTGATGCCATTTAAAGATGTGCGTGTCGGGTTGGATGTGTTGGCGGGCGAGGTCGCGGCGAAGGTCGAGGAGATAGTCGGTGTTTGATGCTAGTTCCCGCGATCTTCTGCGCCAGGCGCCGGACCTGCCTGGGCTTCGGCCGGAAATGCTGGACGAGCTTCTTACCGCGGCGCATATCGAACTGGCTACGGTGCGTCTCCGAGCCGCCGAAGGCGAGCCAGTGGGTACAAGCGATGTGATCGACCGCGTGAGGCGCCTCGCATCGACCCTCGAAGCCTATGTCGCACTCGATCTCCGACCCGACCAAACCCGCGCCGCCGCGTTCGTGGCGGCCAGCGCGCATCAGATATTGAGCCGAGTGCGCCAACTTGCATCCGACCGACCCACGGTCGTTTCGAGCGATGCCATCGGATCGGCGATCTCGGCGACCTTGCTGTTCCTCATCGCCGATCGAGCGGCGGATGCAGCGGAGGTTGCAAGTCTGCTCAGGGCCAGGGGAGAACCACGCGCTGCTCGACGATCGCTGATCCTGAGCCTCCGGGAGTTGGCAACCGGCAGTCTCTCCGCCTTGGTGGACCGTGACCTAGACGAAGACCTCGTGCCGCCGGGGGACAGCCGCGAGGTAGCAACAGACCTTCTGCTGAGGGAGTGCGCACGCGCCGTTCAGGATATCGGTCGCGAGGCCCTCGGCAATGCCGTGTCCGATCTCGATCTCCGAGAAAGGCTTTCCCGGATCATTCGGTTGTCCGAAGCCCAAGCGGTGCAGGTCGGGGTCGAGTCCGCGGGGACGGTTCACCACCAATTCGCCGGGCCGCATCATCTGGCAACGCTCTTGGGTCGCCTCGTGGACGGCATGCAGGATGCCATGCTCGTACGACTCCCAACACCGTCGGGCGCCCAAGAGAAGGCTTGGGACGATTGGCTTCTGACGCAGGCTCATTCGCGGCCGTTCCTGTGGGTCAATCATCTGAAGGCGGTGCGCACGGGGTATCTCAACCGCGGAAGATCGATGGTAATGACGTCTCCCACAGGATCTGGAAAAACGACCCTCTCGGTCCTGAAGATCGCGGCCACGCTATGTGCGGGCGAGAGCGTCGTCTACCTGGCACCCACCCATGCCCTTGTCGATCAGGTCGAGAACGACATGTCGGCTCAGATCGGGGACTTGGAAACCGTCAGTGTTGTCGAAGACGTGGCGATGGAGGAGCTCGGTGATAGGCTGCCGCCGTTCTCGGTGATGACGCCTGAGCGCTGCCTCGCCCTGATGGGTTTTGCGCCCGAACTGTTCGATCGGGTGGGACTTCTCGTGTTCGACGAATTCCATCTCATCGGTGCAGACGATCCGTCCACCTCATCGAAGATCAGTCCTCGGGCGATCGACGCAATGCTAGCCCTCCTGACGTTCCTGCTCCACCGCCGGGAGGCGGACGTACTGTTGCTGTCGGCGATGGTTGCGAATGGCGACGAGATTGCCCGTTGGCTGCACCGCGTCACCGGAAGGGACGTCGAGGCATTCGACGATCCCTGGAAGCCGACACGGCAGCTTCGCTCGTGCGTCATCTATGACCGTACCGCCGTTGGTCGGGCTGCGAAGGTGGCCGCGAAGGAGAAAACAAAGGCGGCCCAGCGCCGAGTTCCGGCGCAGCCTCTCGGGCTCTTCTCTTTGATTTCTGGATGGCACCCCAAAAGGCCTGAGAAGCTGGTCGTGCAGGCGCTTACGAGCCGGCTACCGCCACTCCTCAGTAATGATCGGGGACAACCGACATCGAACAGGAACGAAGTCGCCGCACAGATTGCCGCGGACTACGCGTCTGTCGGAAAGCGCGTGATCGTGTTCTGCAACGACGTCAAGGCCTGCGGAACTGTTGCGGACCAGATCGACGGACTACTGGCGGCTGCTACTATCCCGTTGGACGACAATCAGGAGGAGATGCGGAAGTCGGTTCTCAAGGATGTGGGATCGGTCGCGGCAATGTTCGATCCCGCAGGGCGCAGGGCGGCAGTGCATCATGGCGACCTTCTCCCGTTGGAGCGTCGGCTCACGGAAAGCGTGTTCCGGGTTCGCCGGGATTCCGAGAGTGAGAATGTCGGGCTGGACGTGGTGGCTGCGACATCGACGATAGCGCAGGGGCTGAATCTGCCGTGTGATGTCGTGATCCTGGCCGGAACCGACAGAAGCGCGGTCGATGATCCCAGCGGCAACCCACGGACGGACCTGCGCCCCCACGAGATACTCAATGCCCTGGGAAGGGCGGGACGGGCGGCCTACGCGGCAACCGGTCTCGCCATCGTGGTGCCTGCCCAGCCGATCCTCGTTGATACGGACGACCTTACGTTCCCGGCGGTAGGAATTCTAAAAACCGTATTCTCCGAGCAGGACGCATGCGAGGTGATCCACGATCCCATAGAACTGCTCCTCGATCGGATCGAAGCTGCTGATCCGGATCCTAAGATGCAATCCATCATACGGCGCCTTTCGGCTGTTATGGCGGATGGGGAAAGCGGCTTCGACAGTATCGTGAGCCGCTCCTTGGGATATTTCCGGCGCAAGGAGGCTGACCCTCAACGGGCGGACAAATGGCTCGAGCGCCGCCGATCCGAACTTCGAGCAGCAGAGGAGCAGTTGGAAGATCCGATTGTTCTTGATTGGCAGCGCGAAATCGCTGTCCGCAACGGCATTCCTCCGCGGCTTGTCGAGCGGTTGGTCGAGACGTTCGACAAGGCGCCGACCAATACGACCAAGACTGAAGACTGGATCAAGTGGTTGCTGGATGTCGTGGCCGAGAACCCGCTGGATCTGACAATCTTCCTAAGGGAGACTGCCTTGGAGGCGGTCTTCGGCCGCGCCTACACCAACACCACCAAGCCCAAAGCCACCGCCAAGAGGATATTGGCTGCTCTCCAGACGCTGGTCTCCATGTGGTGCGGCGGACGCACGCTCGTCGATATCGAGGATTGGCTCCTGACATTCATCCGAAAGCATGAAGGGGAGGTCAGGCAGCAGGCCAACCGGTCGTCCACGGCCCAGCGCGCGCGACGGTTCGCGATACGCATTGCCCCCGATCTCGGGTTCCTCTGCGGGGTTCTTGTTCAGATCGTCGCCCATAAGGCCGCTGCGGGAGAGGGAGAGACCCTTCCTATTGTCGAAATGCTGCCCCAGATGGTCCGGGCAGGCGATCATGATCGCCACCATGCTGCCTTGAGGCAGGCGACGGCCGCCGCGTCGAGGGTCGGGACTTTCGAGACCTACCTTTCGCTGCGTACGGATTTCAAGGCCGGGCCGCATGCGGAGATGGACAATGTCAGAGAAGAAGTCGATTTCGCGCTCATGATGCAGGCCTTTACGGATATCGACGACGACGAGTAACCACCGAAAGCTCTGTCAGCTCCCCACTCCTTAGCCGCCTACATCGTCAGCTAAGGCGACCGACCTCTTTCCGGAACTTCAGCAAGTGCTGCGGACGGCCGAAGTTAGGACGACAAAGCGGTCATCCACGCGATTATTTTCAGACGGCAACTTCGGCCCCGAGAGCGGAAATTATTGCCGCTAGACCTCTCATGTTGACTGATGCCCAAAGCCAGGGCACAAAGGTGGCATCCACGGTCGCTCGCGATGGGAAAACATAGGGAATTTCAAGGCGATTTCGCTAAGCCATTGAAATCATGTGAGAATCCAAGGTTCCCAGGCAGGCGAATTTTTACCCTTGCAGACCCGCCGTTAGACCGACGAATCTTCTCACGAAAATTGTAATCTTTGCAGCTACTTACAGACTTTTTGTGGCAAGCCTCTCGGCGATTCCGTAGGACCGAAAACACAATCCATAGCCGCACGAAAACTGGCTGGGGGCCAAGTGAGTACGTCGGCGAGTCGAATATTTCGCGAGTACTTGAGACTCAACCACACGTTGGAGTAAGTTCCGCGCGTCGAATCTCGGGGGCGTGGTGGAATGGATTTCTTTGTTGCGGATAAGTCAAAGCGCGGAGACCCACCGCGTCTCGGTCAATTGGTTCTTCAGCAGGACGCATGGGACGACTACGGTTTCAAAACCCAGTACCACCTCTTTTATTTTGGACCCGAATTCGACGGCTTCGTCGGCAACGTCAAGATCTTGCAGCGGGGACAGGGAGAGACTTCGGGCTCTTTGTTTCCGGTTGGACACTGGACGCCGCTCGACGACCAGTTCTGTTCGCTCGGCCAGTCGCTCGACTACTACGAGCGTTTGGCATCTCTGCCGGAAACCGTGCGGAAGGACATTCTGGAAACCCTTCGCGACGCTCTCCAAGACCCGGCTCATGCAACGACCTTCCAGAGCGAGCCTGGGTGGCGCACGTCGGTCATGCGCGACGTCGACGATGATGGATATATTGCGTTGGCGAGGGTCTTGCTCGAGCGCAACTACGACGCCCTGGCATCTCGCGACGTCAAATTGAAGTTTACGGTCAGTGGATGGCAGAATTCCCTCGACCTCGATTTCTCAGGGCCGCGAAAACCGCCAAGGCACCCACCTATCACTTTCGCCGGGGCGCCGACGCCAGGGCTGCCCGAGCGGGTGGCCGTCATCACTGGGCGCAATGGCTCCGGAAAAAGCACTTTGCTGTTCAGGCTTGCGCGCGTCCTCCACGCCTCGCAGGCAGATCGTCGTCAGTTGCTGAAGCTAGGTCAAATCGATCCAGCAGGTATCGGGTTCAGTCGCATTATCACGATCGCCTATAGCGCGTTTGACACCTTCCAGGTGCCAGGTGTGAACGAGACCGAGAAGCGCCAAATCATAAAGGACATCCAGTCGAACACCGGCCGGTATGTTTTCGCGGGCCTGAGAGACATCGCACGCGAACTCAACGAGAGGCTTGCGGATCCTTCGACCCCTGCGCCTGATCCCGAAGATGACGCTTTCGCGCTTGATAGGGAGGATTCCACCCACCTCAAGTCAGCGAAGCACCTTGCTGACGAGTATGCCACCGCGGTCGATGTGATCTTCGAGAGTAGCAGAACTCCTATCCTCATTCGTGTGCTGAATATCCTCTTCTCAGACCCGTCGTTCGCCGAGATATCGGGCAAGTCGGCCATGGATTTCTTGCAGGAAGATCGAAGGCGGGCGTTCATGTCGTGGAGCACCGGGCACAAGATCGTTCTTCATGCCACCGTGACCCTGATAGCGAATGCGCTTCCCAAGTCGATCGTGCTTATGGACGAACCGGAGAGTCATCTTCATCCGCCGCTCCTGGCGGCCTTCATGCACGGCGTTCGGGCAGTCCTGGATAAGTATGACTCGTTTGCAATCATCGCGACGCATTCTCCAGTCGTCGTGCAAGAGACGCTCCGTCGGCATGTTTCGATCGTCAATCGCGTCGAGGGTGGGACGGCGATCCTTTCGCCGCGCATCGAAACGTATGGTGAAAGCATCGGCGAAATTACGAACGAAGTATTCGGCCTCCATGCCAACGCGACCGACTACCACGCCGCTCTTCGTGGGATGGTCGAGGAGGGACTTACACTGGAACAGATCGACGGCTACTTCGACGGCGGCATGAGCCTTCAGGCGCGCGCCTACGTCATGAGCCTCCTGGCAAAGCGTCGGGCCTGAACATGTGGAAAGTGCCGCTCCCCGCGAGAGGGGAAACAGATATCAACGTGCAGCTCGACGCCGGTCTGATACAGGCAGATGGTACCGTCGACTACGCGCTTTCCGACCCGGAACGTCAGACAATCCATGAGCTGTACGCCGTGTACGATCAGTTGTTGGGAGAGCCCAATCCTAGTCTCGCCCCGGAGGCGCTTTCCGCATGCAAGGACGCGCTTCACGACGCCTACGGTCAGGTGCAAAAGGGCGGTCGGCTGAAAAAGATGCGAGGGGGTCTGCTCAGAGCCGTTCGGGAGTGCCCGCTATGCGGCGCAGCGCCTGCCACGACCTTGGACCATCACCTGCCGCGTGCGCAATACAAATCCCTCGCGATAAACCCGCGCAACCTTGTTCCGAGCTGCCAGCCCTGCAATCGTGCCAAGGGAACGCTGGTCCCGGTCGCGGGGCAGGGCATGATCCATGCTTATTTTCATGCCCTTCCGGCCGCAACGTTCCTCCGTGCGACCAGCAGCTACATCGACGGCGCTCTCGCGATTTCCTTCGACATCGACGCCGCCGTGGCGCCTTCTCCACTGTATGAGCGGCTGACGTCCCAGCTAACGCGCCTCAATCTTGACGAACGCCTCACGGATTCGATCAACATCATGATGTTCACCCTGAAACCCTCGTTGGAGATGTTCCGAGGCCTGGCGAACGAGCGCGAGCAGATTCAGGAATATCTTCGCGGAGCTGCGAGGTCCTACAACAAGGATTTCGCTCTGAACCATTGGCGAGCCGCCGTCGTGCTCAGCCTTTCGGAATGCGGTCCATTCCTTGATGATCCTTGGACCTATCTCGACAAGCCGCTGATTCTGACGGAGGCGATGGAGGACGAAGAGGTGGACTGATTATCGCGCGGAAGAACTGTGCCGCCGCCCTCTACCTCGCACCGACTCGACGTTGGGCAATTTTCGCCTCGATGTGCGCAAGCGTCAGAAAGATGGCAGGTTCTGCGTTAACGACCGGCCCCGTGGTGGATGGCCGCTTTGGGGCCGAGGAACGAACCCGCTGCGCGGGAGGGCGTCTGCGGTTGAGATAGAGGGCATAGGCTGGAGGTTGCGCCTGGATTGAACGTCGTCCGGCAAGGGCGGAGCATGACGAGCTTCTT
>NZ_JBLKNU010000010.1:0-262939 GCF_047532935.1 Rhizobium sp. IY2
CTCGTCAGGCTCATAACCTGAAGGCCGCAGGTTCAAATCCTGCCCCCGCAACCAAATCCCACATAGACCGCCATACACGCTGATACAAAAAGCCCGCCTCGTGCGGGCTTTTGGCGTATCTGCAAGTCCTCCTTCGTCGAACCGGTGCGTTGTCGAACTGCCGGAACAGACACTGGGACCGGAAGGCACGTCCTCCGCGGGATCAGAGTGGGCCGAACCCGATGCGGGCCGAATAACGGCCGTTGCCGTCACGATTTGTGCGTGGCATCTTCCCAGCGTGGAGGATGCCACGTCTCGCTTCGAGTCGTTGGATGACGGGTTTTCCATTTTTCGCTGTGTTAAGTCTGTCTTCTCAACGGAGGCTCGAATGAGTGTCGGCCTGATTGCCCTTTTTGATGATATCGCTGCACTGGCCAAGGTGGCTGCGGCCTCGCTTGACGATATTGCCGGCCAGGCAGCCAAGGCCGGCACGAAAGCGGCAGGTGTCGTCATCGATGATGCGGCTGTGACACCCCGTTACGTCACCGGATTTTCCGCAGCACGCGAATTGCCGATCATCGGCAAGATCGCTCTCGGCTCGCTGAAGAACAAGCTTCTGATCCTGCTTCCCGCGGCGCTTATCCTGAGCCTTGTCGCACCGCAGGCGATCACACCGCTGCTCATGATCGGCGGGCTTTTTCTCTGCTATGAGGGCGTGGAAAAGGTTTACGCACTCGTGCTACCGCATGCAGCGCACACCCATGAATCGGCACTCGAGGCTACGAGCCTCGATGCACAATCGCTCGAAGACGAGAAGGTTGCGGGTGCGATCAAGACGGATTTCATCCTGTCGGCCGAAATCATGGCGATTACGCTCGGTGCGTTGCCGTCAGGCAGCATAGTCACGCAGGCCTTCATCCTTGCGGTCGTCGGACTGGGTATAACGGTCATGGTCTATGGTGGCGTGGCGTTGATCGTGAAGGCTGATGATCTGGGGCTGATGCTGGCGCGTGTACAGACGCCGTCTCCGATGGGTTCCTTCTTGCGCGCGATCGGAAAAGGGCTTGTCACCGGCATGCCCTATTTTCTGAAAGTGCTCGGCATTATCGGAACGGCGGCCATGATCTGGGTCGGCGGCGGCATCATCGTTCACGGCCTCGAAACCTATGGTTTCGGCGGCCTTGCGCATCTCATCCATGATGTCGGGGAGGCGACCGCGCATGCCATTCCCGTTCTGGCGTCGGTGCTGCGCTGGGTCGTCGAGGCTACAGGAGCTGGCATCGTCGGTATTGTCGCGGGCCTGATTACAATTCCGGTCGCAGGCTACGCCATCTCGCCACTATGGCGGTACCTCAAATCGCTCCTGCCGCGCCGCCGGCGGAAAGAGGCACTGGCGGATGGGAAAAAAATGAACATAGCGGCCACCGACAGGCAGCAATGATTGACGATGCACGGCATCACTCGATGCAATTCCAGGCAAAGCGCGAGGCGCTTTTGCCGGGAATTGTGTAAAAACAAAAAGTTAGGGCGGTTCTGCGTTTCCGTGAAAAGCTGAAGCGCTCTAGGGCGTCATATCCAGCGGGGCGGAGACCGAATTTGCCTACTCGCCCTGTCGTAAGTTGCGAAGTCGGTCGAAAAGGACGGCGAGCACGATTGCTCCGCCGATGAAGCTTCCCTGCCAGAAGGCGTTGATGCCGAGCAAGCCGAGACTGTTGCGGATGATCTCGATGAGGGCGGCGCCGACCAAGGCTCCGAAGGCGGTGCCGACACCGCCGGCGAGATTGGCGCCGCCGATAACCGCGGCCGCGATGACTTGAAGTTCCATTCCGGCGCCGATGTTTGTGGTGACGGCGCCGAGCCAGCCGGTTTGAATGATGCCGGCAACGCCTGCCGACAGGGCGGAAATCATATAGACGATAACCTTGATCCTCGGCACTGGAACGCCCGTCAGTGTCGCCGCGTGCTCATTGCCGCCGATGGCAAAGACATAGCGGCCGAACTTGGTCCAGCGCAGCACGAAACCGGTGATGAGGGCCAGCACGACCATGTAAAGCACCGGATTGGCGATGCCGAAAAGCCAAGCGCCGCCACCCAGCGCCAGCAGCTTGTCGTGATCAGGCCCGAACTGGAAAACGACGGTGTTGTTGGATGCGACCATTGCAAGGCTGCGTGCAATAGACAACATGCCGAGCGTGACGACGAAAGGTGGGAAGCCGAGATAGGCAATCAATACGCCGTTGAAAGCTCCGACCAAAAGAGCTGTACCGATCGAGGCGGCGATGCCGACTTCAATGCTGTATCCCGCGTGCATGACGACCGCCAGCACCATGCTGCACAGGCAAAGCACGGAGCCGACGGACAAATCGATGCCGCCGGTGATGATGACCAGCGTCATACCAAGCGCGATAATTGCAACGAAAGTGACGTTGCGGGTGATGTTGTAGATGTTCTTCGCGGTCGCAAAGGAGTCCGTCGCCATCGACAGAAAAATGCAGGCGAGAATGACTGCAATGAGCACCCAGAAGGTCTGGCCGCTGAAGACCGATGCCAGCCAACTCCGTTGCTTCTGTCCGATCGTCTGGTCAAGTGTAATCGCCATCGTCGACCTTCTTTTTTCCTATTGCAGCGGATAGCATCGATCACACCTGTTCGATGGCGCCGGTGATCAATCCCGTCACTTCCTCCGGCGAACTTGCGGCAATCTGCTTGTCGGCCACTTTTCTGCCCCGCCGCATCACGATCACGCGGTCGGCGACCGAAAAGACGTCGGGCATGCGGTGGCTGATCAGGACAACGACAATGCCCCGGTCACGCAATTGGCGGATCAGGTTCAAAACCTCAGCCACCTGGCGCACGGAAATGGCTGCCGTCGGCTCGTCCATCAACACGATTTTCGCTTCCGACAACATCGTTCGGGCGATCGCCACCGCCTGTCGCTGGCCACCCGACATTTGCTTGACGAGATCGCGCGCCCGCGTCTCGGATTTGAGCTCGCGAAATATCTCGCCGGAGCGTTTGTACATGCTCTTGTAGTCGAGGATGCGAAAAGGCCCCACGCCGCGGCGCAATTCTCGTCCGAGAAACACGTTTGCTGCCGCCGTCAGATTGTTGCAGAGCGCCAGATCCTGGTGAACGATCTCGATGCCATGCTGGCGTGCTTCCTTCGGCCGATGAAGCACCAGATCGGCGCCGTCGAGGCGCATGGTTCCGTGGCTCGGGCGAAAGTTGCCGGCGATCATCTTCACCAATGTCGACTTGCCGGCGCCGTTGTCGCCCATCAGGCCGACAACCTGCCCCGCTTCAAGCGAAAACGAAATATCGTTGACAGCCTGGATGGCGCCGAAATGTTTGGAAATATTGGTGAGCTCAAGAACCGCCACCAGCCTTCTGGCCTCCCAAGACTTGCAGGCTATCCGTCGCGTGTCTTCGGCGCGAGGCTCCAGCGACTTCGCTTTTCCAATGTCCTCCCAGAAAAGCGATCAGAAACATTTACGCAAAACCTTGCCGCAGCGTCAACTATTGTCCGGTGTATTGGCCTTATTATCGCAAAAATCTGTTTTGTCAGACAAATATCGTTTGACGAGAGCGGCACGTGAATATTAGCTATCGGTGGGAGAGAGAGCATGCTGATCCTTGTGACCGGTGCGACGGGCAAGGTCGGGCGGCGCTTCATTGCTGGGCTGCTTGACGATCCGAGATTTTCCAAGGCCCGTATTCGCGCGCTTTGCCATAATCGGCTGTGCGATGAGTCCGACCGTGTCGAAGTCATCCGCGGCTCGATCGCCGATCGCGACATCGTGGCAGCGGCGCTCGACGACGTTACCCATGTCGTGCATCTCGCCACCTGCAAGGAAACGCCTGAAGACATCATGGATGTCACGGTCAAAGGTCTGTTTTGGCTGCTCGAAGAGTTCCGCACGAGCGTCACTGCACGCCAGTTCATCCTGATCGGGGGTGATGCGGGCGTGGGACATTTCCACTATCGCCACAATGGCCCGATCACCGAGAATACTCCCCACCGTGCTTATCCGGGAAGCTATGCGCTTTCCAAGGTTCTGGAAGAGGTGATGCTGGAGCAGTTCGGCATTCAGTACGGCCTCAATGGCTGTTGTCTGCGGGCGCCCTGGATCATGGAAAAGGACGATTTCAAATATTCGCTGTCTTTTGGCGACGATGTCTTTGGTGGCCCGGACTGGAAGACGCTGGTTCCGGAAGACGCGGCACGGCGCTACGCTGCTCTGGGGACGGTGCCACTGCTCCTTGATGCTGACGGACGACCGCTGAAACGCAATTTCGTGCATGTCGATGACCTCGTATCGGCCATATTGGCAGCGATCGACAACCCGCGGGCGGAGCGGCAACTCTTCAATATCTGCATGGATCGCCCTGTCGACTATGCGGACGTCGCCGCCTACCTCCAGCGCACGCGCAATCTCGGCTCTGTCGAGATACCAAGCCGCTTCCATTCCAATTGGATGGACAACAGCAAGGCGAAATACCTGCTGGACTGGCGGTCGGACTACGATCTCGAAATGCTTATCGACTCGGCATGGCAATACGAGCGTTCGAAGGAGGAGCCTCGCATCGTCTGGTATCCGGGTTGATTTCGTATGGCGGGCATGTCGTGCCCGTCTGTTTCAAGGGAGGAAACTATGAGGAAGGCATTACTACTGACAGCCGCAGTTCTAGCACTGACCGCCGGGCAGGCCCTGGCGAAGAAGCAACTGGTCATCGTCGTCAAGGGCCTCGACAATCCGTTCTTCGAAGCAATCAACCAGGGTTGCCAGAAATGGAACAAGGAGAACCCGACTGCGGAATACGAATGCTTCTACACCGGTCCGGCATCGACATCCGATGAGGCCGGCGAAGCGCAGATCGTTCAGGATATGTTGGGCAAGGCAGACACGGCTGCAATCGCAATTTCGCCGTCCAATGCAAAGCTCATCGCCCAGACCCTGAAAACCGCCAATCCAACGGTTCCGGTGATGACGCTCGATGCCGATCTTGCCGCCGAGGATGCAGCGTTGCGCAAGACCTATCTCGGCACGGACAACTATCTGATGGGCGCACGCATCGGCGAGTACATCAAGAAGGCTAAGCCGAAGGGCGGCAAGATCTGCACGATCGAAGGCAATCCGGGAGCAGACAATATTCTACGCCGGGCGCAAGGTATGCGCGACACGCTCACTGGCGAGAAGGGCTTGACCGCGCTGAAGGGCGAGGGCGGGTGGACGGAGGTCGCCGGCTGCCCGGTGTTCACCAATGACAATGGTGCCCAGGGTGTTCAGGCAATGACCGATATCCTCGCGGCCAATCCCGACCTGGACGCATTCGGCATTATGGGTGGCTGGCCATTGTTCGGCGCGCCGCAGCCCTATCGCGACCTGTTCAAACCGATGGCCGACAAGATCGCCAGCAACGATTTCGTCATTGGTGCGGCTGACACGATCGGCGACGAGGTTGCCATTGCGAGGGAAGGCCTGGTGACGGCGCTCGTCGGCCAGCGGCCGTTCGAGATGGGCTACAAGGCGCCTTCGGTGATGATGGATCTGATTGCCGGCAAGCCGGTCGAAGATCCGGTCTTCACCGGGCTCGACGAGTGCACCAAGGATACAGTCGATACCTGCATTCAAAAGTAGGTCCGCGGTTTGGCGGCACTCGGTTCAAGGGTGCCGCCGACTGCCCCACGAGAGACGGATCGAAAGGCCCGCAGGGCTTGACGCGCCCCGGATTCCGCGCTTTTTGGCGGCGTCAATCGCAGGCGACTTCCTCGTTATTACGATTGTTTTGAGAGTACATGCAGACAATCGAAAGATGCTGAGGCAGTAGAAATAAATGCCTGACAAGAAATCGGGAAAGCCGGCGGCTCCGGTCGAAGTGGTGACGGTTGACCGTTCGGCCACAAGGCGCCCAAATGCTCCCCGCATGACGGGGGCGAGCGTTCATGTGTCTTTGGCGGGAGAGATTGGGCTGCGAATCGTACGCGGCGACTATCCGCCGGGCACGATCCTGCCAAATGAGGCAAAATGGTCTGAAGTCTTTGAAGTCAGCCGATCGGCGGTGCGCGAAGCGATCAAGATGTTGATGGCCAAGGGCCTGCTTTCTTCTCGCCCGAAAATCGGCAGCTGGGTCGAACCCAAGGAGCGTTGGAACCTACTGGATCGAGATGTCTTGGGCTGGTATGCCGCGTCTCCCGATCGTGAAGCCTTTCTGAGGGCTGTGCAGGAACTCAGGCATATGATCGAGCCGGAAGCGACGGCACTGGCTGCGGAGCGGCGAACCGAGGAGCAAATGAATGCGATCAGTCAGGCCTTGCATGACATGGATCAGGCGACATCGCTTCAGCAGCGAACGGAATCCGATGCGCGATTTCATATCGCGATCCTACGCGCCTCCGGAAATGATCTGCTGGTGCCGCTCGGCGTACTGATCGAATCGGCGTTGAACCACCTCTTCGCCCACGTCACGCGAGAGGAAGACAATTTGCGCTATGCACTGAAGCTTCATGAAAATATTGAAAAAAACATCCGATTGCAGCGACCGAACATGGCGCGCAACGCCGTTCGCAAGGCGCTGGCAAATACCGACCAGATCATAGCACGTTGGTCGCGATAGAGGTGTGCATCCTGCCCGGCTGACGCCTTGCCGGCAACCTGATGCAGAGCCGTTCAAGCTCCTACGGTGCTTGGTGCCTACCCAAAACCTGCGGCTTGTGCTATTTTCTCAGGCTACCTTCGGGGGCTGAACCATGCGCGGGTTGCTTGCATCGGTGGGGTTGATTTTCACAGCGACAATGGCCGCTGCGGGGAGCCCCTTGTTCGATGCAGTCGCAACCGGAAACACCGCCGCCGTCGAACAGGTTTTGGCTGCGGGTACGGATGTCAACAGCCGGGCACGCGATCTGGCGACGCCTCTCATCAACGCCGCGCTCGGAGACCAGCTCGCCATCGCCGAATTGCTCATCGGCAAAGGTGCTGACGTCATGGCTCGGAATTCGGGCGGCTTTACGCCGCTTCATGCCGCGGCCTTTTCCGGCAGCTTGCCGATCAGCAAGCTGCTGCTTCACCACGGGGCGACGCTCGACGATGCGGCCAACAAAGCGGGTGTAACGCCGCTGATGGTCGCCGGTGAGGAAAACCACGTCGCTCTCGCCGCGTTTCTTCTCGCTGAGGGGGCTGACGTCGGTCATGCAGAGGTTCACGGCTACACGCCGATCACGCGTGCGGTCTGGAAGGGCAACATGGACATCGTGCGATTGTTCAAACGGCACGGCGCGTCGTGCCCACCGGCCAGCCGCCTCGGCGAAGAAGGTTACGCCAAGTGCATTGAAATCCACGATTGAATAGGAGGCGCAGATGTGTGCAGGGACCAGAAGCGGTGCGCGAGGAATTGGTCGCTCTGTGGCGGTGTTCCTTCTGGCTTTGGCAGCCGCCGGTGGATCGCAGGCTTTTGCCGACGACTCGGTCAATACGGGGTACTTCGGCGGCGTGGCAATCATGGGATACGATCCTGTCGCCTATTTCACCGAAGGCAAAGCCGTGAAAGGCTCCGAGGAATTCTCCCACGAATGGCTGGGGACGCCTTGGCTTTTCGCCAATGCCAAACACCGCGAAATGTTCATCAGCGAGCCGATCAAATATGCGCCTCAGTATGGCGGTTACTGCGCGGGCGAGGTGGCTCTCGGGTCGGTCACGGTAAATGTCGATCCAGAGGCGTTCAAGATCATCGACGGCAAGCTTTACCTGATCTACGACAAAGGATCGGCGGAGGGGTTTGCCGCGCATGTGGCTGAAGCAGTCCCGAAAGCCGACAGCAACTGGCCGAAGGTCGCAGCCGATCTCGAACGGGATCAGTATCACTGACCGCGGGTGGAGTGCGGCTATTTGACGGGCGAAAAATAGAAGACCTTGGTGGAGTTCACGTAAGCATAGCCGGTTTCAGCAGGCGAGTTTGCAGATCTGTAGACCGGGCCGCAATCGGCTCGTCCGAATGCATTTTCGCTCTGCTCGCAGAGCATGTCGCCATGGACGAAAACCGTCTCGGTGATCATCTGCGTCGCCGAGCGGAATGCAGCCTTTCCATCGCGTTCGATTTGCATGAGTGCAGGGCTTCCTGAGGGCTCAGTCTTGCCCCGCAGGAGTTTGCCCATGACGGCGCTTGTGATTTCGTCGTCGTGCAGCCGGTCCTGCTCGTCGCCCTTGAAAGCAAACGGCCATTCCGGCAGACCGGCCTCGCGCAGAGCATCGAGGATAAAGGCCAAATCCTGCTCGTTGCGGAAGTGGGCGTTGCTGATACGCCAGCCCGCCAGGGAATCGCGCCCTGCCACAAAGCGAAGTCCTTCGGTGACTGTCGCACGGGCGTCATCGAGGCGACCGGCACGGGCATAGGCCATCGCGAGCGGGGTAACGAAATCGCCATTTCCCGGAGAACCGTCTCGCGCGCGTTGGAAATTGTCGATGGCCTTTGCGTAGTCGCGCTGCAAATAAAAGACCAGGCCGGCCGTGTATCGGTTGATGGCGGAGAGGTTCGGATCGTGCCTGAGCGCCGTCTCGACGGCCGCGCCGGCTTCGGCATGATTGCCGGAGAACAATTGAACATATGCCAACGCCATATGCGCCTCGGCATCGGTAGACCCGAGCGACACTGCCTGCTGCGCCGAGGTGACAGCCTGCTCATAGCGGCGGTCCACGACCTGCATGACGGCAAGAACGGCGTAGGGCGATGAAAGAACCGGGTCGAGAGCCAGCGCGCGACTTGCTTTCTCGTAGACCCTTTTTCGGGCCAGCGCGCTCTGGAGAACATCGTCGTAGGCGCTTCGCCAGACATAAGCTGTCGCGCGCGCATCGGCCGCGAAGGCCTCTGCAAAACCGGGGTCGAGCGCTTCTGCTTTGTCAAAGAGGGCCAGTGCCTCCAGCAGCCGGGAACGGCGGCCGGTCCGCGTCGCCTGTTCGGCACGAAGGTAGTAGTCGTATGCTTCCAGATTGGCGGTCGGCGGACGGGTAATCCGCTCCGCCTCGGATCGGGTGAGCTTCAGGCCAAGCGCGCCGGCGATCTGCCGACTGAGCTCGTTTTGCACAGCCATCACATCCGCCGCGCCGCGGTTAAACCGGTTGGCCCACAGGTGATCGCCGCTTGCGGTATCGATCAGTTGCGCATTGACGCGGATTTGGTCGCCTATCCGCTGCACGCTGCCCTCGACGACAAAGCGCACGCCGAGATCGCGTTCGATGTCGGCCAAGACCAAGGGCTTGCCTTTGTATGCAAACACCGAATTATGACCGATGACGTCAAGGTCCGAAAGCATGGCCAGATCGGCAATCAGGCTGTCGGTCATGCCATCGGTGAAATAATCCTGGCCGGGATCTTTGCTCAGATTTGCGAAAGGAAGCACCGCGACGGATGGACGTTGCTGCACGAACGGCCATTGCCATACGACGACAATCGCAGCGGTCGCGATCAGCAGCGCTGCAAGCGTCGCCAGGATAATCGCACGGCGGCGCGGCCGAGGGGAGGCGACGACCTTGCCTGCCTCAGCGGGATCTAACAGGACACGATAGACGCGAACCGGATCGGCTATGTTCTTCAGTTGCTGCTCTCCGAGAGCGGAGAAGCCGACATCAGCCTTGTGTACGGTGTGATCGAATGCGGTGCCGGATATGCAAATTCCGCCGGGCTGAGCAAGACTCTCCAGCCGTGCGGCTATGTTGACGCCGTCTCCGTGAATGTCCTCTCCTTCGACGATGACATCGCCGAGATTGACGCCGATGCGGAAAAGCATCCGCTGCTCGGGCCGCAGGGCTGCATTGCGTTCCGCCTTTTGTTGCTGGATCTTGACGGCGCAGCGCAAGGCATCCACCACGCTTTGGAACTCAACCAGGATTCCGTCGCCCATGGTCTTGATCAGGCGGCCGTGATGCGTGGCGATCTTCGGTTCGAAGAGTTCGTGGAGGTCGGAGTGGAAGCGGATACGCGTTCCCTCTTCGTCGATTTCGCTCAGACGGCTGTAACCGACCACATCTGCAATCAGGACTGCTGCAAGACGGCGCTCCATACCAGCTCTTCCTGGGTGTCAGATCCCCGACCGATATCTTACAGCAGGTGCCGAGCCGTTGCCATGACAGTCGCCCAAAGTGCATCAAGCTTGCCGGCGACATGCCTCGCGAAACCATCTGCGTGAAATGAGTTGCCGGGACATCGGTCCGAGCCGCAGTTCCTGTCAGCTTTGGCCAGTATCCGGGACCACCAGGCCCGCCTTGCGGAGGCCTTCAACACGGCGGCTAAAGTCCTCGGGGTTTCGGAATGGAAGGACGCGGCGGCGGCGCTCGACGGAGAAATTGGGATTGATCTGGAGCGCTTTTTCCCAGGCCTGTCTGCTCTCTTCCGGCCGGCCGAGGTGGCCGTAACATGACGCGAGCAGGGCATAGGCCGTTTCAGATTGGGCGTTTTGCTGGAGCCGCTGCTCGATCGCGGCAATCGCCTGCTCATATTCGCCGAGAGAAAAGTGCGCATCGGCGAGAAATTGGAAAAGAACTTCCGGATGGTGCGGGTCGAGCCGCATCGATTCATTCAGTGTCTCGAGAGCGCCTGTGGGATCGCCGGAAAATATCTGGATATGGGCCATCAGCATCAGGAGGTCGGCGGAGTTGGGAGAAAGCGTGAGGCCCTGCAACACTTCTGCGCGCGCCCGGTCCAGTTCCCGGTTCCACATGCAAGCCATGCCCAGCGCGAAGTGGCCATTCGGCTGTTCCTCGGCCATCTCGACTGCCTGCTGCGCGAGATCCAGTCCGATCCGCAGCGAAGCCTCCGGATCGTTGCTCCACGCGTTGATGTAGTCGAGCACATGCGTGAAGGAAATCAGTGCCTGGGCGGCCGCATAATCCGGATCGATAGCGAGGGCGTCGGCCGCCAGGCTGCGGGCGGCTATATTTCCGGTTCGGGTGTGGGCCGACGCCTGCTCGCGGCCGCGCAATAGGAGCTCATATGCGCCGATATCGACTGCGCGTCCTTGGACTAACCGATCCTGGTCGCCATGCGTGAGGTTCAGCTTCAGCGCCGCCACGATCTCCTGGGTGAGCTCATCCTGAACCGCAAAAATATCCGTAAGCTCGCGGTCGAAACGGCTGGCCCAGATATGCCCGCCATTGCTGGCGTCGATCAATTGGGCAGTGACACGCACGCGGTTGCCAGCCTTGCGCACGCTGCCTTCCAGGACATAGCGGACGCCGAGCGCCCTGGCCATCTCAGGCACGGAGGCTGTGACGTTCTTGTAGACGAAGGAAGAGTTGCGGGCGATCACGTGCAATTCTGACAGCTTCGAAAGGTCGGTAATGATGTCCTCGCTGATGCCGTCGGAGAAATATTCCTGCTCGGCGTCGCCGCTCATGTTGTTGAACGCCAATACGGCGATGGAGGGCTTATCGGAAACGGCCGTAGCCGGAGGCATTTTCATTGCCGGCTGGACTTGTCGTGCCGTGTTCGACAGCGGTCCGACTTGGAGAGAATAGACCTGCATCGGCTCAGCGATATTCTTCAGCTGGATCTGACCGAGATCGGTCACGGCAAGATCAAGCCGCGCTTTCACCTGGCGGTAGGCATCCTCGGAAAGACAGATGGCGCCGGGCTTGGCAATTCCCTCCAGCCGCGCGGCGATATTGACGCCGTCGCCCATCAAGTCGCCATCGCTTTCCTCGACCACATCCCCCAGGTGGATCCCGACCCGGAACTCGATGCGATGCTCGGGCGACACGCCGATATTGCGCTCGACCATGGCGGTCTGCACTTCGATCGCGCAGCGCACGGCGTCCACGACGCTGCGAAACTCAATCAGGCTTCCATCCCCGGTACGCTTGACCACACGGCCATTGTGCACGGCGATGGTTGGATCGACCAGATCGCTGCGCAGAGTTCTCAGCCGCGCCAGAATGCGATCCTCGTCCGCACCGGCGAGACGGCTGTAGCCGACCACATCCGCGACCAGGATCGCCGCCAGTTTTCGCGTCACGCTCGTAGCCTCAGTTCCTCGTCGGACCAAAATAACACAGTGTGACCGGCGACGTCGCCAAATCCCGATTGCTTTCGCTGAGAGGCGGCCCGGCTAGTCTCCGTTTTTCAGAGAGAAGGCAAGGACGTAGTCGCCGGCGTCCTTCGAATATGGTGCACCGCCGACCGATATCAGGACATATTGCTTGCCTGTTTTCGGCGAAACATAGGTCATGGGCGTCGCGCTCGAGCCGACCGGCAGGGGATATTTCCAAAGCTCGGTACCGTTCTCGGCATCATAGGCGCGGATATAATAGTCCTGGAAGCCGGCGAAGAAAACGACACCGCCGGCGGTCACCGAAGTGCCGGCATAGCTCGGCAAGCCCATCGGCATAGGCAAACGGGTTTTGATCTTGAACGGCCCGAGTTCCTCGGCGGTCCCCGCCGGAACCTGCCAGGCGATCTTGCGGGTACTCAGATCCACCGCCGTGACGGTGCCGAAGGGCGGCTGCGTGCAGGGAACGCGGAGCCTCGAGGTCCACATTTCGGTGGCCATGCCATAGGGCGTACCGCGCTGCGGGGCGGAGGGGCCGTGCGCGGTCGTGGTGAGGGCAAAATCGACATACTCCGCGCGCGGGATGAGCGCGAAGAGGCTCGGCACGCGGATATCGTTCATGAAGGCGCGGTTGTTGGGCAGATCGACCGATACGCTTCCCCAATTGAGGCCACCCAGATTTCCCGGCTGCTGGATCGCATATTGGGTACCGATCGGGGTGAAATCGCCATCGTAGCGCATCTTTCGGAAGGCGATGCGGCATGCCAGCTGATCGAACATCGTCAGGCCCCAGGCCGTCTGCTCGCTCACGCGTTCCGCGCCAATGGTCGGCATGCCGACAGAATAGGGCTGCGTCGGAGACAGTTTCTCTTCCGGCGCGCCGCCTTGCTGCGGCACCGGCTTCTCCTGGACTTCGGCAAGGGGCAGGCCGGTCTGACGGTTGAGCAGGAAAAGCTGCCCACGTTTGGTGGTCTGCAGGAGAGCGGGCACGGTGGCGCCGTTGCCGTCAGGCAAGTCGATCAGGACCGGTTGGGCCGGCAGGTCATAGTCCCAGATGTCGTGATGCACAGTCTGAAACTTCCATTTCTCCCGCCCGGTCGTCACATCGAGCGCCACCAATGTCGCGTTGTATTGGTCGGCGAAGGCCGGACGATTGACGCCGTAATAATCCGGGGTGGTATTGCCGAGCGGCGCATAGATGAGACCGAGCTTGTCGTCGAATGCGGCCGTCGTCCACATATTGGGTGTGGCCCGCGTATAGGTCTGGCCCTCCGGTGGGAGTTTGGTGATCTCAGGATTGCCGAGATCCCATGCCCATTCGAGCTCGCCGGTGACAACGTTGAATGCGCGGATGACGCCCGAGGGTTCGCCGACCTCCTGATTGTCGGTGACCCAGCCCCCGACGACGATCAGATTGCGGGCAATCAGCGGCGCCGATGTCTGGAAGTAATAGCCTGTCTTGACTTCGCCCATGCCCTGGGAGAGCTGCACGGTGCCATTGTCTCCGAAGCCCGTGCAGGGGGCGCCGGTCTTGCTGTCGATCTCCAGCAGACGGGCATCAATCGTTGTCTGCACCAGGCGCTCGTTGCAAAGACCGTCGGCGGATTGCGCGTCCTGCGGCATCTTATAGTAACCGAGACCACGGCAGCGCTGCCAGTAAGGCGCGGTCGCCTTGGGATCGAAGGTCCAGCGCGGTTTGCCGGTATCGGCATCGAGCGCTGCGATCACATCCGTCGGCGTGCAGGTGTAGACCGTGTCGCCGATCTGCAGAGGCGTGTTCTGATCGGCGCCGTCGCTTTTTCCGGTGCGATATGTCCAGGCAAGATCGAGCTTGGAGACATTGCCGCGGTTGATCTGATCGAAGGGCGAGTAACGATCTCCCGCCGTGGTGCGGCCATAGGAGGTCCAATCGGAGGGAGAATTGTCGCCCTTGGTCGCCTTGTAGGCGGTGATGTCGGCGGAAGGGCGGATGACGCCATGCGGCGTGAAAGCAAGGCTAAAACCGGCAACGAACAGGATCGCCGTGACCAGGGCGCCGCCATGGTAGAGCTTCCGGTTGGCGGTCGGCGAGAGCGATGGCGCAAAGAGAAGCGCAAAACCCGCCAGCGCGATCGGAGACATCAAGCGCGCAAAAAGTGCCCAAAAATTGAGACCCGATTCCCATAGCGCCCAGGGAAGACTGAAGATGGCAACAAGCAGGACGATGAGGCCGCCGGACGTCTTGCGGCGCCAGAGCAGAAACGCGGCAACCAGATAGGCAAGCCCTACGATCGCATAATAGGGCGAGCCGCCGAGGCTGAGCAGCAAGGCGCCGCCTCCTATCAGCCCCAATCCGATCAGGGCGAGAACAATACAGAACAGGGTGGCTAGAAATTTCATAGTCTCCTCATCCAATCTGCTGCCCGATCGCCTGGATCCCCACTCCGACCGTCGCATGGCGCCCCGGGAAGCGCGGGGCCATTGGATTGGCGGTCGGATACGTATCTTCGGGAGAGCGGTGCTCTCTCGTTCAATTTTTACTTGATGTAGCTGTGGTCACTGACACGCCGCCCCGATCCGGCAATGATGCCGCCGCCGCTCCTGCGGCAACGGCTTGCCATTCCAAATCGAGTCAATACTTCTGAAAGGGGCACAGATGTTTCTCGGCGAAAAGCTTGATCTAGCGAACGGGCGACCGACAGGATTCGATTATATGCGATTACTGTTAGCCTTTTCAGTGCTTTGGATACATACGGCCCGCGTCACGTACGGCGATGACCTCTTTCTTTGGGAGTCACCCTTCCGTCCCGTCATCAAGTCAGTGCTGCCCATGTTCTTTGTCCTGAGCGGGTTCCTGGTGGCTGGCAGTCTTGAACGATCGAAGACATTGATCTCCTTTCTCGGGAATCGGTTTATCCGGATCTACCCTGCTCTTGCGGTAGAGGTGTTGCTGGCTGCCTTTATACTCGGAGCGATCTATACGGAGTATGACCTGCGTGACTATTTCACCGATCCTCAGTTCTTTACTTATCTGCTGAATGTCACCGGGCACATTCACTTCAATCTTCCCGGCGTATTCCTGGACAATCCTGATGCTGCGATGGTGAACGGGCAACTCTGGACGGTGCCCTTCGAGCTTGAGTGTTATGCTGCGATCGCCGCCCTGTTTCTGCTCGGCGTGGTCAGGCGGCGCGTGATCGCCCTGATCGCAACGCCGGCCTTGATCATAGCCTTTGGTATCGCAAGATATTGGAAGCATGAAAGCGACTGGGCCACCATGCCCACGACCGCATCGGGCAATCTGCTTATTTGTGCATTTCTGGTGGGGGTGACCTTCTATCTCTACAAGGACAGGGTTCGCTGGGATATCCGGATTTTCCTCGCCTCCGTGGCAGTCATCCTGTGGGCCTACTGGTTCACCTCTTTCGGAGACTTCATTGCCATCCCGGCAATCGGATATGTCACGGTTTTCCTCGGTCTGACCTCGCCCCGAAAGCTTGGTGTTCTGCGCGGGGCCGACTATTCCTATGGCGTCTTCCTCTACGGCTACCCGATCCAGCAGGCCTTCGTCGCGCTCGGGCCCTGGGCGCATAACTGGTGGCTGAACGGCATCGTCTGCAGCATCATTGCCACCTGCTTTGCCGCTTTCTCGTGGAGATTCATCGAAAAGCCGGCGTTGAAATTGAGGAAACAAGTCACCTGGCTTGAAAATCTCAGGCTCCAGCGCGGCACGAAACGACAATTGGCCGGGGCGGTCTCGAAATAGAGTTCTGGATGCCGGCTTGGAGGCGGGCAATTCCGGAACAGGCTCAATCCAGAAAACAACTCAATAGGGCTCGCCATCACCGCGAGCCTTGTTTCTTTGATGCTGGCTGAGCGCCACAGACGAAAATCCGGGCCGTTTGCAAGGGCCTGGTTTGCAGCAGGCTTGCTGCACGATCACTGCCATGTCGACGTACCTACACCGATAAACGCGGCCCGGATTTGGCGCGCATATCCGCTCATGCGTAAGCCTATGTTCAGACTGATCTTTTCGGTTGGACGAGGTAACGTCGTGGTTAGATCTATGACTGTATTAATCATCCAGCTGCCCAACTTTTCCAGCTATCGTATCCGATGGTTTCTTGGTTTTTTGGGGAGTGATCGGCCCTTCTGGATGAATAGTTGAATATTCTCCAGCGTTGTTCAATCGATCTGTTGGGCGGCTATTAGCAATATTTTAACGGTAATAGATAAAATACTTTGATCGAACTTCGTTTCGACTTTGGGTTTTGTCATGTCATTGAGGGGCTGACGGTGGCTTGAAGAAGGTGAAGAGAGGAGCAGAATAATGCTGAAGAGCACGCTCATCGTGATTGCCGTCTCCTTCGCCGCCGGAGCGACCATTCGCGCCTGGGCCTTCGCATTCTTTGCATTTCTGCTGGTCGCGGCTTTGAGCGTCGTGATCCTGCTAAAAGGTTCCTCCTTGACGGAGGCAATCGCTTCCGGCCTCCAAGTGCTTGTATTGATGGAGATATGCTATCTTGCGGGTCTCTTCGCTTTCTCGTTGGGGGGGCACATTCAGAAGCGCCGGAAAAAGACCTCCATCGCCGACCGCTCCCATGCGACCGGCAAGCGTCCTCATGGATGGTGACATGACCGAGGCGGCAGGAAGCTCGGCTGTGCTATGGACGCAAACCCGCTGAGCACTTTTGCTGGAATTGCTTAGGAGTCCACCCTGGGCAGTAAGGCGTGCCGGGAAAGCAGGGCCGAGAGTGTTTTTGCGATGATCACGAAATCCAGCGCGAGCGTCCATTTGGACAAATACTCGACGTCGAGGGAAACTCTGTTCTGATGGCTGGCGTCGTTGCGTCCGTTGATCTGCCAGTGGCCGATCAAGCCGGGACGGACGGCCATATAGGCAGAGGCATGTTCGCCGTAACGCGGCAGCTCTTCCTTGGTAATGGCGTGGGGCCCGACGAGGCTCATTTGACCCAGCAACACGTTGATCAATTGCGGGAGCTTGTCGAGGCTCGATCGTCTGACGATAGCGCCGACGACAGTGACATGTGCCTTGGCCGTTGCGTCGGCGCGTGTCGTGCGAAACTCGAGGCAGCCAAACTCTTTTCCCTTATAACCGATCCGCGGATGGGAATTGAAAATGGGTCCCCAATCACTTAGCGTTATGATGGCTGCTACGGACAGAAGAAACGGTGACAAAAGGAATAAGAGACCTGTCGCAATGATGATGTCCAATGCGCGTTTCAGAAGTCTGCTGATCGTATGGGATTGTGACGAATTGAATGGACGCCTTTCCTGCCGCGCCCTGGCGAAATCCCGCCAAGGTTCGGTTGGGTTGCGCCCATGATTTTTTCCCGCCATCCGTGTCTCCGTTAGGCGAATCCCAGAAATCACAGTCAAAAGCTTGTTTGAGTGCAAGTTTGGTGTCTGTGACCGAAGTCATAACCGTGGATAAATTCTTTATCATGTGAAGAATTTCTTGTGAATAGTTAAAGAAGTATTTTTTTGGAAAAATATACATCTGTGATGTTGTAAATATTTATTCCAGGTAAAAATATTATTATTATATTGTTGGCCTATTCTAACGGCGCGCAATTGTTTCGAATTGTATAAAAATTATCCAACAGCTTCAAAAGTGTGCTTTTGACAGAATTAAATATGGATTTTATGATATATAAATGTGAGGATTCGTCAGAATTATGTATAGTTTTAGAACGTAAATTTTATATTATTATTATTTGACTTTCTAACTTAACGCATTACGAATGTCGTTGACGACAATAAATCAATTAGTCTGCTTGGAGTTGCGCGTATGGACGGTGCGATTAGCATCAAAGACAGCAGGATTGAAGGAGGCGCGGCGCGAATAAGCGAAACGGTTACTTGCGGTCCTGTAGGTATTGTTTACGGCGGCCGGCCGGATTTGGATCACGAGTTTCCGTTTTGCCGCTCAAGTGTTCGAAAATTTCGTCGCGGTGAGGTTATTGCCGGCGCCGGTGTCGTCATCGACATGTTTGCCCGCGTGCAGCGCGGAATGGTGAGTGCAAGCACCCCGCTTGCCGATGGACGCGAGTTCATCGTGGAAATCATTCCGAAAGGCGGCTTGATCGGCGAATTGGAGGTGTTGCGCAAACAGTCTCTCAGCCTGGAATATCGGGCCACGGCGGACTGCGAACTGCATTACTTCGACGGCCGCTTGCTGCGGGACTGGTGTGCGAATGATCCGCAATTTCAGGTGAAGATCCTGTCGAAGGCACTGGCGCGTGTTTCAGAACTCGAACTGCGGATTATTTCCAACGCCGGGTCGAGTTTAAGGCAGAGACTGGCCCGGACGCTGCTGCGTCTTTCTGCCTTGTACAACGTCGATACGCAGAATAGCGGCAATGAGCTCATTATCTCCCAACACGACCTGGCCGCGACGCTGCCGGCGTCGCGTGAGAAGGTCAACCAATGTCTGCGCCGTTTGCGCGAGAGCAAGGTGGTTGACGGGACACAGGGCAAAATCCGCATTCTCAATCGGAAGGCGCTTGAGGCTTATGCCGAGGGGGCAGTGTCTCTCGCTTGAGGCACCGCCGCGATAAACAAAAAACGGAGCAGCAGAAAGCCTCGACAGAACCCGCCACCGGCGGGTTCTGTGTTTGATGCGGTGGGCGTTGATAAATCGGAGCAAGCAGGGCCGAAAGATCGGCCTGGCGGTTTGCCTTCATGCACATCGTCGCAAACCACTGCGGATTTTGCGCGGCCTGCTTTAGAGCATTTCCGTTTTTCTCCGAATCACGGAAATGCTCTATCTCTTTGTTTTCACGCAATTCCGGACGCAAAACCGCTACGCACTTTTGCTGGAATTGCTCTAGACTTCGCTCTCGCAAGCATGTCTCCAGTATTGCCAACCTTCACCCTGGATCAGCCCGTGATCGGACAGGTCCTTCCAGCTTCTGTAGGTGCCCGTATCCTCACAGACGAAGTCATCCATGTCCTTGCTCGAAGAGTATACGGTATATTCTTCCGTATGTTGGGACAGGTGCGCCGCATCGGCAACCTTGTGCACGAAGGTCGACAGGAACTTGAAATGCAGAAGAGCGCCGGACACGCCGAGCGCTCCGCGCATGTCGCCCAGATTTAGGGAGAGCGGCCAGACCTGGTGCGATGATTTCAGAAACAGACGTTCACCCTTGATATAGACGAGTGGTATCTTATTGAGCGCGGGGCCGTCCCAGAGCCGGTCGTGGAAATAGACGCGCCCGCGGACGCCGCCCTTGATCCATATCGTCCCGTTGCGTTTGTCGAAATGTGCGACATAGCCGGATCGGTCGAAGAGATTGCAGACCTCGAGCGGATTGCGACCGGGTTCGCATATGTTTTCGAGAACGGGATGCGGGCTGTACATGTCGATCATGACCGAGCGGAGCGAGTGGCCGCCCATGGATTCGATATAGGTGGTCAATTGATCGATCGGTCGTGTGTCGCAATGCGGATAGACCAGAAACTCGTCCGCATCGACATAGAGGACCCATTTCTCCCGGCAGTGGCGGTTGATTACTTCGTTGATCCAGTCGTTTCCGAATCTCGCCGCCTTGTAGGAGCCATGAGCCGAAAGAAGGGACACATCGTCGAAGCTGGACAGCAACTCGGCCGTACCGTCGGACGAGCCGTTGTCGATGCAGATGAAGTGCTCGAAGCCGAGATCGCGATAATACTGCAGGAAGAATGCCAGCCGGTGTCCCTCGTCGCGGATGACGCAGATGACGACATGACGCGCCTGCTTGAGCCCGTCGCGCAGCAGGTCGTAACGAACCTGCCGAGCCTTGAGCGTCCGGCGCAGGCGAGCTTTTAGGTAATGCGAGATACTGGCGGCGGAAGCCCTATAACTCATATTCTGTCCTGAACACTATCCATTCTGGGTGAATGGATGAATACTTGCGCATCCGCCTGCAATCCACGGCTCGACCGGCAATCCCGACATCCGTCACGCGGACAATCCTCAGGTCTGACCAACAACACATCATCATACGGCGTAGTCGCCGCCGACCAGCAGGCTCTGGACGCGCGGATGGGGTCCGTTTTTCTCGATTGCGTGTTCGATGCGCGCTCGTATCGACCGGTATTTATACAGCATCTTACGGTCGAAGCTTATTCCGCGATACAGCGCGTTGTAAATCGGATGTGCTTTGCGCAGGTCGACGTAGACTTGGCTTTCCTTGTCGGTCCATGGAAAGAAGGTGCCATGCCACGGCTTCGGATGCGCCATGTAATGGACGATCGACAGGGAGGACATGTTTACCAGATGAAGGAACTGTTTGGGGAAGTTCCAGCGGTTCGATACGAGGATAAGCGATGAACCGCAGACATAATTCAATGCGCCTTGATCATGTTTACCCTCGCAGGCCTCGGGGTTTTTAGCAAAAAGCTCAAGCGCCTCCTGCCCGATCCAACCGTTGCGGTGGAATTTCAGCACCCCTGCATTGAAATAGTAGCTGCTCTTTCCAGTGTCGAGGAAGTCATGGATCGCGGTATAGTCGCGCGCCGCGAAAAACCTGCCCTCGGGCACAGTGGCATTTTCGAGCCGACTGAGATCGCTGACGATCTGGGTATCTCCATCGAGATAGATGATCTGGGTATAGTTGGTAGGCAGGATCTCGCAAAGGACCAGCTTGGCCATGGTGCTGACGCTGATGCGTCCCTGGAAATGCGAACTGTCGAGCCTGCCGAGCGAATCCCGCAGCGCGTCGGTCGCATCGATCAAGTCGACCCGGCTCGTTGCCAGCAGGGCTTTCAGCTCCTCGAAATTATTGAGATGTTCCGACATGAGGACGCAGACATCTGTCGCGGGGCTTGCAAATTTGCGAGCCTGAAGTGCGGAGAGAATGGTTGGAAATGAATACTCGACATCCGTGACGTAGACGACGCACTGATTGTTCATGTCATCACCCTTCCGATTGTGCGCAATACGAATGAATCGGCATTGAGTTGCCCGTCGAGGGAACGATTGAGAATTGAGCCGACGGGTCTGTCATATGAAGGCCCTGTTCGGTATATATAGCCGGTGTTCAGCGCCGCGGAGCTGAACGGGTGTCTGGCCGCCGGCGGTTTTTATGTGTTTCATTGTTGAGATATTCGCCATGAAGAGTGCCTTGCCTGTAAAAAGGCTGTGTTTCGACATCGTGTTTCGCGGTACGACGGTCGGTACCGGGACCGTTGTCGGAAAGCAGAGGGAAGGGGAATTGTCATGCTGATCACCGCAGTCGTGGCAGCGGTGATATCGATAGCTGCCGGAGCTTCCATCCGTGCCTGGGCTTTCGCAATTTTCGCCTTCCTCGTGGCAATCGGCTTCGGCAGCGTGGTTTTCACCGACGGCTCCTCCATGATCGCCGCCATCCTCTCCGCTATTGCCATCCTCGCACTCATGGAAGTCGGCTACTTGGCAGGCGTGTTCGTTTCGGGGTTTGTGCGGCGTAGTGCCAGGCAGCGGCAAAACAATTCCGTCGCAGATAACGTCGCGGCCACCAGAGAGCGCCAGCAGAGCTGATTTTGACATAGAATCCGCAGAATAGCCTTCTGGGGACGGTTTTGCGCGATCGCGTTCGGCCGACGAATTGCTATTACCGGCAATGTTTGAAAGATGCGGCGCGGCCGGCCGATTCCGAACCGGCGCGGGCATGCCGATGGCTCGACGAGACCATCTCGCGCCATGGCGAAACTGCAAGGCGGGCGTCATCGCGTTGAAAACATCGGCGCTCTCATCTGAGATGTCGATGTCTCCAGTGGGGTCCGGTTGGCAAGCGATCGGGTCGCCTGTCGTGGCGAGATATTGGTTGTCGCCAGGCAGCCGGCCGCCAGGCCCGCCGTGGTGCTGAACAGCAAGCCGAGATCGGTACCGCTTCCTGATATCGATGCCGAGGCGACCTGGGCTATCGATGCCATAATTGCGGCGTTTCCGATCGCGTGCGTTTCCCGATCGCCTGATATGTGCCGGCCGGACGCCCTCACAAGGCTGTACAGGAAGGTGGCGAAGAGCAGAGTGCCGGTCAAACCGACATTAGAGAGCAGGGCTGCGATAAAACTCGAAGCTCGAACCGTGCCGAGCCCGGCGCCGAAGGTAGCGGTGTCGACGAATGCGATCAATGCCAGCGTATTCCAGGCGGTCCGCTCTTCGCCGGATTGCGATTGGAGCTTGTCCGATAAGGTGGTGTTCACAAGGCCGGCGATGGAATCCCACGCGTCGGGGACAAGGCTGAGTGCGACGATGGCGCAGGGGATCAAGAACAGCGTGATCACCAGGAGTGTGACATGCGCAGTCGTAGCCGGGCCCCCGATCAGCCGTTTCAGGCAGAACAGCACGAACATGCAGACGACGAAGATGCCCGCGATATAGGCGGTCGTCGACGTGCAGAGGACGATCGTCGGGCCGATGAAAAGCGTTGCAAGTCCCGCCATTCGGCTTTGAACACGCTCCAGCCAGAGCATGAGCGTGAAGGAAAAATAGGCCAGTGCGACCGCGCCATACATGCTTGCTTCGGGAAAGGGTCCGACAATGCGCTTGAAGCCGCTGATCGTCTCGGCCGTATGCATCGTATAATTTGCGTTCCTGATGACATCGAGCAGGTAGGACTGGCCGGTCAGGAAGGTTCCGATATCAATCAACGCCAGGGCAAAACAGACGATTGACGCCACGATCAACTGCTGTGCGATGAAACGGGCATATCCAAGTCTCGCAAGCCCCGAAACGGCGGCAAAGCAGGCGAGGTCGCCGAGCAGATAGACAGACTGGCTGAGATTGGACGAACCCGGCGCCAGCGGCGCGGCTACCGTCGACATCATGCCCGATGCGTCTCGTGCCGAGGAATAGACGAGGGTTGCGCCGGCAAAAATGCGGGGCAAGAAGAAAGACGATGCCACGGAAAACAGGATGTAGGTGGCAAACCAGAAGCCGGGGCCTGGATAGGCGAGGCTGGTCAGTATGGCCTGCGTTTGAGCCGGGCGCAGCAGGGCGGCCGCAACGAGAAAGAGCACCAGAAGATGGCTCGGCTGGATGCTGCTGCCGCCGAGCGCCGGCAATTGGAGCGCCGCTGCGGCGCCCAAGAGCGTCGACAGGCAGAGGGTCGCTATAGAAAAACGCGCACCGTTGACCATGGTGAGCAGGCCAAGCAGCAGAATGAGGAAGCCGATCGGTTCTATCGACATGCTTCAGATCCCGATCCGGAGGACGAACAGCCAAGGCATCGGGTTTGCCGAAAACCGGTATCCGGCTTTCGGCGCGATGCTTGAGGCGAAAGCCGCCTGTTGTCATCGATGATCACAGCCGCCCCCTAATTCGATCCCGTCTGGGATATCCAGCCGGGAGCCGCCTGATTGTCTCCGGCGACATCAGACAGCGGGACTGCCGAGCTTTGCTGCTGCGGCGCGGACTGCAGTTGCAGTGGAGGCGGTGGCGTCTGAAGGTCCGTGTCGATGCCGATTTCGACGACATCATGTGGCCGCAAGGTGGTCGTCTCGTCCGCCTCTATGTTGCGATAAGTCCCATCGTCGTTGCGACGCACGATCCGGTAGTTTTTCTGTGCTCTGCCAAGACCCGGCATGTCGGTATTCATCTGGGCGAGTTGAGCGCTGTATCCGGCCTGTTCGCCGAGGAGCTGCGCCACCTGGATGTCGATTGCCGCCCTGCCGATCGCGAGATTGACCTGATTCAGCAGTTCCTGGTTTTCGCTGTTCTGCCTGTTGGCGATGTTGATCTTCGAGCGATCGGCTTCGCTGAGCCCCTGGCGAGCCGTGGTCAGGGCGACCTCGAGATCGATCAGCGTACCTTGTGCATCCGCCGCCCAGCGGTCGACCGAGACCTGACGGGAATTGCTGACCAGGCCCTTGCTCACCAGACTGTTGACATTATCCAGTTCCTTCTGCGCAAGATCGATCTGCCGCTTCTGCGAATTGATCTTGGCTTCGAGCGACTCGACCTGCTGGCCGTAGAGACGCGCGAGGTCGCTCGCCGCGTCGATCTGGCTCTGGATATCGACGCGGCGCAGCCGCATCAGGTTCAATTCCTGCGCCTTCAGCTTGTCCACATCGGGCGTTCCGACGAGCTCGGCAGGGATCTCGAAACTCTGTTCGCCGGCAATTTCGGCACGCAGCCGCGCCTGGCGCATCAGAAGATCGCGCCTGTTGAGAATGGCCGTTCGATAGGCGCCTGCAGCCTGGATCCGGTCGCGCTCGAAGACGGTATTTTCCTCGCGATCCCGAAGGAAGCCGCCGGCAATGCTGACGGCCTTCATGACCGTCATATCTGCCTCAAAAGCATAGCGCCCGGGGGTCTGCACGGTTCCGGTTAAGAAGATCGGCGCATGCTGGGCGATCTCCAGGGCGATGAACGGTTTTCCCGGCAGTTCGGCCTTTTCGGACAGTGCGCCGGCGATCGCATCGGCGACCTGCTGCGTTGTTTTCCCGATCGCCTGCACCTGGCCGGCGATCGGGATCGACAGATTGCCGGCATCGTCGACGGCATAGGTCCCGTCGAGCGCCTCCCAGCTGGCATATCGGGAATCCGACGATCGCCATTCAACGACACGCAGTCTCACCTGGTCTTCCGGCACAAGAGTGTAGTTTTCCGCATGGGCGACGCTCCAGCCGGTCATGCAGGAGAATACCAGCAAGGCAAGGGCGACGGAGACGAGGCGATCGGACAAGGATGTGTGCTGCATTGTCTGCTATCTCCGTTTCGTTGCGATCGATGGCGACGGCATCTCGCGCGGCGAAGGATTGCCGAACTCGAGAATGCGGGACGGAGAGGTACGGCCGACAACAAGATCGGACAGCGCCAGAAAATTTCCGTTCAGACGTCCCCAGCGGTCGATCAAGCGGTCATTGAACAAGAGGCCCCGCGTATTCGCCAGGATGTTGCGGCCGATCTGGACGACGGCACGACCCCTCGACATCGTGCCCTTCCGGATCAGATAGACGGGATTGGCAACCTGCGAATAGCCGAGCCTTCGCCCGGGCTGGCGCCCGGATCTGACACCGAGATGCACCCCGCGGGCGCCTTCGACATGCACGGACCTGCCATAGCGGGCGATGGACCGGCTGAAATCGACATCCTCGAGCCAGCCATAGAGCGGCAGCTGTTCGTCAAAGGCCAGCGCGTGCTCGAGAACGGGTGAAAGGCGAACTGCCATGTTGCATCCGTAGGCGTTGTAGACCTCCGTCACCTGCTCGGTTGCTTCGCCCGCAGTATCAAGGACCTGCAGGGCCTTTGACATGCTGAGGCCACCATCGAGGACACCGTCGGCCAGGACTTCGCCGGTGGCGATCGCCACGTTGGGGTTAGCCGCAAAGACGGCCGCCATCCGGGGCAGGAAGGTCGCGGCGGGAATGAAGTCATCGTCCAGGAAGATCAGAACATCGATATCGAAGGCGGCAGCCTGGATGATCCGGTTGCGCTGGGAGGTCAGGCCGCGGCTGCCGACGATGACTTCCACATCGCAGCGGTCGGCGAGCCCGGCGGCATCGTCGATCGCGGGCACGCAGACGATCAGCCGCTCAGCCTGGTTCGGCAGGGTGGTCAGATAGTCGACCGTCTCCCGCAGTATCGAGGGGCGGCCCGCCGAGGCGATCCCCACGGCCATTCGCAGTGGATGGCTTGCGCGCTCCGCCATGGCTTCAGGTCCGCAAGGGACAGGCGCCGGCCCGATCGACCCGTCCTGCCTGGTTGCTTCTGCCGAGGGGGAGGTCATGACTGCATTCTCTTCGGCGCATGGTTGATGATCGCCCCGAGGATCTCCGCGCCGACATTCCGCAGCGTGTCGATGACGCGCATGGTATCGTCGATCGAAGTGTGCCCGTGCGAGGTCACCACGAGGACACCGTCCAGCTCCGACGCGATCGCATTGGCATCCGGCGACGCGGAGAATGAGGAGATATCGACGAATATGGCGTCGAATTCCTTTTTCAGGTCGGCAAAGCTCAACTGCGTGCGGCGGGAACTCAGGCGAATGGCCGGCGTCACCGCTTCGACCTTGCCGAGGGGAAGGAATTTCAGCGTCGGGGTGAGCGGTAATGCCGCCGTCTGAATCAGCTCACCATTGTCGAGAACATCGACTAGGCCTGTGGAACTATCGGGCGCGATAGATTTGCTGAGCGAGGATTTCTGCGCGGCCGCATCGATCAGCAGCGTGTGCGCCCCTGATATCGACGACAGCACCGCAAGTTCGCATGCTATGGTCGATGCGCCACTGCCGGGATTGACGGCGACTATACCGATGACGACCCGGCGTTTGCGCCGAAGACCGACGACCGTCGCGCTCAATTCCGCCATGCCCGGAATAACAGGATAGGCGGCTGTGTCGCTACTGCCGGTGTCGGCGGCGAGGAAACGTGCGGGGTCTCCATTCCGGCTCTTCCTCGATGTCGACAGCAAAGTGACGAAGGGCAACCCACCGGCTTCCGCGATCTGATGGGGGCGGACGATCCGGCGATCGCCGGCATGCCTGATCATGGCAAGTGCCAGGCCGGCGCCAAGACCAACCGCCGCCGCAAAGGCGATGATGAGCGTGCTGCGTGGTCTCTCCTTCGAAAGAGGCAGCGTGGCTCGTGAGACGATCGTCGCATCGGACACCGGGTAGGTGATGCGCTGCTTGGCTTCGGTCAGCTGGTTCAAGGTATTTTCATAGAGGGTGCGGCGAGCGTCCGTCGCGCTCTGCAGTTCCGCAAGCTTGAATTGATCGCGCGGATTGCTGGTGAAGCTGGCCAGGGCGCTGGCAGCTTCGGCCAGTCCCCGCTGCTGCTCGATTACGAATTTTGCCAGCCAGTCGCTATATTGCCGGGAAGCATTGGCCTTCATCGCGATATTCTTCTGGATATACTGCCTGGCGAGCGTGTCGGCGATGTCGACTGCCTTCTGAGGGGTGGACGCTGCCGCCGATATCTCGATGATCGTCGAACTGCCGATCCGGCGTACTCCCATCATACTCTGCAGCGTGGCGATCGCCCGATCGTGGGTCCGCTCCTCTTCCGTCTGCGGTCGTCTCTCACTCGTGGCTGCGTCTGCCGTTTCCTGAGATGCGTCCGGTTCTGAAGAGATTCCCATCAACCAGTTCTTTGCCCTGTCCTGCAGCGAAGGCGTCTGATCGACAAAGTCAGGATCGGTGTCGAGACCAAGGACTCTTACCGTTCCGCTGACGACATCGCTGGATTTGGCAATCTCCAGTTGACCCTCTATAAATGCGTCTTCCGCGAAAGCCCTCTGGGCTTCGGAGCCGCTCACCTGGGGGAAGATCACAAGCTGCGTGTTGGCAACGAAAGTCGGCTCGACGGTCAGCAGGTAGCTCCCTGCGATTGCGAGGAAGGCGATCGTCGTCGTCACAATCCACAACCAGCGCATTCTGAGAAAGAACAGCATATCCCGCAAGGTCAGCGGCGAATTCCCGCCAGTGGCTGCGGGAGGCAGAGATATCGGAGAAACACCGCTGAAGATCGTGCTCGAGGTCATGTCGTCCTATTCCAAAATGGCGATATCACGGAGTCACCAGGCACCGGGTGACCGGGTGCTGGCAGCTTGGAGGGGACGGGGGGAGTAGCGTGTCTTCCGATTTCAGGCATGATCGGCAGCCCTCCCCCTGAAGGCTCAGTACGAGCCACGCTGCGAAAACAGGGCGGGAATTGTCTTGGCAATGATGACGAAGTCCCGGCCGAGCGACCAGTTGTTGAGATACTGGACGTCGAGGGAAACCCGGTACTCGTAGCTGACATCATTGCGCCCGCTGGTCTGCCAGTGACCGGTCAGGCCCGGGCGGACGGCCATGTAGGCCCATATATGCTCGCCGTAGCGCGGCAGTTCCTCGGCGGTGATCGGCCGGGGGCCGACAAGGCTCATTTCGCCGCGCATGATATTGATCAGTTGCGGAAGCTCGTCGATGCTCGACCGCCTCAGAATCTCGCCGACGGCCGTGATTCTCGGATCGTCCTTCAGCTTGCGCGTCGCTTCCCATTCGCTTCGCGCAGCCGGGTTGTTTTCCAGCAATTCGGCAAGCTGAGCACTCGCGTCGGTCTTCATCGTCCGAAATTTGAGGCATCCGAATGGCGCTCCGCCGACCCCGATGCGCGTATGGGAATAGAAGACCGGGCCGCGGTCGCTCATCTTCACGATCAGTGCGACGAGCAACAGAAGCGGGGAAAGCAGGATCAAGGCGATAACGGCGATGAAAAGGTCTATCGCGCGCTTCGACGATCTGCCCGCTGCACGGGGCCGGGACGAATGGAGATCGCCGCCTTTCGCGGGCGGCCGCCCAACACGCGACCAAGCCTCGAAACTATGTGCTTCCCATGTCATCGGTGGTCTCCAAACATTCCGATTAAGAACCGTTGAAAGTTTGCTGCGCCGCACCCTGGTTGTCTGTTACCAAGGTCATAATCCTTAACAAATTCTTTATGCTACTAACCGGCATTAGTGAATTCCAACTACACCCAATAGCCTTATTTTCATATCTAATGACAATCTAACCTACTTCATGGTGATTAATAGGCGCAGATTCATTTACAGTTTTGATATGATCATTTCGGTTGTTGCTGATTTTTAATTCACCAAGACTGTTTAATAAGCATGTGTCATTGATTGAACGATGGTTTTGTGGTTTCGCCGAAATTTTGATTGCAATTGATAATGTATCTTTTGCTTCTCAACCAAATGTAGACTTTATCTTTGCGTTATCTCTTGCCGATGTTATTTGACTCTCATATTAAGACAATATAAATGATGCAGTGCAGCATTGCCTATGGTTATTCGAGTACTGGGAGTTGTGCGCATGGACGGGTTGACACACGCATCAGATCGCAGAGCCGGCATCGGCAAGGCGGCGGTACCGGCTAACGGCGGCATTCATCTCAACAGTCGCATCGTCATTGACGACGAATTTCTTTCCTGCCGATCGAGCGTCCGACGTTTCCGGCGCGGCGAGGTCATCGCCGGGGCCGGCGTTCTCGTCGATACGTTTGCGCGCGTACAGTCGGGGGTGGTCAGCGCAAGCACGATGCTACCCGACGGCAGGGAATTCATCGTCGAGATCATTCCGAAATCGGGCCTTATCGGCGAGCTCGAGGTTCTGCGCAGGCAGGCCTTGAGCCTCGAATACCGAGCCGGTTCCAACTGCGAACTGCATTTCTTCGAAGGCCGGCTGCTGCGCGACATGTACGCCAGCGACCCCAGCTTTCGCGAAAAAGTCTTCTCCAGGGCGCTGGCGCGTATTTCAGAGCTTGAACTCCGGATCATTGCAAATGCGGCGTCGAGCCTGCAGTCGAGGCTGGCCAGTACGCTGCTGCGGCTCTCCGCCGTATATGGAAAAGATGCGGCAAACAGCGGGGACGAGCTGATCATCTCGCAAAATGACCTGGCGGCGACGCTGCCGGCGTCCCGCGAGAAGGTCAATCAATGCCTGAGGCGCCTGCGGGAAAGCAAGATCATCGACGGCGGGCAGGGCAAGATCCGCATTCTCAACCGCAAGGCGCTGGAGGCCTGTGCCAACGCGGTTTCGGTGAAGTGATGGGCTCATCGCTCCCCGAGGCCCCTCGATCCGCTGCTAGCTTCGGCCGCTTTCCCCGCCCCGGCACCATAAAAATCGATCGCGTCGTCATCATCGACGACTACTCGGTGGCCAGAGGCGGTGCAACAGCGCTTGCGGTGTTGTCTGCCAAGCTTTTTCGGGGGCTCAGCATCCCTGTAACCTATATTTGCGGGGATGACGCCGCCAATGCGGAGCTTGCCGCACTTGGGGTCTCGATGGTCGGGCTGAACAGCCGCGACCTGCTCAGCGCCGAACGTGCCAAGGCTTTCGTGACCGGCATTCACAATGGCGCCGCCGTCCGTATGGTCGCCAACTGGATTGCCGCACAGGACACCGCCAACACCGTCTATCATGTGCATGGCTGGCACCAGATCCTGTCTCCGGCAATTTTCAGGGCGCTGATGCCGGTCGCCAGGCGATGCGTGGTTCACGCACACGATTTCTTCACGGCCTGCCCCAACGGCGCGTTCTTCGACTATCAGGCGCAGGAAATCTGCCTTCGACGTCCGCTCGGGGGAAGCTGCATCGCAACGGCCTGCGACAAGAGAAGTTATTCGCATAAATTGTGGCGGGTCGCCCGCGGCTCCAATATCCTCCGGCGCCTGAAGGATCAGGCCGATTTCGGTCGGATAATTCTGCTGCACGAGAAGATGGCGAGCTTTCTCGTCGGCGCCGGCTATCGGCCGGAGCGGCTGACGACGATCCGCAATCCCGTCGCTCCCCTGTCCATCAAACGCATCGAGGCGGAGGCCAACGACGAGTTCGTCTTCATCGGGCGGCTGGACGAGGAGAAGGGCATAGAAGATGCTGTGGCCGCCACGCGCAGAGCCGGCGTCAGGCTCTGCGTGATCGGGGACGGGCCGCTGATGCCGTTGGTCGCAGCGTCAGGAAATCACGTCAGGGCCTTGGGCTGGCAGTCGCATGCGGAGATTGGCCCGACCATCCGCAAGGCGCGTGCCCTGTTGATGCCTTCGCGCTATCCCGAGCCGTTCGGCCTCGTCGCTATCGAAGCAGCCAGGAGCGGTCTGCCGGTCATCATGTCGCGCAGCGCCTTTCTCGCCGAGGAAATGGAAAGAGCCGGCATGGCGCTTGCCTGTGATACGGCTGACGAAAGCGCCTTTGCCGAGACTTTGGCGCGATTTAGCCAGATGCCGGGGCATGAGGTCCGCGCCATGAGCGAGCGGGCTTTCCGGCTGTCGCCGGATCTCGCCTCGACACACGAAGAATGGCGCGACGCGCTTCTTGCCGAATATCACAGCCTGATTTCAACGAATGTGGTTCCCGAACTGACAGACGGCGTGGCGATACAAGGAGTATTCAGTTGACCCTTAAAGCAACAACCTCTCTTCCTGACGCGAGAGCATTTCTTGGTGATGCGCCTGTGATGGCGAAAAGACGCGTCGCGGAGGCCGGAAGCGCAAGCGAAACCAAGCAGCTGCGGGTTGCCATCGTGCATTACTGGCTCGTTTCGATGCGCGGCGGCGAGAAGGTCGTCGAAGAACTGTGCCGCATGTTTCCGCAGGCCGACATCTTCACCCTCGTCTGCAACCGGGATCGCATCAGCGATTTTCTGAAGACGCGGAACATCCGCACGTCCTTCCTGCAGAAGATCCCCGGCGCGCAGCGTCATTATACCAAGATGCTGCCGCTGATGCCCTTCGCGCTCGAGCAGTTCGACCTGCAGGATTACGATCTCGTGCTGTCGAGCGAATCCGGACCCGCCAAGGGCATCATCACACGCGCCGACGCCCTCCACGTCTGCTACTGCCATTCGCCGATGCGCTATATCTGGGATCAGTTCCATGTCTATCGCCATGGCCTTCCCTGGGTGGGCCGCGCGTTGATGTCGATCACCGCGCCCATGCTGCGCGCCTGGGATGTGACGACGTCCTCGCGGGTCGATCTGTTCGTCGCCAACTCCGATTATGTCGCAAGCCGCATCCGCCGCTTCTACGACCGGGAATCCATCGTCATCCATCCTCCCGTTGCGACCGATGATTTTGCGGTGGGGAAGGGGAAAGGCGAGTTCTATCTCTATGCGGGACAGCTGACCACCTACAAGCGGCCGGATATCGCCGTTCGCGCCTGCACCGAGGCCGGCCGAAAACTGGTGGTGATCGGCGAGGGCGAACAATTGGCTTATCTGAAGTCGATTGCCGGACCGACCGTCGAGTTTCTCGGCCATCAGCCCTTCAACGTTCTGCGCGATCACCTGTCGCGATGCCGCGCCCTGTTGTTTCCGGGTACCGAAGATTTCGGCATCCTGCCGGTGGAAGCCATGGCATCGGGGCGGCCGGTCCTGGCGTTCGACGCCGGCGGCGCCAGGGAGACCGTTTCCTCGCCGCAGGTCGGCTTTCGCTTCGCGGAGCAGACCACAGAAGCTCTGCTGGAAACGATGGCGGCGTTCGAAGAGGTGGAGGACGATATCGATCCGCATGCGATCCGCGCGCACTCGCTGAAATTCTCTTCCGCCGTGTTCCGCGACCGTCTGTCCGGCCTGATCGAGCAACAACTATCCACCCATGGCGACCGACCCGCCGACGTCTTCAGAAGACGGCCGGGCTGACGGGAAGAAGCGGAGCCGCCTGCGTTGCCGCCGCGACCGAAACCGTCTCTCAAACCCTCGACGAGGAATAAATAAACAGACCATGTCAAGCGTATCTCAGAGGACGGCGACGGCGAGCATCTGGACCATCAGCGGAAAATTCCTGGCGCGGATGCTCGATTTCGTTAGCCTCCTTGTCCTGGCAAGGCTTTTGAGCCCCGCGGATTTCGGCCTGGTCGCCATCGCGACCTCGGTGCTGGTCATCGTCGAGACAATTTTGGACCTGCCGCTGACGCAGGCCCTGATGCGTCAGCCGTCGCCTTCGGACGATATGTTTGCCACGGCCCTTACCCTCAGCCTGCTTCGAGGCGTGGCCATTAGCACGCTGATGATGATCATCTCCTGGCCGATGGCGCTGATCTATGACGATTCCCGGATTTTCTCTCTTGTCGCCGTGCTCTCCATCGCGCCTGCCATGCGCAGTGTGATCAGCCCGCGCATGGTGTTGTTCATGCAGCGGTTCGATTTCAAACGCGAGTTCGCACTCGATCTCATCACCAAGGGGTCGACACTACTATTCGGTGTCGGGGTGGCGGTCGCGACCGGCAGCTATTGGGGACTGGCGATCGGCGCGGTTGCAGGCCCGACCGCCGCGGCGATCACCTCCTATGTCTTTGCGCCGATGCGGCCGAGGTTCAGCCTTTCCGAGTGGAAGCACTTTCAGGACATGATCAGCTGGAACACCGTCTCGCAGGTGCTGAGTTCGATCAACTGGCAACTGGACCGGCTGCTTTTGCCGCGCTTTACCGGCTTGTCGACGTTCGGCGCCTTCAGCGTCGCCGACAACATCGCCGGTATTCCATACCAGACCTTCGTCGGGCCATTACTGCGTCCGCTGATGGCGGCATTCTCGACCGTCGATGACCGTCGGAATCTGATCGCGGCCTATCTGAAGGCGACGAACGCGATCACCTTCGTTGCCGCGCCCATCCTCCTCGCGCTCGCTTTTCTTGCCGAGCCGTCCGTGCGCATTATCGTCGGCGAGAAATGGGCATCCGCGGCGCCGATTCTACAATGGCTGTGCATCGTCAGTCTGCTCGGTCTTCCCACGAACATGATGCCGCCATTGGCTATGGTCCTGAACAAAACCCGCTATCTCGCTCTCCGGATGTTTGCCGAGTTCGCCGTCAGGGTTCCGGTCACCATCCTGGGCGTTGTCTATTTTCAGGTAGCAGGAGCATTGGGCGCGCGGATCGTGGCGGTGCTTGTCGCCTATGCCGCATCGCTCATCATCACGCGGCGGCTGATCGGAGCGACGTTTGCCGCTCAGTTGTATGCCTTTTTACGGCCTCTGGCCGCGAGCTTGCCGATGATCGCTTTCCTGCTGTGGATCGAGCCGATGCTCTCCGCCATGCCTGTCGGCCTCAACCTTGTCGTCAGCCTGGCGCTTTGCGGCGGGGCGGCAGTAGCGATCTTCTGGGCCTTCGCGCTGCTCGTGTGGCAGGTTGTCGGTAGACCCGACGGCATCGAGACCATCGTCGTCCAAAGGCTCATGCCGCGACGAAGCGGGGTTCTCACTTCATGATCGAAACAAGTGCAGTCCAACGATTGGTTTGGCGTTTTCGGAGGAGCAGAATGCGTTACAAGGTATCTTCTAAGGCTTTTGGTTTGCTCATCATCCTCGGACTGGGGGCGTTACCCGGCCAACCGAGCGTCGCCCAGGAGCCGCTCAATATCAATGCCTACCAACTGACGTTCGAGGAGAGTTTCGACAGCCTCGACGTTTCGGCCTGGGGAGAGAAAAGCTCTCGCTGGATCGCCCATACGCCCTGGAACGGCGATTTCGGTGACGCCCGTTTCACCGATCCGGCCCCCGGCTTTCCGTTTACCACCGATCAGGGAATTCTGAAGATCGAAGCGCGCAAGGAGGCCGATGGAACCTGGCGGTCGGGCCTGTTGTCGTCGGTGAACCCGAAAGGCCAAGGATTCTCGCAGCAGTTCGGCTATTTCGAAGCACGGATGAAGCTGCCGCCGGGCAAGGGCGTCTGGCCGGCCTTCTGGCTCATCGGGCTCGACCGGTCGAAATACACCGCAGAGATCGACGTCTTGGAATATTATGGACGCGCGCCCTACGAATTCAGCATGGGCTTTCATATCTGGCGTCAGAGCCAGGGTGGCCAGAACACCACCGGTGGTCATTGGCAAACCGTCCAGGATGGAATTTTGAACAGCGAATATCACACTTACGGCGTCGATATCCAAGCTGACAAGACGAGCTTCTACCTCGACCGCCAGTTCATCTGGAGCTTCGATACGCCGAAGGAGTTCCATATGCCGTTCTATCCGCTGGTGAACCTGGCACTCGGCTCAGGTTGGCCGATCGATGAAACGTCGAATCCTTCCATCCTGCTCGTCGACTATATCCACGTCTACCAGCGGAAGCCCACCGACGCGGCGAATTGAGCAGGGGACGGGGATAGTCGTTCCGTCGCTAACGGCCGCAGCTGAGGCCGGTTTCCGGATCGAAGAGATGCATTGCCTCCTCGTCGAAAAAGAGGGTGAGCTTTTCGTTGTCGCGGATCGGCGTGCGCGGCGGCAGGCAGGCCATCAGGCGCTGATTTCCGGCAAGGACGGTAACGACGAGTTCCGGGCCGGTCAGCTCTGCGACCTCCAGGTTTGCCTTGATCGACGGGCCGGTGCCGCCTGTGCGAAGCGCCTCGGGACGGATGCCGAGGATGAGGTCGCGGCCATTGCCGGCCGTCTCGCGGAAACGGGCGGGCAGGGGCAGGCTGGCATCGGAGCCTGAAAGCGCCAGGCGATCGTCACGCACTGTTGCCTTCAGCAGGTTCATCGGCGGCGCGCCGACGAAGGTCGCGACATAGAGTGTCGCCGGGTGGTTGTAGATCTCCTCCGGCGTGCCGAGTTGCTCGATGCGGCCGTCGCGCATGACGGCAATGCGGCTGGCCAGCGTCATCGCCTCGATCTGGTCATGGGTGACATAGACGACCGTCGTCTTCAGCATCTGATGCAGCCGCTTGATCTCGGTGCGCATCTCCATGCGCAGCTTGGCGTCGAGGTTGGAGAGCGGTTCGTCGAAGAGGAATACCTCAGGCTTGCGCACCAGCGCGCGGCCGATCGCGACGCGCTGGCGCTGGCCGCCGGAAAGCTGGCTCGGCTTGCGGTCGAGCAGGTTTTCGATCTGCAGCAGCTTTGCAGCATCACGCACGGCCTTGTCGCGTTCCGGCGCCGGCACCTTGCGCATTTCCAGGCCGAAACCGATGTTCCGGTGCACCGTCAGGTTGGGATAGAGCGCGTAGGATTGAAAGACCATGGCGATATCGCGGTCCTTGGGATGCACGCCGAGCACCGAGCGGTCGCCAATCCTGACATCGCCGCTCGTCGCCTCGGCAAGGCCGGCAATGATGTTCAGCAGGGTGGATTTGCCGCAGCCGGAGGAACCGAGCAGCACCAGGAATTCGCCGCTTTCCAGTGAGATGTCGATACCTTTCAGCGTTTCGACGTCGCCATAGGTCTTGCGGATGTTCTGAATTTCGAGTGCGCTCATCGCACTGGCTCCTGCAGGTGTATCGGGCCGCCATAGTTGCGGGGAAGGGTGGAAATGGCGCGCGAGGCAACCTCGGTTCCCGCCATGAGGCAGGAAACCAGCGGCGCATCGCTTGCGAGCGCGGCGAGGAAGGCGGCGTTGAAGACATCGCCGGCGCCGATCGTATCGACGACCTCAACGACGGGTGCGGCCACCGAAACCAAGAGGCCGTCCGGCCCGATTGCGATGGCACCATCCGGGCCGCGTTTGACGACGACGATCGCACCCTCCGGCATATGCGATCTGATGTGACGGGCGGCCTCGATCGGATCGGCGATGCCGGCAAGCGTCGTCGATTCAACCTCGTTCAGCAGCGCGATGCCGCTGCGGGAGAGCCAGGCGCGTGTCGCCGCGCAATTCTCGTCTGTCCAGCCGTCGAGCGGCCAGCCGGTATCGAGGGCGATGGTGATGCCATGGCTGTCGGCCCAGTCGAACACGGCGTCATATTCTCTCGTCAGATCGTCGGTCAGGAACGAGCCACAGAGAAGGGCATAACCGCCCTGAAGCCTCTCGCCCTCGATGACCGCGAAGACGTCTGCCATGCTGAAGCGCGGCAGATGGCCCCTCGTGGTGAAGAAGGTGCGTTCGCCGTCCGGATGGGTGATGCCGACGGAGAGTGTCGTTTTCTCAGGACGTACCGGCCATTTCTCTGAACGATGACCGAAGGCTTCGCTCAGCCAGCGGCCGAACTGGTCACTGCCGATATTGGCTGCGATCTCGAATTCGACGCCAAGCGCCTGCCAGGCGAGCGCGCTGTTGCCGGCTGCTCCGCCGACCCGCAATTCGTCATGGTCGACGATGATTTCCGTCCCGGCCTTCGGCCAGGGGGCGGCCGGTCCAAGGATCAGGTCGACATTGACGTTGCCGATGACTGCAAGTGGCCGCATTCATTCGCTCCGGGTGATTTTGGTGGATCGAACAGGCGTTCCGGCATTCTCCACGCGGGTATCGGCAAAGGCGATCATCAGTCGCTGGGCAACCGGCAGCATGGCGAAGATCGCGACAAGGCCGGTTGCAGGGGCAAAGCGGATCGTCACTGCGCCGGCGACCGGCGCTTGCCCGGATGCGTCGAACAGGATGACGGGGGCGCCGGTCTCGACGGCGGACGCCGCCATTGCGGTGACCAGGCCGGCCGTCTCGTCCGAGCCGCGGAAGAGCACGACGCCGATCTCCGGCCCCAGCATCTCCATCGGTCCGTGACGCAACTGGCCACCCTCCAGCGAGAAGCAGGGACGACGCGACAGTTCCGTCAATCCGAGCGCCAGCGCCTCGGCGACACCCTGCAGCCGCCGGCCTGAGGTGACGACGGTCGCGACGTTTTCGAGGGCGGCGAGGGCGTCGGCGATGTCCTGGTCTTCAGGCGCCCTGAGGACGGCAAGCGCGGCGCCCGGATCTTCTCCGAGGGCGGCAAGGATTGCCAGATGCAGGGCGAAGGTTACCGTCAGGCTGCGGGTGGCGGCGAAGGCAAGCTCGGTGCCGCCGCTACCCACCAGCGACGGGGTCGTTCTTGCAAGGAAGGAACTGCCTTCGAGCGTCAGGCCGAAGGTCTCCGCCGTGCCGCCGGTCTCGTCGAACCAGCGCACGACCTCGGCACTTTCGCCGGATTGCGAGGTGACGAAGATCGTCCTGCCGCTGATCGGCAGCGGCTGGCCGAGCTGCTCGGACAGCGGCAAGGCGAGGGCATCGATGCCGAGCGCGCGGTAGAGCGGCTCGACGGCACGGTTGACGGCGTGCGAGCCGCCCATGCCGATCAGCAGCAGCCGGCCGGTTTTCTTCAGCGAGGCGGCGGCCCTGGCCGCCATCGGCCGGGCAGCTTCGTAGGAGGCGATCGCATCGACATGCTGGCGCGCCATTTCGCGATCGATCGCGGCAAGTCCGGCCGGCCGGATTGTTTCTTCTGTCATGTTCATCCCTTGACGCCGCCGCTGGTAAGCCCGGAAATCAGGGCGCGTTGCATGACGAGGCCGATCAGCACGGGAGGCAGGGCGGCGAGCACGCCTGCCGTCGCGATCAGTCCGTAATCGGAAACGCGGCCGCCGGCGAGATCGGCGATGGCGACGGTCAGCGTCTTGGCGCGCTGGTCCGAGGTGAAGAGCAGCGCATAGAAGAATTCATCCCAGGCAAGCAGGAATGCAAAGAGGCTGGACGTCGCGACCACGGGGGCGGCGAGCGGCAGCGTGATGATCCGCAATGTCTGGAACAGGCCGGCGCCGTCGATCATCGCGGCGGATTCAATCTCACGCGGGATGGAATCGAAGCCCGATTTCATCAGCCAGGTGGTGAAGGGCGCGAGAATTGTCAGATAGACGAGGGCGAGGCCGAAGACGTTGTTCAGCATGCCGAGATGGGAGAGGCTCATATAGAGCGGCACGGCGAGCGCCACCGGCGGCAACATGTAGGTGGCGATCACCATCGACAGCGACCAGCCGACGGAAGGCGTGCGCGACACCGCCCAGCCGGCCGGAATCGCAAGCGCGATGGCGGCGATCGTCGCCATGCCCGCCACCTCGATGCTGTTGCGCAGCGATGAGGTGAAGGCGGCGCCGGCGCTGTTTTCGAGCGTCGAAAGCAGCACGGCGTAGCGCGAGAAATCCGCCGTCTGCGGCCACCAGCGCAGGGGTTTTGCGGCAAGATCGGCGGCCGGCGAGATGCTCATGATGAACAGCCACAGGATCGGCGCCAGGATGACGGCGGCGAGCAGCAGCGCGCAGAGATGGATGAAGGCGGAAAAGAGCGGGCTCTGGCGTTCCATCAAGCGGCACTCCCGGCGGTCTTGCGCACCAGGGCGGCGTAGCCGGCGGCAAGCAGCGTCACCAGCAGCGTGACGATCAATGCCAGCGAGGCGCCGGAGCCTGCCCGCTGGAAGGAGAATGCTTCCTGATAGACGAGGATCGACAGTGTACGCGTGCTGTTGGCCGGGCCGCCGCGGGTCATGACCCAGATGATGTCGAAGACCTTGAAGGCTTCGATCGTGCGCAGCACCAAGCCGACCATCAGCGGGCCGGCGAGATAGGGGAGGATGACGAAGCGGAAGCGGGCGAAAGCACCGGCGCCGTCGACCAGCGAGGCGGCGGTGATGTCGCGCGGCACGGCCTGAAGTGCGGCCAGTGCGATCAGCGCCACCAGCGGGAAATTCTTCCAGCAGTCGGCGACGATGAGGGCTGCCAGCGCCGTGCCCGGCTCGCCGAGCCAGGAGCGGTAGGCCTCCAGCAGACCGAGTTGGGTCAGTGCGGCATTCAGCGCGCCGTACTCCGGATTGTAGATCAGCCGCCAGAGCGTGGCGTTGACGACGGTCGGCAGTGCCCAGGGCAGGATCATCAGGGCGCGAAGCGCGGTGCGGCCGCGAAACTGCTGGTTCAGCAACAGCGCCGCCAGAACCCCGATCACCATCTCGGCGGCGACCGAGATGATCGCGAACCATGCGGTGGTGATCAGCGTGCGCTGGAAATTCGAGCCGGAGATCATCTTGGCATAATTGTCGATGCCGACGAAGTTTCCTTGCGTGCCGACGAGCTTGGCATCGGTGAAGGAGAGGCCGATAGTATCGATCAGAGGCCAGCCGATGACTGATATCATCACCACGAGAAGCGGCAGCATCAAAAGCCACGCGCGGGTTGTCAGCCAAGTGCCCGACATCGAGGCGACCCTTCTTCATTCATAGGTTATCGAAAGCGAACCGGGCGACGGCGGGCGCCGCCCGGGTTTCATGCTTTGCTCAGAGGCCGCTATTGTCGGCCGCCGACTTCAGCGCGTCTTCGGGCGAGGACTGGCCGAGCAGCGATTCCTGGATCGCCTGCTGCAGCGCGGTCGAAAGCTCCTGATATTTCGGTGTCGTCGGACGCGGATACATGGCGGCAAGGCCGATCTTGGCGGCGGAGATCAGCTCCTCCTGGCCCTTGGTGACAGCAGGGTCTTCATACGAGGACGCCCAGATCGGCAGGCTGAGCTTGGCATAGGCATTCTGCGTCGCCTGCGATGTCATGAAGGTGATGTACTTCCAGGCCTCATCAGGATGCTGGCTGGCCGAGGTGATGCCGAGGCCCATCGAGCCGTTGACGGCCGAAGCCTCGCTCTTGCCGGCAACACCCGGCGCCGGCACGACGCCGACCTTGCCCGCGACCTTGCTGTCCTTCGGATTGTTGGCCATGTTGTACATGTAGGTCCAGTTCAAAGCGAAGGCGGCATCGCCGTTTTCGAAGACCTTGCGGACGTCCTCTTCCAGGAATTCCTTGGAGTTCGGATTGGTCAGGCCCGAGGAATAGCTGGAGACCATGTATTTCAACGCATCGAGGCCGCCGCCGGTCTGGAAGGCCGGCTTGCCGTCCTTGAGGAAATCGCCGCCGTAGGCGCTGACGAGCGTGGTGTAGTCGCAGATCGCGGCCTCGGCCTGCGACCAGCTCCAGGCGATCGGCGTGGCGAGCAGGCCCTTGTCCTTGATCGTCTTTGCCTGCTCGGTCAACTCGTCCCAGGTTTTCGGCGGCGCCTTGATGCCGGCCTTTTCAAGGATTTCCTTGTTGTAGAACAGGTATTTGGTGTCGAGGATCCACGGCATGCCGTAATATTTGCCGTCGTACTGCACGGTGGTCCAGGCGCCCGGCAGCACGCCCTTCTTCATCTCGTCGGTGACACGAGAAGAGACGTCGACCAGAACCTTGTTGGTGGCGTATTCGGCCGGCCAGATGACGTCGAAGAGGACGACGTCGTAACCGCCGCCGGACCCTTGCGCCAGCACGGTCTTGTCGTGCAGGCCTTCATAGGGAACGAATTCGAGATTGACCTTGATGTCGGGGTTCGCCTTGGCGAAGGCGTCGGTCATGGCGCGCACATCGGCCTCGCTATAGGCGGCCTGTGCCATGAAGAGCGCGTTCAGCGTCGTTTCGGCGAAAGCGTGCGGCGCAAAGGATGCGCCGATCAAGGCCGCACCGAGAAGCGTCTTGTTAAGGGATTTCAGCATTGCAGCCTCCAGTTTTTGACATTTACGCATTGCCGAGGGCGGACTTCGCCGCCTTCGGTGTTCGAGAAGGCGCGTGTTGAAAACGTGCCAGTCCATCATCTCGGAGCGTCGTCGGAGGCCTCGCTGGGCTTCCTGCGTTCCCTGGGACTCTCCGGTCCCTCATTAAGTCAAATGTATTGACTTAATACTTCTTCAACATTCTAATGGAGTCAAGAGGCAATTGCAGATGAATGACAGTCGACCGATCCGGGCCAAGAGCGGCACCAATCACGAAGGCACCAGCGCCCACAACCGGCGGGTGATGATCGATGCCCTAAGGATCAACGGTGCGCTTTCACGCGCCGATCTGGCGCGGGCGACGCGGCTGACCAAGCAGACGGTGTCTAATATCATCGAGGAACTCGAACGCGATGGTCTCGTCAGTTCGCAGGAGGCGGTGCGGAAGGGCAGGGGCCAGCCCTCGACCCCCTACGGCCTGGTGCCCGAGGGCGCCTTTGCGATCGGCCTGCAGATCGACCGGCATGTGACGCGGGCGGTCGCCGTCGATCTGGTCGGCAGCGTTCTTGTGCGTGACGAGGCCGGCCTGCCGCCAGGCGGTCCGTTTAACGGGACGAAGGTCATCCTCGATCTCGTCGCCGGCGTGCGGTCGAAACTCGCCGGGATCGTCCAGCAGTCGGAAAAGCGGCTGGTCGGCCTCGGCGCCGCCATGCCCGGACCCTTCGGGGTCGCCGGCAGCGGCGACGATCCGTGGATGATGGAGGCTTGGCAGAAGTTTCCATTGCTGGAAACGCTGGCCGCCGGCACCGGGCTCGATGTCGGCCTGCAGAACGATGCGGCCGCGGCGGCGACCGCCGAGCGTATGGTGGGAGCCGCCCATGGCCTCGACCATGCCGTCTGCCTCTTCGTCGGCTATGGCATCGGTGCCGGCCTCATTCTGAACGGCGAGCTTTACCGCGGCACCAACGGCAATGCCGGCGAGATCGGCATGGCATTGCTGTTTGCCGACGGCAAATCGACGCCGCTCGAACATCGCGCCTCGCTCGCCTCGCTCTACCAGCGTCTGTCGATCGATCCCGCCGATCCTGACCTTTATGCGCGGATCAACGAGCTTGCCTTAAGGGGCGATCACAGCATCCACGCCTGGGTCGAGGCGGCCGCAGCGGACCTGCGCTGGAGCATCCATCTCCTCGAGACGCTGTTCGATCCGCAGACGGTGATCCTCTGCGGCAGTGCGCCGGAAGCGCTGGTAAGCAGGCTGTTTGCGGCGATCGGCCCGCTGCTGCCGTCGATCGCCGAGCGCCGCGGCCGGACACTGCCGCGCCTGCAGCCGGGCATAGCCGATCCCTGGTCGGTGGCGCTGGGTGCCGCCGCCGGGCCGATCAGCCGTGCATTCGATCCACGTTTTGCGGCGATCCTGAAGGATTCCCTTCAATCCTGAGGCTGGAGCCAGTGTTGCACACCAGTGCAACGCAAAAAATGCCGGCTGTTGGCAAGTTTCGTTAGGAGGGTGCGGGCGAATAAATCCGTCCGGCCGAAATATAAATAAATATTAAACTCCCCCTAAAATTCCATTGTTTTGAATATAATAGAAATTTCCTCGCAATATGCTAAAGAACTCTTCGAAATATCTATAAATATTTCTCCGATATCAGCGAATAACAATTGTGTGAATTTTTTATGACAACTGGATTTCGATCATTTCATGTCATGGAATATTCATTGGCCGCGGCAATTTGAACCCGCTAATAGGGCGTGCGCTGAAAGTGCGCATCCCTTTTACGTTCGAGGTTCTCATGCAAGCCAAGCTTCTCGGCGCCGTTGGCGCCCTTCTCGCTACAGCGTTTCTTGCTGGTCCCGCTGCCGCCGCCGATAAGACCAAGATCGACTTCTGGTTCGGCAACTCCGGTGACATTGCCAAGCGTGTCCAGGAACAGTGCGATCGCTTCAACCAGTCGCAGGCCGATTACGAAGTCGTCTGCACCAGCCAGGGCAGCTACGATGCGTCCTTGCAGAACACCATCGCTGCCTTCCGCGCCGGCAAGCAGCCGACCATCGCCCAGGTCTCCGATGCCGGCACGCTCGATATCATGCTCTCCGGCGCCTATTATCCGGCCAACAAGCTGATGGCCGACATGGGTTACACCGTCGACTGGAACGATTATTTCTCAGGTATATCGGGCTATTACGCGACCTCGAAGGGTGAGATGTACTCCTTCCCCTTCAACTCCTCGACCGCTCTGCTCTACTGGAACAAGGACGCCTTCGCCAAGATCGGCAAGGATCATGCTCCGGCAACCTGGAAGGAAGCAGGCGAAGACCTCAAGGCTCTGAAGGACGCAGGCTATGCTTGTCCGCTCGGCTTCGACATCTCCAACAACGAAGTCTGGCAGTACATCGAGCAGTTCGAAGCCGTCAACGGCGAAGCCATCGCCACGAAGAAGAACGGCTTTGAAGGTCTCGACGCCGAGCTGGTGTTCAACAAGAACCCGCTTCTGGTCAGCTATATCAAGGACCTCAAGTCCTGGTATGACAACAAGCTTGCCGTGATCAAAAACAAGGCCGTCGGCCAGACCTTCGTCGAAGCCTTTGCCGCCGGCGATTGCCAGGTCATCCTGACCTCGGTCGGCGACCATGGCAATGTTGGCCGCACCGCCAAGCAAGGCATGAACTGGGGCGTTTCCATGCTCCCGACCTACGGCGACGCAACCCGTCACAGCTCTTACGTCGGCGGCGCTTCGCTTTGGGTTCTGAAGGGCCATTCGGACGCTGAATACAAGGCTGCCGCTGCCTTCTTCAACTTCATCGCAAAGCCGGAAGAGGCTCTGACCTGGTCGACCGTTACCGGCTACATCCCGGTTCGTAACTCCGGCTTCGAATATCTCAAGAAGCAGGGCTTCTACGACAAGGCGCCTTATGCCGGCCGCGAACTCGCCATTCAGAGCCTGACCGCATCGCCTGCCGGTGACGCGGCTCCGCACGGCATCCGCCTCGGTGGCCTGCTGCAGGTCCGCACCGAAATCGCCAATGGTCTGCAGGCCATCTTCGTCAACAATGCCGATGTCCAGGCTTCGCTCGACGGCGCTGCCGAACGCGGCAATACGCTCCTGCGCCGCTTCCAGCAGACCTATAAGAACGTTCAGCTCCCCTGATCGCCCGATATATGCCGCACCCGGCCCGCGGCGCGCGCCGGGTGCGTCCTTGTAAGTTCCCTTATCGGCCGCGGATGCGTACTCGCCGCCCGCGTCTAAAGCGCGCCGCTCGCGCTTTAGATCTTTATTTCGGCGCATGTCGTTACCGCAAAACCGCTGCACACTTTTGCGCGACATGCTTTAAACCAAACCAGGACGAAAACGACCACTCATGGAAAAGCGCGTCACTTTCTCCTCGACGACGATCGGACTGCTCTTCGCATTTCCGATGCTGCTGCTGATCTTCGTCTTCTTCTATTGGCCGAGCGCGCAGGCGCTCTATTGGGCGTTCACGCTCGAGCAGCCATGGGGCGGCGGCAATGCCTGGGTCGGTTTCGACAATTTCAAACAGTTGCTCACCGATCCGATCTATTGGGACTCGATCACCCGTAGCATGATCTTCGGCTTCAGCTCGACGGCGATTGCCATGGGACTGGCGCTCATCCTGGCGCTTTTGACCGATCGTGAACTGCGCGGCCACAAGGTCTACCGGTCGGTGTTCATCTGGCCTTACGCAATTGCAGCTCCCGCTCTCGGGCTCGCCTTCCGCTTCATCCTGGCGCCGGAGGCCGGCCTGCTGTCGGTCATCAATCACGTCTGGCCCGGTCTCTGGAACCCGGCGCTCGACGGCAAGGATGCGATGATCGCCGTCATCGTCGCCTTCTCCTGGAAATATATCGGCTACAACTTCATCTTCTTCCTCTCGGCGCTGCAAGGCATTCCGCGCTCGCTGATCGAGGCGGCGGCCATGGACGGTTCGGGGCCGATGCGCCGGATCTGGGATATCCAGCTGCCCTTGCTGACGCCGACGCTGTTTTTCCTGCTCGTCATCAACATCACAGAGAGCTTCCAGGATTCCTTCGGTATCGTCGACGTCATGACCCAGGGCGGGCCGGCGCGCGCCACCGAACTCATGGTCTACAAGATCTATTTCGACGGCTTCAGAGGTCTCGATTATTCCGGCGCTGCGGCGCAGTCGATCATCCTGATGGTGCTCGTCGTCCTTCTCACCATCTTCCAGTTCCGCTTCATCGAGCGGCGCGTGCACTACAAGTGAGGTCGCGGACATGATCGAACGCACGCCGATATTCAACTTCATCTGCTATACGCTTCTTGCGCTCGGCATGGTGATCGCGCTCCTGCCTTTCGCCATCGTCATCATCGCGTCGACGCTGGATCTGGAAACGGTCAATCGCGTGCCGCTGCCGCTCACGCCGGGCTCGCATTTCTGGGAAAACGCCGAGGCCGCCTGGGTTCGCGCCGACCTCGGCAACAAGCTGTTCCACAGCATCATCTTCGCCACGACGGTCGGTGCCGGCAAAGTCATGCTTTCTTCCATGGCGGCTTTCTCGATCGTCTATTTCCGCTTCCGTGGCCGCTATGTGATTTTCTGGATCATCTTCATCACGCTGATGCTGCCGCTGGAAGTCCGCATCGTGCCGACCTATTCGATTGCGGCCAACGCGCTGCAGCCTTTCCAGACGATCCTCGACGTCACCGGGATAAGCTGGCTCGTCTCGCAGATCACCGGCATTCAGATCAAGCTCGAATGGGGTCTGCTGAATTCCTATCCCGGTCTCGTTCTGCCGCTGGTCGCCACGGCGACCGGCACCTTCCTTTACCGGCAGTTCTACCTGACGGTTCCGGACGAGCTGGCCGAAGCCTCGAAGATGGACGGTTCGGGCCCGGTCCGGTTCTTCTGGGATATTCTGCTGCCGCTTTCGCGGCCGAATATGATCGCGCTGTTCACCATCATGTTCGTCTGGGCCTGGAACCAGTATCTCTGGCCGTTGCTGATCACCACCGATCCGAATTTCGGCATTGCGGTGACGCAGTTGAAGACCCTGATCCCGTCCGAATTCGGCCTGCCCGACTGGAACGTCGCCATGGCTGGAACCCTGATCATCATGTCGCCGCCGCTGGTGCTCGTCATCCTGATGCAGCGCTGGTTCGTGCGCGGCCTTATCTCCACCGAGAAGTGAAGGAGTACTCCCTTGGCACCGATCTCCATTCGTGGTGTGAAGAAGAACTACGGCAAGACCCCCGTCGTCCACGGCGTCGATCTCGACATCCAGTCGGGTGAGTTCATCGTCATCCTCGGCCCGTCCGGCTGCGGCAAGTCCACGCTGCTGCGTATGATCGCCGGCCTCGAGGAAATCAGCGGCGGCGAAATCGCCATCGATGGCCGTGTCGTCAACCAGATGGAGCCGCGCGAGCGCGGCTGCGCCATGGTGTTCCAGAACTACGCGCTTTACCCGCATATGAGCGTCGCCGAGAATATCGGCTATGCCTTGAAGGTGGCCGGCGTTTCGACGGCGGAGCGTACGCGGCGCATCGGCGAAGTCGCCAAGGCGCTCAGCCTCGAACCCTTCCTCGACCGTCGGCCGGCCGCCCTTTCCGGCGGCCAGCGGCAGCGCGTCGCCATGGGCCGCGCGATGATCCGCGAGCCGAAAGTGTTCCTCTTCGACGAGCCGCTATCGAACCTCGACGCCAAGCTGCGCATCGCCATGCGCGCCGAAATCCGCCGCCTGCATCGTCGCCTCGGAGCTACCTCGATCTTCGTTACCCATGACCAGACGGAGGCGATGACGCTGGCCGACCGGCTGGTGGTGATGAATGGCGGCAGGGTGGAGCAGGTCGGCACGCCGGAAGAGGTCTATCATCATCCGGTCTCGCGCTTCGTCGCTGGTTTCGTCGGCACGCCGGCGATGAACCTGCTCGAAGGCACGATCAATGACGAGGGCGTCTTCGTCTACGACCAGAGCCGCAAGGTCGTGCTGCCGCGCGAGCGCGCCGCACCGCTTAAAGGCAAACGCGTCGTGCTCGGCATGCGCGCCGAAGCCGCCCGGCTGGTGGCCCCGGATGCGCCGGGTGCCCTCACCGCAACGGCCGATTTCATCGAAGAGCTTGGCGCAAGCCGTGTCGTCCACGCCGATTTCGACGGGCTGCCCTTTGCCGTGGCGCTGACCGAGGCGGTGAAGGTGAAGTCGGGAGATCCGATCGGCATCGCGATCGATTACGACCAGATCCACCTCTATGCCGCCGATACCGGCCGAATCATCGAGAACACTGCCATGAGCGGCGCCGGCGTCGTCCACGCCTGAGCGCGCCGCAACCGTTTCCGGTCCCGTGTGAGCGCCCGATATCAGCGATGGATCGGGTCGATCCACGGGACGTCTTCCGGCTTTTCGACCGGCTCGATGTCGAGATTGACGACGACCGGTTCCTGGCCCGAGCGGACGAGCACGCATTCCAGCGTCTCGTCGCGGCTGGCGTTGATCTCCTGGTGCGGCACATAGGGCGGAACATAGATGAAATCGCCGGGGCCGGCCTCGGCGGTATATTCCAGATGTTCGCCCCAGCGCATGCGGGCCTTGCCCTTGACCACGTAGATGATGCTTTCGAGATCGCCGTGGTGATGGGCGCCGGTCTTGGCGTTGGCATGGATCGTTACCGTGCCGGCCCAGATCTTTTCGGCGCCGGCACGCGCATTGTTGATCGCAGTCGCGCGGTTCATGCCCGGCGTCTGCGCGGTATTCGGATCGAGCGAATTGCCGGGAATGACCTTGACGCCATGTTCGCGCCAGTCGACATGATGGTGCTCGTGGTCGTCGCTCATGCCTTGCCTCCTGCTTCGATTTGGTCAGTCTAGGCCGGCGCCGGGCGGCAGCCAAGCGGATTTGCCCGCACAATATCTTGGCGCCCCGATAGCTTCTGTGCACATAGGAAAGAACGGACCCGATGAGCCACCTCCCGCAGATCGACTACGACACGGCTTCGGAAGAGATTCGTGCGGCGCATGACGAAGAAATCAGGCTGCGCGGACGGATGACCAATATGAAGCGGACGCTGCTGCATTCGCCCGCCGCCCATCGCATCTACGCCGAATGGTTCACGCTGCGGGCCGAACTCGATCCTGCTGTCAATGACCGGGCGATCTGGATCTTCTCGCATGCAATCTCGAAGGCGGCGCAATCGAAAATCGCCATCACCTTCTTTCGCCGGGCGCTGATCAACAATGGCTTCAATCCGGACGCACTGGAGCTTTCCGAGGAGGAAGCGCTGCTCGACGCTTTCGGCAAGGCGATCGTTGCCGATTCCAACGCCGTACCCGCCGAACTCTGGGCGAAGCTGAAACAGCGTTACGAGATCAAGGTGCTCGTCGATCTCGTCGCCTTCGCCGGCATCATGCTGGCGACCGCCGTCTTCAACAATGTCGTCGACGTCGATTTCGACCCCGAGCTTGAAGCTTTCGCCGAAGGAGCCAATTCCGCCTAACCGAGTGCGGCGATCGCGCCCCTGACGGCGTCCGCGCCGGGTCTGGTCGGCCGGTATTCCAGACCGACGGCGCCGTCGTAGCCGTTGGCGAAGATCCAGTCGAGGCGATGGGCAAGGTCGATTTCGCCAGAGCCCGGTTCGTTGCGGCCGGGGTGATCGGCGACATGGACGTGGATGATGCGATCGAGGCGGCCCTCGAGCACATCCTCGGTGCGCTCGTCCATCACGGCGGAGTGGTAGATGTCGTAGACGATGCCGATCTCGGGGCGGGCGACGTCATCGATGATGTCGAGGCCTTCGCGGGTCGAATCGAGAAAATAGCCGACATGGTCGATGCGGATGTTGAGCGGCTCGACGCCGAGGCGCACACCGCTGCCTGCAAGAATATCGGCGCCGGCCTTCAGTGTTTCAGTCAGCGCCCGGCGCTGTTCTTCCCGGCTCAGGGCCTGGAGATCGTCGCCCGCCTGGGCAATCAGCACCGGCGCGCCGAGACGCCTGGCGACAGTGACGGATTCGGCAAGACCTTTCAGCCAAGCCTGCCGGTTGGCGGCGTCAGTCAACGCGATCATCGGTTCGGCGACGAGGCTGGTGACGGCAAGGCCGGTTTCCTTCAGTGTCGCCTCGATCGCGTCCAGATCCTTGTCGCTCCAGCGCCAGAATTCGATTGCCGTCAGGCCGGCAGCATGGGCGCGGCGGATGCGGTCGGGAAAGCGGTCGCCCTCTTCGGCAAACAGCCACTCTATGCAGGCTGAATAACGTCGCATGAAAACTCCTCCCATCCTGTTGATGTAGGCATGCGATAGATCGCAGCCTCTCGCAAGAGGCGTTCGGGCGCTTGACGCCCGGGTTCATTGGCGGAACACTCAGCATATCAGGCCGGGATCTCCGGCCGTTGCGGAGGAAGACATGGATCTCGGATTGAAGGGAAAGACTGCCGTCATAACAGGCGCGTCGGTCGGTATCGGACTGGCGATCGCCGAGGGGCTGGCGGCTGAGGGCGCCAATCTCGTGCTGGCGGCCCGCGGCGGCGATCGGCTCAAGGCGGAAGCCGCCCGTATCGCCGAGAAGTACGGTGTTGACGCCATCGCTGTTGCCGCCGATGTGGCGACGGCTGGGGGAACCGAGGCGATCATTGCGGCGGCGGCCGAAAAAGGCGGCGCCGATATCCTCATCAACAATGCCGGCACCGGATCGAATGAGACGGTGATGGAGGCACCGGACGAGAAGTGGCAGGCCTATTGGGACCTGCATGTGATGGCCGCCGTGCGGCTGGCGCGCGGCATCGCGCCGCAGATGAAGGAACGCGGCGGTGGTGTGATCCTGCACAACGCCTCGATCTGCGCCGTTCAGCCGCTGTGGTACGAGCCGATCTACAATGTCAGCAAGTCGGCGCTGATGATGTTTTCGAAGACACTGTCGACCGAGCTCATCAAGGACAATATCCGTGTCAACTGCGTCAATGCCGGCCTTATCCTGACGCCCGACTGGATCAAGACCGCCAAGCAGTTGACGGCCGAAACCGGCGGCAACTGGGAAGGCTACCTGCAGAGCGTCGCCAACGAACACGCCGCCTCCAAACGCTTCGGCACGCCGGAGGAACTGGCGAATGTCTTCGTCTTCCTGAGTTCGGAGCGCGCGAGCTATTGCATCGGCTCGACCTATTTCGTCGATGGCGGCATGCTGAAGACGATTTGACGGCGGCCGCCGGCAGGGCTCGGCAAGTCGATCTTTCGCAAGACTGCCGGGCCGGCCTGTGGACGTTGCCGATACAAGCTATAAATAATAGCTATTTTGTTGTATGTTCACGCTTTTGACGCTATTTGCCTGCTATTGGCAGGATAAATACTGCGATTCTACAAGGCGACGACGATGCTGACGAAAAAGGGAAAATACGGGCTGAAGGCGCTGGTCGATCTGGCGCGGCTGGCGCCCGGCGAGACTGCCTTCATCAACGATATCGCGGCCCGCAACAATATCCCGAAGAAGTTCCTCGATACGATCCTGCTGGAACTGCGCAATGTCGGCATCCTGCGCTCGAAGAAGGGGCCGGGCGGCGGCTATTCGCTCTCGCGGCCGGCCTCGGAAATCCGCATCGGCCATGTCATCCGCACGCTCGACGGGCCCCTAGCACCGATTCGCTGCGCCAGCCGGACGGCTTACGAGGCCTGCGACGACTGTGCCGATCCTGAGACCTGTCAGGTGCGGCGCTCGATGACCGATGTTCGGGACGCGATCGCCGCCATTCTCGACAATATGACCCTCGAGCAGTTCGTCGCCGACGGCGGCCGCATCGAAGGCGCCAAGGAACAGTTCCCGATCTCCGCCGCCAGCTGATCAGGCGCCGCCGACCTTCGACATGTATTCGCCTGCGGTATGCACCAATCTATCCCGCAGCAGTGATAGCGCGTGAATGCGGGCATTCCGCCAATGGCGGTCGAGATTGAGCCCGATGCCTGCTGATGTTCCCCCTGCAAGTTCGAACAGCGCGTTTGCGGTGTCGAGCGCCGTTTCCCCGGCAAGGACCGCGGCCGCCGAGGCGGAGAAATGCGCGTCCGCCATCGCTGCCTCGACAGGATTGACCTGGGCGATGTCGAGCTTGCGGCCAGCCCGTTCCAAGGCCGCCGCTGTCGCTTCGATGCGGATGGCGCGTTCGCCGATCCGGGGAAGAACCGTCGTGCTGCGATCGCCGATCGCGGTCATCAGGTCGCTCCATGCGGCTCGCGCGATGCCGAGGCCGACGCCGGCCTTGAGCAGCAGGCCGAGCGAGATGCCGGTCGAATGTCCGGACGAGGGGGCAGGCGCAACCGCATCGGCATTGACATGAAGCGTGCCGACGATCGCCGTCGCCGATCCATTGGTGCGTTGGCCGAAGCCGTCCCAATCGTCGACCACCTGCACGCCTTCGTCATCGCGTGCGAGGTAGAGCGTCACCGGGCGGCTGGGCGGAGCGGTGGCGGCTGCGGCGATCCAGTCGGCGAACAGAATACCGGGCACTTGGCGCGTGCGCCCGCTGAGGCGATAGCCCGGGCCTTCGGCCGTAAGCTCGGCCTCGTCAGTAAAGGCGGCGCCGGCGAAGCGGTCGCCGAGCAGCACACGGGCAAACAGCGATGCCTTCAAATCCTCGCCGGCCTGGGTACGGAGCGTTTCCAGTGCGCAAAAATGATTTTCCAACGCCTCGCCGATCGAGGCGTCGCCCTCGGCGATGATAGCAACGATTTCGGCGAGCAGGGCGTTCGACACGTCGAGTCCTTCATGGTCAGGCGGTACGGCGATTGCCGTCAGCCCCGATACCGACAGCGCATCGAGCTCGGCAAAGGGCAGGATGCGGTTGATATCGCGTTCGCTCGCCTGGTGCCGGAATGCGGCAGCGAGGTCGCGGGCGGCGGATATCGCCTCCTCTTCGCTTTCGATGCGATGCGCGGGAGGCCTCAAGCTCTCATGAAACTGCGATACCGTTCCCATCGGTCACTCTTTCCTCGACGGATACAGGAGTGAGGGATTAGCCCTCGAATGATAAGACCGGTTTTTCTACAAAACCCGAATGGTTTGAATTTTCTTACCAGCTTGATTGCCCTGTTCTCCACGCTACTTACGGTGAAGTGGGGCTTCCTTGATTGAGAAACATGATGAGCGACTCTCGTGCTCGCAACAGCGAGGTTTCGAAAATGGCGCGCCAGCCGAGACCGCGTCTGACGCTGGATATTGCCGCTATCCCAACCTATGCGATCGGCGACATTCACGGCCGGTACGATCTGCTTGTGAAAGCCGAGGAAGCGATCCTGCGTGATGGCGCGCGGCTGCCCGGGCGCAAGCTGATCGTCACGCTCGGCGACTATATCGACCGCGGCCCGGAATCGGCACAGGTTATCGGCCATCTCATGGAGCCACCACCTGATGGATTCGACCGCATCTGCCTTGCCGGCAATCACGAAATCGCCATGCTCGACTATATCGACGGCTGGATCTCCTATGATGATTGGATGCAGATGGGGTCGGCGGAGCTGCTCAAATCCTATGGGCTCGATCCGGACCACCTGCCCCTGGTCTTCCCCACCGGCGCAAAACTCGATGCCTTCATCCGCCAGTCGTTGCCGCGTACGCATATCGATTTCATGCGGGCGATGCCTGTCCTGCTGGAAACCCCAAGCGTGATTTTCGTGCACGCCGGCATCAATCCGAAACTGCCGCTCGACAGGCAGACGGACGAGGATCTGGTCCTCATCCGCCAGCGATTTCTCGAAAGCCGGGTGCCGTTACCGAAACTCATCGTTCACGGCCATACGCCGAACGACAAACCCGATATACGGCCGAGGCGGCTCAATATCGATACGCGCGCCTATCGCAGTGGCAAGCTCACCGTCGCGCGCCTGTGGCAGGGCCAGGTGCATCTGTTTTCGACCTGACTTGCGCGCGTGTTTCTTCAGAGCCGGGTGGGTCGTCTCAGACGACCCCTTCATCGACCGGCTCCGTCTTTGCCGGTTCTACCGTAGCCGGCCGGTTGCGGCGCCAGCCGCGCAGCACGACGTAGAAGACCGGCGTCAGGAACAGACCGAAGATCGTCACACCGAGCATGCCCGAGAAGACGGCGGTGCCGAGCGACTGGCGCATTTCGGCGCCGGGGCCGGTGGCGATGGCAAGCGGCAGAACTCCGAAGATGAAGGCGAATGCCGTCATCAGGATCGGGCGCAGGCGAAGATGGCTGGCCTCGATGGCCGCTTCCACCGGCGACTTGCCTTCCTCTTCCGCCTGCCTGGCGAACTCGACGATCAGAATGGCGTTTTTGGCCGCAAGACCGATCAGGACGATCAGGCCGATCTGCGTCAGGACATTGTTGTCCATGCCCCGCAGGGAGACCCCGATCAGCGCCGCGAGCACCGCAAGCGGGACGATGAGAATGATCGCGAGCGGCAGAACCCAGCTTTCATATTGGGCCGCCAGCGCCAGGAAGACGAAGACGACGGAGAGGGCGAAGATGTAGATGGCCGTGTTGCCGGTGTGGGTCTCCTGATAGGCGAGTTCCGTCCATTCGAAGGTCGTGCCCTGCGGCAGGATCTTCGCAGCCAGCGCTTCCATCTTGGCGATGGCATCGCCGGTCGACGTGCCCGGCGTCGGATTGCCCTGAAGCGGCACCGAGACGTACATGTTGTAGCGCTGGACAAGCGCCGGGCCGCTGGCATCCTGAATGTCCATCAAGGTTCCAAGCGGAACCAGCGCGCCGGTTGCCGATCGAACCTTCAGGGCGAGAATGTCTTCCCTGTCCATGCGATATTGCCGGTCGGCCTGGGCGCGGACCTGGTAGACGCGGCCGAACGCATTGAAATCGTTGACGTAGGCGACGCCGAGATTGATGGAAAGCGCGTTGAAGATATTGGGGATCGGCACGTTCAGGAAGCGTGCTTTGTCGCGGTCGAGCGCCAGGAAGTATTGCGGGCTTGCATCGGAGAATGTCGTAAAGACGCCCGTCAGCCCTTCGGTCGTCGCCGCCGCACCCATCATCTGGCGGGCGAGGCCGAGCACGCGCGTCATGTCAGCGTTTTCGAGATCTGATATCTGCATCTTGAAGCCGCCGGAATTGCCGACGCCACGCACGGATGGCGGCGGGATGGCAATGATGAAGGCTTCCTGGATGCTTTGCAGCTTGCCGTAAAGCTCGCCGATGATCTTATTGGCGTTCTCTCCGCCTTCTTCACGTTCGGCAAAGGATTTGAACGGAACGAAGACGACGCCGGCATTCGAAGCATTGGTGAATGTCGCCCCGCTGAAGCCGGCAAATTGCACGGCGTTGCCGACGCCGGGCACGGTGCGGGCGATATCGCCCACCTGTCTGACGACGGCATCGGTACGCGCAAGCGAGGCGCCGTCCGGAAGCTGGATGACGATGATCGCGTAACCCTGGTCCATGGTCGGGATGAAGCCGGCGGGAACTTTCGTTCCCATGTACCAGGTGGCCCCGAGCAGGCAGACGAAGGCGGCCATCGCGGCTGTCAATCCCACCCAACTGCTGACCAGATGCCGAACGGTCCATGAATAGCCCGAGCTCAGCCGATCGAATCCACGATTGAAGCCGTTTGCAAGTCCTCTTCCCAGGCGCGTGGCGACGTTCGTGCGCCTGGTTTCGTGGTCATGGGTTTTCAGCAATATGCCTGCAAGGGCGGGCGACAGCGTCAGCGAATTCAATGCGGAAATTGCCGTGGTGACAGCGATCGTCACCGCGAACTGCCGGTAGAACTGGCCTGAGATGCCGGGAATGAAGGCGGTCGGCACGAATACGGCAATCAGCACCAGCGAGATGGCGACGACGGCAGTTCCGACTTCGTCCATCGTGACGTGGGATGCCTGCTTTGGCGTCATGCCGCGGGCGAGATTGCGCTCGACATTTTCCACCACCACGATCGCGTCGTCGACGACGATCCCGATCGCCAGCACGAGGCCGAACAGGGTGAGCATGTTGAGCGAGAAGCCGAAGGCCAGCAGGACGGCGAAGGTGCCGATCAGCGATACAGGGATGGCAATGATCGGAATGATCGCCGTTCGCCAGGATTGCAGGAAGACGAGAACGACAATCGCCACCAGGATGGCCGCCTCGGCGATGGTTCTATAGACCTCGGTGATCGAATCCGAGATGAATTCGGTCGTGTCGTAGACGATGCGATATTCCAGGCCCTGCGGGAAATTCTGCGAGAGGTCCTTCATGATCGACTGGACCTGATGGGCGGTGTCCAGGGCATTGGTTCCCGGCCGGGCGAAGATGCCAAGAGCAACGGCCGGGTCATTGTTGAGATAGCTGTTGGTGACGTAATCCTGCGCGCCGAGTTCGATACGGGCGACATCCTGCAACTGCACGAGCCGGCCCGATGTCGTCGATTTCACGATGACATATCGGAACTCGCGCACATCGGAGAAGCGTCCATCCGTTCGCACCGTATATTCGAACGCATTCTTGCCGGTCACCGGCGGGGCACCGATCTTGCCTCCGGACACCTGGACGTTCTGGTCTCTCAGCGCGGCGACGACGTCATCGGATGTCATCCCGTAGGCGGAGAGTTTTTCCGGATCCAGCCAGATTCGCATCGAATACTGGCGTTCGCCGAAGAGCTGCACGTCGCCGACGCCGTCAAGGCGAACGAGAACGTCACGGATTCGGTTGCGGGCGTAGTTCGAGACATAAAGCTGGTCATAGCGGTGCGACGGCGACAGCAGATGCACCACCATCATCAGATCGGGCGAGCTTTTGTCAGTGGTCACCCCAAGCCGCTGGACTTCCTCGGGAAGACGGGGCAGGGCGATGGAAACGCGGTTCTGAACGAGCACCTGCACCTTGTCGAGATCGGTGCCGAGCTTGAAGGTGATCGTCAGCGACATGGCGCCGTCGGCGCTGGAATACGAGGACATGTAAAGCATGTCTTCGACGCCATTGATCTGCTGTTCGAGCGGGGTCGACACGGTATCGGCGATCGTCTGCGGATCGGCACCCGGATAAGACGTGCGCACGACGATGGTCGGCGGCGCTATCTCCGGATACTGAGAGACCGGCAATTGCGTATAGGCAATGCCGCCGACGACCAGAAGAACGATCGAGATGACGGCCGCAAAGATCGGCCGGTCCACGAAAAAATGAGCAAATCTCATTGTCCGTTCTCCGCGCCGGCGGTTTCGGGCGCAGTGTCCTGCCGCTCCTTGGGCAGTTCGGTCATCTGAGGCGTGATCTTGGTACCCGGCCGGGCGCGGATCAGGCCGTTGACGATGATCGTCTCGGTCCCGTCAAGGCCTTCGCGTATGACGCGGTAGCCATAGAGCCGGGGTCCGGGTCTCACCGGCTTGGTCGAAACCGTGCCGTCCTCGGCGACGACATAGACGACGCGCTCATTCTGGTCGGAGCCGATTGCCTCGTCGGGAACGAGAATGGCCTGGTAGGTGTTGGAGGCTTCGACCTGTATGCGGCCGAAGAGGCCGGGCTGAAGGACGAGATCGGGGTTGGGGAAGCGGGCCCGCAGACGAATGGTGCCACTCTCGTTGTCGACCCGGTTTTCGGCGAAATCGAGCTTTCCCTTGAATGGTTTTGCATTGGGATCCGAGATCGTGACGGAGACATCCAGACCGCCGCCGCCCTGTTGGAGATCCTTGCCGAGCTTGCGCGCCGTGTCGGCGAAATTCAACAGGCGGCGCTCGTCGACGTCGAAATAGAAATCGATCGGATCGAGCGAAACGATTGTTGTCAGCACGGTCTGGTCGGTCTGCACGAGGTTGCCGGCCGAAATCAGCCGGCGATCGATGCGGCCGCTGAGCGGCGCCTTGATCTCGGTATATTCCATGTCGAGAGAAGCGCGATCGGCTGCGGCCTGCGCGCCGCGGACATTGGCCTCGGCCGAATCGAATTCGCGGCGGCGATCATCCAGCGTCTGCGCCGACTGGCTGCCGCTCGAAGCAAGCGATTGCGTGCGCTTATATTGCGCATCGGCAAAGACCAAGGCGGATTGCGCCGATTCGAGTGCGGCCTTTGCCTGATTGAGCGCGGTGACGAACGGCCTCTGGTCGATGACGAAGAGCAGGTCGCCCTGCTTGACCAAGGCGCCGTCCTGGAAATGGATTTCCTGCAGGTATCCACCGACGCGCGAGCGAACGGAGACTTCGTCGACCGGCTCGAAGCGGCCGATGAATTCGTCGCTGTCGACGACATCGCGCACAACAGGCTTGGCGACGGTGACGGGCGGGGGCGGCGGGGCGCTCTGAGCCAGCGCGGCCAAAGGCATGAATGCGGCGATAGAGCCAAACACCAGCATCTGTCGAAGCGCGTAGGTCATACCAGTCCTCCAATCTTGGCAGCCGATTAACTAGCCGCCAACCTCAAGATGAAGTGATGCTGTTCAGGTCTTGCTGCTTTGAACGAAGGCCTCTGCCCCCGGGGATTTCTCCGGCGTCCGATCCCTTGGAAAGGAAGGCCGGCAGGCAATGTCGATCAGAAAAATCGTAACCCTATGGAATTGGACTATAAACGGCAGCGGCGAAAAATTGCAAATGCCAATTGGTTACGATTTTCGAATCCATCAAAACTTCACAGAGCGCGTCAGCTCTCCACAATCTCGTCTCTGCCCGGCGGCAGGGCGCCGAGTTCGGCCCAGTCGAGTTCCTGTTCCAGCATGTGAAAGACATCGTCGTCGATCTCGCCGGCGCGGCGCATTGCCGCCAGTCTGCGGCGCTTCGCAACGATGACATTGCGGCGCTGCTTGTCGAGCCGGCTGACCTCGCGCGGATGTTTCCCGTCCACGGCGATCTCGCGCTCGGAGGTGTACACGTCGCGCAGGATGCGGGTGGATTTGTCTTCGCCGCCGGCGAGTTCGGCAAGTGCTGCATCGATCAACGTGACACGGGCTCTGGCGAGGTCGCGGTCCACGGAGGTGTCCGGTTCGAATTTCAGGAAACGGATCAGCGGCCGAGCGTCAGGCCCTGGACGATGAGCGTGCCGAGAACGACGGCGAGCGCGCTGAGCAGGATGATGTCGCGATCGGGGAAGTCGATCGGCAGGGCGAGCGCGGTGGCCAGCGTGACGAGGCCGCGCATGCCGCACCAACCGGCAAGCAGGCTCGTCGCGAAGGTGGGAACGGCCTGTTTCGTGCGCCCGCGCGCGGCAAGAAAGTTGATGACGCGGTTATAAAACAGCACCCAGGCCAGCCGGACGAGAATGACCGTGACGAAAACCATGGTGGCGAAGGTGATTGCGAAATCCAGGCGGCCGGGATCGAGGTCGAGGACGATCTGACGGGCCTGCAGGCCCATCAGCAGGAAGGCCAGCACATTGAGCAGAAAGACCGCGGCCTCCCAGACCGAATAGGAATGGATGCGGTGGCGGGCCGTCTGCCGCTCGGGCGTGTAGCGGGCGATGACCATCGCGTAGACGACGATCGCCAGTATTGCCGAAAAGTGTAGCCGCTCGGCGATGATCCACGTGCCGAAAGTGGCGACGAATTCAAGCAGGGTGCCGCCGAGCGTGCCGGCGAGCCTCAGGCCGACCATGTAGAGACGGCCCATGAGGTAACCGAGGATGAGGCCGCCCGGCACGGCGAGCGCCAATTCCGCCAGGGCACCGGCGAAGAAGGCGGGGCTCGCGGCGGCTGCCACCGCGGCGCTGAAGATCAGGAGCGCGACGGCGTCGTTCAGGAGGCTTTCGCCCTTCAGGATCACATAGGTCTGGCGCGGCAGGGTGAAGCGGTCGAGCATGGCGGTCGCCGCCGCCGCATCCGGCGGCGCGACGATGGCGCCGAGTGCGACGGCCGCGGCAAGCGGCAGGCCGGCGATCGTCACGCTGACGGTGGCGACGGCGGCGGCCGTCAATATCACGGCGATGGCGGCGAGCGAGAGGAGTGGCAGCCAGTTGTGCCTCAACGTCCTCGGCGGCAGATCATAGGCGGCGTCGAAGAGCACGGGCGCGATCAGCAGCGCCAGCGCAAGCTCGGGATCGATTGCGACCTCAGGCGCCCAAGGCACGGTGGCGACGATGACGCCGGCGATCGCCAGCATTGTCGGATAAGGGATCCGGAACTTCCTGGAGAATTGCAGAAAGACGATCGCCACCAGCAGCAGCGTCAGCATGCTTTCGAAGAACGCCATCGAGCTCCCCAATGCGGCGCCTCCGGCGGAGGCGACGACTACAGGCAGAATTGGGGCGGAGCTAGGCCGCGGCTACCGTCTGGCGTCTGCAACCGGCGAAAGGAAGAACTGCAGGACAAGCCTGAGCCGGCCTGCGGCATTTTCGCCGCTGCTTCCGAATCTGGCATCCCAGCTCTTGTGTGGCGTACATGCTCAATATATCTACCGATATTATAAGTATGCTTATAAATAATGATCGCAGGTTTTCATGAGCGCCACTCCGACCCTTGGCTTCCTTCTCCACGACGTCGCACGGCTGCTGCGCAAGCGGTTCGAGCAGCGCGCGAAGTGTCTCGGGCTGACCCGGTCGCAATGGCAGACGCTTGCCTATCTCTCGAACAATGAAGGCATTCATCAAGGCGGCCTTGCCGAAATCCTCGAAGTCGAACCGATCACACTGGTGCGCATTCTCGACAAGCTCGCCGAACGCGGGCTGATCGAGCGCCGCCAGCACCCGACCGACCGTCGCATCTGGCTGCTCTACATGCGCGACGAGGCGCACCCGCTGCTCGCCGAAATGCGTGAGCTCGGCGACACCACCCGCGCAGAAGCGTTGGACGGCGTCTCCGTCGAGCAGCGCGAGCAGCTTTTCCACATCCTATCCGTAATGAAGACGAACCTGGTTCAGGCATGCCGGAACCCGGTTGACGAGAACGAGACGAACGATGGCTGATAAATTCCCCCTCCGCGTCGTTGCCGACGCCAATGCCAAGACTCCTGTCGAAGAAACGGAAGCGAAACAGCAGGAAACGGTAGCCGAAGCGCCTTCATCCAATTCAGCGCCGGCTGCCGCCGTGGCTGCGCCTGGCGGCAACAAGGTCTGCCGCCGGCGCAGTCTCACGCGGCCGATCCTGTTCGCCCTGCTGCCGGTGGCGCTCGTCGTCGGCGGTTACTATTACGTCAATGGCGGCCAGGTGATGTCGACCGACAACGCCTATATTCAGGCCGACATGGTCGGGCTTACCACCGATGTCTCGGGTATCGTCGAGCAGATCGACGTGCATGAGAACGAGGCGGTCAAGGCGGGGCAGGTGCTCTTCAGCCTGCGGCCGGATTCCTTCAAGATTGCGCTCGATGGCGCCAAGGCGCAGCTCGGCGCGCAGCGCAACCAGATCATGAATCTCAAGGCCAGCTATCAGCAGTCGCTTGCCGAGATCACGCAGGCGCAAGCCGATCTGCCCTATTATCGGGATCAGTTCGATCGGCAGCAAAACCTCGTCAACAACGGCAGCGCGACGCAGTCGGCCTATGACGAAGCCAAGCATAATCTGGAAGCCGCTGAGCAGAAGGTTACCGTCGCCAAGGCGGAAGCCGCAACGACGCTCGCCCAGCTCGGCGGCTCCGCCGATCAGCCGATCGAGGAGAATCCGCTCTACCTGCAAGCCAAGTCGAATGTCGACAACGCCCAGCGCGAACTCGACCACAGCGTCGTCAAGGCGCCGTTCGACGGCATCGTCACCAATGTCAACGCGCTGCAGGTCGGCTCCTATCTGCAGGCGTCGCAGCAGGCCTTCTCGCTTGTTGCCACCGATCACCTTTGGATCGCCGCCAGCCCGAAGGAAACCGAGCTCACTTACGTCAAGCCCGGCCAGACGGCCGAGATCTACGTCGACACCTATCCCGGCGTGAGATGGAAGGGCAAGGTCGAGAGCATCAGCCCGGCCTCCGGCTCCAGCTTTTCGCTGCTGCCGGCGCAGAATACCACGGGCAACTGGGTGAAGGTCGTGCAGCGCATTCCGATGCGCGTCAGCATCCAGGAAACCGAAGGCAAGCCGCCGCTCCGCGTCGGCATGAGCACGGTGGTCGATGTCGAGACCGGCCATGTCCGCGGCCTGCCTGATTTCGTCAACAAGCTTCTGGGCCGGCCTCAGGGCGGGGATCATGAGTAGCGCTTCTGCATCTGCGGCGACGCCGGTTGCCAATCGCGGTGCGATCACGGCCTGCGTCATTCTCGCCGTCATCATGCAGGCGCTGGACACGACGATCGCCAACGTGGCGCTGCCCTATATCCAGGGAAGCGTGTCGGCCTCCGCCGACCAGATCAACTGGGTCTTGACCTCCTATATCGTCGCGGCGGCGATCATGACGCCGCCATCGGGCTTTCTCGCCGCCAAGTTCGGCCGCAAGCGCGTGCTGCTCGTCGCCATCGCCGGCTTCGTGGTTGCTTCGGTGCTCTGCGGCCTGGCGCAATCGCTGAACCAGATCGTTGCCTTCCGCCTGCTGCAGGGCCTGTTCGGCGCATCGCTGGTGCCGCTTTCCCAGGGCATCCTTCTCGATATCTATACCGTGGAGGAGCGCGGCTCGGCCATGGCGCTTTTCGGCGTCTCGGTCATGGTCGGACCGGTCCTCGGCCCAGTCATCGGCGGCTGGCTGACCGACAATATCAGCTGGCGCTGGGTGTTCTACATCAACGTGCCGATCGGCGCGCTTGCTTTCGCCGGTATCGTCATCTTCGTTTCGGAAACGAAGAGGGATGCGCTCGCCAAACTCGATTGGTTCGGCTTCGGGATGATGAGCCTGTTCATCGCCGCGCTGCAGCTCTTCCTCGACCGCGGCGAGCAGCTCGACTGGTTCTCCTCGGGCGAGATCATGCTCGAAGCGATCGTCTGCGCCGCCGCATTCTATCTGCTTCTGGTGCACACGCTGACCGCAGAAAAATCCTTCGTCAATCCGAAGCTGTTTCTCGACCAGAACTTCACGGTCAGCATGATCTTCATCTTCGTGGTTGGCGTCACCTACCTCGCATCGCTGGCGCTGATGACCCCCTATCTGCAGACGCTGATGGGTTATCCCGTCATCACCGCCGGCATCGTCATGGGGCCGCGCGGGCTCGGCACCATGCTGTGCATGTTCATTGTCGGGCGGCTGATCGGCAAGGTCGATACGCGCTTGCTGCTGGTGCTCGGTCTCGGCCTAACCGCCTGGGCGATGTACGACATGACCGGCTGGACGCCCGATGTTTCGCAATGGACGATCGTCTCGGTCGGCTTCATCCAGGGCGCCGGCCTGGGCTTTCTCTTCGTGCCGCTGACGACCATCGCTTTCGCGACGCTGCCGGCCCATATGCGCGGCGACGGCACCGGCCTCTACAACCTGTCGCGCAACATTGGTTCGGCGGTCGGCATCTCGATCGTCTCGGCCCTGATCGTCGAGAACACGCAGAGCAACCATGAATCGATCGCGGCCTATGTGACGCCGTTCAACCATGCCTTCAACGCTGTGGCGGCGCAGGGCCTCAGCCCGGTAACGGCGGCGGGGCGTGCTTCGCTCAACGAGATCATCACGCTGCAGTCGACGATCATCGCCTATATGGACGATTTCAAGCTACTGATGCTGATGTCGCTTGCGGTCATCCCGCTGGTGCTCTTGCTACGCAAGCCGAAGGCGGCGCCCGCCGTCGACCACAGCGCAGTCATGGAATAGTCAGCGAAACGGCTTGCTGAGATAACGCGATCCCTGAATGCCGAAGCGCCACGGAACTTCGGCATTCTTCGTAATGCCGATGCGTTTTCCCGAGACTATGGGCACCGGCGCGGAGGGCGTGAGTGTGTAGGGTGGGCGGTCGAGCAGTCTGTCATTGATCTCGATATCGATGCCGAGCGCCTGACAGAGCTTGCCGGGGCCGCTGCAGAGCGACGTCAGCGCATCGGTGCCGCGTCGCTCCATCATCACGGGGATTCCGGTTTCCGGCTCCAGGGCGCGGATGAGGGCTGCCGAGCCCGGATGGCAGACGAAGTTCAGGCACCAGTACATGCCGTAGATGCGGTAGATATAGACATTGCCCGGCTTGCCGTACATGGCGCCGTTGCGCTTGGTCGGGCCGCGGAAGCTGTGCGAGGCCTCGTCATCGGGGAAATAGGCTTCGGTCTCGGTGATGCGTCCGCCGACGCCATTCACGGTCAGATGGCAGCCGAGCAGGTCGCGGGAGACGGCGATCGCATCGCGCTCGAAAAATGCCCTGAGGCTTTCGCCGGCGAGCGTGCCGGCGCCGATCGCGCCTGATATCGTTCCACCATCGGTCATATCAGACGCAGATAACATCCAGTGTGGCTGCCGTCATCCCAAAAGGCATCAGTGGCCGGCATTCGGATCGCGCATCGGGATCGACGACGATGTGACCGAGACCGGGTCACTCGCCGGGAAGGAATCTTCCAGACCCTCCTCCAGCTCTTCTTCGAGCAAGGCGGGATCCTTGCTGCGCGCGCCGTCGCTATGGGCCGGTTCGATGGCTGCTGCGAGCAGGGTCTTGGCGCGCATGGCGGCGTTTTCCGAGGTCAGCTCAGGCGTGCTCCGCAGCGTCACGGCAATGCTGTCTTCGCCTTCGCCGCCGAATTCGACGACGAAACCGTCTTCCGTCTGGTAGACGGTGATATCGTAGAGTGCCATGGCCGTTCTCCGAGGGCGCGCATATTAGCAGGGCGCATTTTAGTGAAGCGCGTTTTCGGAATTTTGTCGAGCGAAGACCTTCACCAGCCAGTCGATGAAGACGCGCACGCGCGGTGAAAGCTGGCGGTTGCGAGGGTAGAGCAGGGAAACCGGCGTCGGGGTCAGTGGAAAATCCTTGAGCACGTGGATCAGCGCTCCCTCGGCAAGGTCCTTTTCGGCGTGATAGCGCGGGATCTGGATCATGCCGAGGCCCATCCTCGCCGCTGAAATATAGCTTTCAGCGGCGTTGACGGCGACGGTGGCGGGAATGGTGATCTCACGCACCGTGCCGTCGACGATGAATTCGAGCGGCAACAGGCTGCCGGTGCTGCTGGACCGGAAGCCGACCATGCGGTGGCCGGCAAGCCGATCCGGGTGCTGCGGCAGGCCATGGGTGGCGATATAATGGGGAGAGGCGAGCGTGATCTCATCCAGCATGGCGACGCGCCGGGCGACCATGTCGCTATCGCCCAACGTGCCGACGCGCAGCACGCAATCGATGCCTTCGCGCACCAGATCGACCAGCCGGTCGCCCTCGCTCATGTAGAATTCGATCTCTGGATAAGTCTCGAGAAAGGACGGCAGGCTCGGCAGCAGGAAATGGCGGGCAAGCGTGCCGTGCACATCGACGCGCAGCAGGCCCTTCGGTTTGGCGCCGGCAAAAGCGCCTTCGGCATCCTCGATATCGGCAAGAATCGACAGGCAGCGCTGGTAATAGGCTTCGCCATCGAGCGTCGCACTGACATGACGTGTCGTGCGCTGGAGCAGGCGCACGCCGAGGCGGGCTTCGAGCTGCTTTACCGCATCGGTAACGGTCGAGCGCGGCAGGCCGGTGTCTTCGGCGGCAAGCGTGAAGCTGCGACGTTCCACGACACGGCAAAACACGCGCATGGCATCGAATCTGTCCATCTATTTGTTCGTTATTCCCGGATAGTTATGGCGAAGAATGCACGATTATCCGCTTTTGGGAAAGGCGCATCTTGTCCTCATCGAAAACGCGCTGCGGCGCAGGATGAAGGAGAAGGACAATGGCTTCCAACGAAAACGGCAAGGTTGCACTCATCACCGGTGCTTCCCGCGGCATCGGCGCAGCAGTCGCTCGACGCCTCGCCAGGGACGGTTTCACCGTCGTCATCAATTATTCCGGCAATGCGGCTCCGGCCGAGGAACTGGCCCGGGAGATCGAGCAGGCCGGCGGCAAAGCGCTGACGGCGAAAGCCGATGTCAGCGAGGCGCAGGCCGTCCGCCGCATGTTCGATGCTGCGGAAACCGCCTTCGGCGGGGTCGACGTGCTCGTCAACAATGCCGGCATCATGATGCTCGCGTCGCTTGCCGAGGCTGACGATGCCAATTTCGACCGCCAGATCGCCGTCAATCTCAAGGGTACCTTCAATACGCTCAGGGAAGCGGCCAAGCGCCTGCGTGACGGCGGCCGGGTCATCAACTTCTCGACCTCGGTGGTCGGTCTGAAGCTCGAAACCTACGGTGTCTACGCCGCCACCAAGGCCGCCGTCGAAACACTGACGGCGATCATGGCCAAGGAGATGCGCGGCCGCAACATCACCGTCAACGCCATCGCGCCCGGCCCTGTGGCCACGGATCTTTTCCTCAGCGGCAAGTCGGACGAACTCATCGCCCGCATGGCGAAGATGAACCCGCTCGAACGTCTCGGCACACCCGAAGACATTGCATCTGCGGTTGCCTTTCTCGCCGGCCCGGACGGCGGCTGGATCAACGGCCAGACGCTGCGCGCCAATGGCGGGATGATCTGACGACAGACCGGCGGCCGCTTCCAGACCGCCGTCATCGCAATTATGTGAACGTGATTGCGGAATTTTTCCTTACAATCCTGCGGAGAGTGCGTATATCTGTTTTATCGCGAGAGAGTGGAATTCCCTGCCGCTCTCTTCCGAACCTCCGGAGCCTGCCGCGCCCATCTGCGGTGCGACAGGCTTGATGTTCAAAGTTGTAAATTGCGGCCCGTCGAAGGTTTTCCCCTGCCTTCCGGGCCGTATTTGTACTGGCGCTTAGACGTCGTTCAGTCTCGCCTCTCCCAGAAGCTTCACCAGCCAGTCGACGAAGACCCGCACCTTGTTGCTGAGATGGCGGTTCGGGGGATAGACGACGTAGAGCGGCAGCGCATCGCGGCGCCAATCCGGCAGCACGCGCACGAGCTCGCCCTTCGCAATCGGCTCGCGCGCCATGAAGATCGGCACCTGCGCGATGCCGAGACCCGTCAATGCAGCTGTCAGATAGGTGCGGCTATCGTTGACCGAGGCGATGTAACGCGGACTGGTCTCGATCACCTCCTCGCGCCGGCGAAATTCGAAGGGCAGCGTTCGGTTGTTTTGGGCGCGGAAATAGTTGACGGAGTAGTGGTCAGACTCCAGATCCTCCGGCCGCTCGGGCATGCCGAATTTCTGGATATAGCTCGGCGAAGCACAGGTGATCATCTCGACTTCGGAAACGCGCCGGGCAATCAGCGACTGGTCGGCCGGCGTGCCGGCGCGCAGCGCGCAGTCGACATTTTCCGCGAGATAATCGACCGTGCGATCGCCGACACCGAGGTCGATACGGATATCGGGATAACGCTGATAAAAATCGCAGAGTGCGGGAACGACGATCCAATCGGCGAAAGCGCCGGCCATCTCGACGCGCAGCCGCCCGCTCGGCAAGCTCTGCGAATTGGAGAGGCTGCCGTCGAGTTCCTCCAGCTCCGAAATAATCTGGGCGGCGCGTTCGTAATAAAGCGCGCCATCCGTGGTGACCATGACCCGGCGCGTCGTACGATTCAGAAGCTTGGTGCGCAAATGCGCCTCCAGGCCCTGGATGAGATTGGTCACTGTTGCCTTGGGCATGGCGAGCATGTCGGCGGCGCGGGTGAAATTGCCCGTCTCCACGACGCGAATGAAGACGCGCATTGCCGAGAGTTGATCCATCGGTTTCAAATCCGCAGTTTGCGTTGCACCATTGTTCGAGATCTGGAACAGTGTTATCGCGATATAGCTTCTTATTCCTTGGTTGGAATAACAATATCTTTTTTATGGAAAATGCAAGCGGCAGCTGTTGTCTGCCTGCGGCCGACGCAAAGAGACCGGAAGCATGACGGTGGAATGGAAAGATATGTTGCTGGATAAGGTGGCCATCGGCCCCGTTTCCGCACGCATCTACCAGGGCGCCGATTACGGCAAGGGGCCGCCGATCGTGCTTTACCTGCATGGCGGCGCCTTTCTCGACAGCGAGAAGAACGTCGACCGGCCGGTGGCGATGAGTCTGGCCAAGGCCGGCGCCATCATCGTCGCCGCCGACTACAGCAGCCTGTCCGGCAATCTGTTTCCGCAGGCGCTCGAAGTCTCTTTCTCGGTTTTCACTTATCTCGCCAACAAACGCGCCGGTCTTGGCGACCGCAAGTCGCTGCTCTTCGTTGCCGGCGAAGAGGCAGGCGGCAATGTCGCTGCCGGTGTGGCGCTGAAGGCGCGCGACCAGATGCCGGATGCGCTCGACGGCCAGGTGCTGATTTCGCCGCTGCTCGATCCCTTTATGGGTACGTCGTCGATCCGCAAGGCCGAGGCCATCGGCATGCGCCAGCGCTGGACGGAGGGCTGGAGCCATTATTTGAGCGGCGGCGGTTGCCACCCTTATGCGGCGCCGTGCCTCTGTTCGCGTATTTCTGGCGTCGCGCCGGCGCTGATATTCACCGCGGAGGATGATCCTCTGCACGACGAAACAATTGGTTACGGTGCCCGCCTGAAACAGGCCGGCGTCGGTGTGCGCCAGCATGTTCTTCCCGCCGGGACGGGCTGGCCCTCGATTTATGGTGGGAAATCCGACGGAGCGCCCGACTGGCAGGAAAACGTCAGCCGCCATTTCGGAAGCTTCCTTCGGGACGTAAGCGTCCAACCGCAATTGCATTGAAGAAGACCTGATATTTCGGCGGCCTGGGGCCGCAAGGAGAGTACTCATGACGTCCAGAAGTAAGCGCTGGGCCCTGTTGGGCGCCGGCATAGGCCTTGTTGCGTCCGTTTCCGGGGCCGCATTGTTTTTCGAATTGCCGATGAGCACGACCGCCACGGCTGCTTCCGCCCCCGCGCAGGCTCCCGCTGTGCCGGTGACGGTTGCCGTCGTTGCGGCGCGCGACGTGACGGCCTGGGAGAATTTCTCCGGCCGTCTCGAAGCGGTCGACCGGGTGCAGGTGCGCTCCCGTGTTGCCGGCGCCATCCTGTCGGTGGCTTTCCGTGAAGGGGCGCTGGTCAAGCAGGGCGACCTGCTCTTCACCATCGACCCGGCCCCCTACCAAGCGAGCGTGGCGCAGGCGCAAGGTCAGGTCGCTTCGGCCGAAGCCAAGGTCAGCCTGGCACAGACCGAACTCGACCGCGGCCGCAGGCTTTCCGACAATCGCACCATCTCCCAGAGCGATCTCGATCAGCGCCAGAGTTCACTGGCCGAGGCCCAGGCGGGGCTGCGTTCGGCGCAGGCCGCCCTGCAGTCGGCCCAGCTCGATCTCGATTACACCGAGGTGCGGGCTCCGGTTTCCGGCCGCATCGGCAAGATCGAGGTGACCGCCGGTAACCTCGTCGCGGCCGGTTCGACCTCGCCGGCGTTGACGACGCTCGTTTCCGTCGATCCGATCTATGCGAGCTTCAATGCCAGCGAAGAGATGGTGACGCGCGCGCTTGCCCAGCTTCCGCAGACGGACAGCGCCCTGCCTGCCGTCGAAGAGATCCCGGTCGAGGTCGGCACGCTGACCGACAGCGGTACCCCGATCAAGGGCAAGCTGCAGCTGATCGACAACGAGGTGGATGCATCAAGCGGCACGATCGGCGTGCGGGCCGTCTTCGACAATCCGGGCGGACGCCTCATCCCCGGCCAGTTCGTGCGGGTGCGCATGGGCCAGCCGAAGGCCGAGAACAAGATCGTCATCAGCGACCGTGCCGTCGGCACGGACCAGGACAAGAAGTTCGTCTTCGTCGTCGATGGCGAGAACAAGGTCGCCTATCGGCAGGTCCAGCTCGGCACGCTGGCTGACGGCCAGCGGGTCGTCGAAAGCGGCCTGAACGTCGGCGAAAAGATCGTCGTCAACGGTCTGCAGCGCATCCGTCCCGGCGCCGTCGTCGCACCTCAGATGGAAGAGAAGGTCGCGACCGCGCAGTAAAGACTTTGCCTTCCCCTCCGGGGGAAGGCCAACACCCGAAATGATATGACCCGCCGGCGGCTCCCAAACCGCCGGAGAGGGACGTTGCATCCATGTTCACCCCGGAGAGGGCTTTGATATGAACATCTCCAGATTCTTTGTCGACCGCCCGGTCTTTGCCGGCGTTCTTTCGGTCCTCATCCTGGTTGCCGGCCTGATCGGCCTGCGCGCGCTGCCGATTTCCGAATATCCGGAGGTCGTGCCGCCGTCGATCGTCGTGCGCGCCACCTACCCCGGCGCCAATCCGTCCGTCATCGCGGAAACGGTGGCAACGCCGCTCGAAGAGCAGATCAACGGCGTCGAGGGCATGCTCTACATGTCCAGCCAGGCGACATCGGACGGTGTGCTCAACGTGACCGTCACCTTCAAGCTCGGCACCGACGCGGACAAGGCGCAGCAGCTCGTGCAGAACCGCGTCAGCCAAGCCGAACCGCGGCTGCCGTCGGAAGTCCGGGCCCTCGGTATCACCACGGTCAAGAGCTCGCCCGACTTCATCATGGTCGTCAACCTCGTCTCTGACGGCGACAATCACGACATTACCTATCTCCGCAATTACGCGACGCTGAATATCAAGGATCGGCTCGCCCGCATCGCAGGCGTCGGCCAGGTGCAGGTCTTCGGCGCCGGCGACTATTCCATGCGTGTCTGGATCGATCCGCAGAAGGCGGCCGAGCATGATCTCGCCGCCAGCGACATCAGCAACGCCATCAGCTCCCAGAACGTTCAGGCCGCCGCTGGCATCATCGGCGCTTCGCCGAGCCAGCCGGGTGTGGACCTGCAGCTTAATGTGAATGCCCAGGGCCGTCTGCGCACGCCCGAGGAGTTCGGCAGCATCATCGTCAAGACGGGCGCCAATGGCGAGATCACCCGCCTTCGCGATGTCGCCCGCATCGAGCTCGGTGCTGCGGACTATACGTTGCGTTCGCTGCTTGACGGCAAGCCGGCCGTTGCCGTTGCCGTCCTTCAGGCGCCTGGTTCGAACGCGATCGAGATCGCGGACAATGTGCGCGCCACCATGGACCAGCTGCAGCTCGCCATGCCCCAGGGCGTCAAATACGAGATTGTCTACGATACGACGAAGTTCGTACGCGCCTCGATCGAGAAGGTCATCGACACGCTGCTCGAAGCCATTGCGCTCGTCGTCCTCGTCGTCATCCTGTTCCTGCAGACGTGGCGCGCCTCGATCATTCCGCTGATCGCGGTTCCGGTATCGATCATCGGTACCTTCGCGGTCATGTATGTCTTCGGCTTCTCGATCAACGCGCTCAGTCTGTTCGGGCTGGTGCTTGCGATCGGTATCGTTGTCGACGACGCGATCGTGGTGGTGGAAAACGTCGAGCGCAATATCGAACATGGCCTGTCGCCACGGGCTGCGACCTACAAGGCGATGAAGGAAGTCTCCGGTCCGATCGTTGCGATCGCGCTGGTCCTCGTCGCCGTTTTCGTCCCGCTCGCCTTCATCTCCGGCCTGTCGGGACAGTTCTATCGCCAGTTCGCGCTGACGATCGCAATCTCGACCGTCATCTCGGCCTTCAACTCGCTGACGCTCTCTCCGGCGCTGGCCGCTCTTCTCCTGAAGGGCCATGATCAGCCGAAGGACTGGCTGACGCGGTTCATGGACGCCATCTTCGGCTGGTTCTTCCGGGGCTTCAACCGTGTCTTCGGCGCGGGCTCGAATGCCTACGGCAAGGGCGTGGGTGGGCTCCTGTCGCGCAAAAGCATCGTCATGGTGATCTATCTGGCGCTGGTTGGTGCGACCTACAGCATGTTCAGCACGGTCCCCGGCGGCTTCGTGCCGTCTCAGGACAAGCAGTATCTGATCGGCTTCGCCCAGTTGCCGGATGCTGCAAGCCTCGACCGCACGGAAGACGTCATCAAGCGCATGACCGATATCGCGCTGGCGCAGCCGGGCGTTGCCAATGCGATCGCCTTCCCGGGGCTGTCGATCAACGGCTTCACCAACTCCTCGAATGCCGGCATCGTCTTCGTGACGCTGAAGGACTTCGAAGAGCGCAAGACGCCGGATCTCTCGGGCGGCGCAATCGCTATGGCGCTGAACCAGAAATTCGGCGCCATCCAGGATGCCTTCATCGCCATGTTCCCGCCGCCGCCGGTCAATGGTCTCGGCACGACAGGCGGCTTCAAGCTGCAGATCGAGGATCGTGCCGGCCTCGGCAACCAGGCGCTCGACGAGGCCACGAAGGCAGTGCTCGCAAAGGCCTACCAGACGCCTGAGCTTGCGGGGCTGTTCTCCAGCTTCCAGATCAACGTGCCGCAGCTCTATGCCGATCTCGACCGCGCCAAGGCCGAGCAGCTCGGGGTTTCCGTCACCGACGTCTTCCAGACGCTGCAGATTTATCTCGGTTCGCTTTATGTGAACGATTTCAACGCCTTCGGCCGCACCTACAGCGTCCGTGTGCAGGCCGATGCGAAATTCCGCGCCCAGCCGGAAGACATCGGCCAGTTGAAGGTCCGTTCGGCATCGGGCGAGATGATCCCGCTTTCGGCGCTGCTGAAGGTGGAGCCAAGCACTGGTCCGGAGCGTGCGAACCGCTACAACGGCTTCCTCGCTGCCGATATCAACGGCGGTCCGGCACCGGGCTTCTCGTCCGGCCAGGCGCAGGCGGCAATCGAGAAGATCCTTCACGAGACCCTGCCGGCGGGCATCGACTTCGAATGGACGGATCTGACCTATCAGCAGATCCTTGCCGGCAATTCGAGCATTGTCGTTTTCCCCCTGGCTCTGCTGCTCGTCTTCCTCGTGCTGGCCGCCCAGTATGAAAGCCTGACGCTGCCGCTTGCGATCATCATGATCGTGCCGATGGGCGTTCTGGCCGCACTGACGGGCGTCTGGCTCACGGGTGGAGACAACAACATCTTCACTCAGATCGGTCTTGTCGTCCTTGTCGGCCTATCGGCGAAGAACGCGATCCTGATCGTGGAATTCGCCCGCGAACTGGAGTTCGAGGGAAGGACACCGCGGGAGGCCGCGATCGAGGCCAGCCGCCTTCGCCTTCGCCCGATCCTGATGACCTCGCTCGCCTTCATCATGGGCGTCGTGCCGCTCGTCGTCTCCACAGGCGCCGGCTCGGAAATGCGCGCCGCCATGGGGGTCGCGGTCTTCTCGGGTATGATCGGCGTGACCTTCTTCGGCATCTTCATGACGCCTGTTTTCTACGTGCTGCTGCGGCGGCTGACGGGCAACCGTCCGCTCGTCCAGCACAAGCCGGACGAACACAAGGAAGAAGAGGCGGAGGTTATCCGGCTCGCGGCGGAATAAACGGAATTCAACCTTCCTTTGTCGAGTAAATCGGGCGGGAACTTCGGTTCTCGCCCGTATCGTTTGGGGCGTTCGATAAAAATGCGCTACGTCCGTCAAAACGGTTTGCATCGCGGAACGAGGGGACTATCAAAGGTGGACAACGGTTTGGGAGGACTGAATGACGAGTTCGAGAAAAGGTCATGACGGCAGGCGGATCGCCTTTCTCGGCACCGGCCTGATGGGGGCGCCCATGGCTCGTCGGCTGCTTGCCGGAGGCTTTGCCGTCATCGTCTGGAATCGCGATTCCAGCAAGGCCGAGGCGCTTGCGGAAGACGGCGCGGTTTGCGTGAAAACACCTGCGGATGCCGTTTCCGGCGCCGACGTCGTCATCACCATGCTGACCAATGCCGGGGCGGTGGAGGACGTGTTGTTCGACCGGGGCGCGGCCGATGCGATGGCGCCGGGCACCGCCGTCATCGACATGAGTTCGATTGCCCCGCATTTCGCCCGCGATCATTCGGCGAGGCTTGCCGAACTCGGCATCCAGCATGTCGATGCGCCGGTATCCGGCGGTGTCGTCGGGGCGGAAGCCGGTACGCTCGCGATCATGGCGGGCGGCGACAAGGATGTGATCGATGGGCTTGCGGATGTCTTTGCGCCGATGGGGCGGGTAACCCGCGTCGGTCCGAGCGGGGCGGGCCAGCTCGCCAAGCTCGCCAACCAGCAGATCGTTGCCGTGACGATCGGCGCCGTCGCCGAAGCGATGTTGCTGATCGAGGCGGGCGGCGGCTCGCCGGCGGCCTTCCGAGACGCCATTCGCGGCGGCTTTGCCGAGAGCCGAATCCTGGAACTCCATGGCAAGCGCATGGTCGAGCGGCAGTTTACTCCAGGCGGTTCGTCCAGCAACCAGCTGAAGGACCTGAACGCCGCCATGGAGACGGCCAAGACCCTGTCGCTGACGCTGCCGCTGACGGCGGCGGTGCATGCCGAATTCAGCGAATTCGTCGCCAACGGCAATGGCGAAAAGGATCACAGCGGCCTGCTTCTCCATCTCGAAGAGAAGAATGGCCGGCCGGGAGGAAAGCAGTGACGGACAGCCATTCGCCGCAGCGACGCCTGCGCTCGCAGGATTGGTTCGACAATCCCGATCATATCGACATGGCGGCGCTCTATCTCGAGCGTTTCATGAATTACGGCATCACGCCGGAAGAGCTGCGCTCCGGCAAGCCGATCATCGGGATTGCCCAGAGCGGCAGCGACCTCACGCCTTGCAACAGGGTGCATGTCGAACTTGCCAAACGCGTGCGCGACGGCATCCGCGATGCCGGTGGCATTCCAATCGAGTTTCCGACGCATCCGATCTTCGAGAATTGCAAGCGCCCGACGGCCGCACTCGACCGCAACCTCGCCTATCTCGGTCTCGTCGAGATCCTCTACGGCTATCCGCTCGACGGCGTTGTGCTGACCACCGGCTGCGACAAGACCACGCCTTCGGCGATCATGGCGGCTTCGACGGTCGATATTCCGGCGATCGTGCTCTCCGGCGGCCCGATGCTCGACGGTTGGCATGAAGGGGAACTGGCCGGCTCCGGCACGGTGATCTGGCGGATGCGGCGAAAATATGCGGCAGGCGAGATCGACCGGGAAGAATTCCTGCAGGCCGCACTCGATTCGGCTCCCTCCGTTGGCCATTGCAATACGATGGGCACCGCTTCGACGATGAATGCATTGGCCGAGGCGCTCGGTCTTTCGCTGACAGGCTGCGGCGCCATTCCGGCCGCCTACCGTGAGCGCGGCCAGATGGCCTACCGCACCGGGCGGCGCGCCGTCGAGATCGTGTTCGAGGATCTGAAGCCGTCGGACATCCTGACGCGCGAGGCTTTCCTCAATGCGATCCGCACCAATTCGGCGATCGGCGGCTCGACCAACGCGCAGCCGCATCTGGCTGCGATGGCCAAGCACGCCGGCGTCGAACTCCATCCGGACGACTGGCAGGTGCACGGCTTCGATATCCCGCTGCTGGCCAATGTCCAGCCGGCCGGCGTCTATCTTGGCGAGCGCTATCATCGCGCCGGCGGCACGCCGGCGATCATGTGGGAACTGCTGCAAGTGGGGAAACTCGATGGTAACTGTCGCACGGTGACCGGCAGGACGATGGCCGAGAACCTGGAGGGCAGGCAAGCGCGCGACCGCGAAGTCATCAAGCCATTCGCCGAGCCGCTGAAGGAGCGGGCGGGCTTCCTCGTTCTCAAGGGCAATCTCTTCGATTTCGCCATCATGAAGATGAGCGTCGTCTCAGAGGATTTCCGCCGGCGCTATCTTCAGGAACCCGGGCACGAAGGCGTCTTTGAGGGCAGGGCGGTGGTCTTCGACGGTTCCGAGGACTATCACAAGCGCATCAATGAACTCGAACTCGGCATCGACGAGAATACCATCCTCGTCATCCGCGGCGCCGGGCCGATCGGCTGGCCGGGTTCGGCTGAGGTCGTCAACATGCAGCCACCGGATCACCTCCTAAAGCGTGGTATCCGCAGCCTGCCGACGATCGGCGACGGTCGCCAATCGGGCACGGCGGACAGTCCCTCGATCCTCAACGCCTCGCCGGAAAGTGCGGCCGGCGGCGGCCTCGCCTGGCTTCGTAGCGGCGACATCATCCGCATCGACTTCAACGAGGGGCGCTGCGACATGCTGGTCGATGACGCCGAGATCGAACGGCGCAAGGGTGAGGGTATTCCGCCGGTACCGGCGGATGCGACGCCGTGGCAGCAGATCTACCGTCGAACGGTCACGCAATTGTCGGACGGCGCGGTGCTGGAGGGGGCGACGGAATTCCGCCGGATCGCGAAAAACCCGCCGCGGCACAACCATTGATCTCGAGATACGGTAGACTGCAAGTTCCTTGATCCAAAAGGGGAAAGTCGTAACGAACAGTTCACCTAGTCACGAGTTCGATCATCAAGACAAGGCTTCATTAATGCCGGCCTGAGACCATATTGCAGTTATGCAAGCTTCTAAGGCTAGACCGCGTTGCCAGAAAATAAACCCACACGATCCGAACAAGAGTTTCAGGATCTTCTGCGCCGGCTCGAACTCGCTCTCGATGCATCGCGGATCGGTGTCTGGGAGCACAGTATCGCGAAGAACGGGATCTTATGGGACGCGCAGATGCACCGGCTCTACGAGACCGGCGAGTCGTTCCGGGAGGTGCCGGCATGGCTCTGGTCGAATGCCATCCATCCCGACGATCGCGAGCACGCCGAACGCGACTTCGACCACGCGATTGCGACACGGGGCGCCTATAATTCGCAATTCCGGATCGTGCTGCCGAGCGGCGAAATCCGCCATCTGCGCTCGCGCGCGCATTTCTACGTGGATGCGGAGGGGTCGCCTTCCTTCATCGGCGCCGAATGGGATGTGACTGCCGACGTACAGCTCAACGCGGAGCTGGCGCGGCAGAAGCTGGTGGCCGAGGCGAGAGCGCTGGCGCTCGAGGAAAGCAATGCGCGCATCGAGCATGTCGCCGATCACGATTATCTCACCGGCTTGTCGAACCGGCGCCTTCTCGACAAGCGGCTCGCGGAGCTGCCGGCCGACAAGAGCATCACGACGCTCGCGGTCCTGCATCTCGACCTCGACCAATTCAAGCAGATCAACGACAGCCACGGTCATGCGGCCGGCGACGCCGTGCTCAGGACGGCAGCCCTTCGCATTACCGCTGCCATTCCCGCGAATGGCATGGTCGCCCGCGTCGGCGGCGATGAATTCGTCATCGTGCTGGTGAATTTCACCGATCTCACGGAACTGAAGCTGATCACCGAGGACCTCCAGCGCCGATTGCGCAAGAAGATCCGCTTCGGTCAGGAGATGCTGCAATCCGGCGCCTCGATCGGCGTTTCCTGGAGCGGCGATCGGCGAGCGCGCAACCTGCTGGCCGAATCCGACCTGGCGCTCTACCAGGCCAAGAAGCTCGGGCGCAATCGCGTCGAATTCTTCACGCGGCAACTGCAGGAGGATCTGCGCGCCAAGCGCCGGCTAGCCGAAGAGCTGAAGCTCGGGCTGGAGCGCGGCGAGATCGTTCCCTATTATCAGGTGCAGCTCGACGCCAGGACACGGGAGGTCATCGGCTTCGAGGCGCTGGCGCGCTGGAAACATCCGGAAAAGGGTGTGCTCGCCCCGGGGATATTCCTGAAGATTGCCGATGAGCACGGACTTGCGGCGGAGATCGACGCGGCGATCCTCAAAAACGTTCTCCAAGACCGGCTGTTCTGGCTGTTGCGCGGCTTTGCGGTTCCGCGCATCGCCGTCAATATCTCGGCGTCGCGCCTTGCCGATCCGGCATTGCTCAACAAGCTGAGGAAACTCGACATCCCGCCCGGTGTGATCGTTTTCGAACTGGTCGAAACGATTTTCCTCGACGACAGCGACGAAAAACTGCTCGAGCATATCGGCGATATCAAACAGATGGGCATCGACATCGAGATCGATGATTTCGGATCGGGCCATGCCTCGCTCATCGGTCTCGTCAAGCTGCGGCCGAAGCGGCTGAAGATCGACCGGCAGCTCGTCACCGAGGTCGTCAGCTCCGCCGAGCAGCGGCGGGTGGTGGGGTCGATCGTGGAAATCGCCAAGGCGCTCGATGTCGAGGTGATCGCCGAGGGCATCGAGACCGAAGCGCATGCCGTCGTGCTGGCGCAGCTCGGCTGCGACGGCCTGCAGGGTTATGCCTTCGGTTATCCCGCCCCAGCCGCAGAGACAGACCGTCTTTTCGCATCGACGGCGAGCGGCATCGAAAAGCAGAAGACCGCGACGGGCGGTTGAACGGCCGGTGATCCTTTTTGCCGGCTGGCGAAAATGATTTCGGCCGGAATGCTCTCCTCGCCTTTCGGATCAGGCAGGCGATATCCTGTCGGCGCGGCGTTTTATTTGCCGCGGCAGGAAGATAAATGGGACACAAGTAATTTGCTTGAGCTTGCAACCGCATTGTTTCATGGTAAGGCGGAAACGAAGCTTTCTGCATTGCATCGAAAAATGATTATACGCGTCGTCAACACCATGAGCGCGGTTCTCCATCATTGACAGATGCAATCGGGGCGCCTGGGGCCTGACAATTGCTTTGCCGTTGCCGGGATGGACTTGCGGGACATTCAATCTGGGAAGGTCGCATGAATTCGGAATTTGCCGTTCGTTCGATGCGGCCCGGCGAACTGGAACTCGTACTCGAATGGGCGCGTCAGGAGGGCTGGAACCCGGGCCTCGATGATTCGCTTGCATTTCTCGAGGCCGATCCGTCGGGATTTTTCGTCGGCTCCATCGGTGAAGTCCCCGTCGGATCGATCTCGGTCGTCAAGTATGGCGAGAGTTTTGCCTTCCTGGGCCTCTACATCGTCCATCCCGATTTCCGCGGCAAGGGTTACGGCAAGGCGATCTGGGAGGCGGGCATCGCCAGCGCGGGAGACCGGACGATCGGTCTCGACGGCGTTGCCGCACAACAGGACAATTACCGCAAGGCGGGCTTCGAGCCTGCCTCCTCCACCATTCGCTACGGCGGTGTCGCCACCTCCTTGCCGGTTTCGACGCTGGTCGCGCAGCCGGTGCTCGATTCGCGTCTCGAAGGCCTGCAGCGGTATGATTCGGCGATCTTTCCGCAGCCGCGCGATGCCTTTCTTGCCGCCTGGTGCACCGGCCGCAAGGGCCGTCGCTCGGCGGTGGTGCGTAAGAGCGGCAAGATCCGCGGTTACGGCACGATCCGCCGCTGCTACGAGGGCTACAAGATCGGCCCGCTCTTTGCCAACGATGCCGACAGCGCCGCGGCGCTGCTTGCCGAATTGATCCCCGAGGCGAAGGGGGCTGCGATCTTCATCGACATTCCGGCGGAGAACCACGAGGCGGTCGCGCTTGCCGAAGGCCTCGGCCTTCAACCGGTGTTCGAGACGACGCGCATGTATCGCGGGCCGGCGCCGGCCATCCCGCTGAAACACGTCTTCGGTGTGACGACGCTGGAGCTTGGTTAGGGCCTAATCCAGAGGTGAGGCGGTTACGGTCGGAGCCGAGGCTTTCGGCCGGCCCTTTTCGGCGATTGCGATGCCGCCCAAAGTCAGTACCAGCGCGATGACATGGAAGGACTGCAGCGTCTCGCCGATCAGAGCTACGGAGAGCAGCGTCCCGAATACCGGCACGAGATTGATGAACAGCCCGGCCCGGTTGGCGCCGATGGCTACGACACCCTTGATATAGAGGATCTGCGCCACCAGCGAGGGGAAGATCGCCGTATAGAGCGTGATGACCCAACCGGCCTGGTCCGGCCACTGTGCGGCGCCGCGTTCGGCCTCCCAGATGAGCAGCGGCAGCGAGGTCAGCATGGCGCCAAGCGCCGGGACCGCCATCAGCGTTCGCCAGTCGAGTGGCGGCTTCCAGCGCAGAAAGATCGTGTAGACCGAATAGGCGGCAATGGCGATCAGCATCAGTCCGTCGCCGCGGTTAAGGCTCAATTGCAGCAGCGTTGTGAGGTCGCCATGGGCGGCGGTCAGAGCAACGCCGATCAGCGTCATGCCGAAGCCGAGACATTGCGCCAGCGAGATGCCGGTGCGGAAGAACATGAAATTCAGCAGGAAGATCAGCATCGGGATGCCGGCCTGCTCGATGGCGACGTTGATCGCCGTCGTATATTGCACGGCCGAATAAAGCATCGCGTTGAAAAGCGTGTAGCCGATGACGCCGTAGAACAGCAGCAGCGGTAGGTTCTTCCTGACCACCGGCCAGTCCTTGCGCAGTTGCGGCACCGAAATGGCGACGATCACCGCCACGGCGAGGAACCAGCGCAGGAAGGTCAGCATCATCGGGCTGACATGCCCGAGCGCGAGTTTGCCGGCGACGGAATTGCCGCCCCAGCAGAGGGTGGCGATAACGAGGCAGATATAGGCCGTGGCTTGCAAGAGCGTTCTTCCCGTCTTTCTGCGGTCGTCGTCCGGCGTTTTGTGACGGGCAATAGCCTGCCGGCTGCTGATTTGTCACGTAAAAAGCCCAATCTACTGTGACAACAGGGTCGCTTTCCAAAAAACAAAGCTTTATAGATGCGCGGGTTTGAGCAGGTGCGCGGTTCAGCGCCGGTAACAGGAAGAGTTGGATGACGAACGTAGTCGTGGTCGGTTCGCAATGGGGTGACGAAGGCAAGGGCAAGATTGTCGACTGGCTTTCGGAGCGTGCGGATATCGTTGTGCGCTATCAGGGCGGACACAATGCCGGCCATACGCTCGTCATCGACGGCACGAGCTATAAGCTTTCGCTCTTGCCGTCCGGCGTCGTGCGCCCGGGCAAGATGGCGGTAATCGGCAACGGCGTCGTCGTCGATCCGCATGCGCTGATCGCCGAGATCGGCCGGCTGGAGGCGCAGGGCGTGACGGTTACGCCTGACAACCTGCGCATCGCAGACAATGCGACACTCATTCTTTCCCTGCACCGCGAGCTCGACGCGATGCGCGAGGATGCTGCGTCGAACAGCGGCACCAAGATCGGCACGACACGCCGCGGCATCGGTCCGGCCTATGAAGACAAGGTCGGCCGCCGCGCCATCCGCGTCATGGATCTTGCAGATCTCGAAAGCCTTTCCGGCAAGGTCGACCGTATTCTGACGCACCACAATGCGCTTCGCCGCGGCCTCGGCGTCGCCGAAGTCAGCCATGAAGCGATCATGGAAGAGCTGACTTCGATCGCCGATCGGGTGCTGCCGTTCCGTGACACCGTCTGGCTCTTCCTCGACAAGGAGCGCCGCAAGGGCTCCCGCATCCTCTTCGAAGGTGCACAGGGCAGCCTGCTCGATATCGACCACGGCACCTATCCCTTCGTGACGTCGTCGAACACCGTGGCCGGTCAGGCCGCGGCCGGTTCCGGCATGGGTCCCGGCTCGCTCGGCTATATCCTCGGCATCACCAAGGCCTATACGACACGCGTCGGCGAAGGCCCGTTCCCGACCGAGCTGAAGGACGCGATCGGCGAGTTCCTGGGCGAAAAAGGTCATGAGTTCGGCGTGGTGACCGGACGCAAGCGGCGCTGCGGCTGGTTCGACGCCGCGCTGGTGCGCCAATCGATCGCCACCAACGGCATCACCGGCATCGCGCTCACCAAGCTCGACGTGCTCGATGGCCTCGAGGAATTGAAGATCTGCGTCGGCTATATGCTCGACGGCGAACAGATTGATCATCTTCCCGCAAGCCAGGGAGCGCAAGCTAGGGTCGAACCGATCTACATCACGCTGGAAGGGTGGAAGGAATCGACCGTCGGCGCCCGCAGTTGGGCGGACCTGCCGGCACAGGCGATCAAGTATGTTCGCCAGGTCGAAGAGCTGATCGGGGCGCCTGTCGCGCTCCTTTCCACCAGCCCGGAGCGGGATGACACGATACTTGTGACCGATCCGTTTGAGGATTAAGCTCACGGGTCACTGTGGAGGATGGTTCGGTAGGGTACCGGACTTCTTGAGAAAGTACTGATGGCGGATTTTATTGCAGTTATTCGGCGGGCCGTCGACGGCTTGGCTGAAAATACCCCCGAAATGCGGGTGAAGGTCTACGAACGTGCCCGCGGCGCAGTGCAGCGGCAGCTCGAGAACATGAAGCCGCGTCCGCCGGAAGCCATGCTGCAACGCCAGCTCGAAAAGCTCGAGGCCGCCATCCGCGAAGTGGAAGGCGAACACTCCGAGGCGCTGCCGCTCGACGAGCCTGTTGCCGCCGCCACCGCGCTGGACTCCGCAGAAGAACAAGCGCTTCACGACGAAAGCGAACCGGCGCCTGTGCCGGAGACTGATGTCGAGGAGCCGGTTGACGAAGCCTATGCCGAGCCGCAAGCGGCCGAGGCCGCCGACGAGCCCGGTCACGTGGAAGCTGCTGCCTCGCCCGAGGAAGCTGAGGAAGAGGTCGCTGCCGAGGAACCCCTTTCCGCGGAAGCATCCGTTCCCGCGGAAACTCCTGTTCCCGCGGAAGCTCCTGCTTCCGCCGAGACATACTGGCATCCCTCGCATGAGGAGGAAGCGCCGGCCGAGGAATGGCATGCCAGCGAGGCGCGCGACGTCGCTGCCGAGGATGTGCCGGCCGAATATGACGGCTGGGAGCCGCCCGTCGGGGATCACGACGAACAGGCCGGCGACTATCATGCGGACGAGCAGCATCCTGCGGAAGCCGAAGAGGTTGCGGCGGAACCGGTGGCGGTGGAAGCCGACGAGCCGGAAGTCGAGGAGGCTTACGAGCCCGCCGAGCCGCTTCAGCCGGTCACGCGCGGCATAGATCACGCATCGAACCGGCTGGTTGAGCCGGTCGCCGATTTCGATCGCCCGCAGGAGTTCGTCGAGCACAGCCGCGAGGAGCCACTGCAGGCCGACGCCGTGGCGCATTTCGATCCCGTCTGGGCCGAGCCCGCCGCCGAGACGCCGGCTCCGGCGCCCAAGGATGCGGAGACCGAATGGGCGGAAGAGGAACTCAGGCAATATTCGCAGACGGCGCCGATCACCGCGGATGCTTCGGCGCGCGCCTTCGAGGAGGTGATATCGAGCCTCGAAAATGCGGCCCCCGCCGCCGTCATGCCGGCTGCCAAGGAAAGTTTCTCCTGGGAGACGGCCGCTTTCGACGATCTGCCGCCGATCGAGGCCGGCAGCAATAAGAAGACGCCGGTCGCTTCGCATTTCGACGATGTCGATATCTTCGCAGAAGTGCACAACGGCAAGCCGGCGCCTGCCAGCGCCGCGCCGAGCGAGGACTGGCGCGAGGCGAAGGCGCTGCGCGGCTACGACCGTCGCGGTTCGGTCGCCGCTGACGACGATGACTCCAATCCGGCCATGGATATCGATCAGATTGTTGCGTCCAAGCTGCAGGGCAAGAATTTCCGGATGGAGCCGAAGCGCCGTCGCTTCGGCCTCGGCACCGTGATCACGCTCCTCTTCGCCCTCATCCTGATCGGTGGCGGCGCCTATGCCGGCTGGATGAACAGAGAGGCGCTGGTGGCGATGGTCGACGGGCTTGTCAGTTCGGCACCGTCGCAGGCGACCCGGAACGAGGCGGCAACACCGCCGGCTGGCTCCGCGACGCCTGCCCAGCCTGAGCCAGCGACGCCTGCTCAGCCGACCACGCCAGGAGCGCAGAATACGCCAGTGGCACCGGCGCAGCCGAACCCGAACCCGCAGGTGGCGTCAATGAACAATGACGGCGCCGCGGCCAATTCGAAATTCACTCAGCGGCTGCTGACCGATGGGACAGAGGTCGACAGCGGACCGGCCACGGTGCCGGGAACGCCGACGGCAGAAGGAAAATCGGTCGCCGAGCAGAACGTCGCGGCAGCCGATACGCCGGCTGCCAGCGCACAGGGCGATGCGGCACCCGCCGAAACGCTGACGCCGAACGGTCCGGCGGCATCGCCGCAGCAGACCGCGCCCGTTGGTTCGTCGCAAAAGATGTTCCTCTATGAGGAGCGCATCGGCCAGAGCTCGCCGACGGCAATCGAGGGATCGGTCGTCTGGAGTGTGCAGCACGAGGCCGGTCAGGGCGGACGGCAGGAGGCGACGGTGCAGGGCAATGTCAGCGTGCCCGAGCGCAATCTCTCGGCTCTCATCACCTTCAAGCGCAATTCCGATCCGTCGCTGCCGGCAAGCCATCTCGTCGAGGTGGTCTTCTCGGTGCCGCCGAATTTCGAAGGCGGCAGCATCGACAGCGTCCAGCGCATCTCGATGAAGCGCACTGAGCAGGACCGTGGTGACGCGCTGATTGCGGTTCCGGCCAAAATCACCGACGATTTCCACATGATCGCGCTCAACGACTATCCCGATGCGCGCAAGGCCAATCTCGACCTGATGGCGACCCGTAGTTGGATCGATATGCCGATCACCTATCGCAACGGCCGCCGCGCGCTGCTGACGATGGAAAAGGGCGACACCGGAACGAACGCCTTCAACACCGCGATCAAGGAATGGACCGCCCTCGGGGATGTGTCGACGAGCCAGTGATGGTTTTTTCCGCAATGCCAACTTTATCGGACTTTGGCGGCTGACGAGGCTGCGAAAAGCGAATGAAACAGAAAAGGCGGGCCGCAAGGACCCGCCTTTTTCAATTCTATCACGCGGCAGGTTTATGCCGTGGCTTCGACGACGCGGACGGCCTTGGCGCGTTCCAGCGCTTCCTTGCGGACCGCATCCTGCACCTTTTCGAAGGCGCGGACCTCGATCTGGCGGACGCGTTCGCGGCTGATGTCGAATTCGGTCGAAAGGTCCTCCAGGGTCACGGGATCCTCAGCGAGGCGGCGAGCCTCGAAGATGCGGCGTTCGCGCTCGTTCAGCACGCTCATCGCTTTCGCCAGCATGCGCCGGCGGGTGTCGAGCTCATCCTGTTCGATCAGCACGTCTTCCTGGCTGTCATGGTCGTCCACCAGCCAATCCTGCCATTGGCCGCTATCACCTTCGGCTGCCTTGATCGGCGCGTTCAGCGAAGCGTCGCCGGAAAGGCGGCGGTTCATCGAAATGACCTCCTCCTCCGAGACGTTCAGCTTGGTGGCGATTTCCGAGACGTGCTCCGGCTTCAGGTCGCCGTCGTCGATCGCCTGGATGCGGCCTTTCAGCCGACGCAGGTTGAAAAACAGGCGCTTCTGGTTGGCGGTCGTGCCCATCTTTACCAGCGACCACGAGCGCAGGATATATTCCTGGATCGAGGCCTTGATCCACCACATGGCGTAGGTGGCGAGGCGGAAGCCGCGCTCGGCATCGAACTTCTTGACGGCCTGCATCAGGCCGACATTGCCCTCGGAGACGACTTCGCCGATCGGCAGGCCGTAGCCGCGATAACCCATCGCGATCTTCGCGACGAGGCGAAGATGGCTGGTGACCAGCTTGTGGGCGGCGTCGCGATCGCCATGCTCGGCATAACGCTTGGCGAGCATGTATTCCTGCTGCGGCTCGAGCATCGGGAATTTGCGGATTTCGTCGAGGTAACGATTGAGACCGGCTTCGCCGGCGGTAATGGACGGCAAGGTATTTCGGGCCATAGTGCACCCTCCTAAAGTGAATTCCGGCTCCCGATGGAAACGCGTTCTCGCGTTAAAAAAGGCAAACCGGGACGTGCGGCTCTACTGTGAGCCCGCACTAAATCCATATACAGATAAGTGTGGCGAAACGGCGGTTCAAGGGTGCCGCTCACGCAGGTGTGAGTTGGAAGAGGGGTCTCTATCGCCGCAGTGCCTCGACCAATTCCACCATATCATCCGGCAGCGGCACTTCGAAATGCATGATTTCGCCGGTGCGGGGATGCTCGAACTGCAGCATGAAGGCATGCAGCGCCTGGCGGTCGAAACCGTTGACGACCTTACGGATCTCTTCGGGCAGAAGATTGACCTTGGTCTTGAAGCCTGCGCCGTAAACCGTGTCGCCGAGCAGCGGATGGCCGATATGGGCCATGTGGACACGGATCTGGTGGGTGCGCCCGGTTTCGAGGTGGCACTCGACCAGCGAGGCGAACGCGGTGGCGTCCGGCTTTTCGTGGAAGCGTTCGACCACCGTGTAGTGCGTGATCGCCTCGTCGGCGTCATGACTGTCGGGGCGCTTGACGGCGCGGCGCGTGCGATCGCCGGTGGCGCGGCCGAGCGGCGCGTCGACGGTGCCCGTCAGCGAGCGCGGCCGGCCCCAGACGACTGCCTGGTAGGCCCGCTCCAGCGGCATGGTGCGGCCGTGGTCGGCAAATTGAAGCGAGAGGTGGCGATGGGCGATGTCGTTCTTGGCGACGACCATGACCCCTGTCGTGTCCTTGTCGAGACGGTGGACGATGCCGGGGCGGCGCACGCCGCCGATGCCGGAGAGCGTATCGCCGCAATGGTGGATCAGTGCGTTGACCAGCGTTCCTGTCCAATTGCCGGGACCGGGATGGACGACGAGACCGGAAGGCTTGGAGATGACGATGACGTCGTCGTCCTCATGGAGGATAACGAGCGGGATGTCCTCGCCCTGCGGCGTCGGGTCTTCCGGCTCGGGCAGCGTGATCTCGAAACTATCGCCGGTGCGCACCTTGCGCTGCGGGTCGGTGACGGGTTCTCCGCGCAGAAAAACCTGGCCGTCCTTGATCAGCGCCTTGATGCGGCTGCGTGAAAATTCCTCGCCAACCTGCGCCGTCAGCCAGGCGTCGAGCCGGCCTTGGGCGGTTTCATCGGCAGTCAGGACTTTTCTATTGCCGGCTGCTTGTTTAAAGGGGTCGCTCAAGACGCTTCTTCTCCGACGTATTTTTTTAGAACGGGACGCACAGATGACAGCAATCGAGCCAGACGACCAGGAAGAGAAGCCCCTTGATCCGGCGATGGAAAGTGTCCGGCGCAAGATGGTCCGCCTGCAGATCGTTTCCGGCGCCATCATGTTCGTGAGCCTTATGGCGGTCTTCGGTGCCGTTGTCTACAAGACGATGCGCGACGATCCGAAGGAGACGGCAGCAACCGTTGCCGCCTCCGGCGTGCCCTCGGATGCGCCGCTTGCCGCGACCGTTTCTCTGCCGCTCGGCTTCAAGGTGCAGTCGACCTCGTTGTCTGCCGGGCAGATCCTGTTTTACGGCGAAACCGTCGAGGGCAAGAACAAGGCCCTGGTCTTCGACCTCAGGACCGGCCGTACCGTCGCCGACGTCACCGTCGCGGGCAATTGAGGTCGGCATGGCCGCCGTCCCGATCGCCATCGACAGCGCCGACGATCCGCGCCTCGCCGAATTCCGCGACATAAGAGAGCGCGACCTGACGGGTCGCGAGAACCGCTTCATCGCCGAGGGCACCGTCGTGCTGCGCATGCTTGCCGAGGCGCATGCGGGAGACCGCGGCTTTTTCGCCGAAAAGATTCTGCTGCTGCGCAATCGCGTCGAGGGCGTGCTGCCCATCCTGGAGCGGTTTCCGGCCGATGTGCCAGTCTATGTCGCCGAGGCCGATGTGCTTAACGGCGTCGTTGGCTTCCATCTGCATCGCGGCGTTCTCGCGCTCGGCCGGCGGGAGGATGGCGGAGAGGGTGCCCTTCTCGCGGCGCTGCCGGAACGGGCGCTGGTGCTGGTCGGCTGCGGCATTTCCAATCACGACAATGCCGGCTCGATGTTCCGCAATGCGGCCGCCTTCCGGGCGGATGCGGTGCTGCTCGACGAAACTTCCTGTGATCCGCTTTACCGCAAGGCGTTGCGTGTTTCGGTCGGTTCGGTGCTGAGCGTTCCGCATCGGCGCGGCGGCAAGGCGCTGGATGTGCTCCTGGCGCTTGCCGAACGGGGCTTTGCCATCTGGACGCTTTCGCCGCACGGCAAGACCGATATACGCGCCATTCCGGCTTCAGCGCGCATGGCGCTGGTCGTCGGCACGGAAGGGGAGGGCTTGCCCGAGGCGCTGCTTGCGCGCTTCCAGAGCGCCCGCATTCCACAGTCGGAGGACCTCGACAGCCTCAACGCCGCGACGGCGACGGGGATCGCGCTGTTTTCCATGGCTTCCGCAATGGCGCGGATCTAACCGGGGTTATCTGCCAGATCGGCATGTTGGCGCGCCGCCGCGCATCCTATCGAACACGCTCGGGATCGGCGATGATTGCGGCCGCCCTGTCGGCAAGGCTGATGCGATCGTTTGGGTTCTTTTCCGCGGTATCCGCCAGCAAGGTGCGGATCGGCGAGGAGGGACCTTCGTTGAGGGCGGTCAGCGCCACCATGTTGGCGGCGATCGAGGCGATCTCCTCGCGGATCGCGCCATCGCGCCCGGATACCGCCTTTGCCTTCTGCAGGCGCTCGGCAAGGGCGGCGCTGCGCGTGCGGACATCCTCGCCGATCTCGGCGATGACGTCGGCGGTGTCGAGCGCGGATACTGTCGTGTCTTCGGCCGTCACTTCCGCCGGCAGCTCGGCGGCCATCCCGGCAAGGCCGGCGTCGCGCAGCACCCGGTTGACCTTGCGGATCTCGGCATTGGCGGCCTTCAACTGTTCCTTCAACTTGGCAATCTCCTGCAAGCGGCGGGCGACCAGGGTTTCCTTTTCGGCGGCGGAAGCGCTCTCGCGCGCGGCCTTGTCTTCCAGGCGGATCACCATATGCTGCTGCTGCGTCAGTTTCTGTTCGGCGTCCCTGGCGCGCTTCTGCAAAAGAGTCACGTCCTGGCGTAAGGTATCTCGTTCGTCACGCAGCGCGTTGGCGCGGAATTTCAGGCTCTCCGCCTCGGTGTCGCGCGCGGCCAGGTCGATCCTCAGCCCATCGGCCTGTTCACCGAGCTTGCTCAGTCGCGTCCTCATCGTCGCCAGTTCGCTTTCCTTATTGGCAGCGGACTGCTCGGCAATATGCAAATTGGTCTTCAACTGGCTGATATAGTTCTCGTCCTTGCGCAGATGCGAGCGTTGCTCGGCCGCTTCGACATGCATCTCGCCGATCTGGGCCTGCAATTCGCCGATCTCGGCGGCAAGCCTGCCGGCGTCGACGGCGAGTGCATCATGGCGAAGCTGGAGCGACAGGGATTTCTCGCGCTCACGCAGAAGTTCCTGGGTGGTGCGGGCGTTCTCGGCGGCATAGAGCGCGCGGACCATATCCTTCTGGGCGCGAACTTCCTGCGGGCTCAGCGGCATGGTCGCCTTCAGCCGGTTCTCGGTATACCAGACGATGCGGCGATGAACGGCGGGCGAGACCAGAAAGACGAGGAACGCCGCGGTCAGGAAGCCCAATCCGAACAAGAGAGCATATTCGATCACGGCGCGGCCATCGGTAAGAAGGTTGATACGGGGTCAGCCGCGATGATTAAGCGCGCATGATGCGCATGGCAAGGCCGCCGGTGCGGGCGGCCGCGGATTCCAGCGGCTTGGCGGCCTCAGAAGGGGTTCCAGGTTGGCGCCTGGGTGATCTTGAGATAGCCGACATTGACACCCAGGCGGGCGCCGACACCGGTGCGGATCGGCACGACCAGCACGTCGTTGTTCTTGAGCAGCGTCATGCCGAAGCCGGCGATCACATAGGCCGAGCCGCTGACGCCGCCGAAGCGGGCATAGATGCCGTTGATGGAGGGCAGGTCGTAGACCAGCATCATCACCCGCGAGCCTTGGCCGCCGTAATCGAGGCCGAGCGAGGGGCCTTGCCAGTAGAGATTATGTTCGCCGGCATTCTTGGTATTCAGCTGGCCTTCGCCGTAGGTCAGACCGGCGATGAAGGCGCCGCCGCCTTCCTGTCCGAGGATATAGCCGTTCGGCAGGCCGTATTTCTGGAAGGCGCTCTCGACCACTTTGGCAAGCCCGCCGCTGGCGGAGCCGAAGAAGGAGTGGCCGGCATCGACGATTTCCTGCATCGTGTATTGGCCGTTGTCCTGGGCGGCGGCCGGCCCGGCAACCATCAGCGAGGAGAAGACGAGGGCCGAAAGCAACCTGCAGAAGCCGATGAATCGGTGCGGAATTTGAGGGCGCATGGTGTCATCCGTTCGTCGTTTGGCTGAGAGCGGGCAACCGCTCGCGGCGATTGGTGCATTTTGCGCCGATGATCTTAACAATCGGTTTACCAAATATGGTGTCATTATGGCATCGAGTACGATCGCAAACTTCGCGCAATTTTGATGAAGCATATTCCGGGCGCGATGAAATTGCCGCCCCTCAGGAGACGATGATGTCCAAGAACCCCAATCTCACCCTGTCCGGCCCGGATCTGGCCGCGCTTCTCTGCAGCCGCGTTTGCCACGATGTCATCTCGCCCGTCGGCGCGATCAATAACGGGCTGGAACTCCTGGATGAGGGTGGCGCCGATTCCGATGCGATGGACCTGATCCGCACCAGTGCGCTCAACGCTTCCGTCCGCCTGAAATTCGCACGCCTCGCCTTCGGCGCGTCGGGCTCTGTCGGCGCCTCGATCGACACTGGCGAGGCCGAGCGCGCCGCCAAGGATTTCGCCATCGCCGAGAAGAAGACCGAGGTGATCTGGAACGGACCGCGCGCCATCGTCGCCAAGAATCGCGTCAAGCTGCTGCTCAACCTCTTCCTCGTTGCCTATTCGGCCATTCCGCGCGGCGGCGTGCTTGAGGTAACGCTCGAAAATCCCGAATTCGATGCCAGGTTCACGCTCACGGCCAAAGGCAAGCTGATGCGCTTGCCGCCGAAATTCGTCGAGATATCGACCGGCACGATCGAGGAGGCGATCGACGCCCATTCGATCCAGCCCTATTATACCGTTCTTCTGGCGCAGGAGTGCGGAATGACGCTCGATCACAGCGCCAGCGCCGAAGAACTGGTGTTCACCGCGGTGGCTGCGGCCGCCTGATTTTTGCGCGTAAAACGAGTATCGGTGTTCGCGCGGTAACGATTCCTTAGCCTGATCGACCTATGCTTGGCTGCTGTTTAGAGGCCTTTGCAAGGACAGATGCAGGGGTAAAGGAGTCGCCATGCAGAGATTCATGATCACCGATAATTCGGACATCGTCCGCAAGGTCGGCAAGCGCATTCTCTCCGAACTCGACTTTCTCGTCAGCGAGGCCTCCAATGCCGGCGAGGCGCTGCAGCGCTGCCAGGCGGAGCTGCCGGAATATCTGATCGTCGATTCCGGCATGGAAGGCGCTCTCGACCTCATCGCTGCCATCCGCGCCATGGACGGCGGCAAAGAGGTCAAGATCTATTACTGCGTCGTCGAGGCGGATCTGAAGAAGCTGATGGCTGGCAAACGGGCCGGCGCCACCGACTTCCTGCTGAAACCGTTCGATCGCAAGATCCTGACCGCCGTCTTCGGAAACCGCGCGATCGCCGCCTGACGGCAGATCTCATCCCGCCCAATCGGCGACCTTGGAGCATAATGCCGAAAGTGCAAGCGCGTTCGGCCGCCGCCACGCTCTATTTTTTTGACCGAAAGACAGGGAATTTCAGGCCGATCCAGCCTGAAATCCTCTCCGTCACGGCGGCTTGTTGTTGCCGGCAGAAACGAAAAATCCCGCCGGAAAGGCGGGATCTTCGTTTATCCGATAAGGGGGGATCGGAAAATCAGGCGGTTTCGGCGTATTCGGCCCCATCCGGCTCGCGAAGAACGTAACCACGGCCCCAGACGGTCTCGATGTAGTTGGCGCCGCCGGCAGCGTTGGCGAGCTTCTTGCGCAGCTTGCAGATGAAGACGTCGATGATCTTCAGTTCCGGTTCGTCCATGCCGCCGTAAAGGTGGTTCAGGAACATTTCCTTGGTGAGGGTGGTGCCCTTGCGGAGCGAAAGCAGCTCCAGCATCTGGTATTCCTTGCCGGTCAGGTGGACGCGCTGGCCACCGACTTCGACAGTTTTGGCGTCGAGGTTCACGATCAACTCGCCGGTCATGATGACCGACTGGGCGTGACCCTTGGAGCGGCGGACGATAGCGTGGATGCGGGCGACGAGCTCGTCCTTGTGGAACGGCTTGGTCATGTAGTCGTCGGCGCCGAAGCCGAGGCCGCGAACCTTGTCTTCGATGCCGGCCATGCCCGACAGAATGAGGATCGGTGTCTTGACCTTGGACAGCCGGAGCGTGCGGAGCACTTCATATCCGGACATGTCGGGCAGGTTCAGATCGAGAAGGATGATGTCATAATCATACAGCTTGCCCAGATCGACGCCTTCTTCACCGAGATCGGTGGTATAAACATTAAAACTTTCTGATTTCAGCATCAACTCGATGCTCTGCGCCGTAGCGCTGTCATCCTCGATGAGAAGTACCCGCATAATTATCCCCTTTACCGCCGCCGAAAGGTGGTCTGGCCCCCTACACGATACCGAACACGCTACGTGATTTGGAAGCTGCCACGAAATGGTTAACAAATTCTAATTCACTCTGGCAAGGAGTATCGAATTTATTAAATAATTTTTCCATTTCTCTGTTTTCCAATAGGAATCTCAAAAAGGCTCTCCTCAACTTTTACATTAGGAAAAAGCGCTAAGTGATTCATCCGACTCGCCAATGAAAAGGTTCGAACTTCATGCCTCGGCATTTACCGACCCTTAAATCATCGGGCCTATCATTAACGATGCCCGTAAACGAAAGGTTACCAGCGGTAGGTATTTGTTAATATCGCAGGAAATTTTTTAGCAAACCGTGTCAAAGCGGCGCGCAGGGCGGTTTCAAGTTGAGCCGGGGTCTCGCATCACGGGAGTAATGCGTATGAAGTCGCGAGAGAGTCTCGTTCGCCTGAAGGAATTTCAGGTGAACGAAAAACGACGTCAATTGCAGCAGTTGCAGATGATGATGTCCGAATTCGAACGGATGACGAAGGATCTGGAGAGCCAGATCGTCGTCGAGGAAAAGAAGTCCGGTATTTCCGACCCGAATCACTTTGCTTATCCGACCTTCGCCAAGGCCGCGCGTCAGCGGGCCGATAACCTGCAGGTTTCGATCAAGGAACTGAAGATGCAGGAAGAGACGCTGGAAATGGCGCTCGAGGAGATGCAGGCGGAATATGCAAGGGCGACGGCGCTGGAAGAGCGTGACGGCGGCGCCCGCGCAAGGGCGTAAGAAAACGGCGGGCGCCGGCTTCGGCGCCCTGGGATCGCCACTGAGAAGCCATGTATGATGGGCACGCTGTCCGTCATACATGGCTTTTGGTGTTTGCCTGACGGTGTCACTGCCACCGGCGACGAGATTGGTCACCGGCGGCGAGGATTTGCCTTATGGATGTCGTGCTCCCAAAACCGTTGCACGGTTTTGGGAGCACGCTTCAATTCACGACATCCTTCCATTCCGGATGGCGTTGCGCCTGCGCCTTGAAGAAGGGGCAAAGCGGAATGATCTTCCAGCCGCCGGTACGGGCTGCTTCCACAGCATGGAGCGCCAAGGCCTGGCCGACACCCTTGCCGCGCAGCGCATCGGGAACGGCGGTGTGATCGATGATGACGAGCGTCGGCGATGTGCGTGAATAGGTCATCTCCGCCTCATGCCCTTCGACCTCGGCCGCATAACGGCCGCCGGAGGCGCCTTCCTCATTTCGAATGTCCATTGTCTTTCCTCGCAGCGAATATTGTCGTAGCGGACCGTGACACGGCGGCGCGGTCGTGCCAAGCCGTGGAAGGAATAGGGACAGGAGACGGAGTGTTCATGCAAAATATCGGATCGATACGAGGCTCAGGGCAATGAGTGCACTTTCGATGATCCGTCCGGTCCTTCTCGTGGCGGCGCCGTTCTTCCTGGCGCTCGGCCTGGTTTTGCCGCTGGTCCGTTTCGAGACGCTGTATTTTTTCGACAGGACGCCGTCGCTCATCGAAGTCGTCGTGTCGTTGTGGCAAGGCGGGGATGGGCTGCTGGCGGCGATCGTCGCACTGGTTTCGATTCTGCTGCCGCTTCTGAAGATGATCGGGATCGCTGCAGAGGCAACGGCCGCCGGCGGCGGGGCCGGCAGTCTGTTCTATCGTCGAGTCGTACCGCATCTGTCCAAGTGGTCGATGATGGACGTGCTGCTGGTTGCGATCGTCATTGCGGCGGCGAAGACGACGGGGCTGGCGGATGCTTTCACGCAGCCCGGTCTCTGGTGCTACGCGGCCTCGTCAATGATTTCGGGCCTTCTTCATTCCCTCATGGGAGATGCGTCCGGCCCGAAATAAATGTCGTCGATGCTGGGGATTGATCAGTGACGATATTGCTGGATGCGCGTGGTGCGCAGGCCGGCGAGACCGTGACTGTTGATCGACGATTGCCAGGAGAGGAATTCTTCGACTGTGAGCGTGTAACGCTCGCAGGCCTCTTCCAAGCTCAACAAGCCACCGCGGACAGCCGCGACAACCTCTGCCTTACGGCGAATCACCCAGCGCCGCGTATTGGGCGGCGGGAGATCCGCGATCGTCAGGGGGCTGCCATCGGGGCCGATGACATATTTTACTCGGGGACGTATCATTTCGGTCATTGGACTCTCTACACAACGCAAGACCACGAAGCCCACTCTAGCCTGCCACATTTAAAAATTGCCTAAACCCATCGTAAGACTTTGATAACAAATTTAGACGCCCCGCCCTGGTCGGTGATTGGCGGCGGCCGCCTGCCGTTACGTCAATTTGCAGCGCCTGCATGGGAGGCATGCCGGATAAATATCACCCCAATTTCCCTGGATGATCTTATCAGCGCGGCAACATAGGAATGAGGGCGAGACCCGTCGTCTCCCTTCTTTCCGCTGTATCGGTCCTGTTCGTGCTTTTTGAACTTCGATCCTTTGGATGCGGGGGCAGAAGCCGTCTTTGCCGATCCTCCGGCGTGAGCTTCCTGCCGCAGTGCAGCGGGGCCGATCCGAAGCCGGCCATACGAGGATATGAAGATGACAAGACGTGAGCGCGCAGCCGACGACTGCGCTGTGGATGCGGCATTTTCGCCTTCTGAGGCCGATGGCGGCGGGTTTCGCTCAACGACGGCAAGGAACGGCTTGGCGGGGTGGCGAAGCTTGCGGGCTTCGACTTCCATCTGTTCTCGGCTTTCCGGCGGAGAGACCGTACCGCCTTCACCGGAAACCGGTTGATCAGCACCTTGCCGCAAAGCCTTATCGGCTTTTACGAGGTTGCCGATCTCTTCCATTGCAGCAAACTGGTGAACGAGATGAAACGACGATCATGCCGATCTTCTGCGGGGAGGGGGCGTTTGCGGGCGGTGCCGCCAATCGGGAAAACCGCCGTTTCAACACGCTCTTTCCGATGCTAGAGCTGAAGAACACCGTCGCCTTTCCGCCACCCGTCGCTGACCTGAAACGGTACATCTTCGCCTTTTCAGGTGGCTGTCCCAATCCTCACACAGGAATGGGCGATGGCGCTGCTGTATGGGCGCATGGAGCTTCTAGGCCCGCGGCGCTGTCATACGCAGCCGCCCGAGCAACGACGAGATCGCGGTCGTTCTCGATCTCTCGTCGTATACGGTGGCGGGGTTATCTGAAGAGCGCGATGCGCAAGCTCGGGTCGGTCAGCTGCAGACAGGCGGTTGCCACGGCATTCCAGTACCGGGTGCTCATAAAGCGCGTTGCACCGCGCTTTGGGTCTTTGTCCTATGCAGATCGCCCAAAACCGCTACGCAGTTTTGGGCGATCTGTGTAAGGCAGCAGATGTCTGGGCTGAAAAGCTTAAAAGCGGCGAAGCTTAGAAGCCCTTTCCGCCGGTCAGCTCCGACACGACGGTTCCAGCAATGATGCGCATATCCATCCAGATCGAAAAATTTCCGACGTAATAGAGATCGCTGACGATGCGGGCGCGTGCTTTGGCCGGACGGTCGGTCGGGCCGCGCAGGCCGCGCATCTGGGCAAGGCCGGTCATCCCAGGACGCATCGCGTGGCGCTGATGGTATTCCGGTACGAGCTCTTCGTAGAGCATGCCGCCGGCGCGCATGCCGATTGCATGGCAACGCGGACCGACGACCGACATATCGCCCAGCAGCACGTTCAGCAGCTGCGGCAACTCATCGATATTCGTGCGGCGCAGAATGGCGCCGATACGGGTGATGCGCGGATCGTTCTTCACCGTCTGGGCAATGCCGGAGACATCGCAGAGATCGGTGCGCATGGAGCGGAACTTGTAGACCTTGATGGCCTTGCAGTTCTTGCCCCAGCGGGTCTGCTTGAAGAGCACCGGTCCCGGGCTGTCGAGCTTGATCAGCAGGGCGACGAACAGGAGGAAAGGCGCGAGGACGAGGAGGGCGCTCAACGACGAAACAATGTCGAACGCCCGCTTCAGGACCAGATCCACCAGCGGCGCTTGCGGCGCATCGCTATGGATAACAGGGGTCTGGATCTTCAGGCTCGGCTGCTGGTGGCGGCTCGGCCGGAAGGACTCTGTCGAAATGCTGTTGTTTAGTTCCGTGATGCTCAAGGATCGTACTCTGTTGTCTTCGAGGGGCGCGGCGGCAATAGGCGATCAATGGTTAACCCTGTCACCAGGGCTGCACTCAGGTCTTGGTAACCCTACTAAAACGGAAAAATGCGACAATTGTGTAATGGTGTCCAGAGAAATATCGCATCGCAGCAAATCTTTCGCAATTGCGTTAAGTTGAGGCAAGCTCATGATATTTCGTTAATAATTGGAATTTTGTCAAAGTTTCTAGGCCCTTGGCAGGGGTTCGCAGGGGGCCGGCGGCGCGTCGTTTCGACACGTGACCCAGGTCTCTTAAGCGTATTTGTTAACGGAACACGAGGCGAAATTTTTGTGATGAGGATATCGATCACTGCCGAAGCCGTGTCGAAATGTGACAAAATCAAGGCGGGATTGATGGCGGGCAGCGTCTTGAAACGATGCAAAGCAACGAATTCGTCCCCAGAATCGCTTGAGAAGGCCCGATAACGCGAATCACTTCACGGCTGGAAACGGGATCGCGGCCACGCTTCCAGGAGGGACGGCTTGCTCAGTTGGCGCGCGCCAGAGGCCGGCCGCGGATTGTCGCGACAGGTCTGAACTCATGGTTACGATGCAGAAGAATCGCGCCGCCTGCCGGTATTCAGCGATTTCTAACGATGGTCACGCCGGTTCGAGGACGCGTTTCCTGCCGCCCCAGGAGATGAAGTTCGGGTTGGCGAAGTCGAAATCGGCGGCCTTTCCCGTCTTGCCGTAGGTCAGCAATGTTCCGTCCAGTGTCACCGTCGAGCCGCCGGCAGCACGCAGCACCGCATCGCCGGCCGCGGTGTCCCACTCCATCGTGCGGGTGAAGCGCGGATAGACGTCGGCCTTCCCTTCGGCCAGCAGGCAGAACTTCAGCGAGGAGCCGATATTGGTACATTTAAAGATCGCTTGGTCGGCGAGGAAGCTTCCGGTCTCCGGGCTGTTGTGGCGAAGGCTTGCAAGCGCCAGCCTATCGTCCGGCTGTTCGCGCACCGTGATTGCACTGCGTGCGCTAACGGTGAAATCGTCGGCGACGACGAGCCTTTCGGCGTGACCGCACTCTCCGGAGAAGGCTAGCCCGAGCGCCGGCGCATAGACGATGCCGGCCACCGGGGCGCCGTTCTCGATATAGGCGATGTTGACGGTGAATTCCTGCCGTCCTTCGACGAATTCACGCGTGCCGTCGAGAGGGTCGACCAGGAAGAAGCCTCGGCCGCTGATGTCGGGCACCTTGCCGGCAGCGACTGATTCTTCCGCCACCACGGGTATCTCGGGATAATCTCTGGCGAGATGAGTAAGGATGATACGTTCGGCCTCCTCGTCGGCGACCGTGACCGGACTTGCATCCGCCTTCATGGCGACGGGGAAACCTTCGCGCAGGACCGTCATGATGGCCTTGCCGGCTTCGAGCGCCGCCTTTTCAAATGTCCTCAGCATTGTCCTTTTGCCGTTCGCCATGCGGGCCGAGCACCCCACTGTCGCTCGTCCGCAAACCATCCCTGTCACACCATATACCTATCAAAGATTGATATGGTGTTTCCCGTTGCGCTTCGCACCCTTACACGTAAGGCAGTGATGCTACCATAAGTTCCCAGTCCTGTCAGAGGAGATGGTGGGCGGTCGCTCATGAAATGGCATTCGGAAAAGCGCCCGGCCTGAGGTCTGAATTTGCGTCATCTTCCAATTTTGTGGAATAGCTTGCACAGCAGACGGCGCAAGAAATCGGTGGCAACATTGCCGAACTTTTAACCGCGCGGCGATTTCTGGCTAAAAATCCGCCGCTCCATGCCGTTTTTATGTGGATTTTGGTTCAAAACGAACCATTTAGCCCTGTTCTGACAAGAATCTGTCGGAATAAATCCTTTTTGTCTTCACATTTCCAACGAAACCGGTATGCATTCGGCCTATGAGGTTCCCTGAAACGGGGAACCAAAGAACCAAAAAGAGATGCAGTGTCTTCCGCTCGCATCCAGGGGAAAACGACATATGGAGTATTTCGTCCAGCAGCTCTTCAATGGGCTGACGCTCGGATCCATCTATGGCCTTGTGGCTATCGGCTATACGATGGTTTATGGCATTATCGGCATGATCAATTTCGCCCATGGCGACATCTTCATGCTCGGTGGTTTCGCCGCTCTTATCGTCTTTCTCGTCCTCACATCCATCTTCGCAGGTCTCCCGGTGGCAATTCTGCTGCTGGCGATGCTTGTCGTCGCGATGTTGATGACGAGTTTATGGAATTGGACGATCGAGCGCGTCGCATACCGTCCCTTGCGCGGGTCTTTCCGCCTGGCGCCGCTGATCACGGCAATCGGCATGTCGATCACGCTGTCCAACTTCATCCAGGTGACGCAGGGTCCGCGTAACAAGCCGATCCCGCCGATGGTGAGCTCGGTCTACCAGTTCGGCAACATCTCGATATCGCTGAAGCAGATCATCATCATCGCGATCACGGCGGTGTTGCTGACGATCTTCTGGTATATCGTCAATCATACTTCACTCGGCCGCGCCCAGCGCGCCACCGAACAGGATCGCAAGATGGCCGCATTGCTCGGCGTCAATGTCGATCAGACGATCTCGATCACCTTTGTGATGGGGGCGGCGCTGGCTGCTGTCGCCGGCACGATGTATCTGATGTATTATGGCGTCGCTTCGTTCGCCGACGGCTTCACGCCGGGTGTGAAGGCATTTACCGCAGCCGTTCTCGGCGGCATCGGGTCGCTGCCGGGCGCCGTTCTCGGCGGGCTGATGATCGGCCTCATCGAATCGCTGTGGTCGGCCTACTTCACCATCGCGTACAAGGATGTCGCGACCTTCGCCATCCTCGCTTTCGTACTGATCTTCAAGCCGACGGGTATCCTGGGGCGGCCGGAAGTCGAGAAGGTATAACGTCATGGCAAACATTGAGAATTCTGCAGGCAAGCCCGATGCCGGACTTGTCCGCAAAGGCCTTACCGAAGCCCTTTTCGCCGCTGTCCTGTCGTTCGGCATGTTCGTTCTCTATGTCGGCCTCAAGACCGACCAGAATATCAACAACGAGCTGATCATCGTCCAGCGCTGGGGATTGCTTGCAATCTTCGTCGCCGTTGCCGCGATCGGGCGCTTCGCCATGGTCGTTTTCATCAAACCGAATATCGACCGTCGCAAGCTCTCGAAGGCGCGCGAGGGCGAGCTCGACATCTCGACCGAGAAGGGCTTCTTCCGTCGGCATTTCCTGAAGATCTCGCTGATAGCACTGCTGCTCTATCCCGTGGTGATCGTGGCGTTGGTCGGCGCTCAGGGCTCGCTGAAATGGGTCGATAATTTCGGTATCCAGATCCTGATCTACGTGATGCTTGCCTGGGGACTCAACATCGTCGTTGGCCTGGCCGGCCTGCTCGATCTCGGTTATGTCGCCTTCTACGCGGTTGGCGCCTATTCCTATGCATTGCTGTCGAGCTATTTCGGCTTTTCCTTCTGGGTATTGCTGCCGCTTTCCGGCATCTTCGCAGCCCTCTGGGGCGTCATCCTCGGCTTCCCGGTGCTGCGCCTGCGCGGCGACTACCTCGCCATCGTGACGCTTGCCTTCGGTGAAATCATCCGCCTCGTGCTCATCAACTGGACTGACGTGACCAAGGGCACTTTCGGTATCTCGAGCATTCCGAAGGCGACACTCTTTGGTATTCCCTTCGATGCGACGGCCGGCGGCTTTGCCAAGCTCTTCCACCTGCCGATGTCGTCTGCCTATTACAAGATCTTCCTCTTCTATCTTATCCTGGCGCTCTGCATGCTGACGGCCTACGTCACCATCCGGCTGCGCCGCATGCCAATCGGGCGTGCCTGGGAAGCGTTGCGCGAAGACGAGATCGCCTGCCGTTCGCTCGGCATCAACACGGTGACGACCAAGCTCACCGCCTTTGCGACGGGCGCCATGTTCGGCGGGTTCGCCGGCTCGTTCTTCGCAGCCCGCCAGGGCTTCGTCTCGCCGGAATCCTTCGTCTTTCTGGAATCGGCCGTCATCCTCGCCATCGTCGTTCTTGGCGGCATGGGGTCGTTGACCGGCATCGCGATCGCCGCGATCGTCATGGTCGGCGGCACCGAGGCGCTGCGCGAAATGGACTTCCTGAAAGCGGTCTTCGGGCCCGACTTCACGCCGGAACTTTACCGCATGCTGCTCTTCGGTCTCGCCATGGTCGTCGTCATGCTGTTCAAGCCGCGCGGTTTCGTCGGCTCACGTGAACCGACTGCCTTCCTCAAAGAGCGCAGGGCAATATCCGGAAGCTTCATCAAGGAGGGCCACGGTTGATGAGCCCCGTTATCAATACAATGTCGAGCGATACGCTTCTCAAAGTTGAACACCTGTCGATGAAGTTCGGCGGCCTGATGGCCATCAACGACTTCTCCTTCGAAGCCAAGCGCGGCGATATTACTGCGCTGATCGGGCCGAACGGTGCCGGCAAGACCACGGTCTTCAACTGCATCACCGGCTTCTACAAGCCGACGATGGGCATGATCACGCTCAACCAGAAGAGCGGCAAGCAGTACCTGCTGGAGCGTCTGCCGGACTTTCGCATCACCAAGGAAGCCAGGGTGGCGCGTACTTTCCAGAACATCCGGTTGTTCTCCGGTCTGACTGTTCTAGAAAACCTGCTCGTTGCCCAGCACAACAAGCTGATGAAGGCATCGGGTTATACCATCCTCGGCCTTATCGGCGTCGGTCCCTATAAGCGGGAAGCGGCCGGAGCGATCGAGCTTGCCCGCTTCTGGCTCGAGAAGGCCGACCTGATCGACCGCGCTGACGACCCTGCCGGCGATCTGCCTTATGGCGCCCAGCGGCGTCTGGAAATCGCTCGCGCCATGTGCACCGACCCGGAGCTGCTTTGCCTGGACGAACCGGCTGCAGGCCTGAACCCGCGGGAATCGGCAACGCTCAACGCGCTGCTGCAGAATATCCGTGCTGAAACCGGAACGTCGATCTTGCTGATCGAGCATGACATGTCGGTGGTCATGGAAATTTCCGACCACGTCGTCGTTCTCGAATACGGCCAGAAGATTTCCGATGGCACGCCGGATCACGTGAAGCACGATCCGAAGGTCATCGCGGCCTATCTCGGTGTCGAGGATGAAGAAGTGGAAGAGGTGATCGCGACCGTCGAGCAGCTCGAAGGAGGCGCAAACTGATGGGCGATGAAGTAATGACGGGTCAACCGCTCCTTCAGGTGAATGGCGTCGAAACGTATTATGGCAATATCCGTGCACTGGCCGGCATCGATGTTCACGTCAACAAAGGCGAGATCGTCAGCCTGATCGGCGCCAATGGCGCCGGCAAATCGACGCTGATGATGACGATCTGCGGCAGCCCGCAGGCCCGCACCGGTTCGGTCGTCTTCGAGGGCCGCGAAATCACTCGCATGCCAACTCATGAAATCGCCCGCCTGCGCATCGCGCAGTCACCGGAAGGCCGCCGTATCTTTCCGCGCATGACGGTTCTGGAAAACCTCCAGATGGGCGCCGGCCTCGACAATCTCAAATACTTCGCCGAGGACGTCGAGAAGATCTTCACGCTCTTCCCGCGCCTCAAGGAACGCCATGCCCAGCGCGGCGGAACGCTTTCGGGCGGTGAGCAGCAGATGCTGTCGATCGGCCGCGCCCTGATGGCGCGCCCGAAGCTGCTTCTTCTCGACGAACCCTCGCTAGGTCTTGCGCCGCTGATTGTCAAAGGCATTTTCGAGGCGATCAAGAAGCTCAACGAGGCGGAGGGGTTGACCGTTTTCCTCGTCGAGCAGAACGCCTTCGCCGCCCTCAGGCTGTCGCACCGCGCCTACGTGATGGTGAACGGCAAGGTGACGATGAGCGGCTCCGGCAAGGAGCTTCTCGCCAATCCCGAGGTCCGCGCTGCCTATCTCGAAGGCGGAAGACACTAGGTCGAAAGGAGAGTTTGATATGCAGGGACTTTTCTTCGAAGGCGATGCCGGCTCCCTTGTGGCGATCCGCGTCATCGTCGTGCTCTTGGGCTTCTGGACGGCTTGGCGTGCCGGCAAAGCGGTCGCCGAGAGCTGGAACAACTATCCGCTGGCCGTCGTCTACACCTTCCTGTTGGCCTGGGCGATGCAGTTCCTGCACCACGCCCTGTTCAACGGGCCGATGCTCGACGCTTTCTACTACATCATCGATTTCGTGACGCTGCTGGTCTTCTCGACGGCCGGCTTCCGCTACCGTCGCACCAATCAGATGGTCAACAACTATTACTGGCTGTACGAAAAAACTTCCGCGTTCTCGTGGAAGGACAAACATTGACAGTCCGTTGAAACTAGGCATGAATTGCCTTCCGAGTGGAACAGCTTCCCTGGTGCAGTCAATGGTGGGTAATGCGCCGGGTCTTGGACCGAAACCCGCCCAAAAATTGGGAGTAACAATATGAAGAAGTCTCTTCTGTCGGCAGTGGCTCTGACGGCGATGGTCGCCTTCAGCGGCAACGCTTGGGCCGACGTCCTCATCGCTGTCGCTGGTCCGCTGACTGGTCCGAACGCCGCATTCGGCGCTCAGCTTCAGAAGGGTGCCGAGCAGGCGGCTGCCGATATCAACGCCGCCGGCGGCATCAACGGCGAGCAGATCAAGCTCGAGCTCGGCGACGACGTCTCCGACCCGAAGCAGGGCATTTCGGTCGCCAACAAGTTCGTTGCTGACGGCGTCAAGTTCGTCATCGGCCACTTCAACTCGGGCGTTTCGATCCCGGCTTCGGAAGTTTATGCCGAAAACGGCATCCTCGAAATCACCCCGGCCGCAACGAACCCGAAGTTTACCGAACGGGGCCTCTGGAACACGTTCCGCACCTGCGGCCGTGACGACCAGCAGGGCGCCATCGCCGGCAAGTATCTTGCCGACCACTTCAAGGACGCCAAGATCGCCGTCGTTCACGACAAGACCCCCTATGGTCAGGGCCTTGCCGATGAAACCAAGAAGGCGATGAATGCCGCCGGTCTCACCGAAGTCATCTATGAAGGCATCAATGTCGGTGACAAGGACTTCTCCGCGCTCATCGCCAAGATGAAGGAAGCCGGCGTCTCGATCATCTATTGGGGTGGTCTGCACACGGAAGCCGGTCTCATCATCCGTCAGGCAGCCGACCAGGGCCTGAAGGCGACGCTGGTTTCGGGTGACGGTATCGTTTCGAACGAACTGGCCTCGATCGCTGGCGACGCAGTCGCCGGTACGCTGAACACCTTCGGTCCCGATCCGACGCTGAACCCGGCCAACAAGGAACTCGTCGAAAAGTTCAAGGCCGCCGGTTTCAATCCGGAAGCCTACACGCTCTATTCCTACGCTGCGATGCAGGCGATCGCCGGTGCCGCCAAGGCTGCCGGTTCGACAGACGCAGAAGCCGTTGCAACGGCCATGAAGGAAAAGGGTCCGTTCCCGACCGTTCTCGGCGACATCTCGTTCGACGAAAAGGGCGACCCGAAGATCCCCGGCTACATCATGTATGAGTGGAAGAAGGGCCCGGACGGCAAGTACAGCTACTTCCCGCAGTAAGCTTCGCTTCCCCAATATGGGACATGACTATCGAAGCCCGGTTCCGACCGGGCTTCTTTTTTTGAATGTTTACATTCTCTTTCCTGGTTTGCTCGGCGTCACGAGGCCGAACCGATATGCCGGAGGCGTTACGGCGGATGGAGAACTCGGGGCATCGCCACGGAAGAGACGCGGACTGCGACGGCCAGGTGTCAGGCATGTCTGCGAACACCTGTCAGCTATGTATCAGGGCCGTACAACAGGTGGGGAGATGGCCGGTAGGCCAGAGGGGGACTTTTGATGTTTCCTCACATCTCGTGCAGCACATGCGTTGCCTTTACGGCGGCTGATGCCCGGTTCTCGACGCCGAGCTTCACGTAGATCTGTTCGAGGTGCTTGTTGACCGTGCGCGCCGACAGTCCCAATATTTCGCCGATGTCGCGGTTGGCCTTGCCTTTGGCGATCCAGAGCAGCACTTCGGATTCGCGCTGGGTGAGCGAGAAGCGCTGGCGCAGCACCTCGTCGTCGCTGCGCTGATTGGCGGCGGTGAGGCGGAAGAGATATTCGTCGGGACCGATCGCGCCGAGGAAGGCGAGCTGGAGCGCCGCCTGGCCGGCATGGGCGATCGAGATGATGCCGTCACGCACTGCGGCGACGCGGTCGCGCATCCAGCCGGCGATATGGCGGACGACGATGTCCATGCCGTCATCGCTGCCCATGGCGGCATTGACCAGCCGTGTCGCTTGCGGCGTCGACCAGTGGATGGCGCCGTCGCCCTTGACTGCCAGCAGATGGCGGCCGGCTGCATCCAGCGCGATGCGGGCGCTTTGGGCCGAGCGAGCGTTGCGCAGATGCACGCGGATGCGGGCGCGCAGCTCGTCGATGTTGATCGGCTTGCTGAGATAATCGACGCCGCCGGATTCCAGCGCGTGCACGACATGCTCGGTTTCGGTCAGGCCGGTCATGAAGATGACGGGCACCTGCGCCACCGCGGCATTCGCCTTCAGCCGGCGGCAGGTCTCGAAGCCGTCCATGCTGGGCATCACCGCGTCGAGCAGGATGAGATCGGGGGTGATGCGCTCGACGATACCGAGCGCCGCCGCGCCAGATGTGGCGATCAACACGGAGAAGCCGGATTGTTCGAGCGCGTCGGTCAAGAAGCCGAGCGCTTCGGCCGAGTCGTCGACGAGCAGAACTATGTCGCGGGGCAGGGCCGGCTCAGCCAATGGATTCCACCTTTTCGTCGAAGTCGTGCAGGAAGGTCATGAAGCCGGCGAGATCGAAGGCGGCGACATAGACGCGAAGCTGCTCGGTGAATGGCTGATTTGCCTCCACCTTGGCAAGATCCGAAAGCTTGGCTTCGATGCCTCTGATATAGCCGATTTCGCCAAGCCGCAGCAATTCCTGCACATGGGCGGCACCTGGGCTTACCATCGGCGCTTCGATCTTGACAGGAATGGCAGGAGCGGCGTCGGCATAGATCCATTTCAGCCCAAGATGCAGGGCGAGCTTGTCGCGCAGTTGGCGGATGTCGACCGGCTTGCCGATCGCGTCGTTGTGGCTGTCGTCACTGTCGATCAGAGCGGCCGCGTCGCCGATATTGGCCGAAAGCATCAGCACTGGCGCCGTCTGACCGGCCTCGCGCAGACGCGAGACGAGCTGCCAGCCGTTCATGCCGGGCATCAGGATGTCGACGAGGAAAAGATCCGGCATGATGCCCTCGATCAGCGTCAGGCATTCGCCGCCGCCTGCCGCCGTCAGCACGATGAAATCGAGAGGCGCCAGGATTTCGCGCATCATCTCGCGATGGTCTTCGTTGTCGTCGACGACGACGAGCGTGCGCCGCGGGCCGTCGTAGCCGGCGATCCGCTTTTCCTGCGGTGCCGCGGCCGCAACGCGCATGACGGCAGACAGCATCAGCCGCACGCGGAAGGTCGAGCCTTCGTCCTTCACGCTCGAAACCGAAATCTCGCCGCCGAGCGTGTTGGTCAGAAGCCGGGTGATGGTGAGTCCCAGGCCGAGCCCCGGCATCGGCCGCACGCTTTCGGCCTCGCCGCGCTGGAAGGGTTCGTAAATGCGGGGCAGGTCTTTCTCGGTAATGCCGCGGCCGGTATCGGCGACGGTGAAGGTCGCGACCTGGCTGCGATAGCCGACATCGAAGGTGACGCTGCCTTCGTCGGTGAATTTGATGGCATTGGAGAGCAGGTTGACGAGGATCTGGCGCAGGCGCTTTTCGTCGGTGCGGACGAATTGCGGCAGAGCGGCTGAGCGATCGTGGATGAAGGCGAGCCCTTTTGCCTGCGCTTGCGGGCGGAACATATCAACGATCTGGTCGAGGAAATCCTGGATGTTGATCTCGTTGGAATAGACCTGCAGGCGGCCGGCCTCGATCTTGGAGATATCGAGCAGGCCGTCGATCAGCCCGGAAAGGTGTTCGGCGCTGCGGCGGATGACCTTGATCGAGGATTGGCGCGGCGCCGGGATGGTCTCGTCGCGCTCGAGAATCTGGGCATAGCCGAGCACGGCGTTCAGCGGCGTGCGCAATTCATGGCTGAGCCCGACGACATAGCGGCTCTTGGCGCGGTTGGCGGCCTCGGCCGTCTCCTTGGCATTCTGCAGGGCGGCGTCGGTCTTCTTGTGGGCGGCGATTTCCTTGAGCAGCAGCGTGTTCTGGCGCGAGGATTCCTCCTCGGCGACGACGCGGCTGTCATGGGCGAGCACATAGAACCAGCAGACGACGCCTGAGATCACCGAGAAGACGAAGAAGACGATGAGGATCGTCCGGTTGACGACCTCGGCCGTCTCGGGCGAGGCGGCGGCGACCTGATGGGCGATCATCGCCAGGATCGCGCCGATGGCGGTCAATGCCAGCACGACGGCGATGCCGTAACGGCCGAGGCGCGTCGTCAGCTTTCCGACAATGGTATCCGGCAGCAGCGCCTTAGCGACGGTGCCGACCTGCGCGTTGAAACGGGCGGCCGGCTTGCACATGTCGTGGCAGCGGCTGTCGAGTGAGCAGCAGAGCGAGCAGATCGGTGCGGCATAGGCCGGGCACCAGGCCATGTCCTCCGGCTCGAACGGGTGTTCGCAGACCGAGCAGGTGATGTTCGTCAGGTTCTTCCAGCTCTGGCGCGGCTTGCGGGCGAGATAGAATTTGCCTTTGGTCGCCCAGGCGATGACGGGCGACGCGATCAGCGCGATGACCAGGGTGATATAGGGAGCGAGCGAGGCGGCGATCTCGCCGAAGGCGCCGAAATGGGCAATCAGCGATACCGTCGCCGACAGCGTCATGGCGCCGAGGCCGACGGGATTGATGTCGTAGAGGTGGGCGCGCTTGAACTCGATGCCGGGGGGAGCCAGCCCCAGCGGCTTGTTGATGAACAGATCGGCGGAGATCGTGCACAGCCAGGCCATGGCGATGATCGAGAAGATGCCGAGCGTCTCCTCCAGCAGCCGGTAGATGCCGAGTTCCATCAGAAGCAGGGCGATGGCGACGTTGAAGACCAGCCAGATGACACGGCCGGGGTGGCTGTGGGTCAGCCGCGAGAAGAAATTCGACCAGGCGAGCGAGCCGGCATAGGCGTTCATCACGTTGATCTTCAGCTGCGAGACGACGACGAAGGCGGCCATCAACAGCAGCGCCGCATTGTGCCAGGGGACCATGTAGCCGAAGGCGGTCAGATACATTTGCGCCGGGTCGGCGGCGCGGTCGAGGGGGACGCCCGAGGTGAAGGTCAGCACGACCAGGAAGGAGCCGGCAAGCAGCTTCGGCGCGCCGATGATGACCCAGCCGGGGCCGGCCAGAAAGACCGCCAGGCGATGGCGCCACTTGCGCTGCGGGTCCGGCGGCAGGAAGCGCAGGAAGTCGGCCTGTTCACCGATCTGCGACATCAGCGCCAGGATGACGGCGGAGGCCGCGCCGAACTCGACCAGATCGAATTCGGCGATGGTGCCCGGCGGGCCTGAGGCGTGACGAATGCCGGCGAAGGCGCGCCAGAGGTCGAATTTTTCCCAGTCCAAAAAGGCAATGAAGATGAAGGGCAGAATATTCAGCACGATCCAGAAGGGCTGGGTCATCAGCTGGAACTTGCTGATCAGCCGCACGCCGTGCGTCACCAGCGGGATCACCATGACGGCGCTGATGATGTAGCCGATCCAGAGCGGGATGCCGAGGGTAAGCTCCAGCGCCCCGGACATGATCGATGCCTCGATCGCAAACAGCATGAAGGTGAAGCTCGCATAGATCAGCGAGGTGATGGTCGAGCCGATATAGCCGAAGCCCGCGCCGCGCGTCAGCAGATCGATGTCGACGCCGTGGCGGATGGCGTAGCGGCTGATCGGCAAGCCGATCGCCAACATGGCGATGCTGGCGACGATAATGGCATAAAAGGCGTTGGTGGTGCCGTAGGAGAGGGTGATCGCACCGCCGATCGCCTCAAGCGCCAGAAAGGAAATCGCGCCGATCGCCGTCTGCGAGATGCGCTGCGAGGAGAAATGGCGGGCGCTTTTGGCGGTGAAGCGCAGCGCGTAATCTTCCAGCGTCTGGTTGGCGACCCAGCGATTATATTCGCGTCTTACCGGAATGATGCGTTGGCGCGCTGCCATGTCTTCCTTTCGGCATTCCGGTTGGGGCTCATCGTCTCTCCGGCAGTTTTGGCGGGATGGGCGGGAAAGGCAAGAGGCGGGTGCCGGCTGGTTCACAGAATGGCAATATTTTTGCAATTGATCTGTCACATAAGCGCTCTAACTCTCCCGGCGTTCGTTCAACCATTTCGGGTATCACCATGTCTGTTTTAAGCCTTTGCCGCCTGAGCACCGCCCTTGTCTGCCTTCTTTCCATCGTGCCATCGCTTGCCAGCGCCGAGCAGGCCACGGCGGCGAAAGTTCCTTATGCGGAGGCTGGAAACACCAACAAACGTGGTGACGCCTGCTTCTCGACGGCGGACACCAATGCCGCCGTTCACCTCCTCTCCGGCTTCCTCGAAATCTGGACCCCGCGCACGCCTTTCGTCGATGCGGGTGTCGAAGCCCCGGCCAAGGACAATTGTCCGGCGGTTGCCAAGACGGATTGGGACGGTATTCCCGCCAGCAAGACCGACGGCCATATCGTCAACCAGGCCGTCCATGACGCCAACATCGCCTATGTCGTCAATGCGACGCGGGCGCGGACGGCCGATCAGGCGTTGGCCGCCTATCTCGACGATCGGCGCGGCAAGAATGCCAGCATCGTCGATGGTCTCGGTCCGCTGACGGATGCCTGGAAGGCCGGCTCGAAGCAGACCACCACGATCACCGAGGTGGCGGCTGATGCGACGACGGTCAAATACGACGATAAGGGCAACAATCGCGGCGCCGGCAGCAAGCCGGACGCGGAAAACAAGACCGATGCCAACCCGGACATGGGCCTTGCGATCGACTTCATCAACGCCGCAAGCGGCGACGGTTCGACGGAGCCTGCCAAGCGCTATTTCAAATATGGCCGTCCGTATCGCTGGAGTCAGGACGTGTCGGTCGTCCCGACGCTGGAGCCCGCCAAAAGCGGCAAGCCGGTCGAAGACGGCGGTTTCCCGAGCGGGCATACGGCGGAAGCCTGGCGGGATGCACTGGCCATGGCCTATCTCGTGCCGCAGCGCTTTCAGGAAATGATCACGCGCGCCAGCGAACTGGGTGAAGACCGCATCCTTGCCGGCATGCATTCTCCTCTCGACGTGATGGGCGGCCGCATGCTCGGCACCGCCACGGTCGTCTACAATCTGAACAAGGCCGACAACTCAGCGCTGAAGAGCGATGCGTATGCCCAAGCGCAGGCATGGCTCATCGCCAAATCAGGCGTTGCGGATGCGGGTGCGCTCGAAGTCGCCGCGCATGCAGCGCCGCTCGCGGCAGACCGTTTCGCCGATCATGACGCCAACCGCGCTTACGTACTGCAGCGCCTGACCTACGGCCTGCCGACGATCCATGCGACCGATCAGCCGGCTCGCGTGCCGCAGGGCGCCGAAGCGCTTCTCGAAACGCGTCTGCCCTATCTGGACGGCGCGCAACGCCGTGACGTGCTTGGCACAACGGCGATTGCATTCGGCTATCCGCTCATCGACGACGCGGAAGGCTACGGCCGTCTCAACCTGTTTGCCGCCGCCGATGGCTATGGCGCGTTCGAGCAGGATGTCACCGTGACGATGGACGCGGCAAAGGGCGGTTTCAATGCGATCGATACCTGGCGGAACGGTATCGGCGGCAAGGGCAAGCTGGTGAAGCGCGGCAGCGGCATTCTCGGGCTTTCGGGCACCAACAGCTATGCCGGCGGCACCGTGCTGGAAGATGGCGTGCTGGTGGCCGGCTCATCCTCGGCCTTCGGTACCGGCGGGCTGACGGTCAATGGCGGTTCGCTCGTTCTGGCGGCCGATAAGCCGTTGACCGTGAGCGGCGACTATCAGCAGCTCGCCAATGCGACAGCAAAGCCGACGCTCGGCGCTAACGGCGCAGGCGCGCTGGTCGTCGCAGGCAAGGCGGTGCTGGCCGGCGATCTCGACGTGACGCTTGCCGATGGCTATGCCCCGACGCCGGGAACGAAGATCGAGATCTTGAAGGCGAATGCCGTGACCGGCACCTTCGGCAAGCTCACGGTCTCCGGCCACAAGGCGAGCCTCTCCTACAGCCCGACAACGGTTACCTTGACGATCGACGGATAATTTCCGGTATCGAGCGGACAGGGCATCGCTGCTGTGGGATGCCCTTCCTGCCCCGGCCTGTCTGTTTGACCCCCGCACCTACGTCATTTTGCGTATGTGTTTTTGCGCTGCAGCACCCGATAGTCCCTTAAGCAACAGTTAATCTCCGTTTCCGGCCTGTTGCGGAACAAGAAGAGGGGCTCAACCTGATGAATCTCAAAACCACTATCACCGGTGCTGCGCTCGGCGCCGTCATGGCGGCATCGGCCGCTTTCAGCGGGGCGATTGCCGCCGACGACACGATCAAGGTCGGCGTATTGCATTCGCTCTCCGGCACCATGGCGATTTCCGAAACGACGCTGAAAGATGCCATGCTGATGCTCATCGACGAGCAGAACAAGAAGGGCGGCCTTCTCGGCAAGAAGCTCGAGGCCGTCGTCGTCGATCCGGCTTCCGACTGGCCGCTGTTTGCCGAAAAGGCACGCGAACTGATCGAAAAGGACAAGGTCGCTGCCGTCTTCGGTTGCTGGACCTCGTCTTCGCGCAAATCCGTGCTGCCGGTCTTCGAAGAGCTGAACTCGCTGCTCTTCTACCCGGTGCAGTATGAAGGCGAAGAATCCTCGCGCAACATCTTCTACACCGGTGCGGCTCCGAACCAGCAGGCGATCCCGGCCGTCGACTACCTGATGAACACCGAAGGCGTGAAGCGCTTCGTGCTCGAAGGCACCGACTACGTTTATCCCCGCACGACCAACAAGATCCTCGAAGCCTATCTCGAAGCCAAGGGCATTCCGAAGGAAGACATTCTCGTCAACTACACGCCGTTCGGTTTCTCCGACTGGCAGACTGAAGTCGCCAAGATCAAGGAATTCGGCTCGGCCGGCAAGAAGACTGCCGTCGTCTCCACCATCAACGGCGACGCCAACGTTCCCTTCTACAAGGAACTCGGCAACCAGGGCATCAAGGCAACCGATATTCCCGTCGTCGCCTTCTCGGTCGGTGAAGAAGAGCTTGCCGGTCTCGACACCAAGCCGCTCGTTGGCCATCTCGCCGCCTGGAACTACTTCGAGTCGGTCGAAAGCCCGGCCAACAAGAAGTTCATCAAGGAATGGCATGCGTTCACCAAGAACGACAAGCGCGTGACGAATGACCCGATGGAAGCCGCCTATATCGGCTTCAACGCCTGGGTCAAAGCTGTCCAGGCTGCCGGCACCACCAATACCGATGCCGTTCTCGACAACATCATCGGCGTCACCGTTCCGAACCTCTCCGGCGGCTATGCCACCGTCATGCCGAACCACCACATCACCAAGCCGGTGCTGATCGGTGAAATCCAGGCCGACGGCCAGTTCGAAATCGTCCAACAGACGCCTGCCGTCGTCGGCGACGAATGGTCGGACTACCTGCCCGACTCCAAGGACCTGATCTCCGATTGGCGCAAGCCTATGTCCTGCGGCAACTTCAATGTCGCGACCGGCAAGTGCGGCGGCAAGGGCTCCTGAGCGAGCTGACCTGACACGAGCCTGAAGACTTCCGTCCGGATTGCAAATCCGGGCGGAAGCTCCGTCCCCGGCGGTCGCTGCCGAGAAGGCAACGCTGGAGCAATTCCAACAAAGGTGCACAGCGGTTCTGTGTCCGGAATTGCGTGAGAACACTGAGATAGAGCATTTCACACTATGCTCTGGTTAGGCGGGAAAGCCGATGTATCGCGCCATCAAGATTTTTCTTTTGACCCTTTGCCTGACCCTCTCGGGGCTGACGGCCGGCCTGAAGGCTCAGGACGATATCCATGCCCTCGTCGATGCGCTCGGCACCGGCGGGTTTCCGGAGCGCGAAGCCGCCATCAAGGCGCTCGTCGCCTCGAAGGATGCGCATGTCAGCCAGATATTGCAGCAGTTGAGCGACGGCCTGCTCTATGTCAATTCCGAGGAGGGCGGTCCAGTTCTCGTCCAAGGCGGCACCGAAGACGAGCCGACCTTTTCCGATCCGATCACCGGCGAGGCTGTCGCCGATCTCGATCCCGACATGATGTCCAAAGTCCGGATCAACAATTCCGTTCGTACCCTGATCGGCACCATCATGAGCCAGTTGACGCTGCTGAGCCCCGATCGCGGCGCTCGCCTTGCTGCGGCTCAAGGCCTGCTGAAGGATGCCGATCCCGCCAACCTCGATCTGCTTAATTCCGCGCTGGCGGATGAGAAGGACGCCGAGATCAAGAGCACCATGGAAGCGGCCCGTGCCGTGATGGTGCTGAAGGGCGATGTCAGCGCCGCCGAGAAGAAGGAGGCGATCGATACGGTCGCAGCCCGCGGCGGTCGCGACGCCCTGACCATTCTGACCACGGCGTTGACAACGGCGCCCGAAGATCTGAAGCCCGTCATCCAGGCGCATATCAGCTCGATCAACCGCAGCTTGGCGCTCTGGGATATCGTCCAGAACGTCTGGTACGGTCTGTCGCTCGGCTCGGTGCTGCTGCTAGCGGCAATCGGCCTTGCCATCACTTTCGGGGTCATGGGCGTCATCAACATGGCGCATGGCGAAATGGTGATGATCGGCGCTTACACCACTTATGTCGTGCAGGAATACATCACCTCGACCTTTCCTGAGCTTGCCGATTATTCGCTGGCCTTTGCGGTGCCGGCCGCCTTCATCTTCACCGGCTTCGTCGGCCTGATCATCGAGCGTGTCGTCATCCGCTATCTCTACGGCCGGCCGCTGGAAACCTTGCTTGCCACCTGGGGCGTATCGCTGATCCTGCAGCAGGCGGTGCGCAGCTATTTCGGCCCGACCAACCGCGAGGTTCGCAATCCGAGCTGGATGTCCGGCACCTTCGATTTCGGCGGGCTTGCCATCACTTGGAACCGGCTCTGGATCATCGTCTTTTCGGTCGTGGTATTCCTGACGCTGCTGATGCTGCTGAAGCGTTCCGCCTTCGGCCTGCAGATGCGGGCGGTGACGCAGAACCGGCGCATGGCCTCCTCAATGGGCATCCGGACCGGCTGGGTCGACGCCTTCACCTTCGCGCTCGGCTCCGGCATCGCCGGCATGGCGGGTGTCGCACTCTCGCAGATCGATAACGTCTCGCCGAACCTCGGCCAGAGCTACATCATCGACAGCTTCATGGTCGTCGTCTTCGGCGGTGTCGGCAATCTCTGGGGCACGCTGGTCGGCGCGCTTTCGCTCGGCGTCGTCAACAAGTTCCTCGAGCCTTTCGCCGGCGCCGTGCTCGGCAAGATCCTGGTGCTCGTCCTCATCATTCTCTTCATCCAGAAGCGTCCGCGCGGGCTCTTCGCACTCAAAGGAAGGGCGGTGGAAGCGTGATTACGGCCTTCCTTCTCCGGTCTCTCGATCGCAGGATCTCGATTGCCATCGCCCTGTTGCTGGCGGTCGCCATTCTCGTACCGGTGCTCAATCTGGCGACCGGCCCGACCAACCCGCTGCACATCCCGACCTATATCATGGCGCTGTTCGGCAAATATCTGACCTATGCGCTGCTGGCGCTGGCGCTCGATCTCGTCTGGGGCTTCTGCGGCATCCTCTCGCTCGGCCACGGCGCCTTCTTCGCGCTCGGTGGTTATGCGATGGGCATGTATCTGATGCGCCAGATCGGCTCGCGCGGCGTCTACGGCGATCCTGTCCTGCCCGATTTCATGGTGTTCCTGAATTGGAAGGAGCTGCCCTGGTTCTGGTACGGTTTCGACCAGTTCTGGTTTGCGGCGCTGATGGTGCTCGCCGTGCCCGGCCTGCTCGCCTTCGTCTTCGGGTGGTTCGCCTTCCGCTCGCGCGTCAACGGCGTCTATCTTTCGATCATCACCCAGGCGATGACTTATGCGCTGCTGCTGGCCTTCTTCCGCAACGATATGGGCTTCGGCGGCAACAACGGCATGACCGATTTCAAGGACATCCTCGGCTTCAACATCCAGGCGGACGGCACGCGTGCGAGCCTCTTTGCGGCGACCGCGATCTTCCTGGCCCTGTCGCTGATGATCGCCTCGGCGATCGTGCGCTCGAAATTCGGCAAGGTGCTGGTCGGCGTGCGCGATGCCGAAAGCCGCACGCGCTTCCTCGGCTACCGCGTCGAGCATTTCAAGCTCTTCACCTTCGTCGTCTCGGCGATGATGGCAGGCATTGCCGGCGCGCTCTACGTGCCGCAGGTCGGCATCATCAATCCGGGCGAATTCGCTCCTGCCAATTCGATCGAAGTCGTCATCTGGACGGCGGTCGGCGGGCGGGCGACGCTGATCGGGCCCATCATCGGCGCGATCCTCGTCAACGGCGGCAAGACGATCTTCACCGGCCTCTTCCCGGAGATCTGGCTGTTTGCGCTGGGCGGCCTTTTCGTCGCCGTGACGCTGTTCCTGCCGAAGGGCGTCGTCGGCACGATTGCGCAATATCTCGGCAAGCAGAAGCTTGTCTCCAAGGCTGCCCCGCCGGCGGCTGAAGAAGACGACATCGAGCCGAAAATCCAGGCAGCGGAGTGAGCACAGTGATTCCCGACGTCAAACCCACCAGCGTGCTTTATCTCAACGGCGTGTCGGTTTCCTTCGACGGCTTCAAGGCGCTGAATTCGCTGTCGATCGTTATCGAGCCCGGTGAGCTTCGCGCCATCATCGGCCCGAACGGCGCCGGCAAGACGACGATGATGGATATCATCACCGGCAAGACCAGGCCCGATGAGGGCGAGGTGTTCTTCAACGGCACGATCGACCTGACCAAGAAGGATGAAGCCGATATCGCCCAGCTCGGCATCGGCCGGAAATTCCAGAAGCCGACGGTCTTCGAAAGCCATACGGTGTGGGACAATCTGGAGCTTGCGCTGAACCGGCGTCGTGGTGTGTTCCCGACGTTGTTCTACCGGCTTTCGGGCGAGGACAAGGCGCGCATCGAGGAGATCCTGGAAACGGTGCGGCTGACGCACCGCCGTGACGAATTCGCCGCCAACCTCTCGCATGGGCAGAAGCAGTGGCTGGAGATCGGCATGCTGCTGGCGCAGGAGCCGAAACTCCTGCTGGTCGACGAACCGGTGGCCGGCATGACCGATGCGGAAACGGCGGAAACGGCGGTCCTGCTCAAGGATATCGCTAGGACCCGCTCGGTCGTCGTCGTCGAGCACGACATGGGCTTCATCCGCGACCTCGGCGTCAAGGTGACGTGCCTTGCCGAAGGCTCGGTGCTGGCGGAAGGGTCGATCGATTTTGTCAGTTCCGATCCGAAGGTGATCGAGAACTATCTGGGGCGGTGATCAGTGCAACTTGGAGACTTGAACCTGACAAAAGAAGACGCTCTAAAACGGGCGGGTTTTACTGTGGGGTTTCATCATGGCTTTTCTCGGTATTCTGGTTGTGGCGCTCAGCGGCGCGGTCGTCTGGTATTGGCGTTTGAAAATGGCGCGTGAAGCGGGAAACGAGATCATCGATTCGGTCGAGCGGATGCGGGGCGCTTATAAGCGCAAAAAGTTTCGCAAGCAGGCCGAAGTCGCGCCGCTGGCCTCGATCGCCGATCCGGCGATTGCGGCGGTGGCCTTTTTCTTCTGCCTTGCCAAGGAAAAGCCGATGTATGTCGACGCTGCGAAGGATGTCGTTCGCAACCGCATGAAAGGCATCATCCGGCCGGGCGACATGGAAGAGGTGCTGGTTTTCGGCGAGTGGGCGTCCAAGAACGTCACCAGTCCCGAAGATCCGATCCGCCGGTTCCGGCCTCTCTGGATAGAGGCGCTCGACATGCAAGAGCGTCAGCAATTGATCGGTATTGCCGAGGACGTGGCCGCGGTCGGCGGCGAGAGAACGACGGAACAGGAGCACGCCCTGCAGACGCTGAGGCGTGGCCTAATGAACTGATGGGGAATGGGTGAACGGATGCTGACAGTCGAAAACGCAAATCTGCATTATGGCGCCGCACAGGCGCTGCGCGGCATCTCGATCAAAGCGGAGATGGGAAAGATTACCTGCGTGCTGGGGCGTAACGGCGTGGGGAAGAGTTCTCTTCTGCGCGCCGTTACCGGCCAGCATCCGCTGTCGGCGGGTACCATCACCTTCAATGACACCAGACTCAACGGTCTGCCGCCCTTTGCCCGCGCCAAGCAGGGCGTCGGCTATGTGCCGCAGGGCCGCGAAATCTTCCCGCTGCTTACCGTCAAGGAAAATCTCGAAACCGGCTTCGCTCCGCTTGGTCGCCGCGACCGCAACATCCCCGACGACATCTTCAGCCTCTTCCCGGTGCTGAAGTCGATGTTGTCGCGTCGCGGCGGCGATCTTTCCGGCGGGCAGCAGCAGCAGTTGGCGATCGGGCGCGCCATGGTGACGCGGCCGAAGATCCTCGTGCTCGACGAGCCGACCGAAGGCATCCAGCCCTCGATCATCAAGGATATCGGCCGGGCGATCCGCTATTTGCGTGACTCCACAGGCATGGCGATCCTGCTCGTCGAACAATATCTGGATTTCTGCCGGGAGCTCGCCGATTACGTCTACATCATGGATCGCGGCGAGATCGTGCATGAAGGGCTTGCCGAAACGCTGGATACGCCGGAGGCCCGCCGTCATCTGACCGTCTGACCGGCAGATGCCGCATTTTGCAGCAGGGGGACCAAGCAATTCGCAGATCTGCCGCATCTGCTGCGGGCATCCTGGACGGCATGGGAATTGCTTGCTTTCTGCTATCTGCGCGCTTGAATGAAAATCAAAGGCGCGACCGAAAGGGACGATATGACGATTGCGGCGGCAGGCACGAGACCGCAAAGAGCGGAGGGGCGCGGGCATCTGGCGGCAAAGCTGTTCGATGGCCGTACGCGCATCCGTGAGCTCTATCAGGAGGGAGCGGCGAAGATCCGCCTGCCTGATACCTTCAATGCCTCCATGGAAGCCGTCATCATCAACACCGCTGGCGGGCTCACCGGCGGCGACCGGATGGATTGGAGCGTCGATGCCGGCGCCGGTACGCGCATCGACGTCACCACCCAGGCCTGCGAGAAGATTTACAAGGCATCGGCCGGCACCGCCGAGGTGACGACCAGCATCAAGGTTGGAGCCCAGGCTCGCGTCGACTGGCTGCCGCAGGAAACGATCCTCTTCGATAGAGCCGCACTTTTCCGCCGGCTGGATGTCGATCTTGACGAGAGTGCCGAATTTCTGGCCGTCGAAGCCGTCCTGCTCGGCCGCAAGGCGATGGGGGAGGCGGTGGAGACCGGGCTGTTCCGCGACCGCTGGCGCATCCGCCGCTCGGGCCAACTGATCCATGCCGAGGAACTCAGGCTTTCCGAAGGCGTGGCGGCGCTGGCCGCGCGGCAGGCCGTGCTCGGCGGGCAGGTGGCCTTTGCGACGCTGCTTTATGCCGGACCGCTTTCCGAAGCCTATCTCGCCAAGGTCCGGCCGCTCGTCGAAGGATCGATGGGCGGTGCAAGCGCCTGGGATGGCAAGCTTGTCGTCCGCCTTGCGGCGGCCGACGGATTCTCACTCAGAAAAATCCTGATCCCGGTCATTTCCGCCTTGCGCAATGGCGCGCCTGTGCCGAAAGTCTGGAATCTATGAACCTGGAGCATGATGCCGAAAAGTGTGAGCGGTTTTCGGACGACATCAGGCTCTAACTCTTTAATGCAGAACAGGATCATCCTGTTCTAGGTATGAAGCAGATGGGCAAGCAATGAACCTCACTCCGAGAGAAAAAGACAAGCTGCTGATATCAATGGCGGCGATGGTGGCGCGGCGGCGGCTGGAGCGCGGCGTCAAGCTGAACTATCCCGAAGCGATCGCGCTGATCAGCGATTTCGTCGTCGAAGGCGCCCGCGACGGCCGCCCGGTTGCCGAGCTGATGGAAGCCGGCGCCCATGTGATCGGCCGTGGCCAGGTGATGGAGGGCGTTGCCGAGATGATCCACGACGTGCAGGTGGAGGCGACGTTCCCGGATGGAACCAAGCTCGTCACCGTGCACGAGCCGATCCGGTGAGGAGATAGGAATGCTGGAGCTCAGGCCCAATTGCGAATGCTGCGATAAGGATTTGCCGGCGGACAGCACCGAGGCACGGATCTGCACCTATGAATGCACCTTCTGCGCCGATTGCGTCGAGGGCGTGCTGAAAGGTGTCTGCCCGAACTGCGGCGGCAATCTCGTCGCGAGGCCTATTCGGCCGGTTGATATGCTTGCCAAAAATCCGGCGTCGACGAAGCGCGTGCTGAAGGCCGAGGGCTGTGCGCCCAAGGCGGCTTAAGGAGGACGAGATGATTCCAGGTGAAATCATTGCCGCAAGCGGCGACATCGAACTGAATGCCGGCGCGCAGACGGTGACGCTGGAGGTTTCCAATACGGGCGACCGGCCAGTGCAGGTCGGCAGCCACTATCATTTCGCCGAGACCAATGCCGGGCTTTCCTTCGATCGCGCTGTTGCACATGGCAAGCGGCTCGATATCCCGGCGGGAACGGCGGTGCGCTTCGAGCCGGGGCAGACGCGCTCGGTGACGCTGATCCCGCTTTCCGGCAAGCGCGAGGTTTACGGCTTCCGCCAGCTGGTGATGGGCAAGCTCTAAGAGCGATGGTCGGGAGGAACGCATGCGTTTGAATATCTGCCTGGTCGGAGCGGCGATGCTGCTCATGGCTGGTAGCGCCTCCGCCGAGGAGATCGATTGCAACAGTCCCAAGACGCAATCGGACATGACGGCCTGCGAGGCGGCGCGCCATGAGGCTGCCGACAAGGCTCTGAATGCGCAATACAAGAAGACCCGCGCCGCCCTGGCGGCGATCGACAAGGACCTAGATGGCGACATGAAGGGCGCGGAGCAGGCGCTGGTCAAAGCGCAGCGCGCCTGGATCGATTATCGCGACGCCGAATGTGACGCCTTCGGCTTTCAGGCCCGCGGCGGCACGATGGAGCCGATGCTGGTCGCCGGATGTCTCGCCAACATCACGGACAAACGCACGAAAGAGCTGAAAGAGCTCGAAGACACGATGAGCAACTGAGGTGATCAGGAAGATCATGATCGTCGGCAATGGTGAGGTCGGAGAAGGGATGGCAGGCATCATCGATGCCGCCGATTTCGTCGTCCGCTTCAACGAATGTCGCTCCTATGGCGACGGCGGCAGCCGCACCGATGCCGTCGCGGTCTGCAATACCGGCCGGCCGGCGAAAGCGATGCTCGGTTCGCGTGAGTGGCGCGCCCATCCCGGCGTCGTTTCGGCGCGCGAGATCTGGAGCGTGCGCGATCCGGAAAAATTCGCCGCGCTGCGCGCGCCGCTTGCCGTCTCGCATCCGGAACTCGACGATTTCTGCGACGACTATACCGTTGAGTTCAACGCCTTCTGTGCCGATACCGGCAAGAGGCACGTCGTCATCGGCAAGTCGATCCACGAGGCCGTCGACGCGTCGCTTTCGACTTTTGATCCGCAGCCATATGTCGTGCCGAGCAGCGGCATGATCGTGATCGGCGAGGTGCTGGAGACACATGCCGATGCCGAGGTGACGCTCGCCGGCTTCGGCCATGCGGGCTGGGAATGGCACCCTTTTGCGGCCGAAAGGCAGCTTGTCGATAGTTATATTGCCGCCGGCCGCCTCACCCGGCTCGGCGGAAAAAACCTTATCTCTTCTTCCCACGGAGCCTGATGGATGCCCTACAAGATCTCGCGCGCCGCCTATGCCGGCATGTTCGGACCGACCACCGGAGACAAGGTGCGCCTTGCCGATACGGAGCTTTTCATCGAGATCGAGAAGGATTTCACCACCTATGGCGAGGAGGTGAAGTTCGGCGGCGGCAAGGTGATCCGTGACGGCATGGGCCAGAGCCAGGTGACGCGGGCGGATGGCGCGGTCGATACGGTCATCACCAATGCGGTGATCGTTGATCATTCCGGCATCTACAAGGCCGATATCGGGCTGAAGGACGGGCGCATCGTCGCGATCGGCAAGGCGGGCAATCCTGACATGCAGCCTGGCGTCAATATCATCGTCGGCCCGGGCACGGAGGCGATCGCCGCCGAAGGCAAGATTATCACCGCCGGCGGCATGGACAGCCATATCCACTTCATCGCGCCGCAGCAGATCGAAGAAGCGCTGATGAGCGGCATGACCTGCATGCTCGGCGGCGGCACGGGGCCGGCGCATGGCACGCTTGCCACCACCTGCACGCCCGGTCCCTGGCATCTGGCGCGGATGATCGAAGCGGCCGACGCCTTCCCGATGAACCTCGCTTTCGCCGGCAAGGGCAATGCCTCGCTGCCGGGGGCGCTCACCGAAATGGTGCTAGCCGGCGCCACCTCGCTGAAGCTGCACGAGGATTGGGGCACGACGCCAGGCGCCATCGACTGCTGCCTGTCGGTTGCCGACGAATATGACGTGCAGGTGATGATCCACACCGACACGCTGAACGAAAGCGGCTTCGTCGAGGATACGATCGGCGCGATCAAGGGCCGCACCATCCATGCCTTCCACACGGAAGGGGCGGGCGGCGGGCACGCGCCCGACATTATCAAGATCTGCGGCCAGCCGAACGTCATTCCCTCGTCCACCAATCCGACGCGGCCCTATACGGTCAACACCATCGCCGAGCATCTCGACATGCTGATGGTCTGCCACCACCTGTCGCCGTCGATCCCCGAGGATATCGCCTTTGCCGAAAGCCGGATCCGCAAGGAGACGATCGCGGCGGAAGATATCCTGCATGATATCGGCGCCTTCTCGATCATCTCGTCCGACAGCCAGGCCATGGGCCGCGTCGGCGAAGTGGCGATCCGCACCTGGCAGACGGCCGACAAGATGAAGCGTCAGCGCGGCCGGCTGAAGGAAGAAAAGGGTGACAACGACAATTTCCGCGTTCGCCGTTATATCGCCAAATATACGATCAATCCGGCGATCGCCCATGGTCTCAGCCATGAGATCGGCTCGGTCGAGATCGGCAAACGCGCCGACCTCGTGCTGTGGAACCCGGCCTTTTTCGGGGTGAAGCCCGACATGGTGCTGCTCGGCGGCTCGATCGCGGCCGCGCCGATGGGCGATCCGAACGCCTCGATCCCGACGCCGCAGCCGGTCCACTACCGGCCGATGTTTGCTTCCTACGGCAGGAGCCTCACCAATTCCTCCGTCACCTTCGTCAGCCAGGCCTCGCTCGACGCCGGCCTGAAGGGCCGGCTCGGCGTCGCCAAGCAACTGGTTGCGGTGAAGAATACGCGCGGCGGCATCTCCAAGGCATCGATGATCCACAACGACCTGACACCCGAGATCGAGGTCGATCCGGAGACCTACGAAGTGAGGGCGAACGGCGAATTGCTGACATGCGAGCCGGCGACGGTGCTGCCGATGGCGCAGCGCTACTTCCTGTTTTAGGTCCACGTCCGATGTGCGACGGACGGCCCTGATGAGAACAGGCATCCGCTGGCTGTTGCGGATCGTCTTCCTGCTTGTGCTTGTGGCGGCCTGCGGAACCTTCATTCCCAGGCCGCTGATTGCGCCGGCCAAGGCGTCTGCGGCGATGACGCATCGGATTCTCCTGCTGTCGGGTCCTATCCATACCGATATTGCCATTCCGCTCGACGCGGAAACGCGGGCGGCTTTCTCCTTCCTCGGCGATACCGGTTTTCCGCTTGGCCATCCGAATGCCGAATGGCTCATTATCGGCTGGGGCGGCCGTACCTTCTATCTGGAAACGCCGACATGGGCGGAGCTGAAGCCGGTGCCGGTGCTGCGCGCGCTGACGATCGACCGTTCGGCGCTGCATGTGGACCTTGCCGGTCATATCACCGAGCCGCAGCCCACCGTTACGGCATTCGATGTCAGTGACGATCAATTGGCGCGGCTGCGCGATTTTATTTCGGAGAGCTTCGTCCGCGACGCAGGCACGGTGGTGCCGATCCCGGATGCCGGATACGGCGAGATCGACCGGTTCTTCGAGGCCAAGGGATACTTCAACGCCCTCTTCGGCTGCAACACCTGGACTGCCGCTGCCCTGCGCTCGGCCGGGCTTCGAACCGGCTTATGGAACCCGCTTCCACAAGCATTGCGATTATCTGTTTCTGTCTACAATTGAAGCAACCGCCGAGCCCGCCCACTCCTAAAGTGAATTGTGAACCGCACTCTCCATCTGGTTGTAAAAATCGCTGGGAAAACCGATGTTTTCCCCAGCTAAACCATTCTGGAACAGCGGCACTGACCAGCGTAGAAAATCGCTTTTATGTCAATTAGTTAAGTGTCTCTCTGAGCTGTTCGATTCAGGGATTGGAAAGCTGCATCCCCTGCTAGAAAAATTCTGTCCACCGAATCGTCTGAAACCGTTCGAATTTTAACGAGTCGATTAAGACACCCGCAGCAATTGGGCTCTTATCAATGCCTTGAAACGCCGGGCAGGAAGGTCGATTCTCATGAGAAACTGGATGTCGCTGCAGGCCGATTTTGGCAATTTTCAACATCGCAGAAACGTCTATGTCTTCGCGCTGAAGATGAGCTTTCTTGCCGTTGTCCTCTCCGGCGTCATCATGGTGCTGACGATACCGCCGCTTGGCTTTTTCGGCCTGTTGCCGGTGACACTCTCGCATGCGATCAGCTTCGGCGCCATTTTTTCCTGGCTCGTCGGCGGGACGGTTTCCGGCATGCTGTCGCTGGCTGCCGGTTTTGCCCTGCATGAGCTGACGCTGTCGCGGGCGGAGTTCGAAAAGCTCAGCCGCACGGACACGCTCTCCGGCCTGCTGAACCGGCGCGCCTTTACGGAGGCACTGGAAAAAACCGAGGGCAACGCTTCGCTTGTGATTTTCGATGTCGACCGCTTCAAGGCGATCAACGATCGCTTCGGCCATGCTTGCGGCGATGCCGTCATTACCGCAGTATCAGGCATGCTCACATCTACCTTCGATGAAATTTCCATTGTCGCACGGCTGGGTGGGGAGGAGTTCGGCGTCATCGTCTCCGGCGAGCCGCTGGAGGCACGGATGGAGCGCATCGAAGGTGTCCGAGCCCGGATCGCAAGCGGCGCCATCAAGGCGGACGGGCACGACATCCGCATTACCGTTTCCGGCGGTGTGGCCGATCTCGTCGCCGAGCGCAACAAGCAGCAGGTCTATGCTTCTGCCGACCGGGCGCTCTATCTGGCCAAGGCGCTTGGGCGCAATCGCGTCGTGCACGAGCGGGAGGGTTTGCATCATGCCTGGCACGGGCTTGCGGAGAACGGCGTCGATGTCGAAGGCAGGGGGCTGGAGAGCGACAACGTGATGCAGGCTTACGGAATATAAAGATGGATCCGAGTGAAAAACCATTGGTGCTTGCATCGGGAAGAGCTATTTTGCATGGTCGTCCTCTCAGAAAACGGACATACCATGCAGCGCGTTACTTCCTATCTTCCTGCCGGAACCCCTTCCTCCCATCCGACCGCCCAGGTCAAGCTGCCGCATGACTTGCGCCATTTGCGCCGCAAGCTGCTGCATCTGGAAAATGGCGAGATGGTCATGCTCGATCTCAAGGATGCGGTGCTTTTCGCCAATGGCGATCTGTTGGTACGTGACGACGGCGAGTTGATCGAGATCCTCGCTGCCGACGAGAAGCTCTTCGAGGTTCGCGGACGCGACCGCACGCATCTGGTGGAACTCGCCTGGCATCTCGGCAACCGGCATCTTGCTGCGCAGATCGAGGAAGACCGCATCGTCATCCTGCGCGATCATGTCATCCGCACCATGCTGCAGGGCCTCGGCGCCGTCGTTCTCGAAATCGACGAGCCGTTCCAGCCGGCGCGCGGCGCCTACCATTCTCACGGCGGGCATTCGCATGGGCATGATCACGATCTTGCTCATAATCACGGCCATGACCATGATCACGAACATGGCTACGAGCATGAGCATGAGCACCGCCACGATCGCGGTCATGATCATGACCATAGTCATGACCATGGACGGGATCATGACCATGGACGGGATCATGACCATGGACATCACGACCACAAGCACGACTGAGCCTTGATGACGAATGATCGCGAGCTCCAGGCATTGCTGCGCCTGACGGCATGGCTCTCGCCGGCCTTTCCGATCGGCAGCTTTGCCTATTCGGGAGGGCTGGAGCGGGCAGTGTCCGACGGGCTGGTTACAGATTCGAGCTCGCTTGCGGCCTGGATCGGCACGCTGATCGGCCATGGGTCGGTCTGGAACGATGCCGTGCTTCTGGCCGAAAGTCACAGGTACCAGGCAGAGCCCCTGCGCCTTGCCGAGATTGCCGCACTCGCCGAAGCGCTTGCCGGGTCGCGCGAGCGCCATCAGGAAACGATGTTGCTCGGCGAGGCTTTTCTTGCGGCGGCGCGGGCCTGGCCGGACGAGGTGTTCGAGCGATTGCCTGACAAGGTCGCTTATCCCATTGCGGTCGGGGCGGTGACGGGCGCCCACGACATAAAGCCCGAGAAGGCGCTTGCCATCTTCCTGCATGCCTATGCATCGCAGGCGATATCGGCAGGCATCCGTCTCGGCGTTGCCGGACAGAGGAATGGCGTTGCCATCCTTGCCGGTCTTGAAGAATGTATCGCGGAGGTCGCCCGACGGGCGGCAGCCTCGACGCTCGACGATCTGGGCTCGGCGACCGTGCAGGCCGATATTGCCAGCCTGCGCCACGAGATGCAGACGACGCGGCTGTTCCGCTCGTGACGGTGCGAAATTATCGCTGTGGCTAGAGCAATTCCAGCAAAAGTGCGCAGCGGTTTTGCGCCCGGAATTGCGTGAAAACAACGAGATAGAGCGCTTCCGTGATTCGAAGAAAAACAAGCGCTCTAAGTCATTTGACGGTGGCGCGGGCGGGCGGCTTCGCTATCATCAGCTTGGATTGGAGTAAGGCACATGAAATCAAGAAACGGACCTTTGCGTGTCGGCATCGGCGGGCCGGTCGGTTCGGGCAAGACGGCGCTGACCGAAAAGCTCTGCAAAGCGATGCGCGACGATTATTCCGTCGCCGTCGTCACCAACGACATCTATACGACCGAGGATGCCGAAGCGCTGGTGCGCATGCAGGCACTGCCTTCCGACCGCATCGTCGGCGTCGAGACCGGCGGCTGCCCACATACCGCTATTCGCGAGGATGCGACGATTAATTTGCAGGCGATCGCCGGCCTCAACCAGCGGATCCCCGATCTCGACGTCGTCTTCATCGAATCCGGCGGCGACAATCTGGCGGCGACCTTTTCGCCCGATCTTGCCGATATCACCATCTATGTCATCTCCGTCTGCCAGGGCGAGGAAATCCCGCGCAAGGGCGGGCCTGGCATCACCCGCTCGGACCTGCTTGTCATCAACAAGAAGGACCTGGCGCCCTATGTCGGCGCCGATCTCGAGGTGATGGACCGGGATGCGACGCGGATGCGTGCGAGCCGCCCCTTCGTCTTCTCCGACATGAAGCGCGGCGACGGCATCAGCTCGATCGTCAGCTTCCTCAGGGAGCAGGGCGGGCTCTGACGGTCAGAACGGCGAAAAAGGAATGGCAAAATGAACGGGCCGGGAGTTGACTCCCGGCCCGTTCATTTTGTGGGTTTTTTGACTATTCCGCCGCGAAGGGCGGCAGGCGGAGCACGTTGGTGTCGTTGCTGTTGGCGGTCTTGCGCTTGCTTTCCGGCTTTTCGATCGCGGTCAGGCGCTCCTCCAGCGAGTCGATCTCGCTGCGGTTCTCGCGGGTGACGCGGGTGAGATCCTCGCGCGACAGCGGCAGGTCCTCATTGTCCTTCCGGCCCACCAGCCGGCCGAAAGCCCAGCCGAGCAGGCGGGACAGATCGTCCATGATCAGGAAGAAGGAGGGCACGACGACGAGCGAGAGCACCGTCGAGACGATGATGCCGCCGATCACCGCGATCGCCATCGGCGCCCGGAAGGAGCCGCCTTCGCCGACACCGAGCGCGGAAGGCAGCATGCCTGCCGACATGGCGATCGAGGTCATGATGATCGGCCGGGCGCGCTTGCGGCCGGCTTCGACCATGGCTTCGACCCGGGCTATGCCCTGGTGGCGCATCTCGATGGCGAAATCCACGAGCAGGATGGCGTTCTTGGTGACGACACCCATCAGCATCAGGATACCGATCATGACGGGCATGGACAGCGGATTGCTGGTGAGGATCAGGCCGGCTGCGACGCCGCCAATGGCGAGCGGCAGTGAGAACAGGATGGTGAAGGGCTGGATCACGTCCTTGAAGAGCAGGATCAGCACCGTCAGCACCAGCAGGAGGCCCATCAACATGGCGTTGACGAAGCTCTGCTGCATCTCGGACTGGACTTTGGTGTCGCCGCTTTCGGCAAGGTGCACCGTGGCCGGAATATTGGCCTCCTTGACGATTTCACGGAACCGGGCCGAAGCCGTGTCGAGCGCCACGCCCTGCGGCAGGTCGGAACCGATCGAGACGACGCGGTAGCGGTTGTTGCGCTTGATCGAGCTTACGCCCTCCGAATAGTCGATATTGGCGACGCTCGCGAGCGGAACGGTGCCGCCGCTGGCGGTCTGGATCTTCAGTGCCCGCAGCGCCGCAAGGTCGCGACGCATGTCGAGTGCCGCCTGGACACGGATCGGGATCTGGCGATCGTCGAGCGAGATCTTGGCAAGGGCCGCATCGACATCGCCGATGGTGGCGACGCGGATGGTCTCGGAGATCTGCTGCGGCGTGATGCCGAGGCGGGCGGCCTCGTCCTTGCGCGGGTAAACCTGCAGTTCCGGGCGGGGGAGGGCGCCGTCGGCGCTGACATTGGCCAGCAGCGGATCAGCGCGAAGCTTGGATTCCAGAATGCCGACGGCGTCGTTCAGGTCCTTCTCGTTCTTGGAGAGGAAGTTGAAGGAGAGGTCGCGTTCGCCGCGGTCGTTGAGCTTGAGGATATGAACGTCGGGAATGTCGCGCAACTTGGCGAAGACTTCCTTTTCGATATCCCATTGCGGACGTTCGCGGCCGTGGACTTCCACCTTCGGCAGCATCGGCCCGATGACCGGGATATGGCCGAGCCCGTCATTGACCATCTTCTTGATCAGCGATTGGTCGAGCTTGTGAAGCGCCAGCGTGATGGTGGCGCGGCGCAGTTCGAGATCCCCTTTCGGCGATGCGCCGCCGAGGACGAAGACGCTTTCGACGCCGTTGATGTCCTTGACCCGATCGTAGATCGCATCCGTCGTCTTCTCGGTATCGTCAAGCCGTGCATTGGGCGGCAGCTCGACGGAGAGAACGATGCGCGAGGCATCTTCCGGCGGCAAAAAGCTGCCGGGAACCTGCATCAGCAGCAAAACGGAGCCGACCAGGAAAGCGAAGGCGACAATCAGCGTCGCGTAACGCGTATACCAGCGCCCGGTCGTGCCGCGTATGAGACGGGTGTATCCACGCATCAGCAGGCCGTCATTGTCGTGATGGTCTTCCATGCCGTCTTCGGCGCGCATGAGATAGGCGGCCATCATCGGGGTGATGAGGCGTGCGACCATCAGCGAGAAGAAGACGGAGAAGGCGACCGTCAGGCCGAACTGGATGAAGTACTGGCCCGGAATGCCCGGCATGAAGGAAACCGGCACGAAGACGGCGATGATCGTGAAGGTGGTGGCGATGACGGCAAGGCCGATTTCATCAGCCGCCTCGATCGCCGCCCGATAGGGCGTCTTGCCCATCTTGATGTGGCGGGCGATGTTTTCGATTTCGACGATCGCATCGTCGACGAGAATACCGGTCGCGAGCGTCAAAGCGAGGAAGCTGACGAGGTTCAGCGAGAAGCCCATCATGTCCATGATCCAGAAGGTCGGGATCGCAGACAGCGGAAGGGCGATTGCCGAAATCAGCGTCGCGCGCCAGTTCCTCAGGAACAGGAAGACGACGATGACGGCGAGCAACGCGCCTTCGAGCAGCGTATGGATGGCGGCTTCGTAATTGCCATAGGTGAAATACACCGAATCGTCGATCAGTTCGATCTTCACGTTCGGGTTTTCGGTCCGCACCTTGTCGAGGCTTTGCGCTACGGTCTCGGCGACGCTGACTTCGCTGGCGCCCTTCGAGCGGAAGACGCCGAAGGTGACAACCGGCGTGGCGTTGAAGCGCGAGAAGGATTTCGGCTCTTCATAGGTGTCCTTGATGACACCGAGATCGGACAGTTTGACGAAGCGGCCGTTCGGCAGCGCGATCGTCGTGTCGGCGAGCTCGGCGACGTTGCGGGCATCGCCCAGAACACGGATCGCCTGTTCGCTGCCGGCCACCTGGCCGCGGCCGGAGCCGAGGTCGATGTTGGTGCCACGCAGCTGCTGGTTCACGCTTGCAGCGGTGATGCCATAGGCATCGAGCTTGCCGGGGGTGAGTTCAATGCGCACTTCGCGCTCGGCGCCGCCATAGCGATCGACGCGGCCGATACCGGCCTGGCCCTGCAGCGCACGCTTGACGGTATCGTCGACGAACCAGGAGAGTTCTTCCAGCGACATATCGGGCGAGGAAACGGCGAAGGTCTGGATCGCCTGGCCCTCGACATCGACCTTGGTGACGATCGGCGCTTCGGCCGTCGCCGGCAGGTCGCTGCGGATTCGGTCGATCGCGTCCTTGACGTCCTGTACGGCCTGTTCCGTCGGCACTTCCATCCGGAACATCACATTGGTCTGCGAGCTGCCGTCGGTCACCGTCGACTGGATTTCGTCGATGCCGGTGATCGAGGCGATCGCGTCTTCGATCTCCTTCGTCACCTGCATTTCGAGTTCAGCCGGTGAGGCGCCGCTCTGGGTCACGCTGATCGAAACGAGCGGCACGTCGATGTTCGGGAAGCGCGTGATCGGCAGCGAATTGAAGGACTGCATGCCGATGAACACCAGCAGGCAGAAGGCCAGAAGCGGCGCGATGGGATTTCGAATGGACCAGGCTGAAAAATTCATCGGATGGTCTCTTTAGTTGGAAGCCGGGGGCTGTTCACGCACCGGAGTGATGTGGTCGCCGTCACGGACATAAGCGCCCGCCTTGGCCACGACCTCGTCGCCGGTCTTCAATCCATCGACGATCTCGACATAGGCACCGTCCTGGATGCCGGTCTCGATCTTGGCGAATTTCACCACGCCATCCTCGACCTTGCGGGCGGAGGAGCCTTCATTGCCGGTCAGCACGGCGGTCAGGGGAAGCGATACGCCCTCGGTCTCGCGGACGATGATCTCGGCGCTGCCATACATGCCGGAACGCGCCTTGCTGTCATCGTCGATGGAGATATGGACGAGGCCGAGGCGGGTGACCGGATCGACGGTCGGCGACACCAGGCGGACGGCGCCGGAAAGCTTCTCGCGGCTGCCGGAAAGCGAAATTGCCGCCTTCTGGCCGGCCACGACCCTGACGATATCGCTTTCGGCGACCTCGGCGACAAGCTCGACATCACCGTCGCGGATGATGGTGAACAATGGGTCGCCGTTGCCGGCAGCTATCGCACCGACCTTGGCGTTTTTCGCCGAGACCGTGCCGGCGACCGGCGTCTTCACGTCGGTGCGTGCCAGCTTCAGATCGGCATCGGCGATCTGGCTGTCGAAGACCTTGAGATCGGCTTCGGCGACCTCGATCGCCTGTTCGGCGGAGACAACGCGGGCATTGGCGGCGGCGGCAGTCGCATCGGCCTGTTCGACCTGGGCGGTGGAAACCGTGCCCTTCTTGACCATTTCCTGGGCGCGGGCCTGCTGCTGCCTTGCCTGTTCGGCATTGGCCTGTGCCTCGATGAGCTGGGCGCGCAGCTGGGCGAGACTTGCCTGACCCTTGGCTTTCGTCGCCATCATCTGGCTCTTTTCCAGCACCAGCGCGTCGTCATTGAGCGTCGCCAGCGTGCTTTCCGCCTGAACCTTGTCGCCGACATCGGCTTTCAGCGTGCGGATCGACAGACCTTCGACCTGCGGCTGGATATAGACTTCCTCGACGGGCTTGATCGTTCCCGTGCCGATGACACGGTCGACGAGAGTGCGATTGACAGCCTTGGTGACGACGATTGCCGGCAGGTTCTGCTGCGGTTTTGCGACCGGCGTTTCCTGCGAAAATGCGGTTGATGCAGCCAGAGCTGCTGCGAAAAGGGTGGAGGCGCCTAGAATTCCAATCGGCTTACGTGCCATGCGTCTTCGTCCAATCTTATGATAAGGTTGGCCGAACTCGCGCGTCTGCCACTCAGCGCGCGATCAGGCCACTGCCCTTCCTGCATTCTCAGAGGTATCCGCCGATCCTTTGCCGTCTTCATCCCTCGCCGGCAAATTCGGCTTGTAGGTGGTATCGATTTGCTCGATCTACAAGTCCGGCAGAAAACAATTCCCCATGAGGCGATAATAATTACCATTCCGACGTCAATCAATCACCGCAAGGTTATGTCAACATTACGAAGATTGATCGCGCTTCTACCCCATGACGTTTGACGCCCGATAAATGCGACAGTTGCAAGGTGTTTTTTCCGGTCTTGCGCCGAAAAAACAAAACGCGCGGAAATCTTCCGCGCGTTTCGCTTCGCAATATTGCCGAAACTACTTGGCAGCGGCGTCGGTAATGTCGTGCGTCCAGGCGCCCGCAGGCTCCTTGCTGATGATCTTCTGGTCGAGCAACGCCTTTGCCGTGCGGGCATAGAGCGCTTCGTCCAGCTTGCCGGAGCCGTCGCCGACCAGCTTGGCGACTTCGCCCATCATGCGCTTCTGGTGGTTTTCGTCCTGACCGCCATTGTCCATGACGATCTCGGCGGCTTCATCGGGATTCTCGGTCGCATATTTCCAGCCCTTCAACGAAGCGCGGACGAACTTGACCATCTTTTCCTTGAAGGCCGGGTCCTTCAGCTTGTCTTCCATCGCATAGAGGCCGTCTTCGAGAAGGTCGTTGCCCATCTCGGTATAGTTGAAGACCGTCAGTTCTTCCGGCTTGAAGCCGGCATCGATCGCCTGCCAGTATTCGTTATAGGTCATGACGGAAATGCAGTCGGCCTGCTTCTGGACGAGCGGCTGTACGTCGAAGCTCTGCTTCAGCACGGTGACGCCGTTCGGGCCGCCTTCCGTGGACAGGCCGAGCTTGTTCATCCAGGCAAAGAAGGGATATTCGTTGCCGAAGAACCAGACGCCGAGCGTGTGGCCCTTGAAGTCGGCTTCGGTCTTGACCGGGCCGTCCTTGCGGCAGACCATTTCCAGGCCGGACTTCTGGTAGGGCTGGGCGATGTTGACGAGCGGAACGCCCTTTTCGCGGGCAACCAGGGCGCCGCCCATCCAGTCGACGATGACATCGGCGCCGCCGCCGGCGATCACCTGCTCGGGGGCGATATCGGGGCCGCCCGGCTTGATGTCGACGTCGAGGCCTTCTTCCTTGTAAAAGCCCTTGTCCTTGGCGACGTAATAACCGCCGAACTGGCTCTGCGTGACCCATTTCAACTGCAGCACCACCTTGTCGGCGGCCATCGCATGGGCTGCTGCAAGCGACATCGCGCTTGCCATCATTGCAACCATCAACTTTCTCATTTTCTTATCCTTACCCTCTGAAGTTATGCCCGGACCTGTTTGCAAAGCCCGCGCGCGTCTAGCCACCACGGATAGACGGATGCCAGAACGTCACCGCCCGTTCGGTCAGGGCGATGACACCATAGAAGATCGAGCCGGCCAGCGCCGCGACGGCGATTTCCGCCCAGACCATGTCGACATTCATGCGGCCGATCTCGGTGGAGATGCGGAAGCCCATGCCGACGATCGGCGTTCCGAAGAATTCCGCAACGATGGCACCAATCAGCGCCAGCGTCGAGTTGATCTTCAGTGCATTGAAAATAAAGGGCATTGCTGCCGGAAGCTTGAGCTTGAGCAGCGTCTGCCAGTCGCTCGAGGCATAGGTGCGCATCAGGTCGCGCTCCATGCTGCCGGAGGCGGCAAGGCCGGCGACGGTGTTCACCAGCATCGGGAAAAAGGTCATGATGATGACGACGGCGGCCTTCGACGGCCAGTCGAAGCCGAACCACATGACCATGACGGGGGCGACGCCAATGATCGGCAGAGCCGACACCATGTTGCCGATCGGCAGCAGGCCGCGGCGCAGGAAGACGATGCGATCGGCCAGCACCGCGACGGCGAAGCCGCTGAGGCAGCCGGCGATGTAACCGATCAGCACCGCCTTGAAGATCGTCTGCCTGACATCGTCGCCGAGGATCGGCAGCGAGGCCATGATGCGCGCGCCGATGGCGCTCGGCGGCGGCAGCAGGATGAAGGGGACGCCGGCACCGCGCGTAACCGCCTCCCAGAGGATGAGTATCCAGGCGCCGAAGATCGCCGGGATCAGCAGTTGGAGTGTCGATCTGCCGAAGGTGGTGACGGGCTGCAATTTCGACAGCTCGGTGACGCATCGCCAGGCAAGCAGCCAGCAGGCAAAGAGCAGCAGGAAGAAAGCCCGTGTGGCCGCGCCGTCATTGCCGGAGAGAGCGGAAAGCAGCATCCAGGCGGCGCCATGTGCGCCGATAAACAAGACGGTGGCACGATAGGCCGGCGGCTGCGGCGCGAAGGACAGGAGGGCTGCCGTGATGACGATGGTGAAAGTGAGGCTTGCCGTGCCGTCGGTGAAGGGGCGCGGCGCGCCATCGGCCAGGAGCGGCAGGGCCGTCAGCGCCGCGAGACAGAGAAGGAGGGCAACGACGCCTTGCCAGGAAAAGCTCAAATGTCTCATGCCGGCCTCCCGCCCATGGTGCGGTCGACGATCTTCGCCGCAAGGCCGACGATCGCGACCAGGATACCGGCCAGCAGCGATCCGGCGACGAGGGCGGCCCAGATGTCGATGGTCTGGCTATAATAGGAGCCGGCGAGCAGCTTCGAGCCGATGCCGGCGACAGCCCCCGTCGGCAACTCGCCGACGATGGCGCCGACCAGGCTGGCGGCGATCGCGACCTTCATCGAGGTGAAGAGGAAAGGGATCGAGGCGGGAACGCGGAGCTTCCAGAACGTCTGCATCGGGCTGGCATAATAGGTGCGCATCAGGTCGAGATGCATGATTTCGGGCGAACGCAGCCCCTTCACCATGCCGACGGCGACCGGAAAGAAAGAGAGGTAGGTGGAGATCAGCGCCTTGGAAACGAGGCGGGAAGCGTCGGAATCGAGGTTCAGCAGATGCGCAATTGCATTGTCGCCGGTCAGCACATTGTAGGAGATGATGACGATCATCGGTGCAATCGCAAGGATCGGTATGGTCTGGCTCGCCACCAGCCAGGGCATCAGCGAGCGGTCCATGGCGCGATTGTGCACGATCAGCACGGCAAGAAGGATGCCGAGCAGCATGCCGAAACCGAAGCCGAGCAGGGTCGAGGAGAGCGTCACCCAGCTGTGATAGACGAGGCTGCGATTGCTCGAAAGGCTGCGCAGGAAGGTGTTCTCGTAGACGTTCTGCGCCACCTGATGCGGCGCCGGCAGGATCGGCTTCGGCTGGGCGAGCGTCTTGCCGATGAATTCGATGGTCGTAGGGGTGGCGCCGGCGCGGCCGTCCATGTCGCGCTGGAACGGCGCGTTCATCAGGACCGCAGCGACATACCAGATGACGAGGAGGGCCAACAGAATGGTGGTGACGGGGACGATCTTGTCTTTGAAGGTGTCGGGTTTCACAGCGACTGCCCCCATTTGCTGGCCCCGGACGCCCAACCATCCCTCGAACTCAACCGGCTAAACCTCATGGCTATGCCCCGTTCTCAGCCCCTCGCGGACGCGATGGGCGATTTCCAGGAATTCGGGGGTGTCGCGGATGTCGAGCGGGCGTTCGGCAGGCAGGGTCGAGTCGATCACGTCGGTCACGCGGCCCGGACGCGGCGACATCACCACGATCTTGGTCGAGAGGTAGACCGCCTCGGGGATGGAATGGGTGACGAAGCAGATCGTCTTGTTGGTGCGGGTCCAGAGCTTCAGCAGCTCTTCGTTCAGATGGTCGCGGACGATCTCGTCCAGCGCGCCGAAGGGCTCGTCCATCAGCAGCAGGTCGGCGTCGAAGGCGAGCGCGCGGGCGATCGAGGCGCGCTGCTGCATGCCGCCGGAAAGCTGCCAGGGGAATTTCTTCTCGAAGCCGGAAAGACTGACGAGATCGAGCGCTTCGGCGATGCGCCTCGTCCGGTCGGCGCCAGAATATCCCATGATTTCCAGCGGCAGGGCGATGTTGTTTTCGATGGTGCGCCAGGGATAGAGCGCCGGCGCCTGGAAGACATAGCCGTAGGCACGGGCCTTGCGCGCCTCTTCCGGCGTCATGCCATTGATCGAGATCTCGCCCGAGGTGCTCTTCTCCAGATCGGCGATGACACGCAGGAAGGTCGTCTTGCCGCAGCCCGACGGGCCGATGAAAGAGACGAAATCGCCCTTGCGAACATCGAGATTGACATTGCTCAGGGCACGCACCGGGCCGTCATTCGCCTGGTAGGTGAGACAGAGATCCTTGGCGGATACGACGGAAGGTGCTTGCATCAATGCGACCAGTCTTGTTTTCCCCGCGGGAACGCGGTTTGCGTGTTATCATTATCGCCGGTTTTATCGACGATACATTCCATGGAGGATGAGGATGGACGTGACATCAAAGCCCACCTGCCACATCGTTCGCCCCAATCATGCCTATGACGGCAAGCAGGGGCTCAGCTATTTCGAAGGGGTCGCGGCCGAGACGGTCGGCGCCAAGGGCATCTGCATGCACCTCCTGACGATCCCACCCGGCGTGCGCGCCAAGGCGCATCTGCATGAGGCGCACGAGACGGCGATCTACATGCTCTCCGGCGAGGCGCATACCTGGTACGGGGACCGGCTGGAGCATCACGTCGTCGTCCATGCCGGCGAACTTTTCTATATCCCGGCCGGCGTGCCGCATCTGCCGGCAAACCTCAGCTGCACGCCGTGCACGGCGGTCATCGCGCGCACCGATCCGAACGAGCAGGAGAGCGTCGTGCTGCTGCCGGAGTTGGACGCTTTGGTGCCGGCGTGAGGTCATTGGCATGGAGGCGTCGGTCCCCGGTTGATGGCCGTATCGTTACGCACCATCATCATACGCCGGTTGCCGGAATGCCGCTGCGCTCCACCTTGCGCGGAGAGGTGATCTCCTTCCAGGTGGACAGCGCCTTGCTGACGGCCGTCACCGGCTCGCGCCGGACGAATTCGCCGTGGCCCTCGCGGGTCTTGACGGTGCTTTCCTCGATCGCGACGATGCCGCGCGTCAGCGTGTAGCGCGGCAGGCCGGTCACTTCCTTGCCCTCGAAGACGTTGTAGTCGATCGCCGACTGCTGGGCCTTGGACGAGATGGTCTTGGAACGTTTCGGATCCCAGACGACGATATCGGCATCGGCGCCGACCAGGATCGCGCCCTTCTTCGGATAGATGTTGAGGATCTTGGCGATGTTGGTCGAGGTGACGGCGACGAATTCGTTCATCGTCAGCCGGCCTGTGTTGACGCCATGCGTCCAGAGCATCGGCATGCGGTCTTCGAGGCCGCCGGTGCCGTTCGGGATCTTGGTGAAATCGCCGACGCCGAAGCGCTTCTGCGCCGTGGTGAAGGCGCAATGGTCGGTGGCGACCACCTGCAACGAGCCGGAGGCAAGGCCCGCCCAAAGCGAGTCCTGATGCTGTTTGCTGCGGAAGGGCGGCGACATCACCCGGCGGGCGGCGTGATCCCAGTCGGGGTTGGAATATTCGCTCTCGTCGAGCGTCAGGTGCTGGATCAGCGGTTCGCCATAGACACGCATGCCTTTGGCGCGGGCGCGGCGGATCGCCTCGTGCGCCTGTTCGCAGGAGGTGTGGACGATATAGACCGGGCAGCCGGCCATATCGGCGATCATGATGGCGCGGTTGGTGGCTTCGCCCTCGACTTCTGCGGGCCGCGAATAGGCATGCGCCTCGGGGCCGTTATTGCCTTCGGCCAGCAGCTTTGCCGACATCGAGGCGACGACGTCGCCATTTTCGGCATGCACCAGCGGCAGGGCGCCGAGTTCGGCGCAGCGCTGGAACGACGCGAACATCTCGTCGTCGTCCACCATCAGCGCGCCCTTATAGGCCATGAAGTGCTTGAAGGTGTTGATGCCCTTGTCGCGGACGATGGTCTCCATCTCCTTGAAGACCTGCTCGCTCCACCAGGTAACCGCCATGTGGAAGGAATAATCGCAATTGGCCCGGGTCGATTTGTTGTCCCACATGGTCAGCGCTTCGAGCAGGGACTGGCCGGGGGCGGGGAGCGCAAAATCGACCACCATCGTCGTGCCGCCGGAAAGGGCCGCGCGCGTGCCGCTCTCGAAATCGTCGGAGGAATAGGTGCCCATGAACGGCATTTCGAGATGGGTATGCGGATCGATGCCGCCCGGCATGACATAACAGCCGGAGGCATCCAGCGTCTCGTCGCCCGAGAGGTTCGGCCCGATCTCGACGATCTTGCCGCCGTCGATTTTCACGTCAGCCTTGTAGGTCAGGTCGGCGGTGACGATGGTGCCGTTTTTGATGACTGTGGTCATGATCGTTCCCCATTCCTTAATGATTTGAAAGGCGAGCTTCGCGGCGATTACCTCACACCACGATCTCCGCCGTCTCGACCACCGCATGGAACAGCACGTCGGCTCCAGCCGTCGCCCATTCCTTGGAAATCTCCTCGGCCTCGTTGTGAGAGAGACCACCCACGCACGGGCACATGACCATCGTCGCAGGTGCAACCTTGGCGGCCCAGCAGGCGTCGTGGCCGGCGCCGGAGATGATGTTCATGTGGCTGTAGCCGAGCCTCTCGGCGGCATCGCGCACCGAGGTGACCAGTTTCGGATCGAAGGTGATCGGCTCGAAGTGGCCGATTGCCTCGATGGAACAGCCGACGCCGAGCGCATCGGTGATCTCGGGCGCCTTCGCCTCGATCTTGGCCCGCATCCGGTCGAGCTTCTCCTTGTCGGGCGAGCGGATGTCGACGGTGAAGACGACCTTGCCCGGCAGCACGTTGCGGGAATTCGGCGAGAAGAACACCTGGCCGACACCGCCGACGGCGCCCGGCTGTTCGCCCATCGCCACACTCTGGACCATTTCCAGGATGCGGGCCATGGCGAGGCCGGCATTGACGCGCAGGTTCATCGGCGTCGAACCGGTATGGGCTTCCTTGCCGGTCAGCGTGAATTCCAGCCACCACAGGCCCTGGCAATGGGTGACGACGCCGATCTGCTTTTCCTCGGCCTCGAGGATCGGCCCCTGCTCGATGTGATATTCGAAATAGGCATGCATCTTGCGGGCGCCGACCTCTTCGTCGCCGACCCAGCCGATGCGCTTCAGCTCGTCGCCGAACAGATTGCCCTCGGGGTCCTTGCGATTATAGGCAAAATCCAGGCTGTGCACGCCGGCAAAGACGCCCGACGCCAGCATGGCAGGCGCGAAACGGGCGCCTTCCTCATTCGTCCAGTTGGTGACGACAACAGGATGTTTGGTCTTGATGCCGAGATCGTTCATGGTGCGTACGACTTCGAGGGCCGCGAGCACGCCGAGCACGCCGTCATATTTGCCGCCGGTCGGCTGGGTGTCGAGATGCGAACCGACATAGACCGGCAAGGCATCGGGATCGGTGCCGGGGCGGGTGGCGAACATCGTGCCCATGCGGTCGACGCCCATGGTCAGGCCGGCCTCGTCGCACCATGTCTTGAAGAGGCCGCGTCCTTGCGCATCGGCATCCGTCAGCGTCTGGCGATTGTTGCCGCCGGCGATGCCGGGGCCGATCTTCGCCATGTCCATGAGACTGTCCCAGAGACGGTCGCCATTGACGCGCATGTTCTCGCCTGGTGCTGCCACCATTTCCTATGCCCTCACCTGTTTGCGGCAGTCATGCAAAGGGCATGCCTGCCTGTTCCCGTGGTCTATTCCTGCGCTTCTTATTGGTTTTGTCGAGCGCCGGAAAATCGCCAGTTGCCTTTGTTTTTCATCTGGCGGATAATTTGACCGATTGGTAAACATTACAACTTCCACCGCCGGGCTCAAGACGAAAATCACGAAAATCGCCGATAAAAATACGGGCAGTTGCTCAACAAAGCGGCAGGAGGTGTCTCCGGGCAAAACTTGAGCGAAGAAGTTGAATTTCAAGGGGAAATAACAGCCTGTGACCATACCGAGAGCAGCGAAAACCCTGAGGCGGACGCGAATCCAGGAGGAGAAGGAAGAGCAGATCCTGGAGGCGGCGCTCGACGTGTTTTCGGCAAGCGGCTTCCGCGGCTCGACCATCGACCAGATCGCCGAAGTGGCCGGCATGTCGAAACCCAATCTGCTCTATTACTTCCGCACCAAGGAAGCCATGCACCGCGCGCTGATCGACCGGGTGCTCTACACCTGGCTGGAGCCGCTGCGGGCCTTCGACGCCGAGGGCAATCCCGAGGAGGAAATCCGCAGTTATATCAGACGCAAGCTGGAGATGGCCCGCGATTTTCCGCGCGAGAGCCGGCTTTTCGCCAATGAGGTGCTACAGGGCGCGCCGCATATCGAGGACGAGCTGAAGGGGCCGCTGAAGGAACTGGTCGACGAGAAGGCGGAGGTCATCCGCGCCTGGGCGAAAGCCGGCAAGATCGTCAAATGCGACCCCTACCACCTGATCTTCTCCATCTGGTCGACGACGCAGCATTACGCAGATTTCGACGTCCAGGTGCGGGCCGTGCTCGGACAGGAGCATTCCGGTGAGGGCCGCTTCGAGGATGCGGCGCGGTTTCTGGAGCAGCTCTTCATCGGCGGGCTGCGACCGGATCGTTCCGAGACCTGAGGTCTATTGCCTTTTAGGAAGCGGCACGCGGCCCAGTATGTCCGTCATGCCTTCCATCGTATAGGGCTTCTGCAGCACAGGTGCGTCCGAATGGCTGTTCGCCTGGGCGATGCCTTCCCCATAACCTGTGGCAAAAATGAAGGGCACGCCGTCAGCTGCCAGCCGGTCGGCGATCCCGAAACTCGTCTCATCGCCGAGATTGACATCGAGAAGCGCCAGATCGAAGGACCGGCCAGCCAGGATTTCCATCGCCTCGCTGACACTTGGCGCCGTTGCCACCTCGGCGCCGAGCCGGCGTAGGATGTCCTCGCCATCCATGGCGATGATCAGGTTGTTTTCCACCAGCAGAACATTCAGGCCGGAGAGTGGCTGATCGTCGGCAATCGTCTTGCGATCGGCCGCTCCGACCGGAGCCGGCTTTGACGATTCGCTCGTCGGGCCGACGACATGTCGCGCCGGAATGCAGAAATCCGCCTCGAGCCCGTCCTTGGCGTAGCGGACCTCCGCCTTGCCGCCGAGGTCATAGGGAATCGAGCGGCGGATGATGGTCGAACCGAAGCCGTGGCGTTTGGGTTCGATGACGGGCGGGCCGTCTTTTTCGTGCCAGTCAATGTGCAGATTGCCTTCGTCGTCGCGCCGCCAGCCGAGTTCGACGGTGCCGCTGCCGTTGCCGGAAAGACTGCCGTATTTGGCGCTGTTGGTCATCAGCTCATGGAAAACAAGGGCGGCGGTGGAGAATGCCTGCGGTTCCAGCAGTACGTCCTCGCCGCTCATCCGGATGCGTTGTGCGTTTTTCCCGAGATAGGCGGCTGTTTCTGCCAGCAGCAATTGCCGGAGCGAAGCGGGCGCCCAGTGGTCGCGGGTGATCTGGTCATGGGCTCGTGCGAGCGACTGGATGCGGCCCTCGAGCTGGCGGATGTAGTCGCCAAGGCTGACGGAGGTTGCCTGCGACTGCCGGACGATCCCGGTGATGAGGCTCAATATGTTGCGGACACGGTGGTTCAGTTCGGCGATCAGCAGTTCCTGGCGCTCGTTTGCCGTCTGGCGCGCCATGCTGACCTCGTCGGTCAGGCGCAGCACCACCTCGATCAATGTAACGCGGATGGTTTCGGCGACGCGGTGCTCGGCTTCGGTGAAGGGCAGCGAGCGGCCGCGCACCAGTTCAGACCAGGCTTCGAAACTCTTGCGCGGCGTCAGCCGCGGGCCGTTGGGGCCGTACTCCACCGGCTTGTACGGGTCGCCGCCCCAGCGGACGGTGCGCACCAATTCCTGACGGAAAAGCACGACATAATCGCGCGGCGAACGCGAGATGGGGATGGCGAGCATGCCCGCCACCGCGTCGTCGACCTCAAGATCCGGATAGGCTTCTGCGAGCCTGTCCACGGCATAGATGCGGCCGGCGGCATTGCGGTTGAGGTGGCGGACGAGGGCTGTGAAGCCTCTCTCGTCCGGCCCGATGCCGGCAAGTGCCAGCCGGCCGTTGATCCAGACGCCGATGCCGTCGGCAGGAATGGCGTCGGCAAGCGCCTCGATCAGCCAGGCGGGATCGTCGAGCAGGCTTGCATTGTCCGCCACGGAGGTGAGGAGCCGGTCGGCGATGCGGCGCGCCTTGGTCTCGTATTCGAGAGCCTGCCGCCGTTCGCGGCTTTCAAGGCGCGAAGCAAACATCTGGCCGAAGAGTTCGGCAGTAGAGCGGCTTTGGGCCGAAGGCAGACGCGGGCCGTAATGATGGCAGGCAAACAGGCCCCAGAGCCTGCCGTCGACGACGATCGATATGGAGAGCGAGGCGCCAACGCCCATGTTTTTCAAATATTCGATATGGATCGGCGAGACCGAACGCAAGACCGACATGGAAAGATCGAGCGGCTGGCCGTGTTCGTCGAGCGGCGGAAGGATCGGGACCGGGACGGCGTCGACATCGGCAATGATGCGGAACAGGTTGCGCAGATAAAGCGCGCGTGCCTGCACCGGAATGTCGGAAGCCGGGTAGTGCAGCCCGAGAAACGAGCCGATCCCGGCCCGGGCGGCTTCCGCCACGACTTCGCCGGAACCGCTTTCATCGAAACGGTAGACCATGACCCGATCGAAGCCGGTGAGGGCGCGCGCCTGTCTTGCTCCTTCGCGGAAAAAAGCCTCCATTGTTTCCGTGTGATCGAGGCGGGACATCATGCTGCGCATCGAGAGGGAAGCGGCGTCGCGCCTATCTTCCTGGCAGCGCTCGCCTTCGATGATGACCTGACCTTCGTTCAGATGCACGGCAACGTCGAACCTGTTTTGATCGGGCGTCAGAGCAATGCCGAAAATGCGCTCGACGACGTCGGAGCTGCGCAACGTGGTCAGCTTGTTGCGGACCGTGTGGAGTGCTTCAGGGGTGATCAGGGAGACAATGGGACGGCCGATCGCGTCGGTCTGCGCAACACCGAGGAACTCCACCAGATTTGTAGAGGCGCGCGTGACAATCCAGTCTGAGGATACCGCCAAGAGAAAACCGAAGGGTTGAACCGAGCCGAGCTGGTGTATCGGCTCACGGTCGCAATTGGTGAGATCGACGGGTTCGTGCGTGCCGCTCATTGGACAGCTTCCGTGGGGACCGCTTCCATCGGGGCCGCTTCCAGCGCGAGTTGCCCGGCTTTGAGGAAGAGGTCGAAGACATCGCGGGCAGCGGTTATGGCAGCGGCGGGATCGTCGACGTTGCTCCCGTCAAGACGATCCATGAAGAGCCGCATGGCGCCCTTCGGGCCTTGCGGGCTCAGGTAGCTGCTGGGCAAGTGATCAGGGATGGCCTTGGCGAGCAGGGCGCCGCCGAGCTTGGAGCCTTCAAGGACGTAGGCAGCCCCCCAGACCGCCGCGTCGCAATGCAATGCCGGTTGCGGAAGGAGCGGGGGCAATCGATCGTCGAGCGCCCTTATGTCGGCAGCGAGCAGGTGTGCACGCCTTCGTCCCGTCCAGTCGGGGAGCAGGCGGGCGATTCCGGCTTGCTCAAGCGCATGTTCGACTGATGGTACGACCTGGGCATGGGCGCGCAGGAAGGCCTTGTAATCCTGGGGGCGTGAGAGGTTGAAACTGCCGAAGAGAGTGTCGACCGCGGCGTGGCAATCTGCTGTTTGTGCGCGGAGGGCGCTGCGAAGTGACATGCTGACCGTGTTCCGAGTGATATGGCGTGCGCTATGAGGGGCGACGAACTAGCGATATACTGCGGCATCGGGTTATTTCCAGAGAAACGGCTAGGAATAACATAGGTTTCTCGCCAGCTGGTGGCTGCAATCCACCATTGGCGATCAGCACCCAACGTTCAGCCCATCATTGCGGGCAGTCTGGCGGCGAGCGTGTCGATCGCGAGCCTCACCTTGGGCAGCATGACAGGGGAGCGTAGCCAGATGGCATGGGCATCGAAGACATTGGCCGGTTCGTGCTTCAGCACCTGAATGAGCCGGCCTGCCAGCACCTGCTCGCGTACCAGCCAGCAAGGCAGCCAGGCCAGGCCGCGCCCGGCGACGGCGGCATCGGAAATCGACGCGAGGTCGTCGAGCCGCAGCCGTGCCTTCGGCTGCATCCGCCGTCCGGGATCGGCTGCAGTGGGGAATATCCACCCTTTGTCGTTATCGCCCCGCCTGTAAACGATGCCTTCATGCAGCGGAATATCGGAGATCGCCTGCGGCGCGCCATATCTTTCCAGATAGGCGGGCGATGCACAGACGGTCATGCGCTGGCGGGCGATCGCCCGGGCCATCAGATCCGGATTGTCCTTCAGCGGTCCGTTGCGGATGGCAAGGTCGAAGCCGTCCTCGAGCAGGTCGACGATCCGGTCGCTGAAGGAAAGGTCGAGTTCGAGATCCGGATGTTCATCGAGCAGGCTTGCGAGGATCGGCGCGATGCAATGGCGGCCGAAAAGCACGGGCATGGAGATGCGCAACCGGCCGCGCACATCACGCCGGCCGGATTCCAGCATGGCTTCCCCGAGGCGGATTTCCTCGACCGCTCGCAGGCAGCGCTCGTAGAAGAAACGGCCTTCCTCGGTCAGGCTCTGCATGCGCGTCGTGCGGTTGAAAAGCCGAACGCCGAGACGCTGTTCCAGACGTGCGATCGTCTTGCCGACGGCCGAGCGTGTGAGGTGGAGCCGCTCGGCGGCAGCCGAAAAGCCGCCTGCCTCGACGGCTTCGACAAAAATCGAGATCCCTTTCAGCTGTTCCATTTGTTTCCTTTTTGGAACCATTTTGGTGAATTAATATCGCAACTGGCGCGAAATATTCAACGATATGTTTTCGCTCCCTGCAATGGACAAGGAGCAAGACAATGCAGACAACACGGCAATGGCAGATCGATGCGGTTGGATCGGAGCACAATCTCACGGTCGGCGAGCGGAGGCTCGAACCGGTTTCGGGAAACAGGATCCTGGTCCGGACGGAAGCTGTCTCGCTCAATTTCCGCGACCGGCTGGTGATGGAGAGCGGCATGGGATTGCCGCTGCAATTTCCCTTCGTGCCGGCCTCCGATATGGCGGGGGTCGTGGAGACGGTCGGGCCTGAGGTCACCCGTTTCAAGCCGGGCGACCGGGTCATTTCGACCTTTTCGCCCGACTGGATCGACGGACGCGGGTTGGGCGATGCCCGCACGCCGCCTTACAAGACACGCGGCGGCGTCTATCCCGGCGTCCTTTCCCAATACACCGTTCTGTCGGAGGAATGGTATTCGCGCGCACCCGATACGCTCGATGCAGCACAGGCGAGCACCTTGCCCTGCGCCGGGCTGACTGCCTGGTTCGCCTTGATCGAACGCGGCGGTCTGAAGGCCGGTGACAAGGTGCTGGTGCAAGGCACCGGCGGCGTGGCGCTTTTCGGCCTGCAGATCGCCAAGGCGCACGGCGCCGAGGTCTTCATCACCTCAGGCAGCGCGGAGAAACTCGAGCGCGCCGTTGCTCTCGGCGCCGATCACGCGATCAACCGCCGCGAGGGCGACTGGGTTGAGCAACTCTACCAACTGACCGGCGGCTATGGCGCCGACCACGTGCTTGAGATCGTCGGCGGCCCGCATCTCGACCTGGCACTGAAAGCGGTGGCGATCAATGGCCGCATTTCCGTGATCGGCGTGCTCGAAGGCTTCGAAGTCTCCGGCCAGGCCGCTCCGCTGCTGCTCAAGGCGCCTGTCGTGCAGGGCATTTCCGTCGGCCATCGCCGCGCGCTGGAAGACCTGGTGCGGGCAGTCGACCAGACCGGGCTGAAGCCCGTGATCGACAAGCGCTATGCCTTCGACGAATTCCCGCAGGCGCTCGATCATCTCTATCGCGGGCCCTTTGGCAAGGTGGTCGTCGAGTTCTGACGGTCGCGATCTTCCGTTCGATTAAGTTATGCGGCCATTCAAAGGGCGACAGCGCCGGGCATCTGAAAAGACGCGCGGCGCTGCCGGCGGAGAAGGGAGGCCGCTCAGGCCGCGGCTGGAACGCCTTGTTCGAAGGTGAAGCGTTCATCGGCCCAGCCGGTCATGCCGCCGATCATCAGTTTCACGGACAGGCCGAGGCGGGAGAGGCGAAGTGCGGCCTTATCAGCGCCGTTGCAATGCGGGCCGGCGCAATAGACGACGAAGAGCGTGTCGGAAGGCCAGGCCGACATGCGGTGCGCCGTCATCTTGCCATGCGGCAGGTTGATGGCGCCGGGAATGTGGGACTTTGCAAAGAGCGTCGGCGAGCGTACGTCGAGAAGAACGAAATCGACCTTGCCAGATGCAAAGGCTGCGTGGACGTCGGAGCAATCGGTCTCGAAGGCAAGCTTGGCGGCAAAATGGGCAGCGGCGATATCAGCAGCGGCGGCGGGGATGTCTGCGACGGGGCTTGGCATTTGCGATTTCCTTTTTGGTTCGAATTGCAGCCTGGTATCGCCGATGCTAAAGCTCTGCGAAATTGGCCATCATGACTGACAGCGTAAAGATCATGCCAAACTCCTCGCCGCAGCAGACGAAAGGACCGCTGGTCGCAGCGCTTGCCTATGACGGGCTCTGCACTTTCGAATTCGGCATCGTCTATGAGGTCTTCGGCCTGCCACGCCCGGAGATGGGGGAGGATTGGTATCGCTTCTCGGTCTGCGGCATCGAACCGGGGCCGCTTCGCGCCGCCGGAGGGCTGACGGTCGCCGTCGACAAGGGCCTGGAGGTGCTCGATGAGGCGGACCTGATCGTCGTGCCCGGCTGGCGGGCGATCGATGCGCCGGTGCCGGCACCCCTCGCGAGAGCACTGACGGCAGCGCATCAGCGCGGCGCGCGCATCATGTCGCTCTGCTCGGGCGTTGCAGTTCTTGCCGGATCGGGACTGCTTGCCAACCGCAGGGCGACGACACATTGGCGCTATGTCGCCACGATTGCCGCGCGTTATCCCGACATCACGCTCGATGCCGACGTTCTCTACATGGACGAAGGCAGCCTGCTGACGGCGGCAGGCAGTGCTGCCGGCATCGATCTCTGCCTGCATGTGGTGCGCGGCGATTTCGGTTCGGAGGCGGCAAACAGCGTCGCCCGCCGGCTGGTCGTGCCACCGCATCGCGAAGGCGGACAGGCGCAATTCATTCGCGCGCCGGTTCACGAGGAGCGCGAGGGCATCCGCTTGGGGCCGCTGATCGAATGGATGCGCGAAAGCCTTTCCGAGGACCAGCCGATCAGCCTGCTTGCCAAAAGAGCCGGTATGAGCATGCGCACCTTTCAGCGGCGCTTCGAAGCGACGACGGGTCTCAGCGTCGGCGAATGGCTGCTGACGGAGCGGCTGCGCCATGCCCGCGATCTGCTGGAGAGGGAACTTGCCGTTTCGCTCGACGATATCGCCGTCGCCAGCGGCTTTGGAACACTGGCGACGATGCGGCATCATTTCCGCAGGCGGCTCGGGACGAGCCCCAATGCCTATCGGAAGTCGTTCGGCGGTTAAATTGGCCCGAGGCTTCGAACGTTACTGGCAAGACTGCAACGCCGCGGATTTCCGCGGCGTTGCAAATCCCTATTCCGCCGCCTGGCGTGCCATCGGGTTGTTCGGGTGCGTCGTCCAGTTGGCATAGTTCGGGTCGACGACGCGGCCGGTGCGCTTGTCGAGGGTGCCGGCGGGAAGCTGCTCCATGGTGATGCAGTTCTCGACCGGGCAGACGCTGACGCAGAGATTGCAGCCGACGCATTCCTCGTCCATCACCTCGAAATGACGAGCGCCGTTGACGAAGTTGGTGATTGCCTGGTGCGAGGTATCCTCGCATGCGATGTAGCAGCGGCCGCACTTGATGCAGGCGTCCTGGTCGATCTTGGCCTTGGCGATGTAGTTGAGGTTCAGATACTGCCAGTCGGTGACGTTGGGCACGGCGCGGCCGGTAATGTCGTCGAGGTTGCGGTGGCCTTTTTCGTCCATCCAGTCGGAGAGGCCCGTGATCATCTCCTGGACGATCTTGAAGCCGTAGGTCATCGCCGCTGTGCAGACCTGGACGTTGCCGGCGCCGAGAACGAGGAATTCGGCCGCGTCCCGCCAGGTGGTGATGCCGCCGATGCCTGAGATCGGCAGGCCGTAGGTTTCGGGATCACGGGCGATCTCGGCCACCATGTTGAGCGCGATCGGCTTGACCGCCGGGCCGCAATAACCGCCGTGGCTGCCCTTGCCGCCAACCGTCGGGTTGGGGGCGAAGTTGTCGAGATCGACGGAGACGATCGAATTGATCGTGTTGATCAGCGAGACGGCATCGGTGCCGCCCGCCTTGGCGGCGCGGGCGGGGCGGCGGACATCGGTGATGTTGGGCGTCAGCTTGGTGATGACGGGCATTCGGGTGTACTGCTTGCACCAGCGCACGACCATTTCGATATATTCCGGCACCTGGCCGACCGCGGAACCCATGCCGCGCTCGGACATGCCGTGCGGACAGCCGAAATTGAGCTCGATGCCGTCGGCGCCGGTCTCTTCGACCAGCGGCAGGATCGCCTTCCAGGCCTGCTCCTCGCAGGGTACCATGATCGAGGCGATCAGCGCCCGGTCCGGCCAGTTCATCTTCACCTGCTTCATTTCCCGCAGGTTGGTATAGAGGTCGCGGTCGGTGATGAGCTCGATATTGTTCAGCCCCAGCAGGCGGCGGTCGGCGCCCCAGATCGCGCCGTAGCGCGGGCCGTTGACGTTAACGACAGGCGGGCCTTCCTCGCCCAGCGTCTTCCAGACCACGCCGCCCCAACCGGCCTTGAAGGCACGCTCGACGTTGTAGGCCTTGTCGGTCGGCGGCGCCGACGCCAGCCAGAACGGGTTCGGGGACTTGATGCCGACGAAATTATTGCGGAGATCAGCCATTGTTCATTCTCCCCTTCATGCAACCGCGACAGCCGGAGCGGCGGCCGCGGTGAGGGTGCGGTGGATGGATTCAGCCGCGTCGCGACCGTGGGCGACGGCGGAAACCGTGAGGTCGTCGCCGCCGAAGACGCAGTCACCACCGGCCCAGACGCCGTCGAGCGAGGTATGGCCTTCGCCATCGACGGCGATGCGGCCGCTTTCCATGCGCAGCGAACCGAGACCGGAGGCGTCAAACGTCTGGCCGATCGCCTTGAAGATCTGGTCGGCGGCAATGACGCCGGTTTCGCCGGTGCCGACCAGGCGGCCTTCGAGAAGCTTGGTATATTCCACTTCGATGGCGGCGACTTTGCCGTCCTGCGACAGGATCGATTTCGGCGCCAGCCAGTGGCGGATGATGACGCCCTTGGAGCTTGCCAGATCCTGCTCGAATTCCGAAGCGTTCATGTGTTCCTTGCCACGGCGGTAACAGATCGTCACCTCCTCGGCGCCAAGCAGCTTCGCCTGCACGGCAGCGTCGATCGCCGTCATGCCGCCGCCAAGGACGACGACGCGGCGGCCGACGGCGATTTCGCTCTTGTTTTCAGCCTGACGCAGTGCCGCGATGAAATCGACGGCGTCGTCGACGCCTGCGAGGTTCTCGCCCTCGATGCGCAGCGCGTTGACGCCGGCAAGGCCGATACCGAGGAAGACCGCGTCATATTGGGCCTGCAGATCGGCAAGCGAGAAATTGCGGCCGAGAAGCTGCCCATGCCGGACCTCGATGCCGCCGATCGAGAGGATGTAGTCGACTTCCTTCTGGGCGAAATCGTCGACCGTCTTATAGGTGGCGATGCCGTATTCGTTGAGGCCGCCGGATTTTTCCCTGACATCATAGATGACGACGGAATGGCCTTTCACGGCCAGGCGATGGGCGGCGGCAAGGCCGGCTGGGCCTGCGCCGACGACGGCGATCGTCTTTCCGGTCGGTTCGGCCCTGGCATAGAACTGCTTGCCGGCCTGCATGGCGGCATCTGTCGCATAACGCTGCAGGCGGCCGATCTCGACGGGCCGCTCTTCGGCCGTGTTGCGCACGCAGGCCTGTTCGCAGAGTTCTTCGGTGGGACAGACGCGGGCGCACATGCCGCCAAGGATGTTCTGATCGAAGATCGTCTTTGCTGAGCCGATCGGATTGCCCGTCGAAATCTGGCGGATGAACAGGGGAATGTCGATCGAGGTGGGACAGGCCGTCATGCACGGCGCGTCATAACAGAAATAACAGCGGTCGGCGGCGACCAGCGCCTCGTGATTGTCGAGGCGCGGATGCAGATCGGAAAAATTAGCCTCATACTCGGCGGGCGAAAGCCGGCCAGCATGAATCCCAGTTTCCAGTCGTTCCATTGAAGTTCCCTCATTATTGGTAAACGGCCTGTGAGGGAAAGCGTAACTCAGGTTTAAAAATTTATCAAACGGTAAAATTTTGACGGTTTTCTCTTGCTGGATGCCAAGTAATCGATTGTTTTTATTGGAAGAATTTATCTGGTCCGCATTCGTGAAATGGCTGGACGCGCCCCGCGCCAAGGGCATCGGAAAAAAGATTCAAAAAAGTCGAATTTTTTTCCGATCGGAGGGAACCAAAGTTTGATGTCGCCGTTATTGCGATATCCGGATGGTGATCGCATCGACCCAACATGCGCGCCCCCAACCCACTATCCGGACGTACTCACGGTCCCCTCCCGGTGAGTGAAGACAGCCGGTGCGCCGCCCTCGCACCGGCTGTTTTTCCGTTTGGCGCCTATTTCCAGGCTTTCACACGCGTTTGAAGATCTCGAATTCGGTTTCCGGAATGGTCAGGCGATACTCGATGCGGCCGGGAACGAGTTTCAGCTCCGCCTTGCCGTTGACCGACGAAGGCACGACCCGCTCCAGCACGGTGCGGCCGAAGCTGTTGTCGCTGAATTCGTGGACTTCCGACTGATCATGAAGCACCTCCGCCCAAGCGACTTCGATCGCCTTCCTGTCGCCGATTGCGGCTTCGCGGCAATTCAGCGTGATCGAGGCGGCGCCGCCTGATATCGCGCCGTAGGAGGCGGAGTTGACGATGAGTTCGTGGAGGGCGAGCCCGAGATGCACGGCGGCATTCGGCGTCAGATGCGCATTGATGCCATAGATAGGCATGGAGCCTGATGTTTCCGGCCAATAGGGGGCGAACTGCTTTTCGGCGAGTTCGAAGAGATAGGCGCCACGCCAGCTCGAATCCGTAATCAGATCCTGCGAGTTGGAAAGCGATTGCAGCCGTCCGCGGAATTTGAGGAGGAAGGTGTCGAGAGACAGCGTGTTGCGCGCGGTCTGCGTGGCAATCCCCTGGATGATGGCGAGAAGGTTCTTCGAGCGGTGTGAGAGTTCGCGCAGCAGCGATTTCAGCACTTTTTCGCGGTGCCGGCTTTCGGTCACTTCGGCCATGACGGAGAGAAGTCCGTGCGCGCCGCGTTCACCGGTGCGCTGGATCTTCAGTTCATAGGTACGCCTTTCGCCGTCGACGTCGATCTCGACCTCGGCATTGTTGGGGATCCCGGTTTCCAGCACCTTGTGTTTCAGCGCTGTCAGATATCGCCCATGGGCGTCGCCGAAAAGGGCAGCGTCGCTGTTGCCGGGCATAAAGAGCGCTGCAAAATGCGGCGGCAGATTTTCGGCGTAGAAGATCGACAGCCGGGCGTCTTGGCAGAGGATTGAAATCCCGGCGCTGCCGAGCGCGCGTTCCATCATTGCGGCTTTGCCTTCGAAGGTGAAAGGCACGCCGGACAATGGTTCAGTCGTATTCACTCGACCGCCTTTCCTTGTGACATCTTGAACGTCGCTGAAGGGAGCGCCCTTCCAGACACCGCCTGTCAACTCTAGAACAAAGCGCTGCAAAAACCGTTAAAGCCACCGGAGTCCCGGTAGCACCGGAACGTATGCTTTGGCGATTTGGTTCCGAAGTCCGGAAAATTGCGTCTCAGGCGGCCACTCTGGTCGATTCGTTGAAGAAAAGAGCTTGGCTGATCAGTGCCTTGACCATGTCCGGATTGAAGGGCTTGGTGACAAGGAAAGTCGGCTCAGGGCGCTCGCCGGTCAGAAGCCGTTCAGGGAAAGCGGTGATGAAGATCACCGGCACGCTCGACGTCTTGAGGATGTCGTTGACTGCGTCGATACCGGAACTGCCGTCGGCAAGCTGGATGTCGGCCAGCACCATGCTCGGCTTGGTCTTATTGTAGAGCGCGACGGCTTCGGCATGCGTGCGGGCGATGCCGGTGACGCGATGGCCGAGGCTTTCGACCATCTGCTCAATATCCATGGCGATCAGCGGCTCGTCCTCGATGATCATGATATCGGTGGCGACCTGACGGGAAATTTCCTGCGAGGCCACGTCGAGCAAATGCATGACGTCCTGTTCCTCGGTTTCCAGGATATCGGCGATTTCGGCGACGCGAAAATTCTCCACAGAGGCGAGCAAAAAGGCCTGACGGGCACGAGGCGAAACCTTGGAAAGGTTCAGTGTGGCGCGTTGCTCCCAGGCATAGGGCGAAGTCGGCTCTGGAATCTGGACTGCCGTGGAACCAAACAGTTGCGTAAACAGTTTGTAGAGTGCGACCCGGTCGTTCGCCGTATCCGGGAAAATCGACAGATCGGCGATGATGGCTTCGAGGACGGCGGCGACATAGGCGTCGCCCGAAGTCTGGGTGCCGGTGAGGGCGCGGGAATAGCGGCGCAGATAAGGAAGGTGCGGCGCAATTCGAGTAGAAAGTGTCATTAATGGCTCCTGCATACAGGCCGGCATTGGCTTCAATGAGCGGTTAACGTCGCCTTGCTAAAAAAGTTCCGGAACGGGAGGAACTTTTTTTGTCGCGCCGCATTATTCCAGCCGACAATGAAAGGGCGTAGCGTTTTGACCCATGCAACGGCAAATACTGGCGACATCGACACTGGAACGTTCGGAGTCGATGGTTGAAATCATGATTGATCCCCTGCACGCCCCTCTAACAGACAACCGGCGAGAAGACGAATTGATGACTACACGCAAGAAAGAGGCAGCCGATCAGCGAAAGCTGGAGCTGCGGGCAAGCGACATCCTGGACCCGAACAATCAGATCGGCGTCAGGTTGCGGTCGCTTTATGCGGCCGCACAGGATGAAGCGATTCCCGATCGTTTTCTCGACCTTCTCGAAAAGCTCGACCATGCTGAAATGATGGCTTCCGCCAAAATGGCCGAATAGGATCGCCGCATGGAAGATAAAGCGCAACCCAGCTTCAAGCGGGAACTGCTGGCGGCACTCCCCAGTCTTCGCGCCTTCGCGATCTCGCTCATCGGACGGCACGACCGTGCCGACGATCTCGTCCAGGACACCATCATGAAAGCCTGGGCCAAACAGGATCATTTCGAGATGGGCACCAATATGAAGGCCTGGCTCTTCACGATCCTGCGCAACGAACTCTACAGCCAGATGCGCAAGAGCGGCCGCGAGGTACAGGACAGCGACGGGCTGTTCACGGAATCGATGGCGATGCATCCCTCGCAATATGGCGCGCTCGATCTGCAGGACTTCAAAAAGGCGCTCGACCAGCTGCCGCCGGACCAACGCGAAGCGATCATCCTCGTCGGCGCCTCGGGTTTCTCCTATGAGGAGGCCGCCGAAATCTGCGGCTGCGCCGTCGGCACCATCAAGAGCCGCGTCAACCGGGCCCGCCAGCGACTGCAGGAATTGCTGCAGATATCAGGCGAGGCGGATTTCGGCCCCGACGCAACGTCGGCGCCGCTGACGTCGAAGGCCTTTGCCTTCTGACAAGAGTTATACTTGGGAGGAAGGCCGGCTGCCCCTTCGGGGCGCCGGCTTTTTTGCGTTCGTGGGAGTGTTAGAAGGGCGTGTATCCAAAAGTGGTGGATAGTTGTCTAACGCGCACTACTGTTCGTCCCTCATTCCTGTGCTCGTCACAGGAATCCAGTGCGCCCAAGTCCTTGGGCGCGAAAGGTTTTTCCCACCTGCCGTGTCGGTTCATTCACCGCGCGGAACGCGCCGTAGCTGGATTCCTGTGACAAGCACAGGAATGAGGGAGAGCGAGGTGGGAGTCATGCCTAATCTTCCGCTGGTAATGTGAAGAGGAAATACTTTCCCCTCTCCATTCTCGTGACAGTTGCGGGATAGGAGCAGGTGGGTTGCCACCTCAATCAATCCTCGCGCTTCGAGCCCACCAGATTGGCCGCGACGATTGCCGCCAGGACGCCGGCGGTCAGGAGCGGCTGGGCGCGGACGAGGCCGAGCCCGACCGTTGCCAGCGATTCCAGTGCCGCGCGGCGTTCACGGGCGCGGCGCGCTTCCCGGGCGTTGATGACCGCCATCACCACCAGCGCGATGACGGCGATCAGCAGCGCGCAGGCGGCCAGGAAGAGGGCCGCGCCGACCGGGCCGTAGATGCCGGCGAGCCAGATGGCGCCGGCGGTGACGGCCAGCGCGTAGGCGGTGAGGAGGAAGAGCACGGCAAGCGCAATGAAGATGCCATTGCGCTTGGCGCGCGCAACGGTGCGGTGCACGCTTGCGCCCGTCAGCAGGCTGAGGATCGATAACAGCATCGCGCTTCCTCAGCGCCGGGCGAGGAAGGCGATGGCAAGGCCGAAAGCGGCTGCGGCGCCGATCGTTGCCAATGGATGCTTGCGCACGGTCTCGCGCATTTCGGTTGCGCCGCGCTCATAGCCGTGCTGCAATTCGCGCAGCAGATCCTCGCTTCGGCCGAGCAGTTCCTCGTAGCCGGCGCTGGCCTGGCCGCGGATTTTGTCGCCCTGGTGGCGTGAGCTCTTGCCAACGAGGCGGGTCAGTTCCGCGAGTTCGTCGCGTAACGCTTCGATCTGCTCCTCGATGCCGGATTCCAAATTGTGGAAGGTGCCGTTGCGGCGGCTGCGGCCGGACTGGAAGATAGAATAGCTCATGGCTGTCTCCATTGGCTGGGGCGCGCGCAAGCCCGCCTGTTTCGCACGTGGGTCACCACCGTCCGTTGCATGAATCAAATCGCCCGGCATTGACCCAGATCACTGCCGACAACGTGTCGCACGGTCAAAAGTTCCGTGCAGGCAGGCTCAGGGGCGGGAAACGGCGCTGTGGGCGAGTACGAAGGGGGTGCCGTCGGCCGGCACCTGATTGATCCGCAGCGCGCAGCCGAACACCGACAGCATCGTTTCGTCGTTCAGCACGTCACCGATGCTGCCGGCGGCGGCGAGGCGGCCGGATTTCATCAGCACGATGCGGTCGGCAAAGAGCGCCGTCAGGTTGAGATCGTGCATGACGGCGATGACACCGCCGCCGCGTTGGCAGAAGTTGCGGGCGAGCGTCATGATGGTCAGCTGGTGGCTGATGTCGAGGCTCGAGACCGGCTCGTCGAGCAGCAGCCAGCAGGGCTTGCCATCGACGACGGGCTCGGCGATCTGGCAGAGCACGCGGGCAAGCTGCACGCGCTGCTGCTCGCCGCCGGAGAGTTCCTGATAGAAACGGCCTTCGAAGCCGGTCAGGTCGACGGAGGCGAGCGCGGCCGCCGCCGTCTGCTCGGCCTTGTCGGGATGCAGGTTGAGACCCGATGTCAGGCCCATGCGGACGATCTCGCGCACGGTGAAGGGAAAGGAGATGGTGCTTGCCTGCGGCAGCACGCCGCGGATGGCGGCAAGCTGCCAGGGTTTCAACCCCTTGACCTCGTCGCCGCCGATGCGCACCGAGCCACCATAGGCAAGTTCGCCGGAGATGGCTTTCATCGTCGTCGTCTTGCCGGAGCCGTTCGGTCCGGCAATCGCCGTCAGTTCGCCGGCCTTTGCGGTGAAGGCAACGTCGCTGATGATGGCCTTGCCGGAAAGGCGCACGGAGACGCCGGAAACTTCGATCATCTGAACGTCACTCACAACATCCGCTCACAGCGCAAGACGCGAACGCTGCCTCAGCAGGATCCACAGGAAGAACGGCCCGCCGACCGCCGCGGTGATGATGCCGATCGGCAGTTCGGCCGGCGCAACCAGGGTGCGCGCCAGGACATCCGCGAAGATCAGCAGCGAGCCGCCGAGAAGCGCTGCGGCCGGCAACAGGAAACGATGGTCCGGGCCGATCGCCATGCGCAGGATATGCGGCACGACGATCCCGACGAAACCGATGCCGCCGCTGACGGCGACGGACGCACCGGTCGCCGCGGCGACCCCGACGATCGCGACATTTTTCAGCCGTTGCACCGGCACGCCCATATGAAAGGCGGCCGCCTCGCCGAGCGTGATGGCATTGAGGCCGCGCGCCATGAAGGGCAGGGCGGTGAAGGACAACAGGATGATCGGGCCGGCCGCGGCGATCTTCGTCCATGTGGCGCCGGCAAGCGAGCCCATGCTCCAGAAGGTCAGGTCGCGCAGCTGCTGGTCGTTGGCCATGTAGATCAGCAGTCCTGTCATGGCGAGGGCAAGCGCGCCGAGTGCAATGCCGGCAAGCAGCATCGTTGCCACGGAGGTCTGGCCGTGACGGGTGGCGATCCTGTAGAGCAGCAGCGTCGTGACGAGACCGCCGCCGAAGGCGGCCGCCGGCAGAGCGTAGATGTCGAGAAGGGCTGAGAGCGGGGCTGCGATGCCGCCGCCGAGCACGATGATGGTGACTGCGCCGAGGCTTGCGCCGGAGGAGACGCCGACGAGGCCTGGATCGGCCAGCGGATTGCGGAACAGGCCCTGCATCACCGCACCGGAAACCGCGAGCGAGGCGCCGATCAGGAAGCCGAGGATCGCCCTGGGCAGGCGGATATCGAAGATGATGATCCGGTCACGCATGCTGAGCGCCGTCTCGGAGCCGGCCATGTTGCTGATAACGTCGAGGATCGAGGCATCTGAAGCGCCTGTCGTCACCGAAAACAGCATCGAGAAGACCGAGCCGGCGGCAAGCAGAACGATTGCCAGCAAGGCAAGCCGCGTCCGGTCGCCCGCGGGCTTGATTTCGCGCATGTCTGCCATCGAGACGTGTCGCCCTCGTTCCATGGCTTGCGGCAGGGCCATGATCAGCCCCCGTAGATCGCCGTGTTGAGATCCCGCGCCGCGGCTGCCGTGCGCGGACCGAAGCCGAGCAGGTAGACGCCGTCCATCCGGATGATCGCTTTTTTCTCGCCTGCTGGCGTCAGCGCGATCGCCGGCTGCGCCAGCAGGTCCTCGTTCTTGGTGCCGGCGCCATCGCCGCGGTTCATCATCAGGATGAAGTCGGGCTTGGCTTCGATGATCGCCTCGTCCGTCAGCGGCTTGTAGCCTGGGAATGCGCCGACGGCGTTGACTGCGCCGGCGAGCTTGACGATGCCGTCGGCTGCGGTGCCGGTGCCCGATGCCATGATCCGGCCGTTCTGGGCGCTGAGGATGAAGAGGACGCGCTTGCGTTCGGCCTCCGGGCGCTTTTCGGCATCGGCGATCGCCGCGTCGAGATCGGCCGCGACCTTTTCTTCAAGTGCCTTCGCCTTGTGCGGCACGCCAAGCAGCGTGCCGACGCGGTCGATCTTGGCGATGATGCCGTCGCGGGTAAAGGCGCTCGGCACGGTCTCGAAGGGTACGCTGGCATTCTTCAGCACAGCCAGCGCCTCCTGCGGACCTGAACCTTCGACGGCGATGATCGCCGTCGGGTTCATGGCGAGGATGCCTTCCGGCGAGAGTGCACGCATGTAGCCGACGTTCGGCAGCTTCAGCGCCGCCTCCGGATAGATGCTCGTCGTGTCGCGGGCGATCAGCCGGCTTTCCTCGCCGAGCGCATAGACGATCTCGGTGATGTCGCCGCCGACCGAAACCAGGCGTGACGTGTCGAGCTTCTTTTCCTCGCCATGGGCGGCGCGCACGAAGGCGAAGCCTTCGATCGGCCGCGCCGTCGGGATCAACGGCAGCGCCATGACGGCTGCCGTCAGGGCCAGTTCCCAGGCACGGATCCGGCGCAGATTGTTACGCATCGTCATCGCTATGATCCTTATGCGGCCACGCTTGCTGCCCGCGGCAGGTTTTCCATGATCTCGCGCCACTCGACGCGTTCGTCGGAACCTTCCTGCCGCTTGCCGAAGAACTGGATGATCATTTCGCCGTCGGCATCGTAAGCCTCCAGCGAGGTGACGTGCCCGTCCTTGGTCGGCTTGCGCACGGCCCAGGTCTCGGCGATGTGATCCTGGCGCAGATGCAGATGGAAGGTCGGGTCCATGATATTGATCCACGGACCCATCGGCTGCACGTTGAAGATCGGGCCGGAATGGATCTGGACGATGCCGTTATTGGCGACGAAGCACATGATCGGCAGGCCTGATTTGACCGAGGCATGCATCATCTCTGCCGTCGCTGTGTTGTCGAGTTTCCAGGCATAGTCGTCGCCGACGCTGCGTACGGCCGCCTGGCGGCCGATCTTCAGGCGCTTCAGCATGCCGAAGAACTCATGTGTATCGGTGAGTTTGCTCCAGTTGTCGCGCAGCTCGTCGCGGCTGACGTCGGCGGTTTCATCGACGGCATTCGAGGTCTCGGCCTCGATAAATTCCTGCGACTGGTCTTCCAGCTTCAACTCGGCGACGATCGCGTGATAGGCCTCGACATTCGAGCTTGGGCGCAGATGCACCTTGTGCACGGCGTTGCCTGATTTGTCGAAATATTGCAGGCTGAGGCGTTCCTGGTCGCCATCCTTCTTGGAGACGGCGAAGCCATGCTCCCAGCGGCTCGGGAAGATGCGCAGGTCGATATTCTCGCCGAGAACGATGGCGGCCTGCGCGCCGCTCTTGATGTTTTCGAAGACGCCGATCTTCTCGTGCACGGCGCTTTCGTTGCGCGACAGCGCCATCACTTCGCCGAGACCGGCGACGCGTTCGAGAAGCTTCAATGCGCTGCCGTCGATGCGGGTGACGCTGATGCCGGTTTCGGCGGCGACGAGGGCTGCCTCTGATATCTTCAGCTGGGCGGCGATATCGCGCTCGCGCATCTTCGGATTTTCAGCGCGAAACGCACGGATTTCGGCTGGCGCCGGTCTTGTCTGCTCGGTCATGTCCTACCCTACTTATTGAGAATGAGCTTGCCCTGACGGGTGATCTTCAGGCGGTAGACCACGCCGTCATGTCGAATCATGATCTCGTTCGTGCCGCGGAAAAGATCCGGGCTTTCGACGATCCGGTGCTGCGCCGCAGGCTCGCTCTGCAGCGGCACATGCTTAAAGTTATCTGGCTTTTCAACCATCATTTCGGTTGGCAATTCCGTGAAGCCGGTGATCGGGATCGCCGGTTTTGATGACAATTAACTTGACTTTCTTACTCATAGTTTTTTAAAGACGCAATAGGAGACTAATGCAGTCAAGTTTTTGAGATTGCTGATATCGGGACAATGGCGGAGAAGATTATGGCGGTGAGGTTTGCGGCTGTTACGGCTGGCATGGTGATGGCGGTTTCAAGCATATGCCAGGCGCAGGATGCGGCAACCGCCAAGCTGGATATCGAACTCAACGCTCTGGCGCCATCGCAGAAGGGCTGCATGATGACCTTCGTCGCCGAGAACAATCTTCAGGCGCCGATCAACAAGATCTCCTTCGAGCTCGCCTTCTTCAACGACAAGAATGCCGTCGACCGCATCACCGTGCTCGACTTCCGCGATCTGCCGCAGGGCAAGAAGCGCGTGCGCCAGTTCGATATGCCGAACGTGAAGTGCGAGACGGTCACGCGCATCATCATCAACGACACGCCGGTCTGCGACGGACCTGTTGCCGGCGAATGCATGAAGGGTCTGGTCACCCGCTCGCAGATTTCAGTTCCCTTCGAGGGCTAAAAATACGCCGGGGATGAACTCCGGCGGACATGTTTCAGGCTGTCCGAGGCATACACAATGGCAATTTCAGCGAAGTCCAGATCGAGACAGGTGCTCATCGCGGAGCCGGACGCTGACGGCAGTCTGAACGACAATAACATGCATCCCGGCCACGAGCTTTCCGACCTGCGCAATGTGCAGCGGCAGCCGGCTGGCGAGGCCGTGGTCCACTATGCGCGTTTCGCGCAAATACCCTCCTTTCCCGACCATCCGGAAGCAGAACCGATAGCCTCTGTTCCAGCGCCGCCGATGGACGCGGCGGTGGAAAAGCAGGAGGATGAGAAGACTCCGGTGCGGCGGCGGGTGGCGCTGACGTGTATTGGTTCGTTTTTCTTTCATGCTGCGTTAGCCGTCACGCTGTTTCTGGTCATACCCAAGCCTTCGGATGAGACACTGATGGAGGCAGGCGAAGCGATCAGCGTCGTCATGCTCGGTAGCTCTGACGCCGATCAGAGTGCCGCCGGCGAGACCGAAGTGACCATACAGCAAGAAATTGTTCCCGAAACCGTCGAGCCCGAGACGGTCCAGCCAGTAGACACGGCAGTGGTACAGCCAGAGGCTGTCCAACCGGAAACTGTTCAGCCGACTGATGCGGAGCCGGTTGAGGCCGTGCAGCCCACGCGGGAGGTTACGCGTCAGTCAGCGGAGACGGTGACGACTGCGGAACCAGAGGTGCTCGTGTCGGAAAACCCCGCTGAAACTTCAGTTGCGCAGCCAAAGTCGACAGTGGTGCCGGAGCAGTCTCCGGAGATACCGGTAACATCCGCCGAACCACCCGTCGCAACCGCGCTGCAACCCGAGCCGGAAGAGATCAAGCCTGTCGAGACGGCCGCGAATTCTCCCGAGCCGGAACCGCCGGTGGAGATCGTCAACCCGCAGCCCAAACCGAAGCTGGAAAAGCCCGCGGAAAAGAAGCCGGTGGAAAGAAAACGGCCTCCAAAGAAGGCGCAGGGTTCAGAGGGGGACGCCAAACAGGAGTCGCGCATGGGCGCCGTTGACGGGCAGGCTGACGCCAACTCTGACAATAATTCACGCACGTCGGGTGGACGGAGTGGGGCGGGTGGCGCATCTGAAGCCAATTACAAAGGCAAGCTCGTCTCGCGACTGTTCCGTTGTGTTGACAGGCTGGAATCGCGCTATCGTCGCGATTCTGCGTCCCTGAATGTTCGCATCACGATCAACCGTAGCGGCGGTATCACCGCATCTGGCCTTGTCCGAGGTTCGGGCTTGGGCGAGGTGGACGGTGCCGTTATGTCCCGGATCTCTTCCTGTAATCTTCCCGCGATGCCAGATGACTGGGCCGGGTCCTCGCGCACCTACACCTTTCCGGTTCAAGTCACTGCTCGATAAATATGATAAAAATAATCAACTTTATACTTTACTCTAAAAATCAAGTTTAATAAGGTCCATCCGCACACGCAGGAATCGTGTGACGATCAACGAGTGAACGGGTGGTATATGGCTCGCAAGGGCAAGAAAGGTTCGAACCGGGAGGTCCGCGACAGCGCGGGCGAGGACGCTGTTCAGGCATCCACCGGGCGATCCAAACTGGATGGCCGCAGTTTCCTCTATGTCGGCGGCCGCGACTGCCAGGTAGCGCATCTCCGCCAGATCTGCAGCAATTTCGGCGCCGAGCTCATTCATCACGACGGCGGCTTGCGCGAAGCGGTTTCCCGCATCGATACCGTTCTTCCCTCGGTCGACTGCGTGTTCTGCCCGATCGACTGTATCAGCCACGATGCCTGCCTGCGGGTGAAGACCGGCTGCAAGAAGTTCGGCAAGGCCTTCATCCCGCTTCGCAACGGCAGCAAATCCAGCCTGGAGCGTGCGCTGCAAACGATGAACGCACGAGACAATGCAAGATGAACGACCAGCGCCCCGACGGCTTCACCATGATCGGCCTGCACAAGCTCGCCGCGCAGACCGGCGAGGGCCTCGTGCCCGAGCTCTACGCACTTTTCCGGCAGCATGCCGAACGCCAGAATATCCACCAGAATGTGACGCTGTTCCCGACCTGGGAAGCGCGTATGCCCGGAGAAGCCGCAACAAGACCGCTTGGCCAAGCGGCGGCAAACGGTAATAATATCCTCGCTTTTCCCTCGCGTTCCGCAAGGGCGGGCAAGAGGCAGGCGTAGGGAGATTCCATGTATATCGCAATGAACCGCTTCAAGGTCGCAACCGGAAGCGAAGGTGATTTCGAGACGGTCTGGCGCAACCGCGATTCCAGCCTGCCGGAGGTGCCCGGTTTCGTCGAATTCCGGCTGCTGCGCGGCAAGGTCAACGAAGAGGAGGGCTATACACTCTATTCCTCGCACACTGTCTGGAAAAGCGAAGCGGATTTTCAGAACTGGACGAAGTCCGAAAGTTTTCGCGCGGCGCACCGCAATGCCGGCGATCACAAGGCGATCTACAAGGGGCCGCCGGTTTTCGAAGGCTTCAATGTGGTTGATGGCGTTTGATTGCAGTTGGTGCGGCGTGATTTAGCTCTTAGCGAAATCTTGATTCTGTCTTCAGCATGGCCCCACGCATACCCTCATTCCTGTGACAGGCACAGGAATGAAGGAGGAGAAGACGTGAGCAGTCAGCAAAAACTCTCTCAAGCCTTAACCCGGAAGACAGCGCCCGCGGCAACGGCCAGCCAGCCAAGCATCATCGCCCAGCCGCCGGTCGGTGCGGCATAGGGGAAGAGGCTGGAGCCGGTAAAGCGCAAGGTGACGAGATCGCCGGCAAAAAGCAGCGTTCCGACAATCATCAGAAAACCGGCCAGCCAGGCGGTTCTGAGCCTGGCGTTGCCGAGAGCCAATGCCAACAGGGCCGGGGCGTGGGCAAGGCACATGGCTGATGCGGATGCCGCAAGATTGGCTTCGCCGCCGCCATGGGCGGCAAGGGCGGCGAGCCCCACGCCGGCGACGCCGAACAGGCCGGCAAAGAGATAGAGCACCGGCTCCAGACGCGCGTTCAAGCTCATGGTCAATCCTTATCGCCAGATGGCCTTATCGTCAGGGGCCTTGTTCTGCATGTGATAGGCGAGCCGTTCGACCGGCGCCCAGATGAGATCGCGCAGCGCCTGGCTGGCAATGGTTTCATCCATGGCACGGCGGAAGCAGAGCAGCCACTCATCGCGCTCGACAGGGCCGATCTCGGCGACGAAATGGCGGCTGCGCAGGCGCGGATGGCCGCGCTTGTCGGTATAAAGCGGCGGACCGCCGAGATATCCGGTCATATATTCGTAGAATTTCTCTTCGCTGCCCTGAAGGCTCGGCGGATGCACGGCGCGCACGTTCCTCGCCTCCGGCAGCCTGTCCATCAGTTCGTAGAAGCGGTGCGTCAGCGCCCGCACGATGGGATCGCCGCCGATCGCCTCGTAAAGTGTGGTGACTTTCTCCGTCACGAAACCATCCCTGAATACCATCTGTCCCCGCCTCTACATGCACCTCTGGGAAAACGATCGCAACCGTCATCAAGGTGCCGCGGCATTTCGCGCATAATCCCGGTATCGCAGTGGTTCCAATCGATTCCTCTTGACAAAACCGTCCAGACGGTATCTTTTAATTTGCATGTCGAACGCTCATCATCGTAAGAAACAGCCCGCTCTCGTGCGCCAGCAATTGCTGGAGGTCGCCGCCCGCCTTGCTGCCAGCGAAGGCATGGCCGCGGTCACGCTCGATGCGGTGTCGGCTGCCTCCAGCGTCAGCAAGGGCGGGCTGCTGCATCATTTTCCGACGAAGAATGCGCTGCTCGATGCCCTGTTCGAGAGCCTGCTCGAAAAGTTCGACGCTGATATTGAGGAACTGATGCGCGGCGATCCGCAGCCGCAGGGCCGCTTTACCCGCGCCTATCTCAGGGCGGTAGCCGGTCTCAAGGATCGTCCCGACGATTCCAGGGGTTGGACGCAGGTGACGATCGCGCTTCTGGCCGAACCCCGGCTGCGTCTTCGCTGGCGCCAATGGGTGCAGGCACGGGCGGAGGAGTATATCGGCACCGACTCCTCCCTCGATGCGCAGGTCGTGCGTTTCGCCGCCGACGGACTTTGGTTCGCAGATACGTTAGAAAGCCATGATATCAACGGCGTTCTGAGGCGGGATCTCATCGATCGCCTTGTCGAACTGACCGGCAAGTAGTCCGAAAGGAATTCGCCATGAGCCAAGCTGCCGTCTATGGGCTGCTGTTTGCAGCCATCGTGCTCGAGGTCATCGGCACGACCGCGCTGCAACTGTCGCAGCAGTTCACCCGCATCGGGCCGACGGCACTCGTCGTCGCCTGTTATGCGGCCGCCTTCTATTGCCTGTCGCTGACGCTGAAGAGCATCCCGGTCGGCATCGCCTATGCGATTTGGAGCGCTTTGGGAATCGTGCTTATTTCCTCGGTCGGTCTGGTCTTCTTCAAGCAGCGCCTCGACCTGCCGGCCATCGTCGGGCTCGGGCTGATCGTAACAGGCGTTATGGTCGTCAATCTCTTCTCGAAATCCGTTTCACATTGATATTGCTGTGGTATTTCCAGGCGGATTTTCCGCCTTCGTCCGACAAATTTTCCCCTTTGTCAAAATACTGACAAAGGTCTATGTGTTCCTTGGACGTGGAGGAGACGAGGCGCAGCCAGAACCGTTTTCCAAAGCGCTTTGAATCCTGCCTTCCCGCCTATCGATACTTCCAGGTTTCTACAGGAGCACATCATGGCCATTCGCACCGTCGTCTGGGGAGAGAATATCCACGAGAATACCAATGCCATCGTCCGGGGCATCTATCCCGAAGGCATGCACACGACGATCGCCAACGCTTTGAATGCCGACCCCAGCATCTCGGCGACGACGGCGACGCTGCAGGAGCCGGAACACGGCCTCAGCGAAGCCCGCCTTGCCGAAACCGATGTCTTGACCTGGTGGGGCCACAAGGATCACGGCGCGGTCTCCGATGTCGTCGTCGAGCGTGTCGCCAAGCGCGTCTGGGAAGGCATGGGCTTGCTCGTGCTGCATTCCGGCCATTTCTCCAAGATCTTCAAGCGGCTGATGGGCACACCCTGCGCGCTGAAATGGCGCGAGGCGGGTGAGCGCGAGCGTCTGTGGACGATCAATCAGCGCCATCCGATCGCCGCCGGCATCGGCGAACATTTCGAACTCGAGAACGAAGAAATGTACGGCGAGCAGTTTTCGGTGCCGGAACCGCTCGAAACGGTGTTCATCTCCTGGTTCCAGGGCGGCGAAGTGTTCCGCTCGGGCCTGACCTGGCGCCGTGGCGCCGGCAACATCTTCTATTTCCGCCCCGGCCACGAGACCTATCCGACCTATCACGACGTCAATGTCCAGAAGGTGCTGATCAACGGCGTGAAGTGGGCCTATAACCCTGAGGGCTCGTTGACGGGTATCACCGACGCTCCAAATGTGCCGGTAGAAAAAGCACTGGAGCCGATCGTCGAACGCGGCCCGAAACTACACCAAGCCGGCGAAGCCGGTTACCGCTGAGGAGCATCCATGCGATTACTCGTTCTTGGCACGGGCGTGATGGCGAAAAACCAGCTCGCCCGCTTCCCCCTCATCGATGGCGTGACAGTGGTTGGCGCCGTCGACACCGATCCCGATCGGCTTTCGGCCTTCGCCGACAAATTCAACATCGAAAAGCGGTTTCTTTCCCTGGAGGAGGCGATCGCCTGGGGTGAGTTCGATGCGGCGACGAACGTCACGCCCGACCGCATCCATCACCCGACGACGATGGCGCTGATTGCTGCGGGCAAGCACGTCTTCTGCGAAAAGCCGCTGGCGGAGAATTATGCGAAGGCGCTGGAGATGACGGAGGCGGCCGAAAAGGCCGGCGTCATCAACATGGTGAACCTTACCTATCGCAACGTCGCGCCGCTGCAGCGCGCCCGTGAGATGGTGCTCGCCGGCGAGCTCGGCACGATCAGACATGTGGAAGCATCCTATCTCCAGAGCTGGTTGGTGTCGCGCGCCTGGGGCGACTGGCGCACCGAGTCCACCTGGTTGTGGCGGCTTTCCACCGGCCACGGCTCGAATGGCGTGCTCGGCGATGTCGGAATCCATATTCTGGATTTCGCCGCCTATGGCGCGGCGACCGACATCGACCACGTCTTTGCGCGGCTGAAGACCTTCAACAAGGCGCCGGGCGGTCAGATCGGCGAATATCTGCTCGACGCCAATGACAGCTTCACCATGTCCGTCGATTTCGCCAATGGCGCACTCGGCGTCATTCATGCCAGCCGCTGGGCGACAGGGCATCTGAACGAGTTGAAGCTGCGCATTTATGGCGAGAGGGGCAGCCTCGAGGTCATCCATCGTCCCAACGGTTCCGAGCTGCATGGCTGCCTCGGCGAGGATGTCGAAACCGCAACCTGGACGAAGATCGAGGTTGAACCGGTGGCGACCAACTATGAGCGTTTTGCCGAGGCCGTGGCAAGCGGCATCCAGCCGGACCCGAACTTCCGCCACGCCGCCAACCTGCAGAAGGTGCTCGACCTCGCCATGGTGACCGAGCGCGAACGGCGCGAGCTGAAGGTCTGATCCTGTCCGCTGGATAAGCCGCCGTTCATCCGACGGCGGCTTACGCAGCGCATCGGCGCGTCATCGGCTTTTCGTTTGCGAGGTTTTGACGCTATGCTTCTGCATGGGCAGCTCGAGGCTCTCCTTTGGTCCGTTCCTTTACGATCCCGTGACAGGAAGCCTGTGGCGGGACGGGAAATCCGTTGTGGCGGGACCGCGACCGGTCGCGCTGCTCGGCTTGCTGCTGGAAGCTGAGGGCCGGGTCGTCACCAAGGCGGATTTGATGGACCGGGCCTGGACGGGGCTTGCCGTGGAGGAAGGCAACCTTACGGTTCAGATTGCCGCGCTCAGGAAGCTTCTCGGCGCACGGCCGGATGGCACCGAGTGGATCGTCACCGTTCCCAGGGTCGGCTACCGCCTGCCGCGCCAGGAGGATGGCAGGATGGCGCCCGTGGCGTCGCAGCCGCCTTCCGTCGCGGTTCTTCCTTTCGTCAATCTCGGCGGCGATGCCGACCAGGATTATTTTGCCGACGGTGTGGTGGCGGAGATCATCACCGCCCTTGCGCGCTTCCGCTCCTTTTCCGTTGTCTCGCGTCATTCCGCCTTCGTCTACAAAGGACGCAGTGTCGATGTGCGAGAGGTGGCTCGAGAACTGGGCGTGCGCTATGTGCTCGAAGGCAGCATCCGGCGGGAAGGGGCGCAGGTGCGTATCAATGTACAACTGGTCGACGGCGTGACCGCGACCAATCTCTGGGCCGATCATTTTGAAGACGGCATCAGCCACGTCTTCGCTTTCCAGGACCATATCACCGAACGCGTCGCCTCGATCGTCGAGCCGGCGATCGAGATCGCCGAAATCCAGAGGTCACGACGTGACCGGCCGAACAGTCCGGCAGTTTACGATCTCTATCTGCGCGCCCTTGCCGCGATCATCGACGAGTCGATCGAAAGCAATGCCGCCGCCTATGCCTTGCTGCAGGAGGCGCTCGCCATGGAGCCGGAAAATGCGATGCTGCTTTCGCATGCCGCCTGGGTACTCGAACATCGCATTACCATGGGCTGGCCGCGGCTCGGGACGGACGACAAGGCGGAATGCGTCAGTCTTGCCCGGCGCGGGCTTCAGCATTCGGCCGGCGATCCCCGCGTGATGGCCCATTGCGGTATGGCGTTGCTGCAGACAGGCAAGGATTATGAAGGCGGCATGGCTGTGCTGGAGGCGGCCGCTGCCGCCAATCCCAACGATCTTCTGGTCGCGGCTTGCTCCGGCATTGCGGCTTTGCACTGCGGCGATATCGAGCATGCGCTCGAGCGCCTGCATCGCGCCCTGAAATTGGGACCCCGCGATCCGGATGCGCGTTTTTCTCTGACGGGCATCGCCATGGCCGAAATCTTTCGCGGCAATTACGAGGAAGCACTTTCGTTTGCGTCACGCTCGCTGGCGCTGAACGCCCATTTCGATCCGACTTACTGGATGCTGATCGCCGCACACGCGCATCTCGGCAATATGGAGCAGGCGCGGCAGTTCCTGCGCGCGCTCGAGAAAATGGCACCTGATGTGACGCTGGAAGGCATTCTGGCGGGGCAGCCGGCCAAGAATCCCCAGCGTTTTGCGCCGGTTCTGGAAGGGCTGGCGCGCGCCGGGATGCGGCCGCGGCCATAGGCTTTTGCAAGTTTTTGCAGTTTTTAGTCGGACTTTAAGGACCTAGCCCCGTTGCGTCAGCCACGCTGATCCGATCAATCGGGATGGAGGGTCGGCTGATGCTTTCCAGCATGCATATTCTGTCGCTCAAACAGGGCAAGCTTTATGGCGAGCGAATTCCGATAGAGACGCTGCCGCAGGAGTTCAAGTTGCCACAGCGCCTTATCCTTCTGTTCTCGCTGATCGGTAGCTGGCGCGAGCGTACGAAAAAAGGCCCCACCGAAGCGGGGCCGGAAGTTGCCGAGCCGCAGCAGGCGGCTTCGGTTGCCTGATTATTCGATGACCTGCACCACACGGTGGGTGCGGGGTTCGACGATCACGCGTTGATTGTTGATGACCGTATAAGCATATTTCGGGTTGTCAGGGACCGGCGTTACGACGACGTCTGCCGGAAGCGGTTTGCCGACGACGATCGGTTCCTGGACGACCACGGAAGCAGTCGGGGCCGGCTGCTGCTGGACATAGGTCACGACCTCGCGCGGCGGCGGGTCGACAACGGCACCGGCGACACCGCCGGCCACGCCGCCAATGGCAGCACCCACGGGGCCGCCGACGATCGCGCCGGTGATGGCGCCACCGGCTGCACCGGTCACGGCGCCATCAGCGAGCGCATTGGTTGCAAGAGACGACAGCGCAATAGCGCTGGAGACAAGTAGGACCTTGTACATTTTGCTTCTCCTTACTGGGGTTGCGTTTGGGTAACGACCGCGCCAATTCGAGGTTCCAGCAGGAGAGGGTCACGCTTTGGAAGGCTGATTCACATTGTGTGAGGTGGCCCAGGCATGGGTCGGGATGCCTTATTCCAGCCGCCGGCGGAAGAGCCAGGCGGCGGCGCTGAGTGTGACGGCGGCGATCAGCGCCAGCGGGATCGTCTGGTTCACTACCTCGCTCAAGGGGATATCCTTGAGGAAAACGCCTTTGACGATCACCAGGAAATAGCGCAGCGGATTGATGAGGGTTATCGGCTGCAGCCAGCTCGGCATGTTCTCGATCGGCGTGGCGAAGCCTGAGAGCAGCATGGCCGGAACCATGAACAGGAAGGCGCCGAGGATCGCCTGCTGCTGCGTCATCGACAGCGCCGAGATGAACAGGCCGAGGCCGGCCACCGAACCGAGATAGAAGATCGCGCTGCCGTAAAGCAGGAAGAGCGAGCCGCGCAGCGGCACCTCAAAGAGGAAGACGGCAGCCAGGATATAGACGGTGATGTGGAAGAGGCCGATCATCATCGGCGGGATCAGCTTGCCGATCAGGATTTCGTGCATGCGCAGCGGCGAGACCATCAGCTGGTCGAAGGTGCCGAGCTCGCGTTCGCGAGCAATCGACAGCGCCGTGACGATAAGCCCGATCAGGAGCGCGATACTGGCGATCAGGTTCGGCACCATGAACCATTGGTAGGTGAGGTTCGGATTGAACCAGTTGCGCGGCACTGTCGAGACGATGTCGGCGCCGGCCCGTTTGCCGGCCGGCGTCTCGGCAGCAAGGCCGGCGCCTATCTGTGAGAGGTAGCCGGCGACGATCTGCGAGGCGTTGGAGCGGCGGCCGTCGAGCACCACCTGCAGGTCGGCCGGCGCTCCCGCCTCGATATTGCGCGAAAAATCCGGGCCGATCTCTATCGCCGCAATGGCCGTCTGGGTATCGATCGCCACCTGGATATCCGCCTGGCTTCCCGCCATCTCGATCCGGCGAAAGGTCGGCGAGCCATCGATACGCTCGATCAGTTCCTGGCCCCAGTGACCACTGTCGCGGTTGAGGATCATGATATCGACATTACGGACTTCGAGAGTTGCGGCGTAGGAAAAGACGAGAAGCTGGACGATCGGCGGGCCGATCAGGATGGCGCGACCCTTGGGATCGCGCAGCACGGCCAGCAGTTCCTTGACGATGAGGGCGTAAAGCCTTGTCCATCCCATCTCAGCCGATCCTCTTTCTGGTGCTGCGGGCGGCAAGCATGAACATGATGGCGCCGATCGTCAGCATGACCGATATCGCCTTCACGAACATCGGCCAGATGTCGCCGGCGAGGAAGACCGTCTGCAGGCTGGGGATCAGGTAACGCGCCGGCACGATGAAGGTGATCCACTGGATCACGGTCGGCATGGAATTGATCTCGAAGAGGAAGCCCGACAGCAGGAAGGCCGGCAGAAATGCTGTAATCAGCGCCAACTGCGAGGCGAGGAACTGGTTCTTCGTTACCGTCGAGATCAACAGGCCCTGGCCGAGCGCCGGGATCAGGAAGGCGGCCGAGAGTGTATAAAGGGCGGCGACGGAGCCGCGGAACGGCACGCCGAAGAGGAAGACCGCAAGCAGCACGCAGAGCGTCATCGAGGTGAGGCCGAGCAGGAAATAGGGCAGGATCTTACCGGCGAGCAGTTCGACCGCCGTCACCGGCGTCGCCATCATCGCCTCCATGGTGCCGCGCTCCCATTCGCGGGCGACGACGAGCGAGGTCAGAAGCGTGCCGACCAGCGTCATGACGATGGCGATCGAGCCCGGCACGAGGAAATTGCGGCTGGTCAGTTCAGGATTGAACCAGAAGCGCTGCTCGACCGCGATGGCGGGACTATGCGAGGCGACGTCCGCCTGTCTCTGCCGCTCCCAGTTGGCGACGGCGTCCTGGGCATAATTCTGGACGAAGTTCGCCGTGTTCGGATCGGAGCCATCAACGATCACCTGGATATCGGGACGGTTGCCGGCGGTGTAGCGGGTGGTGAAATCGGCGGGGATAACGACGACGCCGCGCACCTTGCCGACCACGAGGTCTTCTTCGAAAAGACGCCGGTCACGGCCCATCGCCACATCGAAATAGCGTGAGGCCTGGAAACTGGCCGACAGATCCTGCGTCAGCGGCGTCATCTCCTCGGTCACGAGGCCGATGCGGGTGCGGGTGGTATCGAGCGAGACGCCGTAGCCGAACAGAAAAAGCAGGATCAGCGGCAGCACGAAGGCAATGAGGATGCTGCTCGGATCGCGGATCGCCTGCAAGCTTTCCTTGCGCACCAGGGCTGAAAGACGCCGAAGCCGACCGGAGGAGACACTCATGCGGCATCCTCCACTTCCGATTGCTGCACGAGGGCGATGAAGGCATCCTCCATCGTCGGGTCCGGCTGCTCCTTGGTCGCGACCCGCGCCTTCAATTCATCGGGCGAGCCGAGCGCAATCGAGCGGCCGCGATAGATCAGTGAGATTCGGTCGCAATATTCGGCCTCGTCCATGAAATGGGTGGTGACGAGCACTGTGACGCCCTTTTCGACCAGCGCATTGATATGCGTCCAGAATTCACGCCGGGTGATCGGATCGACGCCGGAGGTCGGTTCGTCGAGGAAGAGGGCGCGCGGCTCGTGCATAACGGCGCAGGCAAGCGCCAGGCGCTGCTTCAGGCCGAGCGGCAGATCTTTGGCGGGTTCGCCGGCATGGCGACCGAAATCGAAAATGTCCGCCATCAGGTCGATGCGCTCGCGCCGGTGTTTTCCGCGAAGGCCATAGACGCCAGAGAAGAATTCGAGGTTCTGCATGACGGTGAGATCGCCGTAGAGCGAGAATTTCTGCGCCATGTAGCCGAGCTGGTTGCGGGCTTCGGCGGCATCACGGCGAAGATCGAAACCGGCAACGCGGCCTTCGCCGCCGGTCGGCTTCAGCAGGCCGCAGAGCATCTTGAAGGTGGTGGACTTGCCGGCGCCGTTCGGACCGAGCAGGCCGAAGATCTCGCCACGGCGGATATCGAAGCCGATATCGTCGGCAGCGGTGAAATCACCAAAGCGCTTGGTCAGGCCCTTGGCCTCGATCACCGGCCGGTCGTTCTCAGCCTTCAGCGATTGCTGCGCCTCTGCGAGCCTGGAGCGGCCACCCGGACCGCCGCCCAGCATATCGATGAAGGCATCCTCGAAGCGCGGCGGCGCAGGGGCGAGTGTTGCGCCATCGCCGGCCTTGCTGATATCGGGCTTCTTGTCCTTCGCCGCGACCAGGCGGATCGCCTCGCCCTGGATCACGCCGTCGATGACGCCATCGGCCTGCAGGAGTTCGGCGAGCACCTGCCGGCGGCGGCCGGTGACATTGGATACCCTGAAGACCCGGTCCTTGACGCGCTCGGTCATCTCCATCGGTTTTCCCGAAAAGAGCAGCTTGCCCTGGTTCAAAAGCAGCACGTGATCACAGGCTTCCGCTTCGTCCAGATAGGCGGTCGACCAGAGCACGCCGATGCCTTCCTTCGTCAGGTTCTCGACCATCTTCCAGAGGTCGCGGCGCGAGATCGGATCGACGCCGACGCCCGGCTCGTCGAGCAGCAGCAGGCGCGGCTTCTTCAAAAGCGCACAGGCAAGTCCGAGCTTCTGCTTCATGCCGCCGGAGAGTTTCCCGGCCAGCCGGCCGGTGAACCGCTTGAGATCGGTGAAGGTGAGCAGTTCGTCGAAGGCGCTCGCGCGTTCGCTCTTCGGCAAGCCACGCAGATCGGCATAAAGATCGAGATTTTCCCGCACCGAGAGATCCTCATAGAGGCCGAAGCGCTGCGGCATGTAGCCGATCGCCGCCTGGATGCCGGCTGCATTCTTCCTGGTGTCGAAGCCGAGAACCTCCATCGTTCCCGTGTCGGGCAGCATCAGACCGGTCATCAGGCGGATCAGCGTCGTCTTGCCGGCGCCGTCAGGGCCGACGAGGCCGGTGATCGCGCCGCCGCCGATCGTGCCGGAGACGGTGTCGAGGGCGGCGGGTGCGTCGCCGAAGCGCTTGGTGACGCCGTCGATCCGGACGAGCGGCTTGTCGTCCGAACCTGTCAGCGAGCCGGTCTCGGCGGCAATCATTGTCCGCCTGCCGTCGGCCTGGGAAGGCGCACGGTGACCGGCATGCCCTGGCGCAGATCCGGGCCGGGCTTGTCGATGACGATCCGCAGGCGATAAACGAGGTCGGTGCGGAGTTCCGGCGTCTCCACCGATTTCGGAGTGAATTCGGCGACCGGCGAGATGAAGCCGATCGTGCCTTCGTAGGGCTTGTCGGGCGCCGTATCGGAGGCGACCGAAACCTTCATGCCGGGGTGGATGCGGCCGAGATCGGGCTCCGCAACATAGGTGCGCACCCAGACGGGCTCGGTCAGGGACAGCACGAAAACGGTATCCGCCGGCGAGACGATGGCGCCATTTTCCCGCACGCGGGAAAGGATGACGCCGTCGTTCGGGGCGCGCAGTTCGGCATCTTCCAGCGAGGTGCGGGCCGAGGCCAGGGTTGCCTCGGCAGCCTTCACCTGCGCGTCGGCGGCCGCGATATCCTCGACGCGTGACCCCTCCTGCAGCAGTTTCAGCGCCTCGTTGGCGGATTGGGAGCGGGCGGCGGCCATCGCCCGTGCAGCGGTCGCCTGGTCGAGGCTCGCCTCGGAAATCGTGCCCTGCGGGCGCAACTGGCGGGCGCGGTCATAGGCAAGGTTGGCATTCTGGAGATCGGCGAGGCTTTCGTCATAGGCGGCGCGCGCCTGGGCGATTTCGGTCGGCCGTGGGCCGGCCTTCAGCTTGTCGAGCGTCGCTCGAAGGGCTGCTGCATTGGCCTCTCCGGAGCGGACAGCGAATTGATAGGGGGCGGCGTCGAGTTTCGCCAGAACCGTTCCGCTCTTGACCACATCGCCCTCGTCCACGCGCAGTTCGGAGAGGCGTCCGCTGACGCGGAAGCCGAGCGAGACCTGGCGGATATCGACATTGCCGTAAAGGACGAATTCTCGGCGGGCCTCGGCTTGCCAGCCGAGCTTTTCGGGCAGGCCGTACCACCAGGCGGCGGCACTCGCCGCAAGGAGGAGGATGGCGAGAGGAAGGATGCGTTTCATGCTGCGCCTCCCTTCGGCGGGCCGAGGACATCAACCAGTTCGGCGGCGAGGCCGCGCAGGGTTTCCACCTGTTCCGGGCCGATGGTGTCCCATTCCATCTGAGCAAGCACGGCCGCGTGGGTGACGCGAAAGACCAGGATGCTGCCGAGAAGATTGAAGGTGCGCAGGCGCACATGTTCCGAGGCGGGGTCTTCGCGAAGGATCGCGCCGATCAGCCGCCGGCCCATCTCGATCATCGGCCGCATAATACCTTGGTAGACCTTCGCAAAAGCCTCGGTCGGCTCCATCTGCTCGCGGATCAGGAAGCGCGCCCAGGATTCGGATTCCTTGCCGACGAAAAGCGTCACCATGGTCTGTAGAATTTCGGTGAGGAAGAGGCGGGCCTGAGCTTCGGCGAGGCGTTCGCCGGCGGCGTCGAGCGCCAGCAGATGCGTGCCGATGCGCGCCCTCATGTCGCCGACATGCGTGTCGATGCGGGCCATCAGATACTCGGCGGTGGCGATGTAGAGACCTTCCTTGCTGCCGAAATAGTAGGGGATTGCCTGCAGGTTCACGCCGGCGGCCTCTGTCAGCTGGCGTGTCGAAGCACCGTCGAAGCCGTACCGGCCGAAGACGTCGAGAGCGGCGGAGAGCATCTTCTGCCGCGCGATATCGGCGCGGGCGGAGGCCGGTGCCTGTGCGTCATGTTCTTGGGTCATGACAGATTTATAACGCCGCCAAACAAATAAGTCAATCGATTGATATATTATTGAGCCGAGCCGGCGGCCTACGCCTTCGCTGGTACAAAGGCAAAGGCAGAAACGTGGCATCGTTTCGTGGTGGATGCGTTGGCCGGATTGGGATCGAGATGGGCGTTCAGCGGTTCAGCGTGGATCGGATCAGGCGATCTCGGCTGTTCTGGAAAACGATTGGAAAGGAAGCAAAGAGGCCCGTGGGGAACGGAGCTCTCAGGGTTCTCGGAGTGGGAAGAGGAACCAAGCCTCGGGGTCGGCTGCTAACAGGTAGCGCTGCAATACCGCTAATTTTCACGACACTAATGTGTCTGGTATCAGCCGGCTGCGACCCAAAAGCCTGCCACTTTTTCGTGAAGCCTATGGCCATGTTTTGACACAAAACTGCCTTGCTCTTTCCGTATCGCCGGTTCGATGCGTATTCAGATTTATATCATTGCGCTCCTGCTCAGCGCCATCATGTGGTCGATCTCATTCGATGCGGCCCGGGAATCCTATCATGCCGCGCAAAGCGCGGGATTGATGCCGAACCTGCATATCAACAAGAAGCTGGATCGCATTCTGTAGACTGCGATGCAGCTCCCAGGTCCTTGCCGATTGCGTTCTCGGCCCGCGGCCGGGACCCTGTTTCTTTCTGCGTATCGAGCCCTTCCGGACAGAAAATCAAATTTCTTAAAATTTGACCGATCCGCTTAAAAGCGCTGAAAATACTGATGTGTAGAGTGATCTCATGAAAGCGACCGAAGCGTGGACAGACGCATCGATCGTTTGGAGCCGGGCTGAAAGCCCGCCGATCCGCAAACGGGGACCTCGACATGCGCAGAACTCTTACCGCCATCGCCTTGACCGTGACCATCAGTGCCGCTGCCGGGCCGGCCTTCGCTATGGGCCCCGCCAGCCTTGCCCGCGACCTGATGTACACATCCGCCATCGGCCATTCGCCTGAGGTTCCCTTGACCACACGCGCCGGTTTCGTGCGCCCCGGCATTCCCCTCGTCCTGCGCAGCCCCGTGACGGTCGAGGGCGAGGGTTATCGGCTCAAGACCTATTCGCGGAGCCTGACCGTTGTCGTCGACTATATGTTTTCGAAGGCGGTCGATGTCGTGAGCGCGGTGACATTTCTCCGCTGACGGGATCGACTGGAAACAGTTCAGCAAAAATTAGGCGCCAAGTTCGCCGCGTACGTCGAGATACCAGTCGACGAAGGCCTTGACGCCGACATCCAGGGGCGTATCCGGCTTGTATCCCGTCAACGCGACGAGCAGATCGGGGGCGGCGAATGTGCGCGGCACATCACCCTTCTGCATCGCCAGCATCTTGCGGATAGCGGGACGGCCGAGCGCCTTTTCCACCGTTTCGACAAAATCCATCAGGCTGACCGGCTGGCCTCCGCCAATATTGACGACACGAAAGGGTGCCTGGCGCGAAAGCGTTTCGATGCCCGCGTCGTCGAGGCGGTTTTCTTCGCTCGGGGTGATTGCCGACAATCTGACGATCGCTTCTATGAGATCGTTGATATAGGTGAAGTCACGGCTCATATTGCCTTCGCCGTAGATCTCGATCGGCTGGTCTTCCAGCATGTTCTTGGCGAATTTGAACAGCGCCATGTCGGGCCGGCCCCATGGGCCATAAACGGTGAAGAAGCGAAAGGCCGTGGTCGGAATCTTGTGAAGATGGGCATAGCTGTGCGCCATCAGCTCCATCGATTTCTTCGTCGCGGCATAGATGGTCAGCGGCTCGTCGGCGCGATCGGTCTCGCGAAAGGGGACGGTCTCATTGGCGCCGTAGATCGATGACGTGGAAGCCAGCATCAGGTGACGGACGTCGACGCGCCGCGCGATTTCCATGATGTTCCACGAGCCTTCGACGTTCGAACGGAGATAGGCCTCGGGATTTTCCAGGCTGTAACGCACGCCGGCCTGCGCGGCGAGGTGGATCAGGATGTCGGGCTTGGCTGCCAGAACAGCCGATTCCAGCGCCGGCCGGTCCTCGAGCATTGATATGACGGGTTTGAACGCCGGAAACTGGGAGAGTGCCGCATGGCGCATCTCCTTGAGCTTGATGTTGTAATAGGGAGTGAGGCCATCGAAGCCGGTGACGTCATGCCCTTCCTGCAGCAGGCGCCTGGCCAGATGAAAACCGATAAAGCCGGCCGTACCGGTAATGAAGTAGCGCATTCCCACCTTTTCTCGGCTCCCTGCCGACGGCAAAGAGCCGATTCCGCATCAAAGTGCCCCCACTTACAAGATAAAAAGAGGCCGAGTCGATAGGTCTTTGAAAGAGACGGCAACAGCTTCGTCTCGGCTGCCGTCGGCCCGCCCGCCGCTGTCTTGCCGGATGACGGCCGGCCGCCGATCTTTGCCCTGCCGGCAGCCATCCCTCCCGGGCATTATGCTGCATTGCAACATTGAGGCTTGCATGTTATGGCCGGCTGGTCGTCTGCAAGCAGGTCAGGATCGATGAGAAACATAATCTATTGGATTCTCTGCGCGTTTCTGACCGTTGCCATCGCGATCGTGTCGCTGCGCTATGTGACGAACTTCTGGCTGCTGTCCTTCGTCTACAGCTTTCAACTCCACCTCGGTGTCGTCTTCGTTGCCGCCAGCCTCGTCATTCTGGCCGTCAAAAGACAGATCTACGGCTTTATCCTTCTGCTTGTCTCGCTTCTTCTCATCGCTCACGGCGTCGTCATGCTGCGCGAGTTCTCGCAGGATGGCAGAGCAGCGGACACGCCGCCGCTTTTTCGTCTGATGTCGTTCAACATTGCGATCGACAACTGGAAAAACTCGACCGAAATTACCGATATGGTGATTGCGTCGAATGCCGATGTCGTCAATCTGCTCGAAGCCAAGCCGCTGACATTCCATCTGCAGCAATTGTTCAAGGCCTATCCCTATCATATCGGCTGCGACAGTGGGAAAGATACGTGCGATACGCTGGTGCTGTCCAAGCGCCCGTTCGTTAGCCGGCAGGTCGCCAGCATGGGCAGCCTCCGAAAAAACAGGCTGGTGATATCGAGCGTCGACTTCGGCGGCGAGACCATCAATCTGGTGTCGGCGCACCTGACCAAACCATATTTCGACGATTTCCAGATGGCCGAATTGGAAGATCTCGGCAAAGTGCTGGGTTCGATCGACGGCCCTCTGGTGTTGTCAGGCGACTTCAACTCCTCGGTGATCGCTCCAAGCATCCAAGGTTTTCTGCGTGAACAGAAGCTGATAACGATCGTGCCGGAACCGGCAACATGGCCGGTTGCCGCCGGCGCGCTCGGGATCGCCATCGACCACATATTTGCCCGCACGCCGCTTCATCTGCGATCGCTGAAACGTCTCGATGACAATCTCGGCTCGAACCATGCAGGCCTGATCGCCGAATTCGTTCTCGACAAGGATGGCGAAACTTCACCGGCAAAGTGACCTTGCCGGGGGCAAGAGAGCTTGCCCGGGGCAAAGTCAAAATCTCGTTCTGCCGCCTTTTTTGTCGATCATCTGAAATTTCTCGCCGTCGGTCTTCACGCTGACGCAGTCGGTCGACTTGTTGGGAAACCGGACGCACACTTGGCCGTTGGTGATCTTATAGCCATTGGCGTTGCCCTTGCGATATTCGTAACCGTTGCTGCTTTCTTTCAGCTCCGACGTGCCCGGCAGGTGCTGGCGAATTTCAGCCTCGCTTGCGGTTCGCATCTTTCCCGTTTCGGCTAACGCCATTCCCGGCAACATGACTGAAAGAAATCCGGCGAGGGCGGTCATGATACGCATCAGGGGGATATCTCCAGTCATGTCTTTCGGTGCGCCCATTCTACGAGAACTCCGAGAGCGAATTCAACAGCGAAGGTGGTCGCGCCGCGGGCCGACCAGCGGCTGCGGCTGCGATTTTACGTTCTTCCGAACTCATCGACGATACGGATGATGTCGTCTTCGCCGAGATAGGAGCCGGTCTGCACCTCGATGAGTTCGAGGACGATCTTGCCGGGATTGGCGAGACGATGAACTTCGCCGAGCGGAATATAGACGCTCTCGTTCTCGCGCAGCATCCGAACGGTCTCGCCGACTGTCACCTCGGCCGTTCCCTTGACGACGACCCAGTGTTCGGAGCGATGGTGGTGTTTTTGCAGCGAGAGCTTCTTGCCCGGCGTGACGAAGATGCGCTTCACCTGGAAACGATCGCCGTTGAAGATGGAGGTATAGCCGCCCCAGGGACGGTAGGACGTCGGATGGGTTTCGGCGAATTTCGCCGTGGCGGACTTAGAGGCCAGCATCTTGACCAATTGTCCGACATTCTGGCTGTCTTTGAGCGGCCCGACATAGACGGCGTCTTCGCTGGCGATGACGGCGACATCATCCATGCCCTGGACGGCAAGATGCACGCCATGGGTCATGACGAGCGAGTTGCGGGTATTGACGACGGTGGTGTTGGCGGCGGCGACGTTGCCGTTGTCGTCGCGTGCGCCTGATTTCCAGACGGCATCCCAGCTGCCCATGTCCGACCATTTGAACGGTGAGGGGACGACAGCCGCCTTGGACGTTTTTTCCATGATCGCATAGTCTATGGAGATATCGGGGCTCTTGGCGAAATGGTCGGCGTCGAGGCGGGTGAAATCGAGGTCGCGGCTTGCTTTCGAAACGGCCTTGCTGGCCGCCTTCAGCACATCGGGCGCATATTCCTGCAGTTCGGCGACGAGCTCCGCCACCGGGAACATGAAGATGCCTGAATTCCAGTAGAAGCCGCCGTCGGCGAGCATCCGTTCGGCCGTTTCCAATGCCGGCTTCTCCACGAAGCGGACGACCTTGTGCGCACCATTTTCGAGGGCATCGCCGATCTCGATATAGCCGTAACCCGTCGCTGGCTCCGTCGGCGTGATACCGAAGGTTACGAGCTTGCCGTCGGCAGCGGCATCGCGGGCGATGCGGATGCAATCGAAATAGCTCTTGTCGGCGAGGATCTCGTGATCCGAGGCGAGCATCTGGATGATGGTGTGCTTGCCAAAGAGGTCAGCTGCAAGCGTTGCGGCCGCGGCCACCGCTGCGGCTGTGTTGCGGGCGACCGGTTCGAGCAGGATCGCTGCGAGCGGGATGGCGCGCTCTCGAGCCTGTTCGGCGACCAGGAAGCGGAATTCCTCATTGGTGACGACGATCGGGGCTTCATAGAGTTCGGGATCGGAAACGCGTTCGAGAGTTTCCTGAAACAACGTCTTGTCGCCGACGAACTGGATGAATTGTTTCGGTGCGGTGGCACGGGAAAGCGGCCAGAGCCGCGTGCCTTTGCCGCCGGCCATGATCACGGGAACGATTTTCTGCGTCATAGGCGGGTTCCTTGAGATAAACGGCTTGTTCGTCACATGTCACCGGGCGCTTGCCCAGTCTCTTATTCGATTGAGCCCTGTCTTCAGCAAGTCCAGGGCTGCAGCTTCGCTGCCGGCCTCCACGTAGCAGCGCATCTCAGGCGCATTGCCGGATGGGCGGAAGTGAATGATCCCGCCGTCTCCTAGCGTCACCCGAAGTCCGTCGATATCGGATTTCGCGGCCACCTCGCCGATCGGCTGCAGGAAAGCCCGGAGATTTTCTTCCGAGGTGCGCAGATGCTCCATCAGTGCCGCGCTCGTCTCCACCGGAAAATTCTCCAGCCGATCGGCAGCGGCAAAGGGCAGGTGATAGGAGGCGGCAATGGCTGAGAGCGGCTGCCTGCGGATAGCGGCGAGCGACAGGATTGCGAGCATCGGGACAAAACAATCACGCGTCGGCAAGGCGCGCACGGCTCTGCCGTTGATATCGAAAGGGGTTGCTGTCAGCAGCCCGCCATTGGCTTCAAAGCCCATGACATGATCTTCGCCGGCGGCTACGGCCTCTTCCATACCGGATATGACGAAGGGCGAGCCGACGCGGGTGCGCCTGACGGCGAAAGAGCCTGCGGCCTCGATGCCGGAATTTGACGTAACCGGCGTCACCACCGTCCCGGCGCGCAAGAAATTGGCTGCCACAAGGCCGAGAAGGTCGCCGCGCAAGGGGGCGCCGGTTTCGTCAGCGACCAGCGGACGATCGCCGTCGCCATCGGTCGAGACGATTGCATCGAACTTGTGCTCGGACACCCAGCGCTTCATCAGCGTGATCGTCTCGTCGGAAACAGCCTCGGTATCGACGGGGATGAAACTCTCCGAACGTCCGAGAGCGGTGATCTCAGCGCCGTAATGAGCGAGAACGTCAACCAGCAGATCGCGGGCGACGGTGCTGTGCTGGTAGACGCCGATCTTCAGGCCGGACAGCGCGCCTTGCGGAAGCAGGGCGGCATTGCGTTCAAAAAAGAGCTGCCGGCATATCGCTTCATGATCCTCCGTCTCGGCCGGCGCCTGCGTCACCGCTTCACCGGTTCGCTCGATCTCGGCCGCCGATGCGGTAATTGCGGTCTCGTCCGATTTGTCGATCTCGCCATCGGGACGATAGAACTTGATGCCGTTGCGGTCCGCCGGAATATGCGAGCCCGTAACCATCAGGCACGCGGCGTTGCTCTCGAGGCCATAGAGAGCAAGAGCGGGTGTGGGGACATTGCCACAGTCGAATATCCGGAAGCCGAGCGCGGCGAGCGCACCTGCACAATTTCCCGAAATTTCGGGGCTTGAATCGCGAAAATCACGGCCGATCAGAATGACGTCGCCGGCCTGCGCCTTGCCGGTCTGCAACAGATATTTGCCGAACGCGGTGGCGTAGAGAGCAGAGGCGCGTCCCTTGAGATCGACTGAAAGTCCGCGAAGGCCGCTCGTGCCGAATTTCATAGGAAGACATGGCTCCGATTGCACGATCAAGTTTCTACTCAGGCCGCCTGCCGGCGTAAACACCAAAGCTCACATATAGTTAAACACGGAGGATGATGTTTCACGCAGGCTTTTGCAATCTTCTCTTGCTGAATTCTGAGGGGGTAGACCCATTGCTGATCCAGCAGGCATTGCAGCGTAGATCGATTTTGTTAGAACCGTGTGTCTGTTGTTTCGTCCTATGCGAAGGATTTTCCTAGATGAGCGATACATCCGTCAGTCTCGAGGAGAGTTGGAAGGCTGCGCTGGAGGGGGAGTTTTCAAGCCCCTACATGCAACAACTCAAATCTTTCCTCGTCGCGCAGAAGCAAGTCGGAAAGCGGATTTTCCCCAAGGGCAGCGAATATTTCCGCGCCCTCGATCTGACGCCGATCTCCAACGTCAAGGCCGTCATCCTCGGCCAGGACCCCTATCACGGGCTCGGGCAAGCCCATGGGCTGTGCTTCAGTGTCCGGCCGGGTGTGCGCATCCCGCCCTCCCTCGTCAATATCTACAAGGAGATGGAAACGGATCTCGGCATAGCGCCGGCACGTCACGGTTTTCTCGAGCATTGGGCAAGACAGGGCGTGCTCCTGCTGAACAGCGTGCTGACCGTCGAGGAAGGACAGGCGGCGGCTCATCAGGGCAAGGGATGGGAGCGCTTCACCGACGCCGTCATCCGCAAGGTCAATGATGAATGCGAATCCGTCGTCTTCATGCTCTGGGGTTCCTATGCCCAGCGCAAGGCCGCCTTCGTCGATACGACGCGGCATCTCGTGCTCCGGGCGCCGCATCCCTCGCCGCTTTCGGCCCATAACGGGTTTTTCGGCTGCGGGCATTTTTCGAAGGCGAACGCCTTCCTGCAGTCGCGCGGACGCGACCCGATCGACTGGCAATTGCCGGCTAATCCCCATGAAGCCTAGATGTGAACGTAAGCGAGCATTCGTTCACTAAAAGAAGACAATGCGTTTTGATCTAAGGGTCTGTTCCGCAGGAGCTGCAGCGCGCATCTTAGCCTCATCGAAAGCCCGCAACGGCGGGCATGAAAGGGGTCTCACATGCTCGATCAGATCAAGGGTCTGCACCACGTCACGTCGATGGCGCAGGACGCCCGCACCAACAACCAGTTTTTCACCAATGCGCTCGGCCTGCGCCGGGTCAAGAAGACTGTCAATTTCGACGCGCCTGACGTTTATCACCTTTACTACGGTGACGAGATCGGCACGCCCGGCAGCGTGATGACGTATTTCCCGTTCCCGAAGATGGCGCAGGGCCGTCCCGGCACCGGGGAGGTCGGCACGACTGTGTTTTCCGTTCCGCAAGGCTCGCTCGGCTTCTGGAGCGATCGCTTGGCCGCGCTTGGTCTCGGCGGACTGAAGGCGGAGGAAAGTTTCGGCGAAAAGAGGCTGAACTTCTCCGGTCCCGATGGCGACGGCTTCGCGCTCGTCGAGGTCAGGGATGATGCGCGTCAGCCCTGGACACAGGGCGGCATCAGCGAGGACCATGCCATTCGCGGCTTCCACTCTGTCGCCATGCGGCTGAGGGACGAGGGCGCCACGGCCGAACTCCTGAAGTTCATGGGCTACGAGGTCTCTGAGGAAAGGGATGGCGTCAAGCGGCTGATCAAACCCTCCGGCAATGGCGCGCATCTCATCGATCTCGAAACCATGCCGAACATTGCCCGCGCGCTTCCCGGCGCCGGCTCCGTTCACCATGTCGCCTTCGCCGTCGAAAACCGCGAGAAGCAGCTCGAAGTGCGCAAGGCACTGATGGACACCGGCTACCAGGTCACACCAGTGATCGACCGCGATTATTTCTGGGCGATCTATTTCCGCACGCCGGGCGGTGTGCTGTTCGAGGTCGCGACCAATGAGCCCGGCTTCGATCGCGACGAAGATACGGCCCATCTCGGCGAAGCCCTGAAGCTGCCGCAGCAGCACGCCCATCTTCGCGCGCTGCTCGAGCAGCATCTGCAGCCGCTCGAAGCGTAAGGAGAGGCGATATGACCGAAACCGGATATGTGCACCGGCTGTATGCCGGTGCACCGGATAAACCCATCCTGTTGATGCTGCACGGCACCGGCGGTGACGAAAACCAGTTCTTCGACTTCGGCCGGCGCCTGCTGCCCGAGGCGACGATTCTCTCGCCGCGCGGAGATGTTTCCGAACATGGCGCGGCGCGATTCTTTCGCCGCACCGGGGAGGGGGTCTACGATATGCCCGACCTTTTGCGAGCGACGGAAAAGATGGCCGCCTACGTCAAGGCGTTTGCCGACGAGCACCGGGCTTCCAAGATTCTCGGCCTGGGTTTTTCAAACGGCGCAAATATTCTTGCCAACGTGCTGATCGAGAAGGGTATCTTCGATGCTGCGGTTTTGATGCACCCGCTCATTCCGTTTCAACCTGAAGCCCAGTCGACGCTTGCGGGAAAAAAGGTGCTGGTGACGGCAGGGCAGCGAGATCCGATCGCTCCCGTTCCCATGACCGAGGCGCTGTCCGACCATCTTAAAAGCCGCGGGGCTGATGTCAGGGTGATCTGGCATCCCGGTGGCCACGAGATTGCGCCGCTTGAGATCAATGCGGTCCGCGATTTTCTCGGCGCTTATTGAAACGTACACCGCTAAAGCGCGTCGCAATCTTTACAGATTCGCTCCTGGCGCTTTAGGTCCTTGGTTTTACGCATGTCATTGTCGTAACACCGCTGCACACTTTTGGGCGACAAGCTTTAGCTGGCGGGAGACTGATTTGCGGGACCGACGATTGCCGGTCCCGCATCTTTGCTGGCACGATGATCCCATCGTCCGTTATCGATAAGACTTCAGGGGCGAGGAGGATATTTGCCCCTGATTGCCTTCATATAAAAATTTCCCGGGGATTCCGCCATCGTCAACCCGACGACGACACCCTTGGGAACGCCTTCATATTCTCGTCTCTGACCGTTGGTCAGATAGACCCGTAGATGCCGGCTGTCTTCGTCGTAGGTGATTGCCTCGATAAGTTTCGAATCAACCGCAGTTTCCACTTTGCACCCCGCAATTTTGGATCTGAGATTCCCAATCAAGAATGTCATTCACGCTCGCAACGCACCATCTTTATGCTGCCCCGCGGGGGCGTCAAGCGCGATCTTCTTTAACGTTCATTTTTTCGTGTACGCTCTCGTTATAGTTGATTAATACAGCTTTTTCGAAGGTCTCTCCTGTGGAAATCCGACAGCCGCGATTCTTCCACTCGGGAAATATTAACCGCAAGGATGACGTGAAACACCATATGCGCTCCGCTTAACGACGGATTAACCGTCATATATTAAAATATAGCGGAATATTAACCGTAGCGCTCTCCCAGATATGAACAATTACAGATTGCTGTTTCTCGCGACAGTAGTGTTACTATCACTGGCGAGTTGCTTGAGTGGGCGTGGCCACGTGCCTCCGACAACCGATCTGCCTGCAAAATTTCGAGAAAGCGCCATCGAAGAGGTCGAGAATGCATTGTCGTCCGTTCACCGCGACACGCAAACCGGTCAGGCGCTACGCGCTCAGGCGAAGACTACGCAGGATTCCCTTGCGCTTTCAATCGGCAGCTACAAGGATGGACAATCATCCTTCACTGAGCCTCATGCCGTTGCAGCGATGGACAAGAGATGGATTATTTCCGACAGCCCGTCATCCGGTCGGGTCTCATAAATGGGTTACATGTTTAACTATCTAGGGCCGTGGCGACAACAGATACCGATACTGGCTGGCAACCGTAAAAGACGCGCTCGGCTGACGTTTGCCGAAGGCGAATTCGCTGCGGTCTACGCGATGAGCGATGTTCACGGATGTTACAATGAGCTTGTCGAGGCGCATCGCCGCATCGAGGCGGACGCCGCCCGCATTCCGGGACCGAAACTCATCGTCATGCTCGGCGACTATGTCGATCGCGGGCCTGATTCGAGTGCTGTGCTGGAGTTCCTGAGCAAGAGCCCCCCGCCGGGATTTCAGCGGTTCGTCCTGTGCGGCAATCACGATTCGGAACTGGTGCAGCTCTATCGCAAACCGGCGCGTATTCTCGAATGGCTCGGCTTTGCCGGAACGGAGACGTTGCACTCATACGGTATCGATATCGAGCATCTGCTGCAGTCGGCGGCCGGAAGCGAAACGATTGCCCGCGTCATTCGGAACATGATTCCCGAACGGCATATCGAATTCCTGGAATCGCTGCCGATCATGCTGCGGATGGGAAGGGTCCTCTTTGTCCATGCGGGCATCAAGCCGGGCATCGACCTCAAGAAGCAAAAGGACAGCGACCTCATGTGGATCCGTCAGCCCTTCCTGGAGGAAGGGCCGCAGCTTCCCGTCCTCGTGATTCACGGCCATACCCCGGCGCGAACCCCGACATTCGGTCCGCAACGCATCGGCATCGACACCGCGGTTTCGGCGACGGGCCGGCTGACCGTGCTGACGATAAAAGGGACGCGGGTCGGGATCCTCTAGCGCATCATGCTTTCCGAAAATCGGAATCGATTTTCGGAAAGCATGATGCGCAGGTTCAACGTGTTAGAGCGTCCTTTGTGCGTCCGAAAAGGACGCGCGGCGCTCTAAATCGACGAGCCCGGTGTCGGCCAAAAACCGCTTACACTGTTTCGACATCACGCTCTAAAAGCAAACGCCGCGGGCTATGCTCCGCGGCGTCAGGACGATCAGATGTTCATCTATTTCAGGAGTGGGTCACGTCCTGGTAGAGATTGGTGCCAATACCGGTATAGGTGAAGCCGTATTTGCGGACCTCATCACTGCGGTAGATATTGCGCAGATCGACCAGGATCGGAGCGCGCATCGACTGCTTCAGGCGATTGAAATCGAGCGCGCGGAACTGGTTCCATTCGGTGACGATGACAAGCGCATCCGCGCCGGCCGCCGCTTCGTAGGGGCCACTTGCATATTCGATGCTCTCGATCACCTTGCGGGCATTCTCCATGCCCTCGGGATCGTAGCCGACCACCTGGGCTCCGGCGTCCTGCAGGGTCTGGATGATTGCGATCGCCGGGCTGTCGCGCATGTCGTCGGTGTTCGGCTTGAAGGTCAGGCCGAGAATCGCGACCTTCTTGCCGCGAATGTCTCCGCCGACGGCCGAGATGACTTTGCGTCCCATCGCGCGCTTGCGGTTGTCGTTGATCGAGATTGTCGTCTCGATCAGCCGGACCGGCGCGTCGTAATCCTGCGCCGTCTTGGCAAGGGCAAGCGTATCCTTGGGGAAGCAGGAGCCACCGTAACCCGGGCCGGCATGCAGGAACTTGGCGCCGATACGGCCATCGAGACCGATGCCGCGCGAGACGTCCTGGACGTTTGCGTCGACCCGTTCGCAGAGATCGGCGATCTCGTTGATGAAGGTGATCTTCATCGCGAGAAATGCATTGGCTGCATATTTGATCAGTTCCGAGGTGCGGCGGGTGGTGAAGACCAGGGGGGCCTGATTGAGATAAAGCGGACGATAGACCTCAGTCATGGTTTCACGCGCCCGATCGTCGTTCAGCCCGACGACTATGCGGTCAGGGCGCTTGAAATCTTCGATCGCCGCGCCTTCGCGCAGGAATTCGGGATTGGAAACCACGGCGACATCCGCCGCAGGGTTGGTTTCGCGCATGATGCGTTCGACTTCGTCTCCCGTGCCGACCGGAACCGTCGACTTGGTGACGATAACGGTGAAGCCTTCCACGTAGGTGGCAATCTCGCGCGCTGCGGCGTAGACATAGGAGAGATCCGCGTGGCCATCGCCGCGCCGGGACGGCGTGCCGACTGCGATGAACACGACGTCGGCGCTGCGGACGCTTTCGCCGACATCCGTCGAAAACGACAGCCGGCCGGTGCTGGTATTTTCGGCGACCAGTTGCTCCAGGCCCGGTTCGTAGATCGGAATGCGCCCTTCGCGAAGGGCTTCGATCTTGCTCAGATCCTTGTCGACGCAGATGACGTCGTGGCCGAAATCCGCAAAGCAAACGCCTGAAACGAGGCCGACATAGCCTGATCCAATCATCGTGATGCGCATATTTCCCTCAAATCATTAGAGTAGAACGTCATGCTGCGTCGCAGCATGAGTTCGTCTTAGTTAATCTGGACGAAAAGACAATACCGAAGATCGCCTTGGTACCCACATCGGACATCGAACTCCGGGCATCGCAGCTTGCTGTCGGCTACCCCGTCGACAGCCAAAACATAGGTTTATGTGGAAGATATGACAAGTCGAGCCGCTCGTCAGAGCGGCTCGACTTCAATCCGGAAACAGGATCAATCGGTCTGTGTCGTTGCTCGGCTGCTACAGCCGGTACCAGACGTAGGGGTCTGTTCCCGATTGAATCTTGTCCCAGCGCAGGTCGGTCTCGCGCCAGTTCTTGATGGTGCTTTTCCTGTTGTCGAGGACGAGATCGCCCTTGTCGGTTCTGACGACGAGGACCGCATGTCCTTCACCGGAGGGCGTATATGCGGTCGCGATCCGCAACGCGCGCGACGACCAGCCCATCGCTATCAGGCGGCTGCGTTTGGTCAATGCGAAATCTTCGCAGTCGCCGCTGCGCACATTCACTTTCCAGACGTCGCCATTCAGTTCGCTGCGGGAGTCGTTCCGGCCGATCATCGTACGATTGACGGCGGTGTTGACATCCTTCAGTTGCAGCATTTGCTTGTCCGTCAGCGCAATGACTGCCAAGCCATTGTTGTCGCGGCATTCGGCCGGGTTCTGGGCGCAGAACAGCACCTGGGCAAAAGGCGGAATGATCTTGTCTTTTTCCGAGATATAGCTGACCGACGAACTATCGGTCAGACCGCGGGCAAATCCTGCGGGACCGGCGGCAAATGCCGAGCATGCATTGCCGGCTGTAAAGGCCAGTGCCACAAGTGTAACGACTGTTTTCTTCATCTCTTAAATCCCCGTTACGGGCAACCGATTGAGATCAGGCTTGCCTTTTGTCTCAGTCAATGGCATGGCGATTTAGTGATCTGCCAAGTATTGGCTGCAGAACGTCTGTCCCGTTCCTGCTGCTTGAAGGAGCATAGCCGGGGCTTGTCTCGATTGGTTTAAACCTTTCGCGACAATTTTAAACGATATGGATTTCTGTCAGACCTTAACATTCAAGCGCTTGATCTGCAACTTAAATTAGCATGAATAAATGATCGCAGCGGTTGCCTCACGTCTTTTGATCGCGTTTGCTTTGGTAAATAAACTCTGATGCTGTCCAATCTGATCAACAGGCCGGTCTTGCGAGAGGTTCTTCTCTCCGCCTTTATTAGCCTGGTTATACTGACACTCATTCCGTTCGGCAGCGTCACGCCCTTTCCCTTCGCCTTCGCCGCGATCGCAATGTTTGCGCTTGCCATCATTTCAGCACTGCTGTTCGGAGAGCCGCGACAAAGCCGATGGGTTTTCAGTGTCGCTTTGCTTTTGCTTGTCGTGCTGACGGGGTGGACCTTCGTCCAGACCATCGAGCTGCCTTCCGATTGGCTGGCAAATCCTGCCTGGAATGCTGCCCGGGACCTGGCAGATGTCCAGTATGCGGCGATCTCGGTCGAACCGGCCGATACGCTCGCGTCGACCCTCTGGGTCGCGCTGCCTTTTGTCACGTTCCTGACCGGGCTTCTGTTATGCGATACAGATCAGCGCGCGCGGAAAGTGCTCGCCGGCCTCGGGCTTTCGGCAGGCATCATCGCTGTTTTCGGTCTGCTGCAGTTTTCGCTGTTTCCCAACATCCTGATCGTCGTGGATAAACACGCCTATCTCGACAGCCTGACCGCGGTCTTCGTCAACCGCAATACCGCTGCGACCTTCCTCGGGCTTGGAACGCTGCTCATGCTGACCCTGGTCCGGGACATTTTCCGAACCTATTCGAACTATCCGCCCGGCGAACCGGGCCGAAACGCGCTTCTCTTGAGATCGTGGATCTACATCCTGCTCTTATGCGCATGCTTCACCGCGCTGATGCTAAGCCGCTCACGCGCCGGGATATTTGCCACCTTTGTTGCCGCCCTCATCTATTTTCCATGGCTTGTTCTCAATTGGCGCGGATCGAGGCGTCATCTGAAGCCGGCGCCAAAATGGCGTTCGATGCTGAAATTCCTTTCGGCGATTGGTTTCGTCGTGGTGCTCTTGGCGATGTTTGCAGGCCAGGCGATTTTGCGTGCGCAAGAGCGGCGGCTCGAGGATGATGATCGGTTCTGCATCCTGCCGGGCATATTGCGTGCCGTTTCGGACCATTGGTTGACGGGGACGGGGCTTGGAACCTTCCGGACCGTGTTTTCCGCCTACCGCGATCCGGCCTGCGGGATTTTCGGGATCTTCGACCGCGCACACAATTTCTATCTGGAAGGATTTCTGGGCCTCGGAATATTGTTCCCGATCGCGGCGATCCTTGCCTTCTCGGTCCTTGCCAAAGTTTTCTGGCGCGGGTTCGCCCAAAGGCGGCGCCTCAGGCATTATGTTCTTCTTGGTCTGGCGGGGACGGTTTTGGTCGCCCTTCATGCAGCGGTCGATTTCTCGCTGCAGATACCGGGTTTCGCCGTGTTTTATTCGGCCTTTCTCAGTGCGGTTGTCGCGATAAGTCTCGGGCGCAACAATGGAGAGGCGGACATGGCATATGAGCGGCCGTTAACCACTTAAAGTTTAAATGGATGGATTTTAATAAGATTTTCGGAAAAGATCGATTGTGCAGGTGCGAACGGTTGACTCTGAAACCCAAGAAATTTTATAGCGGGTGCAGCCTTCGGATTGTTGCGACGCCAGAAAAGTCGGACCGAAGTCGTTTTTCGCTTCCTAAGGGGCTCGGCGTTGCCAGCCTGCCACAGTTAGGGGAATGTTAATCGGCTTTCAGTGTTATTGATCGGGGATCGTCTTGTATTTTGTCAGATTGCGGGGCAGTAGCTTCAGGGGCGTCAACACAGGTTATTCTATGGGTTGTTCTCGTATCGGTAGTACACGCGTCGCCATTGTTGTAGCGCTAACGACTATATTGGCAAGCTGCACCTCGTTGCCAAGATCCGGTCCTGATCACAAAGATGTTGATCGGGATGCGGCAGTGAAAGTGACAACGAAGGAGCGTCGCGTCGGTATCGACTACGCCCTGATTGATCTCAGCAAGAACGTTCTCCCGTATTTTACTTCTCCCCAGCCAACCTCCTTCAAGGGCTTTGGCGGTGGTCGAGGCGGGGCGCCCGAAATTCCGCTTGGGTACGGTGACGTCGTTGAGGTCGCCATCTTCGAAGCTCAGTCCGGCGGTCTGTTCATTCCGTCCGATGCTGGCAGCCGACCCGGCAACTACATCTCTCTGCCGAGCCAGACTATCGATAGAAACGGAACGATCACAATTCCCTATGCGGGCAGGGTTCCGGCTGCCGGTCGCCTCAAGGAGACCGTGGAGCAGGATGTCGAGGATCGCCTGGCGAGCCGCGCGATCGAGCCGCAGGTGGTTATTACGACAACGACGAGCCGCTCCAGTCAGGTGGCTGTGCTCGGTGATGTCAATAATCCCCAGCGTATCGAGATCAGCCCGGCCGGCGAGCGTGTTCTCGACGTCATTTCCGCCGCTGGCGGTTTGACCACCAACAATATCGAAACGAATGTGACGCTGCAGCGCCGCGGCAAGACGGCAACCGTCGCCTACAATACGCTCTTGAAGAACCCGGCGGAGAATATCTATGTTGCGCCGGATGATACGATCTCGATCGATCACGAGCGTCGCACATTCCTTGCCCTGGGTGCCACAGGCACCAGCGGGCGCTTCGATTTCGAAGAATCCGACCTGACCCTCGGCGAGGCTATCGCCAAGGCGGGTGGCTTGCGTGACGACCGCGCGGATCCGGCCCAGGTCATGCTTTATCGCCTCGTCCCCAAGAAGACGGTTCAGGCGATGCATGTGGACACGACGAGATTTGCGGGTGAAACAGTTCCGGTGATCGTCCGTGCCAATCTTCGCGATCCGGCCACCTTGTTTGCTGCTCAGCAATTCAAGATGGAAGACAAGGATATTATCTATATTTCCAATTCGGCCTCTGTTGAACTGGTCAAGTTCCTTGACATCGTAAACTCGGTATCGTCCACTGTTTCCGGAGTGGCCGACGATGCGAATGATACCCGCAACGCGGTACAGGATCTTGGAAATTGATTTGAAATAGGTGCCGGCATCGATCGCGAATGTTCAATGCCGGCGGCCTATATAGCGGATTTGATGAAGGGCTATGGTTGTGGCAAGGTCAGGTGTTTATCGTAAGCTTGCATATAGCGGAATTGTCATCGCGATGGTTGCCGGCATGAATTCAAGCGCTTTTGCAGCAGCTTGTTTGGGTCCGGCAAATCTGACTCCGGTCGACGTCAATGGATTTACGGCTAACCCGGCCGTTCTGCTCGATATGTCCGATCCGCTGGTTTTGTCATCGCGTGTCCGTGCGCTGGTCGGAAGCAGCAATGACGCGCTTGCGCCGGTCATCGAGCAGGCCAAAAAGGCCAATGCCGCACAGATGGCGGCGATCGGTTCCGGTCTTGGCCGGGCTGCAAACAGCTGCCTGGTGTCGGATCCGCAGTTCAAGCTGGCAATCGAAAAGGCGGTCGCCGACGCTGCCACCGCCGATCCCAATCTGGCGCCGCTGCTTGCAGCCTTTGCGAAGGTTCTCGCCGAAGGCGGGACCGCGGCACTCGGCCCGGGTGCAAGTGCTTCTGCAGCAGCAGGTATCGGCAACGACGGCTCGGTTGGTCAGACGGGGCCGGGTTCCGACGACGGTACGCCCTTCGAGGGCGCCGAGACGACTGCCGGTACGCTGAAGGTTTCGAATGCCGACTCGGATTCAACGACCACGACTGTCATCGTTAGCACAGGCTCGGGAGGGCAGTCGTCTACCGATACGACGGAGTCGACGAGTCAAAGTGTGCCGGTCATACAATAGCTGGAATTGCCCTTAGATCTTAGCGCTTGACGCCTTTGTTGGAGATCGAAATTGCTATCGCCAGATAAACTTACGCCACGTATCGACCCCTCCCGCGATACGGGAAACGAAGCTGACTTCATCGATTTCGATAAGCTCATCGCAATTGCCCGCCGACAGTGGCGGATGGTTGCGGCGTGCGCTTTCGCCTTCGCCATTCTCGGCATTGTCTATGTCCTGACTTCGGTGCCGGTCTACACCGCTGATACAAGCGTGCTGATCGACCGCAGCGACAGTCAGGTGATCAACCAGTTGGCGGCTTTCGGCCAGATGGACGATGACGAAGGGACTGTGCTCAGTCAGGTCGAACTGTTGAAGTCCGACACGATCGCCTATGCCGTCGTCGACAAACTCAAACTCGTCGACAATCCGGTGTTCATGGCGCCGAAAAACTCGCTTTTTTCCGTCTCGACGCTGAAATCCTTCGTGAATTTCCGGTCATGGTTTGCCGATGACGCAGTCGTCGCACCCGATCCGGAAGCGAAGCGGCGAAGTGCTGCGGAGACTGTCGCAGGCAACATCGATGTCGAACGCGTCGGCAAATCCTATGTTCTCGATGTCAGCTATACCTCGCAGTCGCCGGATCTGGCGCGTGATATCGCGGCTGCCATCGCCGACGTCTATCTGGTTGACAAGCTCAATTCGAAATATGAGGCGACACGCCGGGCCGGCGAGTGGCTGCAGGAGCGTATCGAAGAGCTGCGCCAGCAGGCGCTGGACACCGACCTTGCGGTTCAGAAATTCCGCAGCGAGCATGGGCTTGTCGAGGCCGGCTCCGGTACGCTGCTTAGCGAGCAGCAGCTCTCCGAGATCAACACCCAATTGATCAATGCGCAAGCCGAGACGGCGAAGGCCGAGGCAAAATATGCGCGCGTCAAGTCGATCATCGACGCCAAGCAGACCGATGCGATCGTCACAGATGTGCTCGACAGCTCCATTTCGAACGACCTGCGCAAGAAATATCTGGAGGCTTCCAAGCTCGAGACCGAAATCGAGGCGCGGCTTGGTCCCGATCACGTCCAGGCGGTGCGGCTTCGTGCGGAAATGGACGAATATAAACGGCTCATGTTCGATGAGTTGAACCGTATCGCCGAGAGCTATCAGAGCGAGTTGCAGGTCGCCAAATCGCGGGAAAATTCTCTGCGCGACAGTGTGACGCAGGCGACGGGCGTTGCCGCGTCTGCCGGTGAAACGCAGGTGCAGCTTCGCGAGCTCGAGCGCACGCGCGATACCTACAAGAATCTCTATCAGAGCTTCTTGACGCGCTACCAGGAAGCCATTCAGCAACAGAGCTTCCCGATCACCGCCGCACGCATCATCACGACGGCGGAGACCCCGACGAAGCCGAGTGCTCCGAAGCGCGCCCTGGTCGTCGCTTTTGCGATGTTCCTGGGATGTGCAGTCGGAAGCGGCATAGGCGCTTTCCGCGAATTCCGGGATCGGTTCTTCCGCACCGGCGATGATGTCCGCGAGGTCCTCGACGTCGAGTCTCTCGGCGTCATGCCGCTGGTTGAAAATAACGTCGAGGATCCGACGCTCGTTGATCCCAGCAATCCACGCAGCATCGCCAGGGGCGGGAAGACCACGACCTATGTCGAGGAGCATCCGCTTTCGGCATTTGCCGAGACGCTTCGAAGCGCCAAGATTGCCATCGACCTCAGTGCAGCCGATCAGCGCTGCAAGGTCATCGGCGTCGTGTCGAGCTTGCCCGGCGAGGGTAAGTCGACGACATCCATCAATTTTGCCAAGCTTCTGGCAATGCAGGGTGCGCGTTGCTTGCTTATCGATGGCGACATGCGCAATCCCGGCGCCACCCGGGCGATCGGCCGCCATGCCGAGGCCGGCTTGCTCGAGGCGATCGTCGATGGTCGTCCGCTCAAGGATCTGATCCTTCTCGATCCGAAAACTAAGCTTGCATTTTTGCCGACGGTGGCACGGTATCGTGTTCCGCACTCGTCGGAACTGCTTGCGTCACGCGGCATGGATCAGCTTCTTGAAACGGCGCGTCAAAGCTTCGACTATATTATCGTTGACCTTCCACCCCTCGCGCCGGTTGTGGATGCGCGCGCAATCAATTCGAAGCTCGATGCGGTGGTTTTCGTTATCGAGTGGGGCAAGACGTCGCGCAAGGTCGTGCAGTCGACCCTGCTGTCCGAGCCGGAACTCTACGCGAAGTGCGTCGGCACCATATTGACCAAGGTCGACCCGTCGCAGATGAAACTTTACCGGACATTCGGTTCGAGCGAATATTATTATAAGCGTTATTCGCGATACTATACCGAAAGCTGATGATCCGCAGTCAGTTCGTTTCGGTCAGCAGGATCGCTTTCATCATCGTCACCGTCGTCTTTGTGATGCTGGCCGGTCGGGAGCTCTACGCTTCGATCAGAACGGCCAGCATCTCGATCGTCGCCGAAAGGATCGAGCACGGCGACACCGTAAGTGACGATGTCGTGACCAGATATGCGTCACGCAGTGCCGACGTGGTTGACGAGCATTACTGCCGATCCGACATTGTGGCTGCTGGCGTGACCCTTGTTCTGGCGCAACTTGACCGCCAGAACGTTAATGTCAACTACGACGCCTGGGCCGCTGCGGCGTCGAGTGCGGACCGATACCTGCGGTATGCGCTTTCGTGCATGCCGACGAACAGCAATTTTTGGCTTCGTCTTGCGGCCGTGCAGTCGATCATCGCCGAAGAGCCGCTTTCGCTTGCGGGAATGATGAAGCGTTCGGTCGCTCTCGCGCCTTACGACGAGTCGATGATTCTAACCCGGTTCTATTTCTGGAACGATTTTACCGATGCGACGCTTTTGGCGGCAAAGAGTGCCCTCGATAGCGATCTTATGACGATGCTGAAACGGGGCGATCGTTGCCGGGTCAACGCCACCATAAAAGAGATCAGCCCGCAACTCCGCCCTGTCTTCGATCGAACCTGGGCAGCCGTCGGTGATGGAGCGACAGCGCGATTTCGGCAACGCTGCCGCAAGTAATCCGCCGGCAGTTTTTCCGAGAACAGTTCCAGATGCACGTCGGCTTTGGACCAAGTGTTTACGGGCAGCAACGCCCGCCGCTTAGGGGGGCGTTGCTCATTGGATTGCTTTATTGACGATCAGACGCTGACGCCCGAAACAAAATCCGTGCCCGTGATATTCAGCGTCAGAACGCCGACATCGGTGTGGCCTTCGCCGTCGGAGATCTTGTAATACTGGATGGTTTCCGTGACGTGATCGCCGGGGGCGATATCTGCAGCCAGATCATAAGTGAAGCTGCCGTCCGCCTTGACATGGAACGTGCCATAGGTGCCGGCGACGTCAGTCGTTGCGCTCGGGCTGCCGCTAACGTTCGTGCCGGCAAACTGGCGAAGAAAGAGATGACCATTGTCGCCGGCAATGTCGTTGTCCAGAACGTTGCCGCCGATGGCGCTGCCTTCGTTGAAGCTGTAGTGGTCGTCGACGGCGATCGGCTTCACCTGGGTTACGCCCTGAATATTCAGGGTAAACAGGCCGACGTCGGTATGACCTGCTCCGTCGGAAATCTTGTAGGAGACCTTCTCCTGAAGCAGTTCACCATTGGTGAAGTTGACCTTGGCAGCGTCGCTCAGGACATAGGTGTAGCTGCCGTCCGGCTTGACGAAGAAGGTGCCGTAGTCGCCCTGGATTTCGGTGACCTGGCTGTTGCCTTGCTTGGCGCCAACGCTTTGCTGGTCGAAGAAGCGAAGGAACAGGTTGCCGTCGGAGGTATCGTTGGCAAGCAAATTCCCCGAGATGGCGTCAGTTTCCAAGAATGTTGCAGTATCATCGGTTGCATGAATGGCCATTAATGTCTCTCCTTGAATTGTTCTTCACTGGTCAATTCTGACCTTTAGCGAGCGGCTCGATTAAGGATATCTTAATACAGAGAGTCAAGGGCGCAATTAACAGGAGATGAACATTTTCGGGTGTATCGTGTAATAATGACACACGTACAATGTGCACAAGACGATGAAACGCCTGGTTATTATTTCATTAATAATAAGTGAAAACGCCGATGTGTAGACATGAATTCATATTTCTTCAGGGTGTAAGAATCTTTATTCAAAAGCAATTTATAAGAATACGAATCCAGGCTGATGCGCAGATGAAATTTCGATATAACCACTTCGGATTATCGATGTGGCGGTTCGATCTTGTTCGACTAGCCTCAGCTTGGCGCTTTCGATCCGCCGAAGTAACTGATGTCATTTCCTTGTCACATATGTTTACCAAGTAACGTTTCTTGCTGATCGAAATTCTGCCGAGTGACCTGGAAGATAGACTTGCATCCTCTACAGGTGTGAGGTAACGGATCTCGCAATTGTGCGGTGCACCTTTGTTGCAACGCGATATATTCAATACATAAAGATGTTTATGTGGAAGGCGTAAGAATTATTGCGAGATGTCACGCATTTTAGTGTTTCATTTTAGCAGGCAGAGAGAGATGCGCGATTAAAAGATTTTCCAATACCTTTGGGAGATCGCAGCATGACCGTCTATTACGTGAATTCAGCAACAGGGTCCGACCACAATAGCGGAACCAGCGAGAGTTCAGCTTTTGCGACGTTATCTGCCGTCGAATCCTTGAGGCTGAACCCCGGCGACAGCGTGCTGCTTGCTGCCGGAAGCGTATTCAATGAACAGTTCGACCTGAAATATTCAGGCAGCATTACCGCTCCGATCACGATCGGCAGCTACGGTATCGGCGATGCGCCGGTCATTCACAGCAGCAATGATGGCATCCACGGTTCCAAGGCTTCGAATATCGTCATCGAGAATATCAAGATCGCCGATACCGGCGCCAATGCGATATATGCAGGGAATGTGTCGAACTGGACGGTGCGCAACGTCGAGGTGACCAATACGGGCCTTTCTGGAAAGCCCGGCTCGATCAGCTTCCAAAGCAGCCAAAACATCACGATTGAGAACAGCACCCTGACCGGCGTACATGCCGATGGCATTTGGATGGACAAGGTCAACGGTGTCACCCTGATCAACAATACCGTCACCAACAGCCAGGGTGCAGCAGCAGACGCCATCCAACTCAACAACAGCAGCAATATCCTGGTCAAGGACAATCATCTGGAGCAGACGGAGACCAACAGCGCCAAGGGTGTCCTTGTGCTGGTTCGGGCTGTAAATGCCGTGGTCGAGGGCAACACGCTGGTCGGAGGCGGCTTTGGGTTGAGTGCTCAGGCAGGCACGAACATCGCCATCCATGACAATGATATCTCGGGATACGGCGGTTATAGCTGGTCCTACGGCATCGGCCTTGGCGATCAGGGTGACGCCAAGAACTATGATATCAGCGGAAATTATGTACATGGTGGCGTGTATGGCGTCCTCGTCAGCGCCGCTGGCAATCCCAGCTATATCCGTGAGAACATCGATATCCATGACAATGTCTTTGACGACCTGTCTTCGTCAGCGCTGAAGGTTGACAGGCCTGCATCAGGGTCCTTCTATGACAATATCATCGACAGCTTGGTCTCGACGCTGACGATGCCGGCAGCAATTGCTGCTCAGAACACGTTCTCGATCGGCGAAAACAAAACGCTCGAACAAGCGCAGGCCGAACTCGACAGCGCCGCTGGCAGCACAAGCAGCGATACGTCATCGAACAATGAGCAGACGCCCGCAGTGCCCGTCGTCGAGCAGCATGTGGAAGCGCCGGCGCAGCCGCAGACAAGCACCCCGCCGGCCACGACCGAAACGCCTACCGCCACGGTGGCTGCGGCCGTCGTTCCGAAGATTGTCGCGGTCCATGACAGCCTGAAGATCTCGGCCGACACCGGCAGCGCCTATCACGGCAATCTCCTTGAGAACGACAGTGCCGTCAACGGGACCGTGCTGCTGCGGCGTTTCGGTGACAGCGCGGTGGACAAGCATGGCCTGACGCTGACCGGGAAATACGGCGTCATCCATGTCGACAGCGATGGCGACTATACCTATACGGTCGATGCCGCTAAACTCGCCGGCCTTAGCGGAAAAGTCAGCGAATCCTTCCAGTACAAGATTTCAGATGGTGCGTCGCACATCGATACGGACTCGTTGAGCGTTGGCATCAATGTGGACGCGTTCCATAGCAGCCAGGCTTCGCACCTGCTGGTCTGAGTCCCGCCAATGCCAGAGAGTGTCGGTCGTCTTCGGCCGGCCGACCGTTCCCGGCTTGAAGGCCCGATCATGAATTGATGTCGGGGGTCGGGACCGGGGAGCTAGTCGATGACAAAAGATTTCCGCCGTTCATCAGAAGAATAAACTATAGGTCGAATTTATAGTTAATAGCCTAGTAAACATCCGGTCTATGCGCGCGACACGTTCATCTTTCTGAGCCGTTATTGGGCGGTTTGCGATTTTCACTTGCTTCGGCCGGTGTATTTAGCGTAGCGTTAGGCTAGAATCCCTGAAATCGCTCGCTATAAATTGGAATATTTGGTCACTTTTCGGTTGGATTCATGCAATAAGCTATGGGCTTGCAAGCGGAGTTCGGCGCCGACGCCGGGATCCAAAGGCAGTCGTGTGATTGATCGGGCTTGATGGACCCGTAGCTGCGGTGCGCGCTCGCATATTTGCTTGTGTGCGATGCAGTAAGAGAGGGATTATTTCGTGTTTCAGAGTTCAGCAGCGGATGTCAACGAGCCGTCCAAAGCCTTGCGGAAATGCAAGGGAGGGCTTGTCTTCATTGGTATAGCAAGCGCGCTTGTCAACATCCTTTATCTTACAAGTTCGTTCTTTATGCTTGAGGTATATGACCGCGTCATACCCAGCAAAAGCATACCGACGCTGGCGGCTTTGGCAATACTTGCGCTCTTTCTCTACGCTTTTCAGGGGGCGTTCGAAGTCCTGCGCAGCAGGATGTTGGTGCGCGTTGCCGGCGCGCTCGACGAGATGACCAACGGACGTGTGTTCCGGGCGCTCATCAAGGCACCGTTGAAGGTCAAAATCGGCGGGGACGGGCTTCAGCCATTGCGCGACTTTGACCAGATCAGAACCTTCCTGTCCGGCATGGGCCCGACGGCGATGTTCGATCTGCCCTGGCTTCCGTTCTATATTGTGATCTGTTTCCTGTTCCATCCGGCGATCGGATATATCGCGATCGGCGGATCGCTGGTTCTCGCCATCCTGACGTTCATGACCAACCAGGGAACGCGCACGCTCTCAAAACAGCAATCCGAAGCCGCCAATATGCGCAATGCCTTTGCGCAGAGCTCGATCCGTAACTCGGAGGTCATTCATGCCATGGGCATGGCCGGCACCATGGGTGAAATCTGGGATCGCAAAAACGCGGAATATCGCAGCATCACCCGGCAAGCTTCGGATGTCGGCAACGGCTATGCGACGCTGTCGAAGATTTTCCGTATTGCCCTGCAATCGGGAACGCTGGCGACCGGCGCGATCCTGGTCATCCAGGGGCAGGCGTCCTCGGGCATTATCATTGCGGGTTCGATCCTGACGTCTCGGGCTCTGGCGCCTGTGGAAGCGGCGATCGGAAATTGGCGCGGTTTCGTTTCCGCCCAGCAGAGTTGGGCGCGGCTGTCGAACCTGTTGAAGACAATTCCGGAGATTCCGACTCCGCTTGCGCTTGCGGCTCCGACCAAGCAGGTCACGGTCGAGGGGGTGGCAAGCGGGCCGCCGGCGGGCCAGCGCCTCGTCATTTCCGATGTCAGCTTCGGCCTGAGGGCAGGAAGCGCGCTTGGGATCATCGGTTACAGCGCCTCGGGCAAGTCGTCCCTGGCTCGGGCGATGATGGGGATTTGGCCGACCGTCAGAGGATCCATTCGTCTCGATGGCGCAGCACTCGACCAATGGGATGGCGACGCACTTGGCCGGCATATCGGTTATCTCCCACAGGACGTGGAGCTTTTCTCAGGAACCGTCGCGCAGAATATCTGCCGTTTTGCGAAGGAAATGTCGCCTGAGGCGGTGGTAGCCGCGGCGCGGGCGGCGCGTGTTCACGATCTCATCCTTCGTCTGCCGAACGGTTATGAAACCGAGATCGGCGAAGGCGGTGCTGCGCTTTCCGCCGGCCAGAGGCAGCGTATCGCACTTGCAAGAGCCCTTTACGGTGAACCATTCCTCGTCGTGCTCGACGAACCCAACTCCAATCTCGACGAGGAAGGCGAGCGGGCGCTGAGTGCCGCGATCATGAGCGTGCGTGCACGCGGCGGCATCGTCGTCGTCATCGCGCATCGATCCGGCGTTCTGGCGGTGTGCGACTTCGTGCTGATGATGCAGGACGGCCGGATGATCGCATTCGGTCCCAAAGAGGAAGTTATGGCGCGGGTTAGCCGACCGGAAACGGCGCGCACGCCGATTGCCGAGCGCGTGGCTCAGCTCAAAGTCGTCGTCGACGGCATGAATGCGGCCGAATAGGCCGGAGGGAAGATTGTGACTAAGCTTATCAGTGAATCCAGGCGTTCTCTTAATCGCCATGTCGCGGTTGTCGGCGCATTGTCGATAGCCCTCGTTTGCGGCATTGGAGGTTGGGCGGCGACGACAGAGCTTTCGAGCGCAGTCATCGGCGAGGGCGTGGTTGTCGTCAACGGCGATGTCAAGAAAATCCAGCATCTGACTGGCGGCATCGTGTCGGAACTTCTGGTCTCCGAAAATGACCACGTGTCGGCCGGGCAGGTCCTGATACGGCTCGATGGAACGTCGACGAGAGCGAACCTTTCGATCGTCGAAAGCACGCTCGCCCAGCTCTATGCGCGCCGCGCCCGTCTGAAGGCGGAACGGATCGGTGCCGATTCGTTCGAGGTTCAGGAGAACATCAGCGATCTCACATCATCCGGCACAGCCGCGCAGGATCTTCTCGATGGCGAGCGGAAACTGTTCGACAGCCGCAGGTCGGCGCTTATCGGAATGAAGAGTCAGTTGGCGTCGCGCAAGGATCAGCTGGCCGAGCAGGTCAAAGGGTTGGTCGTTCAGATCAATGCCACCAACGATTCCCTGGGTTTGATCGAAGAGGAGCTCGAAGGAGTCGACACTCTCTACAAGAAGGGGCTCGTAACGCTTCAGCGTTTGAATCAGCTCAAGCGCGCGCGCGCCGATCTCCAGGGCAATAGTGGCCAGGAAATTGCCGCAAAGGCGGAAGCCGAAGGCAAGGCGATCGAGATCGATCGTCAGTCGATTCAGCTGGACGAGGATCGTCGTTCGGAGATCGCAAAGGATCTGACCGACGTCGAGGCGAAGATAGCCGAAAATGAAGAGCGCCGTGGGGCCGCGGTCGACCAACTCCGCCGTCTCGACATTACCGCGCCGCTGAGCGGGCGGGTTCACGAACTTTCGGTCCACACGGTCAATGGCGTCATCGATCCGGGCCAGACGCTGATGCTCGTCGTCCCTGAAAATGACGACCTTACGGTTGAGGCGAAAGTCGCTACTCGCGATATCGATCAGGTTCACGTCGGCCAATTCGTCGATGTGCGATTCAGCGCCTTTGATCAGCGCACGACGCCCGATGTGCGTGGCGAGATCACCTCCATTGCGCCTGATATCGTCAAGGATGAACGGACCGGCATCAGCTACTATCCTCTTCGCGTCAAGCCGGAGGCTGCGAGCATCGCGAAGCTGAAGTCAATAAAGCTCTATCCCGGCATGCCGGCTGAAGTCTTTATCAAGATCGGCGACAGGACGGTTATCTCCTATCTCACGAAGCCGCTGACCGATCAGATGCAGCACGTATTTCGTGAGGAGTGATTGGCGGTCGTATCGGATCGCCAAGAACGCCAACGTTTCAAAGTAGCCGTTGTCATCCGCTAAAGCGCGTCGAGAATCTTTCAGATTCGCGACGCGCTTTATGTTAATGCATGTCGATATCGTAACCGCTGCACAGTTCTGCGGAACATGCTCGAGGCTTGGGTTTGGTTATTTTGCCACGATCGAACAGGCATGAGCGGCCATTTCACGAAATTGTCTCAAGCCAGCTGCAGGGTCTCCCGATGATTGGTTTGCGGCTTTGGCGAACAGTGCGAATTCGGAGACGACGGGCTTCTGGGCTGGTTTTGCTTTTGGCTTGCCTCGGGATGTTTTCAATCACCAGGAACAGTTATGCCGAGGGTCTTGCGCCGTTGAAAATAGTGGCTTTCGGAACATCCTTGACGGCCCGCGGGGGATGGCAGCCCGCCTTGGAGGCCGAGCTTGCAGCCTGTCTGCGCCGGCCCGTGAAGGTCGACAGCGTTGCAAAGAGCGGCGAGACGTCGCTATGGGCTCTTACCCAAGTTGATCGCGTCGTTGCCGAGCGGCCGGATATCATCCTCATCGAGTTTTATGCCAATGATGCGGCATTGCAGCGGTTCGTGTCGCTCGCACAAAGCCGAAAGAATATCGGCGACATTCTCGACCAGCTTCGGCAGCGCCTGCCGCAAGCTCGGATCATCGTCATGGCGATGAATCCGTTTTCAGGATTACGTGGGCTGATCCGCCCCTTTGTGGATAGTTACATTTCGGTTCATCAGGCGGAGGCGCAAAAACGGGGTCTGGAGTTTGTCGACCACCGGCCCAACTGGCAGCGTCTTGCGCCGGATGACCTGGCCGCGGCGATTCCTGATGGCTCGCATCCTCTGCCCGACATCGCGTCCAGGATCATCGCGCCTGAACTTGTCAAACATATCGCTGGCAACAACTGCGGAGAATGAAAATTCCTGACTTGCCCGTCACCGTCGGTGACTGCAGCCGGGTTCAGGCCGTTGCGATATAGTTTTTCAGGTAGCTGACCAGCGAAGCCCGACCGGCTTCCGAGGGGTCTTCGTGAGACGGACTATCCAGGTCTTCGAGGAGATAGTTTCTGAGATCGTCATCGCTATGCGCGACGTAGATTCCCGGCCGGCCCGCAAGCTGGCTCACCGTGGCAAGCTGGTGATCGTTTCGGTGCTCGCCGAGAGCCGCTTTCCGGGGGACGAGAATGATCGGTTTCCCAAAACGCTTGGCCGTCAGAACGGTGCCGATCCCGGCATGAGAAACGATGATGGTTGCATCGCGAAAGACTCTGTCGAAGTCCTGCGGCTCGATATTCTTGATCCACTTCATATTCTGTGGCGTGTAGCTGCCCCTGCCGATCTGTGCCAGAACCGGTTTGGACAAATCCTTTGCGAAGGTGTCGACAGCCTTGACGAGGCGATCGAATGGCAGCTGCGTTCCGACGGTGACAAGGATCAAAGCACAGCTCCTGCGTAGTGGGGACCATCCGGCCGTGAAAGATGCTGCCATTGCGTGAGCCAGAGTGTCGCAATATGGCCGGCCAATTTACCCGATAGGGAAAGCTTCTCGACATTGGCGACGCTGTCGATCCAGATCGTTCGCTTGCCTGTCAATTTGCCGGCAAGCAGGCAAAAAAGTCCGGGCGCGGCGCCGGTCGAGATGACAACGTCTGGCCTGTGCCGGAGGACGATCGAGAAGGCGCTGAAAAAACATCGGATCGACATCGGAATCGAGTCGCGGCTGCAATCGGGAAGCACCAGACCGTCACGAATGTCGTATTTGGCAAGCAGCCCGGGGATGGTCGTTGCAAAGATGATATCGCAGCCCTCGAATGCGCTGCGCATGGCCATAAGCTGCTCCCAGTGGCCGCCTCCTGACGAGGCTGCGAGAACCTTCAATTTTTTCTCAGTCATTGACAGGCATCTCCTATATTTGACCGATGATAAGAGCGAAAAACCATTCCGTTCGAACAGCGGGTGGTGTCACGATCGTTCAGCGGAAGTGTACCATTTTTGGCCCGGTCGGTTGAAGCCTTGAAGTTGATAAACCGCCAATTACGCATGATGTTTTCGTCCGAAACAGAATAACGGCCAAAACTCGCTCAAGCGCGCTCCGCATACGATATCAGTGAGCAGCATTGGGCCTATATTCCTGATATGCATGTCCGAGAATCCCGTTAACCATGCCCGCGCCGCGCAGAACATGGGTGAGGGCACGCATGCCCCAATAGGGGGAAATCAGGATCGCCGGCAGCATGACCAACCCAAGCACGACTCTCGTGGCGCCATAGGCCGCGCGGTAGATCCGGCGCTTCAGGTTGCCGTGCAGGACTTCGCTGACTGCGAAGGTATTGCCGAGCCGGTATTGTCTTTGCAACACCCATTTCCAGGTCATCCGGTTCGCAGGCACGATGTCGTAGACAAGTGCCTTGTCAGCCCAGAAAACCTGCATGCCCCGGCGGATGGCCTGGTTGAAGAAAAGGTAGTCCGTGCCCCCGGTAAAGCGCATCTTCTCTTCAAAACGCAGGTTCCATGAGCGGATCAGCGGATAGTCGAACATGACGTTGTTCGAGGCCGCATAGGAAATGCGTTGACCGTCGGTGTTCTTCTTGCGCTCGAACACCCTTGCCCTGATGAAATATTCCGGCGGATTTTCGGGATAGACCGGTTGGACGGGACCGTAGACGCAATCTGCGCGGTTTTTCTCCCGGGTCTCCAGCATCGCGTCCAGCCAGCCGTCGACCGGCCATTCGTCATCATCGAGAAAGCAGAAGAGGTCGGTGCCGGGAGGCGCCGAATCCAGCGCGCGATTGCGCGCAAAGGGTATGCCCTGGTTCGGTTCCACGACATAGATCAGGTCGTAGGCGCCTGTCTGGCCAAAGCCCTCCACTGTCGCCTTTGCGCTGCCGGTCGCATCATTGTCCACGATCACCATGGTGAGATGATAGGGACGATCTGGATGCCTGACCTGGCGCGTCATCACGTCGAGCAGCTTGGCGATCCCGTCCAGGCGCCGATAGGTCAGCACGCCGACGGCGATCTTCAACGGCGAAACACCTGCCTGACCGGCGCCGACGGAGGAATGCGGGAAGGTTTCTTGCTGGTTCATGACCGTCCTCTCCGCAGCATATTTCCCAAGCGCTTGCGCGCGGCCATCAAGGCCACTTGGGTTGCGGCATCCTCGCCGAACGGACCGCCGGCCAGCGTGTTGCGCGCTTCGCTGCGAAGCTTCAGCAGCGAAGTCGTTTCGGCAATGCCGCCGGCGACCAGGCTCTTGCCGAGCGCCTGCAGCCCATCATAGCGACGCGCCAGTTCCAGCCCGGTCGCGATCATGATCTGCGGGCGTAGCGTTTTTGCCCTGCTTGTGCCCGTGTAGCGGTTCGACGCATGAATGCGCTGGAATGTCAGAGGCGTTTCGACGATGGCGCCGCGGCCGAGAAAGGCAGCGGCGAATTTGAGATAGTTGTCGCTGAGCACGACGCCATCTGCCGCGGACATCGGCAGGATCTGGCGCAGCAGGTCGCGGCGGAAGCTCAAGCCCGATGTCGGAACGGGAAGAGAGGGGAAGCCACCTTTGCCAAGCGTTTCCCGCTTGTCGAACAGCGTCACCTGCAGTTCTGCAGGAGGCTGGTCGCCTTCATTGGTCGTCACCCGATCGAAGCACCAGTCGATCTCGTTGCGATCGTAGATCTCGGTGATCCGCGCGAGCTTGCCGGGCAAAAACGCATCGTCGGCATCGAGGAGAAAGATGATGTCGCCGCTTGCCGCCGCGAAGCCTGCATTGAAGCTCGAGGCCTGGCCGCCGTTTTCCTTCAATACGGTCCGGATCTGTTTCCCGTAGGAAGCAAGGATCTCGCGGGAATCGTCCGTCGACCCGTCGTCGACCACCACCACTTCGAAATCAGGGTAGCTCTGCGACAGAACGCTGTCGATGCATGGGCGCAAAAACTGCCCATAATTGAAATTGTTGATCAGCACCGAGAGTTTCAAATTATCGTCTCCTGGACCAATCGATCACCGCGCCAGCGTCTGGGGCGCGTATCTGCGAATTCCGGCACGATAACCACGCATGTAGTAATATTTCCAGATGGCCCAGAAACGCTTCTTCGATTGCGGCAGGAGATAAAGCGTGGCTGCCCGACAAGCCCATTGCGCGCTTTCGACCCAGGTTTGCAGCGGAACGCCACTTAGCCTCATCCCTTCGGGAACCTCATCCGGGAAGAGTGCCGGCATGCCGTAGCCGAGCCGTTCGCCCCGTTTCTGTACCCAATCCTCGGTGACACTTGATGCCGGAATCCAGTGATGGACCACGGCTTCGGCGCATCGATAGGATTTGGCGCCATTTGCCGCCAGGCGAATGATGATCTCCGCATCTTCACCCATGGCGAACATCTTTCCGGGAAGAGGACCGATATCTTCCCGGTAGCGCACGCTCGTTCCAAGCAGCTCCCGCCGAATGATCGTGTTCGGACCCCAGACTTTCGTCGGATCACACGGTCCGCTTTGCGTTTCGTCGACGATCGCGAAGGTGGATCCCATCGGAATCCAGTCGATAAAGCGGCCCTTCGGTTCTTTTTCCCAATCGGGGACGATACGGCCTCCGAAAACGCCGTAGGCCGGATGAGCGATGGCGCAATCAACGATCGCTTTCAGCCAGTTCGGTTCGGCGCGTATGTCGTCGTCCGTAAAGACAACGAGATCTCCCTTTACCCGATCCAAACCCAAATTCAGCGCGCCGGATTTCCCCGGCTTGCGCTGCTGCAGGATGGTGATTGGAAGCGTCTCGCTATACGATTTCAAAAGATCAAAGGTGCCGTCATTGCTGTTGTTGTCGACAGCAATCAATTCCCATCGGTCATGGGGAAGCTCCTGGCGCACCAAGGAATCCAACATGTGGCGCAGCCGCCGGCTGGCGCCATTGTAGGATGCAAAGAGCACGCTGACGAATAGATCCGACATCAGTTACCAACCCTCTTGGTGAAGTCGAAAGAGAAAAGCGTCATATTTTGACTGCCTGTGCGATGTTCGAACGGGACTGATTCCTTACGCGGGGTTTGACCGCGTCTTGCCGAAAAACTCGCGCCTATGACTTTCACCGAGTACCCTCAGCTTACGAAGATTGCGCAACCACCGCCGCGGTTTGGTCAGCACGCCGCGATTCAGGAAATACTGTCGTAGCAGGCTCGGTGCCTGGCTATGCGATCCGCCATGGGCAACCCGATAGACCGCCCCACGAAAGGGAAGCTTCGTGAGCGGCGCTCCGCGTTGGGCAAGGATGTTCGCAATGCGGACATGGCTGCCGAGCATCGACTTGATCCAGTCGAGCGAAGCATCCTCAAAGCGTTCCGGCAGTTCATAGAGATCGGCACGAATGATCAACGAGGTACCGCAGAGATGGCTGAAGTCGTCGTGGCCAAACAGGAAATTGCCGCCATCGTCCCAGATGTAACCGTGGTCGATCGTCCATCCGTTGGCGTCCCGATGATCGGATACGTGCTGAACGATCCTGGAGCTGACGAAGTCATCGTCATCGACAATCATGAAGAAACGACTGTCGGTGGCGTTCAACATGCCACTGAGTACGCGACGGCCTTTGTCTGCCCGGAACGCATCAAGGAAGTCTTCCTTGCTGCCCTTTCCGAGCTCATGCAGGTCGTTCGGCGGAAAGGTGACGCGCACCGCGGAAAATTTCTCCGGCAAATCGGGCAAGTCGGCCCCTTCGTTTGCGACGATGATTCCGCGCCAATCTCCATTGGTCTGGTTGGAAATGGAGGTCACGGTCTGGCTGAGGTTCGCCTTCAGCCTGCTCCAATCACGGGCATTGTCCTGATGTCGAACCGGGATAATGAAGGTGACAAGTGGCATCGAATGACCCCCTTAAGCCCGCAAGCTCACAGCTTCTTTTTGATCGGCACGCCCCTTGGACGCCTGACCACGCGCCCACTCGATTCCGTCCTCGAGCGAGGTTGCCTTATATGAAAGGTCGGTTCCGCCGGAGAAAGCATTCATGAAGCGGCGGATCTTTCCATAGCTGTTATCAAGCACGGCATGCGGGCGACCGAGCAGCAGCGAGCAGATATGGACGTGCAGGCGATCGGTCACGATTGCGCGGGCGCGCGAAATCTGACTGATGCCGCGCTCGAAGCGGTTGTGTGCCGCAGCATCCAACCTGCGCAAGGCAACTTCGCTCGGCTTCAATGCGAGATAAGCCGAAGCTACCCCCAACCTCTTGGCGATATCGACCTTCCGTTTCGACTCGGTAATCCAGTCTTCCACAGGAATATCGGAAGGAATCTCGCGATCGGTACCGCCCACCCGTTCCGCATCCTCGCGCAACATGGCGAGGACGGGGATCTGTGTCGCCCTTTCCGGGAGCGGGCCGATGGCAAAAGCCATATCGGGGCACAGTCGTACGGCGCAGTCGAAGTGTTTTTCGGAAAACTCCTTCGATTCCTCGTCGCGCACAAGCAGCACGAAATTCTTGTGGCGCCCGATTGCCCGTTTGGATTGCTCGATGCGTTCAGGCGAGCTGTAGTGGATCGATTGCGGGAACTGGATGATCTGCCGATCCGGAAAACGCTCCATGATGGCTTCGCGAAAATCCTGGTGGGCAACCCAGATATCGCCGAAATTGCCGCCGCCGTGAATGAAGATCGGACCGGTCGGTACCCGTCGTTTCAGTTCGTCGGCGGAGAAGTCGTACAGCCTGGAAACATAGTCCGGGCGCTTGCCGAAGCGATCCTTGAGATAGGCCATCTCACCCAGCCAGATTGCCGAGTCGCCGCAATTGCGGATGTCGGGAAAATCGAGAATCGCAAGCGGTTCGTCGCGCGAGACATAGTCCTTCAGGCAATCATGGATCATGCCATTGAGTTTTGCGATCAGCTCCGATCTGGATTGGCTGGTCATTCTGCCTCTCTTGTTTGTGTTCGTTTAGCTTCAGGCCGACTTGGCTACGGCAATACGTTTGGCTTTTGACAGGAACTTGACAAAGATACGCTGAACTTCGGTTTCCGGCCCGTTTGGCTTGTTCATCGCGAGCCAAAGGACAAAGCTGGAACCGATATAGATGATGCCGCCGGTGATGAGCAGAATAGCCAGATGAAGGGTCAAGCCCAGCTTATCAGTAGGCATGCTGAGGAAATGCGACAATCCTAGGACGCCGACTGCCATCAAGGCAACGCTGGCAAGCGCGCGGAAGTTGGCGCCGAGCTGTTGGAAGAATGGCAAGTTGATCAAGCGCTTGACGAGAAGCATGTTGACCACGGTGGAAATCAGGCCCGTCAACACGCGCGCATAAACGACGCCAGGAAGCCCGGCCATCATGAGACCAGCGATGATGATGGGAACGCGAACCACCAGCATCTGCGTGTCGCGGATGAACAGCATCTTGGTATGGCCCTTTGCCATGCCCAGCGGCTGCACGAGCGAACCCAGGGTCTGCAGGGCGAAGACCGATGCGAGCGCCTGGACGATGAAGATCGCGGGAACCCACTTCTCTCCCAGGGCAAGCCGCATCATTGGATCGGCCACGACGGCCATGCCGATTCCCGCCGGAAGCGCCACCGCCGCCAAAAGCGCCTGCGCGCGCTGATAGGCCGCGATCAGCCGGACCGGGTCGTTGCGGACTTTCGAAAAGCCCGGATAAATCGTCTGGTTCAACGGTGCGGTCGCTTCGCGCGTCGGCAGCGTCGAAAGGGTGTTGCCGACCGTATAGTGGCCAAGCTGTGTGGCGCCCAGCATCTTGCCGATCAGCAGGTATTCGATGCGCCAGTTCAGCGTGTTGACGATCTGTCCGGCCGTCAGCCACACCGAGAACGAAAACAATTCGCGTGCATGACGAAAGGTGATGCGAGGCCAGAACGGCAGGACGGTGTAGGAAACGATGATATTGGTCACTTGATAGGCGAGGGTGCCGATAACGAGCGCCCAATAGCTATGATAGATGGCCGCGATTCCCACCGTGACGACAAATCCGACCAGCTTTTGCGAGACGTTGAGGACGAATTCCTGCCAGAAGATCAGGTCACGCTGGAGCATGACACGGCGCGGATTGGCTAGCCCGCTGAGCAGCAGGCTGAAACTCAAGGCAAGCATCACGCTCGTCAGCCGCGGCTCGTTATAGAATTCGGCGATCGGATAGGAGGCGGCGGCAAACAGCAGCGCCAATACCGCGCTTCTCGTCACGCTCAACGTCCACACCGCGCTGAAATGCGTTTCGCTTGGAGATTCGTGGCGGATAAGCGCCTGATTGAGCGAGAGTTCGGTGACCGAACTCAAGATGACCTGGATCGTCGTTGCAATGGCGACGAGACCAAAATCAGCCGGCACGAGATACCATGCGAGCACAAAGGTGCTGAGTGCCGAAAGTCCGTTGACGATGGCGCGGGACAGACTCAGCCACATGCTGCCCTGAATCAGGCGGTCGGTAACACTGCTCATGGGCGAACGGCTCCTGAGGTCAACAACATCGACCGTCCAAGCGGGCTGCACACCCATTCCGAGTGCGTCTCCCTCTTGCAGGAGCAAAGGGTGTTGATGGAGTTGGAAAGCATCATGCTTTGTTGCCTCGTCACGGGGTCTGCGACATTAAAGGGCGCTTGCCGTCTGCGTGGAAAAATCTTGCTTCAGCCGGCCCAGTTCGGCCAGCATTTTCTCGTGCGCTCTTACGATAGCCTCGTCGGAGCTGAGCTGTCCTTGCTTCTCGGCTACCCGCTGCAGCGTCTTGACGGTAGAGCCGAAGACATAGTTGCCGGTCAGCTGCCGGATGCGGCGGTGGCGGAACGTGATGTTTTTCAACAGGTAGGTGTTCTTCCGCACCAGCGACGCTCCGGCTTCAACCAGGTTCGACGGGCCGATCGGATCGAAATCGATCTCCAGATCCAGCGCACTCGCCCAATCATACCATTTGGCGCGATTGCCGGGTGCGATCGGCCGGATCGCCCGCCAGGGAACGCGGAGCGCATCGGATATGATGCAGCCATGCATCGCCTCGGAGACGACCTTATGCGATGCGCTGATCTCGGTTAGAACCTTTTCCACCGACCAGCGGGGATCGATATAGTGGATGCCGGCGAGATCGCAGACTTTATCCCAGCTGCCGTACATGGCGCTTTCGTAGTGCGGCATGAAGGAGACGGGATAACGCTTCTCGATGCTTTTGGCATCCCAGCAGCTGCGCGTGAGGATGCCCGAATCGCCGATCGCGTAGCTTGGGTCGATGCCGAGGATTTCCGCGGTCTTCTTTCCGCGCACGAAATAGAACGTCCAGTTGCCGTCGACTTTCGGCGGGTTGGTATATCCGCCATAGCCTGAGCCGAAGACGATCTTCTGCATCTTCGGATCGAAATTGTCGTAGAGGATCGAGCCGATGCCGAGAAAGAGCTGGCTTTCGTCTTCGTCGAAGAAGCCGGGCAGCAGACGCTCCCAAAGCCAATGGTTCAGTTCGTCGCCAAAATTCTCGTGTTTCCCCCGGTAGGCAAACATCTTCATCGTGCTTCTCCAGTCGGCAAGTGCGTCACGATCTGCGAGACCGTGTCGTCTTCGCGGGCCATGCGTCCGTAACGCGAAATGATCTTGATGTCGCTGCGGATTATCTTTGCCGGGTTGCCCGCCACGAGCGAGCGCGGCGGAACGCTCTTGGTCACCACCGAGCCGGAGCCGATGACGCATTCGTCGCCGATCTCGACGCCGGGCAGAATGATGCTGCGGGCGCCGATGAAGCAGCGTTTGCCGATTCTCGTGTGAAGATAGAGCCCGCGTGTGAGATCGTGGGTCAGGATAGCCGCCTCAAAGGCGACATAGGTTTCCGCGCCGATATGCAATCCCTTCGGATTGGTCTTGTCGAACCGCACGCTCAACGAAAAGCTGGCCGTCGGATCGATGTCCATTCCCCAGAACTTCGTATAATAGAGCCATTTGGCCTTCACAAATCCGTTCCGCAGCGGGCGAAATACGTTCAGTCCCCACTTCGGCTTTTTTCCTGTCTGCACCATCAAGTCCGACCCCGGCTGGCAAATTCGTCTAGCACGGAACTGTAATAGTCCTCGAGCATCCCCGTCTGACGACGTAAGTCGAAGCGCTCGGCCACCAGAAGCGGTGCCCGCGCGCTAAAGGCTGTCCACAAGGCCTGGTCGTTGAGCAGCCTTCCGACCGCCTCCGCCATTCCCGCGACATCCCGCTCCTCCACGAGATAACCAGTTTTCCCCTCTTCGATCGCTTCGCCCACGCCTCCCGAGCGAAATGCGACGACCGGAGTCCCGACGGCTTCCGCCTCGAGATTGGCGAGGCCGAAAGCTTCGGCGTGACCATTATCGAGGGTCACGCTTCCATGGAGATAAAGCTCCGCACTGGCGAGCAGATCCCTTATCTCAGTCTGCGACAGATTTTCATGGATCGTGACGCTTGGCAAGGAACGACGTGCCAGTGCTTCGATTTCCTCCTTCAACGGACCCTGGCCGACCATGACGAATTCGACCGGGGTACCGGCGGCAGCCACGCGCGAAAGCGCATCGATCATGAAACGATGGCCCTTGTAGTCGACGAAACGGGCAATGGAAACCACGAGCCCTTTTTTTCGCGGACGAGGCTCCATTTTGAAGAGGTCGAGGTCGATGCCGATATGATGGCGATAGACGCGCTCGGCGCGAAAGCCGAGCGCTAGCAGCCGGTCGCGGATGAAATCGGAAACGGCGATGTTCCAGCTGTTCCAGCCGGCCATCTCGCTTCGGCCTTTGGCGAAGAAGCGCACCTGATTGAAGCCGCCCGGCTTTTTCGGATCGCCGCCATAGGTGGCGTCGAAGCCGTGGAACGTCGTGACCAGCGGCTTGCCGGCGGCGCGCGCCAAGGGACCGATGACATAACCGTTCTTGCCGAAATGGGCGTGAACGAGATCGGCTTTGCCGATCGCAGGAAAGAGGAAGGGAAGGCCGATCTGCGGGATTTTCAGAAGCAGTTCACCGACTCGCGCAACGGGGGATCGACGGATGTCATGAACCGGAACAGTGGATTTTTTCGTATGGGCCGAAGAAATGCGCGAGCCGGCAAGAATTTCAGCTTCGAAAGAACGAAACGCTACTGCCTGGTTGAGAACAAATGCCTGGCTGGCAGGCAAAAATTTTTCCACATAAATAACGGCCTTTTTCATGAATCTGTTCGCGTCTCCGTTGTCTTGCGCATCACATTGCCTCTATTGCCCGCCGGATACCATCAATCGCACTTCTCGGCGCATTATTGTCGTCGTAAAGATTAACGCGCTTAGTGCAAGCCGCATTGGGATCGGCCCCCTTCTCATCGCGATCGGCATATTTTTCCGACATGCCCCATACTGTCACGCCTTTCAAGTCGCCATGCTCAGCCGCCACGGTGATCACGTCGCTGAAAATATCGGCGTAGGACGCCGGCGTGAAGCCTTTGTCGCGGTTCAGGAAGTGGCAGGAGGCATCGAGCTCGGTAATGAAAACGCCGATTCCCATCTCCTTCAGCGCCGCACAGAAGCGCCCCATTCCCTCCGGATCGATCCGGTCGAGGCCGGGGCGGAAATGCGCCTGCAGCCCGACCGCATTGATCGGCGTTTTCTTCGCGACGAGATCCTCGACGATTTTCAGGATCCGCGCGCGCTTCTGTTCGAACACGTCGGATTTTTTCTCCAGATGCGTTTCGTTGAGCACCAGCGTCGCGTCGGGATTGGCCTGGTGCGCCATGTCGAAACTCATGCGGATATATTCATCGCCAAGAAGGCGTCGGAAAACGCAATCCCGCAGGTCCGGTGCATCATACTCCAACGGCTCGTTCACCACATCCCAAGCATCGATCGAGTTCTTATAGCGAGTGACAACCTGTTTTATGTGACGGTTCATGGTCGCCTGAATGGTCTTTGCATCCGTGATATCAGACACCCACTCCGGGACGCGATACCAGATCAGCGTATGTCCATAAACCCTCATGTTGTTTTTGCGTGCAAATGCAACCATACGGTCGGCGCTGCCGAAGCTGAAAACGCCGGGTCTCTTTTCCGTGGCATTCCACTTCAGCTCGTTTCGCGGCGTTATTGAATTGACGTTGTCGATGTAGATCTCGGAAGCGATTGGATCGTTGATGTTTTGCAGATCGATTGCCGATCCGAATCGGAACGACTTCCTGTCGGCAAGGGCGCGTAGCCCTGCAGCCGGAGGCACCTGTGCAAAGGCGTGGCCCGCCCTGGCATATAACAGAGCGAGCGGAACCGAGGCGAGGAAACGTCTTCTATTCATTCTATCTCTCACTGTTGGCTTTTTTCATGTCCGCGGTGGAAATTGAAGGGCCGGGCTCGTCGGCAATGATCCATCGCGGGGTTCGCGTTCAATTGAGTAGAGTAATGCAACCTCAAATATACTTTCGCCGCAGGGGATATTGTCAGTATCTGATAGACTTTTCAGGATGCTCCAAGATATGAATCTTTGCGGAGGGTCGCTCGTGATGGAAGATTGGTTTAGCTATCTGATGAGCTGTTTTCCTATGGCATTTCATAATGCCGTTTTTTTTATGGCGACTGCACGAAACGCTCTATCCCTTCTCGATGACTGGCAGTTCATAGCCCTTGCTCTCGGCGTCATCGGCATCATTTTCCTCCTCTCTGCAGCGCTCGTCAGAATGTCGTGGCGGCTGCGTCGGTCGGAGATCGTCATCCGCTCGCTGAACGAAGATCTTGCGCAAGTCACGCAGGATCTCAATGTCGAGCGTGTCTGGCGTCTGGCGGGTGGGGACAGCACCGAACGGCCGAGTGCGGACAGTTTGAAAGAGCTTTACAGGCTTCTGGCCAGACATCACGACGATGCAAGTTACATGGCGTGATCAGCGCTAATGCGGATGCTCACGGCTCTCTGCCGGCGCCTCGGGATCGGGTGGCGTGGAGACCGATTCCGGTTGCTCGCTGCCGATCTCGGCTGCGGGGTCTGGCGATGGAAGCCATATTTTGCTCGAAAAGTAATTTCTCGTTCTTTTCTGAGGTCCTGAAGTGGCATCCAACGACAGTGTAAAATTATAATTCCCGGGATTGAGCACCTCGCGGGTGAAGCTGATGCTCGCTCCGAAGCCGTCTTCCTTGATGTCCTTCAGATTCTTGATCGCGTCGAGCGTCTCGTGAAAATCGAGCCATTGTGGCTGCCGCAGCATGATTTGGAAGATTTGCAGAATGCCGGGATCGAGCTGGCCATTTTGATCCGTCTCGGGATTGATGATTTTCACGCGCATATTGTTGATCGTGCCAGCGGCGTCACCCCGAACGATCACAAAGATAGAGTTCGGGAGCTGGTCCTTCTGTCGCTTGCCGCTGTGCTCAAAAAAGCATTCGAACGTATCGGCGTTGAAGCTCGCCGCCGCCCAATCGCTGGTTTCTATACCGGCATCGCGCAGCGCCGCGCACATTGCGGCGCCGGATATCCGCCATGTCCGTAGAAAAGTCGACGCGGTCTGCGCCGCCAGTGGTTCGATGAGATGCACGGGAAGCGTGAAGGTGACAGGTGGTTTCGGGCGGGGAAGGGCTTTGGGCGGAGGCCTAACCTCAGGAGGAAAGAGATCGTAGCCAAAATAATGGCCGACCGTCTTCAAGTGTTTCATGTCGTTGGAAAGAAGCACCGTTCCCATGATTAGCGAGAGGGAAATCGTCAGCAGCAACCAGAAGACCACGGGAACCCGCGGTTTCCCCAACGGCTGTTTCGCATATGCGGACGACGAATTATCGGGCAAGCTTGTCTTCTCCGGCACGCGAGAAGGGTTTCGATCGGCTGTCTAAATCAAGCAGTATACATTCATCCGTTAAATATCTTTGGCTTCGTGTCGGCAATTGGGCACTTTAAGGGCCGGCATCGGGGGAGGGCTGCAGATTTCGGCAGGGACGCTTCAACACCGTCACACGCGACAATCTCCAATGCAGCCCTGCAATTGCAGGGATGGATACCAGGATGACCTCGAAGCGATTGTATCGTTTTGTTTTCTTGGCAACCCCACGGATTTTTAGCGTTATTTCGGATGTTGGGCGTTTATTTATGTATAACCTAGTTTAAGTAAATAATACTTACAATTGTTTTTGCCTATTCTGCGTTGTAAATTCCTTTATCGCGTATAGGTTTTGTTTTTTATTATAAAACTTTAGATTATAATTTGACTATTATTATTGTCTGTCGGTTGCTGGTCAGGTTTAATCAAATTTTCGACGTATTCCTGGATAGGGTCTGCCGCGCAATCGCCGAGGGGGAGGGGCATGTCCGTCGAGCTAGATGCAACCACCTATATTCACGCCAAGCCGACAACCGCGCATTCCTACATCTTGCCTTCCGTGCTCGACGTGCTCGAGAGCCATTTCGAAGGTTCTGCAGAAAACGACGTCTTTGATTTGGGATGTGGCACCGGCGGCGCCGCAGCGGCTCTTGCGCGACATGGGTATTATGTCGTCGGCGTCGATCCTTCCAGCGACGGCATCGCCAAGGCCAATGTCAATTATCCCGACCTGCCGTTGAATGTCGGCTCGGCCTATGACGACCTTTCCAGGGAATATGGCACATTCAATGCCCTGATCAGCCTTGAGGTGGTGGAGCATGTCTACGATCCGAAGGCATTCATCTCGACGGTGTACGATCTCGTGAAGCCGGGCGGTATCGCAGTCATGTCGACGCCCTATCATGGTTACCTGAAGAATCTTGCCCTGGCTGCGCTGGGGAAAATGGACGACCATTTCATGCCGTTGAAGGAACATGGTCATATCAAGTTCTGGTCGAAAAGCACATTGAGCACGCTGCTGCTGGATGCCGGCTTCGACAATATTCGTTTTGAATATGTCGGAAGGATTCCTGTTTTCGCCAAGTCGATGATCGCCGTCGCTCAAAAACCTCTTTGGCGGCGGCGTCGCAGTGGCGCATCTCCCAGAGAGCATTCGTTCCCGCGAAATGGGCGATAGAGCGCAGCGCATATCCGCGCCAAGCGGCGCCCGCTGTAATAATCCACAGGTTGTTTTTTACTGTGTGTGATGCTGAAAAAAATCCTTACGAAATATTTACTTTTAGTTGCATTCTTGCTTAAACTCTCCATTATACAGCTGGCGTGCTGATAAAGCGGGAGACTTATTCACATGAAGGCTAAATCGCCGAATTCTATCGACGTCTATGTTGGCAATCGCGTGAGAGTTCGGCGAAAGACGCTCGGGATGACCCAGCACGGTTTGGCCGAACTTCTGGGCATTACCTTCCAGCAGATCCAGAAATACGAAAAGGGAACGAATAGAATCGGCGCCAGCCGTCTTCAGCGCATATCCGAGATTCTTCGCGTGCCCGTCGGCTTTTTCTTCGAGAACGGCGGCGCTGGACCGATCGAGGGCGAGACGAGCGAGTTGAACAAGTTTTTGTCCTCGAAGGAGGGGCTGGCGCTCAACAAGGCGTTCATCGCCATCGAGGACCCGAATATCCGGCAAAAGCTGGTAGCATTGGCCAAAAGCCTGGCGGTCGCGGGATTGACTGACATCGACGGTGAGTTGCAGGATCCGGTTGTGAACGGCTGAAGGTGCACCTTGCTTCATTTGCAGACGTTCGGCGATCTACGGTTGATCGACGCGAATGGCGAACCGGTTCGCTATCCGATCAAGGGCCTGTTGATGATGGCCCATCTCTACGCGGGTGCGAGCCATGAGCTCAGCCGGTATGAATTGGCGCAGTTTCTATGGAGCGATGTCGAAGCCGAACTGGCGCGGCTCAATCTGCGCAAACTGATTTCCCGCATCCGCGAGACGGACGGCGGGCGGGCCGAAATACCCTTCGATTTCACCGCCACCACGGTTCGTCTCAACACGCAGGCGGTTTCCAGCGATCTGGATGTCTTTCGCACCGCCGGTCCGCCGCTGGAGCGGCTGAATGCGATCGCCGAACTGACCCAGCGCGGCTTCATCGGAAATATCAAACCAGCGACAAAGCTAATAGATACCTGGATGAAGGCGCAACGGGACGCTCAGGCGCTGCAACTGCGGCAAGCATTGCTGGATGCGCTGCCTGATGTAGAGAAGTCGGGGGCTGCGCGCATCATTTCGAGCGCCGCTCTGCAGATCCTCGAACGGGATCCGAACGACGAGCAGGTCCGAGCCTTGCTGCAACAGCTATCGGGCGGTTCATCGTTCGGCGAGAGATTGCCAAGCGGCAATGGTCCTGCAAGGGTGGAGGTGAAGCGCGCTGAGACCGGTGGCGCGACCTCTGCCGATATCGAACGCGCATCGCTGCCGCTGATCCTGCCTCGGCTGGTGTTGCTTCCCCCGACTTCGAAACACGCAGATGCCGGGCTGGCGCTTGCGAGCGCCCTGATCGAAGACGTCACGATCGAACTCTGCGCGCTTCGAAATATTTCCATCGTTGCACCGCATACGGCCGGACAAATCCGCCGGGATTCCGAGAAGGCGACCGTCGTCGCCCGCCATTCGATCGCCTATCTCCTGGATACGCGGTTCTCCGACGAAGGATTGTTCGCGCAGCTGATTTACTTCCCCACGGACGAGATCATCTGGGCCCATCGCTTTGTGATGACGCCTGATACGCTGCCCCGGCAGAGACGGCTGATCGCGCAGCAGTTGACCTTGTCGGTGGCCCGCGAACTGGCTGAAAAGGAGGAAGAGCGCTTACGCTTCGAAGCCAACCCTGAGGCCTATCACGCTTATCTCGTCGGCTCGAGCCTGATGAGCAAGCTAACATTGCCGCATATCCGCCGGGCACGGAAGGCTTTCAAGCAGTCGCTGTCGCATAAGGCGGATTTCTCTCCATCGTTTACCGGGCTGGCGAGAACCTTCACCAGCGAATGGCTTGTGACGGCGCAGGGGAACAATGAGCTGCTGCATCTGGCAGAGCAGAATGCGCTTCGGGCGATCGAGCGGGATCCGGCATCGGCGGCGGGCCATCGCGAGCTTGGCGTCACCAAACTCTATCTCGGCGATGTCGATGCCAGCGTCGCCGCACTTCATCTGGCGGAGGAGCTCAGCCCGCATTTTGCCGACGTCATCTACAGCCATGCCGACACGCTCGTGCATGCATCCCGGCCGGGCGATGCGCTCGCCAAGATCCAGAGAGCGATTTCGCTCAATCCGATCGCGCCTGATGCCTATCTCTGGTGTGCTGCGGGAGCGAGCTTCTTTCTGGAACAGTACGAGGAGGCCATTGCCTATGTCGAGGCGATGAAAGACAAAGCGCCGGCCCATCGCATCGCTGCGGCCAGTTGCGCAATGATCGGCGATCGAAAACGGGCGCTCTTCCATCGGCAGCGCGCCGAGAGCATCAACCCGGTGTTCGACGTCGAGAAGTGGCTCGCCATCGTTCCCTTCAAGGAGCAATGGCAAAAGGAGCTTTATCGGGAGGGCCTGTTGAGGGCTGGTTTTTAACAATCACTTAGGGGCATTACATGGCAAAGGCAGTCATTATTGGAATACCCGGCGAAGCAGGTCTCTGGCTCGCCGACCTCGATGCGGGCACGGTCAAGCCTCTCAATCCGACGGGGGATTTGGCAACCGCAAACGGCCTGCGCAAAGCCGGCGGCACATTCGTAAAGAACGTCGACCTCGGCGTCGCCGTTTCGTCGGCGCAGGTCGCCCTTTCCGGTCACGTCGACGGCTGAGCCAGCATTCTGACGCACCGGTCGATATATTCCGATAGAAGCATGTCGCCGCGGGAAACTCTTTCCCGCGTCGAACCTCTTTTGGCCAGGTTCGGCATTACCAGGGTCGCGCGACATACCGGGCTGGATGACACCGGAATCCCCGTCTGGTGCGCATACGCCCCGAATTCGCGGTCGATCGTGATTGCCCAGGGAAAGGGCCTGACCGATCTCGACGCCAAAGTATCCACCGTCATGGAAGCGCTCGAGCGGGCGGTTGCGGGCGAACCCTCCGTCGATCTCGTCCGCGGCACTGCTTCCCGTCTGCAGGCGATGGGGCACAAGGCCGAAACGCTGAACTGCCTGACCGCTCTTCATAAATCCGATCTCGGATCGGACGAGGAGACTGAATGGGTTGCCGGCGTTAATATCCTCACCGGCGATGAGGTTTATATCCCTTTTGAAGCGGTGGTGCTCGACCGGACACGCGACGCGCGATACTGGATGTCTTCGGACGGTCTGGCATCGGGAAACAATATCGAGGAGGCGATCCTTCACGGCGTCCTGGAACGCATCGAGCGTGATGCCCATGTGCTGTGGCAGGTGAGCGGGGAAGCGGATCGTTATGCCGGCTGCGTCGATCCCCGCGGCTTTGAGGATGGCGCCCTGGACGGGCTGATCGACAAGATCGAAGCATCGGGATTGGCACTGAAGCTCTTCGATATCACCAGCGATATCGGCATCCCCTGTTTCACTGCCACGCTAGGCCCGCGGGATATTGGCGGCGACATGGACATTCGCCTTGTCGAGGTCACCGGCGGCGCCGGTGCGCATCCGTCTCCCGTGCGCGCGGCCATTCGGGCGGTGACGGAGGCCGTGCAGTCCCGGCTGACCTATATCAGCGGAGCCAGGGACGATATTACCCCTGCAACTTTCTCAAGATCGTTGCCGCCGCTGATGCGGCGGGCCTTCGATGCTGTTGCCGCACCGCCTGTTGCCGCCATCGGCAGCGGTGGGGAGGCCGGATCTCGGCAATGGGATCTGGCGCAGCTGCTGCAGCACGTGCTCGATGCGCTGCGACAGAGGCAGATCGCTTCGGTGATTGCCGTGCGCCTCAGCGAGGAGGCGCTTCCCTTCAGTGTCGTCAAGGTTGTCATCCCCGAACTTGAAAATCCGGAGGGCGCGCGCGCCCGGCGGTTTGGAACGCGGGCGCTTGCCAGGGCGATAGGCTTTTGAAGATCATTTTCGCAGGCCCCAGTCTTCCCGATGCGACGTCGCTGGCCGGCGAGGGGATCCGCGTCATGCCGCCTGCCACGCAAGGCGATGTCCTGGCTCAGGTGGAGCAGGGCGCCAATGTCATCGGCCTGATCGACGGCGGCTTCGAATATGCCGCGCCGGTCTGGCACAAGGAAATTCTCCATGCTCTTTCGCTGGGCGTCACGGTTCTCGGGGCGGCAAGCATGGGCGCGTTGCGGGCTGCCGAATGCCATTCGTTCGGCATGGTCGGGATCGGTCGCATTTTCGACGATTATCGCAGCGGCCGGTTGGTTGACGATGCCGCCGTCGCACTTACGCATGCGCCAAGCGCGCTTGGCAGCAAGGCGCTGACGGTGCCCCTCGTCAATGTCAGCGCAACGCTCGATGCGATGGAGGATGGCGGACTGCTGGCAAGCGGGTTGCGCCGGGAGCTCGACGATGCCGCAGGCGCGATCTTTTTCAAGAAACGGACATGGCGGGCGATCGTCGAGCAATGCGCAGGGCTGACCGAACCGGATCGTCCGCGACTGTTGGCGGCCCTTCTGTCGAATGCCGTCGATCAAAAGCGCATCGATGCCTTGGCATTGCTGAAAGCCGTGCAGGAGGCGCGCGACAGTCGTTCGAATGCCGATCTGCCCTGGACACTGCACGAAACGCCGTTCCGGACACGCCCAGCATTGTGAATCGAAGATGACGATGGTCACCGGGGGTTGTGTCACGCTTTTTTCACGGGCTCGATCACGTTTGCGCGCGTATCATGCCTTCAATTCGTTGGAGAAATGGGCATGGGCGTGACATCGGTTGTCAAGATAGACGCAGACCAAGGGGCGGAAGACGGTCTGGAGGAGCTTGTCGCATTGGCGCGAATGATTGCCTATGCGCGACAGGTCGCTCAGGATGTCAAACTGCAATTCGCAACGAATTGCCTCGACCTGGCGCTCGAGGCCGTCAAGCAGGAGGTGGGGGAGGGTTTGACCAGGGAACTGGCTGAATTGAGTTCTCCGGTTCCGCAAGTGAGTGTGAGAAGTCATTAGTACGGCGCGTCCGATCGGACGGGCTGAAGAAACTCCACCGCTTCAAACCCGCGCATAACCCCGAAAATCGGCTTCGATTTTCGGGGTTATTTCTTGCGCTTGCGCAACCGGGCAATCGTCAATCGAACGGAGCCGCTTGTTTCAACCGCCGTGAGGCAACGCGCTGAAGCCGACGCCCGGTACGGGCCCATGGTTCGGCGCTTAATGTCGATTTTAGGTTGGGGAAGGCCGGCTCGTTTCCGGCCGCTGGCGCTTGGTTTAGAAGCTGTTCGATATCCATCTCACGGATGGCTTCGAAGCGAGGGGTAAGCGCTTTCGCTGACGTTGCCTCCCGGCAGGGAAGCGGCGGCGATTTCGGGTTTCACTTGTGCTCTGGACATCGGCCGCTTGCCGGCCGATCCCTGCTTTCAGTGGGTCAAATTGCGCTTCTGAGCCAGCAGCAAAATGTAATCGTCGGCAATGTCTGCGATGGCCATTGCCACTTCCGCCGGATCGCATCCGTCGACCTTGGTATTTGCAATGAACTGATAGACCGCCTTCTCGATCTGCTTCCGGCAGATCATCACGCGCTCATCGTAACCAAATTCCGGAATCTGCGATGCTATATCACTCATCAGGTCGGCTCCCTCACTACTTACAGTGACCATGACACAAATTATAAGTTGAGCAAGCAAATGCTTTATGAACGGTTAATTCGCTGCCGAGGTGAGACCATTTCGACACAGGTTAAGCATGTCGTCGAGGATCCGGCGTATTGAAACAGGGGTTTTTGACTACGCTCGGGCATATCTATTGTTTCGTTTCGGGACACTCGCCAAAGACGGCCGATGCTTCCTACGTCGCGGATTTTGCGTCGGTATTTCAAGCGGCGAGGGCGAGCCCATATGCCGACGTTCGAAATGATAGAGCGAATGTTGCTGGCCGGGTTTGTCGGTTCAACCCGCGGAAATCTATTAAAAATGTATATTTATCAATATGTTGCCTTTTGCTTGGTCGTATGGCTTTGTATCGGCAAGTTTCCGAGGCGCGGCCATCCCCGAATTTTGGACCATCGGCTGTCGTAACCTCACCAGCAATACCGGCAGGTTGTGGGAGATGTTGAGAATTCGAAGCGGACATCGCTTTCGGCAGATTTTCCGGTTCCAAAGTAAAGCTAAAGCCGACATCGGTGAACATGAAATGTACCGAATAGACTGAGATGGCCAATTTACGAAAGAAATTCAAATTTATCAAAAGGTAAAATTATGGATTTCAAATAATGGTTGTATTTAAGTATCAATTGCAAAACGATATAGGGCTTCTATTACAATAGTCTCAGGATGCATTATTCTTGATGAGTTTTGCGATACTTATAAAGTTCTATCTGGTGATGACATCAGATTGATGAAGACTGTTTCGCCTCCGAAAATATCCTGAAATCGATTGAGGCCTCGGTTAGAATATCGACCAAGGAGAGCCGGCGCTTCGACATTTGCCGCTGCGGGAGTTTCGCGTCGGGCCGATCTCAATGGGGCAATATCGTCACCCCCCACTCCGATCCACGGCTTTGATGCAGCCATTACAGCGATCGTATTTGCGGCAACCTGCCATCAGGCAAAGTTGAGGACCCGTCGGGGTGGGTGACGGGTCCTCTGGTAGGAATGTTTGCACAGTGCGCGGCTATGATGACAGTTAAATTTGATATTGTCACAGATCATTATTGGGATGATTGTTATTTTTATAGATTAATTGTTTTTTACTGACGGTAATTCTGCTTTGAAATCGAGCTTTCGAATATGGAATGACGAGATATTCAGAGGCAGATGGAGGTGTTATTTGTCAAAGCTTTAGACATTTGACAATGCTCGATCCTTGGCGCGATATGGGCGCCGAGCCAAAGGCGCCAGAGCTAATAGCCGATAGGCTCAGGCGTCCTGCGGCGAGGTCGCCGGCGAGCATTCGCCAGACCGGTCGATCTCCGACAAGCGCCTGAGCAATGCCTTGGTTCTAAAGCGCGACCAACCGCCGACCAATGGGATAAGCGGGTCTATCTCATCGAATTTCCCGAAATTCTTTTGCTTTGGTTGCCTGGCCGGCCAGGCTTTGGACAAGGCCCTGCGTGCGGCCCTGTTGGCTTTTGACAGGATCAATTTGACTATGACGCCGGAAGCAAGCAGTGGACTATGATGATAAATCTGTTTGAGCGAGGCAGCGGCGCTGGGCCAATCTTTCAAAGCGGCAAATTTTGAAAATGCATAAAGATGCGCCGATGCGCGGGCGCAGCTGACGACAAAGGCCGGAAGTGTCGGATTACGGGCAATACACTGCTCGCTCACAGCGAGAAGGGATCGCGCCATACGCGATCTATCGGCAGACATGGCTTCGGAGTGAACACGATATCCCACCAGCCCCAACGGCACCGTCTCGATCTTGAAATGCTCGGCAGTGCGAAGTTCGAAATCGAAATCCTCGCACCCTCCAATCCCCTGTCTTGCGTAACTTGGATCGTAGCCGCCGATCTTGTCGATGACGGCGCGGCGAACCATGAAACCGCTGCCATTGCCGACGAAGCGGAATACGAGATGACGGCTGAGAATGGAGTCCCGGGCGCTCAGCGACGAGCCGGATTTCGTGCAATATCCCTCAGGATCAATGAAGCGGTGCAGAGAATAGACCGCGCCCCAGCTGTCCGGCAGGCGATGGAGCGCCGAAAGCATTCTTTCGATATAGGTCGGATGCCAGATGTCATCGGCATCGAGGAAAGCGATATAGGGGGAGTTCGATGCCTGAATCCCGGTGTTGCGGGCGGCAGCGACGCCGTGGTTTTCCGTCGACAGAATCCGGATCCTTGGATCTCCATCGGCGAAGCGGCGACAGATGGAAGCGGTATCGTCCGTCGAGCCGTCGTCGATGATGACGATCTCCAGCGTCTTGTGGGTCTGGTCGACGACCGACTGCAGCGTCTCGGCAAGGTAGGAGCTGGCGTTATAGGCAGGAACGATCACCGCCACTGGAATGTTGGATGTGGTTGGCATCTCCATCACCGTCACCCGAGCTTGGATGTGAGTGCGGGCGGACGCAGATCGATCCGGTTCTTCATCAGCCTGGCCACAGCCGGCCGATGGCTGACGACGATCAGCGTTCTGCCCGCGTCTTCTCTCATCGCCGAAAATACCCGCATCTCGGTGTCTTCGTCGAGCGCGCTCGTGGCTTCGTCCAAAAGCAGGATCTGGGGCCGGCCGGCGAGCGCGCGCGCCAGGCCGATGCGCTGCCTCTGTCCGCCCGAAAGCCGGATCGCCTCGTCGCCCAGCCATTCATCGAAGCCATAGGGCAGATCTTCGATGAACTCCGTGGCGCACGCCACATCGGCGGCCCAGCGGATATCCTCGTCCGGGATATCGCGACGAAACCGGATGTTGTCGAGGACCGTGCCCTCCATCAGTTCGACATCCTGGCCGGACACGGAGAGCAGTTGCAGCCAGCTGGAGCGGTCGATGCTTGTCAGATCCCGGCCGTCGACCGTGATCACGCCTTGGGTCGGTCGGTTGAGATCGAGGATCATGTTGAGGATGGTCGTCTTGCCGGAGCCGCTTGGCCCGGTCAGAGCCGTCGTCTCGCCTGCCCTGATCGCAAAGCTCAGATCGTGAACCGCTGGCGCGTTCGAGCGCTCGTAGGCGAAGGAGACATTGTGAAAGACGATCGCCTCGGCCAGGCGGGTGACCTTCTCCCCTTGCTTGATGTCATCCTTTTCGGCAAGCAGCGCCAGGACGTTCTGCAGCGAGGCTTCCATCTCGTAAAGGCTGAGGATCTGCGAGTCGAAGCCCTTGATATGCGGCTGAAGCCGGTAGAGAAGGATGGTGGCCGAGAGTGCGGCCTTGAAATCGACCGGCAGGAATTCCGAAGACAGGATGATCGTCAGGATGACCCCGAAGGTCAGGATTTCGCTCAGAAGCGAGGTCGTCGCTCCCATCCAGTCCGACCGGCGCCAGGTCTGACCGACCTCCCTGGAAAGCGTCTCGAAGAGCTGCTGGTGGCGCTTCTCCAGGCCGAAGCTTTTGACAGCCTTCAACGTCTGCAGCGTTGTCCAGCTCAGCTGCGTCAAGGCTTCGACCGCGGCCAGGGCGGAGGTGCCGAGACGGCGGTAGGCGCCGGCGAAGAACCCCAATGCGAAATTATGGATGAAGCCGAAGGCGAGCCCGAGCAAGGCAATCGGCCAGGCCATGACCAGCATGCCGACGCCGAAGATCACGATCGTGCCGAAATTGACCCCCAGTCGAACGAGGCTGGCATGGGCCGACGACACCGCGTAGGATTCGGTGGCGATGACATTGATCAGGTCGCTGCGCTCATAATCCTGAAAGCGCTGGAAGGGCATGGTCAGGACCTTGGCGTAGAGGCGGTCCCGCATGCGGTCGCTGATCCGATGGTTGACGGCGCTTGCAATCAGCGAATTGGCGCATCCGAGAAGAATCCGGAACAGGATCGAGCCGATCAGGATGCCGATGAGCACAGGCTTGGAAAGACTGAGGTCGATGCCGCCGAAAAACGCCGGAAGCCATGCGACGGCGCTGCCGGCAACCGGGCCTTCCTGCCCGAGAAGAAAGACGAGGCTAACCAGAAAGGTGATCCCGACCATTTCCGAGAACCCCGTGAGAATGCCCAGGACGATCATCACCGTCATCTTGAGCCGCAGCGAGGGGACGAGTTGGCGAAGCTCGCGAAATCTTGCCGCGACCACCAGATAGGCGCCTGTCGGTTTAGCGGAAGCTGGTTTTCGAAACCTATTCATGGCCGACCGTCCGTGAAGAGGTCGGGCTGATCGCCTGCTCGGCGGGCACGGTCGTGAAACGATCGCTGAATGCCGTTCCGGCTTGCGGAATCTCCGCGGCGAAGCGTTTCGTTGGCCGGGCGGGCTTTCCAAGGACATGCCTTGCCATACGGATGCCCTGGCGTTTCGTCTGGCGCCAGCCCTGCTGCATGCCATGGCGGATCAGCTGCGGGATGTATTTTTTTGCCATCATCGGCGTGAGTTTGCCGACTTGCGCATAATCGGCGCCGAGAAGGGCCTTGTTGAAATACCAGCGCGCTGTGTTGAATTGGGCTGCCCGGATATCCCGCGCAAGCTGCGGATAACGCGCGATGATCGGGGCCATCACCAGGCTATGTGACTTCAGCATCCGGTAGGCGTTGCTGGACATGTTGCCCCTGGTGAAGCGATAGCCGGTGAGGAAATCGGGAACCAGGGCGAAGGGCAGGATCTCGGCGAGCGCCAGATAAAGCTTCAGATCCTCACAGCCTTCGGCGCCATTGTCGCGCAGGCCGGCGTCATAGCCGCCGCAGCGAAGGATCTCCGCCCGCGGCATTAGGGGCGTGCTGCCATTGCCGATGAAGTTTTCCCGCAGCAGCGGCTCGAAGATATTCCCCTCATGCAGGACCGGCCGTGAATGGCCGAAAATAATGCCGTTCTCGTCGATCGCCGCATACCAATTGTAGACGACCCCGTGTCCGCCGGGCAATGTCCTCAGCGCCTGAAGCTGGCGCTCGATCTTCTCGGGATGCCACACATCATCGGCATCGACGGGAGCGATATAGGGGCCGCGTGCCTCCCTTATGCCGTGGTTGCGCGCGCGTGCAACCCCGCCATTGTTCTGGCGGAGAACCCGGATACGGCGGTCGCTCAGGCCATAATCGCTCGCAAGTTCGAAGGTCCCATCCCGCGATCCGTCGTCGACCACCAGGATTTCGAGCTTGTCATAGGACTGGGCAGAGACGCTTCGCAATGTTTCGGCAAGCGTCCTCTCGGCATTGTAAGCCGGTATGACGACGGTGATGAGAGGGGCGGCTGCGCCTGATATTGTCATCCGATAAAGGCTCCCGGCAGGCCCATAAGCTCAGGGAAGGCTTCGAGCGGATGATCGCCTCGCACTTCGAGGCGCGGCAGACCGAAGATATTGTCGGAAAAGCCGGCCTTGTCATGCCGTGTCGTGAAGCCGACCCTGTAGCCGGCGATCGCCAGAATGCCCGGGGCCCGGAAGTCCGTCGCGCCATAGGGCAGCGCGATGGATGCCGCGGAGATGCCCAGCCGGCTCTGCAGCGCATTGCGCGACAGCACGGCTTCGCCGAGCAGAGCTTGGTTGTCCAGCGCACTTGCCGGTGTGTGGGATGCGAGATGGGAGCCGAAGCTGATGCCCTTTTGGTGCAGTTCCTGAATCTGCGACCACACCATCAGCGGTGCAGGCTCTCCATAGGCCGAGTCCCAGTCCGACCGGCCGCCGACTTTGTCGGTCACGACGAATACCTCGGCGCTGAAACCATTTTCGGCAAGGATCGGGAAGGCTTCCGTCAGGAAATCCAAATAGGCGTCGTCGAAGGTCAGCATGACCGGCCGGCCCTGGATCGGCTTGCCGCTGCGCAAAAGCTCCGCCAGGGTCTGTGCCGTCACGGTGTAATAACCCTGGCGCCGAAGGAACTGCATCTGTTTGCGGAAAATCTCCGGCGAGGTGCGGAAGCGCCGGAGTGCGGCGGGGCCATCCCTTGCGATCCGGTGATACATCAGGACGGGAACCGAGGTCGTGACCTCCGTCGTCCATGCCGCCTCTCGGTCGATGCCATCGGGCCCCCAGATGATGTGTTTTGCCACATCCGCATCCAATGGTATTCCATGCCCCTCGATGCGCAGGAGAGCGTCGGCAACCGGGCCTTTTCGGAACCGGTGGATGGCATAGAGTTCGGTCTCGATCGTCTCTTCCAGGGTCAGCCCAGGTTGCGCGGCCAGAACCTGCCGGATCGTCCCGACACCGAAAGGATTGCCCCAGTCGAAACCCGTCCGGGTGGGCTCGTCGCGGCGGATATGCGCATGGGCGGTGATGAGGTAGCCGTTCGGCTTCAGCGCCGCCGCCATCTTCCGGCAGGCAGCCGCGAGCATCTCCTCATCCTTCATGTAATACAGCACTTCGGAGCAGACGATGAGATCTTGCTCGGGCGGAAGATCCTGTCTGACGAAATCGAGAACGCGAAGCTCGATATTGCGATGGTCGCGGCACCGCTCCACCGCCCTGTCGATCGCTCGCTGGGAAATATCCGTCGCCGTCAGCCGGGCGACCTTTTGCGCCAGCTTTTCGGTGAAGATCCCCTCGGCGCAGGCGAGCTCCAGCGCCTTTTCGATCCCTTCCGGGATCAGGCTCAGCGTCTGGGCATATTTCACCTGCTCGTAGACCGAGACGTAGTTCCACGGATCCGGTCGTTCGAAGATATGCTCCCAGTATTCCTCCTCCGAGTGAACGGCAGGAGCTGCCTTTTCTTCCTCTGGGCGCGGCCCGGAGGGGTTTAGGGGGCGTGGCTCCGGGTCGCGCTGGAGGGTCCGCAGGCTGTCGGCGAGCCGCGCATCATTGTCATCGCTGTCGCTTGGCACAGAGGCAAGAAGCGCCTTGCGCCCAAGGCCCACCATCAGTCTTTCCAGGCGGCCGCGCCGCCGGCCGTGCCGGATGATGATCCCGCCGAAGGCTCGGTATCCGCGCAGCGCTTCCCTCGTCCAGGAACTGATATAGGCAAGCGTCGGCGGCGTCTGGAGATGCTCGCCTGCCTGCATCTCCTGCATGATCAGCCGGATCTGCGCCCGGATCGAAAGATCGCCCCAGAGCGGCCCGACAAAGGTGCCGACATGCTGCCCGCCTGAGAAAGCGTGCATGATGAGCGTATCGGCCTGCTCGGCCTTGGCGAGCCTGGAAAGCGCGCCTAGCTCGACACTGACCACCTGGACATTGCAAAGTGTGAAGGATCGCAGGAGATCCGCGGCGGATATTTCCCAGGCGGCGGCCTCAATGATCTTGCGGCCGGTGCCGGGGAAGGAATGACGCTGGATCAGCTGGGTGAGCAAAAGGAAAGTCGGCAACCATTGATCGAGCGCATCGACGAGATCGTCGGTGTCATTGGTGAACAATCCCGTCCGCAAGCCGTGCAGGATCACGCCGGCAAAAAAGCTTTCGTAGCCCGCCGCATCGGGCATATCGGGCAGCAGTGCGGTCAGGGCTGCTACATCCAAGCTCGGGTCGCGCTTGGCCGCGATGACCCAGGCGAGCATGCGCAGCTGGCTGATGGCGGGCGTGATCCAGCCTGTCTCCGGCCTCTCGGCCGACAAGCCCTGTTGCCTCAGCAGCGCTTGCGCCTTCGCCGTCACGCTAATGGCGTCACGCACCATCTTGACCGGATCGCCGGACAGCGAGCCCGCCTTCATGCGATAGAAAGCCAGGCACGTGTCGAGCCGACGAAATTCTGCGCCCGCAAAGGCCATGCGCATCCAGAGATCCCAGTCCTCGCCGGTCTGTAGGGTCTCATCCATGCCTCCCAGCCGCTCGAAAAGGCTTTTGGGAAAGACAACCGTATGGATGGCGAGCGCGCAGAAGGAGGAGAACTCGCGCTTGGCGACATCGCCCGCCAGGATGGGGGCTGCTTCCGCCCGCAGCAGCCGGCCGTCCGGGGCGACTCTGCGGTAGGCGCAATAGGCGATAACAGGCGTGGAGGCATCCTCTGCCACAGGCAGCATGCTTTCAATGAAGGTCGGATCCAGCCAGTCGTCGGCATCCAGCATGCAGAGCAGGGGCGCCGCCGCCAGGCGTGCGGCATGATTTCGCGCCGCGGCCGCACCGGCATTCGGCTGGCGGGCGAGCAGAATGCGGCTGTCTTTTCTTGCGATGGCCTCGATAACCTCCCAGGTCCGGTCGGTTGAGCCGTCATCGACGACGACGGCCTGCCAGTTCGAGCGCGTCTGTTGCTGCAGGCTGGCAAGACATTCGGCAAGCGTATCGTCTGCATTATAGGCAGGAATGAGGAATGAGATCTCAGGCGTCGCAGCGCTCACCATGCAGGCATCTTCCATCGCCGCAAAACATAGAAAGCGCCATTCACGCTGCCGAGCATCTCCTGCTTCAGGAAGAAGTCGTTCGATGTCGCGCCTTTGCGAAGTCGTTTGCGGAGCCTTCCGGCATAGTATTTCGGAAAGGAGATGAGGATGCGCCTGAGATTGCCGTTATGTCCGGTGTTCTGATACTGCACCAGCAGAGCTGCGACATGGCCGCTCATATATTGGTGGATCTGCTTGGCCAGCCCTTTCATGTCCTTGCGGTGAAAGTGCCAGGCCACAGCCGTCGGCTCGTAGCGGCAGACGTGGCCGTGATGGAGCAGCCGGTTCCAGTATTCGGAATCGCCCGAGCAGCCGGCCGCGCCCATGTCGAGACGGACATCGAACAGGCCGATCTCGTCGAAGACCTTGCGGCGGAAGGCCTGGCTTGCGCCGGCGCCGATCGTCCAGACCGGAGCGCCGTAACGCGTGTCCCTGGTATAGAAATCCTGATTGAAATCCTGCCTGAGATAACCTCGGCCGAAACTCCAATGCTTTTCGAAGATGAACTGTGCCGGCGTTGCCAGTTCTCCGGGAAGGACCAATCCCGTCACGCAGGCGATCTCAGGCAGATCGAAAGCCTTCATCAGGTTCTCCAGCCATCGCTGGTGGAGAACGACGTCGTCGTCGGTAAAGGCGACGAATTCGGTTCTCGCCGCCCGAACCGCCGCATTGCGGGCATAATCCAGCCCGACCCGGTCTTCACGGACATAGGTGGCGCCCGCTTCTTCCACGACGCGGCGCGTCGCATCGCCTGTTGAGGCATTGTCGACCACGATGATCTCGACGGGCTCAAGCGACTGTTCGGGGATGGAGGCCAGGCACCGGCGCAGTTCCTCGGGCCGGTCCTTGGTGCAGATCAGAATGCTGACGTCGCGGTTGCGCACAGGAGTTTGCGCGACGTGACGCGCATGCTCGAGCGTCTCGGGTCGCACGACACGCTCGGCGAGTGCCGCCGCCGTCTCGGGCCTTTCGATATAGGCTTGTCCAACGGGAAGACCATCCGACAGAAAGACCACGAGCCCATCGGAGACCAGGGGCGAAGCCGCATCGAGGTGAGAGGTGGCGAGATCAAGATAGTCGATCGGTACGGGAAAACTTATATCCTTCAGATCGGACGGAATGGGTTCTCGCATCATTACTCTCTCAATCGCACCGTGAACATACGCCAACTGCATTCAGGACGCGAGTCTCGAAAGCCATCATGGTTTATTCTGCCGCGTGCGCCTTCATTTGCTCCCTGAACCAATCGAGCGTCATCGCCACGCCCTGTTCGTAGGTGATTTTGCACGACCACTCGGGCATGACATAATGCGCGTTGGTCAAGTCCGGCCGTCTATTCGTGGGGTCCTGCGGCGGTGACGGCTCGAAGACGATCGGCACGCCGCCGACGAGTCTGGAGACATATTGCGCGACCTCGAGAACCGAAATCTCGCGATCGTTGCCGACGTTTAGAGGCCCCTTGTAGTCGGTTTGATTGATCCAGAAATAGCGCGCGAAACCGTCGACAATGTCGTCGACATAACCCCAGCTGCGTGACTGCAGGCCGTCGCCGAACACGGTAATCGGGCGGCCCGAAAGCGCCTGGGTGATGAAGTTGGAGACCGCGCGGCCATCGTCGAAGCGTGTCCGCGGACCGTAGATATTGAAGGGGCGGACGACTTTGACATCGAGCCCCTGCGTGCGCTGCATCTCGAACAGCAGCGACTCCGTGCACCTTTTGCTCTCGTCATAGGACGAGCGCGGACCGGTGCAGTCGACCTGACCCTTATAGGATTCCGGCTGCGGTGACACCAGAGGATCGCCATAGACTTCGGAAGAAGAGGTGAAACCGAAACGTCCGCCCTTCTTCAGCAAGTCGAGCAACCGGAATGCCCCGAGAAGATTGGCGGAGATCGTCCTCTTCGGCTCCTTCATGTACCACGGGGGCGATGCGGGGGATGCAAGGTGATAGATTTCGTCGAATTTATCCGAGGTCTGCAGCGTCTCGACGTCGGATTTCACGAAGTGGAAACGGGGGTCCCGGATGTGCGCGATATTTTCGAAAAGCCCGGTCCAGAGGTTGTCGACAACGACCAGCTTCTCGATATCCGTTCTAAGCAAAAGTCGATCACACAAGTGGGATCCGATGAAGCCAGCCCCGCCAGAAATCAATACGCTTTTCATTGCTTCGTGCCTCGTGACTTGAAATTAAGGTAGTTGTTTATTAGCATCACCTGTAATGCATGACAATTCTTTAGAAGAGTTCTAAGAATTACTCGCTTATTAATGTTAATTATTAGAAGTACCTACTTTAAAGTGTTGTTGCCAATGCCGTGCTCGATAATGAGCAGCCGGATACTTCACGACCTGCCCGCTCTCGACGATCCGTTCCATGAGACGGCCGCCGCCATTTGCGGTTCGATCGAAGGAATCGGCATGGCATCGAGAGCCTCTCCGACGAGTTCCGAATCGAGAGAGCCGAGGTTGCCTCATCGAAAAGCATATGGCTCGGTGGAAACGCGGCATCCCTGATGTGTGCTATGTTTTCGAAAGCTCCGGTGCAAAGATAGTTAACTACAACCGGTTTCTGGGTATCATCGTCCAAGTAGAACTCGTCATATAAATGCGATCCAATGAATCCGAACCCGTTTATCACATCATCTCGCTTCGTTACTTGATAATATATTATTGTTATTACAGTGATCGAAAGTTTAGTATGGGCACGAAGTCCGGGGGTGGATCGGACTTTGGTCTGAGTTTTCCCTGCGCGGAAACGGTCCTCATCTATGCACCTGCGGGTCTTTTCAGGCGCAGAGATAATGCGCTAAGGCATTGAATCAACCTCATTGTTCCCGAAAATCGTTTTCGATTTTTGGCGATGTATGAGCGCTGCCTGTCAGATGGGTTTTTAGGAGTCTCTAAAAAATACTAAAGCATGTCGGGCAAAGATGCGCAGCGGTTTTGCGCTAAAGGCGATGGTTGCATCACCGCCTGCCTGCACCGCTCATGACAAGCTTCTGGTGCCGGTGATGGCGCCTGGCCTCCGGCATCGGCTGAAAGGAACATCCCTACGTCCGTGCCGGCGGCGCAAAGACGCCGCCGGCAGCGTCTGCTTCGTTTAGGCCTCGATGATGTAGACGATCGTCAGTGCATTGGGATCGACGATAACGATCCGACCGTCCGCAAGGATGAAGAAGCGGTAGCCTTCATATTGCGGAACGATCTTCACGATGCGCGTCGGCAACCGTTCAAGCCGGACCTTCTTCGGGATCTTCGTTCCGACGGAGACGGTGAAATCGACTTCCTTCACCGGCGCGACATGCACCTCTTTCACCACCGTTTGAATTTCGGTCTGCTGCTCGACGGAGATGTTGACGTTGGTTTCGGACGTGCTCTTGTTCGTCGTCGTCGCGTTCTGCTCGGCCGGCTGCTTCGACGCATCACCGCTCTTGGTGGCGCTGCCGCTGTCCGTGCCTTCGGCCGGCTTGGCATTCTGCGTGCTGCTCTTCGAGGTGGCGGTGCCGCTGCCATCCGTGGTGCCGGACTTGCCGGCTGGCTTCTGTTCGGCCGTGCCACCGCCGCTGGCGTCTTGCGATCCGGACTTGGTTTCGGTCGAAGCCTTGCCGGATGCACTTCCGCTCTTCGCATTATCGTTTGCAGGCTGCTCGGCGTTCTTCTGCATGTCGGAACCCTGGCTGGATTTCTGCTGCGTCGACTGGCCCTTGCCTTGCGGGCAGGCTCCCGAAGCGTCGGGGGTGCAGTCGGTGCCCGTCTTGCTGGCGCCGGGTTGCGAACCGGCGTCCGTGCCCGTCTGAGAGCCGGATTGCGCCTCGCCGCTGCTCTTGGTGTCCTGCTGGGCTGTGGCCGGCAGTGTTGCAAGCGGCGATACGCCAAGTGACAGCGCCGCCAAGATCATGGTGAAATGGTTGCTTTTCATAATCAACTCCGAGGATTCGGGCACGCCATGCCGCCCGCATTCTCATGCGTCGTATCCGTACCCTGTTGGTTGGAAGGAGCGGCCGCAGCCGCCCGTCGGTCACTGGATGACCTGGGTGACCTTCCGGGAGGAAGGTTCGACGATCGCACGCTGATCGTTGACGATCGCGTATGCATATTTCGGATCGTCGCGAATTGGCGTCAACACGACGGTCTCCGGCAGAGGTTGCTCGACGACGACCTTCTCCTTCACGACGATGCGTTCGGCCGGAGCTGGAGCTTGCTGAACATAGGTCACCACCTTCTGCGGCGGCGGATCGATGACACTGCCTGCCACACCGCCGACGATGCCGCCGACGGCAGCACCGACCGGGCCGCCGACAATCGCGCCCGTTGCAGCACCGCCCGCCGCGCCTGTGACTGTCGATGACTGTGCAAAGGCAGATGTCGATGCCAACAGAACGCTGGCGGCAATTCCTACTGCTTTGATATTCATTCGTTTTCCTCCTTCGTGCGGTTGGTTCCGCTGGAGAGCAAACCTGAAAATGGAGGAAGTGTTCCTGGGGCCGGGACTTCATCCCGGGCTGGCCCGGACTATGGTCCTAGAGCCTCTAGCCCGGTCGGACAGTGCCCGTCACTGCGTCGGGAACCGGCTTAACATCCGATCCTGGACGTTCGCCGGGCCGACGATCATCGCTGCCAGCGAGGTGGCTTTTTCCCGGTCTTCAGGTTTTGTTATATAGCCTTCGAGCAGCACGACAGGGCCGAGCATCCTGATCTCTATGGAACTGCTGTCGAGATCCGGATCGGCGGAAAGAGCTGCTTCGATTGTTGCGATGGTCGATGCAGAACTATGGCCTTGCGGACAGCTCTCTTCATGGCTGTGGTTTTCGGGGCCGAACTTCATATACTCCTCCTGTTCCGCCCCCTCCACGGACCTTACGTTGCCTCAAGCCAATATATGAGCAGCGGGTCCTAAGGCCGCCAGTCCGACTTAGGTCCGGCTTTCCCTGGGCGCCTTCTGGGCTAGATTCTCCTCATCCTTGTTGAAAGGACATCAGGGAGGTTCGGTCGTTGTAGCTGAACTCCAGTCAGAACCTCCCTGGTGAAGCATCAGGTGCCGATCGGCGCTAGATAAAAGGCGGTTATCCATGCAAAAGATCGGCATAGTGGATTGGCGCAGGAGCGAAGACTTCGCGCCTGTGATGCTTGTCATCGGCGGCAAGCCCAGGCTGGTTCGATCTCTCCATGAGGTCGCCGACGCCCTTATTGCCGCCTGGCCGACAGACGACGGCAAGGAATATATTGCAGCCATAAAAACATGCCTGGATGCCATCCAGGGCAATATTCCGGCCACGGTAGCCCGCGCAGCACTCATTCACGCTGCGGAAGAAGCCGGAATTCGCGTCATCGCGGTCGTTCACTGAGATTTCTGTAGGCAGTTTTCTTATGCCGACGGCATGGAGAATCTGTATTCCCGACCTTGAGCCGGCGATAGCGACCGCTATTTCAAACCCTGCATCGAAGCTTTGAGCTTGATCGCCATGTTGATCTGACCGCGAACCGAGAGGAAACCGTCACGATTATTGCCGCGTTGCATATCGACGTTATTGGTCACTCCTGTGATTTTGCAATCCTCCGCGATCGTCTCCACGACAACCGAACAGTTCCTCGACGCAATGTCGTAGAGCGACTTCTGGGCCTTTTGCACCTGCTCGTCCAGCGGAGCGCTCTGATCAAAAGGTAGCGACAGCGAAATACTCGACTGAACGGAGACATAGCCCTCGGGCATCATCCCATTTCGGGGGAGAGCAGTTTGACCATACGCACCGGATGCGGCGAGGGTTAGGACGGCAACGGCGGCGCAAAAACGGATAGCGATCATCAAATCCTCCATGATCCGCTATCTCTATCCTGGGGCGATTAACTTCGGCTGAGATATTTACTTAAAATTGTGCTCGTTGCTGACATTGCGCGCGGCGTTATGCCGGTGATCGGCGTCGTCTAGCGCATCAAGCCTTGATGATTGCGGTCAGCCCTCCGGGGGCGACGCAAAGCGGCTGGCATCGAACAGGTCTGTGGCGGCGACCGGAGTGATGTCCTGACCTGAGGTCGCGGCATCGACCTCACGATGAACCGTGCGGGGGGAAACGCGAGGCGCGTTCAATTCCATCACCTCGCCGGGAGAATGCAGCGCCCATTTCATCAGCGCCGCCTCGGACGTCGATTGAAAGAAACTTGCTTCTTCCCAGGAAGCGGTCATCGGCAGGGAGGCGATCATATCAGCGCCCTGCTTGGAGGCCTGGTGTGCAACACGGAGAGGTTCGAAGCGCGCATAGCCCGGCAATGCAGGCGCAGGTCTCTCCGGAAGCACTTCAATTGGGCCGATCGATGCCGTCTCCAGTTTGTCATCCACATCAGCGTCGTGTTCGAGGGTGGCCGGCCGCATCGCCGGTATCGGAATCGGCAAAGATGAAACATCTGGAGCGGACTGTTTGTCATCCCGCTCGACCGCGCCGGTCTGCAGCGCCAGCGCATTCAATGCCCGGCTTCGGGGCGTGGGCAGAAGCGCCGTCACGAGGTTGTTATCTCCAGTGTCGCCGATCGGCCTGGTCGATGCGCCCACCTCTTCGTCTTCGCCAGCGGTGCTGGCGATCTGGATCGCGGCGGGGCCGCCGCGCTTCTTGTAGTTCGCAACCGCCTGATTGTATCCAGGCAGCGGCCGGCCATCGGCAGGGAGATGCATCGTCTGCCCGTTCGGGAATAGTCGGGCGAGTTCCTGCCGGGACATGCGGGGCCAGGCCCTGACATTGCCGACGTCGAGATGCACGAAGGGCGATCCCGAGGTCGGATAATATCCGACACCGCCGCCCTGCATCTGCATGGCCAGCGCCCGCAGCGTCGAAAGCTTCACGCCGGGAACGTAGAAATCCATCGCCTTGCCCAGCATATGCTGGCTCTTCTTGGCGACGCCCGTGCTGCGCGAGCGGTTGCGGAGCATGTTGTTGGTGGTGGGCGAACGATAGGCGGAGACGATATGGATATAGTCCTTGCCGCCGCTGCGCTTATACACCTCCCAGACCAGGTCGAGCAGCCGCGGATCCATCCGGGTCGGCTCGTTCCTTCGCCAGTCGCGCAGAAACCGATTGATCTGGGCAAGGCCTTTGGGATCGAACTTTCCGTCGCGCTTATAGGTGATCGTGGCCCTCTCGCCGGTATGGGTAAAGAACAGCTTCAGGGCCCGGTCTTCGGCCGAGGCAAAGGATGCCGAGCCGACAAGCGCCGGCAGCGCAAACAGAGCCGGCAGAATGGTCTTCGCGACCAACCGTTCCGCACGCGACAGCAGCGTGGCAATTCCGCCCAAGCCTGCGCCCGATAATCCTCGCACTGGATACTTCAACACGAACAATCCCGCCTACACCAAACACGCGACGATGTGCGGGAACCTCCGCATCCATCACGCCCAGTAAAGCCAGCTTATGGTCAACAAATCGCTAACAAGCGTAACCGGTGCTCCGCTCCTACACTGTCCTCGCCGCCCCAATCCGCCTTTCTATGGACGAGCAACGGGAGTTTTCTCCATAGCAGGCGCGATCTCTCACCCAACCGGATTATTGAAATCACCGGTCCGGTCTATATTTGAGCAGGTTTCGGCGACCCCATGAGAAATAGTCGTCGATTGGGCTCGATCTTCGCGACGAACGCTCTTTTAAAGATCATGCCCGAAGCAAGCGGATGTGGCTGGTGTAAAGGAACCCTCATGGCTGGAGCAGCCTTGATCGGTCCGAGGCTCCATGTCATCGGATGATGTTGAAAGTAACGGCATGCGCAAAACAATGGCAGTCGGCCTCGCCGCCTTGATCGCCATGTACTTTCTCGGCGGCATGAGCGCGAGACATGAGACCTTTCCTTGGCCACAACTTTCCGCGATGAGGAAAATGGTTGGCGGAGAGAAGGCGACTGCTCCAAGCCGTTATACGTTCGACGACAAGGAACGACTCATCGGGGATGAATCAAAAACGCTTGTGACCTGCCCGGCTCAAACTGACCGAACGGCTGTCTTACTCATTCTTGGCCAATCGAACGCGGCCAACGACAGTGGACAACGGTACAAGTCAAATTATGGCGCTCGCGTTATAAACGCCTTTGACAAACGGTGCTTCATCGCCGCGTCGCCACTTCTTGGATCGACCGATACCAAGGGAGAGTATTGGACGCTTCTTGGCAACAATTTGATCGCATCGGGACAAAATGACAGCGTCATCCTCGCACCTCTCGCATATTCCGGATCTGAGGTCGCGCGATGGGCGAGAGGCGGTGACCTCAATCCTGTGCTGGTCGATACAACGAGACAGCTTCGGGATTCCGGTTATCGGATAACGAGCGTCCTTTGGATGCAAGGAGAGGCGGACCTCGTTATCGGCACCACTGCGGAGGCCTACCAGGAACATTTCATGTCGATGGTTGACACATTGCGTCAGCACGGCGTCGAAGCACCGGTTTACATTTCGATCGCATCGAAATGCCTCGAACCGAGCAACGGCGGCTTCAAGGAGCATATTCCGGACAACGCGATAGTACGGGCGCAACTGGCCCTATCAAGAAGCGGCCCCGGTATCCGAGAGGGCGTCAATTCCGACGCGTTGCTCGATGGAGAAGACCGCTACGACGATTGCCATATCGGGGGCACAGGCGCGGAGAAACTGTCGCGGGCCTGGCTGAACCTTCTGCGCGGCGATGGCCGACTGGAAACCTCGCGATAATCTTCCCAGAACCGGTTTTCGCGCCTTAGCGAGCTTCAGCTTCAGGCTCTGAAAGCTGAACAAACTCTATGTCCTCAGAAGTTTGGACTATTCTCATGGCCCTCCAACTCAGGGCACCCCCTGATGTTGCCGAAACCGATCGTTCGCCGGTCGCCGGATTCATCCAGACCTCTGAGCACGATGATATTCTCATCCTGCTGTATAATCTCGCTACGATAGATACCGGCCCGAATCGCCCGGTTTTTCGCTTGGCTTATATTGCATTGCCCGGGCGGCGGAGTGACATGCCAGTATCTCGTACCTTGCCCATCCGAATGCCATCCGCCGGAAGCAGCGAATCCCGACAGACTGGATAGCAGTATGCCAGATGCCAATATCACGCTGCCTAAAACCAGTTTCATGTCATCTCCGTAAGCCGCGGCAGGGCTTGTCTTCGTTCTGCTTGTTCTGTTTTTCAACGGACAACCGGGATTCCCATGGCGTCACCGCCACATTAAGTGGCTCGCGCTAACACTGTGCTAACGCCGGTTTCGGCGGCAATTTGCGGATGTTGGCGCGGGTTGCGCCGTCATTGCTCGCCGAGGATCAAAAAGGAGCCCCGCCGAAACGCGGCTATTTGTGGAAAGGACGGACCGCACAGGAAGGAAGGGAAGCGGACAACCCCAGTTATGGGGCGCCTGTGCGATCCTTGTGCTCTAACAGTAGATAGCCGGAAAAGTTCCTTAAGGTTCCTGACCAATGAATGGCTCCTAACCGGCAGGAGAGGGCAGATCGCGCAGATTGCGAGGGATGCGCTGCTGGAGACAGGAGACTCCTCTGCGCGATCCGCTCCGAGCCAGGTAACACTTTTGTATGACAATAGTTCCGGTGCAATTCTGCACGGTAATAGTCCTGTCGACGTCAAGAGACCTGCTAATGCCAAAAAAGACCCCGCTTCTGAGCGGGGCTAAGGTTGAGGTGGGCCGAACAGCTAAGTGTCGTGTGGCTGTTGTATAACAAATCTCCGCACGGCCCGAAGGTTCTACGATCAACGGAGCAAATTGTTCCGTGCCGACAGATTTTTTTAATCAGTCACACCATTCGTTCCGCGGCTTCGGGCTCCACGTCCTGGCGAAGCCATCCTTTAGCAGCTTCTTGTCGACTTCAGGCCGCGCTCGGCCAGCAGTCTTTCAGCCAAAGGTCGCTTCCCGCAGAGGCATCGGGCGTTCGGCTTCCGGGCGTGGATCACCCGATCCAAACCCGGATATGCGCTCTAACTCCCCGCCCTCAGCAATGCCGCCGTCCGCCTTAGCCAGTCGGCGGGATCGTGGCGGTGATAGACCTGTTCCGACGGCTCGATGTTGTCCAGGAACCGCCGATAGATCACGGCCTGCCTGGCCGCGGCAATGGGCGCGAGGAGGCCGGCCGCACGAGCGGGCTCGCAGCCGGGCAGCCGGGCCAGCCATGCGCGAGCCCAGTGCTCCTTGATCGTCTCCACGTACTCGGACGCGACGCGGTCGAGAAATGCCGGCTGGTCTAGCATCGGGTGGCCGATCCCGCTGTCGCCCCAATCAAGTAGAGTAAGGGTTCGTTCTGTTCCGCGAAAATTGCCGGGATGAAGATCGCCGTGGACCAGCGTATCAGGCAATCCGCAGGACTCGAGCGCGGCAAAGCGGTCGGCGAGACCGCTGACGAAACGCTGGAGCAGCGTAAGCTCGTTCCGAGGCAACTCTTCGCTTGCACGCTCCGTCACATCGCCGATCGCAGCGATCAAAGCCGGACCGCCCCAGTCCGGCAGTCCCATGGAGCGCAATTGATCAACGCGGCCGGTCCACGATGACTGCAGTTCAACTAGCAGGGTCACCATCTCGAGCAGTCGCGGCAACGGCGCCTCGTACATGTCCTCGCCCGCGATTTCTGCGAGCAGCATGCGTCCGCCGTCGTGGCCAAGCAGTTCCGGAACGGGACGGCCGGCCAATGCTGTGATGACGTGCGGCTCGTGCGCGAAGAATGGCGGCACGACTTTTAGCCATACAGTTTGGTGGGCGACAGGAATGCGCCAGATGCTGGATAGATTCCAGCTTCGGATCTGGACAGGCATCCCGGCGGGCGCCAAGCCATGCCCGGCTAGTATGCGCGCGGCCCAAGCGAGATCGGCGGCAGGCCCGCCGGGCTCAGCGTAGCTTTGGCGCAGCGGGTGGGGCTCGAGTCGCCCTGCCCAGACCTCGGTCGGAACGGGCTGTGCGACCTCGGCCAGATACGTGACCTCCCCACCGTGCGGTCGGTCGCGAACTGCCTCCAGCAGCCGCAGGATCGTGACATCGATCCCATAGTATTCGCGGACGGCTAGGACTACCGACTGCGCATCCTGCCACCAAGGAAGATCAACCGGGACCAGTGCCAGTCGGCCGATCACGGCACCCTCTGGCGTAACGAGCACCAGGCGGGCGACACGCGGCGGCGGCTCCGATTGCTTTTCGCCGTCCATGGTTCCCCTCGCGACTCCCCAAACACAAAAGCGGGATGATGTTGGCGCAATCTGACCGTAGTGACAACGAATCCTTGTTACGACTCGTTCTGGTGTCTAGCTTTTCGATGCTCGCGCATTCGCAGTTCGCTGCCGCAACGTTGTCTCCGAGCACGCTCTCCCTGAAATGACGAGGATCCGACATGCTTGCTGAACGTCATACGACACCGGAATCCAACCCCGTCGACGCAATGGCCCGGGCATGCATCAGCAAGGGCTATACGCGCGGTTGGCTGCCCGGCGCTGAATTCGAGGGGTGATGACGATAACTGCGGAGACGAGCAGCATCCCGGGGTTCGTCGCAGAACTTGTGCGGCGAATGAAGTTGACCGCCGACCGCGGGCGAAATCGAGAGCTTGTTGCCTCGTGCGATGATCACGGTACGCGATCTGCGCCAGCAAGCTGGCATCCCTCGAAGTGGTACCGAACACGATGCAATCGTCCGGCTGGATATCGTGGCGAAAGGCATCGTCACATTTTCCCAAGCGAATATTTCGGCAACCCGTCGCGAAGCGGCAGATTTGGTCCGGACTCTCTGGATAATTGTCGACAGCGGGACCGTAGTGACCTTGAAGCCGTCGCGGTAAAGCAACAGCGATCGTCCTCCCGTGTGATTTAGGCTAGTAGCCTCCCCGGGGGCATGGGGGCGCCCTTGCGATTGATCGTTATCCGAAGAGAGCACGGCGAAGATGCCGTTGACGCGAGACCGGACGTCGAGCGCTACCCTATTGCCCGCCCAGTTTCCAACTGTTCCCAGACGGACAGGCTACGCCGTTGAAGCGCGTCATGCCGTCGAGCGATTGCCGACTGGTTACAAAACCGCGACATCCGTCCGGCCCATCGTTACTGGCATCGATCTGTTCGATAACGCCCGCGCTGCCCGTCGATGGGTTGGCCCAAGCAAGCGCAGTCGCACCGACGGCACCGCGACCGACTGCATCTGCGATCACCGCTTGATCGGTCAAAGGCGTCTGGTGCTGGATTGCTGACTGGGCGAGGGGAGTCTCAAGCGGCTCGATATGAGAGCACGCCGCCAAGGCTGCGATGCTCATTGCCGAGATGAAGTGCTTTGGAGTCATCGCTCGGATAAAGCGCTTTGCCTGTTGTGTTTCAAGTTACGAATAGTTCACATTCTGGCGAGGTCTGAAGAAAACGAGGTCGCGTTTCAACCGTTCGCTACGATTACCGTGATGACCAAGTCTCCGTTGCTCGCCCAAGCGACACCCAGTAGTCTCGCCGTCTCATCGACATATCGACAGTGACACGCATCGATTCCATGGCAATTCTCTTCAAAACAACAATCAGCGAAAACACCGCATTCGAGATGATCGAACGGTCACTGTCAGGCGTTTACCAATATGACGGTTATCTCAATGTCGTTAGCGATGCGGGCGAGACGGCATTGTCGTGGGGTCCGGCAATGCATGCCGAAGAGTTCAAGGCAGAAGTCAGCCAAAGCCTGCGACAGACTTGGGATGCTGCCCGCTTCTGGGTCATTTATGAGCGCCGCGAAGACCGGAAGGATCCAGAAGGGACTGACATCCGTAACGCGGCTTTCCGCCTGACGCGCGGATACAGCGGCGTTATCGTTGTTACGCTCAGCCTCCTCGGGAAGCGTGACAGCGCCAACGACCTGGAACTCGTCTTCGTCTGCTTCGAGCAGGATTTTCACAGGAGGAATTTTCGCGTGCGCTACGAGGGTAAGCCGATACCAAACCCGGACTGATGTTGCGCGAGGACGTGGTGTTCACGCGCGCGACCCGTTCTACGTTCGATTTGAAGACGAGGGCAAGGCACGAGAACTGGCGACCATCGCTTCGCTCATCGAGACCGGCAAACCCCATGCCGTCGATCCGCAGACCTATCTCACCGCCACACTCACTGCCATAGATAAGCTATTGCCGTGGAAGGAAATCACAGACTTCGACTTTGATGACGGCCCGCTTAAGATGCGTTGGAACTGGCAGCACCATCGCACGCAGGATGCTCCGACAGAGTACCTATGCCCATGATCACTCGGGAGGTTGGCCGCCCGCGAACCGTCGGTGCCGAGGGTTAAGGGGGATTCCCGAAAACGAGTTTGAAAAGGGTGCTCCGGATCAGGGGCAGACACCCTTTTCGTGCTGAGTTTTGCAGTCTCAGCGGAACGGAAATTAGCAGAGAGATTGCTGTCTACCATCGGACCGAAGTCCGACTCACTCGCAATAATTCGTCGATGTCAGCAGCGGAGGTGACACCATCAGTCAATGCGTCCCTTGATGCGTCTGCCTATATGACCGCCACGCTCACTGCTGCCGTCAACGGCCACAAGCAGAGCCGAATCGTGGAGCTCCTACCGTAGAATTATCCGGTGGAGTAACGCATATCAAAACCGCAGTCGCGGTCGATCCGAAGCGGACGTTGTATCTACGTTCACCGAAGTTGCACTACTAGATCACCAATGGACGTGGCAGGCACGTGTTGCTCCGTTTTTCCGTTACGCACGCTGAAGTGAGCCAGACGCGGATGGTTCGGCGATGCTGCAAAGTGGGCGTTTCCGAATCCTGTCTGGAGCGAACTCCGGCAGGCATTCCAGGAGGGAAGGGATGATGCAGATCGCCCAACCCGGAATGTACAATGTCCCGTATTCACCGCCGCGGATAGGCGTTCATGACAAGGCAATCTTTGAGTTGCGTAGTGCCTCTACGTCAGGGTTGTGGCGGACGCTTCGAGGATCAACGTGCTTACAAAAATCAGGCGCAGGAAGGATTGCGCAGGGCCTACATCCATGCTCTCGCATCCGAGGCGCGCGTGCCCGCCTGTTGAAGTGGAGGGTGAGCTGTCTTCTCGTCGGCCATCGACCCTCAAACAGGTGAAAACGGTAAGGGGGCGTAGTAGATCCGCGTAGGTTTGCACCTAAGAATGGTTCGCATCTTTAAAAATGAAGTATTTTCAATATTTTAGCGTTGTAGGTTTTGACTGATTTCGCTAACTTATCGTGTGTTCGCGGTAGGTATGCGCCTAAGTGTTCGCGATAGCTGTGAGCCTAGCAGCGCGGAAGCAAAAAAAAGCCCGCGCAAGCGGGCTTCGAGCGATGACGGTAGGGCGGATACTGCTAGCTGCGAGGTCTGAAGACTTCGATCGGAGCATCTATGATTTCGGATTTCCGATAGAAGCGGGTTCCTTTCGTGCCATCATAGATCGGCATGATCTCAACATCGGCAAGCTTATCGGCGACGGTTTGCGGGCTCGTTTCAAAGAACTCCGCCACCTCGCCAAGCCGCATGTGCTCGGCCATGAATGCATCCATCGAGGCGATCGTGACTACCGTCTGGCGTCGACCGTTGACCTGGTTGTTTACGGCAGTGGTTTCCAGGTATCCTCGCTTGATCAGGCACGGCATCGTCTCAGGTTTCACGCGCATATACCCGCACCCCTCGCGCTGGGTCATGACGGGTACGCCCACGACTTCACTCAAGCTCTTCCGGGTCTTCACGAAGAAGTCGATGCCCTTTCGGGCGTCGATCCGCAGGGCATCAATCCGCCCCCAGCCACCGGCAGCAGCCTCAGCTCCCTCAAACTCACCACTGATGATCGCTGATAGCATGTCTTCCGTGTTGCAGCCGGCAAGACGGCACACGGTCGTGATTGATTTAAGGGCGCTCACTCGCGGGGTCATAGTGACATTCGCGAACAGGCGCTTTTGGAACGCTTCAAGATCCTCACGGAGGATACGGGAGTACACGCGGATTCCATTTCGATTTTCGACACGCGGAAGCAATCCCTTGTCTAGGATCCTCGCCATCACTTCCTCGGTAACGCCAAGCATCTCCCTGGCCTCTCTGCTGTTCAGGGTGCGGCTCGCGGTCGTCAGGATCTCATGAGCCTTCGCTGCATCGAAGTAGATGCGCGCGTAGGGAAGTTCCGTCTCGTCGATCAACTTTGCGTCACGGAGGAGCTGGACCACACGATCCTCGAAGAGACCGTATTCGACGCTAGCCGACTTCACCGTGTGAAGGTATCTGTGACGGATTTTGAGAAAGCATGGTTCTCCGACCGCGTACGCTAGGGTTCGCTCGGCCACATCCTGGAAGAGCTCCACGATCTCGGCCATGTCCGCCCGCTCGACATTGCGCCGAACCCATGCGCCGAGTGATCCCAGCACCAGCTTGATCTGCGCCTTGTGCCGCTCGGCTTCAAGGATCCGGGTGGCGACCTCCCGGATACGTTGCTCTCCCTGGCGCGCAACGTAATACCCGATCTCTCTGGCGGGAGCAGCGCGCAAGTGACGCGGGACCTCGGCAAGCGCGTATTTGTGGCGCTTAACGAAGCTACCGAAGTATGTGCAGAGATCGATCGTCAAATGGGTTTCAAAGCGATCGAGATATGGTTCGTTCGACTGCCCATTAATGCGGTCTGCAACATACAGGTCGAGACCCATGTGAGGCTGCCCAACTTCCTCTGCCGCCTGCAGCTCGATGATCTTCCTGTGGTGCATCGCAAATCGGCAGAAACTGTCGCCCACTTCGGGCGCGTCGGCAACCTCCACCAACGGCCTCTGGTGGAGCGTACAACTGCGGATCGAGCGGGTTGCCCATGTGGCCCGCACATATGGACGTGCGACAGGCCGGCCGCGCCCGCTTTCCCAGTCAGCCACGACACACTTTGGGCAATACCGGAAGCGATTGCCCTCGCGAGCTTCTCGTTTGAAAACAGCCGCTCCCATTGACCAATGGAGCTTCCGCGGCCGTGGTGCGCTGAACCGGCTCAAGCAGTCTGGATCCTCTCCGGACCAGTATGCCAGACGGGAAACAGGTTCGGATTCCCCTCGCTCCAGTGCCTTCTGCTCGATGGCGGTCATCGTGAAAAACATGCGGTTCGTGGGAAAGCCGTTTGCCGCGCTGAGACGGTCGGCGTAACTCCCGGGAATTTCGTCGGAGTGAAATGCGACAGGAACAGGCAACGTCATTGAGTTATTCCTCCTCCATGGCCCCGAGCGATTTCCTGGGCTCGATGTCGCGGAAATTCGGGGCGATGAAGATGTTGTCTTGTCGAGAGCACCCACTCGATGCCTCGTACTGCTGCCCGAAGTGGGAGATGGTGAGCACGGCCTTCCCGCGCGCACGAGCGCGAAAGCTTGCTTCCTGGGTAGTCTCGATCATCGTGCCCCAGGCGCCCTTGGTTGCATGGCAAAGTCGCTCCAGGAATTCACCATCTTTCAGCTCAGATGCGAGATCGAGACCGCAGCCTTCGACCGCTACTGCCCGGATTACCCTTTCGATCCATTCGGCATCTTCGGAGAAGTTCATCCGATGGAAGGGGATGACCTTCGTTCGTCGTCCAACCTGATCATCATCGCGCAATCGCTCGATGCGGGGCATCCCGCTGCAGATGACATGAAGTGGCCAGTCCTCCGTATCGAGCAACTGCTTGAGGAGATCCTGCGCGGCCTCGAACGCCGCGGTCGTGTTGGACCGAACGGTATGCTGGAGTTCATCCAGATAAATGATCTTGATCTGCCGCTGCTTGATCTGGTCCAGAAAAAACCTTGTCAGCTCTCCCTCGTTCTTGCCTTCAAAGGGAAGCTTCATGGCTTTTAGGAGCTCAACGATGATGTCGCGCGTCAGGGATTTTTTCGGCAGCTTGGCGCCGATGACGGGCTGGATAAGTTCGCCGTATTCATCAACCCTCGGCTGGAGTTCCGGAACCTTCGAAAGCGCGTGCCTGAATCCGGTCGTCTTGCCGGTGCCGGCCGGCCCAGTGATGAAGTAGCCGCGACGGGGCGAGGCAGCCCCGGCCTCGAAGTCCGAGATGTTCTCCAGGATGTAGGCTAACGCGTCATCGATATCCTGGTCGAGTGGGTTCTCGATATGGGTTTTGCGGACGCGCACCCGCAGGTCGCGCAGGAGATTGTTGCTGGCAGCAATCATGGTCATCAGTCGTCCCATTTGTTGCGGTTGAATTTCGAATTCTTTTCGGCCGGCATCGGCGCGGGCTCGAGATGCGCGGGCCGCGTCCGGGCAACCGTTCCGCCACGCATGTCGTCCGGCGGCGGCAGCACAGGCACATCCGGCTTAATGGGTGCGCCGGAAACAGGAGGGACAGCGAAGTTGCGGTAGAGCATGCGACGCTGCTTCTCGAGCTTTGCGGCCGTAGGAGCGATCGGATCGAGACCGGCGCGCAGTGTCGCGGCCTTGCCGTTCTCGCGGTTCTTGAGGATGTAGTCCCGGATGGCGACGTAGTTCTCGGCAGTCTCGGCGCGGTTCTGCGCGAGGTCTTCCTTGCGGGCCTCCGCCCACTCGCGCTCGGTCATGTCCGCCGGAAGGTCGATCTTGTTCTCCACCTCCACCCAGCCGCCGTCGTTGCCCTTTACGAGGATACTGTTGAGGTAGCTCAGGTCCGAGATGATCTCGAACGGCTTCTGCCCACGTTCCATGTGCTGCTCGACGAGCCAATCGCTGTTGTACGGGATTCCGTACTTCACGATCCCGTAGTTGCCGATCGTGGCCGTGTCCGGCTTGCCGAAGGCCCTGATCAATTCCTCCCGGTGTGGCGGGCGCATCCAGCCGTAGCCTTCCATTGCCTCCACCAGCACATTGTGAGGACTACGTCCCCCGAGGGAGCTGTGTTCCTTGATGTTGTAGTAGTCGCAGATGCCGTGAATGATGATTTCGGCGAACTCCTCCGCCGCCAGCGAGGCGTGAAGCTTCGGATCGTAATCTCCCTTCTCGGCGATGCTGCGGAAGGTGCGTCCATGGTAGAACTGCGTGAACATCGGCCCGATCGTATGAAACAGGCTCTCGATGTGGGGGCGCTTTTTCGGGTTTCCCGTTTCCGGCCGCGTCGGTTCGACGCCAAGCGCGCGGAAGGCGTCGACCGTCTCCTCGGCGAGGAAAGCGGAGCCGTGGTCCATGTAGGCTGTGCCGTGCGGCTTGACCTTCCCGAGCCATGGGATCTGAGCGCCAAGATAATCGGAAATGTGCGTCTTGTCGGTCATGACCAGCCGCAGCGTGTCCAGTGCCGCCTGCGCATTGGGGGACGGCGCCACCTTGGCGGCCAAGACATAGCGGGTGGCGACATCGACGACCACGACAACCCAAAGCCTGATTTTCTTCAGGATCTTGAGTTGCTCTTCGGTGGCCGTGGAAAGCATCCCGGCTGACGCCCAGATCGTCATCAGGTCAGTCTTGACCTCGTCGATTTCGATCCGCTGTCCGAGCAGGGTCTCATCGTGCATTCTGAGGTTCGGCGCAAAGTGCTTGCGGGCGGCTTCTGGACCCTCGCGCTGCGCCATCACGTCGAAAGCCGCGAAGGATTCGATGATCTCGTAGAATTTCGTCTTCCCGAACGTGTGGAACTGAAGCTTGCCCGCGGCCTTGCGGGCCTCATTTTCCTTGTGCACAGCAGCCTTGTAGCCCTCGTAGACGTCGGTCTTCCGAGGCTTGAGTGGCGACATGAAGTTCCGCGCTTCGAGTACCGCAAAGTCGAGGGACTCCGCGGTGAACGTCAGGGTCTTTCGTCCGGGGCCGGTGTGTCTTGGGAGGATGGCGAGGATGTTGCGATTATATTTCACCCACTCCTTGTAGAGGCGGTTGAACGTCGAAACGCTGGGAGCACTGATCCCCTTCAGCGTGTCTGAACGAACTGGCCCGAGCAGCTTTCTCCAGTGAGGGTCGATCCAGGACTGAAAGTCCTGGCTTGAACGGCTGACGTGGCCGGAAAGTAAGCACTCTTCATCGTATTTCTTGAACAGGCGCTCGCGAAGCCGGGCGATGCGCTGCACCTTTTCCTCAAACTCGTTGAACTTCCGTCCGCTGAAAAGAAGCTCGAGGAATTGTAGCTCGCGCGTGTTGCCTCCATATTCAATCCGCGCTGTTTCCGCGTCGACGCGCTCGTTGATGTCCGAGTGCGTCAGGAAGATCGTCCGGTCAGGATGCTCTTCAAGATAGAATTCATAGCCGTCGAGGCGACGCCCTGCAGGCACAAAGGCCTCGGTTCCGATGCGAAGAATATCCTCGCTGCCAAGCATGGGCACGGGATGTCGCAAGACCTTGGGAAGAGGGTAGTAGTCCAAGAGAGAATCCTGACAAACGGGATGGAATAAATGAGTCGTGGGACGCGCCTCAGCGATCGCCTACGGGGGCGGGTATTCCGCCCGGAGGGTTCCGTTGGCCAATCCCTCGGTGATCTGCTCGTTGGTCAGGAAGAGAGCCCGTGAGGGCTGCTCCTGGTGCTGGAGGCGGATGCCACTGGGAGACATCGCGAGGAGGTAGTACCGCTCCTTTTCGAACGTAAACTGTTGGTCAGGATGGAACGCCATCGCAGGTTTCGTCCGGCTCATGAGTATCTCCTCCCTCAGCCGCAGAGACCGGTAGCGCCGCCAGCAGGCGCGTGACCGAGCCAGGTAAGTTCCGTGATCTTCTCGCCCGTGATCGAGAACAGAAAACCGGTGTCAATCAGCCGCCAGATCGCGACGCGCCGCCGTTCGACCGACGGGCAATTCTTCAGCAGGGAGCCGAACCGGAACCAGCCGTGGAGGGTGCCGACAACGCCCATCAGCTCGTCGACGTCGTCCTCATCGTGGTATTCGCGCGACCACCGGATCATGTGCGCGTTCTCCGCGGCTTCGATGGTGCCATACAGTTCCGTGCGCAGCACGATGTCATCTACCTGCTGCGAGGACGAGTGCGCCTCGATGCGCTTGATCAAGGCCTCCATCTCCTCGCGCTTATGCTCATGCTTGATGATGATCGCCTGCCGTGACCCGTCGTCGTAGATGACGAACAGGTCTGCCGTGTGCTGGCGCAGTTTTCCGTCGTCGTCGAGGTATTGAAAGACGGGGAACTGCGAGTGCAGTGCGGCGACGTCGTTGCGGACCTGGAGCCGGAGTGACACTCGATGTTCGAGTTCGCTTTCATGGTAGACGATGACGTCGCGATGGTACGTCCAGCCGCGTGCCGTCTTCATGTTCTTCAGCGGCGGAACTCGGGTCGCCAGGCCGTGCGTCCGGTCGTGGATGACGCGGCGGAGCCCCGGCGCCAGCGAAGGACGGTTCTCGGGGGCGAGGACAAGACGCCCCTCGGGAAGGCGCACGGTGCTGCGGAGCGCAGGATCCTGCATTCCGGTCACACGCTGTTCGCGGCTGCGGCGGCGACGATCCAGGAAGCCGAGACCTGCGCGGCGTCGTGCGATCTTGCGTGCGACTGAACGTGAATGGATGACTGACATGGCATTTCCTTTCATGCATGGCGACGGCTGCGGTCGCGTTGAGCTGTATCGATGGAGGTTTTCGCCGGGGCCGAGGTCCCGGCGGTTTTCGTCAGGGCGTTTCACCTTCCGGTTTGGAGAGGTCGACAGTGACGAGTGCGGGCGCCAGACTCCGGATGCTGGTTCGCTGTCCCTTGGAAAGCGATTTCCAGAGACCAGCAGCGCGGAGCGCTCGAGGCATGTCCCATCGAACCTGCTCCAATCCGTCTGGCAGGACTTGAAGCAGGCTGGATTCGATCAGGCCCGGTCGCGAGGTCTTCAGGGAAAGGGCCGAGCGGCCATTCGCGCGTGACGCGATGTGCTTTTTCATGGGATCACCACTCCCGCAGGATGTTCGCGGAGCCTGTAATCTCGCGCATCACATCGTCTGCCGTGCTGCCTCGGAGACGAAGCGCGGAGGGCCGTTGCGGTCCGCCGACATTGTCATGAGGCAGCACGAACTTGCGACGGCTGAGACGGACAGCATTGCGGAATTCGGTGAAGCTGCAGTGGCGCAACCCAAGGCGCTGGCACTCGTCCTTCATCGCAAGATAGCGGGACGAGAGCTCCTCGAAGCGATTTGCACGAATGCAGCGACGCGCGAACGTCCGGTGGAGGCAGGCCTCTTCCGAGCTGTAGGGGCGCTGCGCCGTGGGGCTCTGATGGGTCGGAACGGAACTGGTGGTCTTCATGGCAGGCTCCTTTGGGTGAGTTCGGGACGTGCGGAGCCACTCCCCGATGCGATCGGGGTTGCGGCAGTCTTAGAACGGGGTTCGTCCGGCGGGGTCGACGCGGGTTGAGTGCTACGACGTTGGAAGTTGGAAGCTGTTAGGGAAGCGTCTGGCCTTCGAAGCCCTCCGGCGAAATGTCACCTGCGCCGAGCGTCTCCAGGAAGAGGCTGTAGGGCACAAGCTTCAGCTTCGGCGCGGCGATCGAAGTGAGTTGCGCGTTCATGTTTTCGACTGCCTCTGCCATGACGCTCCAGACCTGCCACTCCTCGCCGGGGAAGTCTTCGGCGGTGCGAACTGCCTCATCGAGTATCGCGAATTCGAGCTCGATATATTCCTTGGGGCGGCCCGCCTCGGAGACGTCAATCGACGGCGAACACTTGGTGGGGAGCGCAGCCTGGCTCAGCAGGAAGGCGAGTTTCTTGAGGTTCATGATGGCAGTCCTTTTCTTCGGTGTCGAGTTAGATGCAGGTCGATTGGTCGGTGAAGCGCTCCGCACCTTTCAGGATCTGGAAGCGGGTGAGGCCGCTCCCGTAGCGCATGTGGTCGACGACGACGCTTGGCAGGCTGAGCACGAGATGGCGGAACATCGACGCGGAAGGTCGCCGGGACATGAGGCCGCTGCGGCGTTCGTCCTCGTCGAGCATCGCGCATAGAGTTTGATAGAGTTTGCGGATGCTCGGACGCGTGGGATGCGCATAGGCAAGCGCCACGGCGCGAAAAAGCGCCAACTCGTTGTCAGAGAACTCGCTGCGATTGGGTTGGGACAACCAGATGCTGATCTTGACGCTCATGAATTCCGGCATCAGGTTGCCTGAATTTGGGCACGGCTTTTCGTTCTGCGGCATGGCGCAGTTCCTTTCTTTGGTGGGGATGTGGCAGAAGGGGAGGAGTGGACCTACCTGGGGCGGGCCGAAGCGATATCGCTTTCGTTCGTCGACCAGGCATACGCGCAAGGGGATGCTATGCCCTTAGCGGGAAGCACGCATGGGAGCTGATCCCTGGCCACTTTCGAGGCGCGGGGCTGCAGATGCGTCCGGGGCGAAGGGGCATCGAGAACGTTCGGCACTGGCAGCGGCATCGGTCATCTCCAATTCACTTCCGCTCGTATAAAGGGCATACGAAAACGGGTCAGCATCGATGTTCGAGCGGATTCTTGCGGAAGGTTTTTTGCAGATTAGCGCTTGCTAACGGATGGAGTATCCGGGGACGATGCCGCGCAAAAATCGCCGCAGCCGCAGGATGGTTCCTGTGGAGACGAAGCTTAGAGTATTCGAATAATGAGAACTCTTAAGTTAAGCATCGCGGCTTCCAATACTGATGCGGACGTACCTGCAATTTAGCTAGCTTCATGATCGCTATTTGTCTAATTATTTATTTAAGGGTGCCGCGATTGATATTGTATACATCGTGTGTATCATTCCGCGCGCGCGAACTATTCATCTATAACCTCGATGTAGTGCGCGACTATTGTCAACTATTACTATAGATCGCCGCCCTTCCGATTGTCCATCGGCAAGGACTGGACGTTTGTCGCTTGCAACGCGGCGTCCGAATCCTTGGTGACAGCACAACGGAGGACATCATGGCGAACGCCGGCAGAAATTTGGAAACTGAAATCGCAGAACACCTTGCGCCAGTCCTCGCCGACATGGATCTGGAGATTGCATTCACAAGGGAGAGCAGAACTCGCGCGGTCATAGATTTCGCACCGCTCGAAAAGGATGGGTGGCTCTCACCTGTCAAGATCATCTTCGATGAGGTCCAGGGCAGGGAGCTGGCATGGGATCAAGCGCATCTCAGAATCAACAACTGGGGATGCCGAAAACTTGGCGAGACCGGGTGGGTGTCCTGGAAGTGTTTCCACACCGCCCGCCACGAGATCAAGGGCGAGGGCCAGCAGGCGTTGGACTGGCTCAAATTCGTGATCGAGTACAACGGGCTCGTTCCCGGCAAATCGCTCGGGCCGAAGTGCGTCGTGAATTCAAACTTCGGCGATTTGTATTTCCGTGCGGCCATGCTGTTCCCGGAACTGGAGATCAAGCAGTCCAATGTCACAAAGTCGCCCCATCCGTTCGAGTACTTCGTCTTGAAGGACAGTCGCGACCGGGAGATCCAGATCGGGATGCGAAAAGGTGAGCAGAGGGCGACCGTCTATATCAACGGAGCGTTCCAGACAGAATTCTGCCAGTGGGAGCACGACCGCTTCAACGAGATCGTCAGAGACTTGAGCAAGGTCCAGCCCAGGGGACAGGCGCCTCTCAGGGGTCGGGCATTTGGCCAGTGGCCTTGAGCGCGTCCCATCGGTTGGCCTCCACGGATTCTTCCCGCTCTTCCCGTTCGAGCTCCATGAGATAGGCCCATTTTTCGTAGACGCGGGGTATCTCCTTCCTGATAGCCCCGCGCTTCTTGTGATTGCGTTCCACATCGGCCAGTTTTGCGCCGAGTATGACCCGCGTAGCCTGATCGTGAATCCACGCTGAAGGCGTGTCGCGATCTCCCGGCCAGCGGCGGCGCGGTCCGTTTAGCCTGGGACGGAGCTCCCCGAGGCCGATGCGCGACAATTCGATGATCGGCTCAACGACCGCTTGGTCGAGATTCACGGTTTCACCGCTGAGCACCGCACGGATTGACAGAGCCACAACCTTCGCCATCACGGGCGGAAGCGCATCCGCAATCATATCGATAATCCCCGTTTTTTCCGCGAGGAATTTCCATCCGGGCGGGAATCCCTGTGCTGCCGCCAGGATTTCCAAAGTGATGAACGGCTTGAACTCCGTGTTGCGAAGATCATCGGAGCCAACCTTCGGTGGTTCACGGATATCGGAAGGATTGAAACCGGCATCGAGCCAAGGCTGCATCCAATCTTTCCTCTTTTCTATTCCTCGGAAAATGCTTGGCAGCATCTTACCCCTGTGTACCTGGGCCCAGTTGCGCGCCCACATATCGTAGACACGCTGAGGGGTTCCCAGCTCAACCTGCATGCTGAGCGGTGGAGGTGTCTGATGCGGCGCGATCGAAGATTGCAACGCTTTGACCACGTCCCGGACAACTGGGGTCACCATTCGCGGATCCGGAAGCACCCCTGCGACGTCGTTGCGGATCCCGACGATGAATCCATGTTCGCGCGAATGAGGAATGCCGAAGTTGATGGTATCCAATGCGAATTCGTGTACTCGGTAGCCCGCTTCCTTGACCTCTGTAAGAAGTGCCGCGATGGCCTCCTCGCCGCCTGTTTGCCTTTGGCCTAGGTCGAACTGGACCATGACGCCGCGTGGGAGAATCCCCTTCAACGCGCGAAGCACCTGAGGAATCGAAGCATCCTTCGGAACGCTTTCCTCCCCCGGTGGGAACGGAAGGCCGGCGACAAGCAGATCAATCTCGGCGCGCTCTTGCGGATTCACATATGAGATCTTGGCAATGTCTTTGTTCACGACATTCCACGTCGGCCAGTTGCGCTTGAGTGTCTGGGCGCGGATCGGGCTCTTCTCGATCAGCGCCGCATGCTCGAATCCTGCGCTCATGAGACCTATCGAGGTTCCACCGGCGCCCGCGAACAGCTCGAGAACCTTGAGACGCCGCGTGGGCTTGATCGAAACTGGCTCGGGCGCCGCGCCGGGGACGAGAAAGTCCAGGGCATCCCGAAGTTCCGTCGACCAGACAGGTATCGGCACGGCATCAAAGCCGAATCCGCCGTTGTGGGAGAAGGCCCCGTCGGCAAGGCGGCGTACAGCCAGCGCGGCATTGGCCAGATCCGTACTATCAGGTGAGCCGCCGTCGAAAGGCAGCTCGCCAAAAAGGCCGTCGATGATCGGAAGGATTCGACCAGCAAGATCGACGATAGAATTGAAAGCTTCGCCGTATCCATCGCTCTCCGGGCGCAGTAACGCATCTTCGTCCTCGGGGTGGGGACAATAGCGTAGCACGAAGCGGTCAAGACGCGCCTGAAGATCGCCCGCCAGTCCCTCGAGGTGAGAAAGACGGTCTGCCATCAAGGACTCGAGGTATCTCGACCGGGCCTTTTCGGAGCGCTCCCATTCCGTCTCTGACTCTTGCGACATGCGCTGCGAGATCTGCTCGAGATCGAATGCATCGAGTCGCTTGTTGTGCTTGAGAACATGGAGCGCTCGCTCCTGCACTTCCTCAGAAGCCCGCGACAGGATGGTCAATGCGGCGGGCGAGATCGTTGCGTCGTTGAGGACGTCGGGAATTTCCTGCATCAGACGCGCCACGAATCCCAATGTCTGGAGATCCTTTGGTGACATCGTAGCCCTTGAGCCCACCAAGGATTCAATCTCGTCGGCTGAACCCATTTCGCGTATCTCACGCATGACATTTGCGGCAGCGAAATAATGCCCCGAAATCTGTTTCATCAGATCCTTAAGCTGCAATGCTGCGTGGGTTAGGTGGTGATCGGCCCGGCTCATGAAGGGTGGTTGTCCTGTTGGTGTCTATCGCAATGCGTGCAACGAGCCCTACCAGCCAGGCGTTGCACTTTCTAAAACGAAGACGGTAAACGGTCGGGAAACCAGGGCATCCTGAGCCGGGATTCGACTCGCTGAAACTTCGCGGTACCAACCGCGACGCCTAGCTTTACGGCGCGCCGCAAAGGCTCGGAGGTCCTCGTCAGATGCCTGGGAATACGAGCCGCAATGTCTCCGGAGAAGCTCCATTATCCAGCAGTTCGCTATCGAGCTGGAGCAGTTCGCCGAGCGCATTGAGAAAGCGCGTATCGTTGAGAGTGACGGGAAACGTCCCAGGAATGGCCTGGCGTTCCTTAGTAGCCCGTGGGTGCTGGCACTCAAAGCGTCGGCAGCTTTAGCTCCATCGGGTCCAGTGATGTGCGGTCGAACGGCGGGAGTGGTACCTCGAACGGCGGCCCGACGCACCACCGCTCCGAGAAGGGATCATAGACACCGGGAAGCGGAAATCGCTCCGTGATCGTGAGAAAGTCCTCGATGTTGTTTGTAATAATCGGCGCCTGGTAGAATATGGACACCGCGGAGATCATCAGGTCGTGTCCGAGCCTGTTGTGTTTTTCCTTTCGCTGCACGGTCCACATGTGCCGAAGCGCGGGCACCGTTGTCATCCGGGCATAGATCGAGGCGATCTCCGGGGTCATTGCCATCAAGGGAAAACTCGTGTTCAGAATCTGATCAACCCACTTGACGATGGCGCGGGCTTTTTCAGGATTTTCGGCCTCTTTGAGATGGGCTCCCCGAAGTAGCTCTGTTATGACAGGAAAGCAAATACCTAGGCGCTCGATTCCTATCTGAAGCAGCCAAGGACGAAGTCCGGCGGGCGATCGCTGCTTGCCCATGAGGCTGACGATGTTTGTATCTAGTAAAAGTACAGTTTTCTCCACGGCATTTCCTGTGGGCTGCTGCGGTTGTACGAATATTATCAACACATTGCCTCCCTTCGGTTGTATGGTGGGAGGCTAGGCCTTAGCTGACCCATGGAGGATCGTTTATGAAGCAACAAACTGCATGGCTCAGAAACGACGCCGAAGCACGTGTCCGAGAGCTTTTCGACGCCGCGAAGGCCGCGGGGCCACAAGAGGTGAGGGATACGGACGGAACCTTCAGCCTTACTTTCATCCCGGTAAAGGGAACACTCGAAGATCTCTTCTCCAAGCCAGGCCCCATTCCCGATGATGAGTGAACGCAACGTTAGCCGGTGACCGGGTTTTTGTACAAGTGCGAGTTGGGTGCCGGTGGCCTTAAAAATCCAGATCCTATGGCCGCAATATGTGGCGGCGCAGAGCCAGCGGCTGATGCCCGTTTAAAAGTGGTTGACGTCCGAAATTTCGTTCTCTAATTGTTCGCTTATGAGCAACTTCACCGCCCTCACTTTCCGAATACGAATAGGTTGACCGGACCGGGACGGATCCCGGTGCCGCCACCACATCATATTCATCGGAGGGTAGGTCATGACGACCTCAACTGCTCATGTCGCAGGCGATGACGCTTGCGATCTCCGCAATGCTTACAAACCTCGTTTCCCGCTCAACGCCGTCAAATGTATCGGTCGCGCACTGTTTAGATCGCAGCAGGCGAGCGACTATGCCTGCCTACTCGATCTCGATCCAGAAGTGGTCTCCTGGCGTTGCGTAACAACGCCAGTCACCAACGAGTCCACTGCTCGCAAGCCCCGCCATCACTTCATCGACTTCGCAGTCGAGACGGCGCAAGAGGCGTTGCTCGTGGATGTATGGCGCGGAAAGCCAGACATCATCACCTGGCTTCCCAGCGTCGCCTCCCGGAAGGGCTATCGCTACCAAGCGATTGCCATGTGTGACGTGGATCCCATCCGCCTTCAGAACGCGCGTGACCTCGTCAGATACGCGGATCGTGAGGTCACTCTCGGCGACCGCATCCGAATTCTGGCCGGCCTCGACGAGATGGGATCGCTCTCACTCGCCGAATGCCTCTCCGCGGTCCGGGAGGGAACAGCAATGGGGTCTGTCGCCAGCATGATCCTGCGTGGCCTGATCGAGGTCGACCTGGACGAGAAACTGCTTGGTCCGGACACGATCGTCCGCCGCGCTCGTTCGTAGGAGTTCAGTGATGAAATCGGCAAAACCTGATGAGCGGAAGATTTCGCTCGAACTGACTACCTATGCCAATTCTCTGCGCATCGCGTTGAGGCGGTGCGGAATTTTTCTGAAGGGCGATAAGGCCGTAGGCTTGCTACTGCCGCCTGAAGCGGACCTCGAGACTTACCAGCGGGCCGTCAAATCGATCCTGGTTGGCGGCGGGATCCTCCACTACGCCGTCCCACTGGTGCGCGTCAGCGCTTACAAGCGGGAGACGGACGCGGACGACGCAGTCAAGACCGTCTCGCTGAGCAACGCAGTTATCGTCGTGATCGCGCACGGTGCCGATCTGCCCCCAGAACTCTTGGTCTCACTGGATCGTCTCGAGCAGGTGACCGCGGTCAAGCCGTATCATCTGATCGCTGCGGCAAGGACGGTGCTTGATGCGGTAATCACCCGGGATCAGGCGACCGCGCTGTTCTCGTATCCCTTGCCATTGATGTTCGCCGCTCTGAGGCGATCACGCCCGATCGAGCTCACCCTGGAGAAGCTGGCAGCTTCGAGGGATTTAGCGGTGGTGCCGGAGGTGAAGCGTGCGGTTGCGTGGGAGCCGCGGATCGAACAGCTTGCGGGCTATGGGAAGGCCACGGATTGGGCGCTGGACCTCGTCGAGGATATCGCCGCGTGGAGACAGGGAGGCGTCGAGTGGCGCGATGTGGATGCGGGATTGCTGCTGAGTGGTCCGCCAGGCTGTGGCAAGACCCTGTTCGCGAGCGCGGTAGCCAGATCGTGTGAAGCTTCTTTCTTCGCGGCATCGAGCGCGGTCTGGCAATCCCACGGTCACCTCGGCGATATGTTGCGGGCGATGCGGAAGTCATTCAAGGATGCGATCGCTGCCGCGCCAGCGATTCTACTCATTGACGAATTCGATTCTTTTGGTTCCCGGAAAAACCTTCGAGGAGACAGCGCGGCTTATGGCCTTCAAGTCATCAATGCACTTCTCGAACAACTTGACGGTGCTGCGGGGCGCGAAGGCGTCGTCGTGATCGCGGCCACCAATAGCCCGGACGATATCGACGAAGCGCTCCGCAGGCCGGGTCGCTTGGATCGCCACGTTGCGGTGGAGATGCCGGATCAGGCCGCGCGTGAGCAGATCCTGTCAGCGCATGTCGGCGTGGCGCTGCCGGAGGAGGAACTGAGAACGATCGCAGTGGCGACTGGCGGCTACTCCGGGGCGGCACTACGGCAGCTCGCCAGGGATGCGCGCCGGATCGCTAGAAAAGCCAGGAAGCCAGTATGCGGTTCCGACTTCATGTCGATCGTGCCACCCGTTGCCGCTCTCACCCAGAAGGAGCGATGGCCAGTGTGCGTGCATGAAGCTGGACACGCGCTCGTTGGGCTCGCGCTCGGTATCGGTGATGTAGAGGCCATCGTCGTTGCGCGTCAGGCTGCGCACCGGGACGAGAGCGTCGGCCACGTGGAGTGGCGCAGACCGGATGTACGCAATCGGACGCTTCGGGCCTATAGGGACGAGATTGCGATGCTGCTCGGTGGCAGGGCTGCCGAAAAGGCAGTCCTAGACGAGATGTACGTCGGCTCGGGTGGCGTTGAGGGATCCGATCTTAATCGGGCAGCGGACATTGCGACAATTCTAATTGCCGGCCACGGTGTGCAGGCGCTTGGATACACCGACGTCTCCCGTTCACGAGATCTCGACCAGCTTCGACGAGCTGACGCTATCCTGCGAACGCGGGTGGAGCGGCTGCTCGCGGAGGAGTTGGCGCGGGCGGAGGAGATCGTCAAGGAGCGGGGGGCGGATGTTATGCGCATCGCGGAAGCGCTCATGGAACACGAGGTGTTGCCAGGCGAAATGGTCAACAAGGTAATCCTAGGGAGAAATGCTCCGCCCTAGAACTGGCACCCGCACTTGGCTCTAGTCGCGAAAGGCGTGGTCACACACTCGCGAGCGACGATTTCGCCACAGTATGAGCCAAGGCGGACTGGGAAAGTCGCGGGCTTAGCTCAATCAGCTACTCAACTCGGTTTCGCGCGATATGATTTCTTCGGGCTCCAATGGAGGCGCTGCAACGAACTTCCGTTCCGTGGGAGTTTCCGGCCAGAGCATCGCCTCCCAGTCCCAAGTCATGTCCTTGAGCGCCCTGTGGATAGCAAGGCCAAGCGCCTGCGCCATGCGCGGCGGCACCGCATTGCCAATCTGATCTGCGGTCGCCTGCTTGCCCCCGACGAATTCCCAGTCGTCCTGAAAGTCTTGTAGCCGGGCACGCATTCTTGCCGTCAATGCGGGCATGAAGCCCGGCTTCGATGCCTGCGCCATGGTAGGAGCCTCGTCTGGGAGGCCAGCGATATCAACGCCCTTGGAGCCCCAGCGGGCAGCCTCCTTGGCACGTGGCTTGCCGCGGCGCGTGACAACGGTAGACGCTACGTCGTTGGCCTCCCGCCGCTCTTTGGCCCATTCGTAGGCTCCTCCCCAACCGTTTGCCGCCATCAGATCAACGAGGACGTCGCCGATGTTGGCGCGCCGCTGTGGGAATTTCGGCGGCATTCGGAATGCTCGTGCGAGATCCTTGCGGATTCCGATGAACAGGACACGGCTTCGTTCCTGAGCCAGCCCATAGTCTCTTGCCTGGATGCGATGAATATCGACCTCGTAGCCGGCACGTTTGAAGCCACGGAGGATGTCGGCGACATGGTCCGTGTGGCGCGCCTGTAGCAGGCCATCGACATTCTCGAACAGAAACGCTTTCGGTTGGATCTCATCGACGATGCGAACGCATTCCGGGAGCAGGTCGCGGGGATCTTCCTTGCCGAGACCGTACCCATCGGACGAATAGGGCTGGCATGGAGGGCCCCCGCTCACGAGGTCGAGATCAAGCTGGCGGTAAAGCCTGAAATCCATCGTCCGCACGTCTTCCTGAATGACCGTCCAGTCACGGCGGTTGCGACGAAGTGTGGCAGCAGCATGATTGTCGTACTCGACGAGCGCAACGTGCTCGAAGCCAGCCCGCTCGAGACCTATCGACATCCCGCCGGCTCCCGCGCAGATTTCGACGACCGTCAGGCGATCGGCATCTGTAGGGAGTTGTCGAACGTTCGCCTCGTCCTCTTTGCGCACGGGCAACGCTCGGCCCGTCAGGGCATTTAGCGACTGCAGCCACGGATGCGCCTGGTCGGGATCAATCTCGCCGACGCCGCCTGCAAAGGGCAGCGTGCCTTCCTCGAGATGCGTCAGGGCGCGGTACGCCACCGATAGCTCGTAGGCCGCTGACCGCGGTTTAAGTTCCTCAGGAGCGCGATGATCCGGGCCGAACAGATCTTCGAACCCAGTCCGCAGCTCACCGGCGTCGTGACGGACGTCGTCGGCCGCGAGTTCAGCAGCGCATCGCTGATCGATGATGTTTGATACGAAGTGATGGAGCCGATCGAGGAAGGTGGTCGAGGAATCTTGGACTCGCTTGCGCGCTGCCGCCGACGCGATCTTTCGCCCCTGGTCGGCAAGCACTTCCTCTGGAGTCAGCTTGGCCTCGCGCAAACGCTTCCGAATGGTCGAAATACCTTTGAGATCGATCCTCGCGCCGATTTCCATTCTCTCGAGCACTTCTGACCTAGTCTCTTCGTCCGCACCAACCAGCGCTTTCAACACTGGGAACGAAACCCGGTGCTTCTCGAGCAGCTCCTCTCGGCCACGCAATGTGCTGCTGAAGCGCACATAGGTAGATAACTCGGATGCCGGCATGTTGCAGGTGACGCGCAAGAATTCGCGCGCTTCGCGTTCCGTCGTCTCCTTGGTGAGCTTCTCAACCTCCGCGGCCATTTCGAGGATTCGTGCCGCCATCTGCTTTTGGAGCGCGATGATCCGCTGCTTCGCAGCCGATAGTGCCTCCGCCTTCGAATTCATGGTACCCCGCTACGCTTACCTCGACCTGCAGATGTCTCGTACCGGCACAGATGTTAAAGACGCGGGAAGGCATTCGTTCAAATGCGTTTGATTCGCGGATTCGGTCTCTGTCCGAGACACCGCGGCTGCTCAATTTCGTCTATGCGAGAGGAGGGGTTGGTTGGATCGCCTAGCCGAGATTGACATATCGCAGATCGATGGAGCCCATTCCGTCGGCGAGCAGCCCATCCGGGCGACGTACTTGCCAGCCACCTTGCTCGAGGACGGTGAATGTCAACTGGTCGTTGTTGCGCAGGACGCGATATCTTCCAGCCTCAATGGGAATGACTACGTCGGTATCTACGTCGACTAGATAAATGCAATCCATTGGCATGGAGATCCCCTCTCTGACTGATCAAGCGTGACCTGGGATGGGGACGGACGCAAGCACTTCAGACCCCGGGGTGCTCGCATCCACTCACGGACCTGCGAGCGCAGCGTTCAACAGATTTGCCAATCGAGTGGCTGCTAGAGACACCTGCTGCTCGGACACGCTTCTCTCATTTGCTCGTGGTCTCTGGTTAGCTCCGGCTTGGCGGTTGCCATCGAAGTCGTCCGATTTGCCCTTGTGTTCGGCAGGTAGTAGAACGATCTGAAGATCGGGAGGCTGGCATGTCAGACAATGGATCGAACGATGCGCCCAAGGTCGACGCCATCGGCTCAAACGGCGAAACCCGGCAAACGAGTGAAACGGTGGGCGAAGCGCTCTTGAAGGTCGGGTTCAAACCGTCGAAAAGTGGGCGCAAAATCGTGGGACAAGGAAAACGCCGGGAAACCTTGAGAAAATTTTCGAAGGATTCGCACAAGTAGGTGCGGTCTCGGATGTGCGGGTCGGCGTTTCGTCCACCCTTGTCATTGGACCTGATTGAAACAGTGGAACGGCAGCTCAGCCACGAGATGTCCCTCGGAGTCCGTCCCTGCGCGGGCACGGCATCGCTCATCGGCTCCTCCGCGAAGCCCAGCATGTTTTTGGTCGGCCGGGACTGCTCGTCACGGTGAAGGCACACCCCGACGATTTCGGCGAAGGTGCCAATGAGAAGCTCGGCGCCTACTATCAATCAGACAAGCAATTGCGACTCCGCCAAGTCTCGAAGAAACATGAGGGGTGGCTGGTCGCTGCGTGGCAGGACGCTGTCGTCAACGGAAGGACGAGCGCTTTCTGGAGCTGGACGTCAAGGAAACGCCTGCAGTCGATGAGAGCGACTAGGGGCTCCGCGTTCTTATCGACCGAACAACCAACCGAGCAGGCCGCGACGCTTCGGAGGCAAGGGCTGCGGGTCTGGGCGGCTCTCGACTCTGGTCTTTGAGCTGAGTTCTCCGAACAGCAAATCCATGCGTTCGGCATCCTCGCGCTCCTTGTCGGCGTCGATCCGCTTGAGATCGGCGGCAAGCATGGCCGCATACAGTACAGCCGCCGTACTATGCGCCGACGGCTCGCCCCACAGCTCCCGCATCCATTTTCCATCGGTGGCTCCAAGGAGAAGGAGCTGGTCGAAACCGACGCGGTCATACGAGAGGTCGAGAGCGGCGACGCGGGCATATGGAACGCGCTGGATGATGCCGTATCCGGCATAGCTCGCCATCGCCGCAAGGTGGTGTAGCTCTCGGAGTAGATCCTCGTATCCCACCTTCTCCTTGCGCGCCGTCCGGATCTTCGTACGAAGAGCGATCGCCATCTCGCGCCATGCTGCGGGCAGGGGCAGGTGTCGACGAGCCATGGCATAACGCTGATCGGGATCGTCCTTGATGCGGTCGAGGGCGTGCGACCAGAACTCGCCGTTCTCGGGCGCCGGGCCTGGAGCTTGCATTATGATGGTGCCGTCAGGTTCTTCCCGGGTTGATAAATCCCAAATGGCGCGGTCGAGCGCGCGAGCCTCTTCATTGGTTGTCGTATCGACCCACAGGATCTGTACTGTCACAGCAAGCTTTCCTGAATGGGATCGCCTTCTTTCGAGGTGATGCTGGATCCGTAAGGCTCTCGCGACGTGATCATGATCGCATCGTTTGGCGCCGGGCGCGCGAGATGCTGGGCTTCTTCCCAGGGCGCACTCATCCAGACATCCGTCTCCTCCTTCGTCAGCAGCAGGACGGGCATCGCCTTCCAGTGAATGGGCTTCACAATGTCGTTCGGGTTCGTCGTCAGGAAACCGTATAGATCGTCTGTTGTCAGCCCGTCCTTCACCTTCCGTACGCTTGTCCACTGCGGCACGTGGATCCCGGCGAAGAACATAAGCTCTTTGCTTTCGTTTCGCCCGAACCAGGCATTCGGGACTTTCCCTCCCGGCTCCTGACTGTCGGGATCGGGTTCAGCGAAAGTTGTCACCGGAACGATGCATCTATGCTCGACACCAAACCATTGCCTCCAATGCTTGAGATTGAGCTTCCGGACATTCGTCACGCCGCGATCAGGCTCCATCCGCAGCAGTTCGTCCATATCGAAAGACTTCCCCTTGGCCGCGAGTTTCGCGGCACGGCCTTCGGCAGCTTCCTCTTGGACGCGCGTCGGAGATGGCAGACCCCAGCGGGCATGGACAAGCTGCTTGCGGCCGTCGGCAGTGTTGCGGACGATCGGCCCCATCTGGTCAGGGTTCATTTGATAGCTGGGCATCAAGTTGATCATGCTCTCGGCATCGATCGCCCACTTCCGAATCCAGTCTTTGTCATCCATGCGGTACAAGTTGCACATCTCGCCCGAACCTCCTCCGGCACGTCAGTTGCGAGCGCCAGAATCCTTGCCGTCGGCGACGTTTGTCAACCCAGGTCACATTGCAGTCTGCCCGCAGGCTCGGGTTCACGCTGAAAGGTAGTCAATGGATCTGTCCGCTTGCCTCTGCCTCATCGAGACTGATCGCGTGATCGGCGAAAGCGTCGAGGTTTTCGAAGAATTTCATATCAGTCAGGAATTTGTAGACCTTGGTGATCACATCCTGAGGATCGTTGAACTGGTACCAAAGGGGCGGCGTAGCGAGGTCATGCATTTCGCCAGTCGATTTCACCATCATGAGGGAGCGGTACATTCCGCATCCGTCACCCGAGCGAACATCGATTGCGATATCGAACCTGCCCGACGGAGCGCCCGAGTGCTTGTTGTGAACATTTGCCGTCAGAAGCTGGATGTCGGGTCTACCCTGGATCGCCTTCACCATCTCGTCGTGGGCCTCGACTATCTTAAACGGGGCGAGTGGCCCCCAGTAAAGCTCGGTCATCGGAGCTACGGGCACACCAATGAGCACTGCTCCGCCGCCGTTCGAATGCTTCTGCATCGTCGTTCTCCCACCTGGATTTTTTTGATTGGCGACCTCTGTCACCTGGATGTTCTTATTATGTTCTGATATGCCTCGATGTCAATAGTTTTGACCAAAGAGTGATTCCGTTGTCGCCAACTTGCTGCTTTGTCTGGATATTCATGAAGTCGATGCCCAAGCGAATCTCGCTGTTTCCGTTGCTCTTGGCCGGGCTGGTTCTCTCATCCGTATCTGCCGGAGCTGAGCAATTTATCGGCCGCGCATCGGTCATCGACGGCGACACGATTGAGATCGCCGGGCAGCGGATCCGGCTGAATGGGATCGATGCCCCGGAAAGCTGGCAGGTCTGTCGCGACGCGGCAGGGAGGCCGTACCGTTGCGGCAAGGATGCCGCGTTCGCACTCGACGAGTTCCTTTCGAAATCGCGTCCGATCCGCTGCGTGGGCCAAGGCAAGGACAAATATCGGCGCGTTGTTGCCGATTGCTTCAGAGCCGATGGGGAGAGCGTGAATTCCTGGCTGGTCAAGCAGGGCTGGGCGATCGACTGGCTCCGATACTCGAAGGGCGTATTCCGGCGCGATCAGGTAATAGCCCAGGCGGCGCGTGCCGGGATTTGGCGTGGGTCGTTCGAAATTCCATGTGAGGCGAGGGCAGCGCGCTTAAAGCGTCGGGCGGCCTGCTGATGTGCGGGATTCGCCGATGAATCCCGCCAAACTTACAAGGGCCGCTGCGCGCCAGCGGAAGTCGTTGGCCGGCATCCTGGAGCGACCGATTTGGGGCCGTAGAACGAACCCGCTGCGCGGGAGGGCGTCTGCGGTTGAGATAGAGGGCATAGGCTGGAGGTTGCGCCTGGATTGAACGTCGTCCGGCAAGGGCGGAGCATGACGAGCTTCT
>NZ_JBLKNU010000011.1:0-258917 GCF_047532935.1 Rhizobium sp. IY2
TCCCCCGCCCCGCCGATCAGCGTATCGGCGCCGGCGCTGCCATTCAGCGTGTCATTGCCGGCACCGCCGGTGATCGTGTTGGCGAGCGCATTGCCGATGCCGGTGAAGCTGGCGGATCCCGTGTAGGTCAGGGTCTCGACATTGGTGCCGAGCGTATAGCTTGAAAGCGCCGTGCGGATTTCATCGGTGCCGGCACTGGCCGCCTCGTCGATCACATCGCTCGCACTGTCGACCACATAGAGGTCGTTGCCGGCACCGCCGATCAGTAAGTCGGCGCCGGTGCCGCCGTCCAGCGTGTCGTTGCCGGCGCCGCCGGTGATCGTGTTGGCGAGGCTGTTTCCTGTCCCGATAAAATCGCCGGTGCCGATGAAGGTCAGGTTTTCGACATTGGCAATATTGGTCAAGGCATAGGAAGAAAGCACCGTCCTGATCAGATCGGTTCCTTCATTCGACCCTTCGGTGACCACGTCGGCAATGTCATCGACAATATAGGTGTCGTTGCCTGCTCCACCGATCAGTGTGTCGGCTCCGGCCTTTCCGTCCAGGATGTCGGCGCCTGCCGCACCCCTGATCGTGTTGGCGGATGCATTGCCGGTGCCGGTGAAGGCCGCCGTTCCGTTATAGGTGAGGTTCTCGATATTGGCGCCAAGTGTATAGCTTGCCAGGTTCGTGCGGACCGTGTCGGTCCCCTCGCTGGCGCTTTCGGTGACGCTGTCGCCGGCATTGTCGACGGCATAGATGTCATCCCCCGCTCCGCCGATCAGCGTGTCGGCGCCGGCGCTGCCATTCAGCGTGTCATTGCCGTCCCCGCCGGAAAGCGTATCGCTGGCAGCGCCCCCGATGATAAGGTTGTCCAGCGAGTTGCCCGTTCCGGCAAAGGCTGCCGTTCCGTTATAGGTGAGGTTCTCGACATTGGCGCCAAGCGTATAGCTTGCCAGGTTCGTGCGGACCGTGTCGGTCCCCTCGCTGGCGTTCTCGGCGACGCTGTCGCCGGCATTGTCGACGGCATAGATGTCGTCCCCCGCCCCGCCGATCAGCGTGTCGGCGCCGGCGCTGCCATTCAGCGTGTCATTGCCGGCGCCGCCGGAAAGCGTATCGCTGGCAGCGCCCCCGATGATAAGGTTGTCCAGCGAGTTGCCCGTTCCGGCAAAGGCCGCCGTTCCGTTATAGGTGAGGTTCTCGATATTGGCGCCAAGCGTATAGCTTGCCAAGTTCGTGCGGACCGTGTCGGTCCCCTCGCTGGCGTTCTCGGTGAGGCTGTCGCCGGCATTGTCGACGATGTAGGTGTCGTCCCCCGCACCGCCGAGCAGCGTGTCGGCGCCGGCGCCACCGTCCAGCGTATCGTTGCCGGCGCCGCCTAAGAGCGTATCGGTGGAGGCGCCCCCCGTGATCGTGTTGGCGAGCCCGTTTCCGATACCGCTGAAGGCCCCGGTGCCGATAAAGGTTAGGTTTTCGACATTGGCGCCAAGCGTGTAGCTTGCCGTGGCGCGAACCGTGTCGGTCCCCTCACTGGCGTTTTCGGTGACGACGTCGGCGGCATTGTCGACGAAATAGGTGTCGTTGCCAGTGCCGCCGATCAATGTGTCGACGCCAGTACCACCGGACAGCGAATCATTTCCGGCATTTCCCCAAAGCGTATTGTTCGCTTCGTTACCGACAATCGTATCGTCGCCGGAGCCGGCCTGAACATTCTCGATCAAGGAGGCAACGTTGTTGTGATAAAGAAGCGCGTTGAAAATGTTGCCGCGGGCGTAACCATTGTTCGGACCACCCCCCAGATCGGCCAACTGGCCCTGGGAAAAGACCGAGTACCCCCCTGCTCGCAAATCGATCGTGAGGTTGGTGGTATAAGCGCTCAAATCATAGGTATCGATTCCGCCGCCGTCCCAGATTGTCGCGAAGATGCGGTTGGCATCGGGCGTGATGGCCGCGACGCCGTTGACATAGGTGATGCCTTGGTTCGGATTCCACTTGTAAACGGTATTGCCACTGTTGGTCGTGTAGTCCGCACCATACATTTCCTGCAGGGCGGCGATGTCGAGCATCATGAAGCTTTGAGGCGCGCCGTCATGCTCGTATTTGTAGCCGCTTGTTGTATCGTCTCCAACAAACGTGCGGTAAGTCATGACCGTGTATTCGAGCGAATCGTAGGCACTCGGAACGACCGTTGAATTGTCGAAGTATATGGGCTCATGAGCATGTTTCAATCCCAGCGCGTGACCCAGTTCATGCACCAAGGTATGCCCTGCATAGTTGCCGAACTCCGGAAAGCGAAGATCTACCTCAGTGCCGGCATATGACGTTCCGAACCAGACGTCGCCGCCTGCCTCCGGAGTGTCTGGATAATAGGCCCATGCCGTCGGGGGCATCCATGACTGAGCGAACCGCACCGATGCGGTCTCCGCACTACCGGCCTGAAAGTTGGCGTTCGTAAATCCCTCAACGGAGAAACCGTCATTTGCCGTATTTCCGTAGGATTGCTCCATGAAGAACAAGGCAAAAGACTGCTGCTGAGAGGAAATCGCAGAGAAACCCCAATCTTTCTCGCCGGCATAGGAATACGATGTCGAGAAGGTGGGAAACGCATAGGTTATCGTTCCGTCCCAGGCTGTGCCGCTGAACAGCCCGTCAACTTTCTGATCCCCAGTCAAGCTGACGTTCTTCGTCGAAGTAATAAGGTTCGTCATAAAATCCCCGTTTGCCTAATCCACTCTGCCGTGCCAAATGCCGGTTCCCTCTGCTCCGCATGAGGGTGAAACTTCAACTACAAGTCTTATCTCGCTTCAGTAAGGTTTTGACCTAAGTAACTAACGCTCATGAAGGGCTTCCTCCGCGACCTCGATCAAAGGCGAGAAGACATATTCCAGGATCCTGCGCTCGCCTGTTCGAACCTCCGCAACTGCTGCCATGCCCGCACTTAACTGGACGTTACGGCCATCTGCTAGAATTTGATCGGCCTCCAAACTCAAGGTCACCGGAAAAACCAGGTTCTGCATCCTTTCGGCGCCGCCGAACGTTGTCTCCGACTGTCGTGCCGCAGGGTCGCCTTCACGACGCGCGGCATCGGGTTCCGGAATCGCATCGGCCGCAATCTTGATGACGCGGGCCGGGATCGTTCCGTAGCGTGTAAAGGGAAAGGCTTCGAGCTTGACGACAGCATCCTGGCCGACCTTGATGAAGCCGATGTCCTTGTTCAAAGCGTAAGCTTCGAGTTCCAGTGTGCTTCCCTCAGGCACGACACGCATCACGTCCTCGCCGACGGTCACCACTTGGCCCACACTGGTAATCGAGGATGCTTGCACCGTGCCGTCTATTGGACTGCGCAAAGTCATCTGCTCGCGAACATTTATGGCTTTCGCCAGTCGCTGCTCCAGCTCTTCGACCCGACGTTCCGCATTACCCAGCCGCTCGAGCTGATCGCCTAGGAATGCTCGTTTTAGCTTGTCCTTTTCCCGCGCAAGGACCTCGATACCAGCGGCGGCATCAGCGAGCTGACCTTCCTGCATAGCCAGTTGCGTCGCCTGCTCCTTCAATGTTTGCGTCGCATCGATCACGCTTGCCATGGTGCCGGCTTCCTTCGAAGCCAGCATATTGCGCATCGCCACACGCTCTTTCAGCGTTTCAACCAGCGAGTTCTGAGCCACAACCGTCACCGTCAGACGATCGCGCTCCACTTCCTTCTGGTGCTTCTGAGCATCAAGCGACGCAACTGCGGCCTGGTATTGTTCGAGGTCGCCCCGCAGGATGCCTTCTTCACGACGACGCAATTCATCGGACGCGTCCGCATCCCATGAGATCGTTGGCGGCAGCCTGCCGCTCTCCTGAGAACGAACATAGTTTACCGCAGCTGTTCGGCGCCGGACCTCGGCGCTCACAGACGCCAGGCCTTTTGCCGCATCCGTCTCATCGGCAATAGCATCCGTCGAATCAAGCTCGAGGAGGATATCACCGGTCTTGACCTGTGCGCCATTTGATGGCGGAAGCGCCTTCACCTTACCCGTCAACAGCGGCTGAACAACCTTAACGCGGCCGGCCGGCTGAATCTTGCCCTGTGCGGCTGCGATGATGTCGATGTGGCCGATATAGGACCAGATCAATGCCGTTGTGACGAAGGCGCAAATGATCAAGATCAGCGCCAGGCGCACCGGCGAGGGTGGGGTCTCGAGGATTTCGATCGCCGGTGCCAGAAACTCATGATCGGATCGCTTGGCCGGGCGCGGCGCAGGACCGGCATATCGAACAGCTTGGACAGGTCCACTTTTCATGCGGCGCCTCTGTCATTCTGCAAGGCCCAAAGCCGCGCATAGAGCCCGTCCGGGCGCTTAAGCAGCTCGTCATGGCTGCCAATTTCTGCTATGCGCCCGTCTGCCATACCGATGATCCGATTGCAGGGCCGCACAGCTGCGAGCCGGTGCGCGATGATGATAACCGTTCGGCCGGCGGCGATCTGGCGCATATTGGTCTGTACGACCCGTTCGCTTTCATAGTCGAGGGCGCTGGTCGCCTCATCGAAAATCAAGATCGGCGGGGCTGTGGCAAGCGCACGGGCAATGGCGATCCTCTGACGCTGGCCGCCGGACAGGTTCGCGCCACGTTCTTCGATCATCGTGTCGTAGCCTTGCGGCAACCGCAAAATGAATTCATCCGCCCCGGCGAGCTTGGCAACCGCAATAACCTGAGCGCGGTGCATCGCCGGGTTTGAGAAAGCGATATTGTCGTGGATCGTGCGGTTGAACAGCAGATTCTCTTGGAGAACGACTCCTATGTGGCTTCGAAGCCAAGCGGGGTCGAGTTGTGATAGATCCATGCCATCCAGCAGGACCTGCCCCTCTTCGGGGACGTAGAGACGCTGCACCAGTTTGGCAAGCGTGGACTTTCCGGAACCCGATGCGCCGACGATACCGATGATTTCTCCGGGTTTGATGTCCAGCGATACGTTTTTCAAGACTTCCGGAGAGCCGGGCCGATAACGGAAGATGACATTTCGAAGTTCAATGTTCCCCCGTGGGGCAGGCAACGACAAACGGGAGCTTGGCTGACGCTCCATCGGCGTGTTCAGAATGTCGCCGAGCCGATCGACCGAGATCTGCACCTGCTGGAAATCTTGCCAGAGTTGGGACAACCTCAAAACCGGCTGAGTGACCTGCCCTGCGATCATGTTGAAGGCAACAAGCGAACCAACGGAAAGCTCCCCGTTCATCACGGCCCTTGCACCGAAAAGAAGAAGGACCGCCGTCGAAAGCTTGCTCACATATTGAATGGCATTTTGTCCGCCAGCGCTCAGCAGTGTCGTATCGAAGGCTGTTCGCACGTAAACTGCGAGCTTTTCCTCCCACTGCGCCTGCATCACCGGCTCCACCGCGGCGGATTTAACCGTGTGGACACCGACGATCGCTTCGACCAGGAACTGCTGGCTTGCCGCTCCCCGATTGAACTTCTCTTTGACGAATTCGCGCAGCGGCGGTCGAACCACGATTCCGATCAGGAGGTAGATCGGGATCGCCGCAACGACAATCAGGGTCAAGCTCCAGGAGTAGGCGAAAAGAACCGCGATGAAGACAAAAGTGAAAATGACGTCGAGCGCCGAAAACAACCCCTGCCCGGTCAGAAATGCGCGGATCGTTTCAAGTTCTCGAACGCGGGCGACGGTCTGGCCGGCTGATCGCGTCTCGAAGTACTCCAGCGGTAGCCGCAGGAGATGATGGAACAATCGTTGGCCGAGCTCGACATCGATCCGGTTCGTCGTGTGAGCCAGCGCATAGGCCCTCAGATATTGAAGCATGACATCGAAGAGACCAATGATCGCGATGCCTGCAACAAGCACGAACAACGTCGAATAGGCTTTGTGCGTCAGGACCTTGTCGACCACGACCTGGAAGAACAAAGGTGTGATGAGCGCGAAGATCTGCACAAACAGCGAGGCAAGCAATACATGGGCAAGCGGCTTTCGATAACGCCAGATCGATGGCAGAAACCACTTGAAGCCGAATTCTCGCGGGTCGGACCCTTCGCCTCTTATGCGCCGCCCCACAAGAATAACGCGCGCGTCGATTTCGGCTAGTATATCCGCAGAAGCGATTTCACGATCGACGCGTGTTATCGGATCGACGAGTCTGTACTTTCCCGATGGGTTCAAGCCGCCGAGCACCTGAAAGGAGCCGCTGCGCACCTGGACAATGGCGGGGACAGGCATGGCTCGAAGACGTTGCTCCGTGACCTTCTCCACGACACGCGCCTTAAGCCCGATGATCTTGGCTGCTCGCTGAATGTCGATGGCCTGGGACGTGCGCCCCTTCAACGCCAGATCGTGCTGCAGCTGAACCGGGTCGGCAGCAATGCGATAGAATGCAGCGATGCCGCAGAGCGCACGAAGACCGGAGTCCAGATGCTGCGAAAGGCTGCCATCCATGCGCGGAACTATTCCCCTGAAGCTACAGATTACCGCGCTCCACCGGCCCAACCGCCTGCTGCGGCTGCTTGCTGATGATGTAACTCACTCGGAAATACTGCGCCACGGGGGGATATTGGAGCTCGCCTGATTTCGAGCCGGTTGTGGCGAAGAAGCAACAACGCACCGACGGTAGCACAGTCTAGCTTCGCCGGGGGTGGCAACGGCTCGAGTCAGGGAGCAATCTTCGGCGCCTATGATGGGATCAAACCGCGCTCCGACACCCACTCAAGCGTTGAGACAGCGCCCCGGTACTGGCCGACACCGCCTAACTCGGCGAGGCGTCAGGCCCACCGGCGGCTCTTTGAATTAAGCGGGCAACCACTTCAGTGCGGTTCTGCGCCTGCAACTTGCGCATAATGTGTTGCAAATGCATCTTGACCGTATGCCCCGACAAATTGAGTTTTCCTGCAATTACCTTATTTGAACAGCCGGATTGCAGCTCTGCGAGGACATCCGCTTCCCGGGGAGTGAAATCAGCAATCGCCAAGTACTGCGTCCTATCATCCAAGCATTTTTCGGCCTCATTTCTGGCCGGGCTATGCTCGCTTGAGCCGTTTGCAACAGCTCCCAATAGCTGCGGGAAAAATGTTCCTCCTGCCAGAACAAGGCGAAGACCGGCAAGGGCAATATCAACGGGAAGTGACGTCGAGAAAAAGCCGCGGATGCCTATCTCAAGCGCCTGACGGACTATGATGACGTCATCCGTACTTGAGAGCAACGTGATAGGAGCCTCAGGAAAACGTGCAGCAATTGCCGCGAGATCTTCCCGCAGGCTGGCGCTCTCGACATCTCTGCCAGCCAGATCCAATGCAATCAAACGCACCTCGGCTCCAAGAGCCCGATCGAGACTCTCGGTCGAGATCAAATCTATAAAGTTCCACCCAGCGAGTTCACGCTCAAGAAGCTTCACCACGGTGGTGCGCGCCAAAGTAGAATGCTCAATGATGATCACAGTTGGTGCATTGCGCCCCATACGGCGCTTGGTATTAGCAATGTCGGACACTTGCGCGCTCCCCAGATATTTGCAACGCAACAGCTGTTCATATTATTCCTGTTCTCATTACATGTCATGATAAAAAGTGAGTGTATTTCAGATATCAATAGTCTGATCTCTCACGATAATTCTTATAGTCTATAAGATTTGAGTGAGAGATGACTAGGCCTGCAGGGCGTATTTAAGAGATTGTTCATGAGGGTCTGCTGGTTCGACTTGTCGCTACAGACTTTCCATCCCTTCGCCGAATTCACGTACGGCAAGCGGGTCAACAAAGCTTTCAAAGGCACTGAAAAAGCAACCGATCTGCTACAGGCCCATTTTGGAAGGAACCAGTGGAGATAACCAGCTGCCGATCGGCTCGGCTTTGTTTCCATATGTCAGTTCAAAACAGCCGCAGACCCAGACAGCAAAACGACAACCGAAAAAAGCGACAAAACCACAAGATCGCTGATTACCCATTATGATTAGTGAAACTACACCCTGATGAGGCATGAATACCCGTTGTTTCACGCAGGCAGCACTGCGCCGACGCTCCCAGATGCCGGGCGGCGGTCACGGCCTCTGGCGGCCGAAATCGGCGACAATACGGATGAGGTCGTGGTGAAATGTTCGGCATTGCGCGAGCCCGTCGGCACGAAAGCGGTTTCGTGCAGTCGAGCCTCCGCAATGCAAGCGCGGAGTCTATCCGCTAGCTATGCATGAAGCTCAGAATGTCGTCGACGAGAGCCGAATGGGCGTCTGTGAGATTACCCTCTCCGCCGTGGCCCGCGATGCCCGCCAACTGAAGCGCTTGCTGATCATAGAGAACATGATCGATCTGTTGGGCGTCCGCCGTCCCGCCGGCGGGAACGGCAATGTTGATGGGATGGAAATAGGCGAAATTGACGTCTACCATGCTGCCGGTTGACGATCCGGTCCCACCACCGCCCCCTGCATGATTGCCGGTGAAAATCGTATCCGACGATATGTTGAAGCCACCGCCATTGCCGCCGATGCCGGCGATCTGCACAGTGCCCTGATCGAAAATTGCATTGTTTGTCTGATGAGCGACCGCCGAACCGCCTGCGGCGCCGACGGCGATGTTGATCGGTGAGAATATGGCCACACTTACGTCGACCATGCTGCCGATAAAATATCCATCGCCGCCGTGGCCCGCATAATTGTCGCCGGTCAATGTGAGCGACGTTCCCGGGCTCAGCGACGCACCATGGCCCGCGGCGTTGTGGTCTCCGCCCGAGCCGCCGATGCCGCCCATCTGGGTTGCGCCCTGCAGAAACAATGCATTGTTCGATTGCTCAGCGTGAGCCTCCGCGCCGGGGCCAGCAGCCACGGCCGTATTCACCGGCGCAAACACCGCGACTTCGGTGCTGACCAGTCCACCGTAGAAGAGGCCATTGCCGCCGGTGCCGGCATGATTGCCGCCGTCGCCGCTGCCGATGGCAACATTGCCGCTTCCGCCATTCCCGCCGATCCCGGCCATTTCGGTAGGATGCTGATTGATAAGCGCATCATTGCCCTGGAAAGCGTCGGCGCCCGAATGAGGCCCGGCCATCGCGGCATTCGACGGCATGAAGACGGCCAAGGCGTTGCTGCTGATCACGCCTTCGCTTATCCCGTCACCACCGCTGCCGGCAGAATTATAGCTCGGATTGGAAGCGACCTCCAATGGAAGCCAGGTCGGCACCAGTGCCAGATGCCCCGCGGCCACATTAGGGGCGAGGTTTTGATCGGTGCCCGCCTTGGGCAAGTCTTCCGATAAGGAACGAGTTTCCGCCATTACCGTCTCCATTTCCGGTCAACCGCACGGCCACCGAGCGTGCGACGCTATGCAGCCTGAATTGTTCAGGCATTGTGCATCTGAACGCAACAAAAGCAGAGCCTGCAATTCGTCTACATCCCGTCGGCTAGTTCTATAGCCATTTGGCTGTCAGGGCCGCAGTGCTCCTTGTGCCAGTCTGCGAGCACTCAACGCCCGTTTGGGTTAGAGGCCCCCATCTTGCGCCCCCGTTCTCGCGGCGAGTCATGACAGTTTTTCAGCTCCAAGCGGGGCCTCCGCCAGGCGCGGCCTGATCAGCCCCGGGGATGCAGCCGGTTCGCTTGGACGGCCGTTGCTTCGAAAAACGGCATCGCTTCGACGAGGCCGCAGAAATGATCCTGCCCATACCAGCCGGGGTCAAATCACTAGGTACTAATCCAAATAACGCTCCGTCACCTTCAAGTATACATCCGAAAGAGTGCCGCCGAATATCTGGGTAGTTCGCAGATTAAATCGCAGGCAATATTCGTCCGCGGTTGTATTGGCTAGCGGTGACATGCTGGATACCCACGCCGTAAAAGTAACATGGACGAAACGAAGTAGAAGGAGTGACATCAATGCCTATTCCACAAATATCCGACACGATTCAACTCAATAACCCGGATGCTGGTGACGCGAAAGCCGGCAACGGCGGTGATGGCCACAACGATGGGAACATCAACTACAACCCAGTTGCATATGTAGACCCCGTGCAAAAGGTCTACGGGGCAACGACCGATCTGCACAACGGCGATCACGTTTGGCAGAAGGCAAGTTGGGACGCCGGCCATGGCGGAGACGGTGGCTTTGCTCAGGCCAAGAACGGCTTCCTGGCGGCGGTCACGAACAGCGGCGACGGCGGCGCCGGGGGAGATTCCAACTCCAACGGCAGCCAAGGAAACTCGAGCGGCGGCGACACGGCTGCGGTGGCTGCAGCTACGACCGCGACACAATATACGCAGCTTGTGGCCGATCAGCATGCCACCATCCTCGCAGGCGTCGGCGGCAACGGCGGCAACGGAAACAACGCTCTGGGCGGCGATATCTCGTCAGCTTTGGTGCACACGGATCCCGAAACGACGACGGTGAACAATTCTCTCGATCACTTCATAAACGCCTTCGGCCATATCGACGTCGACCATCTCGGCTCATGAACTCAGACTCTGAGGGTCGCCGGTTTCGGCTGGCGACCCTCCTGAATTGCTGAACCAGCACGCAGTCTTTTCTCGTCAGTATCAAATGCAGCGAGATCTGGTAATGACAACGATTTCCATCAAGCCACCGCGCCCGCCGACACAGCTTGTTGTCGCGCTCAGGGCCTGTGCCGGAGCCTTCGGGTTGGTCTTCCTCTATAGCTGCGGCTACAATCTCTTTCTTCTGGCGCCGTCCATCTATCTCCTGCAGATCTATGACAGGGTCCTGTCGAGCCGAAGCGCTGACACGCTCCTGATGCTGACGATGATCATCGCCGTCGCTGTGCTGGTCGGGTCGACGCTCGATATCGTGCGCAGGGCTGCGCTTTCGCGCCTCGGCAGCTGGCTGGATCACAGGCTACGGCCCATGGTGTTGACCGCATCGTTCGAATATGCCGCTCGCGCCGATACGGGAGCTGCTACGGAATGCTACAGGGACCTGGCCGCCCTACGCCAGTTCCTCGATTCACCGGCCAGCTCGCTGCTTTTTGACGTTCCCTGGGCGCCGTTATTCCTGCTCCTGCTCTTTCTTGTTCATCCGCTGCTTGGGACCATCGGTCTTCTGAGCGCAGTTGCACTTCTGCTGTTTGCGTTCATGACGGAACTGGCAACGCGGGAGCCGCTTGCCCACGCCAATCTTGCCCTTTCGAGGAGTTATCTGCGATTTGCGACCGCCCTCAAAAACATCGAGGTGATCCGGGCAATGGGCATGCAGGATGGCGCGGCGCTGATCGTCTATCGCGATGCAGAAATGGCAAGACGGGCGCAGGACATCGCGATGCATCGCACCGAGATCATTCTTGGTTTCTCCAAATCGATCCGCACACTCGCGCAGATCCTGATGATGGGATCCGCGACATGGCTGGTGCTCGCAAACGACGGCAGTCCCGGGATCATCTTCGTTGCGAGCCTGCTGCTCGGGCGCGGGCTCGCACCAATCGAGGGCGCAATAGGTGCTTGGCGCTCCTTTACGTTTGCGCGCAATGCCTTCAATCGCTTGAACAGAATGCTGATAGCAGTTGCATCGGACCGCGATACTCGAATGGTGCCGCGACCGGAACCCAATGGCCTCGTTCTCGATAATGTCAGCTATTTCAAGCCATTCGCCAATCGGCCGATACTGACGGATATCACATTGCGGCTGGCGCCAGGCGATTGCATAGCGCTCATCGGTCCGTCGGGATCGGGAAAATCGACACTTGGCCGCATCATGGCAGGCGTTGTGCAAGCAACGAGCGGATGTGCCCTTCTCGGCGGGGTCGATATCTCGGCTCTGCGCCTTTGCGGCGGGACCTGCCATGTCGGATACCTGCCGCAGGACATCGAACTCTTCGGCGGAGCAATCAAGGATGTGATCGGCCGGCTGGACGGAGGAGACCCCTGCAAAGCGATCGACGCCGCAAAGCTCGTTGGGTTGCACGAAGCGATCATGCGACTGCCGCAGGGCTACGAGACCGATATCGGTGAAGGTGGAAACCTGCTCCTTCGGGCTCAGCGCCAACAGCTGGGACTGGCACGGGCTGCCTATGGAAATCCGTCTCTTATCGTTCTCGACGATCCGAATTCGAGCCTGGATTATGACGGCGAACGCATGCTCTTTGCGGCAATCGAGCGCATGAGATCCAGGGGGATGATCGTCGTTATCATAACGCACCGGATGGGGATCCTGCCGGTCACCAACAAGATTGCCATCATGCGCAACGGGACGGTGGCTGCCTTCGGCGACAGTGAGCGGATTTACGAAACCTATCTTCAACCACCGTCTCGAACAGGAACATAGGGAAACGCTGCCATGGCCCTTGTTCAACTGGAGACAACGCCGGCGAGATTTTCAAATTCGTCGAGGACGGGTCGGGAGCTGGTCGAACGACCGACAGCGACAGCCAAGCAACAGTCGGCCTATTGGCCGGTGATCGAGTCGAAACAGCGCGGACCCGCCGCCCCTTCTCCCATGCCGCGGCTCAGAAGTGTTGTCTGGACGGGGAACCTGTTGATCCTGACCTTCATCGTCGGATTGGGAATCTGGTCGGTTCTGGCGCCGCTGAAAAGCGCTGCAATTGCTTCGGGCGTTGTCGAACCGGAATCCAGCCGCAAGACCATTCAGCATCTGGAAGGTGGAATTGTCCGACGGATCCTCGTTAAAAACGGCGATGCGGTCACGGCCGGGCAGATCGTCATAGAACTCGACGATACGAAGTCTCGCTCGGAGCGCGACAGCGTTCAAGGGCAACTTTGGGACGCCGAAGGAAGCCGTGCCCGCCTGCTTGCGGAGCAGACAGGCGGCGACCATGTCGCCTATCCTGAGGATCTCAGGGCAGCAATGGACAAATATCCTTCGGTCAGCGCGATTCTGATCGGGCAACAGAAAATCTTCGACGCCCGTCGCCGGGTCATGCAGGCGGAAATTCAGATCACCAATGAAAAAATCGCGCAGGTGCGGCAGGAAATCGTCGGGCTTAGCGCGCAGAAGGCAGCACTGGCCGACAGAGCCGCAATCTCGAGCCAAGAACTGGATCAGGTTACGGTCCTCACCGCCAAAGGACTGGAAAGACGGAGCAGGCTTCTCAACCTCCAGCGGGAAAAAGCAGACCTTGATGGCCAGCACGGTGCAGTAGAGGCGCAGATCTCTCGCGCCTATCAGGTAATCAGCGGCTCGCAGGCCGATCTCGTAAAGCTTGAGAGCGACCGGCTGAACGAAGTCGCCCAGGGCATGCGCAATACGGAAAGCCAGATCATGCAGCTGCGCGAACGCTTGCGGGCGATCGACGACCAACTGTCCAGGACCGATATCCGTGCTCCCGAAGATGGAACAATTATGAACCTGCGCATCCACACATCAGGTGGCGTGATCGGCGCGGGTGAACCACTCGTTGATCTTCTGCCACGCACCGATCGTCTTGTCGTGTCTGCCCACGTCAGACCGGAAGACATCAATCTCGTCCATCCGGGGCTCGAGGCACAGGTCCACCTCCTTCCCTACAATCAGCGGCGTGTTCCACTCCTGAAAGGTCGGGTCGAATATGTATCAGCGGACCGTCTCACCGATCCGCAGAGTGGCCAGCCCTATTTTGCCGCGACAATCCGTGTAACGGACGAGCGGTTGGCAAAAATGAGTGATGTCGAACTGGTCGCGGGCATGCCCGCACAGACACTGATCGAAACGGGCGAAAGCAGCGTGGCGCTCTATGCCGTCAGACCACTCCTCGACAGTTTCAACAGAGCATTTCGCGAGGACTGACACCGTGATGGGCAAGAGAAAATTCGACGACGACCAGATTACGGGTATTCTGAAGGAGCACCAAGCCGGGGTGACGGTGGCGGATGTTTGCCACAAGCACGGTATCAGCGAGCCGACCTTCTATCGGTGGCAATCCTTGCAGTACGGAAATGTCGGTCTCTATGCCAAAAGGCTGAGAGCACTGGAGGAGGAAAACCAGAAGCTCAAGAAGCTTTTGGCCGAATCCATGCTCTCGGCGGCAACGCTGAGCGAGATGCTGGCGAAGACCTCGAAGGGGCGAAACTAAGGTCACGATGGACTTGTGGATGTTCAGCCACAGTTCCAGATTGATCTTGAATTGTGGCCGCTACTCACTCCGTCATTGAGCGCAAGTGGCGGCTGTGGATGTGACGATGCGGTCGATGAGGATAAAGTTTGCGGAATGCGGGGTTTTGTCGTGGCCAGCCAGCTGTCTGCCGAAAAATACGCCTTGGTCCTCACCTGCGAACTTGACGTCGCCTTAAGGCCAAGAATGAAATTGAAGCTATTTTCGCTGCCGGCTTCGCGCGTAAAGCTGAGATAGGCGCCGAATTGTTCGTATTCGACATTGCGAAGGCTTTGGATCGACGCAAGCGCATCTTCGAAATCACGCCAGCAAGCCTGCTTCACAATGATCTCGAAAATGCGCAGGACAGCCGGAGCGAGACGCCCCTGGGCATCTGTCTGCGGCCCGACGATCTTGGCGCGGATCTCAACAATATCGCCCCTTTCATTTCCCCGAACCCTAACGAAGGTCGAACTGAGGGGTCGCACCTCGTCCCGTTCGTGGATGCGCTGAAAATAACATTCATAGCTGCGATTGCGCATCGATGCGGCTTTCCATTCGCTCATTTCGATGCCGGCCTCTCGAAGAGCGCCGCAGATATTTGGCCCCGCGAAGCGCCACGTCCGCAGAAACTGACTGGCCAGCTCCAGTTTCGGAACCTCGATCAGCTTCAGCGATACAGAGGTCGGCGGAAGAGGAGCAGGAGCCGCCGTATCAGGGCGGACTGATATGCGTGATGATCGGGCGGCCTTATCGAGCGCTTGATACTCAAAGCGACCAGCCGGATCTTCGACGTGACGGATTTCATGGTAAAAAACAGCGATGCCGACAAGAAGCAAAACGGGTATCAAAAGCGCCGGCCAAAGCAGCCAGCGGCGGTTGCTCCGTAAGAGGAACCTCCAGTGCCGCGGCTGGCTGTCGCGAGGAGGACCAACTGCCGACGACACTTTATCCACGGCGATCCCCCGCAAGCTTACGACCAGCGGCGTCGGTCGGCGCGTGGCCAATCGGCCCCTGCGGCTAGTCTCTTCTGAGGCGAGCAACGATGTGAAAGCGGGTACAGCCGACTCACCTTCAACACTGCGATTCTGATGCCGACTGTATAAAGCGTCAAGCAGGAACCTCGGGGCGGCGATTTTCGGGGCGATGCGCTAGTAACGCGCGGACCCGCATATGTCGAAAACAGGGTTCCGTCGAGCAACCTAGCTTAGCTATATTTGCCGACAATGGTGGCCTCTGTCGCGGCGCGCAAAGCGTCTTCGGCAAAGGTTCACTCCTTGACGTTTCGGCCCTGCCTCTTCTTTGCGGGCACGAGATCGGGATGCCGGACAGTCTCATCCTCAATCAGCCACGGGACTTTGAGCACTCAAAAAAGGATGCGGGCAAAGCCCGCATCCTGCTTGGCATTCGCCTCAGTTCTTGGTGACGAAGTCCTTGACGTTCTCAGGCGTGACGAGCTGGAAGGGAATATAGACCTTCTTGTCGACCTTTTCGCCCTTGGCAAGCTTCAGCGCCGCGTCGAGCGAGCCCTTGCCCTGGCCGGCGGCATCCTGGAACACGGTGACGTCAAGATCACCCGCCTGCATGGCGGCAAGCGCGTCCTGGGTGGCGTCGACGCCACCGACGACGACCTTGGTCATATCCTTGCCGGCCGCCTTCAGCGCCTGGATGGCGCCGATCGCCATTTCGTCGTTGTTGGAGATGACGGCGTCGAATTCGATGCCGCTGGAGAGCCAGTTGGTCATCAGGTCGGCGCCCTGGGTGCGGTCCCAGTTGGCCGTCTGCTCTTCGACGATCTCCAGCCCCTTGCATTCATCCGTCTTGATGACGTCATGAATGTCCTGGGTGCGCATGCGCGCAGCCTGGTTGGAGAGCTCGCCCATGATCACCACGGCCTTGCCCTTGCCGCCGAGAATGCGGCAGATTTCCTTGGTTTCCAGCGTGCCGGATTCCTGCTCGTTGGAGGCGACGAAAGCCTGCTTCTCCGGCAGCGTGTCGACATTGACCGGCTGACGGTTGACGTAAACCAGCGGAATGCCGGCATCGGCCGCAAGCTTCGACATCGCCGTCGTCGCATCGGTATCGACAGGGTTGACGATGATCGCATCGACCTTGGAGGCGATGAAATTCTGGATCTGGCTCTGCTGCTTGGACACGTCGTTCTGTGCGTCTTCGACCTGCAGCGTCACACCGCTGAGTGTCTTTGCATAATCGGTCATGCCGTTGCGCAGAACCGTCAGGAAATTATCGTCGAACTTCGCCATCGAGACGCCGACGGTTTCTGCGTGAGCCGCCGTCGACATGACGAGCGCCATCGCAGTGCCCAGGATAAACTTTTTCATTTCACTTCCTCCACAAAGCGGTGCCCGGCTGCACCCTCCTCACGCCGGAGCTCCAGCGCCCTGGCCAAAAACAGGCGTCAGGGTGCCAGCAAAAAAGGTCGAAAATCATCGTAAAGCTGTCGCGGCGATCTCGACGCTGGCAATTTGCCTGTCGTTCCCCGCTCCACTGCCTCGCACGAAATGCATGCTTTTTCAGTGCCTTATTTGATGACTTAAGTCCGCGAACTTCATAGACGGCGTCAATGCCGAGCGACTTTCACCTGATCTCCTCCCAGTTTTCGCGCGATCACGAGGCGACGTCACGAAGTTCGGCAAGCTTCTATTGATTTCGTTTTGCGGTCCATTCATCGTTGCTTGCAAACCCTCTCATTCCTGAAAGAATCGCCGCGGCGATGAGAGAACTCCATCACCGGCGCAACAGCGGACGCGCTACGTTGCGAAATCGGGTGGCGCCGGTGGCGTTCAACCGCGCCGTGCTGGCTGATCGAGGAGGGCATCACGGCAGACGCCCTTTTGCGCTCTCCGCAGGTGCAGCAGAGTCGATCGAGACAGGCGAACCTGTCTCAAGAAAGCGCAAGTCAACTGATGCGAGCTATTGGCTACTGGCGACAGCCACCTGAGACGGGCCGGCAAAAGGTGGAGAATGACATGCAGAAGGCTGAGAAAGGTGGAAAAGACGGACGCACATATGGGCTAAGCCATTAAAATCTCGCCGCTATTCCGAGACCAAACATATGAGACCGGCTTTAAGAGACTGAATGGTGCCCAGGACCGGAATCGAACCAGTGACACGCGGATTTTCAATCCGCTGCTCTACCAACTGAGCTACCTGGGCTAACCTGCTTCCGATGGCCCCTTTCAGGAAAAGAACCGCGGGGCCTTGGTTCGCCCCGGAAGCGAGCGGGGTTATAGCATCTTGTTCGGCCATGGCAAGCGTCAAATGACTCTTTTTTGACGGTCTTGCCGGCTTTGCGGATTCATGAGGAAATATAAGAGCTTCGCGGGTGCAGCGCTCTAAAGCGCGTCGCAATCCTTCAGACTGCTCCTCGCGCTTTAGAGCTTTATTTCTATGCATGTCGTTCTCCCAAAACCGCTGCGCACTTTTGGGCGACATGCATTAGTTTTCCTCATCGGGATAATCGGCCTTGGCCTCATCGTCGGCAACCGGGATGGCATAGGCGCCGGTCAGCCAGCGGGAGAGATCGGCCTCGCGGCAGCGGTTGGAGCAGAAGGGGTAGTGTTCGCGGTGGGAAGGTTTGCCGCATTCGGGGCAAGGGCGCGCTTTGCGCAGCGGTTCGACCTTGGCGGCCGCTTTCTTGTCTTCAGGCATATCGGTCTGTCCTATAGGATCGGCCGTCGGGGCTCAGCCCTCGGGCCACCGGCTATGCACATCGAAGCCTTCGCCGGTCAAAAGCAGAATGGTTTCATAAAGCGGCAGGCCGACGACATTGGTGTAGGAGCCCACCATCTTCTGTACGAAGGTGCCGGCGAGGCCCTGGATGCCGTAGGCGCCTGCCTTGCCGCGCCACTGGCCGGAGGCCAGGTAGTTCTCGATCTCGAAGCCGGAGAGCCGCTTGAAGCGGACCTTGGTCTCGACGATCTTCTGGCGGATCTTGCGATCCGGCGTCACCAGGCAAACGCCGGTGTAGACCATATGGTTGCGCCCCGACAGCAGATGCAGCGAGCTCAACGCCTCATCGGCGAACTCCGCCTTGCCGAGAATGCGCCGGCCGACGGCGACCACCGTATCGGCAGACAGGATATAGCTGCCCTTCCAGGTGATATCGCCCTTGATGGCGGCAAGGGCGGCTTCGGCTTTCTCAGCCGAAAGCCGTCGGGCCAGCGAACGCGGATGCTCCGACTTCTTCGGCGCCTCGTCGATATCCATCGGCATCAGGCGCGAAGGCTCAATGCCGGCCTGGTTGAGCAGGTCAACGCGACGGGGCGAACCCGAGGCCAGAATGAGCTTGTATTTCAGCGTCATGGAACCTCGACCATCGGCAGACGGGAGAAAACCCTTGCAGGGCCTTGGGCAAGCTTACTTGAAACGGTAGGTGATGCGGCCCTTGGTCAGATCGTAGGGCGTCATTTCCACCAGCACCTTGTCGCCGGCGAGAACGCGGATGCGGTTCTTGCGCATGCGCCCTGCGGTATGGGCGATGATCTCGTGTTCGTTTTCGAGCTTCACGCGGAACGTCGCATTCGGCAGAAGTTCGGTGACGATTCCCGGGAATTCGAGGACTTCTTCTTTAGGCATATAAGTGTTTTCTTCCTGTGGGTTGAATAGGCAGCGCAGGGCGCGCCTTGAAAATTTGGGCGGAAACTACACAATCAACGATGGTTTGTGAACCTTGTTGATCAGGCTTTCCTTTATTTGTTTTCATGCCGATTGCGCGGCGATGCCATTTCGCTTGAGTAGCCGGCTTTCTATGAGGCCGGCCAGGTGATCGCGAACCTCGCGGTAGCTTGTCAGAATCTGCTCGCGCGTTCCGCTTGCAACCGTGGGATCCATCGTCGGCCAGTAGACGACATCGATCGCATTCGACCGGGTCAACTCGAGCGCCGCGTGATGGGCCTGCGGCGACAGGGTGATGATCAGATCGAAATAATCGTCCTCGAGCTCTTCCAGCGTCTGCGGCTGGCGGCGGCCGAGGGAAAGCCCGATCTCCTCCAGCACCGCATCCACGAAGGGATCGCGCTCGCCGGCGCGAACGCCGGCCGATCGTATATAGGTATTGGCCGGCAGAATGCTACGGGCGATCGCTTCGGCCATCGGCGAGCGGATGGCATTCATCCCGCACATGAAGAGGATGGCGCCCGGCCGCTTTCCCTCGTCGATGTCGGCGGCACGATCCATTGCCGTCATCCGCGCCAGTAGAGCACGCAGACCAGCGTGAAAAGGCGCCGGGCGGTGTCGAAATCGATCTCTATCTTGCCGGCCAGCCTGTCCTTGAGCGTCTGCGAACCTTCATTGTGGATGCCGCGCCGGCCCATGTCGATCGCCTCGATGCGGCTCGGCGTCGCCGAACGGATCGCTTCGTAATAGCTCTCGCAGATCATGAAGTAATCCTTGACGATCCGCCGGAAAGGGGTGAGCGACAGGATATGGGTAGCGACGCCGCCGCCCTCTTCGGTGGTGATGGCGAAGACCAGCTTCGAATCGACCAGCGAGATGTTCAGCCGGTAAGGCCCGCCGGCGTGGCCGAGCGGCTCGAAGCTGTTTTCCTCGATCAGGTCGAAGATGGCGACAGCGCGTTCATGCTCGACATCGGGCGTCGAACGGCCGATCGTATCGTCAAGGACGACGTCGCAAAGCCGGAATTCGCCCTTCGCCATGCCCTCACCTTTCGAGGTTGAGGCGGATCGCGACCGACCGCGCATGGGCATCGAGGCCTTCGGAAACCGCAAGCGCGATCGCCGCCGGGCCGAGGCTGCGCAGCTGCTGCGGGCCGAGGCGCAGGATCGAGGTGCGCTTGACGAAATCGAGCACCGAAAGACCGGAAGAGAAGCGCGCCGAACGCGCCGTCGGCAGCACGTGGTTCGAACCGCCGACATAATCGCCGATCACCTCGGGCGTATGAGCGCCGATGAAGATCGCGCCGGCATTGCGGATGCCGTCGAGCAGCCGGTCCGGATCGGCGACGGCGAGCTCCAGATGCTCGGCGGCGATGCGGTTGGCCAAGGGAATGGCCTGTTTCAGATCGGCAACCAGGATGACCGCCCCGAAATCGCGCCAGCTCGCCGCCGCCGTCTCGGCGCGGTTCAGCGTCTTCAGCTGGCGTTCGACCGCCTGCTCCACCGCCTTGCCGAACGCGGCATCGTCGGTGATCAGGATCGCCTGGGCGCTGACGTCGTGTTCGGCCTGCGCCAGGAGGTCGGCGGCAATCCAATCCGGATTGTTGTGCTTATCGGCAATGACCAGCACCTCGGAGGGGCCGGCGATCATATCGATGCCGACGGTGCCGAAGACATGGCGCTTGGCGGCAGCGACATAGGCATTGCCGGGGCCGGTGATCTTGGCGACCGGGGCGATCGTCTCGGTGCCATAGGCAAGAGCCGCGATCGCCTGGGCGCCGCCGACACGATAAATCTCGGTGACGCCGACGAGCTTGGCGGCGGCAAGCACCGCCGGATTGACGGCGCCGCCCGTGGCGGGAACGGCGATGACGATGCGATCGACGCCGGCGACCTTGGCCGGCACGGCGTTCATCAGCACCGAGCTCGGATAACTCGCCGTGCCGCCCGGAACATAGAGCCCGACCGCTTCGATCGCCGTCCAGCGCGAGCCGAGACCGACGCCCATGTCGTCCTCGTAGATATCGTCCTTCGGCAGCTGCCGGCGATGATGGGATTCGATGCGCAGTGCCGCAAGCTTCAGCGCGCCCAGCACTTCCGAAGGCACCGCCTCGACGGCGGCGTCGATCTCCTCTGGTGTGACGCGCATCGGCACGGTGGCGAAATCGATGCCGTCGAATTTCAGCGAATATTCGGCGAGCGCCACGTCGCCGCGGGCCCTGACATCATCGATGATGGCGCGAACGACGGTGTTCACATCCTCGGAGATTTCACGCTTGGTCGTCAGAAAGGCGGCAAAATGCTGCTCGAAACCTTCCGATGCCTGATCCAGCCAGATTGCCAAGGCCGATATTCCCTCTCAACTCGAAACTGCGATATTCAAACTTCAGGCGTCAAGCACTGAAGCTCTTTTTATGCATGTCGTTATCCCGGAACCGCTGCACACTTCCGGGCGACATGCACTAGCGGTGACGCGGCTTGGAAGAGGCCTCCCAGGCGCCGCCGATATCGGCCATCTGGACCTCGATGCATTCGACATCGAGCGCGATCGAGGCCGTGCCGGACAGCGACAGCTCGACCGTACCATCCGGCCCCTCGCCCTTCGGCTCGAAGCGCAGCGCCAGCAGTGACAGCACCTCGTCGCGTTTGCCACGATCGATGCCGAGCGACCGGACGGCCAGCACACGCTTGAAGACCAGGGCGGCACGGCGGCGCTCGAAACCGCGGCGCTTGCGCTCGGCACCTTCCCAGACGAAACGATTGACGGCAAGGGCGAACTGCGCGTCGCGCGGCGACCAGTCGATGTCTCCGACCTTGAAGACACTGTCCTGCATATGCGCGGAAACGACCGCAAGGTCCTCGTCATCGAGCGCAATAAGCTTCAGGTCGGTCATTCAGCCTCATCCCCCGCGGGCACCGCCGGAATGGCGATGCGTCAGAAGGGAAATAAGATGCCGCAGCGGATTACGCAACCGGGATAAGGGCGCGTTTACTCGCTGATGCGCTCGACGATGGCGCCGCAGCGGGTCAGTTTCTCCTCGAGCCGCTCGAAACCGCGATCGAGGTGGTAGACGCGCGACACCGTGGTTTCGCCCTCGGCGGCAAGGCCGGCGATGACGAGCGAAACCGAGGCACGCAGGTCGGTCGCCATGACGGGCGCGCCGCGCAGGCGCTGGACACCTTCGATCTTTGCCGTCTGGCCGGAGAGCGAGATCCTGGCGCCGAGGCGAGCAAGCTCCTGCACATGCATGAAACGGTTTTCGAAGATGGTCTCGGTGACGTGCGAGACGCCGGAAGAACGGGTCATCAGCGCCATGAACTGCGCCTGCAGATCGGTGGGGAAGCCGGGGAAGGGATCGGTGACGATATCGACCGGCTTGATGCCGGCGCCGTTGCGCTTGATGCGCATGCCGTTGTTGGTCGACGAGATCTCCGCGCCGGCCCGGCGCAGCGTTTCCACCGCGGTCTCGAGCAGCGCCACATCGGTATTTTCGAGCACGACGTCGCCGCCGGTCATGGCGACGGCCATGGCATAGGTGCCGGTCTCGATGCGGTCCGGCAGGACGCGGTGACGGGCGCCGGAGAGCGAGGTGACGCCTTCGATGGTGATCGTCGCAGTCCCCGCGCCCGTGATCTTGGCGCCCATGGCGTTCAGGCAGTTGGCGAGATCGGCCACTTCGGGCTCGCGGGCGGCATTGCCGATAACCGTCGTGCCGCGGGCAAGCGTTGCCGCCATCATCATCACATGGGTGGCGCCGACGGAGACCTTCGGGAAGGTGTAGCGCGCGCCGATCAGGCCGCCGGCCGGTGCCTTGGCGTTGATATAACCGGCATCGATGTCCATCGTCGCGCCGAGCGCCGTCAGGCCTTCGATGAAGAGATCGACGGGGCGGGTGCCGATGGCGCAGCCGCCCGGCAGCGAGACGCGGCAATGGCCTTCGCGCGCGAGCAGCGGGCCGATGACCCAGAAGGAGGCGCGCATCTTCGAGACCAGCTCATAAGAGGCTGTCGTATCGACGATGGTGCGGCAGGTGAAATGGATCGTGCGGGCGTAGGAATCTTCCTGGCGCTCGCGGCGGCCGTTGACGGCGACATCGACGCCATGATTGCCGAGGATGCGCATCAAGAGTTCGACATCGGCCAGATGCGGCACGTTTTCGAGCGTCAGCGTATCGCTGGTCAGAAGCGAGGCGATCATCAGCGGCAGTGCGGCATTCTTGGCGCCGGAAATCGGAATGATGCCATTCAGCTCATTACCGCCGACGATTCTGATACGATCCATGTGCGCTTACGGGCAGCGCCCGCCTTTCCTGAAAGTTCTGCCTTGGAATAAGGAGTGGAGTGTTTAGGGGATTTCTGACGACGCTTCAATTCGTCCGGGACGGAACATTACGATTCGTCCATTTTTGCGGCGGGCAGTCCATTTGTTTCGTCGGCCTGGCCCGAACGGCGGGCGCGCACCTGCTGTTTGCGTCGCCCCAGATTTTCCCTGAGCTTTTCAGCGGCGCGCTCGCGACGCAGTTTCGCCTGTGCCTCGATTGCCTCTTTGCGGCTCTGCTGGCCGGTTTCGGTCTTGTCGTTCATGCCAAAAGGATTAGCCGAATTCGCGCCAATCCAAAAGGCCCTTGCACGGCAATCCACGCGAAGTTGGAATTTGCTGCTTGCGCTTGCCGTCAAGCTGTGGCAATAGCCGCCCCGTTCCCGCGATTGAGCCCCGGCTCGCGCGGATCTGGTCCTGCTGCCGTAGCTCAGTGGTAGAGCACACCCTTGGTAAGGGTGAGGTCGGTGGTTCAATCCCACTCGGCAGCACCAGTTTTCTTTCAGTATTAGGAATCATTTTGCTCACTCGGTGAGGCCAGCCCCTCGTCCGGCTGCCGCCACCTTCTCCCCGTAAACGGGGCGAAGGGACCCGGCCGCACGCTCTCCGTTTCACCAACCTCTCGCAGGGCAGCCATCTGACGAGAGCCGGGAAGGCCATGCAGGCTGACATTTCGTCTCATCAGCAATAATCGATTCACCATTGTTGGCCGCAAAAATCGCGCTAGAATGCCTATCATGGCGGAGTCTCCCCGGAGGAACTGGGAGATACTGCACGTCGTTTCTGTCGACAATCGTGGAGGAGTATCGATGGCAACTGAAAGATGGAACAGCCCGGTCAAGGTCGGTTTCGAAGGTGCCGATGCGCGAACGGTCAATGGTCCGTTCGATGCGCTGAAGTGCCTGGCGGATCTCTGGCCGAGTATGCGCGGGCTTCGTTACATCAAGGCCCGCAGCGCCTGCCGGGCAGCGCTCGACGGGCGCAAGAGCGTGGAAGAAGCAAGAGCCGAGTTCCTGGCGGCGGCCGAAGAGGCGAAGCTGAAGCTGCATTGAACTGGCGCATAATCCTTTCCGAAAATCGATTCCGATTTTCGGGGTTATGCGCTGCACTTCGGTCGGGATTTCCAGGTCACTTCAGGTCGTTCGTAAACGGAACGTGCCGGAACGGAACAATGTTTTAATTTTGCTTAACCCTGCATCGAACTCGCGCCGGGTTTTGGTGCAACAGGTGTTGCGCCTGGTACAGGTGTCTTCATAGAAGATGCCCAGCCATCATGATGATGGTTAGAGGCTCGTACCCTTAGCGGAGACGCAGGCGAGCCTCGTCCGAGCAAGTCCTCATGTTTTCAGCAGTCCGCGCCGCCCTCGTCCTCGACCTCGACATAACCGACGCCGATGATCGTACCGTCCGCCGCGCGGATGAAGGAGGGGAGATAGTGGGGCTCTACCGGCTGGCAGGCGACGGCCCCGGTATATTCGTTGAGGGCGATCTGGTCCTTCGGCAGAGCGGAATAATTCGTGCCGGTTTCCAGCGAGGCATGGGCGGAGCCGGCAAGGACACCGCCTGTAATCAAGGTCATTGCAGAGATGCGAAGAAGCGACTGCATGAGGGTCTCCAGCGTTTGGGTCCGGCCTTTCAACCCGCGGAGGGCATTTTGGTTCCCTTCATGCGTCGCAAGACATGAGGGCGCGCGGGCCGGCTAGCGTCGCAGCAGGCGACCGCGCACATGGCCTCGGCCGACGATGCTCTCGGCGATCTCGACGGCCCGCTCGACATCACCGCGCCGGCGCACGAAACCTTCCAGGACGACATAGGCGCCCGATATGCTGACGATGATGTCCGCCGCTTCGATATCGCCGGCCGCATGAAGGGCGCTTTCCACCGAAGCGCGCGTCGCCGCATCGCTGTGGCCCTGCCGGCCGGACTCCTCATGGTCGGTGAATGCTGGAAATCCGAGCACCGTGGCCGTCTCCTGATGTTGGTAGATATCGGTTAACGCCGCGGCGAGGCATTTCGTTGCGGCCGGGTGGACAGCCCTTGGCGAAAGACGCGGCGATTTCCATATCTGGCTGCAGTCGAAAGAGGGATGAAGACGATGAAAGCGCTTCTATCAGCCTTGTTAACCGCGGCCTTGCTTGCCGGCTGCTCCTCGGCCGATAGCCCGGCGCTGGAGCCCATTCCGGGCAGCATTACCTATGGCGGCCAGCCGCGAACGAAGCTCACCAAGTCGCCGGTCGGCAGCGCCGTCTACAACCAGTTCTACAACGAGACGGGCCAGCGCGTGGAGGAAACCTATATTCTTCAGCCGGACCGCAGCCTGAAACTGGTGCGGCGTGTCGTCGGCCCGGATTTCCCCGACTGAGGCTGCCGTCACGCCACAACGCTTGACAGCGAGGGCAATCGCGAACATTCAAGGAACATCTAATCTTTCCCCAGTGATTCTGCGGGAGCCCGACCGGACGGCTGGATGTACCTCGAAAAGCTCAATCCGCAGCAGCGCATGGCCGTCGAGCACGGCACGCTCACCGATGGCAGCCATATTGCCGGGCCGCTGCTGGTCATTGCCGGCGCCGGCTCCGGCAAGACGAATACGCTGGCGCATCGGGTCGCCCATCTGATCGTCAAGGGCGCCGATCCCCGCCGCATCCTGCTGATGACCTTCTCGCGCCGGGCAGCCGCCGAGATGGCGCGGCGCGTCGAGCGCATCTGCCGCGATGTGCTTGGTGCCAATGCCGGCGTCATGGCCGACACGCTTTCCTGGTCGGGCACCTTCCACGGCATCGGCGCGCGGCTGTTGCGCGATTACGCCCAGCAGATCGGCCTCGATCCGGATTTCACCATCCACGACCGCGAAGATAGTGCCGACCTGATGAACCTCATCCGGCACGACCTCGGCTTCTCCAAGACGGAAAGCCGCTTTCCCACGAAGGGCACCTGTCTTGCCATCTATTCCCGAGCGGTGAATTCGGAAACCGCGCTCGATCTCGTGCTGCGCGACGCCTTTCCCTGGTGCGCGGCGTGGGACAAACAGCTGCGCGAACTTTTCGCCTGTTACGTCGAGTCCAAGCAGAGCCAGAACGTGCTCGACTACGACGACCTGCTGCTTTACTGGGCGCAGATGGTCGGCGAGACTGTCATTGCCGAGGATATCGGCGATCGTTTCGACCATGTGCTCGTCGACGAATATCAGGACACCAACCGGCTGCAGGCCTCGATCCTCATGGCGCTGAAGCCCGGCGGCCAGGGGTTGACCGTCGTCGGCGACGATGCGCAGTCGATCTATTCCTTCCGTGCCGCGACGGTGCGCAATATCCTCGATTTTCCCGCCGCCTTCAGCCCGGCCGCCGATATCGTCACGCTCGACCGCAACTACCGCTCGACGCAGCCGATCCTTGCGGCCGCCAACGCTGTCATCGATCTTGCCTCGGAGCGCTTTACCAAGAATCTCTGGACCGAGCGGCAATCGTCCGAGCGGCCGCGCCTGGTGACGGTGCGCGACGAGGCCGAGCAGGCGCGCTACGTTGCCGACATGGTGCTCGACAACCGCGAAGAAGGTCTCAAGCTCAAGCAGCAGGCCGTGCTGTTCCGCGCCTCGCATCACAGCGGGCCGCTTGAGGTCGAGTTGACCCGGCGCAACATTCCCTTCGTCAAGTTCGGAGGGCTGAAGTTTCTCGACAGCGCGCATGTCAAGGACATGCTGGCTGCGCTGCGCTTCGCGCAGAACCCGCGCGACCGGGTGGCGGGCTTCCGTCTGATGCAAATCCTGCCGGGCGTCGGGCCATCGACGGCGCAGAAGGCGCTCGACCTGATGGCCGAGGATGCCAGCCCGTTATCCGCGCTTGCCGCCATGCCGGCGCCGCCGCGCTCCGGCGAGGACTGGACTGATTTCGTTTCGATGCTGCAGGAGCTGAAGACCGGCAAGGCCGGCTGGCCGGCGGAAATCGGTCTGGCGCGGCAATGGTACGTGCCGCATCTGGAACGGCTGCATGAGGACGCCGCGACGCGGCAGGCCGATCTGCTGCAGCTCGAGCAGATCGCCAGCGGTTATGCCTCACGCGAGCGTTTCCTCACCGAGCTCACCCTCGACCCGCCGGATGCGACCAGCGACCAGGCGGGCGTGCCGCTCCTCGACGACGATTATCTCATCCTGTCGACCATCCACTCCGCCAAGGGCCAGGAATGGACGCGGGTCTTCATGCTGAACGTCGTCGACGGCTGCATTCCGAGCGATCTCGCCGTCGGCGCCAGCGCCGAAATCGAGGAGGAACGCCGGCTGCTCTATGTCGCGATGACGCGGGCGAGAGACGGCCTCGATCTGGTCGTGCCGCAACGCTTCTTCACCTATGGGCAGAATTCGCAGGGCGACCGGCATGTCTATGCCTCACGCAGCCGCTTCATTCCCGCGACACTGCTGCAGTTCTTCGAGGCCTGCAGCTGGCCGCAGGTGAAATCGCAGACCGCCGCTCAAGCGCAGGCACGGCAGGTGCGCATCGATGTCGGCGCCCGCATGCGCGGCATGTGGCGATAGGCCCAGAGCAGTTCAGAGCGAAAGCGGCGGCTCGGCCGGTTTCAGGAAATGCTCGATTGTTGCGGCCTGCACGGCCTCGACTGACGCGGGCGACCATTTCGGATTGCGGTCCTTGTCGATGACGGCGGCGCGGATGCCTTCGAAGAAGTCCGGATTATCCAGCATCTGCAGGCAGGCGCCGAGTTCGCGGCCGAGGCATTCGGCGAGCGAGGCGCTGCGACGGCCGGCCCTGAGCAGCCGCAAAGCGAGCTTCAGGCTGGTCGGTGACCGCGTCAGCAGCACCCGCCGCGTCTCGGCGGCGAAGTCGCCCTCCTCCCCGGCAAGGGCGGCCAGGATCTCCTCGACGCTGTTGAAACGGAAGGCGCGATCGATCATCGCCGCATTCTGCCTGAGCCGGCTTTCTCCTGGAGACTCGGAAAGCGCCTGCAAGACGGCATCGACATCGCCGGACGAACTGCCGCGCGGCAGGGTCGACAGAGCATCGATCACCGCGCCGAGCCGCGACGAGGCGATCTGCAGGTCGGCGAGGCGGGCATGGATGGCATCGGCGGCACCGATATCGAGGCCGGTCAGGGCGAGCCATGTTCCGGCTTCGCCGGGGCTACGCGGCAGCAGCCAGGTGGCGCCGACATCGGGGACATAGCCGATGCCGGTTTCGGGCATGGCAAGCCGCGTGCGCTCGGTAACGATGCGGTGGCGGCCGTGCGACGACAGGCCGACGCCGCCGCCCATGGTGATGCCGTCCATCAGCGCGACATAGGGTTTGGGGTAGGAGGCGATTAGATGGTTGAGGCGGAATTCCTCGCGCCAGAAGCTTGCCGCCAGGCCATCGCCGGCGCGGGCGCTCTCATGCAGGGCGCGGATATCGCCGCCGGCGCAGAAGCCGCGTTCGCCCTCGCCCATGGCCACGACGCTTGCCACCTCGGAATCCCCGGCAAAAGCCTGCAACGCCTCGGTGATCGCGCGGATCATCGGCAGCGTCAGGCTGTTCAGTGCCCGCGGCCGGTTGAGCCGGATCACGCCTGCGGTGCCCCGCCGTTCAATGATGACTTCGCCGTCCTGCATGGTTCACCTCCTCGGTTACGACCATGAATAGACGACGATCCAGCTTCACTCCAGTCGCTTTGCGACCGGTCGCGGATTTGATTGTTCAGGCAGACAGTGAATTGCGGGCGGAGGCCGCGGCATCGCACCTTGCGGCGTAGTCGATGGCAAGCTCCAGCGGCAGCGGCCGCGAGAAATGATAGCCCTGCGCCAGGCGAACGCCCATCGCCTTCAATCCTTCGGCGATCTCTTCGCTTTCGACGCCTTCGGCGACGGAGGCAATGCCGAGATTCTGGCAGAGATTGGCGACCGAGCGGGTGATGTTCATGCAACGAGCGTCGCGATCGAAATTCATCACGAAGGCCTTGTCGATCTTCAGCTTGTCGAAGCCGAGACGGTGGATATGGCTGAGGCTCGAATAGCCGGTGCCGAAATCGTCGAGCGCGATCGAGATGCCGGCGGCGCGCAGCATTGATATCACCTGATCGGCGGTGTCGAAATCGGAGAGCAGTGCGGTCTCGGTGATCTCGAATTCGATGCGCTTCGGATCGATGCCGGAGCGAGTGATCATGGCAAGCAGCGCCATCGAGGTCTCGTGGTCGCAGATATCGCGCGCCGAGAGATTGAAGGACAGCCTGAGATGCCTGGGAATGATCGCCAGCGCTTCGAGCGCCTTGGCGAAGAGGATGCGGGTCATGCGGCCGATGACCGCTGTGCGCTCGGCAGCGGGAATGAAGGCTTCCGGACTGATGCGGCCGAAGCGGGCACTGTCCCAGCGGGCGAGCGCCTCGTAGCCGACGACGCGGCCGCTCCTCAATTCGACGATCGGCTGATAGTCCAGTTTCAATTCCTTGGCGAAGTCGTTCGCCTGCAGTTCGAGTTCGATCAGGTGGCGCTGCGTCAGGATCTTCTCGTGGTCGGGCGAGAAGAATTCGACGCCGCTGCTGCGCTTGCTCTTGACCTGGTAAAGAGCGAAGTCCGCTTTCTCGTAGAGATCCTCGGCCGTGTACTCGCCGATATCGGGATAGACGATGCCGCAGGAACCGAAGACGCGGACCGAGCCGTCGGGGATTTCGTAAGGTTCGCGGACGGCGGCGCAGAGCGCCTGGCCGAGATCGGCGATCGCCTGGCGCGTCATCGAACAGGGGAAGATGATGCCGAACTCATCGCCGCCGAGACGGGAGACGATGCCCTCTTCGCCGACCAGCGCGACGAAGCGGCGGGCCGTCTCCTTGAGCACGAGATCGCCCGCAGCATGGCCGAAGACGTCATTGACGGGCTTGAAGCCGTCGAGATCGAGAATGCCGAGGACGGGCGGCGCGGACGGGTCCTTCTGCAGCCGTTTCTCCAGCGAGAGAAAGAAGCTGCGGCGGTTGGCAAGGCCGGTCAGCTGGTCATGCAGCGCGTTGCGGCTGTTGACGAGGTTCAGTTCCTCGGCCTCCGCCTGCTTCTGCTTCAGCTCCTCGGTCAATTGCACGAGGCCGACGAAATTCTGGAAATAGCTGTTGATCACCCTGAGGAAGGGCAAGATCAGGAACAGGCCGCTGACGGCGGTGGCGACGAAAACGGGATTGCCCGAGAACATGAAGGTCGCAATCATGGCCGAGAAGGTGATCACCGTGGTCAGTGCCGCCGCCATCGGCAGGTGCATCAGGCAAAAGATGCAGGAGATGCCGGTGACGACGAGGAAATAGGCGATCTGGCCCTGCTGGGAGGCGTCGCCATATTGATAAAGCGCGATCGCCCAGCCGCCGAAGGCGAAAGTCAGGACGCCGGCCCCGACCATTGTCACCTTCATCAGCTTATAGGCCCGTTCGGCGGTGACGTTTTCCTTGCCCCGGATCTCCCACCAGCAGAGACGGAAGACGCAGAGGACACTCAAGGCGACGGGAATGTAGAGCGAAAGCCAGAGGGGTGCGGATTTGAGGTGAGTGATCGCCACCGCAAGGGCGTTGATGATCAGGAGGACGTAGAGAATGGGGATCTGTGACGACAGGGCCCGAAACTGCGCCGTCAGAAGCGTCGGATTGTCCTTTTGCAGCTGCAATGCGGCCAGAAATTTCTTCATCTTCTCTTTTCCGTTGGCCCGAGCCAGCCAGAGAAAGCCTGATTTTTCCTTATTCACGTAACGGCATGCGACCCCGCAGGCGGGGGATATAAACAGGCTATTGCATCACTCCTTCAATCGAGATCGATTGAAGGAGTGATGCAGCAGTTCAAAGTGCTACAGCGTCCTGCGCGTCTGAAAAGGCGCGCGGCGCTGTCATGCGCCGCTCAGAACGACGCGGCGGCGAGTGCCCGGTGGATACTCTGCAGATCGTCGACACCCTTGTTCGACAGGAACAGTTCCCAATCAAGCGAGCTCTGGACGATGGTTTCCAGCGAATCGTATCTGGGCTTCCAATCGAGCACCTGCCTTGCGAGCGACGCGTCTGCGACGACGCTGGCGGAATCGCCGGCGCGCCGCGGCGCCATGTGGATCTTGAAGGAATGGCCGTGCAGGCGGGTGACCATGTTCAGCACGTCGAGCACGGAATAGCCGCTGCCATAACCGCAATTGGCGACGAGCGAGCCCCTGTCCTTGCGCAGATGCTGCAGCGCTTTCAGATGAGCATCCGTAAGATCGCTGACATGGATGTAGTCGCGCACGCCGGTGCCGTCATGCGTGGGATAGTCGATGCCGTAGACATGGACGCTGTCGCGCTTGCCGAGCGCTGCCTCGCAGGCGACCTTGATGAGATGCGTGGCGCCTGAGGTCGACTGGCCGGCACGGTGGTGCGGATCGGCGCCGGCGACGTTGAAATAGCGAAGCGCGACATAGTTGAAATCATAGGCGGCGGCGGCATCGCGCAGCATGAATTCGGTCATCAGCTTCGACTGGCCGTAAGGATTTTCCGGATTGAGGGAGGCAGTCTCCTTCACCGGCAGGTCCGACTTTTGCTGACCGTAGACGGCCGCCGTCGAGGAGAAGACGAAATTGCGGATACCGGCCTTGACCGAAGCGCTCAGCAGCGCCCGGGTCTTGCCGGAATTGTTGTCGTAATAGGAAAGCGGATCGGCGACGGAGACCGGGACGACGGCGGAGCCGGCGAAATGGATGATCGCCTCGATGTCGTTTTCGATGAAGATCTTCTTCAATATGTCGGGATCGGCAATGTCGCCGAGATAGAAACGCGCCGCCGGCGCCACGGCCCAGCGAAAGCCCGTCGAGAGGCGGTCGAGCACGACCACATCCTCGTCCGCATCGAGCAGCGCCCAAACCATGTGACTGCCGATATATCCGGCCCCGCCCGTCACCAAAACCGCCATGTCCCGCATCCCTGCTTTCGTTTTTATAAGCAGGGGCATCAGGCGCCGGTTTTTCTTTCCAATTTTCTTATCGAATGGCCGTTCGAGGGCCTTTGAACCGGTATGTTTGGAGTCGTGGTTAGAGGCCGATTTCGGGCATTGCTAGAGTTTTATCGATCCGGCGATTCCGGCACAAAATCGACTTGGCCGGCCACCAGATGGGGTCTCGTGGCCAATGTTGGTCAGAGCTTGAGGATATAGTCGCAGAGACGCTCGGCGGCGACCGCCACCTGGGCTGGGTCACGCAGGAAACAGGCGCGCAGAAAGAGTTCGCCGCCGGGGCCGAAAGCGGTGCCGGGGGCAAGGCCGACGCCTGTCTTGTCGACGATATCGAGCGCAGCCCTGCGGCTGTCAGTGACGCCGTCGATCTTCAGGAAGGCGTAAAGCGCACCATCCGGCTTCAGCGTCTCGACGCGGTTGGTGGCAACGAGCGCATCGCAGAGAATATCGCGGGAACGGGCCGCCTTGGCGATATTGGCGAGCACGAAATCGTCGCCTTCATTGAGGGCTGCGACCGCGCCCTTCTGCATGAACTGCGCCACGCCCGATGTCGAATACTGGATCAGGTTTTCGAGCACCTGGCCCATCTCTGGGGGTGCGACGATCCAGCCGACGCGCCAGCCGGTCATCGACCAGTTCTTCGAGAAGGAATTGACGAAGATGACCTTGTCATCAGGCTCCATCACGTCGAGGAAAGAGGGCGCACGGCCGCCTGGAAAATAATAGAGGGCATAGATCTCATCCGCCATGATCCAGAGGTCGTGCTTGCGGGCCAGCGCCAGGAGATCACCAAGATCCTTCCTGGTTGCCGTCCAGCCTGTCGGGTTCGACGGCGTGTTGATGAACAGCCCCCTGGTCTTCGGCGTGATCGCGGCTTCGATGCGGTCAAGATCGACCGCCCATTTGCCGCCTTCGAACTGCAGCTGAACGCCGACCGAGCGTGCGCCCGCGATCTCGAGGGCGGCGGCGATATTCGGCCAGGCGGGGGTGAGGTAAATCATTTCGTCGCCCGGCGAGGTCAGAGCCTGCACGCTGATCTGGATCGCCTGCATGCCGGAGCCGGCGACATAGAAATGCTCGACCGGAAGCCGGATTCCGAAATGTCTGCTGTAATAATCCGAAAGCGCCTGGCGAAGCTCCGGAATGCCGCGCTGCCAGGTGTAGAAGGTCTCGCCGGCCGCCAGCGCATCCATCGCCGCCTTGCTGATGAAATCCGGCGTCGGCAGGTCACCTTCCCCCACCCAGAGCGGCAGCAGGCCCTCACGGCCACGGGCATAATTGACGACTTCGACGATCCCGCTTTCGGGCGCCGCTACGGCGCGCGGGCTAAGGCTGCTCAAGATCGACATGCATATCTCCGGTTTTCGCCTTCATAGAGGATTTGCGTCGGCAAATCCCATGATATCCAGTGATGGCATATCGATTTTGGTGATGAATGAGCCCGGCCGGGACGGACGGGCTCCAGCCGATCAAGCCGTCGGGCGCTTGGCCAACAGATCGCGGATTTCCGTCAGCAGCTGCACGTCTGCGGGCGGCGGAGGCAATTCTTCCGGTGCGGCCTTTTCCTGGCGCTCGACCTGGGCACGCAGGATATTCACGCCCTTGACCATCAGGAAGATGATCCAGGCGAGGATCAGGAAATTGATGAGGACGGTGAGGAAACTGCCATAGGCAAACACCGCTCCCTGCGCACGGGCGGCCGCAAGCGACGGCGCGTTGACGGCCGACGACAGCGGCAGGAAATAATTCGAAAAATCGAAGCCGCCGAAAATGGCGCCGACGATCGGCATGATAAGGTCGTCGACCAGCGATTTGACGATGCCGCCGAAGGCGCCGCCGATGATGACGCCGACGGCAAGATCCATGACATTGCCGCGGGCGATAAAGGCCTTGAACTCATTGAGCATCGGATCCGTCTCCCTTCGATGCATTTCAAAGATATCCAACTGAATTTATTAGCTACATCTTCATTGCAATTAATCAATCGGCAATCGCAATTATTCGGCAATACCCCCCGCGGTCTTTGACTTAAGGCCTAGACGGCGAGGAATTTTCAAAGCGTCTGAAATAACTTAAGCTGACCAATGTTGCGGGAGGTCCCGGCGGGTTTCCGCCGGCGGAGGGTCAATGCTTCCAGGCTGGGTCATATTCGCGTCTGCCTTCGGCTATCTGCTCCTGCTTTTTGCCGTGGCAAGCTATGGCGACCGCAAGAACCGCAGCCAGGGCACGCTTGATCGCGGCCCGGGCACGCTCGGCCCGGGCACGCTGGAAGGCGGATGGCCGGTGGTCTATGCGCTGAGCCTTGCGATCTACTGCACCTCCTGGACCTATTTCGGCAGCGTCGGGCTTGCGGCGCAGCGCGGGTTGGAGTTTGCCGGCATCTATATCGGCCCGATCCTGGTCTTCACGCTCGGCATGCCGCTGCTTCGCCGCATCATCGAACTCGCCAAGGCGGAGAAGCTCACCTCGGTTGCCGATTTCGTCGCCGCACGCTACGGCAAGAACCCGACGGTCGCCACCATCGTCGCGCTGATCTCGCTGATCGGCACCATTCCCTATATCGCGCTGCAACTGAAAGCGATTTCGAGCACGGTCGGCGCCATGGTCAATCCGTCCGATTACGGCATCGGCAGCGGCAATCTCTATTTCCTCGACCTGCCGCTCCTCGCAACGCTGGTGCTTGCCTGCTTCGCCATCATGTTCGGCACGCGGCATACGGATGCGACGGAACACCAGGACGGCCTGATCCTCGCCGTCTCGATGGAATCCGTCGTCAAGCTCGTCGCCTTCCTGACGGCCGGCATCTGCGTCATCTGGTTTCTCTTCGACGGCCCGGCCGATCTCTGGCAGAAGACCGTCGACAATGAGCTGGTCATGTCGGCGCTCAATTACCATACGCCGATCAGCCGCTGGATCACCCTGATCCTGTTGTCGGCCTTCGCGATCATCCTGCTGCCGCGGCAATTCCACGTGACGGTCGTTGAAAACCGGACGCCGAAACAGCTGAAACTCGCCGGCTTCCTGTTTCCCACCTATCTCATCGCCATCAATCTCTTCGTGCTGCCGGTGGCGATCGGCGGGCTCCTGACCTTCGGCGGCGCCGGCAATGCCGATTTCTATATGCTGTCGCTGCCACTTGCCGGCCAGATGCCGGTCATTTCGCTGATCATCTTCATCGGCGGCTTTTCGGCCGCGACGGCGATGGTCATCGTCGATTCCGTGGCGCTGTCGATCATGGTGTCGAACGACATCATCATGCCGATTTTCCTCCGCCGCAAACTCGCCGGCCGCGCCAGCCAGCGCGACGATTTCGCCAAGACGCTGCTGAACATCCGCCGCAGCGCCATCTTCGCCGTGCTGCTCTTCGGCTATGCCTATTATCGTTCGACCGACAGCACCGCCGGCCTTGCCTCGATCGGCCTGCTTTCCTTTGCCGCGATCGCGCAGATCGCCCCTGCCCTGATCGGCGGGCTGATCTGGCGGCGGGCGAATGCGCGCGGCGCGATCCTCGGGCTGACCTCCGGCTTCACCATCTGGGTGTACCTCTTGTTCCTGCCCTCGCTCGGCGGACCTGATTATTCCTATGTGGCGAGCGCCGTGCTCGGCTTCATCTTTCCCGGGACCACCTTGTTCACCGCAGCCGACGCCGATCCGCTCGTCAATGCGACTGTCATGAGCCTGCTCGTCAACACCGCCTTCTTCATCGTCGGCTCGCTCACCCGCAATGCCAGGCCGCTGGAGCGCATTCAGGCCGGCATCTTCGTCAAGCGGCATTCGCGCTCGCAATTTGCCACGCGCGGCTGGAAGACCCGTATCAGCGTCGGCGACCTCAAAGCGGCGATTTCGCGTTATCTCGGCGAAGAGCGCATGCAACGCTCGCTCACCACCTATGAACAAAGCTCCGGCCGCAAGCTGGAGGACGAGCAGCCGGCCGATATGGCGCTCATCCATTTCAGCGAACAGCTGCTCGGCAGTGCCATCGGCTCGTCCTCGGCCCGGCTGGTGCTGTCCTTGATCCTGCAGAAGATCGAAGATGCCTCTTCCGATACCGCCTGGCTGCTCGACCAGGCGAGCGAGGCGCTGCAATATAACCAGGACATGCTGCAGACGGCGCTGTCGCAGATGGACCAGGGCATTGCGGTCTTCGACAGTTCCAACCGGCTGACGATCTGGAACCGGCGCTTCCGGCAATTGCTGGATCTGCCGGAAAGTGCCGGCCAGGTCGGCTTTCCCCTGTCCGAGATCGTCACCACGCTCAGCCAGCGCGGCGATATCGCGCCCGGCGATCTCAGCCAGACGGTGCGGCATTTCCTGACGCTCGACAAACCCTTTTCGCTGGTGCTTGACGGCGGCGAGCGGATCATCGAAGTGCGCTCCAACGCCATGCCGGACAAGGGCATCGTCGCCACCTTCACCGACATCACTCAGCGCGTCACTGCCGACCAGGCGCTGAAACAGGCGAACGAGACGCTGGAGCAGCGCGTCGCCGAACGCACGGCCGAGCTGACCCGCGTCAACCGCGAACTCGGCGAGGCACGCGCCGCCGCCGACGAGGCGAATATCGGCAAGACACGCTTCTTTGCGGCCGCCGGCCACGACATCCTGCAGCCACTCAATGCCGCCCGGCTTTATTCCTCGGCGCTGGTCGAGCGCATGGCGCAATCCGACAACAGCCCGATCGTGCGCAACATCGATTCGGCGCTGGAATCGGTCGAGACCATTCTCGGCGCGGTGCTCGATATTTCAAGGCTCGACACCGGCGCCATGCGGCCGCGGCTCGCCGCCGTCGCGCTCTCCGACCTGCTCAAGCGGATCGAGACCGATTTTGCGCCGATCGCGCGGGAAAAACAGCTGAAACTGGTGGTCATGCCGACGTCGCTGCGCGTCCGCTCCGACCCCAACCTCTTGCGCCGGCTGGTGCAGAACCTCGTCTCCAACGCCATCAAATACACGATCACCGGCAAGGTGCTGGTCGGCGCGCGGCGGCGCGGCAACCAGGTGATCATCCAGGTGATCGATTCCGGCATCGGCATTCCACCATCGAAATTCCGCACGGTGTTCAAGGAATTCGCGCGGCTGGACGAAGGCGCCAAAACCGCCTCAGGCCTGGGGCTCGGCCTATCGATCGTCGACCGCATCGCCCGAGTGCTCAACCATCCGGTCGAACTGCAGTCGACCCATGGCAAGGGCACGGAATTCCGCATCGCCATGCCGCTCGACGTCTCGCGCCCGGCCGCGGCCGCAGCGGCCGTCACGCCCGCCGACCGTCCGGGGCAGCCGCTGAGCGGACTGAAGATCCTCTGCATCGACAACGAGCCGAAAATCCTCGAAGGCATGCGGCTGTTGATCAGCGGCTGGGGCTGCGAGGTGGAGGCGCTGGATTGCCTCGCCGACGTGATATCAAGCGACGGCCAGGGAGGACCGCCTGACATCGTCATCGCCGATTATCATCTCGGCGACGGCACCGGCATAGCCGCCATCCTGCATCTGCGCCGGCAGTTCGGCGCCGATATCCCTGCCCTGATGATCACCGCCGACCGGACGCCGGAGGTGCGCAGCGAGGCCGAGCGATACGGCATCGCCGTTCAGCACAAACCCGTGCGGCCGGCGGCGCTGCGCGCCTATATCACCCAGATATCAGGCCTCAAGCGCGCCGCCGCTGAGTAAGAGACCGCTTACAGCGCCGCGCCCATGACACGGGCGACGAGATCGCGCACGCGTGCTGCATCCGGCACATCGCCGAACAGGATACGGTACATGATCGGCGCCACCACCTGGTCCATGACCCGGTCGACATCCGGAAAGGTCTCGCCGCGAGCCTTCGCCCTCTCGGCGATGAGACCGATCTGCTGGCGGGTAAACTCGGCGCATTTACAGGCATTTGCGCCGGCCTGCGCCGCCAGCACGTCGCGGATCATCTCGCGGCCCGGCCCGGAGGACATTTCCTCGGCATATTGCTCGGCCCAAGCCTGAAGATCGGCTCTGCCGCTGCCGGCATCGACCGGCTGCATATCCGGCCGCAGCCGATCGACGGCGACATCGGCGAGAAGTTCCTGCAGGTCGCCCCAGCGGCGATAGATGGTCGACGGCGTCACCCCCGCCTTGCCGGCGATCAGCGGGATCGTCACATCGGCACGGCTCATCTCGGCCATCAGCTCACGCACCGCCTTGTGCACCGATGCCTGGACCCTCGCGCTTCGGCCGCCCGGACGGAGATTCTCTTTCACTGTCATGCGCGCAACTTTCCCCCTTTTACGCCGATGGTTCAAAATCTTTGACAGACCTATTAATGCAAATAATTTGCTTTTACAAAATGCCGGCTCTACATAGGCTAAAGCAATGGTTTAGCTTTAAGGGGCTTATATATGGTCGCCGTCGCCAAATCCACAGAGAATTCGCCGCGCCCCTCGATCGGTTTTCATGCGCTGACGCTCGCCACCTTCTTCGGCGCCTCCGCGGCGCCGACGCCGCTCTACCGGATCTACCAGGAAAACTTCTCCGTCTCGCCGGTGCTGATCACGGTGATCTTCGCGGTCTACGCCTTCGCGCTGCTGGCGGCATTGCTGACTGCCGGTTCGATCTCGGATCATCTCGGCCGCAAGCCGGTGATCTTTTTCGCCCTGGTGCTCGAAATCATCGCCATGGGCCTCTTCGTCGTCGCCAGCGGCCCCGGCTGGCTGATTGCGGCGCGGATCGTCCAGGGGCTGGCGACCGGGATCGCCGGCGCTTCGCTCGGAGCGGCGCTCGTCGATGTCGACCGGGCCAAGGGCCAGATCGTCAACTCGATTGCGCCGCTTTCCGGCATGGCGGTGGGCGCGGTCGGCACCAGCGCCCTGATCCAATACGGCCCCTTCCCGATGCATCTGGTCTATGCGCTGCTGCTTGTCGCCTTCACGCTGCAGGCGGCCGCCATCTGGCTGACGCGCGAGAGCGGGGCAACGCGACCCGGCGCGCTCGGCTCGCTGATCCCACGGGTCACCGTTCCGCCGCAGGTGAAACGGCCGCTCTCCCTGGTGACGCCGATCAACATCGCCAACTGGACGCTTGCCGGCTTCTATCTCTCCCTGGTGCCGTCGTTGGTCGCCACCACCACCGGCAGCCGGGCGCCGCTGACGGGCGGGGCCGTCGTCACCGCATTGATGGTGAGCGGGGCAATCGCCGTCTATCTCAGGCGCAGCAAGACGGCCTCGGCCAATCTCGGCTTCGGCGTGTCGGCCAAGACGCTTGGCATCCTGACCGTCGTTGCCGGCGTGCATCTCGCCAATGTGCCGCTGCTGCTCATCGGCACGATTTTTACCGGCGCCGGTTTCGGCACCAATTTCCTCGGCTCGATCGGCACGATCATGCCCCTCGCCAAACCGGACGAGCGGGCCGGGCTGCTGTCGGCCTTCTACGTGCAGAGCTACCTCGCCTTCAGCCTGCCGGCGATCCTTGCCGGGTTCCTGGCGAAATCAGCCGGTTACGCACTGACAACCGACATTTATGCGACGGCAATCCTGCTGCTGATGGGCGCCGGACTGTTGAGCATTCGCGCCGACCGGCGCAGGGTGGCGGAGAGCGCCGCCTGAGGACGCAGTTCAGGGCTTGAGATCGAGCAGCGCCCGGCCGCTGCCATCCATGGCGAACGGCACCGAGGCGTGCTGGTGGGCGACCAGCCAGCGGCCATCCCGCTTGACGAGGCCCAGCGTCTGGCGAAACCAGAGATCGACTTCAGCGCCATCGGTCTTGGTTCCCGTCATGCGCATGAGGCCGCTCCAGAAAGCGACATCTTCGCCGGCCGTCAGCTTGGCATCGCGCACCTCGCCGCCGATCGGGCCTTCCCAGGTATCGAACCAGGCCTGCAGACCCGCCTCGTCCTGGCCGTAATAGGCAAGCGGCGGCGCCAGCGAAAACTCGACGGAATCCTCCACCTCGTAAGAAAGCGCGTCCTTGGCATTCTTTTCGCCCAGCGCCTTGGCGCGCATCATCAGCATGGCGATGATCGCCTCTTCCTCGATCCTGGCACTCGCTTCGTCTTTCACATCAGTTCTCCTTCTCCGTTATGGACAGAGGACGAAGGGGAGGACGACGATCCGACAGAGATGGTTCTCGGTTTGCGCAACTCCGGCAAAACTGCTGCGCAGTCTTGCTGGAATTGCTTCAGAGATAACGCGTCACTTCAGGTTCGTTCCACCAGGCATCGTGCCTGCCGTCGTAATAACGGACCGGCAGTGCTGCCAGTTCCTCAGGGGTGACATCGTCGAGGCAGGCGATGTTGATCGAGACATAGGCGCCGCCGATCGCTTCGACATAACCGTCGCCAAAAGCTGACACACCGCAGGTGCGGCAGAAGCGGTGATGACCGCTCATGGTGTTGAACTGGTAATCGGTCGTTTCCACCGGATCGCACATCAGCCGGAAATCCTCCGGCTTGACGTTGGCGCCCCAATAGCGGCGCTTGGTGCAGATCGAGCAATTGCAGCGGCCGGTGCCTTCCTCAAGGTCGATGTCCACCTCGTAGTGCACTTTGCCGCAATGGCAGCTTCCTCTGTAGGTTTTCTTCATGGCGCTCTCCTCCCTCGGCGTTGCCTTTGCCATTCCAATATGACAATATGTTGTCACTATGGATGAGATACAAAATAGACAACATGTTGTCAAACAAAATCGACCGGAGCGAACGATGGAAGGGGATGCCTTTTCCGCTTTCGCGATCACCGCCCTTCGCCTCGCCGGCCATCTGACGGCGGCCGGCGACCAGCTGGCAAAGCCGGCGGGACAAACCAGCGCACGTTGGCAGGTGCTGGCCGCAGCGCGGCGCGGCGACATGTCGGTGGCGCAGATCGCCCGCGCCCTCGGCCTCGCCCGCCAGGGCGTGCAACGGCTTGCCGATGTGCTGGAGGGCGAAGGGCTGATCGCCTATGCCGACAACCCGCAGCACCAGCGCGCCAAACTGGTGCGACTGACGGCGGAAGGGGCCGCACGGCTCGGCGTCATCGAGATCGCGCAGGCCGGATGGGCGGACGGGCTGGGTGCCGCGTTTACGGCAGCCGAGCTCGATGCGGCGCGGGCGGTGATGGCGCGGGTGATGGAGCTGCTGGAAGGTGGTGAGACGGGTGGAGGTTGAGTGGTTTAGCTGCCTTGCGAGGCTTGTTGTCGCTGGCGGCGAATTCAGTTGGTGGCGCGAAAGATTCTTTGAGGTCGTGCTGTGGCCGCAGAGGGGGTGTCGCGGATGTATTTCTTGGGAAAGGGTACAGCATCCCCCAGCCACAAACAAAAAAAGGCCGGGCTAACCCGACCTTCCCTGCTATCTCAACGAACCGTGCCAGTACATCCGTGGTCACGATCCGGAGATGATATTCAAAGCCTTAAAGGCTCAGGCCGCCTGGAGGCGGTCTGCCGACATCTTGCCGGACTTGTTGTCGCGGACGAGCTCGTAAGACAGCTTCTGGCCATCCTTGAGATCACGCATGCCAGCGCGTTCAACGGCGGAGATGTGGACGAAAACGTCGGCTGCGCCGTCATCCGGCTGAATGAAGCCGAAGCCCTTGGTTGCGTTGAACCACTTTACGGTACCAGTGCTCATGACGATATCCTTTTCGAATCGTTCATAGAAGAATGCAGCCCGGACAGATGCCCAAGCGGCGATGAAAACCGATTTTGGAGGAAGTTCGCCAGGAACGACGCTAGCGCCGTTTCAAAGTTCATCTAGCAAGATCGATGCGTGAACGTTTAATCGGGAATTGTGTCCGTGGCAAGGCCGCAACAAGGAAAAGTCGAGTTCAGCGGGTCAAGCGTTCTCTAACGTTGTGCCGCGGCAGGCCAGAGCGGGCGCCGCGGCACAAGGGGAAAGGACGGCTTACGCGGCTTGCCCGACCTTCGCATAGGGATCGAATCGCCCGTAGAAGGTCTCGCCCTTGGCGGCCATGTCCTTCAACAGCGGCGTCGGTTGGAAGTGATTTCCGTAAGCACCAGCTAACTTTTCGGCCAGCTCCACGAAGGTCTTGGCACCCATGCCGTCGATATAGCTCAGCGCCCCGCCGGTATAGGGCGCGAAGCCGAAGCCGAGGATCGAACCGACATCCGCCTCGCGCGGATCGGTGACGATGCCTTCCTCGACGGTGCGGGCGGCTTCCAGCGCGATGGTGACGAGGAAGCGCTGCTTCAGGACGTTGACATCAACTTCATCCGCCGGCTTCTGCGGGTAGAGCGTCTTGAGATCAGGCCAGAGCGACTTCTTCGCCGGCTTCGGCGGATAGTCGTAAAAGCCCTTGGAATTCTTGCGGCCGAAACGGCCCTCCTTCTCCACCATGCGGGAGATGAGGTCCATATGCCTGGGGTCGATGGCCCTTTCACCGAGATCGGCGACCGTCGCCTTGAGGATCTTCAGCGAGAGGTCGATGGCGACCTCGTCGTTCAGCGCCAAGGGACCGACCGGCATGGCGGCCATCTTGGCGGCGTTTTCGATCATCACAGGCGGCACGCCCTCGATCAGCATGTCGTAGCTTTCCGACATGTAGCGCAGCACGCAGCGATTGACGAAGAAGCCGCGGGTGTCGTTGACGACGATCGGCGTCTTCTTGATGGCGGCGACATAATCCAAAGCAACGGCCAGCGCCTTGTCGCCGGTTTCGCTTCCGAGGATGACCTCCGTCAGCATCATCTTTTCGACAGGCGAGAAGAAGTGGATGCCGATGAAATCGGTAGGCCGTTTCGAATTCTTCGCAAGACCCGAGATCGGCAGGGTCGAGGTATTGGAGGCGAAAATCGCGCCCTCCGGCAGCACGGCTTCCACGGCCTCGATGACGGCTTTTTTCACTTCGCGATCCTCGAACACCGCCTCGATGACGAGATCTGCATTGGCGAGGTCGGCATAATCGGCCGACGGCGTGATGCGGGAGAGCAGTGCGGCTGCCTCGTCTTGCGTAAGACGTCCCTTACCGACAGAATCCTTGACCAGGCCTTCGGAGACGGTCTTGCCCTTGGTCGCCGCTTCGATGTCGCGGTCGATCAGCGTCACGGGAATACCGGCGGCGGCAGTGACGTAAGCGATCGAGGCGCCCATGAAGCCGGCGCCGACGACGCCGACATGTTTCAGCTCGGTCTTCGGGATGCCTGCCGGGCGGCGGGCGCCCTTGCCGAGCTCCTGCATGGAGATGAACAGCGAACGGATCATCGAGAAGGCTTCGCGGGTCTGCAGCACCTCGGTGAAATAACGCTGCTCGATCTTCAGGCCGGTGTCGAACGGCACCTGCAGGCCTTCATAGACGCATTTCAGGATGGCAAGCGCTGCCGGATAATTGCCCGATGTTTCCCGGCGCAGGATCGCCGGCGCCGCCGGCCAGAGCTGGGCGGAGGCCGGCGTCCAGATGCCGCCGCCGGGCGCCTTGAAGCCCTTCTCGTCCCAGGGGGCGACCGGCTTCAGGCCATCCTTGATCATCTGCTTGGCGGCGGGGATAAGCTGATCCGGCTCGACCACCTGATGCACGAGGTTCATCGCCTTGGCGCGGGAGCCGGTCAGCGACTGGCCCGTCGTCATCATCTGCAGCGCATCCTGGGCGTTCGCCAACCGCGGCACACGCTGGGTGCCGCCGGCGCCGGGGAAGATGCCGACCTTCACTTCGGGCAGCGCGATCTTGACGCTCTTGGCATCGGAGGCAACGCGGCCGTGGCAAGCGAGCGACAATTCAAAGGCGCCGCCCATGCAGGTGCCGTTGATGGCGGACACCCAGGGCTTGCCCGATGTTTCGAGCTTGCGGAACAGGCCGCTCATGCGGCCGACCAGGCCGAAGAGGTTCTGCACCGCCGTCTCCGGGCTCTTTGCCTTCTCTTCCTGATAGGAACTGAACATCGACTTGATCATCGAGAGGTCAGCACCGCCGGAGAAGGAGGATTTGCCGGAGGTGAAGACGACACCCTTGACGGCGGCATCGGCGGTCGTGGCGTCGATGATGGCGTCGAGTTCGGCCATCACCTCGGCGGTGAACACGTTCATCGATTTGCCGGGCATGTCCCAGGTGACGAGAGCGATGCCGTCGGCGTCGGTTTCGAGCGTGAAATTGGTGTAGGTGCTCATCTTGGGCATTCCTCTCCCTGAATTCTTTTGCCGTGGAGCCCTCCCCTTGTGGAGAGGGCTATCCCATCAAACGCGTTCGATGACAGTTGCCGTGCCCATGCCGGCGCCGATGCAGAGCGTCACCAGCGCGGTGTTGAGGTCGCGGCGCTCGAGTTCGTCCAGCACGGTGCCGAGGATCATTGCGCCGGTGGCGCCGAGCGGATGGCCCATGGCGATGGCTCCGCCATTGACGTTGATCTTGTCGTGATCGATCTCGAAGGCCTGCATGTAGCGCAGCACCACGGCGGCGAAGGCCTCGTTCAGTTCGAAGAGGTCGATGTCGGCAAGGCTCATGCCTGTCCGCTTCAGCAGCTTCTCGGTGACGTCGACGGGTCCGGTCAGCATCAGGGCCGGATCGGAGCCGATATTGGCGAAAGCCTTGATGCGGGCGCGCGGCTTGATCCCCATGCTCTGGCCGCCGGCCTTGGAGCCGAGCAGCACGACGCCGGCGCCATCGACGATGCCGGAGGAATTGCCGGCATGATGGACATAATTGATGCGCTCGATCTCCGGATGGGCCTGGATGCCGACGGCCTCGAAGCCGCCCATCTCGCCGGGCATCTGGAAGGATGGATTGAGCGAGGCGAGCGCCTGCATGTCGGTGCCGGGGCGCATGTGCTCGTCCTTATCAAGGATCGTCAGTCCGTTCTGGTCCTTGACCGGAACGACCGACTTGTCGAACCAGCCCTTTTCCCAGGCATGGGCGGCGCGCTTCTGGCTCTCGACCGCATAGGCGTCGACATCGGTCCTGTTGAAACCGTATTTGGTGGCGATGAGATCGGCCGAGACGCCCTGCGGCATGAAATAGGCCGGGAAATTCACCGAAGGGTCCATGAACCAGGCGCCGCCGGACATGCCGAGGCCGACGCGCGACATGCTTTCGACGCCGCCGGCGATGACGATGTCGTCGGCCCCTTGGGCGATCTTGCCGGCACCGAAATTGACGGCATCGAGGCCGGAAGCGCAGAAGCGGGAGATCTGCATGCCGGGCGCCTTGGTGGAATAACCGGCTTCGAAGGCGGCGGCCTTGGGGATGACGGCGCCGGCATCCATGACCGGATCGACGCAGCCCATGATGATGTCGTCGACCGTCGATGTATCAAGCCCGTTGCGGTCGCGGATTGCTTCCAGCGTCTTTGCCGCGAGGCGGACGGATGGCACCTCATGCAGGGCGCCGTCCTTCTTGCCGCGGCCGCGCGGCGTACGCACGTGGTCGTAAATGAAAACCTCGGTCATATCTCATCTCCCTGACGGCGCGGCGGCGCCGGTGAATTCGTGTCTTTTCTCTTCTCCCCGGCGGAAGAAGGTAGCCTCGAAGAGGTCGGATGTGAGGGCCAGAGCGACAAACTCGAGCTTGCTTGCGCGCGGCTGCTCGCTCCTTTGTCGCTCACCCCCTCATCTGCCCTACCGGGCATCTTCTCCCCGCTGGGGAGAAGAGGGAATTCGTCTTAAAACGCTTCGGCGGCCAGTTCCATCATCGTGTCGGCGCCGGCTTCGATGCGGGCCTTGCGAAGGGCGGTTTCCGGCATCAGGCGTTCCATGAAGAAACGGGCGGTGACCAGCTTGTTCTTCAGGAAATCCTCGCGGGCGGCATCGCCCGATGCAAGGCCATCCTCGGCGGCTTTCGCCATCTTCGCCCACATATAGCCGAGAACGACCAGGCCGAAGAGGTGCATGTAGTCGGTCGAGCCGGCGCCGGCATTGTCGGGCTTGGCCATGGCGTTCTGCATGAACCACATGGTCGCGCCCTGGACGTCGTTCAAGCCCTTCTTCAGATGCTTGGTGAAGAAGGAGAGCTTTTCGTTGCTGCGGTTTTCCTCGCAGAAATCGCCGATCTCCTTGAAGAGGGCCATGGCGGCGCGGCCGCCGTTCAAGGCGAGCTTGCGGCCGACGAGATCGAGCGCCTGGATGCCGTTGGCGCCTTCATAGATCATGGCGATGCGGGCATCGCGCACATACTGGCTCATGCCGTGTTCTTCGATATAGCCGTGGCCGCCGAAAACCTGCTGGGCCATGACGGCATGGTCGAAGCCCTTGTCGGTCATCACGCCCTTGAGGATCGGGGTGACGAGGCCGAGAATATCGTCGGCCGTCTGGCGCTCCTTCTCATCGGTGGCGCGGTGGGCGATATCGGACTTCAGCGCCGTCCAGAGCAGAAAGGCGCGGCCGGCCTCGTTGAAGGCGCGGATGGTCATCAGCGTCCGGCGAATATCCGGATGGACGATGATCGGGTCGGCCTTCTTATCCGGCGCCTTGGGGCCGGACAGCGAGCGGCCCTGGATGCGGTCGCGGGCGTAGCTGGCGGCATTCTGATAGGCGATCTCGGAAATGGCTATGCCCTGCAGGCCGACCATCAGGCGGGCCTCGTTCATCATCACGAACATGGCGTTGAGGCCGCGGTTTTCGGCGCCGATCAGGAAGCCGGTCGCCTCGTCGTAATTCATCACGCAGGTGGCGTTGGCGTGAATGCCCATCTTGTGCTCGATCGCGCCGCAGGAGACGGCGTTGCGGGCGCCCGGCGCGCCGTCCTTGCCGACGAGGAATTTCGGAACGATGAAGAGCGAGATGCCCTTGGTACCCTCCGGCGCACCCTCGATGCGGGCCAGCACCAGATGGACGATATTGTCGGTCAGGTCGTGCTCGCCGGCAGAGATGAAGATTTTCTGGCCGGATATTTTGTAGCTGCCGTCAGCCTGCGGCACCGCCTTGGTGCGCAGCATGCCGAGATCGGTGCCGCAATGCGGCTCGGTGAGGTTCATGGTGCCGGACCAGGAGCCGTCCACCATCTTCGGCAGATAGGTGGCCTTCTGCTCGTCGCTGCCGTGGACGAGGATCGCGGCGATCGCGCCCTGCGTCAGGCCGGGATACATCATCAACGACATGTTGGCGGCGGAGGTATATTCGCCGACGGCGGTATGCAGCGTATAGGGAAGTCCCTGCCCGCCGAATTCCTCCGGCACCGCAAGGCCGATCCAGCCGCCCTCGCGATAGGCTTTATAGGCCTCCTTGAAACCCTTCGGCGTCGAGACGCTGGCATCGTCGTGGCGCGTGCAGCCTTCCTGATCGCCGGAATAATTCAGCGGGAAGAGCGCTTCCTCGGCAACCCTTCCGGCCTCGCCGAGGATCGCCTCGATCATATCGGGGGTCGCGTCGGCAAAACCCGGCAGATTGTTGTAGCGTTCGAGGCCCAGCACGTCGTTCAGGACGAAGAGCGTATCGTTCACCGGGGCCTTGTAGACTGGCATCTCTCGAATTCCTCCCATTCGGCTGACCGGATCGCCCCGGCCTCGGGCACTGTCTTACAAAATATTGACGTTTGCGTAAACGTCAAATTTTGCACCTTGGCCGTCTTTTCGTGAAAAAATTCACGAGCACGAATCCGTGGGCCATGACGTGCGCGGAGGAGACGCCATCTCATCTTCCTTGTCCATCTGGGAAAGGCGTATAAGCGGAGGCGTCGTTCAAGCCGCAATCGGGCAATGCTTCAGGAGGGCTGCATGATCAGTTTCGAGGCGATAAGGCAGCGTGCCGAGGAACGAAAGGGCGGAGCGGCCGCGTTGCAGGCCCTGCTGCAGAATCACCGGCCGGATCACGAGCGGCTGCGCGCCATGCCCGACGATCGCATCCTGGCGGATATGACCCGGCGGGTCTTCTACAGCGGTTTCGTCCAGAAGGTGATCGATGCGAAGTGGCCGGGTTTCGAGGCGGCATTTTCCGGTTTCGATCCGGCGACGCTGAATATCGCACCCGACGATTATTGGCATGCCCTGACCTCGGATGAGCGGATCATCCGCAACGGCGCCAAGATCATGTCGGTTCGCGCCAATGCCGCCTTCGTCAGGGCGTTGGCGAAGGAATATGGCAGCGCCGGCGTCTTCTTCGCCGACTGGCCACGGGATGACCAGATCGGCCTTCTCGACCTCTTGAGCAAACGCGGCAGCCGGCTCGGCGGCATGACCGGACAATATTTCCTGCGTGGCATCGGCCGCGACAGCTTCATCGGAACGATGGATGTGCTCACCTGCCTCCGATCGGCCGGGGTGCCGCTCTCCTCCTCCGGCACGACGAAGAAGGACCAGCAACTGATCCAGCAGACCTTCAACGACTGGGCCGGGGAAACCGGTCTTTCCCTCATCCATCTCTCACGCATCAGCGCCTATTCGATCGATTCGGCGCACTGAAATTCCGGTCGAGCGGTGGCGCCGGCCGTTCGAACTTCCTACGTGATTGCGACGATCCATCGAGGACGACATCATGACCGATTTTCCCTATGAGAGTGCCCTCATCGTCGGCGCGGGCTCCGGCATCAGCGCCTCGCTCGCCCGGCAATTGTCGGCGCAGGGCGTCAAGGTCGGGCTCGCGGCCCGCAATATCGAAAAGCTGCAAGGGCTCATCGAGGAGACCCGCGCCAGCGCCTTTAGCGCCGACGTCTCGCAGCCGGCGAGCGTCGCAGCCCTGTTCGAAGAGGCTGCCGCCGCCATCGGCGGGCCTGACGTGGTGATTTTCAATGCCAGCGCCCGCCTGCGCGGGCCGCTCGCCGAACTCGATCCCGCCGAAGTCGAGAAGGCGATCGCGACCACCGCTTTCGGCGGTTTCCTGGTGGTGCAGCAGGCAGCACAGCGGATGATCCCGCGCGGCCGCGGCGCCATCCTCATCACCGGCGCCTCGGCAAGCGTGAAGGGCTTTGCGCAATCGGCGCCCTTCGCGATGGGCAAGTTCGCGCTGCGCGGCCTTGCCCAGAGTGCTGCCCGCGAACTGGGGCCGATGGGCATCCATGTCGCGCATTTCGTCATCGACGGCGCAGTGCGCTCGCAGATCCGGCCGGATCGGGCGGAGAAGCCCGACGGCACGCTGCTGCCGGAGGCGATCGCCCAGACCTATGTCGACGTGCTTCGCCAGCACCGCAGCGCGTGGTCGCTGGAGGTGGAAGTCCGGCCGTGGACGGAGAGCTTCTGAGCTAGATCAGCGCGCCGCCGCCGGAGAAGGCAACTTTCGCGGCGGCATCAAACGCACTATGTTTCGTCCTCTGAGCTGGCTGGGAGGAAACCGATGCCGCGCCTGGACCACGTCACCATCGAAACCCGCGATGCGCCTGTCATGATCAGTTTTCTCGAAACCTTGCTCGGTGTCAGGGAAGGCTATCGGCCGCCCTTCGCCTCGCCCGGCCATTGGCTCTATCTGGACGAACGCCCGGTCATCCATCTCAGCCTGACATCGCGCAGCACCGATTTTCCGCCCGGCATCTTCAACCATGTCGCCTTCAGCCTTTACGAATTCGGGCCGGCGCTGGAACGCATCAAGGCGAGCGGCTATCGCTACGAATATTACGATATTCCCGACACCGATCTCGGTCAGGTCTTCGTCTACGGCCCCGAGGGCGTGAAGATCGAGCTGCAATATCCGCGTCCGGCCTGATCGTGGCGGCGCCATCCGATCTGACGAATTGAACGGCAATTGCCGTCAAAAACGGCGTTTGGGCCGCAAACGTTAAAAAATTCTCAGCGACATTAACGGCTTGTTTACCACGTTTCGTGAAAGGTGCGGATTGAGCAGTAGCGATCCGCATTCCTTGCCCCAGTCTCGCGTTCCTTAAGGATGCCGCTACATCGTTCAGCTTGAGGAAAGTCTAATTGACTAACTTCTTGTGAATGGTGCGCTCCGGTTCGCGCAAAGGCGCGGGCAGCAGACGGAAAAGCCAAAGATCGAGCTCTGACGAGAGGTCGAGCAGTCGAAGCGAGCAAGAAGATGAACGGATCGCGATCAAATCCTTCCCGACAGTCCGACAGGACCTCGCTCGATGCGCTGAACCGCACGATCGAAGGGCTGGAGGCGCGCATCGAGGGGCTGATGGGCAGCACCGGGCGCGAACAGCGGCCGCGCACGGCAACGCCCGAGCGCGATCCCTATGCCGGCTCCTATGCTCCCCGGCCCGCAAAGGCCCCGCCCGAGCCGCGGCCGGATCCGCTCGCCGAAATCCGCCAGCGCCAGCGCGCCCTCGAAGCCGGCCGCGAGCGGCCCTACACGCGCGAGCAGGCCCCGCTCTCACGTGAACCGGCGCCGCGCGCCGCCGCCCCAGTGCCGGCGCCCGCCTTCCGCGCCGGTGACGACACGATGACGGAGATCGCCCAGGCGCTCGTCAATCTGCGGCAGGACCTGAAGCGCGACATTTCCGAGGGTGTCACCCGCGAGATGAATACGCTGCGCGCCGAGCTGCGCGAGATCAAGGAAAATGCCGGGGACAGCCGTTTCGCCGACGACATGCGCGCCGATATGGGCCGCCTTGCCCAGAGCATCACCCAGCTGACCGGCCGCTCGAGCGGCCCGGAGGCCGCCGGCCTGCGCGAGGATTTCGAGGAGCTGCGCTCGCTGATGGACGGGCTGGCGCGCGAGGATTCGCTGCGCCATATGGAAAACCGCTGGGACGGCGTCGAGAGCCGGCTTGCGGCACTCGATACCGAGGGGCTGCAGGAAGAGCTGGTTTCGCTGGCCTACCGCCTCGACGACATCAAGCGCCACATCGGCGGCATGGGCGAAAGCCCGGCCGTGCGGGCGCTGGAAGACAAGCTCATCTCCATCGCCACGGCGATGGAGCATTTCGGCAACATGATCCAGCCGCACGACCGGGTCATGTCCGAACAGTTCGCCGCCATGGACATGCGGCTCGACGAGATCAGCCGGGCGATCGCGGCCAGCGGACGCGCGGCTGCCGCGAATGATCCGGCGCTGATGCAGCGGCTGGAAAACCGGCTTTCGGCGCTCGCCGATCAGATCGACCTGATGAGCCATGATGCGGCCAGCCGTGCAACGCCGGCCGACGAGTTGGCGATGCGGCTGGAGGCGCTGACCGGACGCGTCGAGGAGTTGGCGAATGCGGAAGCGACGTCGCGGCTCGACGAACGGCTGGAACATCTTTCCTATCTGCTGGAGCGCACGCAGAAGGCTGCGCCCCAGCCCGACCTCACCGGCACGCTGTCGGACATTTCCCGCAAGATCGACGCGCTTGAGAACGGCGCCGTCAACGATGTGCTGGCGCAGCGGCTCGACTATCTCGCCCGGCGTATCGACGAGATGGCGCATCAGCAGCAAGTGCCGGTGCCGGCCGCTGCGGTCGACGACGGCGCCTTCCGGCGCCTCGAAGGACGACTGAGCGACATCGCCGCCCGGCTGGAAGAGAGCACATCCGCAGCGCCGACCGATCCGCGGGCGCTGAAGAACCTAGAAGACCAGATCGCCCATCTTTCGGCGCTGATGAGCGAGCCGCGCGAAAGCGCTGCGATGCCTGCCGAATTCGACCGTCGCATGGGCGCGATCGAAGACTATATGGCGACGAGCGACGAATATATCATCGAAGCCGCACGCCAGGCGGCCGAAGCCGTCGTCGAAGCCTATTCGCGCCATGGCGGCCCGCAGGGCGCCGTGGCACCCGCCGACATGTCGGCGCTGACGGCACTTGCCGAAGATCTGCGCCACCTCGAAGATCTCAGCCGCGACAGCGAGGAGCGCACGCACAAGACTTTCAAGGCTTTGCACGAGACGCTGGTCCATATCGCCGACCGCCTCGACGGCATGGAAGAGCGCGGGCGGCCGCTCGCCCAGATGCCGGTGGCCGAGGTCGATTTCGATGTCGATCCCTACGCGCTGATGGTGGCCGAAGCGGAGATGAACAGGGCGGCGGAGACAGCCGCAACGCTGAAGGCCTCTCCGGTGATCCGTACGGCCGAGGTCGCAGCCGAACCTGCCGCCCCGGCTCAAACCAGCGCCATGAGCGGAACGAGCGTGATCGCCATCGAAGCCGCGACCCGGACGACGGAGGCTCCGGCAGCGGCTCCGGCGCCGTCAAAGGTCAGCCTGCTCGCCAGCCTCGGCAAGCGGCTGCTGCCGGCCAAGAAAACCGAGAGCCGGGCGAGCGAACGCCCGATGATCGACCCCGCGCCGTCGATCGACCCCGCCGACGTGGTGCCGACGGATGCGGCAAACGAACTGCTCGAGCCGGGCTCGGGCACACCTGACGTGAAGAAGATCCTGGAACGGGTTCGCGCCAGCCAGAGTGCGGCGCGCGGCAAACCTGCCGGCGAAACCGACCGGGCCGATTATATCGCCGCCGCCCGCCGTGCGGCGCAGGCGGCCGCGATGGAGGTGGACGCCAATCCGAAGCAGGCCGCCGTCAAGCCCGAGAAGAAAGGCGCGACCGCCGGCAAGGCTGGCAAGACGTCTGACAAGACGGGCAAGACCAGCGCCTTTTCGCGCTACCGGCGGCCGATCCTGCTGGCGGTCGGCGCGGTGCTGCTCGCCATCATGGCCTTTCCGCTTGCCCGGACGCTGACGAGCGGCGAGAGCGCACCGCAGGCGCCAGCCGAAGTTTCGGCGCTGAGCGGGGCTACGGAAAACCCGTCGCCTGCTGTGCCGGAAGCGATCCCCGCCCAGCCGGACGCCGCAGCCATCGGAACGACCGCGCCGGCAGCGGAGGCTACGCCTCCGGCTGGCGAACAGGCGCAGCCGGAAGCAGCCCCGCCGGTTGCCGGCGAGCATCTGACCGACGCAGCACCGCTCGACGGCGAAGGGGCTGCGACGTTTGCCCCCCCTGCTCCATCCGGCGCCGCACAGGAGACATCGGGCTTCGTTCCCGCACCTGCACCGCAGGCCGCCATCACCATTCCCGACACCGTCCAGCCGAAATCGCTGGCCGATGCGGCAAGCGGCGGCGATGCGCTGGCGCTGTTCGAGATCGGCGCGCGTTATTCGGACGGCCGCAACGGCATGACGGTCGATCAGAAGCAGGCGGCAAGCTGGTATCAGCTTTCGGCCGACAAGGGCTTTGCGCCTGCTGAGTATCGGCTCGGCAGCATGTACGAGAAGGGCAACGGCGTCGAGCGCGACATCGCTAAGGCGAAGGGCTTCTACGAGCAGGCGGCAAACCAGGGCAATGCCAGCGCCATGCACAATCTCGCCGTCCTCTACGCCTCCGGCGCACTCGGCCAGCAGGATTATGCGACGGCAGCCTCGTGGTTCACCAAGGCTGCGAATCTCGGCATCACCGACAGCCAGTTCAACCTGGCGATCCTCTGCGCCAGGGGCAACGGGGTGCCGGCGGATCTCGAAGAATCCTACAAGTGGTTTGCGATTGCCGCCAAGGCCGGCGACAAGGATGCGGCGCAGAAGCGCGACGAAGTGGCCAACGCCATGAAGCCCGATCAGCTCGAACGGGCGCGCGCCAAGGCCGATCTGTGGAAGCCGGAGCCGCTCGACCACCGCACCAACGCCATCGACATCCCCGACGAATGGGCCGGCACCGGCGCCAAGACGGCGACCGTCGACATGAAGAAGGCGATCCGCAACATCCAGGCGATCCTCAACAATAACGGCTTCGACGCCGGCGCGCCGGACGGCGAAATGGGCGCGAAGACCGTGACCGCGATCAAGAACTTCCAGAAGTCGGTCGGCCAGGAGCCGGACGGCAAGGTGACCGACGCAACCGTGAAGGCGCTGCTCGAACGCAACAAGCAGGGCAGCAAGGCAATCTAAGCGCGTCGCATCGACAAGGGATCGTCTCATATCTCTGCTTTGGGCAATCTGAAGGGCCTGGCGGCACAATGCCGCAAGGCTTCTTCCAATTTTTCCGCCGCCTGTCACAAAACCTGAAAAAAGCCGGATTATGCCCGGACATATCGATCCGCGCATCCGGCGAATCCTCTGCCGCCGATCTCTTCGCCAATCAGGCCCGATCGAAAGCCTCTGGCAACGATTTCACAGTATGGTGCGCATTCGAACGGGGACGTGACAGAAACCGCCCGGCAGGAGCGGTCATCATTCGGGGTCAGCTGTGACAATCTATCTGCCCATCGCAGAATTGTCGGTGAACATCTTCATCATTCTCGGCATGGGGGCGGCCGTCGGATTCCTGTCTGGAATGTTCGGCGTCGGCGGCGGCTTTCTCATCACGCCGCTGCTGATCTTCTACAACATTCCCCCTGTCGTCGCGGTCGCGACCGGCGCCAACCAGGTGGTGGCGTCGTCGATCTCGGGCGCGATCACCCATTTCCGGCGCGGCACGCTCGACGTCAAGCTCGGCACGGTGCTGCTGCTGGGCGGCCTATCGGGCGCCACGGTCGGCATCTGGATCTTCTCGCTTTTGCGCCGGGTCGGCCAGCTCGATCTCATCATCTCGCTGATGTACGTCATCTTCCTCGGCACCGTCGGCGGACTGATGCTGCTCGAAAGCATCAATGCGATGCGGCGGGCAGCGCGCAACGAGCCGCCGGCGCCGCGCAAGCCCGGCCACCAGCACTGGGTGCACAAACTGCCGCTCAAGGTGCGTTTCAAGAAATCGAAGATCTATCTGAGCGTCATTCCGGTCGTCGCGCTCGGCTTTGCGATCGGCATCCTCACCTCGATCATGGGTGTCGGCGGCGGCTTCATCATGGTGCCGGCGATGATCTACCTGCTGCGCATCCCGACCAATGTCGTCGTCGGCACCTCGCTGTTCCAGATCATCTTCGTCACCGCCTATACGACGATCGTGCAGGCGGCGACGAACTTCTCCGTCGACATCGTGCTCGCCTTCATCCTGATGGTGGCGGGCGTCATCGGCGCGCAATACGGCGTGCGGGTCGGCCAGAAGCTGCGCGGCGAACAGCTGCGCGCCCTGCTCGGACTGCTGGTGCTCGCCGTCGGCCTGCGTCTGGCTGTCGCGCTGGTGGTGACGCCGGCCGACGTCTATTCGGTGGTCATGGGAGCGGGCAACTGATGCGCCTGCTGGCTTTCATCATCGCACTGTTTTGCCTGCTGCCGGCGACTGCCGGAGCGCAATGGCTGCCGGGCCAGGCGACGGAAGCGGTGCGTGAAGGGTTGGAAATCGGCACCTCGACCAGCGAAATCGCCATCACTTCGGATTTCCACGGCGCCGACCTGACAATCTTCGGGGCGCTCTCGAACACCGACCAGCTGCTGCTCGCCATCGGCCAATATGACGTGGTCGTGGTGCTGGAAGGCCCGCGCGAGGATGCGACGGTGCGCAGGAAGGAACGGGTCTTCGGCATCTGGGTGAATACACGCTCGATGACCTTCGAGGCAGTGCCGCATTCCTATTCGATGTCGAGCTCGCGCATGACCGACGATCTGACGACGCCGCTCGAGCTGACCGATCAGGGGATCGGCATCGATCATATTCCGCTCACGCCGGTCGGTTTCGTCGGCGACGGCAGCAATCTCGGCGAATTCCGCGACGCCTTCCGGCGGCTGCAGCAGGGCGGCGGCCTCTACGACCGGAACACCAGCGGTGTGCGGTTCGTTTCCTCCAACCTCTTCAAGGCGAGCCTGCGCCTGCCGGCCAACATTCCGAACGGGGTGCACACGGTGCGCGCCTATCTGTTCAAGAGCGGCCTTTTCGTGACCGACAAATCGCTGCCGCTAAGGGTGATCAAGACCGGTATCGAACAGACGATCACGGATGCGGCGCACAATCAGCCGATCCTTTACGGCTGCGCGGCCGTGGCTCTCGCCGTCATCACCGGCTGGGGCGCCAGCCTGATCTTCCGTAAGGACTGATCCGCCGCAGGGCGTTCAAGATTTCTCCCCGAAAACAGGCTCGGCAAAGCGCCGAGCACAACGGCCTGCCGGCAGCAGCAGCCTGCCCGGATAGTCCACTCCAAAAACCGCTTGCATTTCGCTATCAGTCAGCTTAGTTTTCAACCAGTTGTTAAACGCAACTGGTTTTGAGCAATCCAGGAGGAGGATGGAAATGAGAAAGCTTGTTGTCTGGAACCTGATGACGCTCGACGGTTATTTCGAAGGCACGAAGCCTTGGGATATCGACTTCCACAATCTCGCCTGGGGACCTGAGCTGCAGCGCTATGCCGAAAAGTTCGGCAGGGAGGGCGATCTGCTGATCTTTGGCCGCAAGACCTATGAGGGCATGGCTTCCTACTGGCCGACCGCCGAGGGCGAAGGTGAGATCAAAGCCTATATGAACGGCATCGCCAAAATCGCCGTATCGCGGACGATGACCGAACCCGGCTGGACCAATGCCCGCATCGTCAGCGACCCAATCCCGGAATTGACGAAGCTGAAGCAGGAGGACGGCAAGACGATCTTCATCTTCGGCAGCGCCGAGCTTGCCGACAGCCTGCTGAAAGCCGGCCTCATCGATGAAATCAGGCTCTGCGTCGTGCCGGTTATCCTCGGCAGCGGCAACCCGCTTTTCAAATCTGCGGAAAGCCAGGTGCCGCTGAAGCTGATCGAATCCTCGACGACGGAAGGCGGCGCGATGATCCTGCGCTACGAGCCCGTCAAAGCGTAGCGGGCGTCTCTCCTTAGGCCTCCCGGCGATCAGGCCAGCATCCCCCTGGCCGCCCGGGAAAGCATCCGGGAAACTTCGTATTCGACTAAAAACCGGTCTTTAACATTTACGAGTTAGTAATCTCTCGGAAACGAGAGGTTTTGTTATGCGTACTCGTATCGTTCTGACAGCCGTCGGGCTGGCGCTGCTTGCCGGCTGCGCGACGGCGCCCAAACAGACGCGGAACATCTGCGCCGTCTTCGACGAGCGCGACGGGCTCTTCACCAGCTGGCAGCGTGCCGCCGAGCGGACGGAGAAGAAATACGGCGTGCCGGTGCCGATCCTGATGGCGACGATGTATACCGAATCCGGCTTCCAACCCTATGCGCGGCCGCCGCGCACCAAGCTGTTCGGCTTCATTCCCTGGACCCGGCCGTCGACGGCCTACGGTTATTCGCAGGCGCTCGACGGGACCTGGGATCACTATCAGTCGCAGACGGGGAACTGGGCCGCGCGCCGGACAAACTTTTCCGACGCGATCGATTTCATCGGCTGGTATCACTACCAGAACAGCGTGGAGACCGGCATTCCGCTGAACGATGCCTATAATCTCTATCTCGCCTATTATTCCGGTCCGACCGGATATAAGCGCGGCGACTGGCGCTCGAACGGGCAATTACAGCAGACGGCGCAGAGGTTCGCGCGGATGGCGGGGACGTATCAGCAGCAGCTACGGGAGTGTGATTGATTTAAGGGTGTGCAGAGGGGAACGCGGCACACGGGTCGTAGCGCTATCCCCGCAAATTCCCATACCGCACCGAGTAGATCCGGTCCCTGCCGAGCAGATGGGCGATCAGCGATCCCCTGTCGAAAAGACCGTGCATCGCCTGATGGCCGAGGTCGAGGCCGCCGCTCATGACGCCGAAGGCCGGCATGAGGAGGCGGGCGCCGTCGGTGGCAAAGCAGGGGCGGCGGACGGATTTGTCGCGGCGGCGGACCGTGGCCGACGGGTGCAGGTGGCCCGATATTTCGCCCTTCTGCAAGCCGTTCTTCGGCTCGTGGCGGAAGGTCAGGCCGGCATAATGCATCTCGTCAGTGGAAGCGCCCGGCAGATCGACGATGCCATCCGGATCATGGTTGCCGTTGATCCAGATCCATTCGCGGCCGCGCGCCATTTCGACGATCAGCGCCCGGAAATTCTCCGGCAGATGCTTTGAGCCGATACGGTCGTGGAAATTATCGCCGAGCGAGACGACGAGCTTCGGATCGTAGCGCGAGATGACGGCGGCAAGGACGGTCAGCGTCGCCAGCGTATCATAAGGCGGCAGCATCATGCCGCGGCGGGCAAAGGCCGCACCCTTTTCCAGATGCAGGTCGGAGACGACGAGCAGGCCGGCATCCGGCAGATAGAGAGCGCCGAGCGGATCGCAGACGGCGGCAATGCCATGGACCGACGTCTCGACGCCCGGCACCGTGGCCAATCCCGATATGTCGCGCGCCAGCGCCAGGCGGTTCATCACTTCTGTTATTCCCAAATACCGTCGTCAGGCCCAAGCCTCGTCAAGCAAGCGCTTCGGCGATCAGATCGTCCGCCGCTTCGGCGAGCAGCACATCATGGGCCTCGCCCGGCACCGCCTCGCGTCCGATTTCCAGCATCACCGGCACGGCGAGCGGGGAAATATGGTCGAGGGCGCGGTGGGTGATGTGGCCCCTGATTCGCCTCAGCATATCGCCAAGACGGCCAATATCCAAAAGTCCCGTCGCCGCATCCTGCCGCGTCGCCTGCAAGAGGATGTGATCCGGCTCGTGGCTGCGCAGCACGTCATAGATCAGATCGGCGGAGACGGTGATCTGGCGGCCGCTCTTTTCCTTGCCCGGATGGCGGCGTTCGATCAAGCCCGCAATCACGGCGCAATTGCGGAAGGTGCGTTTCAACAGGAAGGATTCGTCGAGCCAGGCTTCGAGATCGTCGCCGAGCATATCTTCATCGAAGAGGTCGGAGAGGCTGAGCCGGCCATTGCCGATCATCAGTCCCATATCCTCGAGCCCCCAGATGGCCAGCGAATAATCGGTGGCGACGAAGCCGAGCGGCTTGGCGCCGGCCCGCTCCAGCCGGCGGGTGAGCAGCATGCCGAGCGTCTGGTGGGCGAGACGGCCTTCGAAGGGATAGGCGACCATGTAGCCGCGGCTGCCGCGCGGGAAGGTTTCGATCAGGAACTCGTCGCGCTTCGGCAGCATCGACTTGTCGTTCTGTAAGGACAGCCAGTCGCGCACCTGATCCGGCAGGCGCTGCCATCGGTCGGGATCGGCGATCATCGCCCGCACCTGCTCGGCGAGATAGGTCGACAGCGGAAACTTGCCGCCATTGTAGGAGGGGATCTTCGGATCGAGCGAAAAGGCCTGCGACGCCAGGCACTCGTTTTCACGGATGCCCTCGAAGCGCAGCACCTTGCCGGAGAAGACGAACGTATCGCCCGGCGACATCTGCTCGAGGAAATATTCCTCGACCTTGCCCAGCGTGGCGCCGCCACGGCCGATCCTGCCGCCCTCGCCGCGCTTGACCATGCGGATATTCAGCATCGGGCTTTCGACGATGGTGCCGAGGTTGAGGCGGTATTGCTGGGCGACCGCAGGATTGGAGACGCGCCAGCGGCCCTCCTTGGTCTTGCGGATGCGGGCATAACGCTCGTAGGTCCGGAGCGCATAACCGCCGGTCGCGACGAAATCGACGATGCGCTCGAAGGTCTCCCAGCTGAGATCGGCATAGGGCGAGGCGCTGGTGACCTCGTCGTAGAGTTCCAGCATGTCGAAGGGTTCGGCGCAGGCCATGCCGAGCACGTGCTGGGCGAGCACGTCGAGCGCGCCGCGGCCGACGGGCGGGGTGTCCTGGGCGCCGATATAATTGGCGTCGAGGGCGGCCTGGCACTCCATGACCTCGAACCGGTTGGCCGGCACCAGGATCGCCTTCGAGGGCTCGTCCATACGGTGATTGGCGCGGCCGATGCGCTGGGCAAGACGCGAGGCGCCCTTCGGCGCGCCGACATGGATGACCAGATCGACATCGCCCCAATCGATACCGAGATCGAGGGTAGAGGTGGCAACGACGGCGCGCAGCCGGTTTTCGGCCATCGCCGCCTCGACCTTGCGGCGCTGGCCGACATCGAGCGAGCCGTGATGGAGCGCGATCGGCAGGTTGTCGTCATTGATCGTCCAGAGCGCCTGAAACAGCATTTCGGCCTGGCTGCGGGTGTTGACGAAAAGCAGCGTCGTCTTGTGTTCGAGGAGCTTGTTGTAGACGTCGGGAATGGCATACCGGGCGGAATGGCCGGCCCAGGGAATGCGCTCCTCGGTCGACAGGATCGAGATATCGGGCTTGGCGCCGCCTTCGACGACGACGAGGCCGGCATGATGCTCCCTGCCCTCCTCCTGGCCGACCAGCCATTTCTGCAGGTCCATGGGCTCGGCGACGGTGGCCGAGAGGCCGATGGTCTTGAGGTCGGGGGCAAGGCGGCGGAGACGAGCCAGGCCGAGCGAGAGCATATGGCCGCGCTTGGAGGTAACGAGCGAATGCAACTCGTCGAGGACGATATATTTCAGGTCCTTGAAGAAGCGTTCGGCCTCGCGGTTGGCCAGCAGCAGGGCGACCTGTTCCGGCGTGGTCAGCAGAATATCCGGCGGGTTGAGCTTCTGGCGCTGGCGCTTGGCGTTCGGCGTGTCGCCGGTGCGGTTTTCTATCGTGACCGGCAGGCCCATCTCCGCGACCGGTTTCATCAGGTTGCGCTCGATATCGATGGCGAGCGCCTTCAGCGGCGAGACATAGAGCGTGTGGATGCCGGTGAAGGCGGAGCCGGGCGGGATCTTGCCGCGGCGGGTGAGATCGGTGAGCGAGGGCAGAAAACCGGCGAGCGTCTTGCCGGCGCCGGTCGGCGCAATCAGCAGCGTGCTTTCACCGGCCTCGGCGCGCGCGAGCAATTCCAGCTGATGGGCGCGCGGTCGCCAGCCCTTTTCCGCAAACCAGCGGGTAAAGGCGGCAGGCAGCAGGGCACGGGCTTCGGAATCGATCTGGTCCACGCCTGGAAGGTAGTGAAATGCCAGGGAAAAAGAAGAGCCGCAGGCCTTCACATGGCGATATAGCGGTCCTTGCGGTGGTTGATGGCAATCGTGAGGTTGAGAACGATCGCACCAAGCACGGAGCAGGCGATGATGAAGGGGGTGGCGACGAAGAAGGAAAGCGCCAGGATGATGCCGTCGAAGCCGAGCTGAACGAAGCCGGCGCGCCAGCCGAAGCGATCCTGGAGATAGAGGGCGAGAATGCCGATGCCGCCGAGGCTGGCGCGGTGGCGGAAGAGCGCCAGCATGCCGGCGCCGATGACGAGGCCGCCGAACAGCGCGCCGGCTATCGGATCGACATGGGCAATGGTGATGAAGCCCGAGACGAATTCAGACAGGACCGAGGTCAGCGCGATGGCGGCAAAGGTCTTGATGGTGAAAGCGAGACCCAAACGGCGGAAAGCAAGATAATAGAAGGGCAGGTTCACGACAAAGAAGCAGAGGCCGAAGCTGAAGCCGGTCGCATAATGGGCGAGGAAGGCCATGCCCGCCGTGCCGCCGGCAAGCAGCCCGGCGCCGGAGAGAAGCGTTACGCCGAGCACGGCGAGCATGCTGCCGGCGACGATGCCCTGGGCGTCGTCGAAGAGCGAATGACGATCGGCGCTGGAATTCAGAAGGCCTGCGAAAGCGTTGGATGCCATGTTGTTCCCCTGTCGGCTTTTCCGTCTTCTATCCGGGGTCAGGATAAAGGCAAGTGGCAAGCAGCAAGCGCGCCTCTTGACATCCGATATAATCGTGGATATTTTTTATCCACGAATTGAGGAGGCATCCTGCATGAAGATGAGCGACGGGGTCGAGCAGGCCATTCACAGCGTGGCGATGCTTTCCGGACTCTCCGAAGGCGGCGTGCTTTCGGCGGCCGCGCTGGCGGAATTCCACGGCGTCTCGACGAGTTATCTGTTGAAGCATCTGCAGGCGCTGTCGGGCGCTGGCATCCTCGATACCGTGCCGGGGCCGAAAGGCGGATACAGGCTGGCAAAGGCGGCAAGCGAGATTTCGCTGCTTGACATCCTGCTTGCCGTCGAAGGACCGGCGCCGGCCTTCCGCTGCGCCGAAATCCGCCAGCGCGGACCGAACCCGGTCTCCGATCGCTTCTTTGCCCAACCCTGCACCATCAGTGCGGCGATGCTCAGAGCCGAACGGGTCTATCGGGCCGAACTTGCCAAGACCAGCATTGCCGATCTCGGCATCGAACTGAATGCCCTCGACGACGGATCGATCGCAGCCAGAGGCTGCGCTTTCCTCGAAATCCATGAACGCAAGACGGCTCGCTGAGCCACTCACACAGGAGAAAGACCATGCAACCACGTTTCAACTTCGCCAAAGCCGCTCCCGATGCCTACAAGGCGGTCGCTGCACTCGAGCAATATGTCCAGTCCTCCGGGCTGGAGCGCCGCTTCATCCACCTGATCAAGCTGCGCGCCTCGCAGATCAACGGCTGCGCCTATTGCGTCGACATGCATGTGAAGGAAGCCCGCCATGACGGGCTCTCCGAACAATGGATCAATCTGATGTGCGTCTGGCGGGAATCCCCGGTCTATGACGCCCGCGAACGGGCGCTGCTCGGCTGGGTGGATTCCGTCACCAACATCGCCAAAACTGGCGCCCCGGATGCCGACTACGAGACGCTGAAGGCGCATTTCTCCGAGAAGGAGATGACTGAGATTACGGTGGCGATCGGCGCGATCAACATCTGGAACCGGCTTGCCGTCGGCTTCCGCTCGCAGCATCCGATTGATGCGGCAACGAAGGCTGCGTGAGATATTTGCTGGAGGGGAAACATCCTCTGGCAACCGACCCGAAAACTCGGGTCGGTCGAATATCGGGTCACTCGTGATCCCGGGTGGCCCGTACGGCAACGGCGTCAAACCGATTGTCCGAGAGGTCGATGCTGTTGAACAGGTCTCGGACGACTTTCGCAATTTCCTCTGCGGAAGTGCCCTTGGCGTATTCTTCCTGCATACGGCGTCTCACAAGCTTTTCCAAATCTGACATAGTTCACCTCATCAAATCCGGCGCGGGAGGAGTGTCGCGCCGGGGCCGATCTGAGGCAAGTTACGATTTGTTTAGAATGGCTTACCGTTTTGTAAGGTTAGAGCGCGATGTAGCGATCGGCTCGGTGATTGATGGCGACGAAAAGGTTGAGGACGACGGCGCCGAGCACCGAATAGAAGACCACCGGCGGGGTGGTGACGAAGAAGGCGGCGGCGAGCACGCACATGTCGATGGCGAGCTGGACGAGGCCGGCGCGGATGCCGAAACGCTCCTGCAGATAGATGCCGAGAATGCCGACGCCGCCGAGGCTGGCGCGGTGGCGATAAAGCGCCAGCAGGCCGAAGCCGAGCAGCAGGCCGCCGAGCAGGGCGGCCCAGGCCGGATGAATGCTCGAAATCGAAAAGAAGCGCGACTGCACATCGGCAATCACCGAGGTCAGGCCGATGGCGACAAAGGTCTTGATGGTGAAGGCCATGCCGAGGCGCTTCCAGGAGAGATAGAAGAACGGCAGGTTGAGCAGGAAGAAGGCGAGGCCGAAATTGACGTCGAAGGCATAGTGCAGAAGGAAGGCCACACCGGCGGTGCTGCCGGTGAGAAGGCCGGCGCTGGCAAGCACGTAGAGGCCGAGCGCGGCAACGAGGCTGCCGGAGAATATGCCCTGCACATCCTCGATCGGGGTGTGGCGCGTCGCGCTGGTGTTCCAGACGCCAAGAGCATTGATGAGCTGTGTCATGTCGCCAATCTCCACGGCAGACGATGTTAAAAAACGCGCTGGGGGAGACCCGGGCGCGACGGAATTTTGCATAATGAAAGAAGCCGGAGCGCCTCGGCGATAATTGCCGGGCATCTCTGATGATGCAGCGCAGTATCGGGTTTTTCGGTCTTTTGATCAAGCAAAATAGGTAAGCAATGCTGACCTATTAAAAAATGGCAAGAAATGTTCGCTCACGCTGGTTTGCGCGTAAGGAACAGAATGCCGGATACCGGTTTTCCGCCATCTTTGCGAATGACCGACTTGACGGTCGCAAGGATTTGCAAGCCGTGACGGGCAAGAAGCGCCCTGACATAGCTTTCCGAATGGGCGTAACGCAGCGACGGGGCGAGATGGAAGCCCTCGCCGTCTCCGGCATCCTCGACGGAAAAGGCGATATCGGCGCCTGATGCCGCGAGTTCTCCGATGATGGCAAAGACGCTTTCGAGATTGCCGAGATACATCAGCACATCGGCCGCCGTCACCAGATCGGCGCGATGGCGGGCGGCATCGGCAAAGAGACCGGAGAGATCGGGTGCGAGCGAGAGGTCGGCCTGGGCGAGACTGTCATACACCTGTTTCTCGGCCGCCTTCACCAGCATGTTCTGCGAGAGGTCGAAGCCTTCCAGGCGGTCGACACGGCCACGGATCTCCGGGCCGAGCAGGCCGGTGCCGCAGCCGAGATCGACGGCGCGTTCGTAACGCCTGCCGGTGGAGGCGATCAGCGCTGCGAGCTTCTGCGGGACGCTGTAGTCGAGTTTTTCAACAAGGGCTGATTCGAAACGATCGGCATAGTCGTCGAAAAGGCGCTCGACATAGCGGCTTGGCGGCCGGTCGGGCGTGGCTACGTCGCCGAGAAGGGCGAGCTTGAGGGTTGCGCCGAAAATATCATCGGGATCGAAGGCAAGCGTCCTGCGGTAGGCCTCGATCGCGGCATCCGCCCTGCCCGCCTTTTCCAGATAGGTGGCGAGGCGATACCAGCCGGCGGCCCAGGCCGGCACGAGTTCGAGCGCCTGTTCCATCAGCTCGGCGGCCGCGTCCGGCTCACCGCCTTCTTCGAGCATCCTGGCATAGTCGGCGCGGCGGTCGGCGATGACATCGCCGGAGGAAAGCTGGTGGTGCATCAACGGACCTATTGGTTGGCCCGCATTTGGCGGCGGCCACAAAAAAACTCAAGTCCTATTTCAGAGGCGAAGCGGCCAATTCCGGAAAGGGCTTGCGGGCTGAAGGCCGCGACCTTATTCCAAGGGCAAACAGGAGATGGCTTATGTCCGATCAGGCGAACAGGTTCCTCGGCGATTCAATCGGCCGCACAGTGATAAAGCTTATCGTGGTGTCGCTGATCGTCGGTTTCGTCATGACCGTCTTCGGCCTGACGCCGTGGAGCATCATCGACGGCGTGCGCGACTTCATCCTGGAAGTCTGGCACCGGGGCTTTTCGGCACTCGGGCGCGTCGGCGACTATCTGATCCTCGGCGCGACGATCGTCATCCCGCTCTTCGTCATCCTTCGTCTTTTCAGCTACCGCCGCTAACATGACATCCATCGATCTTTCCAGGCGCGGGCTGCTGCGCCTTTCCGGACTTGCGCTCGCCGCCGGCATCGCCGGCTGCACCACGACCCCGCGGATCGCCGGGACGCCGTCCGACGGCGAGGACGAGACGGCGCGGGTGCTGCCGCTCGTCAACCAGCTCAGAGCCAAAAACGGCCTGCCGCCGCTGGCCGTCGACCCGGCAGCGAGTACGGCTGCTCTCTTCCAGGCGAAGCGCATGGCGAGCGCCGGCAAGATGGCGCACCTCATGGGCATGACCGACAGTTTTGGCGCACGTGTGAAAGCAAGTGGTGTCCGGCTGCCGGCGGCAGAGAATATCGCCTCCGGCCAGCAGAGCGTCGATGCCGTGGTGACGGCCTGGATCAACTCGCCGCATCATCTGGAAAACATGCTTGGGCGTTATGACGGCCTCGGTGTCGCCGTCGCCCATAATCCCTCTTCCCGGAACCTGCCCTATTGGGCCATGGTGCTTTCCAGCTGAGGCGATTCCGCCTGCAGCAATTCAGAATGTTACAGCGTCCCTAGCGCCTCTCACCAGGACGCGCGGCGCTGTCGCGGCGAGGCAGGCATGGATAGCAGGATCGACGACAACAGGCTCGCTTTCGACGTGACCCACCGGCTGGTGCTGTCGATCGCCCTTCCGATGACGCTCGGCTTCATGACGACGCCGCTGCTCGGGCTGACCAACACCGCCGTGGTCGGCCGCATGGGCAATGCGGAGGCGCTGGCGGGGCTGGCGATCGGCGCGATGCTCTTCGATCTGATCCTCGGCAGCTTCAACTTCCTGCGCGCTTCGACCACAGGGCTGACGGCGCAGGCCTATGGCCGCCGGGATCAGCACGAACAGCAGGCGGTTTTCTCCAGGGCGATGATCTCGGCGCTCGGCTGCGGGCTGTCGCTGCTCTGTCTTTCGCCACTGCTGATGGCGGCGGGCTTGACGCTGATGGGCGCGGAGGGTGCGATCGCAGAGGCGACCAGCACCTATTTCTCCATCCGCATGCTGGCGGCACCGGCGGCGCTGGCGAATTACGCCATCCTCGGCTTCGTGCTCGGACGCGGACAGGGCAATATCGGACTGCTGCTGCAGGCGATCATCAACGGCATCAACATCCTGCTTTCCATCTATCTCGGCCTGACCCTCGATTGGGGCGTGGCGGGGGTCGCCTGGGGAACGATGGCGGGCGAAACCGTCGGCGCGCTTGCCGGGCTTGTCATCGTGCTGCGCGGCTTTAACAAGGCAGAGCGGCCGGCATGGGCGGAGATCGTTTCGCGGCATCGGCTGGCCGAGCTTTTCGCGCTCAACCGCGACATCCTGATCCGCACCTTCGTGCTGATCGGCGCCTTCACCATCATGACGCGGATCGGCACCAGCTTCGGCGCGGTGACGCTTGCCGCCAACGCCGTGGTGATGAATTTCTTCCTGCTATCAGGCTACTATCTCGACGGGCTTGCCAATGCCGCCGAACAGATTATCGGCCGGGCGATCGGCGCGCGTTACCGGCCGGCCTTCGACCGCGGGCTGAGGCTGACGATCTTGTGGTCCTTCGGGCTGGCGGCAATCGGCTCCGCCTTCTTCTTCCTCGCCGGACCCTGGCTGATCTCAGTGCTGACGACTTCAGCCGAGGTCCGGCAGGCGGCCGAAACCTATCTGCCCTGGGCGGCGGTGACGGGGCTGACCGGCGCGCTCGCCTTCCTGATGGACGGGGTCTTCATCGGCGCGACATGGTCGGCCGAGATGCGCAACCGGATGCTGATGTCCTTTGCCGGCTATCTGCTGATGCTCGCGGTCTTCGTGCCGCTCTTCGGCAATCATGGCCTGTGGCTGGCGATGAACGCCTTCCTGCTCTTCCGCGGCGTCTTCCTGGCGATGCTGGTCAAGCGGCGCGCCGATCAGACCTTCCGCGCCGCCCAATAATCCCGCCTGGTATCGCGCAGGTCGCGGATCGAGCCGGCCTTTTCGCGGTCCAGGAGTTTCGACAGGCCGCGGACGATATCGCCGGCGAGGCCCGGGCCTTCATAGACCATGCAGGAATAGAGCTGGACGAGATCGGCGCCGGCCCTGATCTTTTCCAGCGCGGTTTCGGCCGAGGAGACGCCGCCGACGCCGATGATCGGCAGATCAGGGCCGACGCGCTTGCGCATCCTGGCGAGCACCGCCGTCGACTTTTCGAACAGCGGCACGCCGGAAAGGCCGCCCGCCTCCTTCGCCTGGCGCTGATCCTTCAGCCCGTCGCGCGACAGCGTGGTGTTGGAAACGATCAGGCCATCCAGCGCATGCGAGAGTGCTTCGGCGGCGATATCATCCATGCCTTCCTCGGTCAGATCGGGGGCGATCTTCAGAAAGACCGGGATCTTCCGGCCTGTTGTCGCCGCCATCTCGTCGCGTGCCGCAAGCACGGATGACAGCAGCACCGCCAGGCTTTCGCGCCCCTGCAGGTCGCGCAGGCCGGGCGTGTTCGGCGAGGAGATGTTGGCGGTGAAATAGCGGGCGACGGAATAGAAGCGGCGGATGCCGGCGACATAATCGGCGACGCGGTCCTCGCTGTCCTTGTTGGCGCCGATATTGACGCCGATCATGCCACCGCCCGTTAGCGCGGCGAGGCGCCCAAAGGCGGCATCATGGCCTTCATTGTTGAAACCGAGACGGTTGATGACGCCTTCATCCTCCACCAGGCGGAAGATGCGCGGCCGCGGATTGCCGGATTGCGGTTTCGGCGTCACCGTGCCGATCTCGGTAAAGCCGAAGCCGAGCTTCAGCAGCGCCTCCGGCACCTCGGCATTCTTGTCGTAACCCGCGGCCATGCCGAGCGGGTTGTCGAAGGTAAGGCCGGCGACGGTCTGGCGCAGGCGCGGATCGGGCTTGAGCTGGCAGGCGGGCACGAGGCCGGATTTCAGCGCGGCGATCGACATGCCGTGTGCCGTTTCCGGATCGAACAGGAAGAGACCCTTGCGGGCGAGACGCTTGAAAGGATCGATCATGGCCTAAGCTCCGGGAAAATATGGGCGCCGGCTTCGTCGAGCGGCAGAGGCGCCTCCCAGAGCACGGCCGCCAGCGGCAGATCGGCGAAGAGATGCGGGAAGAGATCGCCGCCGCGCGAAGGCTCGAAGACCAGCTTGTCACCGAAGCCGCTGCCATCGACCGCAATCAGCAGCAGGCCGGACTGGCCGGCAAAATGCAGGGCGGCGGTCTGCTTCACCTGGGCTGCCGTCGAGAAATGGATGAAGCCATCCGTGAGATCGATGCCGGCGCCATGAAAAGTGCCGGTTTGTCTGGCTTGCTGCCAGAGCGTTTCCGTCACGATCTTGTAAAGGGTCGGTGTCAGGGTCATCATGGCCTCGCGACTGCTGGTCCTTGGTCACGAGGCTTTGCCGGAAAGAGGCGGCGATGTCCACGCCCCGGCGCGAAAAACGGGACCGCTGGAACAGAATTAGAGCATGATGTCGTCCGAAAACCGCGCACACTTTTCGGCATCATGCTCCAGTAGCAAAATCCGGAGGATGAGACGATGAAGGTTTTGGTTCTGACACTTGGCGTTTTTCTCCTGCCGTTGGCGGCCTCGGCGGCTGAACCCGATGCCGGCCGCTTCCAGCTGGAGAAGAGCGGCGATCATTTTGTCCGGCTCGACCGGCAGACCGGGGCCATGTCGATCTGCCAGGACAAGGACGGCGCCCTCGTCTGCCGGATGGCGGCCGACGAGCGGGCGGCCTATGAGGACGAACTCGACCGGCTGGCAAAGCGGGTGACGGCGCTTGAACAGGGCAATGTCGCCCAGCGCGCGCTGCCGAGCGACGCCGAGGTCGAGCGTTCGATCAGCATCATGGAGCGGATGATGAAGAGTTTCATGGGGATGGTGAAGGAGTTCCAGGCTGAGGAAAACACCAATCCCCTTCCGCAGAAGACCTGATTGATATAGTCCTATGCCAGCAAGCCAGCATGCAACGCGGAGGGACGGCGTCGCATGCAGGCATGATCGGGCTCTTGGGAGGGAGTTTTCGATGCAGGAACAGACCATCATCATTGCCGACGATCATCCGCTTTTCCGCGACGCGCTACGCCAGGCGGTGATCGGCATGGAAGGCCGGCAGTCGATCGTCGAAGCCGGCGATTTCGCGGCCGCACGCCGGGCCGCCGGCGCCCATGCGGATGCCGACCTGATGCTGCTCGACCTCGCCATGCCCGGCGTCAGCGGCTTTTCCGGGCTGATGGCATTGCGCTCGGAATTCGCCAGCCTGCCGATCGTCATCGTCTCGGCCACCGACGATGCGACGACGATCCGCCGGGCGCTGGAGCTCGGGGCTTCCGGCTTCATTTCGAAATCCTCCGGCATCGACGATATCCGCCGGAGCATCCAGACGGTGCTTGCCGGCGACATCGCCACGCCGGAAAGCTACCGCGACGGGCAGGAGCAGGATCCCGATGTCGCCGACCTGATCCACCGCCTGCATACGCTGACGCCGCAGCAGAGCCGGGTGCTGACCATGCTCGGCGAAGGGCTGCTGAATAAGCAGATCGCCTATGAACTCGGCGTCTCCGAGGCGACGATCAAGGCGCATGTCTCGGCGATCCTGCTGAAACTCGATGTCGACAGCCGGACGCAGGCGGTGATCCAACTCGGCAAGATCAACATGGCGATGGTCGCCTGAGCGTGGCACGCCTGACGTGACAGGATTTTATTCCTAGTATTTCCTTGGCGAATTCAAACCTTGCGAATACGAGAATCCCAACAGCTTAGGGATTCTATGCTGTCATGTTGGCTTTGTGGAGGGAATATTTTCACAACGAGGCGGCTGCCTTCCATGTGGAGAGCATTCGGTGGCCACAAGACCCGGCTTGCCCTCACTGTGGCTACAGGGCCGTATCTACAAGCTGGAAAGCGTGGTCACGATGCCTTCAAAGAAGAACCGAAGGCACAGAGCGCCACGGCATCATGGGCAAGTGGCTTACCTATAACCAATCTGTTTCTAAGCAGTCATATCGGGGCCACTCGCGGTAGCTTTCATTTGAGTTTGAGGACGGTCGCCTGTGAATAACGCGAATTGTGAATCAATATCAAAGCCTTAGCCATAACGTCGTTAAGATATTGATTCATATTGAGAATCTGATACAATCCATCTTGGTAGGAACGCCGACCACTCTCGACGCTTTTGCGTCTTATCCGATGTATGGCAGCACAGACGCAGCCTATCAACATCGGACGAAACAGGAGCCGGGGCCTACCACTTTTTTTTGAACTTGTACCCATAGAAACGAAAGATCCGCTCTTGGTCAGCAGACAGATTCGCCTCCCAATACCTCGTTGGTTGGAGAACTAAACCGTAGTCACGTTTGTCGTGGCCGGCATCATGTGCAACGCGAGGGGATAGTGCCTCGGCATAGTCGCAACGGCATGGGCCGGTGTCTAGGTTGTCAACGGCCTGATAGAATGCGCTGGCCGCCACGTCGGCGAGTTGCAATCCCGCCCTTTGGTAGTGAGGGTAGTTCTCTACTAGGTGAAAACTCATCACTTCCCATCGGGGCGACCATTTATTGAGATAAATGGTTTTCCCTCGCGCCTGTCTCTTTATGAGGTCGTGATACGCTGCGGTCTGACTATATGAGTGGCCGCCTGTCTGAGAAAAGACAAACTTGACGTGACGGCGCTGCAACCCTTCATCTTCGGCGAACCGTAGGCAAAAGTCAGTGACACGCTCGATCAGTATGCGGACTATCCAGTTGTAGAACCATTGCTTCGTACTGACACTTGCAGCTTTCTCGTTAGTGTAGCCGCGCATGTTCTTTTTGTTGGAGGCTACGCAGAAAATTCTAACGGGCAGCTTTGCAATCTCATGGCACATCGTCAGTTTTTGATCTTCGTCAAGGTCTTTAAAATGGATGACGTGGTTGTGAGTGCGGCCGACCGCATTGTTCAAGTTCGTGACCCAAGCTTTTGTTTCGTCGTCACGATATCGTCGTACGAGCACCGCTGATATGACTAGCCACTCGGTGCTGCCAGCTTCATCAACAGGCCGCACGCGTTTCAAGCCTGGGTCTCCCGACTCGTCGATATATGCTATGAACTCGTAGTCTGGAATTGTTGGGTCGCCCATAAGGATCAACTATGAACGCGAAGAATGAGAAGTTGCAAGAGGACAAGTTCCGCAACGCTACTCGCCAGTTCGAGACGGACAACTACGAGAAGCGCTTTGATGAGCGGCTAAGCAGGATCGCGAAGGCGCTACCACCGAAGGACAACAAGCCAGACGGAGCCAGCCCGCCAAATGAGCGGGCTTTTTTGTGAGGCAACGATGACAGATCAAAACAGCGAAATGACAGTGCCATCGCTAGAAATGGCCGAACGTCTATTGCAGCAAGGAGAGACGTTTCTACAGGCTCAATTCGAAGCGGCGATTGCGGCGGATCAGCGTGCTATGACAATGGCGGCGTTCTTTGCGTCGGTGGCCGCTGCGATTGGTGCAGGAGCGATCGCCTATTGGGATAAAAGCGGCGATCTGCCAATTCTCATCGCTGGGTTAGTTGGTTCTGGCCTTATGGCAATTGGAGCCTGTATCTGCCTCTGGGCGGCGCGTCCCGTCGATTTCTTTTATCCGGGGACACATCCGGAGTGCTGGTATAGCGTGCTGAATAGGCCGTTGAATGAAGTCCTTTGGGGCGAAGCCCAAAACTATCAGGACAACATTGAAAAAAACGGAACGTTTCTAACGCAGAACAGCAAAGCTCTTATTTACGGAGCTTCGCTGTCAGCTGTGGCACCGATGGTAGGAATAGCAGCGTGGCTGTTCTTTACAGCTATTTACCCTTCTTCCCCGGCGGTGGCGGCTTTGGACGGCTCTCGCTCACCGTTGTTCTTGGATGCTTATCAGCATAGCTCTCCTTGACATAACGGCCTGTCACGGCGCTGCGATGATCTTTCCCATCGCCACCTATGGGTTTCTTTACCATGAGCGTCTCCTTTCAATCGGAGATTTACATATACCCGATTCTCGCGCGGGCGTATCAGATACATGGCCAGGATTTTATTCCTCCTTTATCTTTACTCGGGCGGCACGCTCGGTTAACATTCCGCCCGGTTGAGCCGCGGCTTAAAGCGCGTCGCGATCCTTCCGATCGCTCTCGCGCTTTAAGTTTTTGTTTCACCGCATGTCGTTATCGCAAAACCGCTGCACGGTTTTGCGCGACATGTTTGAGGATGAGCCGCACGGAATCGCGCGCATGCTGTCACACGACCAGATTTGGGAAGCGATCGACAGGCTTGCCGAACGGCGCGAGCTGACGCCATCCGGTCTTGCGCGCCGCGCCGGGCTCGACCCGACCTCGTTCAACAAGTCGAAACGGCTTTCCGCCGACGGGCGCTTGCGCTGGCCTTCGACGGAATCGATCGCCAAGGTGCTCGACGCGACAGGGGCGAGCATGGAGGAGTTTCTTGCCTTCATGCGGCCGGACGCCGGGCCGGGACAGCCGGCCGGACAGTCTGACGGCGCGTTTCCGCCGCAAGGCAGCTCCATTCCACTGCTCGGCTTCGCGCAGGCCGGCGCCGGCGGCTTTTTCGACGATGGCGGTTTTCCGGCCGGCCAGGGCTGGGACGTGGTGGAATTTCCGGCAGCCCCGGCACAGAAGGCGGGCGTCTATGCGCTGGAGGTGCAGGGCGAGAGCATGATGCCCCTTTACCGCGACGGCGACGTGCTGATCGTCGAGCCGGGCGCCCAGGTGCGGCGCAACGACCGCGTCGTCGTGCGCACAAACGAGGGCGAGGTGATGGCCAAGGTGCTGCTGCGGCAGAGCCCTCGGTCGATCGAACTGATGTCACTCAATCCCGAACATCCCAACCGCACCCTCGAGCTTTCCGACGTCGATTGGATCGCCCGCATCATCTGGGCCAGCCAATAGGAAGATATTCCATGCGCCCTGCCGCCATCTTCACAGGTCTCACAGGGATGGTGGTGGTGGCCGGCCTGCTGATGGCGGGCGAAGCAAGACTTCGCGGCAGCGCAGTCGGGGAAGAGACGACGTCCGCAGAGGAAACGGCGACTGCGGCGGAGGCTGCCCCCGCAGCCGGCAAAGCCGCTGCGATTTCGGACGATCAAGCCGAAATGATCGCCCGGTCAGCGGAACCGGCGGTTCCGCCCGCTCCGGATCCAGGCGGCGATGTCGCACCCAAACCCGCCAATATAGCGCAAAAAGCGGAGACGACGGCCGGGCAGGCGGCCGGCCCGGCCGCGAAAAAACCGATGGAGCTGGCGCGGCCGATGGTCGAACATGCCGGCATGCTTTCCTTTGGCGAGCGGAAACTTCAGCTTACCGGCATCGTGCCGACGCCGGCCGACAGAATATGCGGGCCGGCGGGCCGGCAATGGCCCTGCGGCATGATGGCGAAGACGGCGCTGCGTCAGCTGCTGCGCAACCGCAGCGTCACTTGCGATGTCGAGACAGCGGAATGGAAGGAAACGGTGACGGCCGCCTGCCGGCTCGGCACCCAGGATCTCGGCTCATGGCTTGCCGAAAATGGCTGGGCGGAAGCGGCGGCGGGGTCGCCGCTTGCGGGGATCGCCGAGACGGCCAAGCAGGCGGGAAAAGGCGTCTATGGCGCCGATCCGCGCCGCAAATGACCGGCCGCCATGACAAGCGCGAACAGCCGCGGATATGGCCGATCTCTTGTAATGACTGCAACCAATTCCTAATCTGGGCAGATCGAAAAAGGAATCAGAGATGAACAAGCCGCTTTCCGCCCATGATGCGCTGATCTACGTGATGGTCATGGCATCCGCCGTCGACAGCACGATGAACGACAGGGAGATGACAAGGATCGGCCAGTTGATCGGGTTCCTGCCGGTTTTCCGGGATTTCGACGACGACAAGCTGATTTCGGTGGCGCGCGACTGCGCCGCGCTGCTGGCCGGGCCGGAAGGCCTCGACGTCGTGCTCGAAACCGTGCGCGACACCCTGCCGGTAAAGCTTTACGACACGGCCTATGCGCTGGCCGTCGAAGTGGCCTCCGCCGATCTTTCGGTCAAGGCGGAAGAATTGCGGCTGCTCAGCCTGCTGCGCGACCGGCTCGGTCTCGACAAGCTCACCTGCGCGGCGATCGAGCGCAGCGCGATTGCGCGCTTCCGCAAGGGCTGAGCGCCCGCAGTTCGGACCGCGGCGTCAATAGAGCCCGTAGGGGAAATACCGCAGATAGATTTCCTGAAGACGGCCGTTGCGCGACAGCGTGGCGAGCGCGTGGTCGATGGCCGCCGTCAGCACGCCATCCTTCTGCCGCAGCATGATCGTCATGCCCTCGCCGAGGAAATGTTCGGAGAGATAGGGACCGTCGAAAAGCGCGCAGCATTTGGCCGAAGCCGGCGAAGAGACCCAGAAGGAAAGCTGCAGCGCATCGGCGAAAGCGGCATCGACCTTGCGGTCCTTGAGCGCCGTCAGCAGGGCGTCCTTGGTGTCGAAGGCTTGCGCCTTGATCGCCGGGAAGAAGGCGGCCAGCATCGCCTCATGCACCGTCCCCCGGACGACACCGACCGGATGGCTGGAAAGGGCGGCAGCCGTCTTGCCGTCGAGCGGCACGGCGAGATTGCGCACGAAGCGCGCCGGCAGCATCAGATAGGGTCGGGAGAAGACGAATTGCCGGCGCAGCTCCGGCGTCACGGCAAGGCCGGCAATGACGGCATCGCCCTGCGAGGCGGCAAGCGCATCCTTGAGGTCGGCGAAGGGGATCGCCTGGATCTGGCACTTGTCCGAGATCTCCAGCTCGCTGCAGATTTCGCGGGCGAGGTCGACATTGAAGCCGGAGAGCTTGCCGTTCTGATCGGTGAAATTGAAGGGCGGGAAATCGACCGATGTCAGGAAGCGCAGGCGCACCAGCGAGGAGAGATCCGGTCTCGCAAGACGTTCGCGCGCATCGAAAAGCAGCGGCAGCGAGGGCGACGCCTGCTGGGCGGATGCGGCAAGGCTCGAAAAGAGCGCTGACAAGAACAGGCCGAACGCGAAGAAAACCTTCAGAGTCAGGGATGCCAGCTTGGATTGCGTCATCGTGATCTTGATCTCGGGGCTCAGTGGGAAGCGTTGCGGCGAGATGTATCAGAGTCATGCGTGGCGGGGAATATGTGTGGGAGTGGGGGAGCAGAATGACAGTCGCGTCGACACACCCGCCTCGCCCTTCGAGGCCGGCGGAGCACCTCAGAATGAGGCTCTGTTGCATGCCGGTTCCGAGGCTTGATCCTGGGTGCCATGGCGCGCAGCTTTTGCCCCTAAAAATTGCGGGCATCCGCGCCGCCGTGTTAGCGCGGAATTAAAGAATATCGCCTTTTATTTGTTGCGACGACATCGGACCCCGCCAGCCGATCGCATGATGCACGCGTCAGTCCAAACCTATCCTTGAACCGCAATATTGAAGCAGTCCTTTCTGCAGCAATTGATTTCAAAAGCACCGGGCGCGCGACACGCCCCGTCAATCGGGTGACATTTCCATGCTGAAGCATCTGAAAATCCGCACAAAAATCATCTCGGTCGTGGCGCTGCTCGGGCTGATCACGATGGCCGGGCTGATCTACGTCATCTCCGAGTTCCGCCGTGCGGACGCCGCCTACAGCGCCTTCATCGATCATGAAGCGCAGGCCTCGATGCTGAGCGCGCGCGCCAGCGCATCGGCGGTGGCCTCGGTGCTGCAGGTAACCCTGATTGCCGACATGAAGCCCGATACGCCGGCATTCCAGACGGCGCTCGCCACGCCGAGCAAGCTGCCGCAGGCGCGTGACCGGATGAAGCAGGCGCTGGCGCTGGTGCCCAGCCGCAAGGCGGCGATCGATGAGATCCAGGCCGGCATCGACGAAATCGAAATCCTGGCAAACAAGATCATCGAACAGAGCAAGGCCAAGGACAGCGCCGGCGCGCTTTCGAATGTTGCCCTGATCAATGCCAAGCTCGATGCCCTGACGCCGAAAATGATCGCCAACAATGATGCGATGATGGCGATGCTCAATGATGGCGGCGATGCGCTCTCGGCTTCCGTCAACGGGCGGATCGTCCTCTGCCTCGTGCTGATCGGCATCGCCGTTCTCATTGCCGTCGGCGTCAGCGTGGTCGTCGCCCAGATGGGCATCGCCGGCCCGATGACGCAGCTGCGCCAGCGCATGACGCGGCTTGCCGAAGGCGATACGACAAGCGAAGTCAGCGGCCTCGACCGCCGCGACGAAGTCGGCCAGATGGCAAAGGCCGTCTCGATCTTCCGCGACAACGCGATCGAACGGGCCGAGATCGAGGCACGCGCCGAAACCGACCGCAATGTCAGCGATAGCGAGCGGCGCGAACGCGAGGCGCAGAAGGCCCGCGAAGCATCCGAACTCGAACGCGCCGTTGCCGCACTCGGCGACGGCCTGCGCCGCCTTGCCGCCGGCGATCTCGCCTCGCATATCGACGAGCCTTTCGTCGCGCATCTCGATGCGCTGCGTGAGGATTTCAACAATTCGGTCGAGAAGCTCAACGAAACCATGCATACGGTCGGCGCCAATGCCCGGGCGATCGGCGCCGGCGCCAACGAGATCCGCTCGTCCGCCGACGAGCTTTCCCACCGGACGGAACAGCAGTCGGCCTCGGTCGAAGAGACGGCAGCGGCCCTCGAAGAGATCACCACGACGGTGCGCGACGCCGCCAAGCGTGCCGAGGAGGCGAGCCAGCTCGTCGCCCGCACCCGCCTCGGCGCCGAGAAATCCGGCGAGGTCGTCCGCAAGGCCGTTTCCGCCATGCAGCAGATCGAGAAATCCTCGGGTGAAATCTCCAACATTATCGGCGTCATCGACGACATCGCCTTCCAGACCAACCTGCTGGCCCTGAACGCGGGCGTCGAAGCGGCGCGCGCCGGCGAAGCCGGCAAGGGCTTTGCCGTCGTCGCCCAGGAAGTGCGCGAACTCGCCCAGCGCTCGGCCAATGCCGCCAAGGAGATCAAGGGGCTGATCACCAATTCCGGCACACATGTGCAGACCGGCGTCTCGCTGGTCGGCGAGACCGGCAAGGCGCTCGATGCGATCGTTGCCGAAGTGCAGGAAATCAACCAGCATGTCCACGCGATCGCCGAAGCCTCCCGCGAACAATCGATCGGGCTTCAGGAGATCAACACCGCCGTCAACACCATGGATCAGGGCACCCAGCAGAATGCGGCGATGGTCGAGGAATCCACCGCCGCCAGCCACAGCCTCGCCACCGAAGCGGCGGCGCTGAACAATCTGCTCGGCCAGTTCAGGCTGACCGGCACAGGCGGCTTCACCGCCAGCGCGCCGATCCCGGCCGCAGCACCGCGCGTGGCCCCGCGCCCGGCGGTCAGGGCAGCCCCGATCCGCGTCGCCAAAGAAGGCACCGCCCGTCCGGCCGCCTCGCCGGCCCGCGCGCTCGGCCAGAAAATCGCCAACGCCTTCGGCGCCGGCAGCAGCACACCATCGTCAAGCCCAGATGCCGACTGGACGGAATTCTGAGCCGGTCAAAACAGGCATTGGCAAGGGCGGCTGCGGCCGCCCTTTCCTTTTAGGTATCGTCTAAGCCGGCCGCCAGCCGATCTCGACGAGGATGTTTCCGGGCGCCGTGCAATAAAACAGCCAGCCGCCGCGCATGGCGGCCGGCGGGCCGGACAGATCAGCACCGGCAGCCGCAAGCCCGGCATGGACCGCATCGACATCCGCCCTCTCGGGCAGAATGAAGCCGATGTGATAGGTCTGGCGCCCCATTTCCACCTGATCGGCGGTGCCGAATTTTGCGATTGCGTGGCTGAGGACGATTTCGAGGCCGGTATCGTCTTCCAGGATCGCGAGGCCGTTCTGACCGCGCATATCCTTAAGCTTCAGACCGAAATGGCGGATGAAGAAATCCGCCGTGGCAGCGACATCGGGAACGTGGAAATCGAGATGGTTCAAGCGCATGACAGTCTCCGTTCGAAAAAATCCCGGGACTGCCTTTTTGCCGTCTCCGCACGCCGCCGGGATCCCGCATCTTGATGCGGATCACGTCGCGGGTTCTCGTGCCATGGCACGGAGCAGAGCTTCCCCAGAGCGTTTAACGCTCGAAAGGAAGGGACCGGGCTTACCTCAACCGATCCTGCCTTTTTCGACGATGCCGATCTAGCAGACGGCACCGGTTTCGGCAATGGATGGCTCGGCGCGTCTGGAGGAACGGGATTCTCACCCTATTATCCATAGGTGGATGTCACGTCCGGCCGCTCGATCACGACGTCCCCCCGGGGTGCTTCCCAAAGGATTGAAGAGCGGCATGGGCATTCGTGTCGGGAACTCTCTCCGGCAAGGGGTAGAGTGACGCTATTCACGGCATTGGGAGGGATGGACATGAAACCTGCAATCATCGGCCTTATCGGCACGCTCGCTCTGGCGGGATGCAACACCGTCAGCTACAGCGGACCAGGCCTCGAACCCATCCCCGGCAGCATTACCTATAGCGGCCAACCGCGCACCAAGCTCACCAAATCGCCGGTTGGTTCCGCCTTTCCGCATGATTTCATCGACCAATACGGCCAGCAGGTGGAGGAAACCTACATCATCCAGCCCGACCGGAGCCTGATCATCGCGCACCGGCAATATAAGCCGATCCGCTTTTTCGGGGATTAGGCCTTGGTCGGCGTGGTCTAGATACATCGCCCAGACGGTTTAGAGGCCATGGGTCTGGATCAAGTCCGCGGTGTTTTCGGCAAGCGCGTCGACCGCCGCTTGACGGACTTCGAGTCCGGATTTCAGTCCGAGCCGGATCAACCCGTCAGGGCCAGCCAATCACCGATCGTTTTTCCGTAACGCCGCGTGGAGCGGATGGCCGGAGCCGGCCGCTGTTGAGTTGCCACCGTCCTTCGGATTTCACGCGGGCTCAGCTTGAATTCGTGGATGAAGGCGCGCGTAAAATTGGCCGCGACCTCGAAACCGGCGGCTTCCGCGATTTCTGAAATCGGCCTGTGGTCGGCCGGATTGCTGAGATCCGCATAGGCCTGCAGCAATCGCCGCTTGCGAATATAATTGAGCACGCCTCCGTTCGCCTCAAACAGCTGGTAAAGCCGCGTACGCGAAATCCCCAACGCGCGGCACATCATGTCCGGTGTCAAGTTTTCCGAATGGAGATTGACGTGAATGTAGCGGTGCGCCCGCTCCATCAGTCCCATGTTGGTCTGGTTTTGACCGGTATCAGTCCTTGTGGACGATGCGGCGCCCGCAACGACCATATCGCCGATGGTTTGGATGATCCGGGGCACTTCCTCTATCGTCAGATTGCCGAGGTTCGTTTCGAGGCCCGTGAGATAGCCCGTGAGTAACTCGGCGTGGCTGCCCGAAAGAACCGTGTTGCCGGCGCTTTGGAGAAGGCTCGCATCGCGAGCCAGCAGCTCATACGGCAGGAACACGAGCAAAGCTTCGGTATCGGTCATCCGTCCGCGATAGGGACTGCCGAGAGACATGAAAAATATCTCGCCGGCACCGGTCTCGGTGACACGACGGTTGACCTCGGTCCAGGCCTGGCCGCTGCGCTGCAGGCCGACGTTCCAATGGTCGATGGGGCTCGATCGAAGCATGGCCTGATCGCGGATATATCTGTGGGCATGCGCACGCTGCTGGACGACGAGGATATCGCCGAGATGCCAGCCGATCTGCTCTGCGAGGAACCCGTCTTCCGGTGATTTTCCCTCCGGCAGATGAACATCCACGAGCGGCGCCATATGTGCCCGCCAGGCCTCGAATTGTTCTGCCGGCGGCAGGTCCTGCGTCGAGAATCGCAGCGGCACGAGTGCAGGGGAGGCATGGAGTGGGCGTTCCTTGCGCATGGCCGGTTCACGCGGCCATCGCCGCCGCTCCATATGCGCCGGCCGTTCCTGTTCGGCGGCAGCATCATCGTCGGATTCAGACCCTGTAGCCATCCAATTCCTCCAGCGCATAACCCGACCCGAGCCATGAAAATTGAGAAAAGCAATTGTTTTTGCGGCTGAAATCTCCGCAGAACTACGTCTGAAAACGCGGAAGTGCTCGAAAAGTATCCTCCATAAGTTGTTTACCATATTCCTTTTCGCTCTGAAATGTACGGAGCGATAATTTCCAGGACGTGAGGATAACGACAATTGCCTCCCTTAGCTGTATCTAAATAGACATCGGTTCTTTCCAAAAGAAAAGCCGGATGAATAAAATATTCGCATGATCGAACGACTTAGTGTCGCGGTATGTCGAAGTAAAGATCGAAGATTTCATAGCAAAATCTGAAAACACGGGAGGTGGTCGTGAACTATCTTGGTAAGATTCGTGCGCGCTCTGTTCTAACTGCGGCTCGTGATGCAAAGTATCCATCCGGAACATCTGGTACTCTCAAGAGAATTCTTGTCACCGGTGGTGCAGGTTTCCTCGGATCCCATCTGTGCGAGACGCTTTTGGCCGCCGGACACCAGGTGATCTGCCTCGACAACTTTTCCACCGGCATGCGGCGCAATATCGCCCATCTGAAGGGGGTCGATCGCTTCAACGTCATTGCCCACGATATCGTCCACCCGCTCGATCTGGAAGTCGACGAGATCTATAACCTTGCCTGCCCGGCTTCGCCGCCGCATTATCAGGCCGATCCGATCCATACGACAAAGACCTGCGTGCTGGGCTCCCTCAACCTTCTGGAGCTGGCCGCGCGCACCGGCGCACGCATCCTTCAGGCATCCACCTCCGAAGTCTACGGCGACCCGAACGTCCACCCGCAAGTCGAAAGCTACTGGGGCAACGTCAATTCGTTCGGGCCGCGCTCCTGCTATGACGAGGGCAAGCGGTGCGCCGAGACGCTGTTCTTCGACTTCCACAACACGCACGGCGTCGAGATCAAGATCATCCGCATCTTCAACACCTACGGCCCGCGGATGCGTCCGGACGACGGCCGCGTCGTCTCGAATTTCATCGTTCAGGCCCTGACGGGGCAAGACATCACGATCTATGGCGACGGTTCGCAGACCCGCTCGTTCTGTTTCGTCGATGATCTCATCGGCGGCATGGTCCGCATGATGGCCTCACCGTCGTCGCTGACGGGGCCTGTCAATCTCGGCAATCCGGGCGAATTCACGATCCGGGAGCTGGCCGAGCAGGTGATCGGATTGACCGGCTCGCGGTCGCAAATCATCCATCGCGCTCTGCCGGTTGACGATCCGCGTCAACGTCGCCCCGATATTTCGCTTGCCATGCAGGAACTCGACTGGCGGCCGAAGATCGAGCTGTCGAGCGGCCTGCGTCAGACGATCGACTATTTCGATGGCCTTCTCACCCGTCCGGCACGCGAACTGGAGGCGGTCTGATGGATGCGCCCCGGGTCCTTGTCACGGGCGGTGCCGGCTATATCGGCAGCCACACCGCCAAGCTCCTCCGCTCGGAGGGGATTGAGCCTGTCGTCTACGACAATCTCACGACCGGAAACCGTTCCTCCGTGCGCTGGGGCCCTTTCGTCGAAGGTGACGTCCTCGACTCGTCATGCCTGATCGAGGTCATCGAGAAATATGCTCCCGATGCGGTCATCCACTTTGCCGCCTCGGCCTACGTGGGCGAGTCCGTGCAAAACCCAGCGAAATATTACAACAACAATGTCGGCGGTGCGTTGTCGCTTATCGATGCCTGCCGGCAGACCGGGCTTCGGAACGTCATCTTCTCATCGAGTTGCGCCGTCTACGGCGTCCCCTCGGTGCTGCCGATCGATGAGACGTTGCCGAAGGCTCCGATCAATCCCTACGGCAAGACCAAGCTGATTGGCGAGCATATGCTCGCCGATTATGCGGCGGCCTACGGCCTGCGGTACGTTGCCCTGCGTTACTTCAATGCCTGTGGCGCCGATCCTGACGGCGATCTTGGCGAATGGCACGTTCCGGAAACTCATCTCATTCCGCGGGCGCTGCTGGCCGCGGCCGGCCGGATTCCGCATCTTGAGATATTCGGCGATGATTACGACACCCCCGACGGGACCTGCATAAGGGACTATATTCACGTCGCAGATCTCGCGCGCGCCCATGTTCAAGCCTTCACCCATCTCGCCAAAGGCGGAGCAAACCTCGCTGTCAACCTCGGCACCGGGCGGGGTTTTTCCATCAGGGAAGTCCTGCGCGTGATCCAGGAAACGACCGGATGCGCAGTCCCGGTCGTCATCCATCCGCGCCGGCTGGGCGATCCGCCCAGCCTCTACGCCGACGCCAGCCTGGCCCGCGAGACGCTCCGCTTCCAGCCTCGTTATTCCGACCTCCAAACCATCGTGCGGACAGCGGCTCCGTTCTTCGGACTGGAGGCGCGCGCGTGACCGAACTTGCGATTACCCAAGCGACGCATGCTCCGGAACTCTCCCACGAGCCGCTTCTTGTCCCGGTTCTGAGCGGACATCGGCGGGCCGAATATCTGCTCTCGGCGGCCGTATGGCTCTGCGCCTTCGCCTATTTCTGGATCTGGTGGCTGGAGCCGCGCCATCACGTCGATGCTTTCGGGACAATTACGGTGAGCCTCGTTCTTGCCTGGGTGACCGCTCTGCCGGCCTATTTCATCGTCGTGTTCTATCGGGCGGCAAGACCGAACGGCCCCTTGCGCCTGCCGGCGGGCAGTCGAGTGGCCATGGTCGTGACCAAGGCGCCGGCGGAACCCTTCTCGGTCGTCAGTGAAACCCTGCTGGCAATGCTTGCCCAGGAGGTGGAACACGACACCTGGCTTGCCGACGAAGACCCTTCCCCCGAGACTCTCGACTGGTGCTCCAGGCACGGGGTCTTCGTCTCGACCCGCAAGGGGCGATCCGATTATCATCGGACGTCGTGGCCCCGACGCACGCGGTGCAAGGAGGGCAACCTCGCCTTCTTCTACGACCACTACGGCTACAGCCGCTACGATTTCGTGGCGCAACTCGATGCGGATCATGTTCCCGCGCCCGACTATCTCTTCCACATGCTGCGTCCGTTCGCCGATCCAAAAGTCGGCTATGTCTCGGCCCCCAGCATTTGCGACAAGAACGCTTCCGAAAGCTGGTCGGCACGTGGAAGGCTCTATGCCGAGGCCAGCATGCATGGCTCGCTCCAAGCCGGTTACAATGGCGGCCTGGCGCCCCTGTGCATAGGCTCGCACTACGCGGTGCGTACCGTCGCCCTCAAACAGATCGGCGGCCTCGGTCCGGAGTTGGCTGAAGACCATTCGACGACATTGATGATGAATGCCGGCGGCTGGCGGGGTGTGCATGCGCTGGATGCCATCGCCCATGGTGACGGCCCCAGAACCTTCAGCGATCTCGTGACGCAGGAATTCCAGTGGTCGCGCAGCCTGGTCATGGTGCTGTTGCGGTACTCGCCGAGCCTGGTCGGCCGGCTGCCGCGGCGGCTCCAGTTCCAGTTCCTCTTTTCGCAACTCTGGTATCCGCTTTTTGCGTTCTTTATGTTGCTCATGTTTGCGCTGCCGATCATCGCGCTCGTGCGCGGCCAGAACTTCGTGACGGTGACCTACCCCGATTTCCTGGCACATTTCGCACCGCTTTCCATCGCTCTGGTGGTGATGGCTTACCGCTGGCGCGCCAGCAACTCGTTCCGCCCCTACGACGCCAAGATCCTGAGCTGGGAATGCATGCTCTTTCTCTTCGCGCGCTGGCCCTGGGCGCTCGCCGGCACGCTGGCTGCGGTGCACGATTTTGTGACAGGCTCCTTCGTCGATTTCCGCGTCACGCCGAAAGGGCGGTCCGAAGTCGATCTGCTGCCGGTGCGTGTCCTGGCGCCCTACGCTTTGCTGGCGCTCATGGCGGTATTGCCCGCCCTGGCAATCGACGATGCCGGCGCCTCCAAGGGGGGTTACTTCTTCACCGTCCTGAACGCGGCAATCTACTGCGCGCTGCTGTTGGTCATCGTCGGGCGCCATTCGAAGGAAAATACGGTTGCGGCGGCCCCGCGTTTCTACCGTCCGGCGATGGCGACCGCGCTTGTTGCGCTCGTCGCGCTGCCGGGAGCTGCCACCATCATGCGCGGAAAGGATGCGACCGAGGCACTCGCCTGGGGCAGCGGCCGCCTTCAGCTGTTCGAAGAGCGCTATGCCGTCTCCGGTGCAGGCCGGGGCGGGACCGCGCTGCGCACGATCTTTTTCAAACCACGATGGATTTCCGATCCGGAGGAGATCCAACTGAGAACCGATGCCGCTCACCCGGACGTGCGGCCGAGCGTGGAGGAACTACACAATGCATAGCCCATCCAAAATAGCCCTGTTGTCGTTAACCGGCCTGTTGCTGTCGGGAGTCGCGGTGCTGCCGACCGCTCTGGGCGGTTCTGCCGAAGGGCAGCCGCTGGCCATGACGACATCGTCCATCGCGCCGCCGACCAAAATGCCGGTCGTCACGAAGGAGTCGATCACGTTCGGCGCCTATGATCCGCACGGAGATTTGGGCGCCTCGCCCGATTCGAAGATCGAACACCTCTTCCTGCCCTGGGAAGATGTCGATCTGGGCACGCTCGTCCTCGCCGACAACTATGCGCAAGCGCGTGGTCGCACCCTGCTGATCTCGGTCGAGCCCTGGACCTGGTCACGCGATTGGCGCCAAACCTCGCAGGAACTGCTGCACAGCATCCTGGACGGTTCGCGCGATGCGAACATGGCCGCCGTCTGCTCGACCGCTGCCACGCTGAAAAGTCCGGTCATCATTCGCTGGGGACAGGAAATGGACGAAACCGACAGCCAGTTCTCCTGGTCGCATTGGCAGGGCGCCGATTATGCCAAGGCCTATCGCCGGATGGTGGAGGTCTGCAAGGTCCACCTGAAGACGGCCAAATACATGTGGTCACCGAAGGGCAATGAGGGGCTTCAGGCCTTTTATCCCGGCAGTGATGTCGTCGATATCATCGGCCTCTCGGTCTTTGGCCTCGAGCAATACGACAGGGACAAGACTGGCCGTGACCAGACGTTTGCCGAGCACCTTGCGCCCGGATACGCCCGTGTCGCGGGTTACGGCAAGCCCATCATGGTTGCCGAACTCGGCTACGAAGGCGACGATTCCTTCGTGCGAAACTGGGCTGAGAGCGTAACGAAACGCTATCCGCAGTTCCCGGCCCTGAGCGCCGTCATCTACTTCAACGACCGTGAAGTCTATCCGTGGCCGGACGGTTATGGCCGCCCCGACTGGCGGCTCGTCCGCGAAAGCATCAATTGAACAGAAGGAACCTGAACATGTCCATGCTTCAAAAAATGTTCCTGGCCGTCGCCCTGACCAGCGGTATCGCCACGGCCGCGTCCGCTGCCGCAAACAATGAGCCTGCGGGGATCGAGACGGCAAAGCCGATGAGCAGCGCGGAGATCTATCAGCTCTACAACCAGAATTCCTGGATGTGGAAAGCCGGCGCCGGCTACTTCTCCGCGAAGGCGCGTCGCTTTACCGCCTGGTCGCGGGAAAATGGCTCGCCATCCTTCGGCATGGGCCGCTGGTTCGTCACGGAGTCGGGCAAACTCTGCTTCAACGCCGACTGGCACGCCAAGACCGGAACGGCGACGGCAATCACCTGTTTCAGCCACCGCAAGAAGGGCGGCCTGATCTATCAGAAACGCGAACCGGACGGTCAATGGTACGTGTTCAAGAGCAGACGGACACAAGCCACCGACGAATTCGCAAAGCTTCGCCACGGCGACTACGTGAGGTCTCAATTGGGGAGAATTGAGACGAGCGTCAGTAAGACCAAATAAAGGCGAAGCTAGGGGTTGCGCGCGGCCGAGGCGCCATCTGTTTCCTTGTAGGAGCCGGTGCCTGCGCGCAACCCTTTTCATAAAAGATCGCGAAGCGCCTTCAAAAGGCGGCGAACGGCCTGAGGGTGGCTGGAGCGGGTGAAGGGAATCGAACCCTCGTATTCAGCTTGGGAAGCTGCTGCTCTACCATTGAGCTACACCCGCGATGAGCTGAGATTTCCAACAGATGGGGGCGGCTGTCAAGTCGCGCCTGGTGTAACGCCTCAGATGCGGAAGTGTTTCGAGAGTTTGAGGCCCTGGGCCTGGTAGTTGGAGCCGAGGCCGGAGCCGTAGAGGCTTGCCGGCTTTTCCTGCATGTGCTCGTAGACGAGGCGGCCGACGATCTGGCCGTCTTCGAGGATGAAGGGCACTTCGTGGCTGCGCACTTCGAGCACGGCGCGGCTGCCGCGCCCGCCGGCAGGCGCATGGCCGAAACCCGGGTCGAAGAAGCCGGCATAATGGACGCGGAATTCGCCGACCAGCGGATCGAAGGGGGTCATCTCGGCGGCATAATCCGGCGGCACGTGCACTGCCTCGCGCGAGACGAGGATATAGAACTCGTCCGGATCAAGGATCAGCTCGTTGCGGCCGCGGCTATAAAGCGGTTCCCAGAAATCATAGATGTCATGCTGGGCTTTCTTGTCGACATCGACGACGGCGGTGTGATGTTTGCCGCGATAGCCGATCAGGCCGTCCTTGTCGCCGGCCAGATCGATCGACAGCGCGATGCCGCCGCCCGATACGTTCGGCTGCTTGCTGGCGACCAGCGTCTCGCTTTCATGCAGCTTCAAGAGTTCCGGCTCGCCGAGCAGGGAATGGCCAACGCGGAAGCGGATCTGCGACAGGCGCGAGCCGCGGCGCACCACGATCGGGAAGGTGCGCGGGCTGATTTCGAGATAGAGCGGGCCGGAATAACCGGCCGGGATCTTGTCGAATTCCTGGGCGTAATCGGTGATGACGCGGGTGAAGATATCGAGCCTGCCGGTCGAGCTCTTCGGGTTGGCCGAGGCCGACATGTCGGCCGGCAGCGCCAGGCTCTCCATCAGCGGCACGATGTAGACGCAGCCGGTCTCGAGCACCGCGCCCTCGGAAAGGTCGATCACATGCAGGCTCAGCCGGTCGAGCTTGTCCGACACCAGATGCGAGGGGCCGGGCATGAAGCTGGCGCGAACGCGAAAGGCCTTGCTTCCTAAGCGCAGGTCGAGACTTGCCGGCTGGATCTGGTCGCGGTCCAGCTCCCGTTCGGAGATCAGACGCTCCGTTTCGAACAGCGCTGATATCGCGCGATCCGCCAGAATTCCCGTTTCACGAGCCATCATGCCTCATCCATCATTTGCCGCCGACAAAACCAAACTCGGGGAATTGACGCAAGCAGCTAACAGCAGTATTGCAGAATTATCCCGTGGTGATTTGGCCGGTCGGCTTGCAGCCACGTTAAACAAGTGGCTAAAAAGACCGGGTTGAAACCGGTCTGCTTTTGCGACCGGTTTTTTTGTTATGTGAAGGTGATGGCATGAGCAAGTCCTGGCGCCCCGCAACCCAACTCGTTCACGGCGGCACGCTGCGTTCGCAATATGGCGAAACGTCCGAGGCAATCTATCTCACGCAGGGTTTCGTCTATGAGACCTCGGAAGCGGCCGAAGCCCGCTTCAAGGGCGAGACGGAGGGCTTCATCTACGCCCGCTACGGCAGCCCCACCAACGACATGTTCGAAAAGCGCATGTGCATGCTCGAAGGCGCGGAGGATGCCCGCGCCACCGCTTCCGGCATGGCGGCCGTCACCGCGGCGATCCTCTGCCAGCTGAAATCAGGCGATCATATCGTCGCCGCGCGCGCCCTGTTCGGCTCCTGCCGCTGGGTGGTCGAGACGCTGGCGCCGAAATACGGCATCGACTGCACGCTGATCGACGGCCGGGATCTGGCCAACTGGGAAAAGGCGATCACTGCGAAGACCAAGGTGTTCTTCCTGGAAAGCCCGACCAACCCGACGCTCGAAGTGATCGATATCGCAGGCGTCGCCAAGCTCGCCAACCAGATCGGCGCCAAGGTCGTCGTCGACAATGTCTTCGCCACGCCGCTGTTCCAGAAGCCGTTGGAACTCGGCGCCCATATCGTCGTCTATTCCGCCACCAAGCATATTGACGGCCAGGGCCGCTGCCTCGGCGGCGTCGTGCTTGCCGACAAGGAATGGATCGACGAGAACCTGCACGACTATTTCCGCCATACCGGCCCGGCCATGTCGCCGTTCAACGCCTGGACGCTGCTGAAGGGCATCGAGACGCTGCCGCTGCGCGTGCGCCAGCAGACGCAGAATGCGGCAAAGATCGCCGATTTCCTCGCCGAGCAGGGCAAGATCGCCAAGGTGATCTATCCCGGCCGCAAGGACCATCCGCAGGCCGATATCATCGCCAAGCAGATGACCGGCGGCTCGACGCTGGTCGCCTTCGAGCTCAAGGGCGGCAAGGAAGCGGCCTTTGCCCTGCAGAACGCGTTGGAGATCGTCAAGATCTCCAACAATCTCGGCGACAGCAAGAGCCTGATCACCCATCCGGCAACGACGACGCACAAGAACCTGACGGAGGAGGCGCGCGCCGAACTCGGCATTTCTCCGGGCACGGTGCGGCTTTCGGCCGGCATCGAGGATACCGACGATCTGATCGAGGATTTCGCGCGGGCGCTTGCCAAGGTTTCGGCCTGATCGACGACAATGGGAGCCGGACCTCACTCGGGGTTCGGCTCGCCTGATCTCACTGGGGTTCGGCTCGCCGGACCTCACCACGGTTCGGCCGGGGGAACAACTACGGTCGTGCCGGCGTTCCGATCTGGAATTAACACTGACAATTAGGCTTAACGATCGAAAACCCTTCGATCATCATAGTTTCAGTGACGATCAACGTTCCGTTTCTTGACGGACAGGGCCTCTTATAAGATACGGGTAACATATCTTGACTAAGGTGCAAGGCATGTATCGCGCCCTCACAAGAGAGATCGAAGTTGTGGTCGAACCATTCTATCTGGAGGAGCAATCCGATCCGGAAGACGACCGCTATGTTTGGGGTTACCGGATTGTCATCAGCAACAATTCCGGCATAGCCGTTCGCCTGGTCAACCGTTACTGGAATATCACCGACCAGAACGGACTGGTGGACGAAGTGACGGGCCCGGGCGTCGTCGGCGAACAGCCACGGCTCAGCCCCGGCGACACCTACGAATATTCCTCCGGCTGCCCGCTCGACACCCCCTCAGGGCTGATGTTCGGCCATTACCAGATGGAAACGGACGAAGGTGAGATGTTCGATGTCGAGATCCCCGCCTTCTCGCTGGATTCGCCTGGGCTGCTGCGGGTGCTTAACTGACGTGTAACGATGTCCCGCCCTTGGGAGATTGCCGAGGCCTGCCCCTCATCCGCCTGCCGGCACCAACCGGGGTCGAGACGAGTGGTTCGACCCCGGTAAGGTTAGGGTGAGGGGCAGCTATCCGCGCAAGCGGGACAGCCTTGGCAAACACTCTACTATTCAGCTGGCTGAAGCTCGGCCGGCTCGAAGCGGTAGGTGGTCGAGCAGAATTCGCAGGTCACGGCGATCTCGCCGTTTTCCTGGCTGGCTTCGATCTCCTCGGCCGAAAAGCCCTTCAGCACGCCCTTGATCTTCTCCCGCGAGCAGCTGCAGCGGTCGAAGACGGCGCGCGGTTCGTAGACGCGCACGCCACGCTCATGGAACAGGCGGAACAGCAGCCGTTCGGTCCCGACCAGCGGATCCGTCAGTTCGTCGGCGTCGATGGTCTCGACCAGCGAACGGGCTTCGACCCAGGCATCGTCCTCGCCATGCAGGCGGTTGCCGGTGTCGCCGTCGCCGCCGTGGAGATCCGGCTGGCGCATGCGCTCCGGCGCCTCCGGCAGGAACTGGGCGACAAGGCCGCCTGCCCGCCAGCGATGGCGCGGCTTGCCCGCCTCGTCACGATCGAAGAGTTCGGCCGCGGCCAGGCGCACGCGCGTCGGGATCTGTTCCGACTGGCGGAAATAGACGCCGGCGATCTCCTCCAGCGAGGTGCCGTCGAGCGCGACGATGCCCTGATAGGGCTGGCCGAACTTGCCCTGGTCGATGGTGAAGGCGAGCACGCCCTTGCCGAGCAATTGCTCCGGCTCGGTTTCGCCTGCTTCAATCGCCCTGTTGAGCAGCGCCTGATCGAAACGGGCATAGGCGCGGACATTTTCCGGCGTCGAGAAATCGGCGACGAGAAGATCGACCGGGCCATCGCCCTTGGTCTGCACCGTGAACTTGCCGTCGAATTTCAGCGAGGTTCCGAGCAGCACCGTCAGCACGACGACTTCGGCAAGCAGCCGGGCGACGGGAGCGGGGTAATGATGGCGCTCGAGGATCGCATCGAGCATCGGGCCGAGCTGGACGGCGCGGCCGCGCACATCCAGACCCTCCACCTGAAAAGGGACGACATGGTCATCGCCGGCGAAATCAAACTGGCCGAGGGCGGCTGCAGCTTCTGCCATGGCTTTCACTCCTAGTTTTCAAGCGACTGCCCAGCGTGGCCTTCGCTCGCGCGGTCGCGAGTGTGTGACTCGCGACACCAGATTATGGTTCAGATCGCGCCCAGGCACCAAGCAAGAATCGACTTCTGCGCATGAAGGCGGTTTTCCGCCTCATCGAAGACTACGGATTGCGGACCGTCGATCACTTCGTCCGTCACTTCCTCACCGCGATGAGCAGGCAGGCAATGCATGAACAATGCATCATTGCCGGCCTTCGCCATCAAAGCCGCGTTGACCTGATAAGGCTGGAAGACATTGTGACCCCGGGCCCGATGTTCCTGATTCATGGAGACCCAGGTATCGGTCACCACGCAATCGACGCCGGCGACCGCACGGTCGGCATCATGGCAGAGCATGATCTCGGCGCCCTCATTGCGGGCCCAGTTCAGATAGTGATCCTTGGGCTCCGAGCCAAGGGGCACGGCCATGTTCATGCGATAGCCGAAGCGCGCCGCCCCTTCGACCAGCGAATGCAGCACATTGTTGCCATCGCCGGTCCAGGCGATGGTCTTGCCCTTGATCGGGCCGCGATGCTCTTCGAAGGTCATGATATCGGCCATGATCTGGCAGGGATGGGTGTCATCCGTCAGCGCATTGATCACGGGCACGGTCGCGTGCTCGGCAAGCTCCAGCAGCCTGGAATGCTCGGTGGTGCGGATCATGATCGCATCGACATAACGCGACAGCACCTTGGCGGTGTCGCCGATCGTCTCGGCGCGGCCGAGCTGCATCTCGGTGCCGGACAGGAACAGCGTTTCGCCGCCGAGCTGGCGCATGCCGACATCGAAGGAGACGCGGGTGCGCGTCGACGGCTTCTCGAAGATCATCGCCAGCATCTTGCCGGCGAGCGGCTTGTCGCCCGTGCCGGCCTTGAAGGCCTGCTTGCGGGCGAGCGCATCGTTCATGATGGTTCTGAGATCGGCTGACGTGACCGCCGAAAGATCGAGGAAATGTTTAGGAGCCATAGTCTTCTTACCTGTGCTGCGCCCGCAGGCGGCAATCCCTTCAAGCCGTCTTCTTGACCTTGGAGGCGCGAATGCTCTCGGCCGCGCGCTCGATGCGGGCAAGGCCCTCGCGGGCTTCCTCGGCGGTGACCACGAGGGGCGGAAGAAGGCGGATGACATTGTCGCCGGCGGGCACGCCGAGCAGATGGGCGGCGCGGATCGCCTGCAGCAGTTCGGCCGAGGGAATGGCGGCCTTGACGCCGAGCAACAGCCCCTCGCCCCTGATATCCTCGATCACATCGGGATAACGGTCCTTCAGCGAAGCGAGGCCCTGGCGGAAGACAAGCGCGACGTCGCGCACCTGCTGGAGGAAGCCATCGGCGAGAATGATGTCGAGCACGGCGCTGCCGACGGCCATGGCGAGCGGATTGCCGCCATAGGTCGAGCCGTGCGTGCCGGCCTTCATGCCGGAGGCAGCCTCTGATGTGGCAAGGCAGGCGCCGAGCGGGAAACCGCCGCCGATGCCCTTGGCGACCGCCATGATGTCGGGGGTGACGCCCGACCATTCATGGGCGAAGAGCCTGCCGGTGCGCCCGACACCGGTCTGGACCTCGTCGAGGATCAGCAGCAGGCCATTTTCGTCGCAGATCTGGCGCAGCGCCTTCATGAATTCGGGGGTGGCCGGACGCACGCCGCCCTCGCCCTGCACCGGCTCGATGAGAATTCCGGCCGTGGCATCGGTGATCGCGGCGCGCACCGCTTCGATGTCGCCGAAAGCCACCTGATCGAAACCGGGCGCCTTGGGGCCGAAGCCCTCAAGATATTTCTCCTGGCCGCCGGCGGCGATCGTCGCCAGCGTCCGGCCGTGAAAGGCGCCCTCGAAGGTGATGATATGGAAGCGCTCGGGATGACCCTTGGAATACTGATAACGGCGCGCCGTCTTGATCGCGCATTCGAGCGCCTCGGCGCCCGAATTGGTGAAGAACACCTTGTCGGCGAAGGTGGCGTCGGTCAGCCGTTTGGCCAGACGCTCCTGACCGGGGATCTCATAGATGTTGGAGAGATGCCAGACCTTGTCGGCCTGCTCCTTCAGCGCACCGACCACATGCGGATTGCTGTGGCCGACCGAAGTGACGGCGACGCCGGCGCCGAAATCGAGATATCGCTCGCCGCTTTCGGTGATCAGCCACACGCCCTCGCCTCGCTCGAACCGCAACGGGGCACGAGAATAGGTGTCATAAAGCGGCGCGGCTTCAGCCATAGCGCGATCTCCCATCGATGTTATCAAGCTCCGGACTCCGGCTAAGAAAACCAGGCCCGAAAAATCAAAAATGCCGCCTTGCGGCGGCGACTGGCACTATTTCCTTTTCGCGCTGCAATGTCAACAAAACTGCGCCCTTAGCGCATGCAGCAAGCTTGTACAGCAGCATTATCCGTCCTCAACAGGCATTATTGCAGAAATGCCACGCCGGGGCAGCAAGTTGGGGAAAACTTGAAATTCGATTCATCCGGATTCATGCGACTCTTGTCACGGAGTCAGCCTCACACTAGGTTAAAGTTCAATTACTAGACTGCATGCGGCGGAACTAGTCACCAAAATTGATCAAGCGTTTCTTGTTTCGGAGCCTTCCGGGACAACGGTGAGGGATTCTGCCATCACCAACGCAAAAGGTGGAGACAGGGCATGAACTGGACAGACGAGCGGGTCGAGAAACTCAAGAAGCTCTGGGCCGAAGGACTGAGCGCCAGCCAGATCGCGGCACAACTTGGTGGCGTCAGCAGAAACGCGGTCATCGGCAAGGTGCATCGGCTGAGCCTCCCCGGCCGTGCCAAGGCCGGCGGTACCGCCAATGCCGCCCGAACGCCGAAACGCAATACTTCTGCGCCGCGCGCGCCGAACTACGCCTCACGGGTCGCCACTCGCACCGTTACCCGCCAGCAGGGCGCGACGATGCTGAAGGAAGAGATCGAGATCGAAACGATCGAGGAAATGGAATACGTGCCGAGAGGCAACGTGGTCGTTCCGATTTCCCGACGCCTCGGCCTGACGGAACTGACCGAACGCACCTGCAAGTGGCCGGTCGGCGATCCGCTGAAGGACGACTTCCACTTCTGCGGCTGCGAATCCCCCGACAATTCGCCCTATTGCAGCTATCACCAGAAGCTTGCCTACCAGCCGGTCAACGAACGCCGCCGGGCAGCAGCGCGGGCCAGCTGAGCGGGTAACATCGCCGGACAAGAGAAACGGGCCGACTGGCCCGTTTTTTTGTAGTTATTGGTTCGCGCGGATGGCTACCCCTCATCCGCCTGCCGGCACCTTCTCCCCGCTTGCGGGGCGAAGGGGATATGCCGCGACCTCTCCGTTCCCCGCTGACCTCTCGCAGGGCACGTGCCCTCGCCCCGGTTTACGGGGAGAGGGTTAGAGTGAGGGGCAGACGCTAGCTCGAGCGACGTTGTCAGCAATCAGAATGGAGGCCCTCAGGCTTCCATCGAATAACCGGCACCGCGGACGGTGCGGATGACGTCCTGCATGTTGGAGAAATTCAGCGCCTTGCGCAGGCGGCCGACATGGACGTCGACCGTGCGTTCGTCGACATAGATATCGTGGCCCCAGACACCGTCGAGAAGCTGCGAGCGGGAGAAGACCCGGCCCGGCGACGACATCAGGAATTCCAGCAGGCGGAATTCGGTGGGGCCGAGGCGGACTTCGCGGGTCTTGCGATGGACCCGGTGGGTTTCGCGGTCGAGTTCGATATCGCCGCATTTCAGCACCGTCGACAGCACCTCGGGACGGGCGCGGCGCAGCATCGCCTTGACGCGGGCAACGAGCTCGGGGGTCGAGAAGGGCTTGACGACATAATCGTCGGCCCCCGTCGAAAGCCCGCGGACGCGCTCGCTCTCTTCGCCGCGCGCCGTCAGCATGATGATCGGCAGGCGCTCGGTTTCCGGCCGCATGCGCAGGCGCCGGCAGAGTTCGATGCCGGAGACGCCAGGCAGCATCCAATCGAGGATGAGCAGATCGGGCGTGCGCTCCTGAAGCCGCATTTCGGCTTCGTCGCCACGAAGGATGGTATCGACCTCGAAGCCTTCCGCTTCGAGATTGTAGCGAAGAAGCACGCTCAGGGCTTCCTCGTCTTCAACAACTGCAACTCTCGGGATCATGCGTGTCGGTCTCCTCGCGCATGATCCTTGAACCGGGGATGGTTCAAGCAATGCACCCTGCGCAAATTCAGAATTGGCTGCGACCTCTTTGCGCGCCCCGGATGGGCGCGCACGCAAGCTTCTAGCCCGGCCGTCCGGCCCGGGCGGTTATTCGGTTACCGCGCCGACGGTGTTGGCGCTGTCGTCTTTTGGACGATCGCCTTCCGGCTGCGCACCTGTCGCCATGTAAAAGATCGTCTCGGCGATGTTGGTGGCGTGGTCGCCGATGCGCTCGATGTTCTTGGCGCAGAAGAGAAGATGCGTGCAGCTGGTGATGTTGCGCGGATCTTCCATCATGTAGGTCAGGAGCTCGCGAAACAGCGAGGTGTACATCGCGTCGATCTCGTTGTCGCGTTCGCGGATCGCGTTCGCCTTGTCGGCGGAGCGATTGGTGTAGACATCGAGCACTTCCTTGAGCTGGACGAGCGCCAGTTCGGAGAGATGCTCGAGGCCGCGGGCGAGCTTGCGGGGAACGCCGGTGCTTTGGACGGCGATGACGCGTTTGGCGGTGTTCTTGCCGAGGTCGCCGACGCGTTCGAGATCGGCGGCGATGCGGATCGAGCCCATGATTTCGCGCAGGTCCGCGGCCATCGGCTGACGGCGGGCGATGGTGACGATCGCCTTGTCGCCGATTTCGCGTTCGGCGTGATCGAGGATCACATCGTCGGAGATGACCTTCTGCGCCAGCGCGGTATCGCCGTTGACCAGCGCCCGCACGGCTTCGGCGACCATCTGCTCGGCCAGGCCGCCCATTTCGGAAATCCGCCTGGACAGGAACTTCAGATCATCATCATAGGCAGAATAAATATGTGTCGATGCCATGGGGCTTTATCCTCGAATAACGGAAAGGCTTGGTGACGCCAGGATCAGCCGAAGCGACCCATGATGTAATCCTGGGTGCGCGGATCGTCCGGATTGGTGAACATCTTGTCGGTGTCGTTCTCCTCGACGAGATTGCCGAGGTGGAACATGGCGGTGCGCTGCGAGACGCGCGCGGCCTGCTGCATGGAGTGGGTAACGATGACGATCGTGTAGTTCTCGCGCAGCTCGTGGATCAGTTCCTCGACCTTGGCGGTGGCGATCGGGTCGAGCGCCGAGCAGGGCTCGTCCATCAGGATGACCTCAGGGCTGACGGCGACGGCACGGGCAATGCAGAGGCGCTGCTGCTGACCGCCGGACAGGCCGGTGCCGGATTCATGCACGCGGTCCTTGACCTCGTTCCAGAGGCCGGCGCGCTGCAGGCTGGTCTCGACGATCTGGTCGAGATCGGCCTTCGACTTGGCCAGGCCATGGATGCGCGGGCCGTAGGAGACGTTTTCGTAGATCGTCTTCGGAAACGGGTTCGGCTTCTGGAAGACCATGCCGACGCGGGCGCGAAGTTCGACGACGTCGATATCCGGATCATAGATATCGTCGGTGTCGAGCGTGATCTTGCCGGTGACGCGGCAGCCGTCGATCGTGTCGTTCATGCGGTTGAGGCTCCGCAGGAAGGTCGACTTGCCGCAGCCGGACGGGCCGATCAGGGCGGTTACGGTGTTTTCGCGGATGTTCAGGTTCACATCGAAAAGCGCGCGCTTTTCGCCGTAGTAAACCGAGACATCCTTTCCGATCATCTTATACGGGACGTTGCTCATCTTGTGATCCAGCGCCTTTTCAACTGCAGCTTCCGTCAACATGTTCATGATGTTTAACTCCGTTTACCAGCGGCGCTCGAAGCGACGACGCAAGAGGATGGCGCCCATGTTCATGACGATCAGGAACAGGAGCAGAACGATGATGGCACCCGAAGTACGCTCGACGAAGGCACGTTCGGCCTCGTTGGCCCACATATAGACCTGTACGGGCAGAGCCGTCGAGGGATCGAGCGGCGTCGTCGGCGCGTTGGCGACGAAGGCGACCATGCCGATCAGGAGCAGCGGCGCGGTTTCGCCGAGCGCATGCGCCAGGCCGATGATCGTGCCGGTGAGGATGCCGGGCATGGCGAGCGGCAGAACGTGGTGGAACACCATCTGCATCTTGGAAGCGCCGAGGCCGAGGGCTGCGGCGCGGATCGACGGCGGCACGGCGCGAAGAGCGGCACGCGTGGCGATGATGATCGTCGGCAGGGTCATCAGCGTCAGCACCAGGCCGCCGACCAGCGACGCCGAGCGCGGCAGGCCGATGAAGTTGATGAAGACGGACAGACCGAGCAGACCGTAGACGATCGAGGGAACCGCGGCGAGGTTGTTGATGTTGACCTCGATCAGGTCCGTCAGCTTGTTCTTCGGCGCAAACTCCTCGAGATAGATCGAGGCGGCGACGCCGATCGGCAGCGACAGCACCAGCACGATCAGCATCAGGTAGAGCGAGCCGATGAGGGCGACGCCAAGGCCTGCGGCCTCCGGACGGCTGGAGTTGCCGTTGACGAAGAGGCCGGTGTTGAACTGCTTGTGAAGAGCGCCGCTCGCCTTCAGCTCGTTCATCCAGCCAACCTGCTTGTCGTTGACCTTGCGGTTCTTCTCATCGACCGAAAGATCGATCTGGCCCTTGTTGGCGCTGTCGACATTGGCGTCGGCAAGCACCGTGACATTGACCGTCTTGCCGATGATCGACGGGTCTGACATGACCATGTCGCGCAGCTGGATCGGGGCGCTCTTCGACAGCATGGCCGAGGCATCGCGCACATCAGGGCGGCTTGCGGCATTGATGTTCAGTTGCTTGACGATCGCGTCGCGCAGGAGAACCGGATAGTTGGCGGCGATCAGCACCGAAGGGTCGGTCGCACGCTTGTTGTTCGGGTCGATCGTCTTCTCCGAGAATTCGATCGGCAGGGTGATCGCCGTCTGCTGGAAGGCGGTGTAGCCCTTGCCGATCACCGTCCACAGCAGGATGAAGAGGAAGACGAGACCGAAGGTGATGGCGGCGATGCCATAGGCCTGGAACCGGCGCTCGGCGGCATAGCGGCGCTTGATGCCGATATCGCGGCGCGGTGGCGCCTTGGAAACGGTGACGCCGGCGGGAGAAACAATATCCGTCATTCGTACTGCTCCCGGTATTTGCGCACGATGTAGAGCGCATAGATGTTGAGGCAAAGCGTGATGCAGAACAGCGTGATGCCAAGGGCAAAGGCAACCAGGGTCTGCGGCGAGGTGAACTCGAGGTCACCGGTCAGCTGGTTGACGATCTTGACGGTCACCGTCGTCATCGGCTCGAAGGGGTTGATCTGGATGCGGGCGGCAACACCGGCGGCCAGCACGACGATCATGGTTTCGCCGATGGCGCGTGAGGCGGTCATCAGCAATGCGCCGACGATGCCGGGAAGGGCTGCGGGCAAGACGACTTTCTTGATGGTTTCGGAGCGGGTGGCGCCGAGACCGAGCGAACCGTCACGCAGGGCCCGCGGCACGGCGGTGATGATGTCGTCCGACAGCGAGGAGACGTAGGGGATCAGCATGATGCCCATGACGATGCCGGCCGTCAGAACGCTCTGCGCCTGGATGAAATTCGAATAGCTGCCGGACAGAAGACCGCTGATCTGGGCGGAGAAATCGCGCAGGAATGGGCCGACGGTGACGAGCGCGAAGAAGCCGTAGACGATCGTCGGAATGCCGGCGAGCACTTCGAGAAGCGGCTTGGCGACCCCGCGCACCTTCGGCGAGGCGTATTCGGCCATGTAGATGGCGGCAAAGAGGCCGACCGGCACGGCGACCAGCATAGCGACCAGGCCGATGTAAACCGTGCCGAGCAGCAGCGGGATCAGGCCGAACTGACCGAAGGACGAGCTGCCGGCGCCGGCAAAGCGCGGATCCCAGACGGTACCGAAGAAGAAGTCGGCGGCGGGAACCACGGCAAAGAAGCGGGCGGCTTCCGACAGCATCGAAAGCACGATGCCGATCGTCGTCAGGATGGCGATCGAGGAGGCCAGCAGCAGGCCCCAGAGCATGACGCGCTCGACCCGGTTGCGGGCGCGGAAGCGCGGGGCGATGGAACGCAGCGCATAGAAGGCGCCTGATACAGCCAGAATGAAGACGATCGCGGTCATGGCGAGGCGGCTCGTCATGCTCTTGGCGTTCAGCGTCTTGGCGGCATCGACCATGTAGGGCTGCGGCTGGCCGGCGAGTGGCACGCCCTTTTCGAGGAGCTTGGCCTGCAGGGCGGCCGGATCGTTGGCGACTGCCGCGGCTTCATCCGAAGTCAGCATCGTCAGGCCGCGGGCGACCGTCGCCACCATCGAATAACCAAGATCCTGCTCGACCGAGGCCTGAGCCTTGACGTCAGCAGGGAAGGCGCTGCGAACCGAGGACTGGATGATGCCGGGGCTGACGGAGAGCCAGACGCAGAGGACGATGAGGGCGGGAAGAACAGCCCAGATCGCGGCATAGGCGCCGTAATAGGCCGGCCGTGAATGCAATGCGGAGGATCTGCCTCCGGCAAGCGCCGTGGCCCGGCTTCGCGCGACCAGATAGGCGGCGGCACCGATCACCACAAGGCACAAAAGTATGATGGATGTGCTCATTCGTTACGTCCCCAAGCCCGTGGCCCCAAAGCCCGGCAGCTTCACAGCCTGCCTTCAGCTTCCAATCATGCGGAATGAATTCAACCCTGCGGCCCGGAAATACCGGCGCGAGGGATAAGGCAATGCCGGCGCGGGTTTGAAGTCACCGCGCCGGCAAAGTGATTACATGGACTTGCCGGCTTCGACGTCCTTGCGGATCGCTTCGCGCTCGGCATCCGGAGCGGCAACCAGGCCGTATTCGACGAGCGGGCCGTCAGGGCCGATCATCTGGTCGGATACGAAGAAGTTGACGTATTCCTTCAGGCCCGGAACGGCGCCGAGATGTGCCTTCTTGACGTAGAAGAACAGCGGGCGGGAAACCGGGTAGGTGCCGTTAGCGATCGTTTCCGTCGAGGGAACGATGCCGTTTACGCTGGCAACCTTGAGCTTGTCGGCGTTGTTTTCATAGAAGGAAAGGCCGAATACGCCGACGCCGGTCTTGTTGGCGGCGATGCGTGCCAGGGTTTCCGGATAGTCACCGTCGATGTCGACAGCAACGCCGTCCTTGCGGACTGCGACGCAGGCCTTGCCCTGGGCAGCCTTATCGGAGATTTCCTTGGCGATGACGTCGATTGCGCCAGAGGCCTTGCAGCCGGCGGCGAGAACGTTCTGTTCGAAGACTTCGCGCGTGCCGTGCTTTTCGCCCGGGATATAGGCAGCGATATCAACAGCGGGAAGCTTCGGGTTGACTTCCGACCACTTCTTATAGGGGTTGGCGACGAGCTTGCCGTCGACGACGACCTGGGCTGCGAGGGCCTTGTAGATGTCGGCAGGAACGTAGGCGACGTCAGGGTTGGAAGCGTCGGTTGCGAAGACGATGCCGTCGTAGCCGATCTTGACTTCCTGGATATCCGTCACGCCGGCAGCCTTGCAGGCTTCGGCTTCGTTCTTGTTGATCGGACGCGAGGCGTTTGCAATGTCGATGGTGTCTTCGCCAACGCCCTTGCAAAATTCCTTCAGGCCAGCGCCCGTGCCGCCGGATTCAACGACCGGCGTCTTGAAGTTGGTGAAGGTTTCGCCGAAGGACTCGGCAACGATCTTTGCGTAAGGCAGGACGGTGGACGAACCAGCAACCTGAATCTGGTCGCGGGCGACGGCAGCGCCAGCGAAAGCAGCAGTTGCAGCGAGCGCGGCAACGGTGAGCTTGAAGGTGTTCATGTAAATCTCCCGGCATTGGGCTTGTGTGAGTGCGGCCTGTAGAGAGGCCCTCGCAGTGCCTTTTTTCATCGGCGAGACTCTCTTAGCGGTTTAAGCACCGTCCTTTTATGTCAAAGCGATGAAACATTTGTGACAGATTAAGCTGCTGTTTTATAAGGGAAAATTTTGAAGACACCGATCGACCGTGTCGGCGAACGGCAAAGTCCGGCGACCAATCCACCTTACGTTGTAGAAATCGGCTTCATATCCTGAAGGGGAGACGGCGGCTTTCCGCACTACATCCTTTCACTAAGGTTGTTCCGTGTGATTTGCCCCTCACCCTAACCCTCTCCCCGTAAACGTGGCGAGGGGACATGCCTTATCAAAACCGCACGGTGAAATCGGTGCCCTTGCCGACTTCGGATTTGACGATCAGCCGTGCGCGGTGGCGGGTGAGGATGTGTTTGACGATGGCCAGGCCGAGGCCGGTGCCCTTCTTCGAGCGGCTATCCTCGATGCTGACGCGATAGAAGCGCTCGGTCAGGCGCGGCACATGCTCGGCCGGAATGCCCGGACCCTTGTCGACGATACTGACCTCGACCGGCTGGCCGGTGCCATTCTTCAACCAGACGTCGACGATCTCGCCCTCCTGGCCGTATTTGCAGGCGTTTTCCATCAGGTTCTCGAAGACTTGGACAAGCTCGTCGCGGTCTCCCAGCACCTCGACCTTGCCCTCGGGCAGATGCAGGTTGATGTCGACGCCGACATCCCTTGCCAGTGGCGCCAGGGAATCCCTGACATGGCCGAGCAGCGGCACCAGGTCGATCTTCTCGTCCGGCGCGATGTGCGATTTCAGCTCCAGGCGGGAGAGCGACAGCAGGTCGTCGACCAGCCTGCTCATCCGCGTCGCCTGGTCGAGCATGATGTTGAGGAAGCGCGCCTGCGCCTTCAGATCGTTCTTCGCCGGCCCCTGGATGGTCTCGATGAAGCCGCGCAGCGAGGCAAGCGGCGTGCGCAGCTCATGGCTGGCATTGGCGACGAAATCCGAGCGCATGCGGTCGATGCGGCGGACCTCGGAAATATCGCGGAAGGAGAGGATGAAATAGCGCTCATGCGGCCCGTCCCCGGCCGCGAATTCAATGGGCGCGCTGCGGACGACATAGACGCGCTCGGAGGGCAGCCGCTCGGAATGCTCGATCTGGTTCGGCGCGTTGGTGGCGATCGTCTCACGCACCATGTCGAGCACGCCGGGCGAGCGCAGGCGGGCCGATATATGGGCCCCGAGCGCCACCTCGCCGAAGGCCTTTTCGGCGGCGCGGTTCTGGAAGAGCACCGAGGCATCGTCCGACAGCAGCATGACGGGGAAATCGAGGCCGGAGAGCGTGGCGGAAACCTCCGGCAGGCGGCTTGGCGGCAGCTCCGGCTTCATCTCCACCGGCGGGGCGGGTTCGGCCTGGATGATGGGCGCCTCGTTGAAAAGCGCGGTGAGGATCATCACCAGCAGAAGGACAAGCACCACCCACTTGTTCATGCCGGCGGCAAGCGCGATCAGCGCGCTGAGGATCGCCGCAAGCAGCACCGGCCGTTCGCGCCTTATGCGCGCCAACAGGCTTTTTCTCCATGGAGTTTCGTCTGGCAAGTGCCCTCGCGGCGTCGATTCGTTTTTCTTTATATTGGAACTCTGCCTGATAGCGGCAATTCATGACAGAAGTTTTCGGGCTGCCGCCCCGAAGCGAAAGGCCGCCACCGAAACCGACGAAAAAGTGCCGGCCATCCGCGAAAGATTTGATTTTCAACGGCAACTATGTTCGCCTGCGGGAAGAGAACAATCAGGCTAAGGAGGAGCATATGGACGAGGACGTCGAAAACAGGGCCGTCGAGCTGGAGATCCGCGGAAAGAAACGCATCTTCGATGTCGACGATCCCGTCCTGCCGGACTGGGTGGAGGAAAACGCACTGGAATCCGGCGATTTTCCCTACAAGAAGAAGCTCAAGGAAGAGGACTATCTGGAGCAGCTGGAAAAGCTGCAGATCGAACTGGTCAAGGTGCAGTTCTGGCTGCAGGCGACCGGCAAGCGGGTGATGGCGCTGTTCGAGGGACGCGATGCTGCCGGCAAGGGCGGTGCGATCTCGGCCTCTTCGGCGCATATGAATCCGCGCCTTGCGCGCGTCGTGGCGCTGACCAAGCCCACCGAGCGCGAGCAGGGGCAATGGTATTTCCAGCGTTATGTCGCACAGTTTCCGACGGCTGGCGAATTCGTGCTGTTCGACCGCTCCTGGTACAACCGGGCCGGCGTCGAGCCAGTCATGGGTTTCTGCACGCCGCAGCAATATGAGGATTTTCTCAAGCAGACGCCGCAGCTCGAAAAGATCATCGCCCATGAGGGCATCTTCTTCTTCAAATTTTATCTCGATATCGGCCGCGAGATGCAGCTCAAGCGCTTCCACGACCGCCGCCATGATCCGCTGAAAGTCTGGAAACTGTCGTCGATGGACATCGCGGCGCTGACCAAATGGGGCGATTACAGCGATAAGCGCAACCGGATGCTGAAGGAAACCCATACGGATTTTGCGCCCTGGACGGTGATCCGCGCCAACGACAAGCGGCGCGCCCGCCTCGAACTGATCCGCCACATGCTGAACGCGATGGATTATGACGGCAAGGATAAAAAGGCGCTCGGCACGGTCGACGAAGAGATCATCGGCTCGGGGTCCGGGTTTCTGAAATAAGGCTTTCCGAAATAGGCTTCACTGCCCCGGCAGGATGCGGATGGCAAAGAGGTTGATGCCGCGCGCCTTGTCGTCGAGATCGCTGTTGATCGTCAGCGTGCCCGGCGCATTCGGCGCCAGCGAGCGGTCGAACTTCACCTGCAGCAGCGCATCCGACTTTTCCCGGGTGACGTTGAAGCGATGGCGGGCGCAATTGCCGAGCGACTGGAAATTGCATTCGACGGTGACCTGGGTCGGCTCGTCGGTGGTCGATTGCAGCGTCAGCGCGATCGTCGAGGATTTGCCGGCAAGCTGCTGCAGCACCGATGACGGCACGCTGATCGAGATATTGCCATCGGCTGCACCGCTCTCGGAAATCAGGCGGATGGCGGGGCCGTCGTTCTCGGTGATCTTTTCGGTGCGCGCTTTTGGACCGCTCTGGATCTTGTCGGCGTCCTCGGGCTTGAACAGCGGGATCCAATCGGCCGAAAAACTGTTCTGCGGATCGATGGTCACCGGCTGGTCGGTGGGAGAGGCCGTATTGCCGGCGCTGTCGTCATTGCCGGTGAAATCCTCGGGCTGGGTGCTTGCCGGCGGATTGGCAACGCTGGTGTCGCGCTCGGCTGCGGTCAACAGCAGGCCCGACGTGTGCGCCCACCAGGCGCCGATGCCGATAAAGGCCAGCAGCACGCACCAGACGAGCAGCCGCGAAAAGAATTTGCGCGGCTTGCGGCGGCCGGCCGCCCGCTCCGGGCGGAAATCCATGTTGGTGGCGCGCTGGCCGCGGGCAAGGCGCTCCTCGCCGACCGGCGCGGCGGCCAGATGATCGCCACTGCCGGCATGCACGTCGTCGAGGCTCGCTTCATCGCGGCGGCCGAAGCTCACTTCGGGGGCGCGGGTCTCGCCCGACACGGCGGGACTGTCGATATCATCCACCTCGTCGCGGTGGACTGGAGGTGCCGGCATTTCCACGACCGGCGGCACGGGCACCTCAGGCGGCCTCTGGCGGGGGTGAAGGCGGTCACGCTCCTCGCTTTCGATGGCGTGGATGGTGCTTTCCAGGCGATGGCGATGATGGGCAACAACCTCGGTGTCGGTGATATCCTGCTTGCGCAGACCGGCTTCGAGCGCCTGGCGGGCCGACTGGTAGATCCTCGCTCGAACCTCCGGATTGTCGCGATCGGAGTTTTCGAGCGCTGTTCTGATGGCCGTTTCTAATCCGCTCACATCCAGTCCTTCACCATGAACTCGGCATCGGACTGCAATCCCCGCCGTTCTCTCTCAAAATTCGGTAGCGTCAAGTGCGGCAAACCGCAAGCCTTGCAGGCCTGGCCGCGGTTGATCGGCGGGGATAATCGGCAGCTTTCAGCACGTGCGGACCTTATTCTATCAGCCTTCTCAGACCTATATATTCGGGGTGAAATCGACGAAGGCATGGCAGCCGCTCTTTTATCGCCTTTTCATCTCTGTTATGAGATTGACGTTTTCGTAAACGTCAATGGAAGTGATGAACCATGGCCCTGCCCGCGATCCTGAGGGATAAACTGAGACTGCCGGTCATCGGCTCGCCGCTGTTCATCATCTCGCATCCGGCGCTGACGCTGGCGCAATGCAAGGCGGGCGTCGTCGGCGCCTTTCCGGCGCTGAACGCCCGGCCGGAAAGCCAGCTCGACGAATGGCTGGCCGAGATCACCGAGGAGCTTGCCCGCCACGACGCCGCCCATCCCGAGCGGCCGGCAGCCCCCTTTGCCGTCAACCAGATCGTCCACATGTCGAACAAGCGGCTGGAGCATGACCTCTCGCTCTGCGTCAAATACAAGGTGCCGATCGTCATCTCCTCGCTCGGCGCCGTGCCTGAGGTCAACGCCGCCGTGCATTCCTATGGCGGCATCGTGCTGCACGACATCATCAACAACCGCCACGCCCATTCGGCGATCCGCAAGGGGGCCGACGGCTTGATCGCGGTTGCGGCCGGCGCCGGGGGCCATGCCGGCACGCTGTCGCCCTTTGCGCTGATCCAGGAAATCCGCGAATGGTTCGACGGGCCGCTGCTGCTCGCCGGCGCGATTTCCACCGGCGGCGCCATCCTCGCCGCAGAGGCGATGGGCGCCGACATGGCCTATATCGGCTCGCCCTTCATCGCCACGCAAGAGGCGCGCGCCGTGGACGCCTACAAGCAGGCGATCGTCGAAGGCGCCGCTGGGGATATCGTCTATTCCAACTATTTCACCGGTATACACGGCAACTATCTCAAGCCCTCGATCGTGGCGGCCGGCATGGACCCCGACAACCTGCCGCTGGCCGATCCCTCGAAGATGGATTTCGAGCAGGCGACCGGCGGCGCCAAGGCCTGGAAGGACATCTGGGGCAGCGGCCAGGGCATCAGCGCCATCAAGGCCGTCGAGCCGGTGGCAAACCTCGTCGACCGGCTGGAGGCCGAATACAAGGCGGCGCGCGCCCGGCTGGCGCTCTGAACCGCGCCTTCTCGGCCCCTCCCCTCTTTTTTGCCAAAGCCATGACAGGGCGCTTGAAATCTTCCGACAATGGCTGTATCAGCGCCATGCAAATCGCGGGCCGCATGCTTCGGCCGTGAAATGCCGCTTTAGCTCAGGTGGTAGAGCACATCATTCGTAATGATGGGGTCGCAGGTTCGAGTCCTGCAAGCGGCACCAGCTTTCCTTATAAGCCTCTCTCAAAATCCTGCGTCTACCTTTAGCTGCCTTTTTGGCCGCTCGGCAGGCAAAATTTCAGCAATTAGAGCCTCTTCACTCATGGCGGCTGGGCTGCCATTCATCTAAATATACGCGACCGATATCGATCGAACGAGAGCAGGCTGGCGATTAGGAGTATCCATGAGGACATCGCTTTTAAGCGTCGCGCTTTTCACATTTGGCTTGTCCGCTGCGCAGGCAGCAGACTTCCCTCTCGCCTCATGTGCTGGATGGAACGGAACGCTGATCAGCAGGACCGGCATCGATTCAAGCACAGCAGTGATGGAAGGCAAGCTCACTCGGGCCGACTTCCAGGAATATTGCAAGCGAGACCCGGGACATGAGACAAGAGCACATGGCGGCAAGCTGACCGTAAAGCAGTGCGTGGCGATGTACACAAAAGAGAGTGGGAAAGACACTTTCCATTCCACCGCCAATTGCAGCGAAGGCACCCTCTCCTTCGAACCTTCTGCAGGAGAACCGCAGAGTGTCACTTTCCCACTACCAGAGAATTCAGACGTATCGTGCGCTTCGGGGATGCCGCCGCTGATCGAGCAGTTCAGCCTTCTCTGCCCTCAGGCGGCGCGGGAGTTTCATTTGATGGATGATGAATGACGGGAGGGCCGTCTCAGCACTCCGGTCAACAAAAAGTTGACTACTCCCAGGAGGATGTTAATTATAGTTCACAGAAATACACGGTTCTCCAGACAGTCGAATTCCAGAAATGGCTGCGCAAGCTGAAGGATCGGAATGCAAGAGACCGAATTGTCACGCGCATCGTTCGTGCGGAGGCTGGCAATTTGGGAGACCACAAATTCTTCGATGGCATCGGAGAATTGAGGCTCGACTACGGTCCAGGGTATCGCTTGTATTTTGCAATGCAGGGCAACATTGTCGTTATTCTCCTGTGCGGGGGCGACAAGGGTAGTCAGGAGCGGGACATCAAGCGAGCAATCGAAATGTCCAAGGAGATCTGAGATGGCAATCGAAATCATCCCTTTTGACGCAACCGAGTTTCTGGACACCGAAGAATCGCAGACCCATCTCATTGAAGATGCGTTTGAAAGCGGTGATGCAGGTTATATTGCACACGCATTGGGCGTTGTTGCGAAAGCGCGTGGCATGTCACAAGTCGCCCGGGATGCCGGCGTTACCCGCGAGGCTCTCTACAAATCCCTCAGTGAAAAAGGCGACCCGAAGCTTTCAACGCTCATCGGTGTAGCCGCAGCTCTCGGATATAAGCTCAGAGCGACGCGTGTGGATGATTCCGATACGCGCGAGGACGAGCGCCGATCTGCTTAGCAGCTACGGTCCGAGCAATTCGGAGGCTGCGGATAATTTGGCCTTAAACAAGTTTCCAGCTTTCACCATCTTTACCAAAGTTCATCGAATCCACGGATGGTCGACGAGGAAACCGCTCGGAACTAAAACTTTGTCTCGATCGGTTTCAAAAACGTCCACGACCGTTTGAGTGGGAAAAGGCGTAGCGCCAGGGTCAAAACGCCGCTCGGTCTTTAGTACCAGGCGATCTGTTGTCGACAGCCATATCTTGATCGAGGCGTGATAACGACCGCGATGCCACCTGGCGGAGAATACTCTCACGTTAGCATTGTCATTCTCTTCATATGAAATGAGCCTGCAATCGGCGAGGACTGGTCCCACGTCTGTTACCGTTTTGCTCGGGAACCGAGTAGACAAAGACCATATTCCCCCCTCTTCTTCTCGCTGATACTGCGTTTTTCCGTTGTATCGAAATTCTGCGAACAGACTGCCATCCGCCAGGTAGATCCGACTTGAATATCTGCCGGAGTTGTAAGTGTTTTCAAACGCGCGATTTGCGTCGCTGCATGTCGGGTCCTCGCCGGGCAACGGCTCGTTGATGCCAAAGGACCGGCGGTCTTCTGCGACGGTAGGGACGGGAGTTACAAACAGCAGAGCAAAACAAACAAACAATAATCGATGCAACAACAAAGACGAGGACCCTCAGCAACCGAAGGCAACGATAGCAGTCACCGTGAAGAAAACAATCCTTGCGTGAATCTATCCGAATTTCAGTGACTGCCACCATCGGGGTCGAGCTCAATGGCAGCCGGAGCACGATCAATCCCGGTGGGTCAATCCGAATCTGCAGCCGACGCCGGGTTGCACCGCCGGTTCCGCGGAGAGCGGGACGGCCGGCGAGGCCTGCCCGCAATGAAGATAGGGCCGATTGCCGCCTGGCTACCTGACGGAATGAAGGCTCCAGGCGAAGTGGCACCGGCCTTCGCTTCGGCCGCTCCCGCATCGGACGAAAATAACAGCTGCCGCGGGAACGGCTTTACGACTCGCACTTGCGGACGTAAAACTACCCATCACTCCGCACTTGGCACATCGCCCCACACCCAGCCAGCCCGCCGACATTCCCGGCCATGCGGAGCACCCGAAGAGGATCGTCATGTCGAATGCAGCGCAACGCTCGAACCGCGTGCTAATCGTCGCCACCATCATGCTCGCGACCTTCATGGTGGCGATCGAGGCGACGATCGTGGCGACGGCGATGCCGCGCATCGTCGGGCAGTTGGGCGGTTTTTCCTATTACAGCTGGGTGTTTTCGGCCTTCCTGCTGGCGCAGTCGACGACGACCGTCATCTACGGCAAGCTTTCCGACATTTTCGGGCGCAAGCCGGTGCTGATCGGCGGCATCCTGATCTTCCTCGTCGGCTCGCTGCTCTGCGGGCTTGCCTGGTCGATGATGTCGCTGGTGCTGTTCCGGCTGCTGCAGGGGCTCGGCGCCGGCGCCATCCAACCGGTGACGATGACGATCATCGGCGATCTCTTCAAGCTCGAGGAACGCGGCCGCGTGCAGGGCGCGATGGCGACCGTCTGGGCGACCTCGGCCGTCGTCGGGCCGCTGGCCGGCGGCATTATCGTCGACAACATCTCCTGGGCCTGGATCTTCTGGATCAACCTGCCGATCGGCATCATCTCGATCATCGCCTTCATGATCTTCCTGAAGGAGGACGTGGCGCACAAGCAGGCAAAGATCGACTACCTCGGATCGGTGCTGTTTTCGATATCGATTGTCGCACTGCTCGTCATGCTGACGGAAACCGATGCCAGCGCCTGGATTCTGATTTCGCTTTTTTCCGTCTTCGTGGTCACGGGCCTTCTCTTTCTCGCCCAGGAGAAGCGGGCGCCGGAGCCGATCATTTCGATCCCGCTCTGGAGCCGAAGGCTGATCGCAACCAGCAATGCGGCGACGCTGCTGGCCGGCATGGCGCTGATCGGGCTTTCGACCATCCTGCCGATCTATGTGCAGGGCGTCCTCGGCCGCTCGCCGATCGTTGCAGGCTTCACACTCACCATGCTGGTTGTCGGCTGGCCCCTGTCGGTGATGCTCTCCAGCCGCTTCTACAAGGCCTTCGGCATCCGCCGCACCTTGCGTGTCGGCAGCCTGCTGTTTCCGTTCGGCGCCTGTTTTCTTCTGTTCCTGACACCGGAGAGTTCGCCTGTTATTGCCGGCGCCGGCTCCTTCTTCATGGGCTTCGGCATGGGTCTCATCAGCCTCACCAGCATCGTGCTGGTGCAGGACAGCGTCGAATGGTCGATGCGCGGCAGCGCCACCGCCTCGATCATCTTTGCCCGCAGCCTCGGCAATACGCTCGGCGCCACCGTGCTCGGCGCCATCCTCAATGCCGGCATCAATCACTATGCGAGCGGCGAGGCGGCGGCGGGCCTGCATGAGGCGCTGAACCAGCCGACCGGGCTTTCGGCGCTCGCCGCCGATCCGGCCATCCGCGCCGTCTTCAATGCGGCGCTACACTGGAGCTTCTGGGGCGTGGTCGTCGTCGCGGTGCTGACCTTCTTCACCACCTGGCTGATCCCGGTCGGGCCCGGCCGGAAGCGCGAGGGGGCGGCCGTCGCAAGCGAGGCGGCTTCTCATTAGGCGGTTCAGTTATTCACGGAAGGGCTCCGGGCAAACCGCTTGGCACGTCTCCTGAATCTCGTTGTCGACGAGATTGTCTCGAAATGCAGAGGTGATTTTCCGGACATGTCGGCGGCAACGCGCCCGGAGCGGTCACCCCCGGCATAGTTCGTGCAGGCTTACAGGGCATCCCGGATATCGAAGCGAATAATCTTATCAGCTTCGATGCGGAAGATATGCGTGACGGTCTTGTCCTTCAGGCCGTGGCTTTGCCCTTCCAGCGGCCGGCCGTCGAGGTCAAAGACCGACTGGATTACCTCGACCGCCACAGTGCCATCGTCCGTTTCCGCAAAGGCGACCGGCTCGACCTGTGGGCTGATGACAGCCCATTGGCGTGTCCAATAGTCGCGCACGGCCTCACGGCCATGAACATGGCCGCCATCCATGCCGTTGGCCCAGGCGACATCGTCGGAAAGGACGGCCAGCACAGCGTCGATGTCCCTGGCGTTGAAGCCGGCATAGACGCGCTTGAGCATTTCGACGTCATTGTTGGACATGTCGTTTCCTCAATGGAGATTGAAAGATCAGCTCGGCGGCATCAAACGGTATTGTCGAATGCCGCGCATCAATATACATATGTACGTATATATCTTATGGTCAAGCGCAGGCAAGAGGTCAAGCGGAATGGATGAAGACGTGCTTTCGACGCCGGGGCATCTCATCAGTCTTGCGGCGCGCGGATTTGCGCGCTTGAGCGAAACACGCCTCAAACCGCTCGGCTTCGGTGTCGGCCAATTGCCGGTGCTGGTGGCGCTGCAAGATGGCAAGGCAAGCACACAGCGCGACCTCGCGCGCTTTGCCAGGGTCGAGCAACCGCCGATGGCGCAGATGCTCGCCCGCATGGAGCGGGATGGCTTGATCGAGCGGACACGCGACCCGGCTGATGGTCGCAGCAGCCGCATCGTGCTGGCCAAGGCCGCGCGGGACGGCATGCCGGAGGCGATTGCGGCCTTGTTCCAGGGGAATGAAGAGGCATTGGCCGGGTTCACCGACGCGGAAGCAGGACAACTTGTCGGTCTGCTCAAGCGGCTGATCGACAATCTGGATCAGATGGCGAGCGCAGAGTCGGCGTCAGGCGATTGCTGAGTTTTGGCCAGGCGGAGAATTTCTATTCTGGGACTGTGCTGTCCTTATGCGAACTCGTGCCCTCTTTCAGCACGGAGGGGTTCTTCAAAACCCGTACAAGCAGGTTCGGTTTTCGCCTGCGCGGGATGAGATCGATATCGCTGACAAGCTTTGCGCCGCCCTTGCGCCGCTCGAGCGTGATCTTGCGGCTATGGAAGGCCTCCAGTTCAGCCCGATGCGCGACGCTGATGATGGTCACGTCGGGCAATTCATCGATCACCATATGCATCATCTTATCCTGGCTCTTCTCATCGAGTGCCGAGGTTGCTTCATCCAGCACGATGATATCGGGATGGTGGAGCAGCAGGCGCGCAAAGGCGAGACGCTGCTTTTCGCCGCCCGACAGCGTCTGGTCCCAGGGCGCCTCTTCCTCGATCTTGTCGTTGAGATAATCGAGCCCGACCTTGTCGAGGGCCGCCTTGATCTTATCCAGCGTCCAGCTGTCGGCGGCGCCGGGATAGGCGACGGCACGGCGAAGCGTGCCGGACGGGATATAGGGTCGTTGCGGCAGCATGAACAATCGTCTGTCGGCGTGGAAATTGACGCTGCCGCTTCCCCACGGCCAGAGACCTGAGATCGCCCGCACCAGCGTGCTCTTGCCGGACCCGGATTCGCCGGCCACAAGCACCCGTTCGCCGGGCTCGATCTCGACCCGCGTTTCCGTGACCACGGCGGTGCCATCGTCAAGCGATACGGAGAGATCGTTGAGGCTGAGCATCGCCTCGCCTTCGGTTTCACCATGCTTGATGCGCCCGAGCGAGTCGCTCTGTTCGGCGCGCTCCAGCCCGTCGAGCGACATCATCAGCGAGGCGATGCGCCGTGCACAGGCGTTCCAATCGGCAAGACGCGGATAGTTATCAACAAGCCAGCCGAACGCCCCCTGAACGATGGCGAAGGCAGAGGCAGCCTGCATGACCTGTCCCAGCGTCATGCTGCCTTCGAGAAATTTTGGCGCGCACAGCAGGACCGGGACGACTGGCGCAATCAGCATGGATCCATGCGACACAAGCGTCGTGCGCATGTGCTGGCGGGCAAGGAGCGCCCATTGCCTGAGCACATTGGCGAAGGTCTTATCGAGGTCATTACGCTCCTCCTCTTCGCCGCCGAGCAAGGCGATGCTCTCGCCGTTTTCCCGCACATGCGTCAGCGTGTAGCGAAACTCGGCTTCTGCTTGATTTTTCGCCTCGGAGACGTGGACGAAATAGCGGCCGATGACCGCCATCGAGCTGGAGGTGATCGCGGCGTAAAGGACCGCAGTGATGACGAGAAAGCCGGGAATGGTGACGGTCCAACCTGCGATCGGCAGAGTGAGAGCCCCGCCGATCGTCCAGAGCACGACGATGAAGGTCGAGGCCGCCAGAAATGCGGAAATGACACCGGCGATGAAATCGACGGGTGCTTCGGTAGCAATCCGCAAATCCTCGGAAATGCGCGCTTCGGGGTTCTTGTGGTCGCCGCCGATGAGATTCAACTGATAGTAACGGCCGTTTGCGAGCCAGCGCGCGATGACTGCGCTTGTCAGCCAGGAACGCCACCGACGCTGGATCATCATGCGAACGGCGACTTGTACAGTGACAATAGCCACAGTTCCAAGCACGAGCGGCACGAATACAGCGCTCAGGAAATAGACGGTGCCCGCATCGTGCCGCTCTATGGCGTCGAATATCCCGCGGTTCCACAGATTGATTCCGTACTGGAAGCCGACATTCATGCCGATCAGGGCCAATAGCCCGATCGAGAAGGGCCAAGCGAACTTGTCGCCATCGCGGCTCCAGTAACGGCGCGCGCTGATCCAGAAACGTTTCAGCAAATAGCGCTTGCGCGCCTGCTCGGTCTCTTCAGGCGTTAGCTCCGGATCGGGTTGGATGGCATCTGGCGGCAGCGCGACTTCGACAGTCGATGCCTTCTCCTGGCGCGACTTCTCGGCACCGTCCGGCTCGGTGCCGTCGACCGATTTCGGTTTCAATTTAGCGTCGGTCATGTCAGCGATAACGGCTTACAAATCAAAAGGTTTCATGATGCCGGTACCGAGGATGGCATCCGGCGTCTACCCGGCAAAACGCTCGCGGTAGGCTTTCGGACTGGTACCGAAGTGGCGCAGGAAGGCCCTTCTCATGGTTTCCTCCGATCCGAAGCCACAACGCCTGGAGACCCGGGCAACAGACTGGCCTTCATCCAGCAAGCGTCGGGCGGTTTCGATCCTGATGTCTTCGATCGCCCGGGCCGGCGTCAGCCCTGTTACCTGCCGATAATGCCGCGAAAAACTGCGCGAGCTCATGTTGACCCGTGCGGCAAGAGCCGCCAGCGGCAATGGGCGGCTCAAGTTTTCCATGATCCATGCGTGCAGTTGGTCGAAACGCCCGTCATTTTCCTGCAGTGAGAGGGCCGTGCTGAATTGCGACTGTCCGCCCGGCCGCTTCAGAAAAACCACCAACTGCCTCCCGACAGCGAGCGCCGCCTTCCGACCCAGGTCGATCTCGATGAGCGCCAAGGCAAGGTCGATGCCCGCTGTCACGCCGGCGGATGTCCACATGTCGCCATCACTAACAAAAATGGGGTCAGGATCGAGGCGCACCAACGGAAAGCGTTTTGTGAATTCAGCGCAACGCTGCCAGTGCGTGACGACACGCCGTCCGTCGAGCAATCCTGCTGTCGCCAGCAAAAATGCACCGCTGCAAACGGAAGCGGTGCGCCGCGCCGCCTTTGAGCGGCCTCTGACCCATTCCACCAGATCGCGGTTTTCACAAGCCGCATTGACACCCCAGCCTCCCGCCACGACGAGCGTGTCCAGCGGCGCATCCGGCGACGGCAACGGGGAGGCTGCCAAGGCGAGACCCGACGATGTTCTCACCTGAGCGCATTGCGCCACCACGACAGTCTCATAGGGCCTCGCTTTGTCAGCAAGCGCAGCCAGATCGTTTGCCGTTGCAAAGACCTGCAAAGGGCCTGCCACATCAAGAAGCTGGCTGTCGGGGAAGGTCAGGATTTCGATACGGCGAGGGTTATTTGGCATGAACGGAGGGATGATTGGCAAACACGCCAATCATTGCTCCACTAGGATTGGGAAAGTCAATCAGGAGTTTCCCATGCCTCTTTCTTTCGGAATCCTCGTCTTCCCCGATGTTCAGCAACTCGACCTCACCGGCCCTTACGAGGTTTTCGCCTCGGCTGAAGGCACAGAGGTTCATCTGATCTGGAAGGATTTGCGGCCCGTTCTGGCCTCTACCCGGCTGTCTTTGACGCCGACCACGACCTTTGCGGAATGCCCGCCACTCGACGTTCTCTGCGTTCCGGGCGGAAGCGGCATCAACGCATTGTTGCTCGACGAGATGGTGCTCGCTTTTGTTCGGGAGCGGGCGGCGAAGGCGCGCTACGTCACGTCTGTCTGCACGGGCGCGCTGGTGCTGGGGGCGGCGGGGTTGCTCAAGGGAAAACGCGCGACGACCCACTGGAATGCGCTCGATTTCCTGCCGCGCTTTGGCGCCACGCCCGTCGAGGAGCGAGTCGTACAGGATGGCAACCTGATCACCGCAGGCGGTGTCACCTCGGGCATCGATTTCGGACTATCCGTGATTGGCGAGCTTCTGGGGCAGACAGAAGCCGAAACGGTCCAGCTCGCTCTGGAATATGCTCCCGCACCACCATTTTCTTCCGGCACGCCGAAGGAAGCCTCAGCAAAAGTGCTGGGAGATACGAGGCAGCGCCTTTCCGCATCGCGCGCCGCGCGCGAGAAAATATTGTCGCAATTGCCGGGAGATATTTGAAAGGGAATTGAGCAGCTGAAGACGCCGGCCGGTTTTTGCAGGCACCCAATGCGGCACTTTTCCCGGAATAACTCTCCCCACCTCACGCCGTTTCACTGGCAATCTGCGGCAGGGATTGCAGCAGGGTCTGGCGGGCGGAGTGCAGATGCGCGCGGCAGGCGGTTTCGATTGCCGCCTGGTCGCCGGATTCCAGGGCTGCGATATAATCCAGATGTTCGTGGATGGCGCGTTCGTTGCGCTGGCGGGCGGCGGTCTTGTTCCACTGGTAGTGATAGTGGAAAACGATGGCGATGGCGTCGTAGAAATCGGCGATGAAGCGGTTTTTCGAGGCGCGGTGGATCAACAGGTGGAAGCGCTCGTCGAGGACGGAGAAGTCCTTGAAACGCTGGTTGATGTCGGCAAGCATGGCGTGATGTTCGTCGCGCATGGCGGCGAGATCGATCCAGGCCTGGTGGTCGCGCGGAAGCCGGCCGAATTCGGCGGCGGAGTGCAGCTCGAACATCTCGCGCACATCGGCGAGTTCGAGGGCGAATTCGCGGGTGAAGCCCTTGAGCGTCCAGTGGCTGTTCGGCCGTTTCTCGATGAGGCCGAAGCGGGAGAAGCGGATCAGGAATTCGCGCACGCTTGTTGTGCCGGTGCCGATCTCCCGGGCTAGCTCCAATTCGTTGATCTGCATGCCGGGTGCTGCATCATCGGCAAGGATGCGCTGCATGAAGCTGCGCTCGATGATGTCGTGCAGGGAATCGGTTTCTTCCGAGGGAAAGAGGTCGCGGTCCGTCGGCTGGCGCAGCACGATCTTCTGGCGCTTGTTCCAGCGGATGATGCCTTCTTCGCTGAGCCGCGTCAGGATGGCGCGCGCCGTCGAGCGGCTGACGCCGAGCTGGGCGGCGATCTCCGGCTCCGAGGGCAGTGCGGTATCCGTGCGCAAGGCTGCAGCATACCTGTTGTAGGCTTCCTTGAAGACCGTATTCTGCCGTGCCACCAGACCCCGCTTTCCGCCCTCGTGAGCGCCTTCCCGCTTCACAGCAGGACAGAGCGGACCGGGGCTTGTTCAAACGACCTTTAGCTTATTTCCGGTCGCCTGCGGCTCATTGCCTCCCTCGTCCACAGGATCAATATTCCCGTTGACTTGAAAATGTTTATTGTAGATAAAAAACAAAATCAATGCGCATTCGCCGATGCAGCGAGTGTTTCCCAGGGAGAAGAAATTGGACAAACTGCCTTGGATCATCCTTTCGGCCGGAGACAATGTCGCGGTCGCAACGGCGGCAATCGCGCCGGGTTCGACGGTTGCCGGCATCGAAGCCCGCCAGAAGATCGACCCCGGCCACAAGGTGGCGATAGCGGATATTCCGCTCGGGTCGCCCGTGGTGAAATACGGACAGGCGATCGGCCGCACCACTGAAGAGGTCAGGGCCGGCGACCATGTGCACAGCCACAACCTGCATTTCGAAAACGACCGGCTGGCGGCGACCGCCAATTCGGCGCCGGAGACGGCGACGGCCGACGACAAGGCGCGCACCTTCATGGGTTACCGCCGCGCCGACGGGCGGGCGGCGACCCGCAACTATATCGGCATCATCGCCAGCGTGAACTGTTCCACCACGGTCTGCCGGGCGATCGCCGACGAGGCGAACCGGACGATCTTGCCGCATTATGAGGGCATCGACGGTTTCGTGCCGATCGTGCATGACCAGGGCTGCGGCATGAGTTCGACCGGCGACGGCATGAACGTGCTGCACCGGACGCTCGCCGGCTATACCAGGCATGTGAATTTCGGCGGCGTGCTGATGATCGGCCTCGGCTGCGAGGTCAACCAGCTGACGCTGTACGGCCAGAGCGGTGCGGGCGCTTCGAAGCGGCATTTCAACATTCAGGATGCCGGCGGTTCCCGCCGCGCGGTCGAGCGGGCCATGGGCATGCTGCGCGAGATCGCTGCCGATGTCGGCAAGGAAAAGCGCGTGCCGATGTCGGTGAGCGAGATCATCATCGGCCTGCAATGCGGCGGCTCGGACGGCTTTTCCGGCATCACCGCCAATCCGGCGCTCGGTGTCGCAGCCGATCTGCTGGCGGCGGCCGGCGGCACGGCGATCCTGTCGGAGACTTCGGAAATCTATGGTGCGGAGCACCTTTTGCGCAGCCGCGCCGTCAGCGACGAGGTGGCAAAGAAGCTGGACGAGAAAATCGCCTGGTGGGAGGATTATGTCGCTCTGCACGGCGCCTCGCTCGACAACAACCCGTCGCCCGGCAACAAGCGCGGCGGGTTGACCACCATTCTGGAGAAGTCACTCGGCGCGGTTGCCAAGGGTGGGCGCTCGCCGCTGACGGCGGTCTATGGTTATGCCGAGCGGGTCACGGCCCCCGGGCTCGTCTTCATGGACACCCCCGGCTACGACCCGGTCTCGGCGACCGGCCAGGTGGCCGGCGGGGCGAATATGATCGCCTTTACCACGGGCCGCGGCAGCTGCTTCGGCTGCCGGCCGGCACCGTCCCTGAAGCTTTCCAGCAATTCGGCGCTCTATGCGTCGATGGAAGAGGACATGGACATCGATTGCGGCACCATCGCCACCGGCGACGCGACGATCAGCGGCAAGGGCCGCGAAATCTTCGACCTTATCGTCGATACGGCTTCGGGCAAGAAGACCAAGAGCGAGCTCTTCGGCTACGGCGATAACGAATTCGTGCCCTGGCATCTGGGCGCAACGCTCTAGCTTTTTGTTTTACGCAAACCCTTGGAAAACCGCTTCACACTTTTCCCGGGATTGCTCCGGATAGACAGTTTCAGCTTCTTCGCGAGGAGGAATGATGAAGACGAGAAAGATCGGCAAGACCAAGCTGGAGGTGACCGAAATCAGTTTCGGCGCGGCAGCTCTCGGCGGTCTCTACCGTGCCTGCCCGCGCGAGCAGGCGATGGAGACGCTGCAGGCGGCCTGGGATAGCGGCATCCGCTATTTCGACGTCGCGCCCTGGTATGGACTGGGTCTCGCCGAACGGCGTGTCGGCGATTTCCTGCGCGACCAGCCGGATGGCAGCTACGTGCTTTCCACCAAGGTCGGCCGGCTGCTGCGGCCGGTGCCGACCGGCACCGTGCCTGATTACAGCTATGTCGATCCGCTCTCCTTCGATGCCGATTACGACTATTCCTATGACGGCATCATGCGCTCGGTCGAATTCAGCTATGCGCGCCTCGGCCTCAACCGCATCGACATTCTCTATGTGCACGATATCGGCGTCTATACGCATGGTGCGGCGAAGAATGCGGTCCACCAGAAGCAGTTTCTCGATTCCGGCGTGAAGGCGCTGGAGGAACTCAAGTCGTCTGGCGCGATCTCCGCCTTCGGCCTCGGCGTCAACGAAGTGCCCGTCTGCCTCGACGTCATGCGCCATGCCGATCTCGACTGCATCCTGCTTGCCGGCCGCTATACGCTGCTCGACCGTTCGGCCGTTGCCGAACTCCTGCCGCTCTGCCGGCAGAAGGGCACGTCGCTCGTCGTCGGCGGCGTCTTCAATTCCGGCATTCTCGCCACCGGCCCGGTGCCGGGCTCGCATTTCGATTATATGCCGGCAACCGACGATGTGCTGGCCAAAGTCGGCGCCATGGAAGCGATCGCCAAAAGCCATGGGGTGCCGCTCGCGGCTCCCGCCCTGCAGTTTCCGCTGCGCGATCCGGTCGTCGCATCGGTGCTGATCGGCACGGCCAAGGCTTCGAGCCTGACGCGCAACATGGAGATCGTCGAGCCGCGGCTTGCCGACGAGATCTACGGGGAATTCGAGCCCTATACGCTGGTCGCGCCGCCGCTCGGCGCCGAAGCGGTGCGGGTCTGAGGAGACATTATGCTCAAGGGTATTCATCCATTGCTCGGCCCCGACCTGCTTCATGCGCTGAAGACGATGGGACATGGTGACGACATCGTCATAGCGGACGCCAATTTTCCCTCGGGCTCGATGGGCCCGCCCGTCATTCGCGCCGACGGCGTCAGCGCCACTGACATGGCCGAGGCGATCCTCACCCACATGCCGCTCGATACTTTCGTGCCGGAAACGGCGTGGCGGATGGAAGTAGTGGGCGATCCCGATGCGATGCCCGAAGTCTGCGCCGAGTTCCAGCAGATCGTGTCCAGGCGTGCCGGCGATTTCCGCATCGTGCCGGTGGAGCGCTTTGCCTTCTACGCGATGGCCCGCAAGGCCACCTATATCGTCGCGACGACGGAATTCCGGCTGTACGGTAACCTGATTTTGAAAAAGGGTGTCGTCCATCCGCATGAGGTTGATCTGGCCTGAACCCTATTTTAGGGTATCGTACTATTGGAATAAAATCAGTTGCTTGGGCGGAGTTTAGCAAAGCAAAAAAGCCAGATTGACGCACTTGCAATTTGATTGCGCCTCGGCTAGCTTCTCCCTGCAAATGTTTTTTATCGATAAAAATCGTCCGCCTGCGTTCAGCGGCCGATTTATTCGGAGGAGAACGCACCCTGAGAGGAGAACCCTTATGAGTATCGTGAAATCCCTTCTGTCCCGTCGCGCCTTTACGGCGCTTGCGGGTGCCGCGGTCATCGCCACGGCGATGCCGGCAACGTCGTTTGCCGCCGACGTGACGATCCCGATCATCGTCAAGGACACGACGTCCTTCTACTGGCAGATCGTTCTGGCCGGCGCGCGCAAGGCTGGCAAGGATCTCGGCGTCAACGTGCCGGAACTCGGCGCACAGGCCGAATCCGACGTCAACGGCCAGATCAGCATTCTGGAGAATGCTGTTGCCGGCAAGCCGGCCGCCGTCGTCATTTCGCCGACCGAATTCAAGGCGCTCGGCAAGCCGATCGATGAAGCCGCCAAGTCGGTTCCGATCATCGGCATTGACTCCGCTGCCGACTCCAAGGCGTTCAAGTCGTTCCTGACGACCGACAACGTTCAGGGCGGCCGCATCGCCGCCGACGGCCTTGCCGCCGCCATCAAGGGCGCCACCGGCAAGGAAGAGGGCGAAATCGTCATCCTCACCAATCTTCCGGGCGTCGGCTCGCTGGAACAGCGCCGCGAAGGCTTCCTGGATCAGGTGAAGACCAAGTATCCCGGCCTGAAGGTGATTGCCGACAAGTACGGCGATGGCCAGGCAACGACCGGCCTCAACATGATGACCGACCTGATCACGGCAAACCCGAACCTCGTCGGCATCTTCGCCTCGAACCTGATCATGGCGCAGGGCGTCGGCCAGGCGATTGCTGAAAACAAGCTCGGCGACAAGATCAAGGTCATCGGCTTCGACAGCGACGACAAGACGGTCGGCTTCCTCAAGGATGGTGCGATTGCCGGCCTCGTCGTTCAGGACCCCTACCGCATGGGTTATGACGGCGTGAAGACCGCTCTTGCCGTCTCCAAGGGCGAGAAGGTCGAAGCCAATGTCGACACCGGCGCAAACCTCGTCACCAAGGCGAATATGGCCGATCCGAAGATCGACGCACTGCTGAACCCGAAGATCAAGTAACAAAGACAGACAGGCCGCGCCGGCTTCAAAAACCGGCGCGGCCTTTTCCATCCATGGTATGGTTACCGGGGGTGGAGCAGACGTGACACAAGGAGGAGAGGTCCATGATCGGACTGGAAGAGGTCAGTCATCGCCATGATGACAGCGCGACGCTGAAAGAAGCCAATCGAATTCCCGCCGGATCGCCTATCCTCGAACTCAAGGGCCTGCAGAAGAATTACGGTCATGTGCAGGCGCTGAAGCCAGCGACGCTGACCTTCCTCGCCGGCGAAATCCACGCCATCGTCGGCGAAAACGGCGCCGGCAAATCCACCCTGATCAAATTACTGACCGGCGTCATCACCCGCACGGCCGGCGAAGTGCTGTGGTGCGGCCAGCCGGTGGGGCTGTCGACGCCGAACGAGGCGATCGCCCGCGGCATCAATGCCGTCCACCAGGAAGTCGTGCTCTGCCGGCACCTGACGGTCGCCGCCAATCTCTTCCTCGGCGACGAGGTCAACCGCTACGGCCTGATGCGCAAGAAGCAGATGGAGAAGATGGCGCAGGCCGTGCTCGACGATCTCGGCTTCGGCCTGCCGGCCGGTGCGCTGTTGAGCTCGCTGACGATCGGCCAGCAGCAGCTGGTGGCAACGGCACGCGCGGCAATGCGCGGCACGCAGTTCCTGATCTTCGACGAACCCACAGCCTATCTCACCCGCCAGGAATCGGCGCAGCTCTTCAAGCTGATCCGCCGCCTGCAGGGCGAAGGCGTCACCATCGTCTATATCAGCCACCGCATGGAGGAAGTCTTCGAACTTGCCGACCGTGTCTCGGTGCTGCGCGACGGCACGCATGTCGGCACGCGCCTGATCGGCGAGACCAACGATGCCGAGCTGATCGCGCTGATGATCAACCGCTCGATCGAACAGATCTACCACAAGGAAGAGATTGCGATCGGCGAGACGATCCTTGCCGTCAACGGTCTTTCCGGTCCGGGTTTCGAAGACGTGTCGCTCAGCGTCAAGGCGGGCCAGATTGTCGGGCTCTACGGCCTGATCGGCGCCGGGCGCAGCGAATTCGCGCTCGGGCTCTATGGACGCCAGCCGACGACATCAGGCGATATCCAGTGGATGGGCAAGCGCGTCGACATCAAGAACGAACGCACCGCGATGGAGCTCGGCATTGCGCTGGCGCCGGAAAGCCGGCGCGACCAAGGGCTTTGCCTCAACCTGCCGATCGGCCTCAACATCAACCTGCCGGTGTTCGGACGGCTTAGCCACGGACCTGTGATCAACCATGCGCGCGAGTCGGCCAATGCCGACAAGCAGATCCGCGATCTCAGCATCAAGACGCCGAGCCGGCGCGTTCCGGCCTCCAGCATGTCGGGCGGCAACCAGCAGAAGATCGTCATCGGCAAATGGCTGAGCCATGGCGCCCGGCTCTTCATCTTCGACGAACCGACTGTCGGCGTCGACGTCGGCACCAAGGCGGAAATCTACCGGCTCTTCGCCAAGCTTCTGAAGGACGGCGCGGGCATCATCCTGATCTCCTCCTACCTGCCCGAAGTCTACGAACTGGCCGACCGGCTGCACGTCTTCCGCGCCGGCAAGATCGTCGCCAGCCATGATTTCCACGCGGCGACGCATGAAGAAGTGCTCAGCGAAGCGATCGGCGTCTGAGCCAAAAGAATAAGAGGGAGAAAATTCATGACTGCCACCCCCACTGAGATCGTCGCACCGCCGCCGCGCCGGAAAATGAACATCCTGTTCGGCCTGACGCTGATCGGCCTGCTGATCTTCCTCTGGATCGTGCTCGGCGTCGTCACCCCGAGCTTCTGGACGCCGCTCAACATTTCGAACCTGCTGCGTCAGGGCGCGATGACGGCGATCCTCGCACTCGGACAGACCTTCGTCATCATCACCGCCGGCATCGATCTTTCCGTCGGCGCCATCGTCGGCTTCTGCACCGTCATCATCGCCTGGCTGCTGCAGGCCGGCGTGCCGCTCTGGGGGGCGATCGCGCTGACGCTCGCCATCGGCGTGGCGATCGGCGCCTTCCATGGCTTCGGCATCGTTCATATGGGCCTGCCGCCGTTCATCATCACGCTGGCAACCCTGACATCGCTGCGCGGCATCGGCCTGCTGATCACCAACGGTTCGACGATCAACATCACCAATGAGGGCTTCAGCAATTTCGCCCGCGCCGATCTGCTCAGTATTCCGAGCCTGTTCTGGATGGTCATCCTGGTGGCGGTCCCCTCCTTCATCTTCCTGCATCTGAGCCGTTGGGGCCGCTATCTCTTCGCGGTCGGTTCGAACGCCGAGGCGGCGCGCCTTTCCGGCGTCAACGTCAAGGGCATGATCTATCTTGCCTATATCCTCTCGGCCTCCTTCGCCGCCTTCGTCGGCGTGCTGCTCGCCTCGCGCATCGCCATCGGCAATGCAACGCAGGCCGACGGCTGGGAACTGCAGGCGATTGCCTCGTCCGTCATCGGCGGCACCAGCCTGTTCGGCGCGGTCGGCTCGGTGCACGGGCCGCTGATCGGCGCTTTCATTCTCGCCACCATCAACAACGGCGCGAACCTTCTGAACGTCAACTCCTTCTGGCAGCGCATCATCACCGGTCTGCTGATCATCGTGATCGTGTTCTTCGACCAGCTGCGCCGCCGCCGGAGCAATTGAGCGACATGAGACAGCCGGCTTGAACGAGCCGGCTTCTTCCATTCAAGGAATGCGAGACCCGTCATGAAAGCAGTTCTTTGCCGGGAGCCCGGCGTGCTCGATATCGTCGAGCGTCCTTCGCCAGCGGCTCCCGCCGCCGGCTGGGTGCGGCTTGCCGTCAGCCATGTCGGCATCTGCGGCACCGACTACCACATCTTCGAGGGCAAGCACCCCTTCCTCGAATATCCCCGGGTGATGGGGCATGAGATCTCGGCGACGGTGCTGGAAGCCGGCGAAGGTGTGGCGATCGCGGTCGGCACGCCCGTCATCGTCAATCCCTATCTCTCCTGCGGGCAATGTGTCGCCTGCCGTCAGGGCAAGCCGAATTGCTGCACCAACATCAAGGTGCTCGGAGTCCATACCGACGGCGCCTTCTGCGAGGAGATTTCGGTTCCATCCGGCAATCTCTATCCCGCCAAGGGCCTGAGCCTCGAGGCGGCGGCAACGACCGAGTTCCTGGCAATCGGCGCCCATGCGGTGCGCCGTTCGATGACCGGCCCCGGTGCGCGGGCGCTCGTCATCGGCGCCGGGCCGATCGGGCTCGGGGCGGCGATCTTCTCGCGCATCGCAGGACATGAGGTGACGCTGCTCGATACCAGCACCGAGCGGCTGCAGATGGCCTCGGAGCGCTTCGGCTTCACCTCCGGCATCGTTGCCAACGAGGCGGCAGCGGAGAGCGTTCGCACCAAAACCAACGGCGACGGTTTCGACGTGGTCTTCGATGCGACGGGTTACGGCCCTTCGATGGAAAAGGCCTTCTCCTTCGTCGCCCATGGCGGCGCGCTGGTACTGGTCAGCGTCGTCAAGGACGATATCCGCTTCTCCGATCCCGAATTCCACAAGCGCGAGATGATGGTGATCGGCAGCCGCAACGCCACCCGCGTCGATTTCGAGCATGTCGCGGATTCGATCGCCAAAGGCCTGGTGCCGGTGGAGAAACTCATCACCCACCGCACGACGCTTGCCGACGCGCCGCGCGATCTCGCCCGCTGGGCGCATGAGAAGAATGGGTTGATCAAGGCTGTCATCACTATCGGGGGTTAGGCAGCGTCGGAAAAGTCCTGCAGAATTAGGCGATTATTTTGTCATGTTCGCCGTACTTGCTGCTTAGGTTCCCCCACACTCCGTCATCCTCGGCCTTGAGCGGAGGATGACGAAACGGGGGGTGCAATCGACAAAAAGGGGCTCCCTGTCCCCACGCTCCGTTATCCTGCGGCCACCTCGATCACCCTGCGCATCTCCCTCACAACGGCGACATCCGTTTTGTTGGTACTCTTCGCCTCCAACCGGCGCGCAAGATGTCGCGCAACATTTCTCAATCAAAAAGCACACAGACGAATACGGAAGTGTCCATAAGTGGGGCCGCCGGATAGCCGGCAGAACTTCGTCGATTGAGTGATGGAAAGGGTCGAGCGATGAAAATGCGAATTGCTTCCTTGGCAATGGCTGCGGCGCTGACAATGCCACTTACGGTGCCGGCCCGCGCGCAGGTGGTCATCCAGGAAGGCCAGGGATCGGAGTTCTATTCCGATCCCGACGATAACCAGACGGAAACGGATTTTCTGCAGCGATGGAATCGCCACCACGACCAGCGAAGCGGATGGCGCTCGGGTCGGGACAATTTCGGGCCGGACGATGCGGTTCGCCTCCTTGAGAGACGTGGTTACCGCGTCAGAGATGTGAAGGACGTGGGTGAACGATATCTGATCCGAGCATGGCGAGACGGGGACGATCTCCTGGTGAGCGTCTCCCGCAGGGGCGATATCATGGGCGTCGTGCACGATCGCGAGTGATGGGCCGTCTTTGCTGTCCCTCACGCCGATGGGATGAGGGGCTGTCTCGTCTCGATGCTGGCGCGGGCTACAACTTCTAACCCACCGCCTCGATCGCCCTGCGCATCTCCCTCACAACCGCGACATCCGTCTTGTTCGTGCTTTTCGCCTCAAACCCGAAGGCCACCGCGCGCGGATCGGCGCTTTCGACCGGTGAACTGCAGGAGCCGTGGACCTCGCGAGCGCCGGTCGCCTGCAGGATCTCCCCGACATTTGTCGGGCGGATGCCGCTGCTGGGCATGATCGAGATGCGGCCGGCAGCCTTGGCCGAAATGCGCTTCAGCGCCTCGAGGCCGTCGGCCGCCTTCAGCGCGCAGCCGGAGGTCAATATCCGCTCGCAACCGAGCTCGACCGCCTGCTCCAGCGCCTGATCGGCATCCGGCACCAGATCGAAAGCGCGATGCAGCGTCGAGCCGAGGCCGGCCGCATGCGCCTTCAAGCGGTGGATCAGCGGCATGTCGAGCGTCCCGTCCGGCCGGTTGGCGCCGATGACGACGCCGGCGAGGCCTGCTGTGCGCACCGCGTCGATATCGATCATCATCGCCTCTTCGTCCGCCTTGTCGAAGATGAAGGGACCGGCATGCGGGCGGATCATCGCATAGACCGGAATGGGCGCGCGGGCGGCGATCCGCATCAGGCTCGGTAGCGGCGTCAGCCCGCCGAGTTCCAACGCCGAGCAGAGTTCGATGCGGCCGGCGCCGCCTTCGATCGCGCTGGCAAGGCCTTCGGCGCTGTCGACGCACACTTCGAGCAAGATGGTCACGCTGCAGTCTCCCTGGCTCCGGCGTCCGCCTGCCTTTTGGTTTGCGCGACGGTTTCCGACGTAATTCTCGCCGCCGCCTCGATGATGACGGTGCAGGCATCGGCGGCGGCTTTGCGATGGTTGAAAGCGACGTGATAGGACATCGGCAGGTGCACGTCGAGATCGACGATGCGCACCTTGTCGGCGATCGGCAGGGCGCTGACCCGACCGAGGAAGGAGACATAGCCGTGATTGGCGACGAGGTCGACGATCACAGGCAGCGAATCCGCCGCGGTGATATCCTGGCCGCGCAGGCGCCGGTTGGGCGCGCGCTCGTAGCTGAAGGCCATGGCCGCATGGCCGAGGCCGGTGCGTGGGCTCGGCATGCAGATCGCATGGCCGGCGACGAGATCGGCGACGCTCATCTCGGTGCTGTCAGGTGGCGCGATCACCACCATGTCGGTCTGCAGCAATTCGCGATGCCGGAAGCTTTCGAGGCCGAAGACCGAGTCCAGGATCGCCACGTCGATGCGACCGTTCTTCAGCGCCTCGCGCAGATCGTCGGCGGTCATCGACACCAGCGAGATCGCATTATTGTTGCGACGGGCATTCCATTCGGAGACCAGCACGCCCAGGCAGCGCGCCACCCAGCTTTCCGAGCCGGTCGGGATGATCGAGCCGATGCGCAGCGATCGGGCGGTGCGTCGGTAACGCTCGTCGGCCGACGATTTCAGGTCGTTCCATGCCTGGCTGATCGCCATGAAAATCTGATAGGCGCGCCTGCCCTCTTCCGTCAGCACCGAGCCCTGCGCCTGCCGCTCGAACAGCCGAGCACCCAGAAATTTCTCAAGATTGGCAAGCTGCAGTGAAAGCTGTGGCTGACCCAAGCGAAGCCGGCGGGCGGCCCGGTTGATGCTGCCCTGGTCGGCCACTTCCAAAAAACGCTCCATGGTGACGATCTTGACGGGGATGCGGGATGCCCAGGTCTCGTAGGCCTCGGCGGCGCCGTCATGGCCGGTCAGTTGGCCGAGCTCGGCAATCGCAGCCATGATCGGCTCCAGCCCGTCCAGCACCCTGCCGCTCGCAATCAGCGTCACCAGCTCGCCGGAGGCGCGCTCGGTCAGTTTTATCGCCAGTTCGGTCTCGAGATTATGGATTGCGGTGGAGACAGTGGAGGGTGACAGCTGGAAGCGGCGCGCGGTCTCGCGCACCGAGCCGGATGTCAGCACATGGCTTGCAATGAACAGGGCACCAAGATGCAATGGCCACCTCCGGAAAGCGCTGAAAAAACCGGACGATATGATGTGTTCATGAAAAAAGATATCCCTGCCTCAGAATAGGCGGGCTATCGTTTCCGTCATAAAAAATCCGGGCGCCGGGAAACCGTGAAAGAGCACCGGAGCATCGTGGAAACACGCAAGGGGACAAAAACAAATCGCGCCGGCCTTGGAAAAGGGAATGCGTTTCCGCGCGTGGAGGTGCATTCGCCGCCATAATCGTGCCGCGACCGCAAATACTGGAGGGGGCTTGCATCGATTTTTCGGGTGGGCACGCTATTTCCATGACGCACGCAATTCCGGCATGATGGCGGCCTCGTCGCCCTCGCCGGCGGATCTTCTGCGCGCAAGCCTACCGCCAAGGGCTTGAGCCTCATTCAACGGTGTTAACACAGGGGATATTCCATGCTGAAGAAACTCGCACTTGCCGTCTCGCTCTCCGCCTTCGCGGTGGGTGCGGCCCAGGCCGCCGACGTCGTCGTCTCGTCGAAGATCGACACCGAAGGCACGCTGCTCGGCAACGTCATCGCGCTCGCGCTCGAAGCCAACGGCATCAAGACGCAGGACCGCATCGCGCTCGGCGCGACACCGGTCGTGCGCAAGGCGATCACCGCTGGCGAAATCGACATCTATCCCGAATATACCGGCAATGCCGGTTTCTTCTTCAACAAGGCGGATGATGCCGCCTGGAAGAACATCGACCAGGGCTATGAGCTGGCGAAGAAACTCGATTACGACGCCAACAAGATCGTCTGGCTGACGCCGTCGCCTGCCAACAATACCTGGGCGCTCGCCGTGCGCAATGATGTCGCCCAACCGAACAAGCTGAAGAGCCTGACGGACTTCGGCAAATGGGTTGCCGGCGGCGGTGCCGCCAAACTTGCCGCCTCCGCCGAATTCGTCAATTCGGCCGGTGCGCTTCCCGCCTTCCAGACGACCTATGGCTTCCAGCTGAAGCCCGACCAGACCGTCGTTCTCTCCGGCGGCGATACGGCGGCGACGATCAAGGCGGCCGCCGACCAGACGAACGGCGTCAATACCGCGATGGTCTACGGCACCGACGGCGCGATCGAAGCGGCCGAACTGACCGTTCTCGAAGACGACAAGAACGTGCAGCAGGTCTATGCGCCGACGCCGATCATCCGCGAAGAGGTGCTGAAGGCCAATCCGAAGATCGAGGAAGTGCTCTCGCCGATCTTCAAGAGCCTGACCGCCGACGAATTGCGCAAGCTCAACGCCAAGATCCAGGTCGACGGCGAGCCGGCAAAGTCCGTCGCGGAAGCCTATCTGAAGGAAAAAGGCTTCCTGAAATAGTCATCGCTCGCTCCGCCCGACGTTCGGGCGGAGCCTCCCTTTGCTGATAGGATTGAGCGGACAGGTTGGCAGACAGGGTTGAATTGATGGAAGAAACCTCAGCGGTCCGCAGGCTGGACCGGCTCGGCGTGGTTCTGGTGGCCGGCGGCATTGCGGCGACGGCCCTGATGCCCTTCATCTATGTGAAGGCCAACCGTATCGCCGCCGGCAAGCCGATGCTGCTCACGCAGCTTCTTCCCCAGCCTTCCGTCATCATCCTGACCGTGCTTCTCCTTCTCACCGCTTTCGCCGCGCTGCTGCTCACCAACGCCCTTGCCCGGCTTACGGTCGCGACGCTCTGCCTTGCGGCGCTGATCGTTGCGATCGGCCTCGTCTCGGCGGCGGCGACGCCGCCCGGCAGCACGGTGGCGCGGATGACGCCCGGCGGCGGTTTCTGGGTGCTGTTTGCCGTCATCGGGCTCGTGATATCAGATGCGCTTGTCAAAATCCGGCTGGCGCCGTGGATGCGGGTCGCAGCCCTTGCGGCCTATACGGCGCTGCTGTTCCTCTCGCTCACGTCAGGCCTGCTCGACAGCCTTTCGATCATGAAGGAATTTTCCACACGGGCTGCGCAATTCGAGACCGAGGCGATTTCGCATCTGCTGCTGGCCTTCGGCTCGCTCGCCATCGCCATCATTCTCGGCCTGCCGCTCGGCATCCTCTGCTTCTGGGTGCCGAAGCTGCGGGCCATCGTGCTGCAGGGGCTGAGCCTCATCCAGACGATCCCGAGTCTGGCGCTCTTCGGCCTGCTGATGCTGCCGCTCGGTTATCTCGCCACCCATGTGCCGCTGGCCGCTGCCATCGGCATCCGCGGCATCGGCACGGCGCCGGCATTGATCGCACTGGTGCTCTATTCGCTGCTGCCGATCGTCGCCAACACCGTCGTCGGCCTGCAGGGCGTCGACCCCGCGGTGCGCGACGCGGCCGCCGGCATGGGACTGACGCGCTTGCAGATCCTGACCCGCATCGACATGCCGCTCGCCTTCCCCGTCATCCTCACCGGCATCCGCATCGTGCTGGTGCAGGCGATCGGCATGGTGACGATCGCCGCGCTGATCGGCGGCGGCGGCTTCGGCATCTTCATCTTCCAGGGGCTCGGCCAGACGGCCATGGACCTCGTCCTGCTCGGCGCCGTGCCGACCGTCTTCTTCGCTTTCTCATCGGCCGTCATCCTCGATGCGGTCATCGACAGCATCCGGGGATCCGCCGCATGAGCATGATCGAGATCAGGAACGTCACCAAGCGCTACGGCACGGCCACCGTCGTCGACGACGTCTCGATGAAGGTCGAGAAGGGTGAGATCACCGTCATCGTCGGCACCTCGGGCTCGGGCAAATCGACGCTGATGCGGATGATCAACCGGTTGGTGCCGATCACCGAAGGTCAGATCTTCGTCGGCGGGCAGAATGTCATGGACGTTGAGGTGACCGAGCTGCGCCGCAAGATCGGCTATGCCATCCAGGGCCACGGCCTGTTTCCGCACCGCACCGTGGCGCAGAATATCGCCACTGTCCCGCAGCTTCTCGATTGGGATTCCGCCCGCATCGCCAAACGGGTCGAGGAACTGCTCGGGCTTTTCAACCTCGATCCGGCGACCTTTGCCGACAAATACCCGCACCAGCTTTCCGGCGGCCAGCAGCAGCGTGTCGGCGTCGCCCGGGCGCTGGCGGCCGAGCCGGAACTGCTGTTGATGGACGAACCCTTCGGGGCGCTCGACCCGGTCATCCGCGGCAAGGCGCAGGACGATCTGCTGGCGATCCAGAAGCAGTTCGGCACGACGATCATTCTCGTCACCCACGACATGGACGAGGCCTTCCATCTCGGCAACCAGATCGCTGTCATGAGCCAGGGCCGATTGCTGCAATGCTCGACCCCGGAAAAGATCCTCACCGAGCCGGCCGATCCCTTCGTGCAGCAATTGACCGGCACCTCCGACCGGGCGCTGAAGCTGATGTCGCTGCTGCCGCTCAAGGAAAGCATGGCGCCGGCAAAAAGCGGTCTCGCCTATGCCCTGCCGCAGTCGCTCAGCCTGCGTGATGCGCTGGCCGAAATGATCTGGCAGGGGGTCGACGAGGCGGCCGTTGAGAACGGCGAGAAGGCGGCTGTCGGGTCGATTTCGATGAGCCGGCTTCTCGAACTGGGCCGCAAGGCATGAAACTCCTCGTCGCCAATCTCTTCCGCCTGGCGGCGCTCGCCCTGCTCTTGATCCTGCTGTTCAGGACGGAGTGGCTTTCCTTCCTGCTCACGCCGTTGACCAACAACAATGCGCCCGCCGTCTATACGCAGAACAGCCTTGCCTCGCTGGCCGTCGGCCATCTGCAACTGGTGATCGGCTCGATTGTCTGCAGCGCCGTGCTTGCCGTTGTCGGCGGCATTTTCGTGACGCGGGAAAGCGGGGCTGACTTCCTGCCGCTGTCGCGCGCCATCGCCAATGCGGGGCAGACCTTTCCGCCGGTCGCGGTGCTGGCGCTCGCCGTTCCCGCCACCGGCTTCGGCGCCATGCCGACGCTGATTGCGCTCTTTCTCTATGGTCTGCTGCCGATCTTCGAAAACACCGTCGCCGGCTTGAAACAGGTTTCGCCGCAGGTGCTCGATGCCGCCGACGGCATGGGCATGAACGGCACGCAGCGGCTGTTTCGCGTCGAGCTGCCGCTTGCCCTGCCGCTGATCCTCGAAGGGCTGAAGGTGGCGACCGTGATCAATATCGGCACGGCGACGATCGGCTCGACGGTTGCGGCAAAGGGTCTCGGCGAGGTGATCATCGCCGGGCTGATTTCCGACAATACCGCCTTCATTCTGCAGGGCGGCCTGATCGTCGGCCTGATGGCGGTGCTGATCTATGACGCCATGGGCCTGGTCGAAGCGGCGATCACCCGAAGAATCGGCTTGCGCCCGGCGTAAAAGGACGGGTACCAAGTGCCACAGCGTCCTTTGCGCGTCTGAAAAGACGCGCGGCGCTGTCGTGGAATGGGAGGCAGAATTGGCGAAGATGATCCACTCGATGATCCGCGTTCTCGACGAGGCGCGCTCCGTCGACTTCTACGGCAAGGCCTTCGGCCTTTCGGTCGCCGACCGCGTCGATTTCGAAACCTTCACGCTGATCTATCTGAGCAATGCCGAGACCGGCTTCGAGCTGGAGCTGACCGTCAACAAGGGCCGGACCGCGCCTTACGAGCTCGGCAATGCCTATGGTCATCTCGCCGTCTCGGTCGAAGAGGTGTCGGTCGAACGCAAGCGGCTGTCGAACCTCGGGCTTCATCCCGGCGAACTGGTGGAGCTCAACCGCGACGGCAAGCTCTTCGGCCTGTTCTTCTTCATCAGCGATCCCGACGGCTACAAGATCGAAGTGCTGCAGCGCCACGGCCGGTTTCTCTGACGCTTCTTGCGGCGACATAGTTCTACTCCACACCTAATCCCACAGCTTCGAGCGGCATGAATCAGGAGCCCGCCCATGATCGAGAAGACCGCGCTCAATTCCGGCTGGACGCTTACCTGTAACGATACAGGAAGATCCGGCCTGCCGGCCGCGATACCCGCAACGGTGCCGGGCTGCGTGCATCTCGACCTGCTCGCCAACCGGCTGATCCCCGATCCCTATATCGACGTCAACGAGATCACCAATGACTGGATCGGCAAAACCGACTGGACCTATCGCTGCAGCTTCGAGGCAATGCCTGATGATGGCAAGGTATGGGAACTCGTCTTCGACGGGCTCGATACGGTCGCGGTGATATCCCTCAACGGCGAAGAGATCGGCCGCACCTTCAACATGCACCGCACCTATCGCTTCGATGTGTCGGAGCTGCTGAAGGCCGGGAGCAACGAACTCACGGTCACCTTCCGCTCGGCCTACGCCTATGGCGCGCAGATGGAGAGGCATTACGGCTACCGCCCCAACAACTATCCGGGACCGGGCAATCTGATGCGCAAGATGGCCTGCAATTTCGGCTGGGACTGGGGACCGACGCTGGTGACGGCAGGTCTCTGGAAGCCGGTCCGGCTGGAAAGCTGGGATCAGGTGCGGCTTGCCGAAACGCGCGTATCCGCAACGCTTGCCGGCGGCGATGGGTTGATCAAGGTCCATGCCAGGCTGGCGCGGCATGGCGACAAGGCGCCGTGCAAGCTCGTCGCCGCAATCGGCGGCGTGACCCAGACGGTGGCAATCAATGCTGACGAAGACGAGAGCGCCTTCGAGCTTACCCTCCCCTCGCCGCAGCTGTGGTGGCCGCACCATCTCGGCGCGCAGCCGCTCTATCCGATGACGCTGAGGCTGGTCGACGAGGCCAGCGGCGATCTGCTCGACAGCTTTGAACGCGAACTCGGCTTCCGCTCGCTGCGGCTCGACACCTCGGCCGACGAACACGGCTCGGCCTTCACCTTCGTCGTCAACGACGTGCCGCTGTTCATCTGCGGGGCGAACTGGATTCCGGACGATTGTTTCCCCCCGCGGGTGACGGCCGAGCGTTATGCCGCGCGGATCGAGGAGGCAAAGGCCGCCAACATCCATCTGCTGCGCGTTTGGGGCGGCGGCATTTTCGAGGCCGACGAATTCTATCAGGCCTGCGACCGTGAAGGCATGCTGGTCTGGCAGGATTTCCTCTTTGCCTGCGCCGCCTATCCGGAGGAGGAGCCGCTCAGAAGCGAGATCAAGGCGGAGGTGCGTGACAATGTCGTGCGGCTGATGCCGCATGCCTCGCTGGTCCTCTGGAACGGCAATAACGAGAACATCTGGGGCTTCGACGAATGGGGCTGGCGGCCGATCATCAAGGCGGGCGAGAGCTGGGGGCTCGGCTATTATCTCGACCTGCTGCCCAAACTCTGCCGCGAACTCGATCCCGACCGGCCCTATTATCCCGGCAGCCCCTATTCCGGCTCGATGGAGATCGAACCCAATGCCGACGGCCATGGCTGCAAACATATCTGGGACGTGTGGAACGATGTCGGCTACGAGGTCTACCGCAATTACATCCCGCGTTTCTGCTCCGAATTCGGCTGGCAGGCGCCGGCCGCCTGGGCGACGATCGAAGAAAGCGTGCACGACCAGCCGCTGACGCCGCAATCGAACGGCGTCTTCCACCATCAGAAGGCGACCGAGGGTAATGACAAGCTGATCCGCGGCCTTGCCGGCCATCTGCCGGAGCCGCAGACGATGGACGACTGGCATTTCGCCACCCAGCTCAACCAGGCGCGCGCCATCCGCTTCGGCGTCGAGCACATGCGCTCGCACCGGAATGTCTGCAAGGGCGCAGTGGTCTGGCAGTTCAACGATTGCTGGCCGGTGACCTCATGGGCGGCGCTCGATTCGGCCGGCCGCCGCAAGCCGCTCTGGTATGCGCTGAAGGCAGCCTATGATCCGCGCCTGCTGACGATCCAGCCGCGCGGCGACGGGCTTGCGGCGGTGGCGGTCAACGAACGCACCCTGTTCTGGCGGGCGAAGATCAGCGGCAAACGCCTGAAGCTCGATGGCACCGTGCTTGCTGAATTCGAATTCTGGCGGCTGCTCTGCGACCGCTTCGAGGCCAAGGAATTTCCGCTGCCCAAGGATATCGTCACTCCCGGCTTAGCGAAGGACGAGCTCATCGTCGTGCAGATGCTGGACAGGCGGGCCTTCCATTATTTCGTCGAGGATATCGAGCTTGCCTTGCCGGCACCGCGGCTGGCGGTCGATGTCACCAGCATTGAGGGCGGGTATCAGGTCAAGGTGACGGCGCAAAATTTCCTCAAGGATCTCTGCCTGATGGCGGATCGGCTGGATCCGGATGCCGTCGTCGATTCGATGCTGATGACGCTGTTGCCGGGCGAGAGCCATGTCTTTGCGGTCAAGACGGCGAAGGCGATCAGGGCAGAGGATATTGTCATCGGCACCGTGCTGCGATCGGCCAATGATCTTGTTGTCGGTTCGCGCTAGCTGCCCCTCACCCTAACCCTCTGCCCGTAAACGGGTAGAGGGACGAGCCGAGAGCGGTCGCGTACATCCCCTTCGCCCCGTTTACGGGGAGAAGGTAGCGGCAGCCGGATGAGGGGCTGCCGAGCCACGACATTTGTCACCAAACACCAAAAAGGCCCCGCATGCCGCGGGGCCCTTCCAGCTCGGCCTATCGGACGACGTTACATCCAGTAGGGCGGCACGCCGTAGTAATCATAGACCCGGCGGCCATTATCGTTGTACCAGGTGTCGTCATCGTCCGAATAGCTCGGGGCGCCTTCGATCTGCTCCTTGGTCAGGTCGATGCGATAGCCGTCCAGTTGGGTGTCGTAGTTCAGCTTTTCCCAGGGAAGCGGATAGTGATCGTGGCCGATGCCCAGGAAGCCGCCGAAGCTCAGCACGGCATAGGCGACGCGGCCGTCGAGTTTTCCGATGATCAGGCGTTCGATCGAGCCGATATGCCTGCCATCCGAACCATAAACACGGGTGCCTTCGACACGGTCGCTGGCGATCATCGCATGCGTGCCCTCGACGTTCGGGTCGCGGCGGGTGGCGTCAGTATCCTGGTTCAACATTGTGCACCTCCTTTTGGTGTTTCCTCATAGTGAGTCTACAGGATCAACGTCATGGCCGACTCAAAGTTCCCCAGCCTTCCTACGATCCGGCGATGGCCGAATGTTGACGTTTACGTCAAGGTTAGTATAGCTTCATTCGGCTTGAACCGTTCAGGCAATGGCATAAGCTGCCGGACTGGAAGACGGAGGATCTTTCCGGTCAATATGGGCCAGACGATTGCTGGCTCAGCGGCGGCCGCAAGGGAGAGAGGATACGATGAACAGCATTTCCGTCCATCCGAACGGAGCCAAACCCGACAAGCCCTGGCTTGCCAGCTATCCCGATGTCGTTCCGGCCGAACTCCCACCTCTGGAATATGCCTCGCTTGCCGAAATGCTGGAAAAATCCTGCGCCCGTTACGCCGACCGGACGGTGTTTTCCAGCATGGGCAAGGCGATGCGCTATCGTGAACTGGAGAGCAAGACGCGCAAACTCGCCGCCTGGCTGCAGAGCATCGGCCTCGAGAAGGGCGATCGCGTCGCCGTGATGATGCCGAACGTGCTGCAGAACCCGATCGCCACCTACGCCATCCTGCGCGCCGGCCTCGTCGTGGTGAACGTCAACCCGCTCTATACGCCGCGCGAACTCGAACATCAGCTGCGGGATTCCGGCGCCAAGGCGATCTTCGTGCTGGAGAATTTCGCCCGCACGGTGGAGCAGGTGCTCAACAAGACGGATCTGCGCCATGTCGTCGTCACCTCGCTCGGCGAAATGCTGGGACCCAAGGGGCTGATCGTCAATTTCGTCGTGCGCAAGGTGAAGAAGCTCGTTCCCTCCTGGTCGATCCCGCAGCACAAGAGCTTCGGCCAGGTGCTGCGCGAAGGGGCGGGAAAGAAGCTTGCGCCGGTGACGCTTGCCGGCGGCGATATCGCCTTCCTGCAATATACCGGCGGCACCACGGGCGTTGCCAAGGGCGCGGTGCTGACGCATGCGAACCTGCTCGCCAACAAGCAGCAGCTGTCGCTCTGGCTCCGCTCGGCCTTCGAGCGCAAGAAGCAGCCCGAGGTGCTGAATTTCCTCTGCGCCCTGCCGCTCTACCATATCTTTGCGCTGACGGTGAATTCGCTGATGGGCATGTCGCTCGGCGCCCACAATATCCTGATCGCCAATCCGCGCGACATTCCCGGTCTCGTCAAGGAATTCGGCAAATCCGACGTGCATATCTTCCCCGGCCTCAACACGCTGTTCAATGCGCTGATGAACAATGCCGATTTCGCCAAGCTCGACTTCTCCCCGCTGATCATGTCGCTCGGCGGCGGCATGGCCGTCCAGCGGCCGGTCGCCGACCGCTGGCTCAAGATGACGGGCACGCCGGTGACGGAGGGCTACGGCCTTTCCGAAACCTCGCCTGTCGCCACCGCCAACCGTTTCGATTCGGCCGAGTTCACCGGTACGATCGGCCTGCCGCTGCCCTCCACCGACCTCGACATCCGCGACGAGGAAGGCAATTCGTTACCGCTTGGCCAGGTCGGCGAGATCTGCATCCGCGGGCCGCAGGTGATGGCCGGCTACTGGCAGAAGCCGGAGGAGACGGCGCGGGTGATGACCGATGACGGCTATTTCCGCTCGGGCGACATGGGTTTCATGGACGAACGCGGCTATACCAAGATCGTCGACCGCAAGAAGGACATGATCCTGGTCTCCGGCTTCAACGTCTATCCGAACGAGATCGAGGAGGTCGCCGCCATGCATGCCGGCATTCTCGAGGCCGCGGCCATCGGCGTGCCGGACGGACATTCGGGCGAGGCGGTCAAACTCTTCGTCGTCAGGAAGGATCCGAACCTGACCGAGGCGGAGGTGAAAGCCCATTGCACCGCCAATCTCACCAACTACAAACGGCCGCGCTTCATCGAGTTCCGCACCGAACTGCCGAAGTCGCCGGTTGGCAAGATCCTGCGCAAGGACCTGCGCGGCTGAATTTGACGAATTCAAAGTGTTACAGCGTCCTTTGCACGTCTTTGGGACGCGCGGCGCTCTAATGAAATTGAGGGCCATCCGCTCACCGCGGGTGGCTTTTTTCTATTTCGGCAGGTGGCTGAACTTGATTTGCGGGTGATAAAGCGAATAGTTTCCGCAACCCTTTCCGCCTCCAAAGGAGCCTCCCATGAACGCCATCGTCGAACAGCTGAAAAGCACCGCTGATGCCACCAAGGCGACCGATATCCGTGCCGCCTTCGCCGCCGATCAGCAGCGCTTTTCGCGTTTTTCCGTTTCGCTTGACGACCTGCTGATGGATTTTTCCAAGACGGCGGTGAATGACGATATCCTCAAGCTGCTGGTGAAGCTTGCCGAAGACGGCGGCGTCGAGAAGAAGCGCGAGGAAATGTTCTCGGGCAAGGCGATCAATTTCACCGAGGACCGCGCCGTTCTGCACACCGCGCTGCGCAACCGCTCCAACACGCCGGTGCTGGTCGACGGCAAGGACGTCATGCCCGACGTCAATGCCGTGCTTGCCGCCATGGGCAAGTTCGCCGACGAGATCCGCTCCGGCGCGCTGAAGGGCGCCACCGGCAAGGCGATCACCGATGTCATCAATATCGGCATCGGCGGCTCGGACCTCGGCCCTGTCATGGCGACGCTGGCGCTTGCCCCCTTTCATGACGGCCCGCGCGCCCATTTCGTCTCCAACATCGACGGCGCCCATATCGCCGATATCCTGAAGCTGGTGCAGCCGGAAACGACGCTGTTCATCGTCGCTTCGAAGACCTTCACTACCGTCGAGACGATGACCAATGCGCAGACGGCGCGCAATTTCATCGCCAGGGCGCTCGGCGAAGCGGCCGTGCAGCACCATTTCGCCGCCGTCTCGACGGCGCTCGACAAGGTCGCTGCCTTCGGCATCGACAGCGCCCGCGTCTTCGGCTTCTGGGACTGGGTCGGCGGCCGCTACTCCATCTGGTCGGCGATCGGCCTGCCGCTGATGATCGCCGTCGGGCCGGAGAATTTCGGCAAATTCCTCGATGGCGCCCATGCCGTCGACAATCACTTCCGTAAGGCGCCGATTACCGAAAACCTGCCGATGCTGCTCGGCCTGATCGGCTTCTACCACCGCAATGTGCTGGGCTACCCCACCCGCGCCATCCTGCCCTACGACCAGCGCCTGTCGCGCTTCCCGGCCTATCTGCAGCAGCTCGACATGGAATCGAACGGCAAGGGTGTCACCATCGACGGCACGCCGGTCGAGGGCAATTCCGGCCCGGTCGTCTGGGGCGAACCCGGCACCAACGGCCAGCACGCCTTCTACCAGCTCATCCACCAGGGCACGAGCATCATCCCGGCCGAATTCATGATCGCCGCCAATGCCTTCGAGCCGGAGCTGCGTCACCAGCACCAGCTGCTCATCTCCAACGTTCTCGCCCAGTCGGAAGCCCTGATGAAGGGCCGCACCTTCGCGGAAGCCAAGAAGCAGCTGACCGACAAGGGCATGGACGACAAGAAGGCCGATTTCATCGCCCCGCACCGCGTCTTTACCGGCAACCGCCCATCGATCACCTTCGTCTACGACAAGCTGACCCCCTACGCCCTCGGCCGCCTGATCGCGCTTTACGAACACCGCGTCTTCGTCGAAGGCGTGCTCTTCCGCATCAACTCCTTCGACCAGTGGGGCGTCGAGCTCGGCAAGGAACTGGCAACCGGCCTGCTGCCGGTCGTCGAAGGCAAGGAAAGTGCGGCAGGCCATGATTCCTCGACGCAGGGCCTGGTTGCGGCGCTGGCGAAGCTGGCGAAGTAAGCGGGCGAGATTACCCCTCACCCTGACCCTCTCCCCGTTCTGACGGGGCGAGGGGACCTGCCAAACGCAGCGTCAATGGGGATGGGGAGGTGGCCGCAGCCGGATGAGGGGCGAAGCGGGCTTTAACCTTACATACCAATCTCATGCACCCAGAGCGGATTGGCGCCAGCATGGTCATTGCGGCCCGCAAATGGTGAATTGATGACGGCCTGCCTGAAGCATCCCTGTCGATGGGGCCTGTGGCGCAAAACCGGATTGAACTTTCTTCTAATAGAAAATTTTAGAAAGAATTCTTTCAATCTGCCGCCATCGCCCTAGATTCAAGCAAAATATGTGCGCAGGGTACTTCCGACGACATGGCCTACAAGCCGGGGGCGATGCCCCGTTTCATTGTTTCCGCTGGCGTATGCACCGGGCCACTTTCGTCCGGATCCGCTCTTTCGCGCCCAGTTCGGGAGATTGCCCGAGACGCTCACCATAGAGCGTTTTCACGATCCATCTTCACCAAAGGAAATTCATGAGCCGTCTTATCGTCGTTTCCAATCGTGTTCCCATGCCGGCCAAGGATGGGAGCGCCGCGGCCGGCGGCCTGGCGGTCGCGCTGCAGGCAGCCCTGCAGGCGCGCGGCGGCATCTGGATGGGATGGTCGGGAGAGTCGAGCGGAGACAGGGAGCCTGGCCCGCTGTCGCAACTGCAGAAGGGTAACATTACCTATGCGCTGACCGATCTCACCGACACCGACGTCGAGGAATATTATCGCGGATTTGCAAACCGTGTTCTCTGGCCCATCTGTCACTACCGCCTCGACCTCGCCGAATATGGCCGAAAGGAAATGGCCGGTTATTTCCGCGTCAACCGGTTTTTCGCGCACCGGCTGGCGCCGATGATCGAGCCGGACGACATCATCTGGGTTCATGACTACCACCTCATTCCGCTGGCCGCCGAACTGCGCCAAATGGGGCTGAAGAACCGGATCGGCTTCTTCCTGCACATTCCCTGGCCGCCGGCCGACATTCTCGTCACGATGCCGGTCCATGAAGAAATCATGCGCGGGCTCTCGCATTACGATCTCGTCGGCTTCCAGACGGACTACGACCTCCAGAACTTCGCCGGGTATCTCAGAAGGGAAGGCATTGGCGACGACCTCGGAAATGGATCGTTCGATTCACATGGGCGGATATTCAAGGCGGGCGCCTATCCGATCGGTATCGAAACCGCGGGCTTCGCCGACTTCGCCGAGAGCGCCGCAAACAATGTCATGGTGCAAAAGACCCGGCGCAGCATCGAGGGCCGCGACATGATCATCGGGGTCGATCGGCTCGATTATTCCAAGGGCATCATTCAGCGGCTGGAAGCGTTCGAACGCTTCCTCACCGGCAATCCCGCCTATCAGAACAAGGTCACCTATCTGCAGATCACGCCGAAGTCGCGATCGGAAGTTCCCGAATACGAGCATATGCAGAAGATGGTCGCCGAGCAGGCCGGCCGCGTCAACGGCGCCATCGGGACGGTCGACTGGGTGCCTATCCGCTATGTCAACCGTTCGATCAACCGCACCGTGCTCGCCGGCCTCTACCGCCTGGCGACGATCGGGCTGGTCACGCCGTTGCGCGACGGCATGAATCTCGTCGCCAAGGAATATGTCGCCGCCCAGAATCCGGATCGCGCGGGCGTTCTGGTGTTATCGCGCTTCGCCGGCGCGGCTCGGGAGCTGAAGGGTGCGCTGCTGGTCAATCCCTACGATGTCGAAGGCACTGCCAATGCGATTGCCAGGGGCCTTGCCATGTCGCTTGGGGAGCGCCGCGAACGCTGGAGCATGATGATGGAGCATCTGCTCTCTCACGATGTCTCGCTTTGGTGCGAAAACTTCTTGCGGGACCTGGTGACCGCTCCCGAACTTCCCCGGACAATCGCCTGATCGATCAGCGTCCAGCCGTCATCGCAAAAAGCCTCGCACCGTCCCCGGCGCGAGGGTTAAAGCCCGATCTCATGCGTCCAGGGCGGATTGGCGCCGGCGCGGGAGACCGTGACGGCGGCGGCTTTGGCGCCGAGGGCCAGGGCGTTGTGGAGTGCCTTTTCGTCGAGCGAGGCGACCTGAGGCTTGGTCAGCAGACCATCCATCTTCAAGGAAGCCAGGATTCCGGCATCGAAGGTGTCGCCGGCGCCGACCGTGTCGACGACGGTGACGCGTTGGCTCGGGACCGTGACTTTACGCTCCTTGGTATAGCCGGAAGCACCTTCCGCACCCTTGGTGATGACGACGAGCTTGGCGCCGTGGGCAAGCCAGTGGGCGGCGAGCGTATCGTGGTCGCCTTCCAAGCCGAACCATTCGAGGTCCTCGTCGGAGAATTTGACGATGTCTGATTTGGCGGCCATGCGCTTGATGCGGGCCATATGCGACGGCTTGTCCTTGATGAAACCGGGACGGATATTCGGATCGAGCGAGATGACGCGGCTTGCGGCTTCGCGGTCGAGAAGCGCCTCGTAGGTTTCGCCGCAGGGGCTGGGGATCAAGCTGATGGCGCCGAAATGCAAGGCTTCGCAATCATCGCCCAGAACAGGCAGGTCGGCCGTGGTGATCATCCGGCCGGCCGTGCCCTCGTCGTAAAAGGCATAGGTCGCCTGGCCATTGACCAGCTTGACGAAGGCGATGGTCGAGGGACGCGGCGTGATGGCGCACGGGCTGTAATCGACATTGCTCGCCTTCAACGTCGCGAGCAGGATTTCGCCCATCATGTCATCGGCAATGCCGGTGAAGAAGGCGGTGGGGATGCCGAGGCGGCCGAGCGCGATCGCGGTGTTGAAAATCGCGCCGCCGGCATAGGGCGCAAAGCCCTTTTCGCCGAGCGTCGTGTCCCTCGGCAGCATGTCGATCAAGGCTTCGCCGCAGCACAAAATCATCGTATTCCTCCCAACAGCACTGATATGTCCATCAATCGATTAAGTGAGCTTTTGTCAACTGGCTAGAGCGAAAGCTCACTAACCCCACCATTCCTGCCCGACCAGGCCAGCGGCGCATCAAGGAAGGCCTCGACCTCCGTCAGCGTCTTGTCGTCAAAGAGCTTCTGCGCCTTGGCGACGGCCAGAACATTGCGCCAGGTGGCGATGTGATGCAGCCGGACCTTGCCGTCGGTAAAGCGCTGTTCGCCGAAGATACCGTAGAAGAACAGCGCAATGCCATGATCGACTATGCCGCCGGCGGCACGAACCGCGTCGATGAACTTGAACATGCTGCCGCCGGCTGTCGTCAGGTCTTCGATGACGAGAACGCGCGAGCCTTCCGGCATGTTGCCTTCGATCTGGGCATTGCGGCCATGGCCCTTCGGCTGCTTGCGGACATAGATCATCGGCAGGCCGAGGCGGTCAGCCAGCAGCGCGGCAAAGGGGATGCCGGCGGTCTCGCCGCCGGCGATACAATCGAACTGCTCGAAGCCGGCATCGCGCAGCAGGGTGCTGGCAGCGAAATCCATCACCGTCGAGCGGATGCGCGGGAAGGAAAGCAGCTTGCGGCAATCGATATAGACCGGGCTCGCCATGCCGGAGGCGAGTTTGTAAGGCTGGGCGGCATTGAAATGCACCGCCTTGATTTCCCAGAGCATCTTGGCCACCAGTTCGGCCATCACGGCGCGGTCGGGAAATGTGGTCTGGATCATGCGGCTCTCCTTCGGCTTGGGTCCTTGGGGGAATAGCAGCAAGAGCCCGACGTTTCCAGACGAAAGGCGAGCCAATTACCGCAGCAGACGACCGATATCGGCGATCTGCATCTTCTTGAACAGGGCGATCGCCTGGGCGCCCTCCTCCGCATCGAGCGAAACCGCATATCGCACGCCGGCGGCAAGCAGTTGCATCGTCAGCCGGGCGATCGCCAGCAGTTCCTTGCGGTCGCGATGCGGCCATAGGCGGACGAGCACGGCGAGAAATGCCTGGGCATGAAATTCCATGTCCTTGGCATCGACCTGCTGCAGCAGCTTGTCGGTATGGGTCGCATGCCAGATGTCGCGCATGACGGGCTCGCGGCGGAAGAAGCCGTAATATTCGTCAACGATCGTGGCGAGCGCGCCTTGCAGCCCCGCAGCATCGGTGACCTTCGCCAGCTCCGCCTCGACGCATCGCCTGCCCTCTTCGTTGAAACGCTCGGCCAATGTCCGGATGATCGAGCTCTTATCGGGGAAATATTGGTAGAGGGCGCCGAAGGAAAGGCCGGCCTTTTCGACGATCTCGCTCATTTTCAAGCCGTCGCTGCCATGGCTTTCGATCAGCTCGGAGGCGACGGCGAGGATCTTTTCGAAGCGCTCACGGCCGCGCTGCTGGCTGGGGATCCGGCGCAGCTGGCCGCTATGCTCCTGCTGGCGCCTGCGCGTTGCGACCGGCTGCTCCGACATCGTCTGCTCCTTTTCCAAGTTGACAAAGAAAATAAGAGAGTTTATCTCATTTTGCAAATGAGAGAGTTTCTCTTGTTTTGATCAAGGAAGGAGCTTCGACATGCAGAATTCCGAAATCGTCCTCGTCGGTGGATCGGGAAAGACCGGCGGCCGCATCACCAAGCGCCTGGAAGCGCGCGGGCTCAACGTTCGCGCGGCGTCACGCTCCAGCGCCCGTCTCTTCGACTGGGAGGACAGGTCGACCTGGCGCGAGGCACTTGAGGGCGCATCGAGCGCCTATGTCGCCTTCCAGCCGGATCTTTCCGTCGCCTGGGCGGCAGAGGCGATCGGCGCACTCGCCAAGGTCGCGGTAGACTGTGGCCTTGCGCATATCGTGCTGCTTTCCGGCCGCGGCGAAGAGGGCGCGCAACGCAGCGAGGCAGCGCTGAAGGCGTCCGGCATTGACACCACCATCCTGCGCGCCTCCTGGTTCTGCCAGAACTTCAGTGAGGGCGCCTTTGTCGAGCAGATCATCGGCGGCCGGCTGCAATTGCCGGCAGGCGAGATCAGCGAACCGTTCATCGATGCCGACGACATCGCCGATGCCGCCGTCGCCGCCTTGACCGATCCCCGCCATCGCAACAAGGTTTACGAACTGACCGGCCCGCGGGCACTGACCTTCCGACAGGCGGTCGCCGAGATCGCCGCGGCCACTGGGCGGCCGATCGAATATGAGCAGGTGTCGATGGCGGATTTCACCGGCGCGCTTGCTGCAGCCGGCCTGCCCCAAGGCCTGATCGATCTTCTGGAGGAACTGTTCGGCCAGGTGCTCGACGGGCGCAATTCCAGGGTGATGGGCGGTGTCGCCGAAATCCTCGGCCGCCCCGCCACCGATTTTGGCCAATATGCCCGCCGAACCGCGACAAGCGGAATATGGAGCGCCTGACCATGCAGATCGTTCTCACCCTCTCCCTCGCCGCCGCGGCGATCGGCAGCGGACTCGTCGCCGGCATCTTCTTCGCCTTCTCGACCTTCATCATGACCGCCTTCTCGCGCATCCCGGCGGAACAGGGCATCGCGGCGATGAACTCGATCAACGCCACGATCGTCCGCTCGCCCTTCATGGGCCTTTTCGTGCCGACGGCAATCCTCTGCATCGTCATCGCGGTGCTGGCGGTGATCGACTGGCGCGGCGGGGCATCCGTGTTGATGCTCGCAGGTGCGACCCTCTATATCGTCGCCTCATTCCTCTCGACCATCATCTTCAACGTGCCGATGAACGATGCGCTTGATAAGGTCAGCGGCAGCGGGGCGGAGGCGGTTCAGCTCTGGACCACCTATCTCAAAGACTGGACATGGTGGAACCATGTGCGGACGATCGCCTCGCTGCTCGCCTCGGTGGCATTCGTGCGGGCGCTGATGATTGTCTAGGCGGCGCGTCTGCCACACGTCCCTTCTCCCCGGCGGGGGTCGGTCGGACGGGTCGAGACCCGCGGCTCGACTCCGGTCGGTGCCGGCAGGCGGTTGAGGGGGTGAGCGGCAAGGCCGCGAATGCACGGAGCGTAAGCGAAGGTCAACATATAGGGTATGCCGTGCGGCCCCTCATCCGACCCTTCGGGCCACCTTCTCCCCGCTGGGGAGGAGCCAAGCCGCCCCTCGTCTACTTCTGCTCGCAAAAGGCAATGCGGTTGCTGAAAGGATCGATGACGGTCATCTCCAATCCCCAGGGCGCTTCCTCGACGCCGGGCTTCATGTAGCGGTAGTCCTTGCCGGCGAGTTCGGCGTGGTAGGCCCGGACATTGGCGACACGGACGAAGGCTTTGGCGCCGGGGCTGGCGTCGCCGGAATGTTCGCTCAAATGCAGCGCCATGCCGTCGCGCGAGACCTGGCAATAGACCGGGAAGTTTTCGCCGAAGCGGTGCTCCCAATCGAGATGAAAGCCGAGGAATCCGCAATAGAATTCCATCGCTTTCTCGACCGAGAAGATCCGGAAGATCGGCATCGGCGGCTCGATGCCGATGGCCGAGGAAGCGCCCGCCGCGTCGATCTTGGCCGAGAGGATGTTCCATTGGTCTAGCCCGAACTGGCGGGCGACGATTTCGAGGGTCTCGCTGTGGGTCAGCGAAATGTCGCGGTCGGCGAGAGCCTGCCGCAAGGTTTTTGCCATGAGCTTGGCGTCGCGAAAATCGCGCATGATGTCATCCTTCCGTTGGCGGCAAACAGGAAGATCAGTGCCCGCGTCTGCTGACCCGTTCGCCATCGATCGCCAAACGGCAAGGGATGTGAAGGATGTTTTCTGGATGCATTCACCATAACGCCAAAGTGTCAAACGTCGAGCGTCGCGGGGCGGCTGGCCGCATCCGGCCGAGGTCGATGTTATGAGAGCACCGGTCAGGAATCAAGACGCGGTGCGCGACGCCTCGAGCGGAACCGCCTGCAGGTGGCCGGCAAGCTCAACCCGGTTGCGGCCGCCGCGCTTGGCGACGTAGAGCGCCTTGTCGGCGGCACTCAGCATGGCGTCGAAGTCCAGGCTGTTCGAGCGGCCGGGCGCAACGCCGACGCTGACCGTGCATGTCAGCACTTCGTTGTCGATCTGGATCTCGCGCGCTTCGAAGGAGCGGCGGATGCGCTCGGCCGCCAATTCCGCCCGGCCGGGCATGATCTCCTTCAGTACCAGCGCGAATTCCTCGCCGCCGAGCCGGGCGGCAATATCTCCGGCGCGGCAATGGGCGGCGAGTTCGGCGGCGAAGGCCCTGATCACGCTGTCGCCCACGGCATGGCCGAAGCGATCGTTGACGGATTTGAAATGATCGATATCGAAGACGATGACGGCGGTGGTGTTGCCCATCGGGCGCGTGCCGTACTCGTCGAACAGGGCGCGGCGGTTGAGCAGGCCGGTCAGCGGATCGGTGATCGCCTCGAGGCGATGGCGAGCGGCGAGCCGCCACTGATGCAGCGCCAGCGACAGCGCGCCGATCCCGGTCATGCCGGCGATGCAGACGGCGAGACTCAGATCTTCGGCCCAGTTGCTGGGGGCCTTGCCGAGCACCAGCTTTCCGTCGGAGATCAGCACGGCGGCGCAGAGGACGAAGGAGATTGCGGTCAGCGTGTAAAGCGCGGTGATGCCGAGGAGCGGGGCCGGCGCCTCGGCGCGCGCGAGCCAATATTGCCGGGCGGTGGCAAAGAGCAAAAGAGCAATGGCGATATTGTCGGCAATGAAGGCGAGGCCGTCATAACCCAACAGCATCGGCACGACGGAGAAGACCATCGCCGCAAGGGCGCGGATCGCGATGGCCGGAACGGACGGACGGCCGGTGAGGAACTGCCGGCCGGCCCCCCAGATGGTGGCAAAGCCGGCATGAAACAGCACGAAGTTGGCGACGCCCAACCATGTCTCCGGCGTATTGACATAGGCGCTGTAGACAAAAATGCCGCTGACGACCAGGACCAGGCCGACGGTGGCGGTGAGCAGCACCGTTTCCGCCCGGCGGACAATCCAGCTGCCCATCAGTGTCACGGCAAGGCATGCCGCGGAGACGCCGAGCGCTAGCAAAAGGGAGTTGTAGTCAAGCATCATGCTCTTCAGTCTCCGCAGCTATTCCAGTGCCGGATGTTGGCAGCTTCTGGGGTTCGCAGCGAGGAATGTCTTATGCATCCGTTAACAAATGATGCACTGCACAATGCAAATGTTACGCGTTTAACGTCACGCCGAAACTTAAGATGAATATTCCATTTAAAATTGAATTCTGAAAACCTATACCCGCTACACCACCTGCCAATGCAGGGGAAACATCGGATCGAACACCGTCACCGGACCGGCGCCGGTTTCAATCTTCGCGGGAAAGACGACCGGCTCGGCCTGCCGTGAGAGCGTGATGCGCTCTTCGTTCGGCGCAAGCCCGTACCAGGCCGGCCCGTTCAGTGAGGTGAAGGCTTCGAGCCGCTCCAGCGCGGCCTCCTGCTCGAAGACATGGGCGAGGCAGCTCATCGTATTGACGGAGGTGTAAATGCCGGCGCAGCCGCAGGCGCATTCCTTCAGCGGATCGACATGCGGGGCGGAATCGGTGCCGAGGAAGAAGCGGGCGTCACCGCTTGCGGCGGCCGCACGCAGGGCCAGCCGGTGGTTCTCACGCTTGGCGACCGGCAGGCAGTAATAATGCGGGCGGATGCCGCCGACCAGGATGGCGTTGCGGTTGATGATCAGGTGATGGGTGGTGATCGAGCCGGCGAGATTTGATTTGGCGGCCTTGATGTAATCGACGCCATCTGCTGTCGTGACATGCTCCATCGTCACCTTCAGTTCCGGCAGACGCTTCCGCAGCGGATCGAGCACGGTGTCGATGAAGACGGCCTCACGATCGAAGATATCGACATCAGGCGTCGTCACCTCGCCATGGACGCAGAGCGGCAGGCCGATCTTCGCCATGCGTTCCAGCACCGGCATCGCCTTTTCCATATCGCGCACGCCGCCATGCGAATTGGTCGTGGCGCCGGCGGGATAAAGTTTGACGGCGGTGATGAGGCCGCTCGCAGCCCCCTCCTCCACGTCACCGGGGCTGGTATGCTCGGTGAGGTAAAGCGTCATCAGCGGCTGGAAGCGATGGCCGTCCGGCAGCGCCTTGAGGATACGCTCGCGATAGGCCCTGGCGTCAGTGGTGGTGACAACGGGCGGCACGAGATTGGGCATGATGATGGCGCGGGCGAAGGTGCGGCTCGTATCGGCAATCACGCCTTCCAGCATGGCGCCATCGCGCAGATGCAGGTGCCAGTCGTCAGGACGGCGGATGGTGATCGATTGCATGGCAGGCCTCCGAAGCGATGCGTCTGCGGCCTCGATAGCACTAAAGCGCGTCGCATTGAAATTGATTCATGCGACGCGCTTTCGCTCTTTTTTCAAGCATGTCGTTACCCCGGAACCGCAGCACACTTCCGGGCGACATGCATTAGCGCCTCGCATTGAAATTGATTCATGCGATGCGCTTTCGCTCTTTTCCATGCATGCCGCACGGCGTCACGCCAGCGCGATCTCCAGCGTCACATCGGCCGGGCGGCGGTTTTCGAGGATCAGCCGGCCGTTCGGCAGGTCGTTGCCGTAGACCTTGGCGCTGGCGGCTTCCTCGGTCAGCTTATAGCCGCGCCAGCGATCCCAAAGGCGCTCTTCCAGCACCTCGATCGGAGGGGCGAGCATGATCGTGTAGTCGAAGATGCCGTCGAGTTCAGCCCATTTGCCCTGCGTGAAGAGCAGATAATTGCCCTCGATGATGATGAAACGATCCTCGGGAGAGATCGGGCGGGCAGAGGCAATCGCAAGCTCGCGCGAGCGATCGAAGACCGGGACGAGGACTTCCTGATCTGCGGGGCGAACCGCGCGGACGATATCCAGGAAGCCGCGCACATCGAAGGTTTCCGGAATGCCCTTGCGGGCAAGCAGGCCGCGTTCGATGAGAATGGCATTGTCCATGTGGAAACCATCCATGGGCAGCACCGCGACACGCTCGCCTTTCGCCTTCAGGGCGTTGGCCAGATTGTCGGCCATGGTCGATTTGCCGGCACCCGGCGGCCCGGCGATGGCGACCAGGAAACGCCTGGAGTTGCCGGCGCGGTCAAGAACTGCGCCGGCGATTTCGTCGATGCGTGCCGTCATGCCGCGACGGTCTCCGTCGGCACCGCCTTGGCGCCGGTCATGAAGGCGACGGCGTCGGACATGGTGTATTCCTTCGGATCGATCACCGTGAGACGCCGGCCGAGGCGGTGGATATGGATCCGGTCGGCCACCTCGAACACATGCGGCATGTTGTGGGAGATCAGCACGATCGGCAGGCCGCGGGCTCTGACGTCGAGGATCAGTTCCAGCACGCGGCGGCTTTCCTTGACGCCAAGGGCTGCCGTCGGTTCGTCCATGATGATGACCTTCGAGCCGAAGGCGGCGGCGCGGGCGACCGCGACACCCTGGCGCTGGCCGCCGGAGAGCGTTTCCACCGCCTGGTTGATGTTCTGGATGGTCATCAGGCCGAGTTCGGAGAGCTTGTTGCGCGCGAGCTTCTCCATGGCCGGCCGGTCGAGCATGCGGAACATGGAGCCGAGCACGCCCGGTTTGCGGATCTCGCGGCCGAGGAACATGTTGTCGGCGATCGACAGCGCCGGCGACAGAGCAAGGTTCTGATAGACGGTCTCGATGCCGGCCTCGCGCGCTTCCATCGGCGAGCGGAACTGCACCTGCCGGCCTTCCAGCGTGATCACCCCCTCGTCCGGGGTGACGGCGCCCGAGATCGCCTTGATCAGCGAGGACTTGCCGGCGCCGTTATCGCCGATGACGGCGAGGATTTCACCCGGATAGAGGTCGAAATCGGCATTATCGAGGGCGGTCACGCGGCCGTAGCGCTTGACGAGACCGCGGGCGGTGAGAAGGGGTTCGCGAGCCATGATTACACCGAAACCTTTCTGATCCACTGATCGATGGCGACGGCGGCGATGATCAGCACGCCCGTCAGGAGGACTTTCCATTGCGGGTCGGCGCCGAGCATATTGAGGCCCATCGAGACGACGCCGACGATCATCGCGCCGAACAGCGTGCCGAGAATGGAGCCGCGGCCGCCGAAGAGCGAGATGCCGCCGATCACGGTCGCGGTGATCGCCTGGAGGTTATAGTCGGTGACCGCCGAGGACGGCGAGATCGAGCCGTTGCGGCCGATCGAGACCCAGGCGGCGAAGGCGGCGATGACGCCCGAAATCGTATAGACGGTAAGCAGCACCTTCTTGGTCTGGATGCCGGAGAGCTTGGCCGCTTCCGGATCGTCGCCGACCGCATAGACATGCCGGCCCCAGGCGGTGTGATTGAGCACATACCAGAGCAGCAGGACGAGCAGCACCATGGCGATGACGCCGAGCGTCAGCACGGCTGTGCCGGCTTTGAAGCTCATGGCGAAAAGATGCAGCAGCGGCGCCTGTTCGTCGACGTCGGTGTCGCGGATCGTCTCATTGGCGGAATAGATGAAATTCGTCGCCATGACGATATTCCAGGTGCCGAGCGTGACGATGAACGGCGGCAGTTTCATGTAGGCGACGAGGAAGCCGTTCAACAATCCGCACAGGCCGCCGACAAGCATGCCGGCTGCGACCGCGATCGGTGTCGGTATGCCGTAGGTGATGGCGACATTGCCCATGATGACGGCCGAGATCACCATGATGACGCCGATCGAAAGATCGATACCGGCAGTCAGGATCACCAGCGTCTGGGCGGCGCCGAGAATACCGACGATGGCGATCTGCTGCAGGATCAGCGTCAGCGTGTAGGACGAGAAGAACCGTCCGCCGATGGCGATGCCGAAGATGATGATTGCCAGCACCAGCACGATCAGCGGCACGGCGGCCGGCGTCGAGTGCAGAAAATGCTGGGCGCGCTTGATCAGCGAGACATCCTGGTGCTCGAAGGAGGCAACGCTCTTGTCGCTGCCGTCGAGAACGCGTTCGAATTCCTGTGTTCCGGTCATGGTTCCTCCTCCGCATCCGCGCGCCGAACTCGCGCGGGGGCCGTCACCGATATCCTTCCGGTCTTTGCTTAGCCGGTTCGTGAGGCGACGGCACATCGTCCGTCGAAAACGGCCGGGGATCAAGCCCCGGCCGGTCTGCTTTTAATAAAGCGGGCTCAGCCCCAGCACTTGTCGGTGCCTTCCTTGGTGTCGATCGACTTGACGCCGGAGACCGGCTTGTCGGTGACGAGCGAAACGCCGGTGTCGAAGAAGGACTTGCCTTCGGTCGGCTTCGGCTTTTCACCGCTATCGGCGAACTTCTTGATCGCCTCGATACCGAGCGACGCCATCAGCAGCGGATATTGCTGCGAGGTGGCGCCAATGACGCCTTCCTTGACCGACTTCACACCCGGGCAACCGCCGTCGACCGAGACGATCAGCACGTTCTTTTCCATGCCGACAGCCTTCAGCGCCTGATAGGCGCCGACAGCGGCCGGTTCGTTGATCGTGTGGATGACGTTGATGCCAGGATCCTTCTGGAGAAGGTTTTCCATGGCCTTACGGCCGCCTTCTTCATTGCCGTTGGTCACGTCATGGCCGACGATGCGCTTGTCGTCTTCGTCGCCGATCTTGTCCGGATTCTTCGGGTCGATGCCGAAGCCGATCATGAAGCCCTGGTCGCGCAGAACGTCGACCGTCGGCTGCGACGGGGTCAGGTCGAGGAAGCCGACCTTGGCGTCCTTGGCCTTGTCGCCCAGTGTTTCCTTGGCCCACTGGCCGATCAGCTTGCCGGCGAGCAGGTTGTCGGTGGCGAAGGTGGCGTCGGCGGCATCGGCCGGCTCGAGCGGCGTGTCGAGCGCGATGACCAGCAGGCCGGCATCACGCGCCTTCTTGACCGACGAGACGATGCCCTTGGTGTCGGAAGCGGTGAGCAGGATGCCCTTGGCGCCGTCGGCGATGCAGCTTTCGATGGCGGCGACCTGGCTTTCGCTGTCACCGTCGATCTTGCCGGCATAGGACTTCAGCGAAACGCCGAGTTCCTTGGCCTTGGCCGTCGCACCTTCCTTCATCTTGACGAAGAAGGGGTTGGTGTCGGTCTTGGTGATCAGGCAGGCAGCAACGTCAGCCGCCATGACAGGAGCGGAAAAAGTGACACCAAGCGCGAGCGCGCCGAAAGCGAGAACAGATTTCTTCATGGAACTCCTCCCAGAGTTTGCCGGCGCCGCCCCTGCGGGGCCGGAATCTTAAGATATGACACTTCGCCGTGGATCGCTAATGCCTCCCAGCGGTCCCGTGCCCTTGACGACGGCAATTAAGAGCGAAAAGAAATCGGCTTGTCAATAAATAAATCCAATTGAATTATTAATTCGATGTGGCATGCTCAATCGAATTAGGGCATAGGCCAACAATCGGGAGGAGCGGCCATGTCGTCCTTGGATGGACCGGCGAATATACCGGTCCCGCCACCAATTCTGAATCCGGCCGGAGGTGCGAACCAGGTCAGGGTACGGGCCTATAACGAACGGCTCGTGCTGTCGCTGGTGCGTCTCTACGGCGCGCTGTCGAAGGCCGATATCGCACGCCGCAGCGGCCTGTCGGCGCAGACCGTCTCCGTCATCATGCGGGTCCTGGAGAAGGAAGGGCTGCTGTCGCGCGGGGAACCGGTGCGCGGCCGTGTCGGCCAGCCATCGATCCCGATGCATCTCAATTCCGACGCCGTCTATTCCTTCGGCCTGAAGATGGGCCGGCGCAGCGCCGATCTGGTGCTGATGGATTTCGTCGGCCGCATTCGCATGCAGTTGCATAGGACCTATGCCTATCCGCTGCCGCATGAAATCCTCGCCTTCGTCACATCGGGCATCCGCGAACTCGAAGACCGGCTCGACGACAAGCAGCGCGGCCGCATTGCCGGCCTCGGCATCGCCGCGCCTTTCGAGCTCTGGAACTGGGCCGAAGAGGTGGGGGCGCCGCCGGGTGCCATGGAGGTCTGGCGGGATATCGACCTGCAGGCCGACATCGCCGAACGCGTCGCCCACCCTGTCTTCATGCAGAACGATGCGACCAGCGCCTGCGGCGCCGAACTCGTCTTCGGCGTCGGGCCGTCCTATCCCGATTTCGTCTATTTCTTCATCGGCTCCTTCATCGGCGGCGGCATCGTCCTGAACTCGGCGATCTTTTCCGGCCGCACCGGCACGGCGGGCGCGATCGGGCCGCTGCCCGTGCGCGGCAAGAATGGCGAGACCAAGCAGTTGCTCGAGATCGCCTCGATCTTCGTGCTCGAAAACATGCTGCGCGAGCGCGGCATCGATCCCGAGCCGCTCTGGTATTCCGCCGACGACTGGGTGGATTTCGGCGAGCCGATGGAAAGCTGGATCCAGGATAGCGCCAAGGCGCTGGCGCAGGCGATCGTCGCGGCCGCCTCGATCCTCGATTTCAGCGCGGCCGTCATCGACGGCGGCTTTCCCGGCTGGGTGCGCAGCCGCGTGGTGCAGGCCACCATCGACGAAGCCGCCAAGCTCGACCTGCAGGGCGTCGTCATGCCCGAAATCATCGAGGGCGCGGTCGGCGCCCAGGCGCGCGCCATCGGCGGCGCCAGCCTGCCGATCTTCGCGCGTTACCTCACCGACCAGAACGTACTCTTCAAGGAGGTAGACCATGCTGAAAGGACTTGATCCACTGTTGAGCCCGGAGCTGCTTTTTACGCTTCGCGCCATGGGTCACGGCGACGAGATCGCCATCGTGGACGGCAATTATCCGGGCGTCGAACATGCGCGCCGGCTGATCCGGCTCGACGGCCACCACCTCATCCCGGTGCTCAACGCCGTGCTCAGCGTGCTGCCGATCGACGATTTCGTTCCCGAGGCGATCTTCCGCTCGACCGTCAAGGCCGAGCGCGACAAGCTCGACCCGGTGCATGAGGAGATGATCGACTGCTGCGCGCACCACGAGCCGCACCGGCAGGTGGTGCCGCTGATCGGCCAGGATTTCTACGGAAGGGTGAAAACCGCCCATGCGGTGATCCAGACCGGCGAGCCGAGGCTCTATGCCAATATCATCCTGCGCAAGGGGGTGATCTATCCGAGGGAGGCGGGTGCCAAGGCGGCGGCCGGGGTGGATCCGTTCGTCTTCTAGCGGTCACCCGTCAATTTCGACTTCCGCTTCACAGTTTACGGGCGCATTTAAAGGGATGGCCATGCCGATGGACGAGCGGGCGTGGGCGCCAATGTTTGGCCCGTACAGCTCCAGTATCAGATCGGAATAGCCGTTTGTGACCAGCGGCGTCTCATTAAAACTCGGAGCAACATTCACCATGGCGAAGACGCGCAGCCAAGCCGTGACCCGATCAAGGTCTCCGATAGCACGTTTGAGGCTGGCGAGGTGGGCCAGGGCAACGAGCCGGGCCGACGCGTAACCCTGCTCTGGCGAGACCTCCGCTCCGACCTTGCCAAGCGGGGCTGCCAATGTCCCATCGCGGTTGCACGCGACGTGACCGGAAATGTAGGCGCGGTTGCCGCGCACCCGAACCCAGACGAAGGGCATTCGCAGCCCTTCGCGAACTTTCAAAGGCTCGGGCAATTCCAGACCCATGTCGGCCAGACGTTGTTCGATGATGGCCATGGTGCACCTCCCGGCATGATCAAGGTAGGATGTTATCGAGCTCCGGCATCAGAACGACGCTCTCGTTGGCGGCGGGGTCATTGCGGGCACCGAGGAACTCGGCGTTTTCGGTGCAGCGATTGACGGCCACATGGGGAACGCCGGCCGGAATGAAAAGATAGTCGCCGGCGTGGACCAATTCGCACTGTTCGAGCCTCGACCCCGACCAGATCTCGATCTCGTGGCCCGCGGTCATGACAAGGGCCGTCTCGTGTCCCTCATGGCGATGGGCCCTGGTTCGTCTGCCTGCGGGTAGCGAAATCGTCCCGAGCCACAGCATGGTTGATCCGACGCTTTCCGCCGAGACGCCCGAGCGATAGACAGACCCCTGCTCGGCGACATGGCTGCCGCTCCCGCGTACGACTTTCGCGGCTAACAGATGCGGATTTTTCGGTTGCGTTGCTTCGTTCTTCATCGCTTTCACCACTTCAACCGCTGCACTGGAGCAGACTGCGCGTTCAGCCGGCGCAAGTCCTGAAGCGGGGCCGAAAAGTTCCGAAAAGCTGCGAAATCGCGGTATCATTCCCGGCCATGAACACCCAGCACCTTGCCTTCGGCCACTTCGAGTTCATTGCCGAGAACGGATGCCTGTTTCGCGACAATAGGCCTGTCGCTATCGGCGCCCGAGGTGCTTCGCTGCTTGCCGTTCTGCTTTCGGCACAGGGGGGTGTCGTCTCCAAGTCGGCCTTGATGGATGCCGCGTGGCCGGGATTGGCCGTCGAGGAAAGCAATCTTTCCGTTCAGATTGCCGCCCTTCGCAAGCTGCTCGGCCCCGCATCAGACGGCAGCGGATGGATCGTCACGGTTCCGCGGGTCGGCTACAGATTCTCCGGTCCGGTGGAGAGCCGGACCGATGCAGCCGATAGCGGATGGCATGCGCAGACCAGTTCGATCCCGGCGATTGCGGTACTGCCGTTCGAGAATCTCGGCGGCGATGCTGAAAGACAGTATCTGGCCGACGGCATCACCGACGACCTGATCATGGCGCTCGTCCGGTTCAGATGGTTCCGCGTCGCGTCACGTGGGGCGAGTTTCACAAGGAGGAATGGCTCGAGCGATCCGCAATCTATCGCGCACGAACTTGGCGTCGATTTTCTGGTGGATGGAGCTGTTCGGCATGCCGGCGATCGGATACGAATATCGGTGCACCTCGCCGACGTCGCGAAAGGCGCCACCGTCTGGTCCGAACATTACGATCTTCAGGTGGCCGAGGTATTTGCGGTGCAAGACGCCATCGCCGAACGGATTGCAGCGGCGGTCGAGCCCGAGCTGCTGTTGCGCCATGGGCTTCAGGTCGCTCCGCACACCGGCAACATCACTGCCTGGGATCTTGTCCGACAAGGCACATTCCATTTCCACAAGGTCACGCAGTCCACCCACCTCATGGCCCGGCGATTTTTCCGCGAGGCCACGGAGCTCGATCCCCTGCTGCCGGAGGCGCAGATCTGGCGGGCGCGGGTCAATGCGGGCCTCATTGCCTACGGCTGGACCGATAACCCCGCCGCGGACGGGAAGGAGGGTTTGGATGCGGCGCTGCGCGCGATCTATCTCGACGCGCGAAACCCGTATTCGCACTATGCGCTGGCGATTGTGTCGGCCTATACAGGCAGGGCTGACCAGGCGATCCTCGCAGCGGAACGGTCCATCGAACTCGGTTCGAGTTTCGCGTTGGGCTATCTCGTCCTCGGCATGGCCCGTCTTTTTTCGGGTGATGCCGCCGGTGCGCGCAAGCCCCTGGCTCGCGGCCTCGAACTCAACCCCCATGATCCGCAGAATGGGGTTTGGTTCGGCCTCTTGATGCTTGCATTGTTGTTTTCGGGCGACGTGGAGAGCGCGCTCGAAACGGGGCGTACGGCGTTAAAGGCGCGGCCTGACTGGCCGGCGCTTCTGCGCATTCAGGCGTGTTGCCATGCGGCCGCGGGACATCGTGAGCAGGCTCGCCGCTTTGCTACGGCGGCCAGCGACTTTCCCGAAGCTGCCGGCGATGCGCTTGGCCCTTTCAGAGATGGCAACAAGGAATGGGCCACCCGCCTGGACGAGCTGCTGCGAGAGGCGGAACTTTAGAACGACCGGTTGGCAAAGGCCGCTCAGGATCGGCGCCGAAGAAGCCTGAGGATTTCTACGGTCGGGTGAAAACCGCCGTTCGGTGATGGGAAATTCCAGTCGGGATCGGCTTCATTAGCCGTCGCTCAGTCGCAAAACCTCAAACAAAAGTTAGACTTTCACAACCTGGATCTGCAATAGTGTTGTCTGATCTCTTTCCGTGCAGCGCCTCGCGCCCTATCGCGGACGACGATCTACCGGGTGATGAAGCGGTTGGGTGTCAAGCGCTCAACGCCGTAAGACATGTGGAATCCGGGAGTGTCGATTGATCGATCATCTGTGTGCGTCGAACTGGTTTGGGAAAATCAAATGAAGGAGCGCCTGGTGATTGCTTGCGTGCTCGTTGCCGCCGCCTACATGGCGCTCACGACAGAAACTCGATTGTCTACCCCTATCAAGCCAGACGGCATCCCACCGGCGAGCGAAACGCCGCCTTCCAGGATCTACAAGGATGCTTCAGGGCGCGAGGCGCATATTGCGACGCCCTTGTTAGACAAATTCTCCTATGCCGGAGATGCCGACCTCTGCATCGAACTACGGGAAATGACAAAATCCAATGCGGATGCCGCAGAAGAGCTTCTAGACGCCTGCGGCAACATTTCAACGGGCAGCGCAGCTGAGATAAGCCAAAAACGTATCTGGTTGGCCATGATCCTTGGCGACGCGGACGAGGAGTATACTTATTCTCTTTCCGACAACGAAACCGATCGAAACAGGCGCGCTGTCCTGGCAATCTCGATGCTGAGAGCCGCACTGGATGCGGCTGCGCCGGATGCTGCGAAAGAAGCCTTCTCTGCTCTCGATAGCCTTTGGATCGCAAATAATGCGAGCGGTGCCTCTACCGGTTATTATCCACCCTTCCTGTTTGGCTCTGCCATGAAAGCTGAATCTGGTGAAGCGCTGTTGGCCCTGTGCCCGCTTGCCGGTCGGACCGACTGCGATAGGTTCGTACCAAGCGGAATGCCCAAGGCTCTGGAAGAGCTTGGGCGCTGGAAATCCAACGAGACCCTGCTGTTGCGTTCTGCAGAACTATTGGAACGTGAACACAAAGGCATCAAAGATCCAGACAAAGAAGCGGAGCTCGACTTTGCTGAGGACTTTTCTGCAACGCTGGGCTATGCCAATGAGCTCAATCCAGGAAACGGAAGCGCTCACGCTAGGCGGGGTGTGAAGCCGCTGGAGGAGTGGCTGAGCAAATTTGAAAACAGCACCGATGAACGTGAATTGCGATACATCTATAGCAAACTTGGCACAGCATACGGACGCATCGCATCGGATACCCAGCAGCGCACAGACGCTGAAAAGGCTGTAAAATTCAATAGTCAGGCATTTGAAATAGCCAGAAAATTAGACAAGGACGGCCCCAGCTGGGAAAACATGGCGAACCTTGGCGATGACACGCTACTCCTAGCCGAACTGAGCCAGCAGGAAGCTGGATTTCAGAAAGCGTTGAAGCTTCATCGTGACGCATACGCGATAACGGAAAAGCAGAATTCGCAAGACGCTTCCGCCTATATGAATATGAAACTTGCGCGGACCCTGCAGCACTATGCAAAGGCAGAGCTTCCTTCGGTTCCGAAAAACGAGAGGATCGCGATGTTGGACGAGGCGGTCAATTTAGCTGAAGGCGTCAAGCCGCTATTCGAACAGACGGGCACATCACTCTACCTTCGAATGACGAACAACGTCCTCGCTGAAGCAAAAGCCCAACTCACCTCGCTCCACCAATCGAAATTGCCTTGACAATCCGGCCTATGAAAAGGCGCCGATGTCTAATTCATGGTTTCCGTTGAAGCGAGGTAATGCATCGTGGAAGCGGCTGATTAATCAAAGTCGTCAAGCGGGATTTTCCGGGCCTGGTAAAGCCTCATCCGATTTGCGGGAGAAATATCCGTTTCACGCATCGAATCGCCCGCCCCTTCTTCAATGCAACCCGCCATTAACTTTCAAGGGTCACAAACGACTTACGGACCTGTGCGGCTTTATCAACGACGGTATTGCCCGACTTTCTTAATTCCGCCCGAATGAGTTGTGGCGGTCTTCAATCACGGACAGGACGCCGATGCCGTGAAGTTGCCCATTGGTCGCCGGTATCCGGTGACACGAGCAGCAGCCGTGCCGGCTGTTGATTGAAACATGTCGGAGACGATGCGGTTCTCCAAACTGGCCATGAGGGCTCTTCGCACAACAGGAGCCTGTTCATATGCCTCGCGTCCAACCGACCAGACCCCAGGTGGAGATCCTTGTCTGGCTCGCGGTCTTCCTGCTTCTCTTCTGCCTGTCGTGGTTCTTCCACTGGCATGAGGGGCTGGATGCGTTCATCGAGAAGCATCATGACTATCCGCTGGACCACGCGCTCCTTGCCCTGAATATGTCAGGGTTTCTCGGGCTGATCTATTCCGCACTGCGGATCCGTGATCTCTCGAGGGAGGTTCGTCGCAGGCTGCAGGCCGAAAAGAACGTGGACTGGATTGCCTGTCACGACACGCTGACCGAACTGCCGAACCGCAGATTTCTGGAATCCGTCTGCGCGCAGTCGATGAGCGATCAGAGGGGCCAAGAGACCTATGCCGTGTTCAGCATCGATCTCGACGGCTTCAAGAAGATCAATGACCTCTTGGGGCACGATCACGGTGATGCGGTGCTGAAGGCCGTTGCGCAACGGCTCTCCTCCCTCTTTCCGCGTGAGCATGTCTTCCGCCTTGGTGGAGACGAGTTTGTCGTTCTGGCGCGACGCACGGGAAATCCCGATCTGGCCGCCTTGGGGAACCGCATCGTGAGCGTGATCGGCAAGCCCTTCACCTTCAATGGCGTCGCCGTCGACCTCGGCGCCAGTGTCGGCTTCGCGCTTTATCCGGAGAACGGTGATGACCTCAGCCAGGTCATCCGACATTCGGACTGCGCGATGTATGTCGCCAAAAAGCAGGGGCGCGATCTGGTGAAGCCCTTCGTGCCTTCGATGCAGGAAGAGTTGGCGAAACGGATTCGGGTGGAAGCCGATCTGAGAGCCGCCATCAGGAAGGCTGAGATCGTTCCCTACTATCAACCGCTCGTGGACCTGAAGACGAACAAGATTATCGGTTTCGAGGCACTGGCACGCTGGAAGACCGCTTCCGGCGAATTCATCCCGCCGAACGAATTCATTCCTGTGGCGGAAGAAGCCGGGCTGATCGTCGAATTGACCGACCAACTGCTTCGCCGCGCCTGCACCGACGCGCTGTCCTGGCCAAATGAGCTCGTCCTGTCATTCAACCTTTCCCCGATCCAGTTGAGCGACCGGTTGCTGGGCCTCAGAATTCTCAAGATATTGGGCGATGTCGGTCTGCCGGCGCACAGGGTCGAGCTCGAAGTGACCGAAAGCGCCATCATCCAGGACGCCGTCACGGCACGTATCGTGCTCGACGATCTGGTGAACGCCGGTGTCAGGATTGCCCTCGACGACTTTGGAACGGGCTATTCCAGCCTCTCGCAGCTCTCCAGCTACCGGTTCGACAAGATCAAGATCGACAGGAGTTTCGTCGCTTCATTCGAAACCAACGACAAGCAGGACAAGGTGATCAAGGCGATCATCGCTCTCGGCGCCGGGCTTGGCGTGACGATAACCGCCGAAGGCATCGAAGAGGAGAGCCAGCTTCAGCGGCTTCAGGATTTGGGCTGCGACATCGGCCAGGGTTATCTGCTCGGCAGGCCAGCCCCGGCCGAGATGCTCGCCGCAGACCATGTCAGCGCCAGACTTTCGCAACGGCGCTGACGGGTCGACGGGTCTTACTTGGAATTCTTTGTCGCGCTGCTTTGTTGGAAATGCCCAACGGCGCCGTCGATATGAAGCCAGTGATGTTTTGATTGCTCAAAGATGGACAGGGCAGGAGCCGGAGATTGCGGGTCTGCCAACGCACCGACGGCAACACCGGTAAAACCTGGCAGGTTGTCGGCCCTCCAATAGACCGTAGACCCGCAGTTCGGGCAAAAATAGTTGCGGATCTTTCCACCGCTTGCGGCTGTCCGGTTAAATTCACGCTGGCTTCCCGAAACGGCGACGGAGTCCGAGGGATAAAACGCACCGACGCCGAATGGACTGCCAGTTCTGCGCTGGCAATCGAAACAATGACATGCAACGACCAATCTTGCCTGCTGCGAGAGTGTAACGGTGAGTCCACCGCAACTACATTGCGCACGGGTCATTCGGAAATCTCCGGATATTTTGGGATAATCGGCAAAGCTTGGCACCAGGACAATACGCCTGGCAGTGCTGCAGTCGCCACTGATGTGGCCGATCAATACAGCAAGCTTTGCTCAAACAGGTTATGACAGGCCCTGGGAGTTTTCAAGCGCGTGCCTATTCTTGGCGGATGCGAGGTCGGGCGTTCCGGCGTTGGATCTATGCAAGGAGCGGCGTCGCGGCGTGTCCTTCGAGGCTTCGCCCTGCGGGCTGTGCCGCCTCACGATGAGGACAATTGGAGTGCCGCGACAAGGTCAGGTGTTCAAGCCGCCATCCACCGTGAGAATGGTTCCCGTGATGTGCCTTGCAGCCGGGCTCGCGAGGAAAGCCACAGCCGCCGCCACATCTTGCGGCTTGCCGTAACGACCAAGTGGGATCAGCGCACGCTGGAAGTCGGCGAAGTCGCCATCGGCGGGATTCATATCGGTGTCGGTCGAGCCCGGCTGGACCAGGTTTACGGTGATATCGCGAGATCCGAGTTCCCGAGCGAGGCCGCGGGTAAACGAATGAAGCGCGGATTTTGTCATGAAATAGACCGTACCGGTGTCACCGACGATGCGTTCGGCACCGGCCGAGCCGATCGTGATGACTCGGCCTCCCGCCTGCAGATAGGGAATGGCGGCCTGCGAAGCGAGCAAAGGCGATCGCACATTGACATCCAGCAGCGCATCGATGTGCTCGACGCTGACGTCGGCAATCGCACCGTAAAGCGCGATTGCGGCATTGTTGACGAGAATGTCGAGACCGCCAAGCGCCTGGGCGGCCTCGTCGACCGAACGCTTCACGGCCGCCGGATCGGCACTGTCGGCCTGGATGGCAAGCGCCTTGCGGCCCTTGTGCTCGATCGCCCGGACGACTTCGGCGGCGCGATCGGCCGAACGCTCATAGGTGATGGCGACATCAGCGCCTTTGTCGGCAAGCGCCAATGCGATGGCGGCGCCGATCCCACGCGAACCACCAGTGACGAGGGCACGCTTACCAGCCAGTTCTGTCATGATCTTCTCTTTCTGTAATGATCGGTACATAAATAGCTAGGCGCATTGCCGCGAGGTGTCAACGGGTTTATATAATGATCGATGCAGAAATCGGATGAAAACCGGAAAGTCGATGACAGCCCTGCCCGTAGCCGCGGACGGCCGCGGGCGTTCGATCGGGAAGCAGCCCTCGCCCAGGCGACCCGCCTGTTCTGGATCAAGGGCTTCGAGGCGACCTCAATCGCCGACCTCACCGAGGCGATGGGGATCGGATCGCCGAGTCTCTACGCCGCATTCGGCTCGAAGGAGGCGCTCTATGCCGAAGCGTTGCGCCACTATCGCGAGGACAACGAGGCGCTGGTCTGGGCAGGCTTCTTTTCGGCGGGCACGGCCCGCGAAGCGGTCAAGTCGCTTCTGATGGATTCGGCCGCTGTCCTGACCGGCTGTGTCGTGGATATTCCCCGCGGCTGCATGGTGACGCTGTCTTCGGTCGGCAGTGAGGGCTATGTGGAACTCGGCGAACTCGTGCGAGCCGCCCGCACCGTGACGCTCGACCGCCTGAACCTGCGCCTGAACCAGGCGATATCAGAAGGCGAAATTCCGGTCTCGACCGACGTCCATGCGCTCGCCCGCTTCATCCAGACCGTTCAGAACGGCATGTCGATCCTGGCCCGTGACGGAGCGAGCCGTAGCGAACTGGAGGCAGTCGCCGAGCTGGCCATGCTGGGTTGGGACACTCGGACCGCGGATGCCGAACCGCTCTAACTTTTTGTTTTTACACAATTCCGGACGGAAAGCCGCTTCGCACGTTTCCTGGAATTGCTCTAGGCTGAGACGAGGCAGTCTCTTCTCACGCCAAATTTCGTACGAAGTCCTGAGCCGCTCCCCGGCACATTCCAATCCCGCGGAATCGCCTGGCTCGACCGAGGTCGATCTGGCGGGATTTTTCGGAAAGTCACGGGAGGCGGTTGCTTTTGCATTCTTTATCAGCCATTCTAGAATGAGCGATAAAGAATCGGAGCGACTATGGGCCGGACGCGGGAATTCGATGAGGAGGCGGTGCTGACGGGGGCGATGCACATCTTTCGCAAGCAGGGCTATCAAGGCGCATCAATCCGGGACCTCGAGGAGGCGACGGGCCTCAAAGGCGGCAGCATCTATCACTCGTTCGGCGACAAGGCCGGCCTCTTCGACGCAGCGTTCGGACACTACCACCGGATTGTCCTGGAAGGGCGGATCGCGCGATATGCGCCGCCAGGGAGCGGACTTCAAGGCTTGCGCCAACTGTTCCTTTCACTCCTGCATGAGCCCGACGACGGCTCCCTCGGCTGCCTGATCACAAACACGGCGGTGGAATTCGGCGGTGGTGTCCAACCGCATCCCCGTGTCGAGGCCGCGCTCGGTCTCCTCCGCACCACATTCGGCTCGAGGCTTACCGAGGCGTCGACCTTCGCTCGGGATGCCGATGGCGCCAAGGCGACGAGGACAGCCATCCGCCTTCTTGCCCTCTATCAGGGCCTCCTCGTGCTCATTCGCGGCGGCGAAGACAAGACCGGCCTGCGGCAGGCAATAGAAGACGAATTCAATCAACTGGAGACGCTGTCATGACACCTGAGGCGCTATGGAATCGATATGCAGCCATCTGGTCGCTGGATGCTGCCGCTCGCGAGCCGGAAATGTTGGCTTGCCTCGCTGACAATGTGACCTATTGCGATCCGAATGGAGCGATCGCGGGACGAACCGGTCTCTCGGCTTACATGGCCGGATTTCAGGAGAGCGTACCGGGAGGCCGGTTCAAGATATTGAGCGTTCTCCATCATAATGAACGTTCGCTGGCACGCTGGGCACTGCGCCGGGAAGACGACATGGTCTTGCAGACGGGCACCAGCTTCGGAGTGATTTCCGATGGCCGGCTCGGCGCGATCACCGGCTTCTTCGATCCTCTGGCGCCACAGCCGCATGAGTAGCGAGGCGACACGCAGGCTGGCGCTCGACTTTGCGGGCCAGATCGCTCCAGCCGGCTCCATCGATGTCCGACGCTTCTTCGGCGGATCCGCTCTGGTCCGAAACGGCGCGCAATTCGGATTCGTCATGAAGGGCATCTTGTATCTCCGCGTCGACGATGCGATGCGCGCGGAGTTCGAGGCCGATGGTTCCGAACCGTTCAGCTACCGTGCGGCCGGCAGGGAGGTGACGGTTCGCCGCTACTACGCAGTCCCGGCCCATGTGATCGATGATCCCGCATTGCTGCACGCGTACTCGCAGCGGGCATTGCACGCTACGCCCACGGCCGGCCACAAACTCTCCGACACGATGCTCGCTTTCAACCCATCTGGCTAATGCCGATGCCAGGCCCGGCCTTCGCCGGATCGAGCCTGAGCGTTAAATCTCTCCCGCCGAGGGTCCCCAGACATCCGTCAGGGCGAAGCCGTTCGGATGCGGGTCGAAGGGGTCGAGGGCCACCTGGGTCAGGCCGAAGGTGAAGCCGCGGCCGGTGATGGTGGGGATGACCGCCGGGCGGCCGGCCACCTCGGTCACCGCCTGTAGCCCGACCTCGAATTCCGAGCCGATGATCGATTTCGAGGTGAAGGTGTCGCCGACCTTGGCCTTGCCGCGGGCATAAAGGGTGGCAAGATTGGCGGAATTGCCGGTGCCGCAAGGCGAACGGTCGGCCCGGCCGGGCCACATGGTGGTGCAGGTGCGCACCGTGCCGTCGGCTTCGGTATCGCGGAACATGACATAGGCGACGCCTGATATCGCCGGGATCTCGGGATGGACGACCTTGATGTCGCGGTTGATCAGCTCCTTGAGGATCATGCCGGCCTGGACGAGGCCGGCGGCATTGGCCTTCTCGATCGTCAGGCCGATCTGGCCGACATCAACAAGGGCATAGAAAATGCCGCCATAGCAGATATCGGCCTTGATCCTTCCCCAATGCGGCGTGTCGACGCCGACATCGAGCTCATGCACGAAGGAGGGCACCATGGTGAGCTTGACCTTCTCGCAGCGCCCGTCGCGGCAGGTTGCCGTCGCCTTGACGAGGCCGGCGGCGGTTTCGAGCGTGACGATCGTTTCCGGCTCCTGCATCTCGACGATGCCGGATTCGAGCAGGGCGGTGGTGACGCAGATCGAATTCGAGCCGGAGCTCGCATGCGCCTGGTCGGGCTGCAGGATGACGAAGGCGGCATCCGCGTCAGGATGCCGCGCCGGCAGCAGCAGATTGACCGAGCCGATCGGCGCGCCGCGCGGCTCCAGGCAGAGGAAGCGGCGAAGCTCGTTGCCCTTCGGATCGGTGTTCAGCCAATGCAGCTGGGCGGCGATGGTCTCGCCGGGGATCTTCGGCACGCCGCCGATCGCCACACGGCCGATTTCGCCTTCGGCATGAACATCCAGCAGCTGGATCGTGCGCTTCCATCTCATATCGAAAACTCCAGTTCGGACGTGACGGGTGACGCCGCCATCGATGCGGATCGTTCCAAGTTAATACCGGTCTATGCGGAACGGGGTCAAATCGACGGATGGTTTCGCCCCGGTCACCATATCGGCGATCACAAGCGCTGTCGTTGCCGAAAGTGTCAGGCCGAGATGGCCGTGGCCGGTCGCATAGAAAACACCCGGCATCTTCGAGGACGGCGAAATGATCGGGATCGTATCGGGCAGCGCCGGGCGATGACCCATCCATTCCGTCGCCTCCTCGACCTTCAGGCCGGGCAGCGCACGCTGGGCATGGCGCACCAGCACCCGGGGGCGGCGGAAATCCGGAGCCGCGTCGAGACCGGCGAGTTCGACATTGCCGCCGACCCGGATGCCGCCCGCCGTCGGCGTCACCATGAAGGCGCGATGCGGCCAGATCACCGAATAGCGCATGGAGATGCCGGGCTTCATGATCTGGGTGTGATAGCCGCGTTCGGTTTCGAGCGGGATCGGCTCGCCGAGGTTTTCGGCGAGGAAACGGGTGTGGACGCCGGCGGCAAGCACAACCGAACCGGCTTCGATGCGCCTGCCATCCTCGAGGAGAATGACTGATGTGCCATCGCCCCGGCGCTCGATATTCCTCACCGCGCCGGAAACGAAGGCAGCACCGGCGGCCAGGGCGGCCTCGGTCAATTTGACCACCAGCCTGTAGGGATCGCGGATCGACTTATTGTCGGGCAGCAGCACGGCTTTGGCGATCGCCGGTGATAGTGCGGGTTCGTAATATTGGATGGCGCCGTTGCTCAAGACCTCGAATTCGAGACCGTAGCGCTGCATCATGGCGAGATGCGCGCGATCGGCGGTAAATTCCGCCTCGGTCTCGTAGATCGCCAGGCATCCTTCCTCGGTCATCAATTCAGGCGCGCCGATCGCCTGCAACATCTGCCTGAAATCGCCGAGCGCGCGGTTCGACAGGCTCATGCCGGCATCCTCGATCGCTCGGAGCCGCGACGGCCGGCCGGCGGCGAGGAAGCGCAGGAACCAGGGCAGCATTTTTGCCGCATAGGAGGGCCGCAGCCAGACCGGGCCTTCCGGATCGAGCAGCCAGCCGGGGATCTTCTTCCAGGTCGAGGGGCCGGAACCGGCGGCAAAATCCAGCGCGATGCTCGCCATATTGCCGAAAGAGGTGCCGCGTCCCGGCTCGCCCTTGTCGATCAGCGTCACCGCCAGGCCCCGCCGCTGCAGCTCGAAGGCGATCGAGGCGCCGATCACGCCCGCGCCGACGACAACCACGCTCTTCTTCGTCTCATCCGCCATGAATCAACCCATCGCACGGCAGACAGGATTGCCGTCGCGACTCTGATATATCAGATCTTCGATGATGCCTATGGAATTTTTACTGGCTTTCGGGGAGACCGGCACCGACGCTGTCGCCGACCGAACCGACGGTATTGTTCATCGACTGGCCGAGACGTTTCAGCTGGGCGTCGTAGTTGCGTCGGGTGCGCGGATCGAAGATCGCGATCGGCGTGCTGACGGCGACGCTGACGGCACTTCCGGCGGTCTGGGCAGCGCCCATCGCCACCGCGCCGACGGCTTCGCCGAGCCCGACATTGGAATCGGTGATCGTCTGGCCGGCAATCAGCCGGTCGCCGATCAGCTTTACCACTTCGGGGCTTTCGGCGAACTTGCCGTGGTTCAGCCGGTCGCCGCCCTTGAGCTTCGTGAGGTCGAGCACGGTGATGCCGGCCGCCTCGAGCTTGCTGCGATAGGGCTCGGCGGAGGGATCGATCTGGCCGAGCCGGTCGACATTGCCGGAGATGCGCCGCGACAGCGCCAGAGCCCGGTCGTCCTGCGAGACGAAGATGGTGAAGTGCGGCTTGTCCTTGCCGAGGCTTGCGAACTGGCGGCCGAAGACGTCGACATCGAGATCGGGCGAAGCGAGGATGACATTGTTGATCTTCGAAGCGACGTGACCGTTGCGGATCGCCATCTGCCGCAGCGCCTCGACGGTGAGCCACGTGCCCATCGAATGGGCCATGATGGTGACGTCGCTGACAGCGGGATTGGCGGCGGTGCGGGTCAGCAGCTCCTCCAGCGCGTCGCGGGAATAATTGGTGCTTTCCTTGTCGTAATTATAATCGAAGATGCTGGCGCGTGACGGCCAGGTGAAGACGACCGGCGCGACGTCGGCATGCGAATCATGGACGATCTGTGCGAAGCGGTAGACGGCGTCCTCATAACGATTGTTGAAGCCGTGGACGAAGACCAGCACCCGCCGGCTCTTCGGCATGTGGCTCTTCAGCCAGGTCTCGCCTGCCCGCTCGCCTTCCAGCGGATCGACGGAAACGGTGACGAAATCGCGCAGCGGATCGGCCGGCAGCCGATTTGGCCATTGCACCTGGCCGACCTTGCGATTGGCGTCCGGCGGAATGGAGACGTCGACGGCATTGACGGCGAGCCCGGTGCCGCGTTCGCCGGAGAACAGCACGGCGGGATTGTCATCGGCAGCCCGCGTCGTCGCGACGAGCAGATCGACCTTCGAGGTGCCCGGCGGCACGCTGCCGGCCGCCTGCATGACACCGACCGGCCTGCCGCCGCAGCCGGAAAGCGCCATGATTGCCACCAGAAGACCTGTCAGAGCCGCACGCGAGCCGCGCCTTTTGCCGATCATGACCAAACTCCAATCGGTTCACGCACCGGACAGGCGGCGCCCGTTCAAATAGTCCGACGAGGCTTGCCGAGTCAAACCGCGCGGGCTGGAAGCCTTTTGTTTGCGCGCAATCCCGGACCCGGACCGCGGCGGAGTTTTGCGGGATTGCTCTTGAACTTTCTGCCGTCCACGGCGTTTTTCCCAATCGCATTCAATCGATGGATCACGGTGATGAAATTGCTCGGGATCACATGCTTATCGACGTTGGTGCTGATGCCGTCTCTCGGCTCGACCGAGACGCTCGGCGAGGCCGAGATCCGCCGCGATATCATCGGCAGGACGGTCTACCTCTCCACCCCGCTCGGCGGCGAACTGCCGCTGATCTTCCGCTCCTCCGGCAAGGTCGACGGCAACGGCAAGGCGATCGGTCTCGGCCGCTATTTCAAGCCCAGCGATAGCGGCAGATGGTGGATCGACGCCAACCGCCTCTGCCAGAAATTCCAGAGCTGGAACAAGGGCAGGCCGATGTGCTTCGCACTCGAACGCACTGGCGCCAACAAGGTCAAATGGACCCGGGATAACGGCAGGACCGGCGTGGCACGGATCGGCAATTGATCGATTTCGATGGGGAAACGAAAAAAGCCCGACGCGGGAGGAGGTGCGCCGGGCTCTTGATCCTGACTGACAACTGGGAGGAGGAGTGTTGTCAGTCCGATGTAAGAGCGCTGGGAGGAGGAGTGCGCTGCTTACGAAGATAGTAATACCCAATTCTTTTGATCGGGAATAGCGAAAATACCGCAATGCAGCAATGCAATCAGCGCATGGCTTGCCTCTAAAATAACAGGCCAGCGCCTCATTTTACGGCATGTTTGACCATGTGGTCAAAATTCTGCCGAAAATTGCGGCCTGGGAGATCGGCGAGGCTGGACCCTCATCCGCCTGCCGGCACCGACCGGGGTCGAGCCACTGGTCTCGACCCGTCCTTCGGACCCCCCGCAAACGGGGCGAAGGGGATATACCGCGCCCTCTCCATTCCCACCTCGGCTCTCGCATGGCAGGTCCCCTCGCCCCGTTTTTACGGGGAGAGGGTTACGGTGAGTGGCAGCCACCGGGTGCAAATCAAGCCGCCTTGAACACCCTCCGACCCTCGGCATCGAGAGCCGAGAATTCCTCGTCCGACAGCGTGATATCAACCGCCGCAACGTTTTCCTCGAGATGCTTGACCTTTGAGGTGCCGGGGATCGGCAGCATGACCGGGCTGCGCTTCAGCACCCAGGCGAGCGCGATCTGGCTGGGGGCGGCATTGTGCTTTCTGGCGATCGTATCGAGCAGCGAACCCGGCTTGGCGAGATCGCCGGCGGCGAGCGGATACCACGGGATGAAACCGATATTGTGCTTGGCGCAATAATCGAGCACGTCCTCGCTGGTGCGGTCGACGAGATTGTAGCGGTTCTGGACGGTCGCGACCTTGAAGTGCTTCGACGCCGCTTCGATGTCGGCAACCGACACTTCGCTCAGCCCCGCATGGCGGATGAGGCCGGCATCGAGCAGCGATTTGATCGCGTCGAACTGTTCCTTGGCCGGCACTTTCGGATCGATGCGGTGCAACTGCCAGAGATCGATCTGCTCGACACCGAGATTACGCAGGCTCTTATGCGCCTGCTGGATCAGATATTCCGGACGTCCGACGGGCAGCCAGATGTTCGGGCCGTGGCGGGTGAGCCCGCCCTTGGTGGCGATGACGGACTTGGCGGCATAGGGATGCAGTGCCTCCTTGATCAGCCATTCGGAAATATCGGGGCCGTAGGAATCGGCCGTATCGATGAAGTTGACGCCAAGCTCCGGCAGCCGCTTCAGCGTGCGGATAGATTCGGCATGATCGGCGGGCTCGCCCCAGATTCCGTCACCGGTCACGCGCATGGCGCCGTATCCGAGACGGTTGACCTCGATCTCGCCGCCGATCTTGAAGGTGCCTGACTTGGCTGCGTTGTAACTGGACATGGTCTTTCCTCTCTTGGGTCAATAGATCACTGAAAGTCGATGAAACGGTCGGAGATGCCTGGGCTTTTGGGATGCCTTCGAGCGCGAATGCGCCCTGATCGAAAGGAATGCCGGCATGGTGATGACCCGCCCATCGAGATGATGAATGAGAATGTGGTCGCTGCGACGCTTGCACATATAGGATGGCACTGCAGGGATAACAGTGACGGCGATGAAAACATTGCCGTCGGACGGACGCGCAGCGCGTACAGGCGACTGCGAGGCGCCCTACGTCAAAGCCTGGTCTTCGCCTGGTCGCCGAACTCCGCCAGCATTTTCCAAAGCTCGGCGAAGATCTCATGCGCGAAATCCTGCGGCGAGGCGCCTGCCGGGCGCTGCTGCCAGAGTTCGCCGCCGACGCGCAGCGCGCCGATGACGATTGCCGCCAGGACGCGCATCCGCGACCGCTGCTCCGAGTCATTTCCCCTGCGCAGCAGCAGCGCCTCGGCGAGCTTCTGTTCGAGCTTGGCGTATTTCAGCTGGTCGCGGGCTTTCAGCGCCGGCGTGCAACGGATGAGTTCGCCGAGCGCCAGGCCACGCTCGTCGACGGAAGCGATGACGGTTGTGGTGATCGCGGCCTCGACCGCCTCGACGGAGGATTCCTCTGCAGGCCTTGCGGCGATTTCCGCCATCAGCCGATCGGCAAAGCTATCCTGCCAGGCGAAAACCACCTCTTCCTTGGAGGGGAAATAGTCGAAGAAACTGCGCTTGGAGACATCAGCCGCCTCGGTGATGTCTTCGATCGTCGTGGCGTCGAAGCCGCGCTGGAGAAAGAGGGCCATCGCCGCGTTTTCGATGCGCTCGCGCGTCTGCCGCCGCTTGCGTTCCCGCCGGCCCTCCCCCGTCTCCGTCCGCTTGCTCTCAGCCATTCCTGCCCGGCATCACAATTCAGCCGCCGGTTTCGTTGGAAAAAGCGGCGACATCGTCGATTTCGGTCTCGCTGTTGCGATAGTTGAAGCGCTCGCGCGACAGTTCCAGCGGCTTACGGCGCGAAATCCTGTAAACGGAGGCCGGCGGCAGGTTGCGGACCGTGCCGCCGATGCGCACCGCCTTCAGGCCGAGACGGTCGAGGATCGGCCGCGGCACCGGGCAGCGCGGACCGTAGGTAAATTGATAGACCGCCCCGCCCGGCCGCATATAGGCGAAGGCGCCCGCCATGATCGAGGCGATCTTGCGCGGCGACATGGAGAGCAGCGGCAGGCCGCTGACGACAGCGCCAACCGGTTCGCCGTCGAAAATATCGGCATGAGCGAGCTGGGCCGCGTCCATCTGCAACACACGCGCCGTGGGGAAACGCGCCTGCAGAGAGTTTATGAACTCCGGACCGTATTCAATCAGCGTCAGATCCGCCTCACTGACGCCGCGCGCCAAAAGCGCGCGGGTGAAGACGCCGGTGCCCGGGCCGAGCTCGATGATCGGCCCGTCAAGTGCGGCAATTTCACTGGTCATGATCCTGGCCAGCGAATCGCCCGACGGCGCGATGGCCGCGACGCGAAGCGGGTTGCTGATCCATGAGCGGAAAAAATGCAGGAAATCGGAGCATGCGGCCTTTGCGGTCATGACTATCCCACCTGTCTGAAATTCGATTGATTATGAAAAGCGACCATCGCGGCGAGCATGGCAATTCCAAGGCAGACAGGTCAATCGCTCTTCGATGCGGCTTATTGCAGCGCCGGCATCCAATATTGTTTGATTCTGTACTTATTGCATTTTTGCATTTGATGCAAGATATGGGCGTAACCGTTGCGCGGCGCCGACCGGGGTCGAGCCACGGGTCTCGACCCGTCCTTCGGACCCCCGCAAACGGGGCGAAGGGACCATGCCGCGACCTCTCCGTTCCCACTAACCTTTCGCGGGGCACGTCCCCTCGCCCCGCGAGCGGCGACGCCGAAACAGAGGTCACGGATATGTGAGCGGCACGCCGAGCAAGAAAAAGGCGGCTCGTCGCCGCCTCTTTCCTGTGCCGGCTCAATAGCCGTTATCACACGGCATGCTGCCGGGGCCGATCGATCCAGAAAACGTAGGGTTGCACATTTCCGGTGCTGCCGGCCTGTTCACCGGCTCGCGGATAATGGAGCCCGTGGTGCCGGCTTCGACGCCGAAGGCGGCCAGCGGATACCAATAGCCATCGGAATGGCGGCGGGTGCCGGGGCGTTCGGTGCGGAAGCCCTGATAACCATGCCAGGATCCGGCATGTGGTTTATATTGCACCGTTTTTACCTCCGAAATACCGGGCGGGAAAGCCGTCTGGACGGGAGCCGCCTGCACTGATGCAATCGAGGCGATGGCGAGAAGGGTGGCGAGCGCGGCGGTGGAAGGGGCAAGTCTGAGCATTTTCATGATAAACCCTCCTTACTGGATTTATCTCGGGAGAATGCCTTCCCCACCGGCGGAGTTCCGTGGCTCACATGCAATTCCAAAACTCGTGATTGCAGGCGATCCGGCGTGACTAAATCGCCGAAAAACGTGAAAAGTCGCGATCAGAAGAGGAGCTCAAAGAGCAGCCGGGCTGCACCGTGAATTCTCTGTTCTCAATTCGCGTATAATGTCCGGTAGCCCTGGCCGGAGAGGCAGGCGACATATTGACGATGGGCGGCGGCGCGCGCCGTGGTTTCCGCCTCAAGTTCATCGGCCCCGGCATAACCGGTCAGCTGGGCGCGCAGCTGATACTGCTTCCGCGCCTCGTCATACATGGCGTTGCCGTCGGTCATGCAAATGCCGTGCGCAACAGAAGGCGGGTTGACCGGCACGCCGACTGCCAGGAGCACGGGATCATTGGCATGGTCGACACAGCCGGCAAGCGCCGTCATCATCGCCAGGGCAGCCAGAGCCCGAAAAATTCCCACCATCATGCATTCCTCCGGCCGAAGCGCCTCTGAGATCATCAGAGCTGCGGATACATCAGGAAGGTTGCGCGAAACTAGGCAAATCACCCTTTCAGACAAAAGCCGCCGCTTGTCTATTTCGGGGATGCGGGCCAAGAATGGCGGGCGCCCCGAATATGTTTAAAATATTGCTAAATTATTACATTGATGCTTACTTACAATAGTAGACACTAATCTCTCCGGGGGAGGAAGATTATGGCTTCGCCGTGGGTAAACGACGCACTGTCACATGCACAATCAGCGTTTTCCAGCAAGATCAACACGGATATCCTTGAGGTTGGGGGCGGCTCTCGCACGCATATCCCACTAAAAGGCGCGCGATATACGGTCCTGGACATCTCCAAGGAGCAGCTCGAGAAGAACAAGGACGCCGCGGAAAGGATCCTCGGCGATGCTCAAACCATCGACTATGGAGATCGCCGCTTCGACGCCTGCGTGTTCTGGGACGTTCTCGAGCATTTGGAAAACCCGCGCTCCGCCTTGTTGAGAGCCCATGATACCTTGTCTCCCGGCGGTCTGGTGTTCGTCAAAGGTCCGATCCTCAGTTCCGCCAAGGGGATCTTCACCGACCTCACACCCTGGTGGAGCCATGTCCTGTTCTATCGCTACGTGCTGCGGCAGAAAAACGCGGGGAAGCCGGGCTATGCGCCGTTTCGCGTCGAGCACGCCGCCGAGGCATCCCATTCGGAGATTGCCCAGACATTGAAGGAACTCGGCATGGATATCGTCTTCGTCGGCGAATATGTGTCGACCCAGGTGCATGCGCTCAAAGACAGAATTCCCCCGCTTTATTGGCTCTATGAGGCTTTCGGCCTTCTGCTGCGCACAGTTTCGGCCGGAAGGATCGGGGGACGGGAGACGGAGTTCCTGATCGTCGCCAAGTGCCTTCGACAGTAACTCCCCACCAAAATCTATATAGCACTGCGGAATCCCGAAATTGGCTGCACTATTGAAATCATTCCATATTTCCTGATGCCGACGCCTCACGAAGCGCGGCGAATTTCGGAATCCCGAAGTGGGGGAATTTCGGGATCCCGAAGTGGCGTTTTTTTCTTCCTGCCGAGGCGCCCGCGTTTGTCGGCGGCAATCTTGCGGTCGGTCTCGGACCATTTCCGGCATCTTTCGGCCGTGCACCGCTTCCACTCGTCGGTGGGCGGCGCGCCTTCATGATCACCGACAAAGGTGAGCGTGAACCGGTTGGGATGCGCGACCCCGCTGCCCGCCCGGCCGCGGCGAACTTTTATCAGCCCCTTATATTCCAGCTCATCGAGCGCATCGGCCACATATTCGCCGGTCACGCCGTAGGAAACGAACTGCGGATGGGTCACGACAAGCTTGCCGTTTTCCAAGGCGGCGTGGGACGTGTGCTCGATGACGATGCGGAAAAAGGCGCGGCAGGCATTCGCGCTCAATGTCGTGAAGGCCGCAGATTCCAGCAACTGAATGGTGAACCATTGCCAGCGAAGGCACCCGTTATCCGTGCCGCTTGGCGGAGCAGTATGCTTGCGCACCATCGCCCGCGTCTTTCCCTGACTGGTTCGGCTTTTGTCGCGAGGGTTGAATTTGACCATCAGCCCCTCGCCCGCGTTGCCGGTCGATCCTTCGGCAATCTACTCACCCTGCGAGACCGGGAATTCTGTTCATAAAGCGGGCGACGGCCCAGGCTCGTCCCGGCGACCAACTCGCCGATAAGGAAAAATTTGCTCGACATCCGGCATTCCATGGTTGCAATCACGGCAACCTAGCGCAAGAACGATCCATGAACTAGGAAAATATTCTTAGTTTCGATCTTACATCGTTCGGTTGCGTCTGCTAGGATCAGGGCGCTGAATCTCGAAGGGTAGGAGCGCGATGCGAATGATCGGCATGGGAAAAAAGAGCGTGGTGGTTTGCGGCAAGCGATTGCTGGTCTTGTTTTCGATCTTGCTGGCAAGCGCCGTCCAGGCCTTTCCCTGCGATCAGCCGGTCGTGATCTCGAATTGGTCGTTCTGTGCGACCGGCAATGTGAGCGCTGAGGGCGGCGCCGCTGATTGGAAAATCGTTCCCGCATGGACTCACCAGGACGCCATAAGCGCGTATTTCGGAAACGATCCGCGGCTCCTGGCAAACCACGGGCTTTGCAACGCCAAATTCCGTCGCGTCGTCCTCTGCCAGCCGGGATGGCAAACGGGCAACCCGGATGAGTGCTCATACCTGGTTTGCAGCGGCTATTACTCATCCTTGTTCGGGAAGGAAGAAAGGGAAGCCTATATGAAAGACCATCCGGACGAGCAATAGTTTTTCGATTCGCTGTCTTGGGGGCCTTTCGCTTCGCTGTCTTGGGGCAGAGACCGGAGCGGCCGCTGAGAAGTTAACCTTAATCTCCCGATCTCGATGTTGAAAACCTGAAGCGGCTTCGCGCAAAACGATTATTGCGACAGGGGTACTACCCATCCTCTTCATCGGCAAATATGCTCGCTACCGGCAGCCGGAAGATGCCGCAACCTTCAATGTTCAGAGGCCTTGCCAGCATGACGTCATTGTACAGGAAGAGTTTTGTCTGGTTTTTCCTGTGCCTCACACTCTCCCATCCAGCATGGTCCGCCGACGGCATGGAGATCCCGGGCTACGCGCCGGCGACGGGCGTCGAGCGCAGCTACCGCGTTCAAAAAGCGTCTGAAACCGATATGTCGTTCTGGTTCGACAAGCCAGGCGCCTCGGCCATGACGATGCGCGGCGCGTTTCGCCAGCGTATGACGGTGCTGTCGCGGGATGAAGACGGCATGCGGGTCCGCTGGTCCCTCAGCGCCGATTTGCCGGAAGGCACCGCTGGCCTTGCCGATAGTTATCAGATGAACCTGCTCTATCGGACTTCCCTCACAGCCTATGGCACCGCCACGCTCGAATTCGAAACCGACCTGAACGGCAACCCGCGCACTCTCTCCGATGCCGATCAGATCGTGGCGCATATGCAGGAGATGGCCGCCGGCGGCGCTCCCGCAGCCGGCGTCTCCGCGGCACGGGAAAACGGGGTCTATGACATCATCAACAAGATAGAGGCGAACCCTCTGCTGATTGTTACCGCCCTGGTGCCGGAAGCGCAACTGCTTGCCACAGGGCAATCCTACCAGGCGGAGACGATGGAAATGGGACAGGCCTCGGTGGCATCCCGAGACGAGGACTATGGCGGCGTCAATGTCCCGGTGACCTCGACCTGGACCCTGAAATCGACCGACGCAACCGCAGGCACGGCAACCCTTTCGCTGTCGGAGGAAGCCGATGCCGCAGCGTTCAGTCAGTCGCAGCGGCCGGTGATCGCAAATTTGATGAGCAGCTTTGCCGAGCGGGCAAAGAGCCTGACGGCCGATCAGCTGGCTTCCGTCAAACGCGCCAGCAAGAACCGAAGCGTCGAACTCGTGGTGTCCCTGAACGATGGCTCGACGCTCGAAGCGTCGGAGATCGTGACCGTTACGACGGGAGACGCAACGTTTCGCACATACACCCATATCCAACGCGAGGACATGCCGGCCAAGCTGCCGCTGCCTGCCGTGCTGACGGCAAAAGACTTGCAGACGCCTGATTTGGGCATCGAGCCGCTGCCATCGGCCAAGACCGGGCCGGGCATCCTGGATGAGCTTTCGACACCTCCTGCGCCGCCAACGGCATCACAAGATACGGCCGCTGCCGCAGATGATGACGGGGCCAAGGCAATCGCACCTGTCTCGCTTGAGGTGAAGAGCGCAGAGGTAACCCTGTCCCCTGGGTCCTACGACCACGGACTGAATATCGAGCTCACCCCGGAAGGCGCTGCCGAATTCCGCGATTTCACCCAGGCGGCATTGGGGCGACAAACGCAGATGCTGATCAACGACAATGTCGTCATGGAACCCTGGATGAGGGAGCCGATCATGGATGGCCGCATTGTTCTGTCGGGAACGGATCGGAAAGATTTGGAAGCGCTGGCGGAACAGCTGAAGGCTCCCGGCGCCAAGATTGTCGTCCGGCTACGCCCATGAAGGCGCCACCTGTGCAGTCTGCCTTCCCGGCGGCATCATCGGCTGCGCCCTGGTCAGCTGCCCCTCACTTCAGCCGCCGGGTCAATCGCCGATGGCAAAATGAACGGGGGAACGACGCGGGGCTTCAATCCTTTGCTTCGGGGATCAGACGTATCAAAGTTCCATCCCTCGCCGCAGCGCTGATTGCCGTTGCGATCTGCCGGAGCGGTCCATCGGCGACGAGCATATCTGGCGCAGGGTGTTTTCCCGGACTCGGATCGACAAAGGCTGAACACCGGTGATCCGAGTCGAGCATCGCCATGAACGATGTCGCGACGATTGCTTCGCCGCAGGCGGCGCATCGAAGAATGTACGAACCGCCATGGACGATCGATTCGGTTTTATCCGATCCGCAGGACGGGCAGGCCAACATATCGTTCATTGCGGATGAGCCTATGAGGCGGCGGCCAGAATGATGGCGATGGCAAGCAGCAGGGGACCCATCCACTTGAAGTGGCGGACCACCGGCGGCCGGCTGGCCGGATTGCCGGGAAAGGGCAGATAACCAAAGCCGACGGACGCCATCCACAAGCCGGCGCAAAACATGATGATTTCATCGATATAGGCTGCGATCATGGGTTCTCCTGTCTTCGAAAGACGTCACTACAATCTCTCTCTCCGCAGTTTTGTGCGACATGCTTTAGCGGAGCCGTTCATCATAGGAATCGGCACGGGCCAGACGGAACAGATCGGGATAGAGACCCAACCATAGAAACACACCCTGGCGTCGTGTGCCAAAACGCTTGTGCCCTTTCATCATTCGAAAAGCCACATCACGTTTCGCGAACAGGTGGCCGCCATTGGCTGCAGCCAACAGAATGTCATCGGCTTCGTCGGCATGCCGCGCCAAATGGGGATGCGCCTCGATCGTCCTGTATTGCCAATAGAGCGACGATATCGGGTGATGCCGGTCTCTCCGGAACCATTCCAGCGCGAGTTCGGCGCGTCCAGCGTCGAAATGGCTGAGCCCAAGAGGATGAGCAGCGGACTCGTTTCCACCGTCATAGGCCAACTGGTAGTGGTGAAGCGATTGATCTTTATCCTTTCGAACAGCATGGCCATACCAATACATCCAACCCAACACTCCATGAGCCCAGGCAGATCCGGCATTTGCCGCCTCCTCCAGCAGAGGCAAGGCTTCCTTATAACGCTTCTGTTTGTACAATTGCTGGGCCAGTTCCTCATCAGACGCAGTCATGCCAGCATTGCTCCGATCAATTGGACAGCCTCTCTGACCTCAGGGCCGTGACGCATGTCGAGCCGATCCGCCAGCCTCCGCCCCAATTTCCGCCACCGGTCGCAATGGGTGTCATAGCCGGTTCCCGAAACCAGCCACGCTCCGCTTGCATCCATGCCGGGGGATCTGCGGCGCCTGGCGGCCTCTTCGGCGACCATGATCCACTCGCAGAGACCGAGAAGCGCTGCGTCGTTCCATTGGTGCGGACGGCCAAGCGCGAACCACAGCATGGCCAGCCCGAAGAAGGGGATCTCTCCCGCTTCATGTTCCGGCAGGCGCGGAATCAGCCAGAATAACAGCGACAGAACGTCATCCTCGACATCCAAGCCGAGGGCTTCCAGGCTGCCGATCAAGTTTATGAGTGTCTGGTTGCCGCCATAAGAAGCACCCGCGTTGCGCGGGTCGCCATAGGAGACGAGCAGAACCGTGCACGCAAACGCGCATTGCCTGGATAGGTTCGCCACCATGCCGGGACCCTGCTGCCCGGGTTCAGACCACCGGGTCAGTTCCAGAACCTCGCGGGGATGCCATTGCAATGGCGACGGCAATTCGCACAGCCGGGCGATATCGACGAGCCGGGCGAGATGTTCTTCGCTGTCATTGCCGTAGTCGGCGCGCGCAATGCTCTGCAGATCGGCGTCATCCAGCAGGCCGGCCGTGGCCTTGAGAAGAGAGTTTGGATTGCCTGATGAAATCGATGACACACTGCCGGCGAGGCTCTGAAATTCGACGACGTGCTCCTGCATTCGTGACGTCATTTACATTTTCGCCCTACCAAACTGTCCGGACTCCGAGCCGGGCAAGCCGAATTGTCCGTTCGCCATCGACAGCGCCCTTTCGCTCAACATTTGGCAGCCCTTCAGAAAATGTCGAGGGGCTAAACTTAAGGTAGCACAATTGCTTCGAATCCCCTAAGCATCCCGATGCATTACAACGAATGCTAACCGCCATAGCGCTCTCAGGAATATTCCATGCCCAACGCTCAATTCATTCGCTCCGCCGCCTTCTCTGTGTGCGTCGCTTTTGCGGCATTTCAGGCCGGACAGGTTCTGGCCGAGTCGGCCAATGACAAGTTCTTTGACGCAGCCCTTTGCAAGCCACCCTATACGATGACATCGGCAATGAAGATCTATGACGTCGTGGAGGCTTTGGCCAAACCAGACACGTCGTCTCTGGGTGCGGCGATCTACAAACTCCCGAACCAGATCGGCCGCGACGGCTTCAAATCGAACGAGGTTTTCTTTGCAAGCAACGCGGTTGGAATTTTGGTCGAAGGCGAACGCGCCGACGATCTGGCCGCAAAATACGGCTTGAAGCGGGAGACCTCGGACCTGCTGGGTGCATCTACCAAGGGCTATTCGCGCGAACTGCCGGCAGATCTGCAGCCGGAACCGGGAATGGCCGGACCCGGAAAGGTCTCCATCGTTGCCCGCCAAGGCAATGCCCTGCCAGGCAAAACCTTGCTGGCGTGTGAATTCGTTCAGGAATTCTAGGCGTCGCCGGGGCGCCATCAGCTTCCCGGCAAGGCCTGATGTTGTGGAGCGGGCAACGATACCCTCACCGTTTCCAGATGCCAGACCTTGGCGACGATCCGCCAGCCCTCGATGCCTTTCACGAAGCAGAGATGGTCGATGAAAACGTTGGAATGAATCCGCAGCCTGACCTTCACGGTGGCAGCGGCCGGCGAAAGCCAATCGATCAGGAGGCGCGACAGGCGTTTATCGACGCTGCGATCGAAGCCGGAATCCCGATCAAGGAATGAGGCCAGGAGGCTCTGCTAGCTGAGCTTCCAGCCGGTCGGCGAGAGCCAGGTAGCGCGGATGGTTCCGGAGAGGATCTAGATCGCTGTCCTTCTTCATCCACGCCACGACCGACGCGACATAGGTAGGCGATCCGGACGCCTGCCGTTCAAGGCAGGCAATGGCCTCAGCAGGTTTGCCGAGCTTCGCATAGCAACAAGCGAGATTATAGAGCACTCTGAGGTCGTCCCCAGCGATTGCGGCGGCACGGGACGCCCACGACGCTCCACGCTCCATCTCGCCCAGATCCGCCAGCAAACAGCCGCCATAGCACATAAGGATCGGCTCGTCTGGATGTGCGGCAATCTCTCCTTCTATCAGCCGAAGGCACTCTCGCGCCGACTGAGCTGCTTCTTGATGGTGCCCAAGGGATATATGGACCGCTCGCAGCTGGTCCCAGGCCCGATAATCATCTGGCTTCAAGGCGATAGTGCGCTCGTAGAGGCCGCGCGCCTTTTCGAACTGGCCCTGCGCGTGACAATTGCGCCCGTAGAAGAAGTTCGCCTCGAAAGAGGTCGGATCTCGTTCGAGGGCGAGCTCGAACTCTGCCTCGGCCTCAGCCCGCAGGCCCTTGGTAAACATTGCGATGCCTCGCGATGCATGGGCGTCGGAGAGACCTGGATCGAGCTCCAGAGCCCGGTTGGCGTTGTCTAGGATGTTGTCATATGTGGCAGCCGGATCATTGGCGAGCAGAAGGTAGGAGTCGCAGTCGGACAGTCCGGCATAAGCCCGTGCATAGCGCGGATCTAGGTCGACGGCCTTCGCGAACAGACCCCGGGCTGCCTTTATGCTTCTCGATTCGTGTCCACGGTTAAAGAACGACCGCCCCATCAGATAAATTTGATAGGCCTCCGGATTGTCGGTTCCCCGCTTGGTGATAGTCTCAAGCTCCTTTGCGAGGAGCCGGACCTTAAGCGCGTCGACAATGTGCTTGGAGATTTCGTCCTGCAGCGCGAATATATCTTCAAGGTCGCGATCGTATCGCTCCGCCCACACGTGCCGGCCATCCGTTCCGTTGATAAGCTGAGCCGCAATGCGCACTTTGTTTCCGGCCTTGCGCACGCTGCCTTCCAGCACATACCGCACGCCGAGTTCGCATCCCACCTGCTTCATGTCCACGGCGCGACCTTTGTAGATAAAGCTTGAATTGCGGGCGATGACGCTGAGCGCGGACACTTTCGCAAGATCCGTAATGATGTCCTCGGTGATGCCATCACTGAAGTATTCCTGTTCCGGATCGCCGCTCATGTTGGTGAACGGTAGCACCGCAATAGACACGCCTTCGCTTTCGGCGATCACCGCCGCAGGAGGCCGCTTCGGCGGTGAATCCTGCCATCTGTGTCCGAAGCGCGCCATGTGGACTTGTATGGGCCTCTCGTGGTTCTTCACGGAATGTTGGCCGAAATCCTCGAAGTCGACCCCCAACTTGCTGCCGATATGCTCGCGCACGATGCCAGCGATCGCGACCCCGCCGGGATCGGCGAGGGATTGCAGGCGCGCCGCGACGTTGACCCCGTCACCATGGATGTCGTCACCATCGACGATGATGTAGCCAAGATTGACCCCGATGCGATATACGAGACCGCGGTCTTGGGCCTCCTGGGGTTCGGCTCTGGCTATCGTGCTTTGAATCTCGGTGGCGCACCTTACGGCATCGGCAACGCTGGCGAACTCCACCAGCATCCCATCACCCATCAGCTTGACGATCCGTCCGTTGTGAGTCGCAATACAGGGGTCGACCAGGTCATGGCGCAACGACTTGAGGCGGTTCAGCGTGCTGATGTCATCGATTTCCATCAAACGGGTGTAGCCGACGATGTCAGCCGAGAGGATCGCCGAAAGCCTGCGTTGCATTGGAAGCCCCCACTCCCTGTTGACCGCAATGCTTAATCGTAGCGCTTAGAATCCGGCGCAATCATGTCGGGAAAATAGCCGATTTTAGAGGTGAGCCGTTGGGTTGGCCGCGTTGGGTGCAATCGGCTCCTTCCAGAAACACTGACGCTCTAAGCCGCTGCCGAGCGACCATCCGTTGAAGAGACCATTCGTAGCGCATTTCAGGGTTTGTGCGGTTGCAACGAGCCGGCCAGCTAGGTTTCAATCTCGAAGTTACCGCTATCCGCGCCGCAGACTGCTTGCGAGATTCAACGCTCGACGCATTCAGGCAACCTGAAAGGCTTGACAAAACCGGCCAATGCCTCGGGCTTTGCGCAGGGCGGAAAGCCGGCAAGTCGCATGGTTTCGATCAATCGCCGCCTGTCGTTTTCATTTGTATCAGGAAGGCTCACAAATCCCTCTATGGTGAGATCGGGAAACCATTTCAGTGCTTGTGTGAGAGCCGTTTTCGCTTCCGCCGTGCGGCCGGTGGCGGCTAGCGCGGCTGGACGATATACCCACATCCGTCGACCGTAGTTTTCCGGACCCATTTGACCCTGCATGCGAAGCGCATCTTCGTAGCGTCCTGCCATGAAATAGGCAGCAGCAAAGATTCTCGTACTCCACACCGGGTAGATCGGATTAAGGCGGATTGCCTGATCGACCATCTCCGCACCGCGCTGCGGCTCGCCGAAGGTGGATGCCAAGAAGGCGTAGAAGGTCAGAATTTCGAACTGGTTCGGCGCCATGCGCAGCGCCGTGTCGAATTCCGCTTTGGCGCGTGCAAGATCGTTCCTGTCGCCGAAACTAAAGCCCAGCACGGCGTGCGCCTCGGCGTCCATCGGATCGAGCGTGACCGCGCGCTCGGCGGCCTCGGCGGCCAGTCGGAAGTTGACCTCGAAATCGGCGCCAAAACTCGGCATGACGCTATACGCGTGATAAAGTTCAACCCAGGCGCGCGCCAGCCCCGGGTCCAGTTCCGCGGCGCTTTTGAGGAGCTTGATTGCCTCCTCGACATCAGCGCGATTCATCTTCGCAAGCTTCTCCGTGCCGAGCAGGTACAGCTCATAGGCGGTAAGGTCGCTTGGCGGCTTGCGATGGGCCGCGATCCGGCCTGCCTCCTGGATCACGCCGCCTCCGCCGCCGAGCCGGTTGGAGACCTGCCCGGCAATCTCCGTTTGAATCGCAAAGAGGTCCCGGTCCGGCCGGTCCCAGCGCTGCGACCAAAGGTGCTTGTTCGTTTTGGCGTCGATGAGTTGTGCTGTAACCCGCACCCGATCGGCTTGGCGTTGAATTGAGCCTTCGACAATAAAGCTCGCGCCAAGCGTCCTGCCCACCTCATTCGGCTCGGCTGGTTTGTCCCGGTATTGTTCAGTCGAGTTGCGGGCGATCACCTCGAATTCAGGGAACCCCGCCAGATCGGTGATTATGTCCTCGACGAGGCCATCGGCGAGGCGTCCGGTCGCCTCGTCACCGCGATAATTGTCGAAGGGCAGCACCGCGATGGATGGCAGCCCCGCGTCGGGACGCTTCTCGATTGCGTAACTTGTAAAGAGCCAGACTGCACCTGCCGCCAGAAAGACCACCAGGCCCAGACCCGCAGTCCATTTCCACCTTGCCGGCGCCAAAGGCGGGTTCGCGGCGGTGATCATCAGCCGGTATCCGCGTTTCGGTACGGCCTTGAGAACTGCCTGTTGCTCATCGTGAAGAGCGCGGCGTACATCGCGCACGCATTGGACCAGGCTGTCATCGGTGACGAACACGCCTGGCCACACCGCCTGCATCAGCTCATCTTTGGTGACCAGCCGATCGGCGTTTTCGAGGAGAGACTTCAGGAGGTGGAAGGCCTGCGGCCTGAGAGCGATCTCGCGCCCTTCCCGGTCACACACAATCCCTCCGGCAATATCAACGATAACGCCGTTAACCGCGAACGTCCTGGCAGCCCGGGAATCCATCCTCCGCCTCCTGCCGCGGGGACATCCATTATCATATCAGACAGCTGCAACTCCGTGAATGCCGCCGCAGCGCCTTTGTTTTTCGGCAATTTTTCACCGAACGATCACCAGTCGTTCGGGACATTGGCATTGTGCGCGTCCAACGTCGCACCAAGCGCGCGTCGCGACCCATCGTCCCCAAACCATATGCAAGGTTGAATCGGTAGGAGAACCACCATGAACCTGCGAACCCTCACAGAGAGCCTGATCGGAATACTGCTCATTTCGCAGGTTGCTTTCGGTCTTACGACGTCCGCCGCGACGGCCGAAAATGCCAAATTGCTCGTCGAACCAGTGGTCGAGAAGAAGGTGAAGGAACTGCCGCCCGGACCATTGTTCTGGCGGCTGGAGAATTTCCCAACGCTGGCCCAGGCCCAAAGCGCCGCAGGCCCGACGTCACTCGCGGCCGAGGTCGCAGGCAAGGTGTGGTTGTTCACGCTTGGACCAAAGGATGGCTCTACGCCAGGCGGAACCAGTGTCGCCGCGATTGGTCCCATCCCACCGGTCAGCGCAAGCGAATATTTGCTGCGCATCAACCGCGCCGGAGGCGTGCCGGGCGCCAAGACTTCGATCCATTCACATCCGGGGCCGGAGGCCTTTTATGTGCTGGCCGGCAAGCTGGGCCAGAGGACGCCGCACGGCATGGCCTATGCCGAAGCCGGAACGACCATGGTTGGTCATGGCGCGGATACACCGATGGAAGTGTTTAATGCCGGAACAAGCGATCTCGATGAGTTCGCCATCTTTGTGGTGGACGCCAATTTGCCGTTCTCGTCGCCGGCCAAACTCGACTGAGGCCATCTGGCGGCTTGGCATACGGCACCGATCCAGTAGGACGCGACGCGCCTCATAGGCATAGCTGCGAGCTTGGGCGCACCTAGAGGATGTGCATGGGAAATAACGAACTGAAGTGCGATCAGACCCAAATGGCCAGTCCGTAACCGGGGCCTGAAGACCGATGGCATGGTAATTGGGAAGAATGGCGCACCCGAAGAGATTCGAACTCCTGACCCCCAGATTCGTAGTCTGGTGCTCTATCCAGCTGAGCTACGGGTGCGTGCAAAATGCGGCGGTGCCGCTTGCGTGGCGATCCTCTAAAACGTCCTTCGGGACAATGCAAGAGCATTTCTGAAAAAATCGCGTCTTTGCCTGTTCGCGGCTGTGCCTTGCCGGGCGAGGTCACTTTTCCAAATGCGTCCGGCTGCGGTAATCCTCCAGCGAAACCGGGCGATCGGGGATCTCGATGCGGAACTGGGTGCCGACCGTCGGCTTTTCCACCAGCGCGATCGTGCCGCCATGGGCCAGCACCAGCTCGCGGGCAATGGTGAGGCCGAGGCCGGTGCCGCCGGAGCGGGCGGAACCGCGGAAGGCGGCAAAGAGGTTCTGGCGGGCCTTCAGCGGCATGCCCGGACCGGTATCGTCGACCGTGATGCTGACGACGCTGCCGACGCGCTGGGCGGCGACGGTGATGCGCCTCAAGGTACCCGGGGCGCCCTCGCCCGGCGCGGTCAGCGCCTGCAGCGCGTTGCGGCAGAGATTGTGGATGACGCGGAAGAGCTGTTCACCATCGGCATCGACCTTGAGATCGGCGCCGATCTGCTCGACGAATTCGATGCCGCTCTGCGGATCGATCGCCAGTATGTCCTTGACCTCCTGGGTCAGTTCCAAAAGCAGGATATGGCGACGGCGCGGCGCCGATTCGCTCGCCTTGCCGTAGGACAGCACCTCGGTGGTATAGCCGACGGCGCGGTCGATGGTGCGCAGCAGCTTCGGGGCGAAGCTCTTGACCATCGGATCGTCGACATCGACGAGACGGTCCGACATCAGCTGCGCCGACGCCAGGATATTGCGCATGTCGTGATTGATCTTGGAGACGGCAAGGCCGAGAGCGGCAAGGTTCTTCTGCTGCTTCAGCGTCTTCTGCAGCTCCATCTGCATCGAGGTGAGGTTGCGGCCGGCGACCGCCAGTTCGTCGCGGCCGCCGTCGCCGATATAGATATGGGCCGGGTTTTCCGGATCGGAGGAGAATTGCTGCATGCTGCCGGTCAGCCGGCGGATCGGGCCGATCAGGATGCGGTTGATCGCAAAGAAGATCAGCGTCGCGGTGAAGACGGAGATCAGCACCGACAGCAGGAGGACGTTGCGGGAATAGGCGAACATCGCCGTGCGCAACTGCCTGTCCCTCATCACCACCTCGACGCCGGTATTGGTGTCGCCGACGGGGCCGTAGACGCGGATCATCCTGCTGCCACCGAAGATCAGCGTGTCGAGCGCATCGCGTATCGCCGTCATTGGCGGCACGTCGGTGAGATCATAGGCTTCATCGACGGAGGTCGGCATATCGGTGGTCGCCAGCAGCCGCGAGGTGCCGTCCTTGCGCAGCACGATCGCCTTGGTGCCGGTCGCCTCCAGCGTTTCCTTCTGCAGTGCCCGCGGCAGCTCGACCGGCTGCAGCCCGTCGATGACGATGGCGGCGGCAGCGGCCGTGTTCAGCCTGTCCTCCAGCCAGCGTATGCGCATGCTGGCGACCGAGGGGAAGAAGATCAGGATTTCGGCAAGCATGATGAAGAAGACGGTGAGCCAGAGCAGCTTGCCGGAAAGCCCGCCGAACATGCCGGCAGACGGGCACGGCGCCCTTGCAGCCTCGCCGGCCGCCGGGGTTTCCGCCGCAGGATTGTCGCCCTGGTCTTTCATCGGCATTCGCGTCTCGCCCGATCGGCGGCATTTGCGCCGCCCTTACCGCTGGAGCTTTATATTAGACCAAGATGCTCCGCTTTCAAATCTTTGCGAGCAGCGTCACGTCGTCACAAAGAAACGCGCGCCCGGGAGGAGGAAGGCCCCTCATCCGCCTGCCGGCACCTTCTCCCCGCAGGCGGGGCGAAGGGGATAGCCGCGACCTCTCCGTTCCCCATCAACCTTTCGCAGGGCACGTCCCCTCTCCCCGTTTTTACGGGGAGAGGGTTAGGGTGAGGGGCAGCCTTCGCGCGGACCGGGTGGTGGTGGCACAAGAGGACTCCGAACAATATTTGCAAAAAAACGAACGCCGCCCGGAGGCGGCGTTAAAAGGCGCGTGATCAGTAAAGCTTAGAACTCTTCCCAGCTCTGTTCGGCAGGCGCGGCATTGCCGCCGAAGGCGCGGGCGACCTTGGCGATCGCCCGGCGGGCGGGCGAGGCGACCGGCCGGTGCGGCTCGCTGCGGACGAGCGCCACGGGCGCCGGCGCACCGTCCGACAGCTTGAAGCGGGCAATGAGGTGCACCAGTCCATTGGCTTCGGCCGAAAGCCTGTGGGTGGCGGCGGAGGTCTCTTCCACCATCGCCGCATTTTGCTGGGTTACTTGGTCCATCTGGTTGACGGCGGTATTGACTTCCTTGAGGCCGGTCGACTGTTCGGTCGCGGCTGTCGCAATCGAATGGATATGGTCGTTGATGGCGATGACCCGGGTGCCGATTTCGGCGAGCGCCTCGCCGGTCGCCTGCACCAGCTTGACGCCAACCTGCACCTCGTCGCCTGACTTGGTGATCAGCGCCTTGATGTCCTTGGCGGCCGTTGCCGAACGCTGGGCGAGTTCGCGCACTTCCTGGGCGACCACCGCAAAGCCCTTTCCGGCCTCGCCGGCGCGAGCGGCCTCGACGCCGGCATTCAGCGCCAGCAGGTTGGTCTGGAAGGCGATCTCATCGATGACGTTGATGATCTGGCTGATTTCGCGTGACGCCTGCTCGATGCGGCCCATGGCCTCGACGGCGTTGCGCACGACGACGCCGGAGCGGCCGGTATTCTCCTTGGCTTCGGACACCATGATGGTTGCTTCATGCGCCCGCTCGGTGGAATTCTGGACGACGGCGGTGATCTCGTCGAGGGCGGCGGAGGTCTGTTCGAGGGCAGCCGCCTGCTGCTCGGTGCGCTTCGACAGGTCGTCGCTGGCATTGCGCAGTTCGGCGGTGTTGCCGTTCATCGCTTCCGTCGTCTCGCGCACTTCGCGCATCGTCGCCTGCAGGGTGACGAAGGTATTGTTGACGTTCTGCTGCAATTCGGCGAAGGCGCCCTGGAAGCTGCCGCGCATCGTCTGGGTGAGGTCGCCTTCGGCAAGGCTTGCGATGACGCGGCGGGTCTCGCCGATGCCGGCATCGACGCTCGCCAGCAGCGTGTTGATGTTGCCGGCGAACTGGTTGAGGTTCTCGTCCTCGTAGTCCTTATCGATGCGGTGGCCGAAATCGCCGGCCGCGGCCGCAGCCACGACGACGGACATGCTCGACTGCAGGTCGTCGCTCTTGGCGCGCATCGCCGCCTCCTGAGCGTTCAGGCGCTTGATGGCAAGGCCGTTCGCCTTGAAGACGGCGACCGCTGCGGCCATCTCGCCGATTTCATCCTGGCGTCCGGCGAAAGGAACCTCGGCCTCGAAATTGCCGTCGGCAACCTCCTTGATCGCATGGGTGACGCGCTTGATCGGGCGGCTCAGATGGCTGGTGCCGATGTAGAAGCCCATGCCGATGCCGGCCGAAATGCCGATGCCGGTGATGCTGAGGACGAGCATCAGCACCCAGGAGCGGAAGCTTTCGATCTCGGCGTTGACGGTCTGCAGCGCGGCCTTGTCGATGGCGACGACCGCGTCGATTTCCGCCTGGAACGCCTTGCGGTTGGCGCGGTTGGCCTCATTGTTGCCCTGTTGGCTGGCGGCCTCGGGGCCGACCTCGGTACCGAGGCGGGCCGTTTCCGCGCGGAAGGTGCGGAATTCCGCAGCGCGGGCGACAAGCTTGGCAAAACTGTCCTTCTCATCCTCGGGAACGAGCGGCGCCCAGCCCGCGATGACCTTGTCGATCTCGTCGAGGCCGGCCAGCAGGCCCTTGGCAAAATTCGGCGTATCCTTGATCGTCTTGGCGGCATAAATGCCGCGCGATTCCATCACCACGGCCGTCACGAAACGGTTGAGACGTTCGCCGGCATAGGCGCGGGTGGCGGCCTGTTCGTAAGCCGTCAGGTTGCGACTGTATTCGTGCATCGCGGACAATGCCGTTGCGCCGATCAGAAGCGCGACCGCGCCCATCACGCACACCAGCAGATTAATTTTGCCACGGATCTTCAATGCAATGCCCTCCTAGCTACGCCACTGCCTGGAAAGCAAATTCCAGCTCATGCGCTGAATATCGGCGACATTTATTAAAGTTAGATTTCCAATATTTACGATTATGCCGAGGGAAAATTATCCCTGTTGGACGCGGTCGCGGGACGTAACCCCCTGCAAACCAGGCTTATCGATCGCTTGCGGCACCAAATTACAACCGCTCGGAGCAAGCGGAAATTCTTAACACCAGAGTGCGAAAATTACTTCGGGCCGACGGCGCAAAGTGAAATTATCGGGTATAATTGACTTTCTAAGGCTTCATCCGTATAAGCCGCCGCACGTCCGGTCACTCAGCCTTTTTGGCTCGCCCGTTCGAAAAACAACGCTCCTTGCATTATGCAAATTCAAGAAGGGCCGCACTCCGCGGTATTCAAATAAATGAAGCGTACCTACCAACCATCCAAGCTTGTTCGCAAGCGTCGCCACGGCTTCCGTGCGCGCATGTCCACGAAGGGTGGCCGCAAGGTCATCGCTGCCCGCCGCGCGCAGGGCCGCAAGCGTCTTTCGGCTTAAGGCCGGATTGCCCGGTAAGAGATGGCGGGCGAATTGACGACCAGTGAGAAGAAACACACTGTCGGGCGGCTGAAGAGCCGCCCGCAGTTTCTTGCCGCGCGCGAGGGCGAAAAACGCCGGGGCGGCCTCTTCCTTCTCGAAGTCCTCGACCGGAAGGAACCCGACAGCCAAGCCCGTGTCGGTTTTACAGTCACCAAAAAACATGGCAACGCGGTCGAACGGAACCGTATGCGCCGCCGCCTGAAAGAGGCGGTGCGGCTTCATGCGGGGTTTGCAATGCAGCCCGGACACGACTATGTGGTTGTCGCGCGCAGGGACGTGCTTCAGGCGTCCTTCAAAGAATTGGCCGCGGAACTGAAATCCCGCGTGGAAACCAGGCCGAAACACCGGCGCTCCGGAGACGGACGCCCCAGGAACGTATGATGGAAAACAACCGCAATTACTTCATTGCGATCGCTCTCTCGGTGCTGATCGTCCTCGGCTGGCAGTTTCTCTATATGAATCCGCGCATCGAGACCCAGCGCAAGGCGCAGGAAGCCCAGAAGGCGCAGCAGCAGACCGAGCAGGCGCAGCAGCCCGCAGCAAGCGGTCAGGCGCCGGCCCAGCCGAGCGGTGCGGCCCCTTCCAGCCAGGCGGCCGCGACGGCGACGCTCGAGCAAGCGCTGCAGAAGTCGCCGCGCATTGTCATCGATACCCCGGCACTTTCCGGTTCGATCAACCTTGCCGGCGCCCGCCTCGACGATCTGAAGCTCAAGGGCTATCACGAGACCGTCGACGACTCGAGCCCGATCATCACGTTGTTCAGCCCGGCCGAAACCAAGGACGGCTATTTCACCGAACTCGGCTATATCGGCAGCGATGCGACGGGCAGCGTTCCCGGTCCCTCGACGCTCTGGACCGCACCTGAGGGCGCCAAGCTCACCGAAAAGACGCCGGTGACGCTGACCTATACGAACGACAAGGGCCTGACCTTCACCCGCACCATCTCCGTCGATGAACGCTACATGTTCACCGTCGCCGACAAGATCCAGAATGCCGGCCAGGCGCCCGCTTCGCTGAATTCCTACGGCCGCGTCACGCGCTACAACAAGCCGACGACGCCATCGGTCTACGTCCTGCATGAAGGCTTCATCGGCGTCATCGGCGATGACGGCCTGGTGGAAACCAAATATACCGCCGCCGAGAAGGAAGCCGTGAAGCCGGCCAAATCCACCGGCGGCTGGCTCGGCATCACCGACAAATACTGGGCCGCGACGATCGTCCCGCCGCAGGCCAGTCCCTATGAGGCAAGCTTCTCGCATTTTCCCGACGGTCAGCCGCGCTATCAGGCCGACTACAAGGAAGATGCCTTCACCGTTGCGCCGGGCCAATCGATCGAGCTGAAGAACCTCGTCTTTGCCGGCGCCAAGGAAGTGCCCGTCATCGACGGCTATGAGGCGAGCTACTCGATTCCGAAGTTCGACCGTCTGATCGACTGGGGCTGGTTCTATTTCATCACCAAGCCGATGTTCAAGCTGATGGACTTCTTCTTCCGCTACTTCGGCAATTTCGGCGTGGCGATCCTGTGCACCACCATCGTCGTCAAGCTCCTGTTCTTCCCGCTCGCCAGCAAGCAATATGCTTCGATGGCCAACATGAAGCGCATGCAGCCGAAGATGGAGGAGTTGAAGGCGAAATTCGCCGACGACCGCATGGGGCTGCAGCAGGCGACGATGCAGCTCTACAAGGACGAGAAGATCAATCCGATCGCCGGCTGCTGGCCGGTGGCGCTGCAGATCCCGATCTTCTTCTCGCTCTACAAGGTGATCTACATCACCATCGAGATGCGGCATGCGCCCTTCTTCGGCTGGATCAAGGATCTTTCGGCGCCCGATCCGACGACGATCGTCAATCTGTTCGGCCTGCTGCCCTTCGAGGCCCCGACCTTGCTGCATCTCGGCGTCTGGCCGCTGATCATGGGCATCACCATGTTCGTGCAGATGCGCATGAACCCGACCCCGCCCGATCCGACCCAGGCGATGATCTTCAACTGGATGCCGCTGGTGTTCATGTTCATGCTGGCAAGCTTCCCGGCCGGCCTCGTCATCTACTGGGCCTGGAACAACACGCTCTCGGTGCTGCAGCAGTCGGTGATCATGAGGCGCCACGGCGTCAAGGTCGAACTCTTCGACAATCTGAAGGGCCTGTTCCGACGAAAAGAAGCGCCATCGAAATGACGCCTGCCAAGCCCCGCTCCGGCGGGGCTTTTCTTTTCCGGGCATCGGAGAAGGACGCAGGGTAAGACCCTGCAAGCCGCCTCTAAAGCTTGACATCTGCCCGCAAAACCATGAAGCCCGGTAAGACACCCAACCCAGAGATTGCAGAGCCCGCATGCCCGACACCGAAAAGCCGCTCTTCGGCCACCCATGGATCTTCATCCGCGGCGTGCCATCCCTGAACTTCCTGCCGCCGGAAGGGCCGCTGGAGGTGGCCTTCGCCGGGCGCTCGAATGTCGGCAAATCCTCGCTGATCAACGCACTGGTCGGCCAGAAGGGCCTGGCGCGCACCTCGAACACGCCGGGACGCACGCAGGAACTCAACTATTTCGTTCCCGACGGCTATTCCGGCGAAGGCGGCGACCTGCCGCCGATGGCGATCGTCGACATGCCGGGCTATGGTTATGCGCAGGCGCCGAAGGAGCAGGTCGACAAGTGGACCAAGCTGGTTTTCGATTATCTGCGCGGCCGCGCGACGCTGAAGCGCGTCTACGTGCTGATCGACAGCCGCCACGGCATCAAGAAGAATGACGACGACGTGCTTGACCTGCTCGACAAGGCTGCCGTCTCCTACCAGATCGTGCTGACCAAGACCGACAAGATCAAGGCGGCCGGCGTGCCGAAGCTGCTGGCCGAAACAGCCGACAAGATCCGCAAGCGCCCGGCCGCCTATCCCGGCGTGCTCTCCACCTCCTCGGAAAAGGGCGATGGGTTGGACGATCTGCGCCAGGCGATTGGCGAAACCGTCGGCATCGCCCGCTGGAAGTAGAAGGCGCACGCGCCCCGGACGCGGAGCCCTGTTTGGTGTAAAGGTCTCCGCGGCACCCATAAGTTGAAGACAGCGCAATCGGAAAACTAACGGTTGACGACGCAAGCTTGATGAGCTAGATAGCGAGCATCGAATTTTGCTTGCTGGCTTGGTTATCGCGCGATTGGCACCGCGCTCTGAACGAACTTCCTTTCAAAAATCGCTATCATCATCCGCATCGCCTTGGCGTTGCGGTTCTTCAATATTGCTATGAAAGGGTTCATCATCATGGCCACTGGCACAGTTAAATGGTTCAACTCCACCAAAGGCTTCGGCTTCATTCAGCCTGACAATGGCGGCGATGACGCCTTCGTTCACATCTCCGCCGTCGAGCGCGCCGGAATGCGCGAACTCGTCGAAGGCCAGAAGATCGGCTTCGATCTCGAGCGTGACAACAAGTCGGGCAAGATGTCCGCCTGCAATCTCCAGAACGCTTAAATCGGTATCTGCTTCCCTTTGACCACGGATGTACTGGCACTGCCGGAAGCACGTTATTAATCCAAGGCCAGGCGATTTGCCTGGCCTTTTTTGTTTTCGCTCGCGCGTCGAGCCCTCCAATATCGGAGCCAACATGACTGAGACATACAGCAAATCTCGCCAGCGGGCGGAGATTGCCTTCGGCAACGTCCAGACCCAATTCTTCGCGAAGAACCAGGCGGCCGAAGAGCTTGAATCCGACGCCCAATCGCAACAGGCGAAGACGTTGCGGCTTCGGGAAGCCCGGCTTGCTAGGGAACAGAGTGACCGGGTATCGGCAACCTCGGCCCTCATTGCCAAACGCGCCAGGGCCCGCGGAGATCACAACCCGATCGACAAGGCTCGGGATTTAAACCGCATCTGAAATGACGGGCTTGCAGATCGCGCGCTGCAGCATGCCGAAGGCGTGCTGGCATTCACTCGCACCAAGGAAGCGTCAATGGCAGAGACTGCGAACGAACTTCAATCGATCAATACGGCCTGGCAGATCGCCATTCAGGAGATCCTGCGCATGGTGATCAGAGACATGTATCACGGCGGCGGCGAAGCGTCGTTCAGGACCCATATCAAGCGTATCGAAGAAGCGGCCGTCGACAGCATCTACACGGATTTGCGGCTGCGCGGGACAGATGAATGGACGGAAGTGCTGGTCAAGGAAAGGGCGAGCAATTTCGTCACGACCCTGCTGACGTCATTTACCTATGACCGGGCCTAAATCATCCTGTGGCCGGCAATCGGCGGACGTGCCGCCGATCAACGCTTGCGTCCCCGCAGGTTTTAAAGCAACCCTAGTTCTCCTGCTGTGCGGGAGCAGCCGCGTCCAAGAGTAAGATTTGATGACCGATAGCAAAGACCAGCCGATTTCGCCGGAAGGCGTCGGCAACTTGCCCCATCTTGCCGAAGCCCTTGATGACGACCGGTTTCGACACTTTCTCGATCATGTGCCATTCGCAGTGGCTGTCTCCCAACTCAGTGGCGACGAGCTGCTGATTTACGTCAACCTCGAATTCGAACGGCTGACGGCGCTTGAGGCAATCGAGGTCCAGGGAAAACCTTGGCCGGAAATTAAACTGAACTCCACCGCTGTCTCCGGAGAGGCGTCGCTCACGGCCGCTGTGACAACTGCGGAGGATTATATTGGCGCCTTCTCGCTGGTGGCCGAACCCGACAGCACCGTCATTGTCGATGTCTGGTCGAATACGATCGTCGACGATGACGACACGCCACTCTTCCGATTGGTGGCCTTTGCTGCCCGCAATGAGGCGACGGCCGCTGAGAGCTTCAGCGAACTGCTGACGGAGAAAGATGTCCTTCTGCGGGAACTTCAGCATCGCGTGAAGAACAATCTTCAGATGATCACGGCGCTCATCCGAATGGAGGCGCGCAACGCTCAACAGAATGAGGAAAGCGAGAGGTTTGCACGGCTTGCCGGGCGGATTGAAGCCTTGGCCCTGCTCTATCGCTCGCTGTCAGACGAAGAGAAAGGCGCCACTGTCGATCTTGGCACCTATGTCAGCCAGATTGCCGCCTCGGTGATGGCGGCCCACGCGGTGGAAGGGATCCGGCTGGACATGAAGGTCGATACCTGGCCGGTTTCGGTCGATGTCGCCATGCCGGCCGGCCTCGTCATCAACGAACTCCTCACCAATACGCTGAAGCATGCCTTCGTGGGGCGTGATGGCGGCGAAATCACGCTCCGCTGTGTCGTCAGCGATACCGGGTGCAGGATCACCGTTGCTGATAACGGGGTCGGCCTTCCCCAAGATGTGACTTGGCCGCAGCCGGGAAAACTGAGCGCGATGATCGTACAGTCGCTGAAACAGAATGCCCGCGCCGAGGTTGAAGTAAGCTCGTCCCCTGGCACCGGCATGAGTGTCTCCCTCGTCTTCCCGAGAGCGGAAGCGGCCCAATAGCCACCTCGTCAATTTGCGTTAGGGGCGCCTCAACAGCGCCCCATGCCTTCGTCGATACGAGACTTACATCTTCGGCAGCAGCACCTTGTCGACGACGTGGATGACGCCGTTCGACTGTTTGACGTCGGCGATGGTCACATGGGAAACGCCGCCGTTTTCATCGGTCAGCGTGATCTTGCCCTTGCTTTCGCGGGCTTTCAGCACGCAGCCGCCGACGGTCTTGATGTCGTGCTCGCCGCCGTCATCCTTGATCATCTTGGCAACGGTCTTGGCCATCGCATCGGCGGCAACGACGTGGCAGGTCAGAACCTTGGTGAGCGTCGCCTTGTTTTCCGGCTTCAGCAGCGTTTCGACGGTACCCTTCGGCAGGGCGGCGAAAGCTTCGTTGGTCGGCGCGAAGACGGTGAAGGGACCCTTGCCCTCGAGCGTGCCGACGAGGCCGGCGGCCTTGACGGCTGCGACCAGCGTCGTGTGATCCTTGGAATTCACGGCGTTCTCGATGATGTTCTTGCTGTCGAACATTGCAGCACCGCCGACCATCGGGTTCTTGGCGGCAGCAAAGGCGACAGCCGACATGGCGGTGGCGAGCGCGAAGCCGCGCAATACGGACTTGATCATGATTTTCTCCTCACCGGACCCCATCCGCCGGCTTTATGCCTGAGCGTCGTCCGGACATTTCGAACTACGACGGTCCGCGCCGAAGAGTTTCAGACAGGAGAAAATGATTTTTACGGCCGGCGTGATTTTACGGCCGGTGCAGGGGGCCGCTTGCGATCACCGGGCCGGTCGCCTGGCCGGTCGGCGAGCCGCCGAAGGGCTCGAGGCTGACGGCGAGCGTTGCACCATCGGCGATATGGCTGCGCAGATCGGCGGGAATGACCAGTTCGCCGCTTTCGCCCGGCTGGAAGACGCCGAGCGATTTCGGCAGGCCGCTGCCGGGCACCAGCCAGAGTTCCAGCGACTTCTCTTCCGGCTTGCCGGCCGCGACCGGCACGATCTTCAGCCGGCCGCTCTGCAGCTCATAGGAGGCAAGAAGATTGATGGTGCTGTTCTGGCCCGAAAGCGACGCCACCAAAGGCGCCGGCCCCTGCGGCTGCGGCACCACGCCGGAGGCGAAGATGACGGCACTGACGGCGACGATGACGCAAGCAAAGCTCAGCGAGCGCCAGAAAACGGCGGAATTCCAGAGCCCATGCGAAAAGGATGCGGCCTTTTGGCTATCGCCGAAAAGCCGCGCCTCGATCTGCTTGAAGGTTTCCCGGTTCGGAGCAACACCTTCATACTCGTCATTGAAGGCGGAAAGATTGGTTTCCCAGCGGCTGACGATCGCCGCGAAAGGCCGATCGTGGCGCATGCGCTCTTCCACCACCCGGCGGTCCTGCAGCGACAGGACGCCAAGCACATATTCGCCGGCGAGAACCTCGTCGCGGGAGCGGTCTCCCTTGCTTTTGTCGGGCGATGTCATCGTTCCATGCACTCTCTCAGTTTCAAGAGGCTGCGCCTGAGCCAGGTCCGCATCGTGTTCAGCGGGACACCAAACTGATCGGCCAGTTCCTGATAGCTCAGCCCTTCGACATAAGCCCGTTTCACCGCGACCGCACGATCAGCTTCCAACTCTTCCATGCAGGTGTCAATCCGCCTTCCTTCATCCTTCGTCACCGTCTGCATTTCCGGGTCGGGTCCGGCATCGGCAAGATCGTAGGCACTGTCGAGTTCGTCGGCGACAGGCTTGCGCGCCCGCAGCGCATCGATCGACCGGTTGCGGGCGATTGCGGCCAGCCACGCCGACGACGAACCCGTGGCAGCCTGGAAGCTCCGAGCCCGTTGCCAGATGCTGATATAGACTTCCTGCAGGGCTTCTTCGGCTTCCGTGCGATCCTTCAAGATACGCAGGCAGACCGCAAAAAGTTTCGGTCCGGTTTGGTTGTAGAGGGCCACGAAAGCCCTGCGGTCGCCGAGTGCGACGCGGCCGATCAGGTCTGCGATCTCATCGCCTTGCATGGCGTTCCTCATCTCAAGCTTGCGTGCGCCGGGCGGCGAAGTGCTCCGGCTCCGCGCCAGATACGAAAAACTATTACCCTCTGGATTATTCCCTCTGTCAGAAACTTGCGATAAAAGGCCGCGATCAATTCTGCGGGGTTCCCATGAACGAAACCGAAAGCGAACTGCAGGCACGGCTTCTGGCCAAGGCGCTGCCCTTCATGCAGCGTTACGAGAACAAGACGATTGTCGTGAAATATGGCGGCCACGCCATGGGCAATCCCGAGCTCGGCAAGGCCTTTGCCAGCGACATCGCGCTCTTGAAGCAATCGGGCGTCAACCCGATCGTCGTTCACGGCGGCGGCCCGCAGATCGGCGCCATGCTGAACAAGATGGGCATCGAATCGAAATTCGAAGGCGGGCTTCGCGTCACCGACCAGAAGACGGTCGAGATCGTCGAGATGGTGCTCGCCGGCTCGATCAACAAGGAAATCGTCGCGCTGATCAACCAGACGGGCGAATGGGCGATCGGCCTTTGCGGCAAGGACGGCAACATGGTCTTCGCCGAAAAGGCACGCAAGACCGTGAAGGATCCGGATTCGAACATCGAGCGCGTGCTCGATCTCGGCTTCGTCGGCGAAGTGGTCGAGGTCGACCGCACGCTGCTCGATCTGCTCGCCCGCTCCGAGATGATCCCGGTCATCGCGCCGGTGGCGCCTGGCCGCGACGGCGCGACCTACAATATCAATGCCGATACCTTCGCCGGCGCCATCGCCGGCGCGCTGAACGCCACCCGGCTGCTCTTCCTGACCGATGTGCCCGGCGTGCTCGACAAGAACGGCCAGCTCATCAAGGAGCTTTCCGTCGCCGAGGCGCATGCGCTGATCGCCGACGGCACGATTTCAGGCGGCATGATCCCGAAGGTCGAGACCTGCATCGATGCGATCAAGGCCGGCGTCCAGGGTGTCGTCATCCTGAACGGCAAGACCGCGCATTCCGTGCTGCTCGAGATCTTCACCGAGCACGGCATCGGAACGCTGATCGTTCCCTGATCGAGGCTTGCGCCCTTCGCTGCGAAGGGCGCATCGTCCTGATCTCGCGACTATCGCCAGGGATATCGGCGTCAAAGCTGGCTATAGATCGCCGCCGCTTCCTGCTTCAGCTTGTCCATCATCGACCGGTAAGGTCCCGGACCATAGCTGATGCGGCCGACGCCGAGCCCAGCCAACGTTTTCACGTCAGGGGCGCCCGTCCTCATCATGACGTTGACCGGCAGCGGCGATGCCGCACAGATTTTCTCGATCAAGGCGGGATCGATCAGACCCGGCACGAAGAAGCCGCTGCCGCCGGCCGCCGCATAGGCCCTGCCGCGCTCGATCGCCTCATCCACCAGACCGGCATGTTTGGCAAGATCGCTCTCGGCAAGGAAGAGGTCGGTGCGGGCGTTGATGAAGAAAGCTATGCCTTTGGCTTCGGCCATGGCGCGAATGGCGCGGATGCGGGCCGCCTGTCTGTCGATGGGATAGAGCCCGCTGCCGGTGACCACCTGATCCTCGAAATTGATGCCGACCGCACCGACCTCCACCAGTTTTGCCACATTGGCCGCAGCCCCCTCAGGCTCGGCCGAATAGGCGCCCTCGAAATCGACCGAAAGCGGCAGGTCGATGACCGAGGTGATGGATTTCGCGGTCTCGACCAGCACCGACATCGGCAACTTCTCGCCATCGGCATAGCCATGGGCAGCAGCGACCGACCAGCTTCCCGTCGCCAGCGCCTTGGCGCCGGCATCAGCAACCGCCTTGGCCGTCCCGGCATCCCAGATATTGTAGAGAACGACCGGGTCGCCCTTCCGATGCAATGCGCCGAATGCCTTGGCCTTTTCGTTCTGGTTCATGCTGTCTCCTCCATATCAGGTACTTGATCAGGTGCCTGGTCAGCTGCTTGCGCGCTGATTTTCTGTTCATGCCGCAGCAGCCATTGCTTGCGCCATAGTCCGCCGCCATATCCCGTCAGCGATCCGTCCGCGCCGAGGATGCGATGGCATGGCACGATGATGGCGAGCTGGTTGGCGCCATTGGCACGGCCGACGGCGCGCACCACTTCCGGCCGTTCCATCTCTCTTGCGAGATCGCCATAGGCGCGCGTCTGGCCGGCAGGGATATCAATGAGCTTTGCCCAGACATGTTTTTCGAAGGCCGTGCCGCCAAGCGCCAACGGCGTCTTGAAGACCGTCAGCCGCCCCTCGAAATAGTCCCTGATCTCAGCCTCGATCTGGTCGATAACAGGCGTGCGGCCGATTGCGACCGAGGAGCGGACGCGCTTTTGCAACGCCTCGAGCTCGGTCGGCAGCGCCTTACGGTCATGAAATTCGAGGAGATGCAGGTGCGTCTTGTCGGCAACCGCGATCATCGGGCCGAGCGGCGTGTCGAACCAGTCGGCAAAAAGCAGTTCGCGGTTCTGCGACAGCGCCGGCGCCTTGCCGATGAGCCGCTGAAAAGCCGCTCGAAAACCACTTGGGGATTGATATCCCGCATCGAGCTGCGCATCGATGACACGCGCGCCGTCGGCCAGTTGCCGCGCCGCCTCGCCGAGCCTGATATAGCGGACGATATCGTGGAAGGTCATGCCGAGCGCCCGTTTGAAGGCGCGGCGCACGGTCGAGGGATCGTGACCCCGGCGCACGAGTTCATCCTCGCTCCAGCGCAGTTGCGGCGCGCGATCGAGCTCTGCCAGCAGTGCGTCGACGATCGGCTCCCTGCCCGGCTGCTCCAGCGGCCTGCAACGACGGCAGGGGCGGAAGCCGGAATGCATGCAGGCGGCGATCGTGTCGAAAAAGATGGTATTTTCCCGCTTCGGCTTGCGTGCCGGGCAGGTCAGCCGGCAGAAGATGCCCGTCGTCTTCACGCAGACATAGGCCTGGCCCTCATAATCGGCGCTGCGCGCGATCAGGGCGTCATAAAGCGTATCGTCATCGGGGCGTTCGAAAAGCATGCCGGCTTTCTAGCATCCTCGGCCGCGGCCGTCCGCCGAAAATCGGGCGTCTATTTCTTCTTGTCGATTTCCTTGGGCGAACAGCCGTGCCATAAGACCGCCATGACAAAGATCGACCGCAAACCTGATAAAGCCGATTTCGCGCACGTCACAGACTGGGTCTTCGACCTCGACAACACGCTCTATCCGCATCATGTCAATCTGTTCGCGCAGATCGACAAGAACATGACGGCCTATGTCGCGGCGCTCCTGCAGATGGAGCGGGAAGAGGCGCGCAAGCTGCAGAAGCAATATTATCTCGACCACGGCACGACGCTGCAGGGCCTGATGATCCATCACGGCATCGACCCGAACGACTTCCTCGAAAAGGCGCATGCGATCGACTATTCGGCGCTGACGCCGCAGCCGGAACTCGGCGAGGCGATCAAGGCGCTGCCGGGGCGCAAGTTCATCTTCACCAATGGCAGCGTCAGGCATGCCGAAATGACGGCGGAGGCGCTCGGCATTCTCGAGCATTTCGACGATATCTTCGACATCGTCGCCGCCGACTACGTGCCGAAGCCGGCGCAGGCGACCTACGACAAGTTCACGGCGTTGAAGCGCGTCGAAACCGGCAAGGCGGCCATGTTCGAGGATCTGCCGCGCAACCTGACGGTGCCCAAAGCGCTCGGCATGCAGACCGTGCTGCTGGTGCCGCGCAATCTCGAAGAGACGGTCGTCGAATGGTGGGAAAAGACCAGCGGCGAAGAGGATCATATCGATTTCGTCACCGACGACCTCGCCGCCTTCCTCAGCAAGATTACCGGCTGACAGCCAGTCTTTATTTGATGCATGTCGTTGTCCCAAAACCGCTGCACAGTTTTGGGCGACATGCATTGATTACGAAGTTTTCACTTAGCTTACCGATGTTTAACTGGGTCTTTCGGGGCTGCTGCCGTAGCTTCTTTCGTGAGGGGACACCTTACGAAAGGCAAACACGATGTACCGCAACAAGCTGATACTGGCAGCGCTTTCCTCCACCCTCATCTTCGGCGCAGCCGCCGGAGCAGGCTATGCCGCACCCGGTGACGGGCCGCGTCAGCATCCCGGCAGGCACGGTCCCATGCACGGTGGGGGACCTGCCGCCTTCCGCGAAATCACCTATGTCCGCATGCTCAAGCAGTTCGACACCAACAAGGACGGACAGATCTCCAAGGACGAGGCGACCGCCGGCATCGACAAGGTCTTCGCTGCGATCGACACCAATAATGACGGCTCGCTGACCCCGGGCGAAATCCAAGCGTACCAGAAAGCGCAGATGCAGGCGATGAGAGATCAGCGCAAGCAGGAGGCTGGGGAAAACAAGGATGCGAACGCCGCAGCCGAGACGGCGGACAATGACGACCAGGGACGGCCGCCTCGCGAAGGCCACGAGGGTCGCGACGGACATCGCTGGATGCGCCATGGCGGCAACATCATGCGTGCCTCGATCATGATGCACCGGGTCGACACCGATCAGAACGGCCAGATCTCCAAACAGGAAGCCGAAGCCGCCATCGACAAGCTGTTCACCCGGATGGACCGCAACAAGGACGGCGTCATCTCGATCGACGACATGCCGGACCGGCCGCTTCTGTAAGGCCGGACAAACCGATATCTTTCCCCGCTCCGGCGGGGAAAGAGTGGGAGGTTCGGCGAAACGCCGCGTCTGTTGTCCTTATTCGCGGTGTTCGTAGAAATCCTGGATGATCTTCCATGCGGCTTCGGCCGTATCGACGAAGCTGATCAGCTTGACGTCGTCGGGCGCGATCGTGCCGAATTCGGCCAAAGCATCGAAATTGATAATGCTTCGCCAGAAGGTCTCGCCGAAGAGGATCAGCGGCAGGCGCTCCATGCGGCCGGTCTGGATCAGTGTCAGGCATTCGAAGAATTCGTCGAGCGTGCCGAAGCCGCCGGGAAAGACCGCGATCGCCTTGGCGCGCACCATGAAATGCATCTTGCGGATGGCGAAATAGTGGAAGTTGAAGCTGAGCTCCGGCGTCACATAGACGTTCGGCGCCTGCTCGTGCGGCAGCACGATGTTGAGGCCGATCGACGGGGCGCCTTCGTCGGCGGCGCCGCGATTGCCGGCCTCCATCACGCCGGGGCCGCCGCCGGTGACGATGACATATTCGTGGAAATTCAAGGTGGCAGAATATTTCGAGCAGAGCCGGGCGAATTTGCGCGCCTCGTCATAATAGACGGAGGCCGCCTCCAGGTTGACGCGCTGGATATCGTTGCGGGCTGCCCAGGCGCTCTGGCCGGGGGCGGGAATGCGGGCGCCGCCGAACATAACGACGGTCGACTTGATGCCGCGTTCGGTCAGCATCATCTCCGTCTTCAGCAGCTCCAGCTGCAGGCGGATCGGCCGCAATTCCTCGCGGCAAAGGAAATCCTCGTCGACATAGGCAAGGCGGTAGGCCGGCGACATCGTCTGCGGCGTCTTCGGCACGGCTTCGGCACGCTGCCTGTCGGTCGAGCTGCTCTTCAGCGGGTCCCATACGCCATCCTTGCGCCGCGAACCGCCGTTTCGTCCCTTCGCCATATCGTAATGCCTTTCAGTATTGCCGGCCAAGAAGCCGGATATGTCGCTATAACGCCTTGAATCCAGATATGATCTTGTCGGAAAAATCATTCCGTTCTACGGGTTCATGCTGTAGAGCAGGATTGACCCCCGCCAACCGCAATTCCGGAGACTTCGCCGTCTCCACGATAAAGATCGAAGTTTAAGGAATTCTCATGAGCGCCACCGACCTCGCATCCCTCGAAAAGACCATCGAAGCCGCCTTCGACAATCGCGACAATGTGAACATGTCGACGAAGGGCGAGGTTCGCGATGCGGTCGAGACAGCACTCAATCTGCTCGATGCCGGCACGGTCCGTGTCGCGACGCGCGGTGCCGACGGCGCCTGGACGGTCAATCAGTGGCTGAAGAAGGCCGTGCTCTTGTCCTTCCGCCTCAACGACATGGAAGTGGTCAAGGGCGGCTCGGGCAATTCCACCTGGTGGGACAAGGTTCCTTCGAAATTCGAAGGCTGGGGCGAGAATCATTTCCGCGCCGCCGGCTTCCGCGCCGTGCCGAACTGCGTCGTGCGCCGCTCGGCCTATATCGCCCCGAATGCGATCCTGATGCCCTCCTTCGTCAATCTCGGCGCCTATGTCGGCGAAGGCACGATGGTCGACACCTGGGCGACGGTCGGTTCCTGCGCGCAGATCGGCAAGCATGTGCATCTCTCCGGCGGCGTCGGCATCGGCGGCGTCCTGGAACCGATGCAGGCCGGCCCGACGATCATCGAGGACAATTGCTTCATCGGCGCCCGTTCGGAAGTGGTCGAAGGCTGCATCATCCGCGAAGGCTCGGTGCTCGGCATGGGTGTCTATATCGGCAAGTCGACCAAGATCGTCGATCGCGCCACCGGCGAGGTGACCTACGGCGAAGTGCCGCCCTATTCCGTCGTCGTCGCCGGCTCGATGCCGTCAGGCAATGCGACGATGGGCAACGGCAAGCCGGCGCCGCATCTCTACTGCGCCGTCATCGTCAAGCGCGTCGATGAACAGACCCGCTCGAAGACCGGCATCAACGAGCTGCTCAGAGATTGATGACACCGGGACATTGATCCGGTAAACAGACGGCGTCTTTTTACGCGAGGCAGCCCTGCCTTGCCATGTCTTTGCCATTCCCGCCGGATAGTTCGACCGCCATGACCGCTACCGATCCCGTCGCCAATCTCCAGACGCTGATTCGCTGCCCTTCCGTGACGCCCGCCGAAGGCGGCGCGCTCACGGCGCTGGAGGCTATGCTTGCGCCGCTCGGCTTTGCCGTCGACAAGGTGAAGGCGAGCGAAGAGGGAACAGCCGATATCGAAAACCTCTATGCCCGCCTCGGCAAGGACGGCCCGCATCTGATGTTTGCCGGCCATACCGATGTCGTGCCGGTCGGCGACGAAGCCGCCTGGACGCATCCGCCCTTTGCCGCCGAGATTTCGAAAGGCGAGCTTTTCGGCCGCGGCGCCGTCGACATGAAGGGCGGCATCGCCTGTTTCGTCGCCGCCGTCGCCCGTCATATCGAGAAAAACGGGCCGCCGGCCGGCTCGATCTCCTTCCTGATCACCGGCGACGAAGAAGGGCCGGCGATCAACGGCACGGTCAAGCTGCTGCAATGGGCCGCCGAACGCGGCGAGCGCTGGGATGCCTGCCTGGTCGGCGAGCCGACCAATCCGGACAGGCTCGGCGACATGATCAAGATCGGCCGGCGCGGCTCGCTGTCGGGCAAGATCACCGTGCATGGCGTCCAGGGCCATGCCGCCTATCCGCATCTTGCCGACAATCCGGTGCGCGGCATGCTGCAGCTGACGCAGGCACTGATGGATCCGGCCTTCGATGGCGGCACCGACGACTTCCAGCCGTCGAACCTCGAGGTGACCACGGTCGATGTCGGCAATCCGGCGACCAACGTCATTCCCGCCAAGGCGTCGGCGAGCTTCAATATCCGCTTCAACGACAGCTGGACGGTCGAGACGCTGCGGGCCGAAATCCTGCGCCGGCTGGAAGCCGCCGCCGGGGACGGGGCGCTGCGACCGGGCCGCCAACCGGTGAAATACGACATCGTCTGGGCCGACCGGCCGAGCCATGTCTTCCTGACGCGCAACAATGCGCTGATCGCCTCGCTGTCCTCGGCCGTCGAAAGCGTTGCCTGCCAGTCGCCGAAGCTTTCGACCACCGGCGGCACATCGGATGCGCGCTTCATCAAGGATTATTGCCCGGTCGTCGAATTCGGCCTCGTCGGCCAGACGATGCACATGGTCGACGAGCGCGTCGCGGTCGCCGATCTGGAGATGCTGACGGCGATCTACGAGACCTTCATCGCCCGCTGGTTCGCCAATGCCGGGCTTTAGAGAAGTTCAATATTATCTGGCCGGCCTCTGGCTGCTGATCCGGCTGGATCCGTGCGGCTTCCGCTACCTCGACATGTCCGAGCGCGGCGTCAACCGCTCGTTCTGGGCAATAGCCTGGTGCCTGCCGCCGATGGGGATTTCCTGGCTCTGGTGGCGGCAGGCCTTCCTGCGGTCGATGCCGCCGGAAACCGATGTCGATGTTGCCTTCTATCTCAGGCTCGGCCTCGTCGAGATCGCCAACTGGTTCGTGCCATTGGTCTTTGCCGGGCTGCTCTTGCTTGCTTTCCGCATGGGCGAGCGTTTTGCCCCCGTCGTCGTCAGCGTCAACTGGCTCGGCGTGCCGCTCTCCTACATCAACGGGCTGCTGCTGGCGATGGTGGTCTTCCTGCCCGGCTCCGTCGGCCTCGTCTCGCTGCTGCTGCTGGCCTTCATGCTGGCGCAGGTCTTCGCACTGGCGCGCATTCTGCGGATGATCTGCCACGGTCACGCGCTGATGGTCGGGGCGATGACGCTGGTGCTGCTGGTGCCATCGATGATCCTTTCGGAATATCTTCAGCACTTCCTCGGCATCTATCCCGCCTGATCAGGCCTACGAAAGATCGGCATCATCATCGGTATCGCTGACCTGCCGGCGGCGGTCGATGATGACGCCGGGATAATCCACCTGCATGAAATAGAGCCCGTCGGGCGGCGCCACCGGGCCGCAGGCCTTGCGATCACGCGCCTGAAGCGCCGCCTCGACATCGTCGGGCGTCCATTTGCCTTCGCCGGCAAGCTTCAGCGTGCCGGCGAAGGAACGGATCTGGTTGTGGAGGAAACTCTGCGCCGTGGCGCGGATCTCGATCAATTCGCCATTGCGGGTCACATCCAGCCGGTCGAGCGTGCGCACCGGGCTGTTTGCCTGGCAATGGGCCGAGCGGAAGGTGGAGAAATCGTGCCGGCCGACCAGCCTCTGAGCGGCGGTATGCATGACCTCGTGGTCGAGCCCCTTCGGCACCCACCAGACCTTGCCGGCGTCGAGCGCCAGCGGCGCCCGGCGGCTGACGATGCGGTAGAGATAATGGCGCCGCAGCGCCGAGAACCGAGCATCGAAGAATTCGGGAACCGCCTCGACGTCGAGAATGGAGACGCGCTCGCCGGCCAGCCGCAGATGCGCGTTCAAGGCATTCTGCAGCTTGTAGGGCGACCAGTCCTTCGAAAGATCGGCATGGATGACCTGGCCCATCGCATGGACGCCGGAATCGGTGCGGCCGGCGCCGCGCACCGACACCGTCTCGCCGGTCAGCGACAGCACCGCCGCCTCGATCGCGCCCTGCACCGAGGGACCATTTTCCTGGCGTTGCCAGCCGACATAGGGGCCGCCGTCATATTCGACGGTCATGCGGAAACGCGGCATCAGCTAAGCCTCGTGCCGGCCGCAAGCGGCGTGCCTCTCAAGAAATCGGCCGCGGCCAGCGGCTTGCCGCCGGCCTTCTGCAGCCTGGTCAGCCGCACCGCGCCCGAACCGCAGGCGACGACGAGATCGTCCGTCAGCAATTCGCCTGATGCGCCTTGCCCTTCGGCCAGCTCGGAGGCCAGCACCTTCACCCGCTCCGGCTTGCCGCCGATCGCAAGCTCGAACCAGGCGCCCGGAAACGTCGCCAGGCCGCGGATATGATTGTGCACGTCCCTGGCGTTTCTGGCGAAATCGATGCGGGTCTCGGCCTTGTCGATCTTGGCGGCATAGAGCACGCCCTCTTCCGGCTGCGGCGTCAGCGGCAGTTCGTTCATCTCGAGTTTCACCATGGCTTCCGCCATCGCCTTGGCGCCCACGAGCATCAGCCGGTCGTGCAGCTCGCCAGCCGTCATGTTCGGGCCGATCTCGACTTCGCGGGTCAGCGCCACGGCGCCGGTATCGAGACCCTTGTCCATCTTCATCACCATCATGCCGGTCTTTGCATCGCCCGCCATGATCGCCCGCTGGATGGGTGCAGCACCCCGCCAGCGCGGCAGCAGCGAGGCATGGCCGTTGTAGCAGCCATCCCTCGTGCCGTTCAGAATCGCCTCCGGCAGCAACAATCCGTAGGCAACGACAACGCCGACATCGGCATTGAGGGCGCGAAACCTCTCGCGCTCCTCTGGGTCCTTGAAATTGACCGGGGTGAAAACCGGCAGACCGAGCAATTCGGCTGCCTGATGCACCGGCGATTTCTGCAGATCGAGCCCGCGCCGCCCGCCCGGCCGCGGCGGCTGGGTATAGACCGCAACGATCCGGTGGCCGGCATCGACGAGCAGGCGCAGGGTCGGAACCGAGAACTCGGGGGTTCCCATGAAGATGATGCGAAGAGACATTCTATCTCGCCAACTGAGGATCAGCCGTCTTCAAACGGGTTTACGAGCTTGAGATCAAGCCCCTCGAAATCTTTGACATTGCGGGTGGCGAGCGTCGCACCGTTGGCAAGGCAGATAGCGGCGATCATGGCGTCCTGGACCGAAATCGGCCGCCCGATGCTTTCGCGTTTCGCCCGCAAGCGACCAGTCACTATAGCCGTTTCCAAATCCCAGCCAACGATGCGGTCACGAAATTGGCCTTTTACCAAATTCTGGATAGCCCGGAAGAAGCGGTCCGATCCGGTCTTCAAGAAAACCCTTTCGGCTCCATAAATCTGCTCCATCAAGCCGACCGTGCAAAACCAGATTCGCGAGCTATCCTGCCGCAATATCCAAGCCTTCACCTTTTCACTTGGATATGGCCTGGCGAACTCGGAAACCACATTGGTATCGAGAACGATCATTCGAAATCCTCGAACGGCCGGCCGAAATCCTTTTTCCGCGCGGCCTCGATTTCGTCCATGATTGCAGCAAATTCATCGTCCACTGCGTTTTCGCTGACAAAAGCGGCGCGTATTGCTTCATAGGCCGACAAAGTCTCGGGCTTTGCTTCGTTTTTCCTTTTCAGCGCTTCCCGCAAAAGTTCCTTGGCCTCGTCAGAAAGGCTGTTTCCGCTCCGCTGCGCCGATTCCGCAATGTCTCGCTTCATCGCCTCGGAAATATTCCTGATCAGAAAATCACCCATGCGGCGCCTCCATCATGATATCACTGATATCATAGTGCTTTGCCGATAAGTTTTCAACGTGCTGCTCAGAGCGCCTTGGACTTCGCCGCCTTGGTGAACTTCTTGATGACCATCTCCCGCTTCAGACGTGAGATGTGATCGATGAAGAGCACGCCGTTCAGGTGGTCGATCTCGTGCTGCAGGCAGGTGGCGAGCAGGCCATCGGCTTCGACCGTCTGTTCCTTGCCGTTGCGGTCGAGATATTTGACCGAGACGACGGCCGGGCGCTCGACCTCGGCATAATAATCCGGAATCGACAGGCAGCCTTCCTCATAGACGGAGCGCTCCTCGGACGATGTGACGATCTCCGGATTGATGAAGACCTGCGGCTGCTTTTCCTCGCCCTCGCGCGAGACGTCGATGACGAGCATGCGGCGCGGCACGCCGATCTGGACTGCGGCAAGGCCGATGCCCGGTGCGTCATACATGGTTTCCAGCATGTCGTCGGCGAGACGCTGCAGGTCGGCATCCACCCGCTCGATCGGCTTGGACAGCTGGCGGAGAATAGGATCGGGAAGAATGATGAGTGGCTTGATGGTCATGGCGTTCCCATAACCCATCTTTTCCGACTATGGAATTATCCGGCAGGCGGGGAATACGCTTTTTTCCATCCCCGCCTGGAATTTTGCCATATTCTCCTCAGGCCGCCCGGCGGGCAGCGAGGGCGGAATGACCCTCCGGCCGGGCGCGGAAGCGCCGCAGCAGCTCGATCAGCTTCTCCACCTCGTCCTTGAGGCGGCGGGTTTCGGCTGAGGAGTGCTCGACCATGTCCGAATTCTGCTGGGTGATCGCCCCCATGTTGCGGACCGCCACGCTGACCTCGTTGACGCCGGTCGCCTGATCGCGGGCGGCGGCGGCGATATCGGCGACGAAACGGTTGATGATGTCGATACGACTGATCATGTCGTTCAGCGCCTCGCCGGTGCTGGAGACGATGCCGACGCCCTGATTGACCTGGGTCGAGCTCTGCGAGATCAGGTTCTTGACCTCCTTGGCCGCATCCGCCGTGCGCTGGGCGAGCTGGCGGACCTCCTGGGCGACGACGGCAAAACCCTTGCCGGCATCACCGGCACGGGCTGCCTCGACACCGGCGTTCAGTGCCAGGAGGTTGGTCTGGAAGGCGATCTCGTCGATGACGCCGATGATCTTGGAGATCCCGGTCGAGGATTTCTCGATGCCGGCCATCGCCGAAACGGCGCTGGTGACGAGCTCACCGGAATTCTTCGCCTTCTCTTGCGTCTCGCGTACGGCGGCCGAAGCCTTCTCGGCATTGGCGGCCGTCTGGCCGACGCTGACGGAAAGCTGCTGCAGCGCCGCCGAGCTCTCCTCGACACCGGCCGCCTGCTGGGCGGTGCGCAGCGCCAGATCGTTGGTCGCATTGGCAATGACGTCGGCGCCGCTCATGATATGGCCCGAGGTCTCGCGCACGGAGGCGAAGGACTGGCTTAGCGCCCTGACGGCGCGGTTGTAATCCTCGGCCATCTGCCTGAAATTGCCCGGCAGGTCGGACGGCAGGGTGGCTTCGAGATCGCCGCGCGACAGCGCTTCCAGGCCGCGGCGCAGCTGTTCCAGCGCGACTGCCTGGTCGGATTCGGCGCGGGCGCGCTCCTCTTCCAGGGCCTGGCGCTTGGCTTCGAGCGTCTCGAGATAGACCGAGATGGAATAATCCATGTCGAGCATGCCGGCCTTGATGACGGCCGACAGCTTCTCGGCCAGCTGCTTGCCTTGCCGGCGCGCGAAGACCGACGGCCACTGTTTCTCCATGATGCCCTTGACGAGTTCGGACATGACGATGGCGTAACCGCCGATATACCAGCGCGGCTCCAGCCCGATGCGGGCATGCGTCCGGCCGACCGCCGTGACCCCGTCGACATAGCTCTCGTCGAACGCACCGCCGGCAAGATTGGCCCAATGATCCTGCTGGCGCTTCTTGGCATGGCCGACATGGTTCTTATCGGCGAAAAAGCCTGCGACCGCAGGGGTCCTGGCGATCTTGGCGTAGAATTTATCGAGGGCGCCGCCGATCAGTTCCGATATGACGGGGCGCAGATCCCGCATCGACCTGCGCGCCGCCTCATCCAGTTCGATGAAATCGAGGCGCTGCCTGAGGGCACTGTCGGTCTGCTGGGATGTCATGGAGGGTCTCTGTACTTGGCGCGAGGCGCGGGAAGGAATTTCTGCGCCACAGGTTTTGGCGAATATGGTTGAGCAATCGTTAAATCGGGCGGCGATTTCTTCTTCATCAGCTGGGAAGAGCAGCAGCCTGTGAAGATCGTAAGGGCCGGCAATTCTGTTCACGTTTTGATCTATATATTGCCGTGTCTTCTGTTATGCTCGCGGTATGACCGTCCATTCCGAATCGCTCGCCCTTTCCCTTGCCTCGATCAGTCCGGCCATGCTGACGCTTGGCGGCGGGGTTCTCGCCGCCCTCGTCCTGCTGGTGATCGTGCTTCTGCTGCGCGGCGCCAACCTTCGCCGCGAACAGGCAGAGGAGGCGAGCTTCCGCGCCGGGGAAAACGAAGCGCGCATGGCCGAGCTTTTGAAGATCCAGGCGGAGATGCAGGGCCGCATCGCGGCGATGACCGAGGTCTTCGGCGCGCGGCAGAGCGAACTCAACCAGACGATCAGCCAACGCCTCGACGGCATGTCGCAGCGCGTCAGCTCGACGATCACCGAACAGACGAAATCGACGCATGAGAACCTGCGGCGGCTGCAGGAGCGGCTGGCGGTCATCGATGCGGCGCAGAACAATATCCAGAGCCTCGCCAAGGATGTCGTCGGGCTGCAGGCCATTCTGTCCAACAAGCAGACGCGCGGCGCCTTCGGGCAGTCGAGGATGGAAACGATCGTCGCCGACGGCCTGCCGATGGGCGCCTACACCTTCCAGCAGACGCTCTCCAACGGCTCACGGCCGGACTGCACGATCCGCATGCCGAACGACGCGCCGCCGCTTGTCATCGACGCGAAATTTCCGCTCGAAGCCTGGAACGCGATCCGCGACGCCGGCAGCCCCGAGGCCGGCAAGATCGCCGGCCAGCAGTTCCGCCGCGACATGGAGATCCATATCCGGGACATTTCCGAGAAATATCTGATCCAGGGCGAAACCCAGGATACGGCCTTTCTCTTCGTGCCCTCGGAATCGATCTTCGCCGAGATCCACGAGCACTTCGAGGCCGTGGTGCAGAAGGCGCACCGGGCGCGCATCGTCATTGTCTCGCCGTCGCTGCTGATGCTGTCGATCCAGGTCATCCAGGCCGTTCTCAAGGACCAGCGCATGCGGGCGCAGGCGCATCTGATCCAGGGCGAGGTGGCGATACTGATGGACGATCTCGGCCGGCTCGACGAGCGGGTGCGCAAGCTGCAGGGCCATTTCGCCATGGCGCAGAAGGATATCGACATGGTGGTCACGTCAGCCGACAAGCTCACCAAGCGCGGCGCCAGGATCGAAGCGCTGGAATTCGAGGCGGGCGGCGGCGAGGCAAAGCCTGCCCGCGACAGCGAAGCCGCGGCCAAATCGGTGGAAAGCCGCACCGGTCTTCTGAAGCTCCGGGTGGTTGACGAGGAGTGACCGCTTCGGGCAGTGTCTCGCCCGCATGAAACAGCAGGAGCATGACGCCGTCCGAAAACCGCGCCTAGTTTTCGCCATGACGTCACTTGCAGGCTCCAAAAGACGGGACACCCTGATGATCACAGTTTTCGGATCCATCAACATGGATCTCATCGCCACGACCGAGCGCCTGCCGAAGCCCGGCGAGACGGTGGCCGGCAACGGCTTTGCCACGGCCGCCGGCGGCAAGGGCGCCAACCAGGCGCTGGCAGCGCGCCGCGCCGGCCGCTATGTGCACATGGCCGGCGCCGTCGGCAAGGATGGCTTCGCCGCGGATGCGCTGGCCCTGCTCGATGATGCCGGCACCGACCTTTCTCTCGTCAAGCATGTCGACGGCCCCACGGGCACGGCGCTGATCCTTGTCGGCGGCGACGGCGAAAACATGATTGCCGTCGTTCCCGGCGCCAACGGCCTGGTCACGCCTGCCGATGCCGAGAAAGCGGTCGGCCGCATGAACGAAGGCGATCTCCTGATGCTGCAGCTCGAAGTGCCGGCGGCCGCCGTCGAACGCGCGCTGTCGGCAGCCCGCGCCAAGGGCGTCACCAGCATCCTCAACCTTGCGCCGCTCATCCCCGATGCGGCCCAACTCGGCCGGCTCGCCGATATCGTCATTGCCAACGAGACCGAGTTCGAGCGGCTGGCCGGCCAGGAGGGCATGGACGCTGAAGCGCGCGAGGCCGCCCTTACCCGCCTGCATGCGGAGACGGGCCAGACGCTGATCGTGACGCTCGGCGGCGATGGCGTCATCGCCATTCGCGACGGGGCAATTTCACGGGCACAGGGCCTCAAGATCGAACCCGTCGATACGGTCGGCGCGGGAGATACCTTCTGCGGCTATTTCACTGCCAGCCTCGACGACGGCCTCGATTTTGCCTCGGCGCTGCGCCGTGCGGCCGTCGCCGGTTCGCTCGCGTGCCTGAAGGCCGGCGCGCAACCTTCGATCCCCTGGAGCGAGGAAGTCGCAGACAGAATATAGGAAGCGTCCCTTTGCGAAGCCGCCGGCAAAACCCCCGGTAATTCAGGGTGTTCCGGCGGTTTTCCTTGCCTTGATCAAGCAAGTTTCATTCAAATTTAAGAGATCTCTGGCGATGTTGCCCGCGGTCGCAGGTTCCTCGCGCTTTCAGGAATCGGCAACCACGCGGCGGCTCCATGACGGGGCGATGCCTTCGCTCCTGCGCCGGAGAATGCCCGTTCGGCGCATCCTTGTCCGAGGACCTCATGTTCATTCTTCGAATGAAATCGCTTGCGGCGAAACTCATCGTCATCACCGGCATCGCCATCGCGCTTGTTCTCATCGTTTCGAATTTTTTCCTCATCGGTCAGACCCGGGATCGGGTCCAGATCCTGACGATGGATCAGGCCAACCTCGAGGCAAAATCGATCGCCAATGAAATCGCCGCCAATGTCGGCGAACTCGCCAGCGCCGCGCGCACCATGTCGGGCGTCGTCGGCCGCGGCCATGAAGGCAAGTCGCTCGATCGCAAGGGCATGATCAACGTGCTGAAGGCCAATCTCGAACAGAACGCCTTCGCCTTCGGCAGCTGGTTCTGCGAGCAGCTCGGCGCGCTGGATGGCAAGACCACCGAGATCGCCAACAATAATGACGAAGGCACGAACAAGAACGGCGCCTTCACGCCCTACTGGTCGAAGACCAAGGATGGCGGCATCCAGTATTCGACCTTCGACAATGACTATACCGCCGAATGGTGGAAGCTCGCCGCCGACAGCGGCAAGGGCGCGATCACGACGCCCTATATGGCCGAAGGAACGGATGTTCCGACGCTGCTGACCTCGATCGCCTATCCGGTCATGTCGGGTGGCAAGATGATCGGCGTCGCCGGCGTCGACATTTCGCTGAAGTCGCTCACCGACAAGCTGCAGGCGCTGCATCCTTTCGGCTCGGGCCGCGTCACGCTGCTGTCGCAGGCCGCCAACTGGATCGTCGCGCCGATCCCCGACCTGATGACCAAGGAATATAGCGGCGAAGGCGCCGACATCGTCAAGACGGCGCTGTCGAGCAAGCAGCCCGGCCTCCTCAGCAACCTCACCTATGACGGCCTCGCTCCCTTCGACCGCGTCGTCTATCCCTTCGCGGTTCCCGGCGTCAACGCCACCTGGGTCGTGCTCGTCGACGTCCCGCACACGGCGATCAACGCCCCGGTGCAGGACCAGACCTACATGATGATCGTCAATGGCCTGATCGTGCTCGGCGCGGTCATGCTGGCGCTCTATTTCGCCGTCCGCTCTTTCGTGCAGCGGCCGCTCGGCGGTCTCGTCGCCAGCGTCAAGGCGCTCAGCGACGGCCAATATGCCGAACCGGTCGCCGCCCAGGAGCGCAGCGACGAAATCGGCTCGGTCGCCAAGGCGCTCGAAGGTTTCCGCTTCAAGCTCGCCGACAGCCGGCGCCTTGAGGACGAGGCGGCCCGAGAGCGTCAGGCTGCGGAAGCCGAGCGCGGCCGCTCGGAATCGGAACGCCAGGAATCGTTATCGCTGCAGCGCCATATCGTTTCGATCGTCGGCGCCGGCCTTTCCGAGCTGTCGCAGGGCAATCTCGCTCACCGCATCACCGACGACTTCCCCGGCGAATACGGCAAGCTGAAACAGGATTTCAACGCCGCCCTGGCGAGCCTGGAAGAGACCATCAACACGATGAACCTCAGCGTCGCCAATATCGGCTCCGGCACCGGTGAGATCAGCAGCAGCGCTTCCGACCTCGCCAAGCGCACCGAACAGCAGGCGGCAAGCCTGGAAGAGACGGCGGCCGCGCTCAACGAGCTCACCGCGCAGGTCGATTCCAGCGCCGAGAATGCGCGCACGGCTGCCGACAACGTCAACCTCGCCTGCCAGGATGCGGAAAAATCCGGCGAAGTGGTGCAGAAGGCGATTGCCTCGATGCAAGGGATCGAACAGTCTTCGACGGAGGTTTCGCGGATCATCGGCGTCATCGACGAGATCGCCTTCCAGACCAACCTCCTGGCACTCAACGCCGGCGTCGAGGCCGCGCGTGCCGGAGAGGCCGGCAAGGGTTTTGCCGTCGTCGCCCAGGAGGTGCGCGAACTCGCGCAACGGTCGGCCAATGCCGCCAAGGAAATCAAGACGCTGATCAACACCTCGGCTGTCCAGGTCAAGGAAGGCGTCGATCTCGTCGGGCGCGCCGGCGGCACGCTGCACAAGATCGCCGAACAGGTGATGGGCATCAACGACCTCATCCGGCAAATCTCGGCATCGGCCAGCGAACAGGCTGTCGGCCTGAAGGAAATCAACCAGGCCATGAACCAGATGGACCAGGTGACGCAGCAGAATGCGGCCATGGTGGAGGAAGCGACCGCCGCCAGCATGGTCCTCAATGACGAAGCGCAGACGCTGAAGACGCTCGCCACCCGCTTCAGCGTCTCGGGGGGTAACTCCGCCGCACTCGCCTCCGTCGCGCAAAGGATGCGCGCGCCTGTTGCCGCGGCCTCTTCGCATCGGGTGGCCGCGCCTGCGGTTCGCCACGCAGCCGCCCCGTCGCGCGGTTCGGCGGCCGTCGCCCAGGACAGCTGGGAAGAATTCTGATCGTTTCAGCCACTCATCCTGAAAAAGGCGCCTGGGGAACCCGGCGCCTTTTCACATGTCAGCGTTCATCGATACGGCGTTAAGCGGCGTTCGACGTCTGCTCTTCGTTGAGGAAGGCATAGATCGCCGAGGCGGAATCGGTTGCGCGGAGCTTGGCGACCAGATCGTGATCGCGCAGGACGCGGGCGATACGCGACAGAGCCTTGAGATGGTCGGCGCCCGCGCCCTCCGGCGCCAGCAGCAGGAATACGAGATCGACAGGCTGGTCATCCAGCGCCTCGAAATCGACCGGCTGCTCCAGCCGGGCGAAGATGCCGACGATCGAATGGATGTTGACCAGCTTGCCGTGGGGAATGGCGATACCGTTGCCGACGCCGGTGGAGCCCAGGCGTTCGCGCTGCAGGATGACGTCGAAGATCTCCCGCTCGGAAAGCCCGGTGATCCTGGCGGCTCTTGCAGCCAATTCCTGAAGCAACTGTTTCTTGGAATTTACTCTGAGGGCGGGAATGATCGCATCCTGATGGAGCAAATCTGCCAATGCCATTTCTTTTTCCTTCTGTCGCCGGGATCAGATGATGCAAGGAGCGGCGGCAACACCGCCGCTCATCACCCTGATCTCAGCCTTTGATATTGGCTGAATCGATCCAGCCAATATTTCCGTCGTGCCGACGGTAAACGATGTTCAGATGTTCCTTGCCGGGGCTGCGGAACAGGAGAAGCGGCTCATCGGTCATGTCGAGCGCCATTACGGCGGTGGCGACCGACATGGTCTTCAGCTGCTTCGTGCTTTCGGCGACGATCGCCGGAGCGAAATCGTCGGCAATTTCATCTTCGTGATCAGGAACAGAATCCATGACCGTGTAGGCGACTTCTGCAAAACCATTCAGGTGGTTTCCGGCGTGATGGTCCTTCAGTTTGCGCTTGTAGCGGCGCAGGCGCTTTTCGATGCGCTCCGAAGCGGCGTCGAAAGCAAGCTGCGGATCGGTCGCCTCGCCGGCTGCATGCAGCACCACCCCGCTGTCGAGATGAAGCTTGCAGTCTGCGGAGAAACGAGAACTCGCTTTTTCCACGGTCACTTGGCCGGAATACCCCCCGTCGAAGTATTTCGTGATGGCCATACCAATTTGGTCCTCGATCTTTTGACGGAAGGATTCACCAATTTCCATATGTTTCCCGGATACACGCACACTCATGGAGTTTCCCTTCTTATGGTCGTTTGCGGGTATCAGTTTACGCCAAGCCTCAGGTTCATCCAAGCACTTCGCGCAATCTCAAGCAAGATCGGCTTAGGCCTGCGGGTCCTTGGTGCCTTGGGGATGATGGGGATAACTCCAGACGCCGTTCACGGCATCGATTGCGGCGCGCTTCTAGCCAGAGGTTACCAAAAAGTCAATAGCGTGGAAATTCCCGATAAGTGATGCTCGATAAACGTGCATGGAAGGCGCGGTGAGGCAGGTCCATCGCGAATCGCCATCTGATCGGCTTTAAGCACTTCGCGCTTTCGTTGTGCCCGCCTTTGCGGGGACCGTCATGGCGGCCACACCGGACATGACGCAGACGAGGCCGATCCAGGCTGTCGGGCTGAGGCTTTCGCCGAGGAAGACCAGGCCGATCGCAACACCGATCGGCACTCTGAGATAGGCTTGCGAGGTGGTGCCGACCGAACCCAGCGTCTGGACGAGGCGGAAATAGATCACAAAAGCCAGCGCCGTCGAAAAGGCGGAGAGGCCAAGCAGCGCCAGCATCGATGCCGCCGACGGATCGAGTTCCCACGGCCGGTCGACGACGAGGCTGACGGGCAAGAGGATGACCGCGCCTGAGATCAACGAGCCGGCGGCCGGCACGGCGGGATCGAGCCCCTTGAAGTTTCTGCCGAATATCGCGGCACCTGCATAACAAATGGTCGCCAGGATGATGGCAAGCTGCGCCATCAGGTTTTCGCCGAGACCGCCGAGCGCTTCGATGCCGATGACCAGGCAGATGCCGGCGAGCCCGGCCATGACCCCGCAAAGTTTTCGCGACGTCACCTGCTCATGGCGGGTAATCAGCACGGTCAACAGGAAGGTGAAGATCGGCGTTGCCGAATTCAGGATCACCGCCAATCCGGCATCGACGGATTGTTCCGCCCAGGCGATCAGCGTGAAGGGGACGACGCTGTTCAGGCAGGCCTGAAGCAGGAACCGGCGCCATGTCGCGTGATCGCGCGGCAGGCGGACACGCCGGTAGCGGAGGACGGCCAGCAGAAGACCGCCGGCAATCAGCGTGCGTGCGGCGATCAACGTCACGGGCGGAATCGTCTCGACGCCGATCTTGATGAAGGTATAGGAGGAACCCCAGAGGGTCGCCAGCACCAGCAGCAGGACAAGCTCTCTGGCAAAGCTGGAATTTTGCGGCTGCATGGTCGGCATTCGATGTTGGTTCAAGACATCAGCGTAATAGTGGGGATTTGGAGATGGATGCTTCGATCAAGCTCGAAGTATGCCGCCTCAGAAGCCAGCGACCTTGGCGAGCGCCCGCTTCTCGCGGCGACGCTGGACCGAGGAGGCGATGTTCATCGCTTCCCGGTATTTGGCAACCGTGCGGCGGGCGAGATCGACGCCGCCCTTCTTCAGCATGTCGACGATATCGTCGTCGGAAAGCACCGCGTCCGGGCTCTCCTGCATGATCAGCGCGCGGATCTTGTGGCGGACGGCCTCGGCCGAATGGCTGTCGCCGCCCTCGACGGCGCTGATCGAGACGGTGAAGAAATATTTGAGTTCGAAGAGGCCGCGCGGCGTCAGCATATATTTGTTCGATGTGACGCGGCTGACGGTGGATTCATGCATCTTGATCGCCTCGGCGACCGTCTTCAGGTTCAGCGGCCGCAGGTGGTCGACGCCGTGCAGCAGGAAGGCGTCCTGCTGGCGAACGATTTCGCTTGCCACCTTCATGATGGTTTTTGCCCGCTGGTCGAGGCTGCGCGTCAGCCAATTGGCGCTCTGCAGGCAATCGGCGAGAAAGGCGTGATCCTCGCCGTTCTTTGTCACGCGGGAAAAATAGGACTGGTTGACCAGAACGCGCGGCAGCGTATCCGGATTGAGCTCGACCAGCCAGCCGCCCTCCGAGGAGGACCTGACGACCACATCCGGCATGATCGCTTCGGAAACACCCGCCTCGAAACCGCTGCCGGGCTTGGGATTGAGCTGGCGGATCTCGCCGAGCATGTCGAGAAGATCTTCCTCGTCGACGCCGCATATCCGCTTCAGCGTGGCGAAATCGCGCCGCGCCAGAAGTTCGAGGTTTTCGACCAGCGCCTGCATGGCGGGATCGTACCGGTCCTTCTGTCTGAGCTGGATCGCCAGGCATTCGGCAAGGCTGCGGGCGAAAACACCCGGCGGATCGAGTGTCTGCAGGGCGGCAAGCACGCGCTCGGCCTGCGTGACGCTGGTGCCCAGCCTCTCGCCCGCCTCGACGATATCGGCGTGCAGGTAACCGGCGTCGTCGAGCTGGTCGACGAAATTCTGCGCGATCAGCCGGTCGGCCATGTCAGGCAGGACGAAGGGGATCTGCTGGCCGAGATGATCGCGCAGCGACACCTGGCCGGCGACGAAATCGTCGAGATCGTAATCGGCGCCCTCGCCGCTGCCCGGCATCGATTTCCACTGGCTGACGAGCTCCGGCGCATCGAGGCGCTGCGGGGCACCGTCATCGGGAAAGACATTGGTGTAGTTGGCGTCGAGTTCGTCGTTCAGCCGGCTGGTGCTGGCGCTGCCGCCATTGTCGTACCAGTCGCTGGAGAGCGCGTCGGTGCGGTTGTCGTAGCCGTCGTCGGAACCGGCATCCTCCGGCTGATGAGCATACTGCTCATCTTCGCTTTCGCCGCGTTCGCCGCCCGCCTCGCCGTCATTCGACGGGAATTCGAGCAGCGGATTCTTCTCCACTTCCTGGGCAATGAACTGGTTGAGTTCAAAATGCGTCATCTGCAGCAACTGGATGGATTGCATCAGTTGCGGTGTCATCACCAGGGACTGGGTCTGGCGCAGGAAAAGATTGGCGGACAGTGCCATGACGGACGCGAAACTCCCCTCAATTCCTCCGGGAAACCGCGTCTGATCAAGGCCTCAGGCCGCGGAAATCCAAGTTGGCCCAAAAATTGCTTTTTTATTCTATTTGGTCAAGCGGAACTATGCCAACAAGGTGAATTTCTGCGGCTGGAGACTTTCCTGGTCAGATTGAAGCAATCTGTTGGCTCAAACCGAGTCGCATGGGCGAGCGGCCGGGGCGTGTGAGCCGTTTTCGAACGACATCATACTCTCATTCCTGGATTTCGATCCAGATCCAGATTTCAGGCCGATCCGGGCCAAAATCATCCGGATCTGGCGTCAGAGGCTGAAATTGTCGCCGAGGTAAAGCCGCCGCACTTCCGGATTGTTGACGATGTCGTTGGCCCGGCCGTGGGTCAGCACCTCACCGGCATGGATGATATAGGCCCGGTCGATGAGGCCCAGCGTCTCGCGCACATTGTGGTCGGTGATGAGAACGCCGATGCCGCGCGCCGTCAGGTGGTGAACGAGGTTCTGGATGTCGGCGACAGAGATCGGGTCGACGCCGGCGAAAGGTTCGTCGAGCAGCATGAAGGTCGGATCGGTCGCAAGCGCACGCGCGATTTCAAGGCGGCGGCGCTCACCGCCCGACAGGGCGACGGCGGCACTCTTGCGCAGCTTCTGGATATGGAATTCCTCCAGAAGCTCGTTCAGCTTCTGCTCGCGCTCGGCCTTGTCCTTCACATGCACTTCGAGGACGGCGCGGATATTCTCCTCCACCGTCAGGCCGCGGAAGATCGAGGCTTCCTGCGGCAGGTAACCGACGCCGAGGCGCGAGCGGCGATACATCGGCATGGTCGTGACATCGTTGCCGTCGATCTCGATCGTGCCTTCATCCACCGGCACGAGGCCGGTGATCATGTAAAAACAGGTGGTCTTGCCGGCGCCGTTCGGGCCGAGCAGGCCGACGGCCTCGCCGCGGCGCACCACCAGCGAGACGCCGTTGACGACGCGTCGCGTCGCATAAGTCTTCGTCAGACCGCGCGCGATCAGCGTTCCTTGATAGCGGCTCTTGTCGGCGGCACCCGCAGCTTGTGGCCCGGGCTTGCCGAACATGGTGGATAGCGATGATAATTTCACGTGGGAGGCCGGCTTCTCAGTTCTGCTTCTGCTGCGTACTCGGCTGCGACTTCGGATCGAGCTGAATCTGGACACGCCCGCCGCAGCTTTCAAGCTCCGCCTGGCCGGTTTGCATGTGAACCGTGAGTTTGCAGCCGGTAAAGACGTTCGGCCCGTCCGACAGAATGACCTTATTCCCCTCATCCGCGGTGAGGATGAAGGTCTGCGAGGCCATGTCGAAATTGCCGTCATCGGCAGTCGCCGTCTGCGTGCCCGAGGTCAGGAGGACCTTGTCGGTCACCAGGATCTTGTCGATATCAGCACTTCCCGATGCAAGCGAGCCCGACTGCTGCGGCTGGGCCGCAGGTTGCGCCCCGTCAGCGGCCGGCTTTGCCGCCTTGTCCTTGTAATAGACGGTCATCTTGCCGGACTGCATCGTCGTCGTGCCCTGGACGACCTTGACCTTGCCGGTGAAGAGCGCGGTGTGCTCCTGGTCGTGGATCTCCAGCTTGTCGCTTTCGATCTGGATCGGCTGGTCGTTGGAAAGCTTCATGCCCGACATCGTGGCCGCCTGCTGCGCGGGCGCGCCCGAAGCCGTCAGGATAAGGGCAAATGCGCCGGCAATGAATGCCATGCCAGTCTTGCAAGTGGATATGCGACAATCTTTTGTCATGGTGACCCGGCTGGTTAAGTGCCCTGTTTATGGATGGTGGATGGATCGACATTCATGCGAACATTCCCCTCGAATGTGATCACCCGCCCCTTATCGGTTATCTCCATCGTCCGCGCAACAATGGAGGCATTGTCCTTGGTGATGGTGACGGGATCGTCGCTCCGCATGTTTCCGCCCTTGATGTCGAGCCGGGCGGACTGGAACTGCGCATTGAGGCCACTGCTCAGCACGAGGGTGAAGGGGGCCGTCATATGCAGATTGTCGGTGGCGCGATTGTAATCGGCGGTCGAGGCGACGACGCGCGCGATCAGCCCGTCATTCATCGGCACGGCGGCCTTGATGGTCTCGAGCGTGATGAGATCGGGATTGCGGATATCCTGCAGCGCCCTTTCGGCCAGCATCGAATAGTTGATGCCGTCTGAATTGCGTCCTGATATCGCCGGCTTCTCCATCACGACCTTGCCGTTTTCGATCTTGGCGCCTTCCATCTTGATGTTCTCGGGCAGATAGATGCTGATCAACGCCACCGCGGTGAGGCCTGCCGCGACGATGAGGGCGGCCACCGGCAGCAATATCTTCAGCCGGCGCACGCGGGCAGAATGGAACAACGCGTCGCCATAGGCGCTTCTGCCGGACCCTGTAAAGGCGGCATTTCCGTTGTTCTTCAGGGTGTCGAGCATAGGCCTCGTCCATGTGCGGTGATCGCCGCGCCTCTCTAACAAAGCCGGCCGCCAATCACAGTTCGTTTCGCATTATTACATTGGCTTGCCAATATGGAATTTTTTCTGCAACAAGCAACAAAACGGAAAAACATCAAAAAGTGGCATTCGTACGCGCCGCGGCCGCCTTATTTTACCGGACCTCTCGGCGGCATGCCGAAGCCGGGCCAGCGCTGGAGGTTTCTATGGACAGTTCGATCATCGCGGATCGCCGGCGGTTGCGCCGCAAGCTCGGCTTCTGGCGCCTCATTGCCGTTGCCCTCATCGTGGCGCTTGGTTTCGCCTTCTACCACTTCGCCGTCGGCGATGCCGGGACGCAGCGCCCACATATTGCCCATGTGACGATATCGGGACTGATCGTCGACGACGACGAGCTTCTGGAGCGGCTGAAGAAGGTCGAGACCAGCGACCAGGTGAAGGCGGCGGTGATTTCGATCTCCTCGCCCGGCGGCACGACCTATGGCGGCGAAAAAATCTTCAACGCCATCCGGGCAATATCAGCCAAGAAGCCTGTGGTCTCCGACGTGCGCACGCTTGCCGCCTCCGCCGGCTACATGATCGCCACCGCCGGCGATACGATCATTGCCGGCGACAGCTCGATCACCGGCTCGATCGGCGTCATCTTCCAGTATCCGCAGATCCAGCCGCTGCTCGACAAGATCGGCGTCTCGCTGCAGGAGATCAAGTCCTCGCCGCTGAAGGCCGAGCCCTCGCCCTTCCATGAGGCGAGCGAAGAGGCCAAGGCGATGATCCGCAACATGGTGGTCGACAGCTATAACTGGTTCGTCGACCTGGTCGCCGACCGGCGCAAGCTGCCGCGCGACGAGGTGCTGAAACTCGCCGACGGCACAATCTATACCGGCCGCCAGGCGCTGAAGGTGAAACTCGTCGATACGATCGGCGGCGAGCCCGAAATCCGCGCCTATCTCAAATCGCGCGGCGTCGATGCCGACCTGCCGATGGTCGACTGGGACAAGAAGAGCAATACGCCGTTTCTGCTCGCTGGGGCTGTTTCGCGGTTGATTACGATCTTCGGTTATGATGATCTCATGAAAACCCAGGATATTAATGGAATCCTGCCCCCAAAGTTGCTTCTTGACGGGCTGCTTTCAGTTTGGCAGGTTGGCCGCGATTGATAAGAAATCAATAATTTAAGGGGGCGACTGTGATCAAATCCGAATTGGTGCAGATAGTTGCGGCACGCAACCCGCATCTCTATCACCGCGACGTCGAAAATATCGTCAACGCGGTTCTCGACGAGATCACGGATGCACTGGCTGCGGGTAACCGAGTCGAATTGCGCGGCTTTGGGGCCTTTTCGGTCAAGAATCGCCCTTCCCGCTCCGGCCGCAACCCGCGGACCGGCGATACGGTGTTCGTCGAGGAGAAGTGGGTTCCCTTCTTCAAGACCGGCAAGGAGCTGCGCGAGCGGCTCAATCCCGGCCAGGCCGACGAAGAGGATTGAGCAGCGGCTGCCGCCTGCGGCGAAACCGCACTTGAATTCGAGAGCCGTTTTCCTATCCTGCCAAGCATCAAACGCGCCCTTCAAAAAAACCAGCGCAATATGCCGCGTGGAGACCTCAAATGGCCAAGAAGATCGTCAACCTGCTGATTCTGCTGCCGCTCGGCGTCATCCTCATCGTCTTCTGCGTCGCCAACCGGCAGAGCGTCACGCTCGCCTTCAATCCGTTCCGGCCGGAGGACCAGGTGCTTGCGGTTTCCGCGCCCTTCTTCGTCTTCCTGTTCATCGCGCTGATATCAGGCATGCTGATCGGCTCGGCCGCCACCTGGTTCAGCCAGGGCAAACACCGCAAGCGCGCCCGCACCGAGGCCAAGGAAGCCATCCGCTGGCAGGGTGAGGCCGATCGTCACAAGAACCGCGCCGAAGAAATCGCCGGGCAGCTGCCGTCGCGGTAAGATCGGCTCGATTTCAACGGCTTTGGGCGCCGTCAAACCGGAAAAAAACTCAGTTCCTCATAGTCGCCTTCCGGCGAGGCGCCATTGCCGGTCACCTGGAAGCCGTGGGAGAGGTAGAACGCCTTCGCCCGCCGGTTCTTCACCAGGCATTTCAGCCGGTACCGGTGCTGCGGCCATTCCGGCAGCGCCTGCAGCAGCGCCGTGCCGGCGCCCTTCCCTTGGAATTCCGGTCTCAGGTAGAGCATGTGGATGAAATCGTCCTCCGGCCAGAGCGACAGGAAGCCGGCGACACTGCCATCCGCATGCTCGCAGACCAAGACCGTCTCGCCGTTGGTATGGGCGGCGAAATCCTCGCGATGGAACTTGCCGGGATCGACCCAGACAAATGTTTCGCGGCGCACGGAAAGATAGATCTCCGCGAGCATTTCCTGGTCTTCCGCCCGCGGCGGCCTGATGGTCCACGTCATGACGTCGATTTAAACAAACCCTGTGCTCGCGCCAAGCCTACCCCGCCGTCATCTTCGCGATGACCGCGGCGTTGAAATCCGAAAAGAACCCTTCGGCGAGCTTCTGCGAGGTCGAATCGAGCAGGCGAGCGCCGAACTGGGCAAGCCTTCCGCCGAGCTCGGCCCTCGCCCGATAGTGCAGGATGGTCTCGACGCCGCTTTGCTCGAGTACGACATCGGCGCTGCCCCTGGCGAAACCGGCAAGACCGCCCTTGCCTTCGGCCGACAGCGTATAGCTCCTCGGCGCATCGACATTGGAAAGCGTCAGCAAGCCGTGGAAGGTGGCCGACAGCAGGCTGAACTTGACCTTGATCGTCGCCTCGAAGGCATCAGGCGACAGCCGCTCGATGCCCTGGCAGCCTGGAATGCAGCCGCGCATGATCTCGGGATCGTTGAGCGCTGCCCAGACGACGTCCCGCGGTGCGGCGATGCGTTCTTCGCCGGTGAAATCCATTCGGCAGCCCCATCTTCGATTCGCTCAACTTATCCAGCGGGAAAGCGCTTTGCCAAGGCGGAGGGGAATGTTATCTGCGTGACCATACCGAGCGAGGAATTGGCCGATGAACGAACTGAAGCCCTGGAGCGTGACGGCAAGCCGCATCACCTATGAGGACCGCTGGATCCGGGTGCGGAGCGACGATTGTGTCACCGCCGACGGAATCGTCATCGCGCCATTCCATGTGCTCGATTATCCCGACTGGATCAACGTCATCCCTGTCATGCCCGACGGGCGGGTGCTGCTGACGCGGGAATACCGGCACGGCCGCGGCGAGATCGTGCTCGGCCTCGTCGCCGGCGGCGTCGAACCAGACGATGGCAAGACTGGCCACGGCGAGACCGGCGACGCGGCGTTGGCGGCGGCACAGCGCGAACTGCGGGAAGAGACCGGCTATGAAGCCTCGACCTTCGTCAAGCTGCTCACCTCCTATCCGAATGCGGCCAGCCACAGCAACGCGGTGACGAGCTGGCTGGCGCTCGGTCTGAGCCGGGCCGGCGAACCGCGTTTCGACCCTGGCGAGAAGGTCGAGCTGCTGTTTGCCGATCTTGCCGCCATCCTCAGCGACCTGCAATCCGGCGCCGTCATCATGCAGTCGATGCATGTCGCTGCACTTTATGCGGCGGAAAGCTGGCTTCGAAGAGAGGCGTCCGAGGGCTTGAAATAGGCGCTGTGCCCGCAGAACCCGCCCTCTCGCGGGGGCCAGCCAGCGCGCAGTTGATCCGGCACGGTCTTCTGGGCTACTGCATAGCCTAAAGACACCCCGACAGAGACGCGGAAGAGCACGTTGAAACAAAGAGAACGCCGGCCGGGCCAGAAGAAGACATCCGGTCCCTCCGGTGAAAGCCGCAGGGACGATCGGGCCGGCCGGCCGCCAAAGCCGGTCGCGCGACCACCGGCGACCCGCGAGACTGTGCGCGAGGCTGCCGCGCAGGCTGCCGTCATGCGCCCCCTGATGACGCGCAGCGGCGAGCGTCCGGCTGAGCGCGTGCCTGTCATCCTCGAATCGCTCGGCGCCGGCGACTTTCACCTGATCGACAGCGGCAATGGCGAAAAGCTGGAGCAATACGGCCCTTACCGCATCATCCGTCCCGAGGCCCAAGCGCTGTGGCGGCCATCGTTGCCGGCCCATGTCTGGGAAAAGGTCGATGCCGTCTTCACCGGCGATACCGACGAGGAAGGCACCGGCCGCTGGCGCTTTCCGAAAGAAGCGCTCGGCGAGACCTGGCCGCTCAATCTGCTCGGCGTCGATTTTCTCGGCCGCTTCACCTCTTTCCGTCATGTCGGCGTCTTCCCCGAGCAGATCGTGCACTGGAGCTGGATGAAGGAGCAGGTCGAAAAGGCCGGTCGGCCGCTGAAGGTGCTGAATCTCTTCGGTTATACCGGAGTCGCCTCGCTGGTTGCCGCCGCTGCCGGCGCCGAGGTCACCCATGTCGACGCCTCGAAGAAGGCGATCGGCTGGGCGCGCGAAAACCAGGCGCTCGGGCGGATGGAGAAGCTGCCGATCCGCTGGATCTGCGAGGATGCGATGAAATTCATCCTGCGCGAGGAACGCCGCGGCAGCCAATACGACATCATCCTCACCGATCCGCCGAAATTCGGCCGCGGCCCCAATGGCGAGGTCTGGCATCTGTTCGAGCATCTGCCATTGATGCTCGACATCTGCCGCGAGATCCTGTCGCCGAAGGCGGTGGGCCTGGTGCTGACGGCCTATTCGATCCGCGCCAGCTTCTATTCGATCCACGAGCTGATGCGCGAGACGATGCGCGGCGCCGGCGGCGTGGTCGAATCCGGCGAGCTGGTGATTCGCGAAGCCGGCACTGACGGCAAGACTGAGGGCCGCGCCCTTTCCACTTCCCTCTTTTCCCGCTGGGTGCCGAAATGAGCAAGGACTTCCACGATCAGGGACCGCGCAGGGTCGGACAGGTGAAGGAAGTCACCTCGCTCGCCAATCCGATCATCAAGGACATCAAGGCGCTGACGAACAAGAAGTCGCGCGAGGAAAGCGGTACTTTCCTCGCCGAAGGACTGAAGCTCGTCATCGATGCGATCGAACTCGGCTGGACGATCCGCACGCTGGTCTATGCCAAGGCCGCCAAGGGCAAGCCGCTGGTCGAGCAGATGGCGGCCAGGACCGTCGCCTCGGGCGGGCTGGTGCTCGAAGTCAGCGAAAAGGTGATCGCCTCGATCACCCGCCGCGACAATCCGCAGATGGTCGTCGGCATTTTCGAGCAGCGCTGGAAGCCGCTGCGGGATATTCGGCCAAGGGATGGCGAGACCTGGGTGGCGCTCGACCGGGTGCGCGACCCCGGCAACCTCGGCACGATCATCCGGACAGCGGATGCGGCCGGCGCTTCCGGCATCATTCTGCTGGGAGAAACGACCGATCCCTTCTCGCTCGAAACGGTGCGGGCCACCATGGGCTCGGTCTTTGCCGTTCCGGTGGCGCGGGCGACCCCCGAGGAATTCATCGCCTGGCGGAAATCGGCCGGCGTTTCCATCGTCGCGACGCATCTGGCCGGCGCGGTCGATTACCGCACGATCGACTACCGGAAAAAGCCCGTCGTGCTCCTGATGGGCAATGAACAATCCGGCCTGCCGGACCAGTTGGCGAGGGAAGCCGATGCGCTTGCCCGCATTCCGCAGCAGGGCCGCGCCGATTCCCTGAACCTCGCCGTCGCCACCGCCGTCATGCTTTTCGAGGCGCGCCGCCATCTCCTCTCACTTGCCGAGGGCAAATGACCGAACAGACGCTTGCACGCCCCGCGCTGTTTTCGCGCCCGGCGCCGATTCTTTTCTTCATCGTCGTCGCCGTTCTTATCGACCAGATCGTCAAGATCGCCGTCGATCACTACCTGCCGCTGCAGGAGGTCGTGCCGGTCGTTCCGATGCTGGCGCTTTACCGCACCTACAATCTCGGCGTCGCCTTTTCGATGCTGTCGGGCATGGACGGCTGGTTCATCGTCGGCATGCGGCTCGTCATCGTCGCCTTCGTCATCTGGCTGTGGTACCGCACGGCGAAGGACCGCTGGCTCGCCCATCTCGGTTATGCGCTGATCATCGCCGGGGCGATCGGCAATCTCGTCGACCGCTTCGCCTATGGGCATGTGATCGATTACATTCTTTTTTACACCGAAAGCTGGTCCTTCGCGGTGTTCAATCTCGCCGACAGTTTCATCACCATCGGCGCCGGTTGTGTCATTCTCGATGAGTTGCTGCTGCCGAAAAAGACCGGCCGCTAAAATCTTATCGAATTCCTGAAGGCATTCGGAAGAGGCCTCATGTTATCCAGGTACCATGCACAACCTGGGACAGTTGCACGAAAGATTGTCCGCCGCCTTCGGTGGACCCGCCGCCAAGCCGCATGAAGAGCGGATCGGGGCCATCTTTTCACGACCGAAAGCATCGGCACCCCGGGGAACCGAAGACCGCCAGAACGGGCCTGCCGCGACGCGGCGCTTGCTGTTCTACTGGCTGGGCGGCGCCGGCCTGCTTGCCGCAACGATCCTGATGCTGCTTGCCCATGCCGGCGATCCGCTGCTGCTTTCGGGCGGTCTCGTCGTTCTTGGCCTTGCCGTCATCGCCAGCTACGCCCTGCTGATGGTACGGTCGCGCACGGCCGGACGGCGCAACGGCAAATCCACGGATTCGAACGATGGCGCAAAGCTGTTTGCCGACGTGCACGACGTGCTCGGCGACATCACCCTCGGCCGCACCATGGACCGGCGCATCATCTCCGCCAACGACACGTTTCGCCGCCTGACCGGGCGGCTGCGTCCGGAGGGCAAAACCTGTGAGGAGATCGGGCTTGCCTTCCGCCCCGGCCCGATCCCGCACTGCTACGACGTCGAGATCTCGACGCCGGAGGGCCAGCGCATCTTCCTCTGGCGCGACGTCGTCACCCGTGACCCGGCAAACGGTCGCCTGCTGCTGCAGAGCGTTGCCCGCGACGTCACCGACGAGCGGCTGATCGCACAGGGCCGCGAGGAGGCGCGGCAGAAGGCCGAATATAACAGCGCCGCCAAATCCAGGCTGCTTGCCACCGTCAGCCACGAGGTGCGCACCCCGCTTTCCGGCATTCTCGGCATGACGCATCTGATCGCCGAGACGCGGCTGACGCAGGAGCAGCAGGACTATCTGGCGAACATCCGCCAGTCTGGCCACGCGCTGACCCAGCTGGTCGAGGACCTGCTCGATTTCTCCACCATCGAAGTCGGCCGCTTCGCGCTGCACCCGCGCTCGGAATCGCTGCGCAAGCTTCTGGAAAGCGTCGTCGAGATGCTCGCCCACCGGGCGCATGAAAAGGGTATCGAGATCGGCGCCACCGTATCGTCCGACGTGCCGGAGAATATGAGCTTCGATCCGGCGCGGCTGCGCCAGGTTCTCTTCAACGTCATCGGCAATGCCGTGAAATTCACCCAGGTCGGCGGCGTTTTCATCCGCGTGTCGCTCGACGCCGGCGATCTGCTGATCACCGTGACCGACAGCGGTCCCGGCATGACGGCCGAGGAACAGGCGCGCGTCTTCGGCGAATTCGAGCAGGGCGGGACCTTTGCCGACAAGAGCAGCGGCACCGGGCTCGGCCTTGCCATCTCCGCTCGCATCATGCGCGAATTCAACGGCGCGCTGACGGTTGCCAGCGAAAAGGGCAGAGGCAGCGAATTCACCATCCGCTTCCCCGTCGACATCGGCAGCGAGCGCCCCGACCGGCGAAACACGCTGCTTGCCGGCAACAGCGTCGTGCTGCTGGCGCCGGCAGGTGCGGCCCGCACCGCCATTGCCGAGACGATCAGCACACTCGGCGGCTTCTGCCATCTCGTCGGCGATGGCGAAACGGCGCGGGCAACGCTGCTCGGCTTGGCAAAGAGCGGAAAGCGGCCGACGGATATCATCATCGACCACCGGATGTCGGCGGAATTTTCCACCCATCTTGCCGACCGCGCCGACATCGCCGCTCTTGGCCTGCGCAAGGTCCTGCTCGTCAATCCGGAAGAGCGCAGCGCCCATCCGCTCGACCTCTTCGACGCCTGGCTGATCCGGCCGCTGCGCGAGCAGTCGCTGATCGACGTGCTGCGCGGGCGCATGCGCGGCATGGAGAAACGCGACGCGCTGAACGACAACCAGCCGGGCTTCGGCCTTTCGGTGACGGAGACGCTGGTTGCGGCGAGCGGGCTCAGCATCCTGCTCGGCGAGGATGATCCGATCAATGCCATGCTGGTGCGCGTCGTCCTGGAAAAGGGCGGGCACAAGGTGCGCCATGTCGAGGATTTCGAGTCGCTGCTCGACTATGCGCTCTGCGAAGCGAATGCCCGGCCCGACATCATCATCAGCGACCTGTCGATGCCGGGCGGGAACGGCATCGACATGCTGGGGCGCCTGCGGGGCCATGAAAGACGGCTCGATCTTGCCCCGGTGCCGGTGATCGTTCTCACCGCCGACAAGAGCGACGAATCACGCCGGCAGGTCTTGCTCAACGGCGCCAACCGCGTCATGGTTAAGCCGGTCGACCCGGTGCGGCTGCTGACCGAAGTTCAGGCTGTCGCCGCACTTTCCGCCCGCCGTGCTGAGGCGCGGTAAGGCGCGTCGAAACCGGTACGCTCCTTGCGTTTGGGAAATTCAAAATGTCACTTTCCTGTCGTATAGAAGTGTTTTATGGCGTCGATAAGCCGGCAACGGGAGAATCGCCATGTCCGCCATCGACATCCTGAATCGTGACACCACGGCGGAGGCTGCGCGACCTTCGACGGCTGCTGCACAGAAGGACGGCGACATTCTCGGCCGCATCGGCAATCTGGAAACCCGCCTGGCCCGCACGGCACGAGAGATCGATGCCGCCCAGGCTGTGCGCTACCGCGTCTTCGTCGACGAAATGAAGGCGCAGCTGCCGCTGGAGGCCATGCGCCGCCAGCGCGACGTCGACGCGTATGACGCTTTCTGCGACCATCTTCTCGTTCTCGACCGTGCAATCGAGGGCGATCCGGAAGACCAGATCGTCGGCACCTACCGGCTGTTGCGCCAGGATGTCGCCATCGCCAATGGCGGTTTTTACTCGGCTTCCGAATTCGAGATCGAGGGCCTCATTGCCAAACATCCGGATAAGCGCTTCATGGAACTCGGCCGTTCCTGTGTGCTGCCGGAATATCGCACCAAGCGCACCGTCGAACTTCTGTGGCAGGGCAACTGGGCCTATGCGCTGAAGCACGGCGTGAGCGCCATGTTCGGCTGCGCTTCCTTCCCCGGCGTCTATCTGGAAAGCCATGCGCTGGCACTGTCCTTCCTCTACCACAATGTGCTGGCGAAGAACGAATGGGCCGTCGGCGCCCTACCGGACCTCGCCCGCAACATGGACCTGATGCCGGTCGAAGCCATCAACCCGAAGCGGGCGCTGATGGCCCTGCCGCCGCTGATCAAGGGCTATCTGCGCCTCGGCGCCATGGTCGGCTCCAGCGCGGTCATCGACCATGCCTTCAACACGACCGACGTGCTGATCGTGCTGCCGATCGCCAGCATTTCCGACCGCTACCTGAATTATTACGGCGCCGACGCCGGCCGCTTCGCGAGCTAACTTGGTCTACTTCGAGTGACGATCGTCCGTCACAGATCGGCTCGCCTTCTGGTGTCCGACGGGTTCTCTCCATAGGCCGCCCGATAGGTTGCCGCAAAGCGGCCAAAGTGAAAGAATCCCCACTTCAAGCAGATGTCCCGCAATGGCTGCCGGTTTGAAGGATCGCGCAGATCCTCTCGCACCGCCTGCAAGCGGATCGTCCTGAGGTAGGCAGCCGGTGTGGTTCCCTTGAAGGCACGAAAACCGCTTTCAAGCGCGCGAATAGAAATGCCGGCCGCCTCCGCGACGCTCTGCATCGTCAACGGCTGTGCGATGTTCGCATGCATGAATTCAACTGCCCGACGGACATGCCGGGGTGCGATCAGGTGGATTTTCCTGTCGAGAAGGTGCGAGAGCCGATGAGGAACCGAGCGCACCAGCAGATCGGCAAACCCCTGGGTCAGGTTCAACATGGCGATTGGCGAGTGAAGGAGCGGCCCGTTGTTGCGCATGCCGATGATGATCGTTTGGGCGAGGCTGCCGATCAACTGTCCGGCTGCGGTGGAAAGATCGACGAGCGGCGCCAGGTCCATTGGCCCGGTCAGGGGTGTCTCCAGTATGGAGGCGACGGTTTGAGCGATGATCGTCCAGTTCAGGCTCAGTGTATCCGACCGGTGAGGCGCTGCCCGTACGGAAACCCGTTCCGGCTCGAGATTGTTCATCAACAAGAGCCGCCCAGGTGTCCCTTGGATCACGTTCCGACCCAGCGTTACATCCAGAGCGCCCCTCCGCGGCATGATGATTGCCAGCGTTTCCGGCGTTCCATGGGCCGTTCTTGCACCCCAGCCGCCGGAATCCTGGTTGCTGACCAGCGACAATCTTTCATCACCCCAGAAGCCAACCTTCCAGTCGAGCGGTTTCTCCCGACCATTGCGCCATGCATCGAACGAACCGAACCCCCTGGTCAGAGCCTCGACCATATCGTCGAAGGTTGCCCCCTGAAATCGGGCGATGAAATTGGCGGATGCGTTTTCTGGCATGGGACACCAACCGGCTGATATCAAACAACTGAGCTGCAAAACCGCATCGATTGCCCGCGGTCTTTCAATGTCCCTGCGGGCAAATTATGCCGCCCCCTACAGGCCTATTGTATCAAAAGTATGACTTATCGGAAGAGCAGACTTCATCAGCTGCCACGAAAACTTGTGCCCGGCCGACGGGCAGTCGGCCGGGCACGGAATGCCGTCTCATATGTCGCAAGAGGCGCGTTTACGAACCCGCCCCATAGGCGGCGATCGCCGCCATGTTGACGATGTCGGAATCCTTGGCGCCCATCGCGGTGATCTGCACCGGCTTGTCGACGCCGACGAGGATCGGACCGATCACCGTGGAGCCGCCAAGTTCTTGCAGCATCTTGGTCGAGATCGAGGCCGAGTGGAAAGCCGGCATGACGAGCACGTTGGCCGGGCCGGACAGGCGGCAGAAAGGATATTGCTCCATCACCTTGCGGTTCAGAGCGACGTCGGCCGCCATCTCGCCGTCATATTCGAAATCGACGCGACGCTTGTCGAGGATCTTCACAGCCTCGCGCACCCGCTCGGAGCGTTCGCCCGAGGGATGGCCGAAGGTGGAATAGGCAAGCAGGGCGACGCGTGGCGAATAACCCATGCGCCGCGCCAGACCCGCGGCCTCCTCGGCAATATCGGCAAGCTGCTCGGCCGTCGGCATGTCGTGCACCGCCGTATCGGCCACGAAGACCGTGCGGCCGCGGCAGAGCGCCAGCGACACGCCGATGATGCGGTGGCCGGGCTTCTCGTCGATGCAGCGGCGTACATCCTCGAGCGCCGTCGAATAATTGCGGGTGATGCCCGTCACCATGCCGTCGGCGTCGCCGAGCGCCACCATGGTGGCGGCGAAGTGGTTGCGGTCGTTGTGGATCAACCGCTGGGCATCGCGATAGAGATAACCGTGCCGCTGCAGCCTCGCATAGAGATAATCGACATAGGCCTCAATGCGGGTGGAGATACGGGCATTGACGATCTCGAGGCCGGGCCGGTTGAGATCGATGCCGGCGCGTTCCGCCGTCGCCCGGATCAGATCCTCACGGCCGAGCAGGATGGCGGTGCCGAGCTGCTGGTTGGCATAGGAAAGAGCTGCGCGCAGGACCTGTTCTTCCTCGGCCTCGGCAAAGACGATCCGCTTCGGGCGGCGGCGGACACGCTCGTAGAGGCTGGCGAGCGTCGAGGCGATCGGATCGCGGCGTGCCGACAGCTCGCGGGCATAACCCGCCATGTCGGTGATGACCTTGCGGGCGACGCCGCTTTCGATCGCAGCCTGCGCGACTGCCACCGGGATCGCCGAGATCAGGCGGGGATCGAAGGGAACGGGAATGATGTATTGCGACCCGAAACGCGGCCGGTTGCCCTGATAGGCGGCGACAACGTCATCGGGCACGTCCTCGCGGGCCAGGTTTGCCAGCGCATTGACAGCGGCGATCTTCATCGCATCGTTGATTGTCGAGGCACGGACATCGAGAGCGCCGCGGAAGATATAGGGAAAGCCGAGGACGTTGTTGACCTGGTTCGGATAGTCCGACCGGCCCGTCGCCATGATGGCGTCGTCGCGGATGCGGGCGACCTCTTCCGGCGTGATCTCGGGATCGGGATTGGCCATGGCGAAGATGATCGGCCGCTCGGCCATCGAGCGGATCATCTCGGCCGAAAACGCACCTTTCTGCGACAGGCCGAAAACGACGTCCGCGCCCTGCATCGCCTCTTCCAGCGTGCGTGCGTCGGTCTTTGCCGCATGCGCCGATTTCCACTGGTTCATACCCTCGGTGCGACCCTGGTAGATGACGCCCTTGGTGTCGCAGAGGATGACATTGTCAGGGGCAAACCCCATCGCCTTGATGAGTTCGACGCAGGCGATCGCCGCAGCACCGGCACCATTGCAGACGAGCTTTGTCGTCTTCAGGTCGCGGCCGGTCAGCTCCAGCGCGTTGATCAGGCCGGCAGCGGCGATGATGGCCGTTCCATGCTGGTCGTCATGGAAGACGGGAATGTCCATCAGCTCGCGCAGCCGGCTTTCGATGACGAAACAATCCGGTGCCTTGATATCCTCGAGGTTGATGCCGCCGAAGGAAGGACCGAGGAAGCGCACGCAGTTGATGAACTCGTCGACATTTTCCGTATCGATCTCGAGGTCGATGGAATCGACGTCGGCGAAGCGCTTGAAGAGCACCGCCTTGCCTTCCATGACGGGCTTGGAAGCCAGCGCGCCGAGATTGCCGAGACCGAGGATTGCCGTGCCGTTGGATATGACGGCGACCATATTGCCGCGCGCCGTGTAATCATAGGCCGTCTGCGGATCGGCGGCGATCGCCTTCACCGGCACGGCAACACCCGGCGAATAGGCCAGCGAGAGATCGCGTTGCGTCGCCATCGGCTTGGTCGGGTTGATCTCCAGCTTGCCGGGCCGGCCCATGGCGTGAAATTCGAGCGCCTCCTGGTCGGTAACAGAGGTCACCGGCCGGTCCTTCTTATCGATATCGGGCATAAATCCTCCAACGTCCTGTGGGCGACGCTTTGCTCTTCCTCAAATGCTGTTGTCATCTATAGCGGCGGGCGGATAGGGTTGGCACCTGTTTTTTTGGGAAAAACTCCACCTCCGTGAACGCACGAATAGACACAGGGAATGAAGCCTTTTCGGCTGCCGAGCTCGCCACGGCGGAAAGCCGTGCCTCGGCGACGCCGATGATGGAGCAATATATCGAGATCAAGGCGAACAATCCGGGTTCGCTGCTCTTCTACCGGATGGGCGATTTCTACGAGCTGTTCTTCGAGGACGCGCTGGAAGCGTCGCGCGCGCTCGGCATCACGCTGACGAAGCGCGGCCAGCACATGGGCCAGGATATCCCGATGTGCGGCGTTCCGGTGCATGCGGCCGACGATTATCTGCAGAAGCTGATCTCGCTCGGCTTCCGCGTCGCCGTCTGCGAGCAGATCGAGGATCCGGCCGAAGCGAAAAAACGCGGCGCGAAATCCGTCGTCAAGCGCGACGTCATCCGCCTCGTCACCCCCGGCACGATCACCGAGGAAAAGCTGCTTTCGCCCTCGGAGTCCAACTATCTGATGGCGCTGACCCGCATTCGCGGCGGGGCCGAGCCCTTGCTGGCGCTTGCCTGGATCGATATTTCCACGGGCGTCTTCCGGCTTGCCGAAACCGAAGCCTCTCGGCTGCTGGCCGATATCCTGCGCATCGATCCGCGCGAACTCATCCTGCCCGACACGATCTTCCACGATCCAGAGCTCAAGCCGGTCTTCGACGTGCTCGGCCGGACAGCCGTACCGCAGCCTTCCGTGCTCTTCGACAGCGCCAGCGCCGAGGGCCGGATTGCCCGTTATTTCGGCGTCGCGACGCTCGACGGCTTCGGCACCTTCTCGCGCGCCGAACTCGCGGCAGCGGCAGCTGCCGTCGCCTATGTCGAGAAGACGCAGATCGCCGAGCGCCCGCCGCTTGGAAAACCGGAGCGGGAAAGTGCGGCTTCGACGCTGTTCATCGACCCCGCCACGCGCGCCAATCTGGAACTTGCCCGCACGCTTTCGGGTGATCGCAATGGTTCGCTCTTGAAAGCGATCGACCGCACCGTCACCGGCGGCGGCGCCAGGCTTCTCGCCGAGCGGCTAATGTCGCCGCTGACCGACCCTGCCCGTATCAATGCGCGGCTCGATTCGATCGGTTTCCTGATCGACGAACCCCTGTTCTGCGGCAATCTGCGCGACACGCTGAAACATGTGCCCGACATGCCGCGTGCGCTGTCGCGCCTCGCACTCGACCGCGGCGGCCCGCGCGATCTCTGGGCGATCCGCCAGGGCCTGGAAGCGGCGGCGGGACTTGCAGGCCTGCTCGACAAGGCGATGCTGCCCGAAGAGCTCGGCCAGGCATTGTCCGGGCTGCAGGCGCTTCCCGCAGCCTTGGAAAAGCTGCTTGCCGAAACGCTTGCCGATGAATTGCCGCTGTTGAAACGCGACGGCGGTTTTCTGCGCGACGGCGCCAGCGCCGAACTCGACGAGGTCCGGGCGCTGCGCGACCAGTCGCGCCGGGTCATCGCCGGCCTGCAATTGCAATATGCCGAGGAAACCGGCATCCGGTCGCTGAAGATCAAGCACAACAATATCCTCGGCTATTTCATCGAGGTCACCGCCGGCAATGCTGCGCCGATGACCGATACGGCGGAGGCCAAGGCGCGCTTCATCCACCGCCAGACAATGGCGAGCGCGATGCGCTTCACCACCACCGAACTTGCCGATCTCGAAAGCCGCATCGCCAATGCCGCCGACCGGGCGCTTTCGATCGAACTTGCAGCCTTCGACAGGATGACGGCGGCCGTGGTTGCGGAAGCCGAGGCGATCAAATCGGGCGCGAAGGCGCTTGCCGTCATCGACGTCGCCGCGGGCCTGGCGCTTCTCGCCGAAGAGCAGGCCTATTGCCGCCCGCAGGTCGACGGCTCGAAGATGTTTGCCATCGAGGGCGGGCGCCATCCGGTCGTCGAGCAGGCGCTGCGGCGGCAGGCGGGCGGGCCCTTCGTCGCCAATCATTGCGATCTGTCGCCGAAGACCGGCGACCGGGACGGGGCGATCTGGCTCTTGACCGGCCCGAACATGGGCGGCAAGTCGACCTTTCTGCGCCAGAACGCGCTGATCGCTATCCTGGCGCAGATGGGCTCCTTCGTGCCGGCGACATCAGCCCATATCGGCATCGTCGACCGGCTTTTCTCCCGCGTCGGCGCCTCCGACGATCTGGCGCGCGGGCGCTCCACCTTCATGGTCGAGATGGTGGAAACGGCTGCGATCCTCAACCAGGCGAGCGACCGTTCGCTCGTCATCCTCGACGAGATCGGCCGCGGCACCGCCACCTTTGACGGCCTGTCGATCGCCTGGGCGGCCGTCGAACACCTGCATGAGGTCAATCGCTGCCGCGGCCTCTTCGCCACGCATTTCCATGAGCTGACCGTGCTTTCGGAAAAGCTTGGCCGGCTGTCGAACGCCACGATGCGCGTCAAGGAATGGGACGGCGACGTCATCTTCCTGCACGAGGTCGGGCCGGGGGCGGCGGATCGCTCCTACGGCATCCAGGTCGCGCGCCTTGCCGGGCTGCCGGCCTCGGTCGTGGCGCGGGCCCGCGACGTGCTTACCCGTCTGGAAGATGCTGACCGCAAAAACCCGGCGAGCCAGCTGATCGACGACCTGCCGCTCTTCCAGGTGGCGGTGCGCCGCGAGGACACGGCCCGCGGCCCGTCCAAGGTCGAGGAGGCGCTGAAGGCGATGAGCCTTGACGATATGACGCCGCGCGAGGCAATGGACGCACTTTACGACCTCAAGAAGAAACTGAAATAGGAGCGGCGCGCCATGTTCATGGAAAAACTGGTTCGCGAAACCGAGCGCCTCTCGCTCATCTGCTCCATGCTCGACACGATGCGGCGCGCCGATAAGGACCGCAATGCGCGTGGCTGGACCTCGCCGATCGGCATGCTGAAAATCACCCGCTGCTGCGCCGTGATCTGCGAGCTCGGCTCCGCGATCGCCAAGGCGGGTTATCGCGAATGCGACAGGCAGACGATCGAGGAGATCATGGGCGAGACACGCCAGGTGCTGCATTTGCTGAATGCGCGGGCCGCCAGCTGAAGTTTTCGCAAAAAGCCCGCGCCTTGCGTCAAAGCGCCCTCGCCTCTTGCCGTGAACCAACACCATTTCGCCAAATTTAAAGGTTCTTGCAGTATGAAAGCCCGTGTCAATCGCCGGGCAAAGGGGCTATAGCGCATGCAGACGAAACAAGCGGCAGACCGTGAACCGGCAGTCCGGCATGAACAGGAAACCGCCCCGGCGACAGCGATGCGCGACCTCGATTTCTCCAATATCCTCGATGTCGAATTGCTGCAGAAGCAGTGCGACGCCGTTGCCGAGGCCAACAGCAACCGGCCCGACCTCCTGCGCGCCGATCTTCTGGCGGTGCTGAAAAAGGCGAGCGCGGAAGGCCGGCAGAAGGCGCGCGCCGCCCTCTTGGCCGACGGCGGTGGGCTCAATTGCGCCTACCGGATTTCCTGGCTGCAAGACCAGATCATCACCGTCCTCTACAATTTTGCCACCGCCCATATCTTTCCGCGGCAGAAGGACAAGTTCGCGGTCACCGCCGTTGGCGGCTATGGCCGCGACACGCTGGCGCCGGGTTCGGATATCGACCTGCTCTTCCTCTTCCTGCCGAGACCGGCCGAAGAGACGCACAAGGCGGTCGAATTCATGCTCTACGTGCTCTGGGACATGGGCTTCAAGGTCGGCCACGCCACCCGCACGGTGGAGGAATGCATCGCGCTTTCTAAATCCGACATGACGATCCGCACCGCTATCCTCGAGATGCGCTATATCTGCGGCCTGCAGCGGCTGGAAACCGAACTCGAGACCCGCTTCGACAAGGAGATCGTCACCGGCACCGGCCCGGAATTCATCGCCGCCAAGCTTGCCGAGCGCGACGAGCGCCACCGCAAGGCCGGGGACACACGTTATCTCGTCGAACCGAATGTCAAGGAAGGCAAGGGCGGGCTTCGCGACCTGCACACGCTGTTCTGGATCTCGAAATATTATTATCACGTGCGCGACCAGGCGGAGCTGGTCAAGCTCGGCGTGCTGTCCAAACACGAATACCGTCTGCTCGAGAAAGCCGACGATTTTCTCTGGGCGGTGCGTTGCCATATGCACTTCCTGACCGGCAAGGCCGAGGAGCGCCTGTCCTTCGACATCCAGCGCGAGATCGCCGAAGCCTTCGGCTATCACACCCGCCCGGGCCTTTCGGCCGTCGAGCGCTTCATGAAGCACTATTTCCTGGTCGCCAAGGATGTCGGCGATCTCACGCGCATCCTCTGCGCCGCGCTCGAAGACCAGCAGGCGAAGACGATCCCCGGCCTGACCGGCGTCATCAGCCGCTTCACCCATCGCAACCGCAAGATCGCCGGCAGCGTCGAATTCGTCGAAGACCGCGGCCGCATTGCGCTCGCCGATCCGGAAGTCTTCAAGCGCGATCCGGTCAACATCATCCGGCTCTTCCACGTCGCCGACATCAACGGGCTGGAATTCCATCCGGACGCGCTGAAACGCGTCACCCGGTCGCTTGCCCTGATCGATAATAGCCTGCGGGAAAACGACGAGGCGAACCGCCTGTTCATGTCGATCCTGACGTCGAAGCGCGATCCGGCGCTCATCCTGCGCCGCATGAACGAGGCCGGCGTGCTCGGCCGCTTCATCCCCGAATTCGGCAAGATCGTCGCGATGATGCAGTTCAACATGTATCACCACTATACGGTCGACGAACATCTGATCCGCACCGTCGACATTCTCTCCGAGATCGACAAGGGGCGCGCCGAGGAGCTGCATCCGCTTGCCAACAAGCTGATCTCGGGCATCGAAGACCGCGAGGCGCTTTATCTCGCCGTTCTTCTCCACGACATCGCCAAGGGCCGCCAGGAGGATCATTCGATCGCCGGCGCCCGCGTCGCCCGCAAGCTCTGCACCCGCTTCGCCCTGTCGCAGAAACAGACCGAAATCGTCGTCTGGCTGATCGAGGAACATCTGACGATGTCGATGGTGGCGCAGACCCGCGACCTCACCGACCGCAAGACGATCACCGATTTCGCCGATCGGGTGCAGTCGCTCGAGCGGCTGAAGATGCTGTTGATCCTGACGATCTGCGATATCCGCGCCGTCGGTCCGGGCGTCTGGAACGGCTGGAAGGGCCAGCTGCTGCGCACCCTCTATTATGAAACTGAATTGCTGCTCGCCGGCGGCTTTTCCGAGGTTTCCCGCAAGGAGCGGGCCAATGCCGCCGCCGAGGCGCTGCATGCGGCCCTTGCCGACTGGAGCCAGAAGGACCGCAACACCTATACCAAGCTGCACTACCAGCCCTATCTGCTCTCCGTGCCGCTGGAAGACCAGATTCGCCACGCGAATTTCATCCGTCAGGCCGACAAAGCGGGCCAGGCGCTCGCCACCACGGTGCGGACCGACAGTTTCCATGCGATCACCGAGATCACCGTGCTGTCGCCCGACCATCCGCGGCTGCTCGCCGTCATCGCCGGCGCCTGTGCCGCGGCCGGCGCCAACATCGTCGACGCGCAGATCTTCACGACATCGGACGGGCGGGCGCTCGACACCATCCATGTCAGCCGCGAATTTCCCGACGATGCCGACGAGCTGCGCCGGGCCGCGACGATCGGCCGGATGATCGAGGATGTGCTGTCCGGCCGCAAGCGGCTGCCCGAGGTCATCGCCACGCGCACGCGCAACCGCAAGAAAAGCAAGGCCTTCGTCATTCCGCCGTCGGTCAACATCACCAACAGCCTGTCGAACAAGTTCACGGTCATCGAGGTCGAATGCCTCGACCGGCCGGGATTGCTGTCGGAAATCACCGCCGTGCTCTCCGATCTGTCGCTCGACATCCAGTCGGCCCGCATCACCACCTTCGGCGAGAAGGTGATCGACACCTTCTACGTCACCGATCTGGTCGGCCAGAAAATCTCCGGCGACAGCAAGCGCGCCAACATCACCGCCCGGATGAAGGCGGTCATGGCCGAGGAGGAAGACGAGCTGCGCGAGCGCATGCCTTCCGGCATCATCGCGCCGGCCGCCACCGCCCGGACCCCGACTTCCGCCGAAAAGAAAGCCGGTTCCCCCATATGAGCATGAGCCCCAACGCATGAGCCTCGTCAAGAAATTCGCGACCGTCGGCGGCGCCACCCTCGGCAGCCGCATCTTCGGCTTCGCCCGTGAAACGCTGATGGCGGCGGCGCTGGGCACCGGACCGATGGCCGACGTCTTCTACGCCGCCTTCCGCTTTCCGAACCTCTTCCGCCGGCTGTTTGCCGAGGGCGCTTTCAACGCCGCCTTCGTGCCGCTCTTTGCCAAGGAGATCGAGGCGAACGGCACGGAGGGCGCCAAGCGCTTTTCGGAAGAAGTCTTCGGCGTGTTGTTTTCGGTGCTGCTGCTCATCACCATCGTGATGGAGCTTGCCATGCCGCTCTTGGTGCGCTTCGTCATCGCGCCGGGTTTTGCCGACGATCCCGACAAATTCTCGATCACCATCCGCATGGCTGCGGTGATGTTTCCCTATCTGATGTGCATGTCGCTGACGGCGATGATGAGCGGCATGCTGAATTCACTGCATCATTTCTTCGCCGCCGCCATCGCGCCGGTTTTCCTCAACGTGGTGATGATCGGGGCGCTGTTTTATGCGCTCTATACCGGCGCCGATCCGCTGGCGACGGCCTGGTATCTCTCCTGGGGCGTTCTTGCCGCCGGCGTGCTGCAGCTCGCCGTCGTCTATGTCGGCGTGCTTGCGGCCGGCATGAGCATCGGCTTCCGCTTCCCGAAGATGACGCCCAACGTCAAGCGGCTGCTGATCCTGGCGGTGCCGGCCGCGGTGACCGGCGGCATCACCCAGATCAACCAGCTGATCGGCCAGGCGATCGCCTCCTCGCGCGACGGCGCCATCGCAGCGCTGCAATATGCCGACCGCATCTACCAGCTGCCGCTCGGCGTCGTCGGTGTGGCCGTCGGCGTCGTGCTTCTGCCGGAGCTTGCCCGGGCGCTGAAGGGCGGCAATTTGCGCGAGGCTGGAAACCTGCAGAACCGCTCGATCGAATTCGTGCTGTTCCTGACGATTCCCGCCGCCTTCGCGCTCTGGATCCTCTCCGACGAGATCATCCGCGTGCTCTATGAGCGCGGCGCCTTCCATCAGGAAAACACCGCCGTCGTCGGCGCGATCCTGGCGATTTACGGCATCGGCCTGCCGGCCTTCGTGCTGATCAAGGCGCTGCAGCCGGGGTTTTATGCCCGCGAGGACACCAAGACGCCGATGCGCTTTTCGGCCATCGCAGTCGCCACCAACTGCGCCACGGCGCTGACCCTCTTCCCCTATATGGGCGCGCCCGGCATCGCCGTTGCCGAAGCCACCGCCGGCTGGATCAGCACCGTGCTGCTGTTCACCACGCTGTTGCGCCGCGGCCATCTGACATGGGAATGGGCGCTGGCAAAACGCGCCGCCCTGTTGGTCGTCGCCGCAGCCGTCATGGGGGCGGCCATCGTCTTCCTCAAGCAATATTGGGCGCCGTGGCTCGCCTCCGGCGCGCCGCTTCTCACCAAGATCGGCGCCCTCGGACTGCTGATTGCGATCGCCATGCTGGTCTATTTCGCCGCCGCCTTCCTGATCGGCGGGGCGGATCTCGGCATGATAAGGCGCAATCTGAACCGCAAGCCGGCCCCGGCAGAAGACGCGTAATCGCGCTGTAGCGCATCGGCCCGAAAATCGGAATCGATTTTCGGAAAGCGCGATGCGAAGATTGAAAGTGTTAGAGCGTCCTTTGTGCGTCCGAAAGGACGCACGGCGCTCTAGCAGTCGACCCAGCGCCTTTGCGGTCCGACGTCGACATGGACGATGCCATTGCAATAGGTGCCGATGCCGCCGATGCCGGGCGCACTTCTTGCCGCCGCGATGATGGTGCGTTCCGAGAGACCGGGCATCCTGATATCGGCCGCCAGGCATTTCCCATGTAGGGAGCCATGGCGGCGGGGATGCGGTCTGTGGCCAGAGGTTATTACCGGGCGTCGCCCGGTCTTTGCGGCAATATGCGACAGGATCGCCCGCAGCCGTTCGGGAAAGCAGCCGGCCCGGACGCTGACGGTCTGCACTGTGTAGGCGGTGCGCGCCTCATGTTGGGGAAGATGGACGGCGTGCCTTTTGATCTCTTGACCGACAGCACCCGTTGCTGATTGTAGGGCGAAAAGGCCTGCCATGGCGAGCAAAGTTGCGTTCTGCATGGTCGCTCCGATCGGCTATCCGGCGACCCCAACGGCACCGGCATCAGGCGGAGGATTTTCAGTTCAAAAAAAGCTTTTCTGTGAAATTTTATACTCAATTGTGAGTAAATAGCTTGATCAATTCGGCTTAAAATAACGGATATTTCCGATCCAAAATGGAATAAACGTCTCAATCGGGAGATAGACATGACGATCCAGTCGCTTTTCCTCGTCACCCTCGTGGTCGACGACTACGACCGCGCCAAGACCTTTTATTGCGATGCCCTCGGCTTCGACTGCCTGCAGGATGAGCGACAGCCAGAGGGCAAACGCTGGGTGGTGGTGAAGCCCAAGGGCGAAGACGGAGCGGCGTTTCTGCTGGCGCAGGCGGCAAATGCGGCGCAGCGGGCGGCAATCGGCAATCAAACGGGCGGGCGTGTCGGCTTCTTTCTGAAGACCGACGATTTCATGCGCGACCATGCCGCGATGCTGGCCGCCGGCGTGCGTTTTCTGGAGGCGCCGCGCCATGAGCTCTACGGCACGGTCGCGGTCTTTGCGGATCCCTACGGCAACACCTTCGATCTGATCCAGCATCACGCGGCCTGAACCCCTTGATTGCGACCGGGCGGCCGTGCATAAGCCGCGGCGTTAGCAACATGGGTGAAAACCCTGCCGCATAACGCAGCAATTTGAACTGTTACAGCGTCCTTTGCGCGCCTGAAAAGACGCGCGGCGCTGTGGGCCCTCCACCAGCCTATTGAGGACGACATGAGCGAATTCAAGAAACTCGTATTCTCCGGCGTGCAGCCGACCGGCAATCTGCATCTCGGCAATTATCTCGGCGCGATCCGCCGGTTCGTGGCGCTGCAGGAAGGCAATGACTGCATCTATTGCGTCGTCGACATGCATGCGCTCACCGCCCAGCTCGTGCATGAGGACATGCCGAGCCAGACGCGCTCGATCGCCGCCGCCTTCATCGCCGCCGGCATCGATCCGGAAAAACATATCGTCTTCAACCAGTCGGCCGTGCCGCAGCATGCCGAACTCGCCTGGATCTTCAACTGCGTCGCCCGCATCGGCTGGATGAACCGCATGACGCAGTTCAAGGATAAGGCCGGCAAGGACCGCGAGCAGGCCTCGCTCGGGCTTTACGCCTATCCGAGCCTGATGGCGGCCGACATTCTCGTCTATCGCGCCACCCATGTGCCAGTCGGTGAGGACCAGAAGCAGCATCTGGAGCTTGCCCGCGACATCGCGATGAAGTTCAACCTCGATTATGCCGAGCATATCGGCAGGACCGACTACGGCATCGACATCACCGTCGGCAACGAGCCGGTGCACGCCTATTTCCCGATGGTCGAGCCGCTGATCGGCGGACCGGCGCCGCGGGTCATGTCGCTGCGCGACGGCACCAAGAAAATGTCGAAATCCGATCCTTCCGACCTGTCGCGCATCAACCTGATGGACGACGAGGACGCGATCTCGAAGAAGATCCGCAAGGCAAAGACCGATCCGGACGGTTTGCCGAGCGAGGTCGACGGGCTGCAGGGCCGTCCGGAAGCCGACAATCTGGTGGCGATCTATGCCGCACTTGCCGACAAGTCGAAGGCGGATGTGCTCGCCGAATTCGGCGGCCAGCAATTCTCCGTCTTCAAGCCGGCGCTGGTCGACCTCGCCATCCAGGTGCTGGCGCCGATCACCGGTGAAATGCGCCGGCTGATGGACGATACCAGCCACATCGACGCGATCCTGCGCCAGGGCGGCGAGCGCGCCAGGGCACGCGCCGAGGTGACGATGCGCCAGGTGCGCGACGTCATCGGCTTCCTCTACTGAGATAGATCTCCTCTTCTCCCCGCCGCGGGAGAAGAGGATTTTGTTCTCGGACATCAGGGCAAAAACTGGGCTTGCAAATTTCCCGCTTCGGGTGTCAGAGTCCGCGCCATGGTATCGAAACGACTCTCACGGCTCGAAGGTCATCGCCGCAAATTCATGGCGGTGATCGACGGTACACCCGAATGCCAACGCGCCGTTCATTATGCCGGCCGGCGCGCGAAGAATTCCAATGGCGGGCTGGTGCTGCTCTACGTCATCCCCGACGGGGATTTCCAGCAATGGCTTGGAGTCGAGGAGATCATGCGGGCGGAAGCGCGCGAGGAGGCCGAGGCGGTCGTTGCCAAGATCGCCCAGATCGTGCGCGAAACGATCGGTATCGAGCCCGAGATCGTCATCCGCGAGGGCAGTGCCGCCGAACAGATCAATACCGTGATCGAGGAAGACCGCGACGTGGCGATCCTGGTCCTGGCCGCCGGTTCGGCCAAGGAAGGCCCGGGGCCGCTGGTCTCGTCGGTCGCCGGCCGCGCCGCCGCCTTTCCGATCCCGGTCACCGTGCTGCCGGATACGCTGACCAACGAGGAAATCGACGCCCTCTGCTAGCTTTTCTTGAGTACAAGTCTCTTGATTAGCTCAGGCAATGGGCTTATCTTCTTTTGAAGAATTCTAAAGACGGCGGAGCCGACGGGCCGTCCGCATGGAGAACCAGATGTTCATTCAGACCGAAGCCACGCCGAACCCCGCCACGCAGAAGTTCCTGCCGGGCAAGGTGGTGATGGAAAACGGCACGGCCGAGTTCCGCAGCGCGCAAGAAGCTGAAGCGTCGCCGCTCGCCGCCCGCCTGTTCGAAATCCCCGGCGTCACCGGCGTCTATTTCGGCTATGATTTCATATCCGTCTCCAAGGACAATGCCGAATGGCAGCATCTTAAGCCGGCTATATTGGGCTCGATCATGGAGCACTTCATGTCCGGCAAGCCGGTTATGGGCGATGCCTCCATCCTCTCCGAAGACGCCGATGCCGGCGACGAATTCTTCGACGAAGGCGATGAATCGATCGTGCTGACCATCAAGGAGCTTCTGGAGACCCGCGTGCGCCCGGCCGTTGCCCAGGACGGCGGCGACATCACCTTCCGCGGCTTCAAGGACGGCAAGGTCTATTTGAACATGAAGGGTTCTTGCGCCGGCTGCCCATCCTCGACGGCAACGCTGAAGCACGGCGTGCAGAACCTGCTGCGCCATTTCGTTCCGGAAGTGCAGGAAGTGATTGCCGCTTAAAAATCTTGAATTCGTCCCTGTCGTTCATCTCAGGTTCGGCCAGGCGAATTTATCGATAGGCGACACTGGTTTATTCGGAAATTGATGGCATGATCATTCTGGCGCTCGACACGGCAGGTGTAGATTGCGCTGCCGGCGTCTACGACAGCGGCAGGAATACGATGCTGGGGGAGGCATCGGACATGATCGGCAAGGGGCATGCTGAACATCTGATTGGTATCGTCGATCGCGCGCTGGATCAGGCGGGACTTGCCCTTTCTGATATCGACCGGCTTGCCGTCACCATCGGTCCCGGCTCCTTTACCGGTATCCGCGTCGGTGTTGCCGCAGCCCGCGGTTTTGCGCTTTCCCTCAATGTGCCGGCCGTCGGCGTTACCACGCTCGAAGTCATGGCCGCTGCCCAGCGCGACAAGACGCCTGATCGCGCGGTGCTCGCGGCAATGGACGCCAAGCGGGACGAAATCTATCTCCAATCCTTTGCAGCCGACGGTTCTCCGCTCGACGCCCCCCGGGCGGTCAGCATTGGGGAGGCCCAGGCTTTTGCCGCCGGCTTCGACGGCGAGATCACCGGTTCGGCAACACCGCTGCTGAAGGCGGATGCCGGCGGCGATCACGCCAACCGATTCCCGATCTCCGTGGTGGCGCGCCTCGGTGCTGCCGCCTCCCCCGATTCCGGAAAGCCGAAGCCCCTTTATCTGCGCGGACCCGATGCCAAGCCGCAGGCCGGGTATGCGATTGCCCGACGAGTATGACGATGCTGGAAGCCTATCTGACGCTGAAACCGGAATTCGAAATCATCGCCATGGAGCGCGAGGATTGCCGCGATGTCGCCATCCTGCACGGCGAGCGCTTCGCCCGGCCCTGGGGCGACGGTGAATTTCACGGCCTGCTGATGCAGGACACCGTGTTCGGCTTCGTCGCGCGCCAGACCAACGCCATCCTGAAAAAGCCGCTTCCGGGGTTCATTCTTGCCCGCCATGTCGCCGGCGAGGCGGAGATCCTGACGATCGCCGTGCAGGCGAAGGTCGCCCGCGCCGGGCTTGGCTGGCGGCTGATGCAGGCGGCGATGCGCGAGGCGCGCGCCCGCGGCGGCGAGAGCATGTTTCTCGAGGTCGACAACGGCAATACCGCAGCGCTTGGCCTCTACCGCAAGCTCGGCTTCGAAAAAGTCGGCGAGCGCCAAGGTTACTACAAGCAGGAAAACGGCGCCCTCTCCACGGCGCTTGTCATGAAGCGCGTTCTTCGGTAGTTCCCTGTCAGCGAGATGACATGCAGGCCGGCGCGAACGCCGTGCGGCGTTGTCGAAACACGAATTTCTTTAAAGGCGGGCCATGTCTGATGTAGCCAAGACCCTTGAGGAGCTTTGCACCGAACGCGGCATGCGCATGACCGAGCAGCGCCGCGTGATCGCGCGCATCCTGGAAGACTCGGAAGACCATCCCGACGTCGAAGAACTCTACCGCCGCTCGGTGAAGGTCGATGCGAAGATCTCGATCTCGACCGTCTACCGCACCGTGAAACTGTTCGAGGACGCGGGCATCATCGCCCGCCACGATTTCCGCGACGGGCGCTCGCGCTACGAAACGGTGCCGGAAGAACATCACGACCACCTGATCGACCTGAAGACCGGCACGGTGATCGAATTCCGTTCGCCCGAGATCGAGGCGCTGCAGGAGCGTATTGCCCGCGAGCATGGGTTCCGGCTGGTCGACCATCGTCTGGAGCTCTACGGCGTTCCGTTGAAGAAGGAAGACCTCTGAAGCAATGGCAGCCCGGGAGACCAGCATTTGATCGCCTGGCTGCGCATCGCCTTGGCCGCTGTCGTCATTCTCGCGGCCAGCATCGTGCTGATGCCGCTGCAGCTGCTGGCGCTCTATTTCGACTGGCGGCTGCGCCGCAGGCTCCCGCGCATCTGGCACCGCATCGTCTGCTATTGCCTCGGCATCCGCGTCCGCGTGACCGGCAGGCTGGAAGACCGCCGGCCGCTGATGCTCTGTTCCAACCATTCGTCCTGGATGGATATCATGGTGATGTCGGCCGTTGCCGACGTCGCCTTCATCGCCAAGATCGAGGTGCGCGACTGGCCGATCTTCGGCACGCTCGCCAAGCTGCAGAAGAGCGTCTTCGTCGTGCGCGAGGAGAGGCGCAAGACCGGTCACCAGGCAAACGAGATCGCCGGGCGCATGGCCGACGGCGAGATCGTCGTGCTCTTCCCCGAGGGCACGACCTCGGACGGCAACCGGCTGCTGGAGGTCAAGTCTTCGCTGTTCGGCGCCGCCGCGATGGCCGTGCCCTATTCGCCAACGGGAACCGTCGTGGTGCAGCCGGTGGCGGTTGCCTATACCCGCGTGCACGGTATCGCCATGGGCCGCTATCACAGGCCGCTCGCCGCCTGGCCGGGTGATATCGAACTCCTGCCGCATCTCCTCGATATCGTCCGATGCGGCGCCATCGACGCCGAGGTTTCCTTCGGCGAGGCGGTGGATTACCGCACCGAGACCAATCGCAAGGAGGTGAGCGCGACGATCGCCTTGCGCATCCGCAACCTCCTGAACAGCCGCCTGCGCGGGAGGGAAATCTCCTGAAACAAGATTTCGATTTTCTCGGGCGGCAAAAACCACTAAATAGCGCGCCATGACACAGGACAGCGCCCTTCTCCAGGCCCCGGAGGCAATCCCCGACGGCAGCAACAGCCGCAAGGTCTTCATCAAGACCTATGGCTGCCAGATGAACGTCTACGATTCGACGCGCATGAGCGATGCGCTCGCCCGTGACGGCTATGAGCCGACCGAAGACATGGAAGAGGCGGACCTCGTTCTGCTCAACACCTGTCACATCAGAGAGAAGGCGGCCGAGAAGGTCTATTCGGCGCTCGGGCGGCTGCGCGAGATGAAAAAGAAGAAGGCGGCGGATGGCCGGGAGATGATGATCGGCGTTGCCGGCTGCGTCGCCCAGGCCGAAGGCGAGGAGATCCTGCGCCGGGCGCCTGCCGTCGACGTCGTCATCGGCCCGCAGACCTATCACCGCCTGCCGGAGGCGCTGCGCCGGGCCAAGCAGGGTCAACGCGTCGTCGATACGGAATATGCGATCGAGGACAAGTTCGAGCATCTGCCGATCGCAGAGAGCCGAAAAATCCGCGCCCGCGGCGTCACCGCTTTCCTGACGGTGCAAGAGGGCTGCGACAAGTTCTGCACGTTCTGCGTCGTGCCCTATACGCGCGGCTCGGAAGTGTCGCGGCCGGTTTCCCAGATCGTCGAGGAAGCTGAAAAGCTCGTCGAGGGCGGGGTGCGCGAGATCACCCTGCTCGGGCAGAACGTCAATGCCTGGCACGGCGCCGGGCCGGGTGGCGAGGCGTGGAGCCTCGGCGACCTGCTCTACCGCCTTGCCGAGATCCCCGGCCTGGCGCGGCTGCGCTATACCACCAGCCATCCACGCGACATGGACGACCGGCTGATCGACGCCCATCGCGACTTGAGAGCGCTGATGCCCTATCTGCACCTGCCGGTGCAATCGGGGTCGGACCGTATCTTGAAAGCGATGAACCGACGCCACACGGCGGCCGAATATCTGACGCTGATCGAGCGCATCCGCACGGTGCGGCCCGACATCGCCCTGTCTGGCGATTTCATCACCGGCTTTCCGGGGGAGACAGACAAGGATTTTGAGGATACACTCAGGCTTGTGGAGGAGGTTCGTTATGCACAGGCCTTCTCGTTCAAATACTCGACACGGCCGGGCACTCCCGGCGCGGAACTGAAGGACCAGGTGCCGGAAGAGATCAAGGCAGAACGGCTGGAACGCCTGCAAACGCTTCTCCTGAAGCAGCAGCAGGAATTTGCCGAATCCTGCATCGGCAAAGAGATCGACCTGTTGCTCGAAAAGCCCGGTCGCATGCCGGAACAACTGATCGGACGTTCTCCCTGGCTTCAATCCGTGAATGTTGATGCAAAAGCATCGCAAATCGGTGACATTATTAAAGTGCGAATCACCGGAACCGGAACGAACAGCCTGTTTGCCGAACGCGCAGAGGCTGCGGTTTAACCCAAGGAGCCCGACCGCTTGAACGGACAAGAATTGGTTTCTTCTTCACCGCGCCACCCCCGCACGCCGAGCGATACCAATCACTTCGTCCTGACGTTCGAGAACAACCGCTTCGCTAGCGAGCTCTTCGGTCAATTCGACCAGAACCTCAAGCTGCTCGAGGAACGGCTCAATATCGATGCGCGGGCGCGGGGCAATTCGGTCGTCATCACAGGCGATATCGTGACCACCAACCAGGCGCGGCGCACGCTCGACTATCTCTATGAAAAGCTTCAGAAAGGCGGCAGCGTGGAAAGATCCGATGTCGAGGGCGCAATCCGCATGGCGGTCGCCGCCGACGATCAGCTCAGCCTGCCCACAATGGAGCGCAAGGCAAAGCTGACGATGGCACAGGTTTCCACCCGCAAGAAAACGATCATCGCCCGCACCCCGACCCAGGACGCCTATATCAGGGCGCTGGAGCGTGCCGAGCTGGTCTTCGGCGTCGGCCCGGCCGGCACCGGCAAGACCTATCTCGCCGTCGCCCATGCCGCCCAGCTCCTGGAGCGCGGGGCGGTCGAAAAGATCATCCTGTCGCGTCCGGCGGTCGAAGCCGGCGAGCGCCTCGGCTTCCTGCCCGGCGACATGAAAGAAAAGGTCGATCCCTATCTTCGCCCGCTCTATGATGCGCTCTATGACATGATCCCGGCCGACAAGGTCGATCGGGCGATCACCGCCGGCGTCATCGAAATCGCGCCGCTCGCTTTCATGCGCGGCCGGACGCTGGCCAACGCCGCCATCATCCTCGACGAAGCGCAGAACACGACATCGATGCAGATGAAGATGTTCCTGACGCGTCTCGGCGAAAATGCGCGCATGATCGTCACCGGCGACCCGAGCCAGATCGACCTGCCGCGCGGTGTCAAATCCGGCCTCGTCGAGGCGCTGCAGCTTCTGAACGGCGTCGAGGGCATCTCGATCGTGCGCTTCAAGGATACCGATGTCGTGCGCCATCCGCTGGTCGGGCGCATCGTCAGGGCCTATGATTCCACCTATGCCGTCGAAGCCGAAGACGTCAGCCGGCAGGACTGATGGCCGAACTCGACATCCAGATCAGCGTCGAGGATATCGGCTGGCCCGGCGAGGAGACGCTGCTGTCGTTTTGCGAACGCGTGCTCAGCGCCGCGGCAATCTATCTCCGCGACAGCGAGAAGCAGCCCTTCCCCAAGATGCCGCCCGAGGTTTCGCTCGTCTTTACCGACGATGCCTCGATCCAGGACATCAACGCCGAATGGCGCGGCAAGGACAAGGCGACCAATGTGCTGTCGTTTCCGGCCTTTCCGGTGCAGCCCGGCAAAATGCCCGGTCCGATGCTCGGCGACATCATCATCGCCCGGGAGACGGTGGAGCGGGAAGCCCACGAGCTCGAAAAGAGTTTCGACGACCACCTGACCCATCTTCTGGTGCACGGTTTCTTGCATCTTCTCGGCTACGACCATATGAATAGTGCTGAAGCCGAAATTATGGAGGGGCTGGAGACTCGCATTTTGGCGCAGCTCGGCCTATCTGATCCCTACGAGGGTCAAGACCTTAAAATGGAACCATGAGCGACTTTACGACGAAGCCGGCGGCAGACGCCAAGGACTCCGAGCCATCCTCCTCTTCGGACGAGGCGGGCAGTAGTAGTCGGCCATCCGGCCGATCCCAATCCTTCTGGTCGCGCGCCGCGCGCATCCTTCGCCCGCAGCAGGGCTCGCGACTGCGCGAGGATCTCGCCGACGCGCTGATGACCGATGCGGCCGGCGACGACGCCTTTTCGCCCGACGAACGGGCGATGCTGCACAATATCCTGCGCTTCCGCGAGGTGCGCGTCGCCGACGTGATGGTGCCGCGCGCCGATATCGAGGCGGTCGACCAGAACATCACCATCGGCGAATTGATGATCCTGTTCGAGGAATCCGGCCGCTCGCGCATGCCCGTCTATGCCGATACGCTCGACGATCCGCGCGGCATGGTGCATATCCGCGACCTGCTCTCCTATGTCGCCAAGCAGGCGCGCAACAAGCGCCGCGGCCCGGCGAAACCGGCCGCTGGCGTACCGGCGATCGAGGTTGCGCCTGAGAACATCCAGAAGCCCACGCGTTCGGCCAAGCCAAATTTCGATCTCGCCCGCGTCGACCTGCAGAAGACGCTGGCCGAGGCCGGCATCATCCGCAAGATCCTGTTCGTGCCGCCGTCGATGCTGGCGTCCGACCTGTTGCGCCGCATGCAGGTGAACCGCACCCAGATGGCGCTGGTCATCGACGAATATGGCGGCACCGACGGGCTCGCCTCGCACGAGGACATCGTCGAAATGGTGGTCGGCGACATCGACGACGAACATGACGACGAAGAGGTGATGTTCAAGCGCGTCGCCGAAGACGTCTTCATCGCCGATGCTCGTGTCGAACTGGAAGAGATCGCCGAAGCGATCGGGCCGGATTTCGACATCAGCGAGCAGGTCGACGAGGTCGATACGCTGGGCGGGCTGATCTTCTCGGCGCTCGGCCGCATCCCGGTGCGCGGCGAGGTCGTCCAGGCATTGCCCGGCTTCGAATTCCATATTCTCGACGCCGATCCGCGCCGCATCAAGCGGCTGCGTATCACCCGCAAGCGCCATGCGATGCGCCGCCGCGCCAAGGCGGATGGCGACTCCACTCCCGGCTCCGAGACCGGCGACGACCGGCCGGCGGAATCGGCTGCCAACTAGCGCTTCGGCCCGAAAATTGGAATCGATTTTCGGAAAGCACGATGCGTGAAGGTTGGAGCGTCGCATTCCATTTGATTGATGCGATGCCCTTCAGTTGTTGGTTTTTGTGCCTGTCGTTGTCCCGGCACCGCCGCACATCTCCGGGCGACATGCATTAACATCCATTAACAGGACAAAGAGCCGCTTTTTTGAAAGACTGCGAACGGGTTGATTCGCGGTTTGATGGGAGTGCGCATGGAGCGGCTTGCGGACAGGGTTATCCTCGTCTGGGGTTTCAAACGGTCGCTGCTGGCCATCGCCGCCGGAGCATTTGCGGTTCTGGCGCTGCCGCCCATCGGCTTTTTCGCGGCAATGTTCATCTCCTTCGCGCTGCTCGTCTGGCTGATCGACGGGGTGGCGGCTTCGCCTGAAAGCGGCTTGGTCGGCAGGCTGTGGCCGGCATTTGCAACCGGCTGGCTGTTCGGCTTCGGCTATTTCGTCGCGGGCCTGTGGTGGCTCGGCCATGCGCTGCTGGTCGATCAGGAGGAATTCGCCTGGGCGCTGCCCTTAGCCATCCTCGGGCTGCCGGCCTGTCTGGCGATCTTCTACGGGCTGGCGACCGCCCTTGCCCGCATCTTCTGGTCGGATGGCATGGGGCGGATCGCCGCGCTGGCGGCCGGCTTCGGGCTGATGGAATGGCTGCGAAGCGTGATCCTCACCGGCTTTCCCTGGAACGCCATCGGCTACGGCATGATGCCCGTTCCGCTGATGATGCAGTCGGCGCATGTGATCGGGGCGATGGGGGTGACGGCGCTTGCCGTCTTCATCTTTTCCGCCCCGGCGCTTGCCGGGACACGCCAAGATGCACGCGGCGGCATCGCGCTCGCCGTGGCGCTGTTTGCCGCCCATCTCGGTTACGGGGCCTATGCCCTCCATCTCGCGCCGCGGCCGGAAGCCTTGCCCGAGGACAAGCGGCCGGTGGTGCGGCTGGTGCAGCCTGATATCGATCAGGCGGCGAAGATGGACAACGACGCCGACCGCAATGCGATCTTCGAGACGCATCTGAAGCTGTCGGCCGAAGCGCCGAGGAATGGCGGACGCAAGCCCGACATCATCGTCTGGCCGGAAACCTCGATCCCCTTCATCCTGACAGACAATCAGGATGCGCTGACGCGGATCGCCGATACGCTCGACGACAACCAGATCCTGATCGCCGGCGCCGTCCGCGCCGAGGAGATGGGACCGGGCACGCCTGCGCGCTACTATAATTCCATCTACGTGATCGACGGCCGCGGCCAGATCATCGCCGCCTCCGACAAGGTGCATCTGGTGCCCTTCGGCGAATATCTGCCGTTCGAGGACGTGCTCACCGAATTCGGCATCCAGAATGTCGTCGAGATACCGGGAGGATTTTCGGCCGCGGCAAGCCGGCACCTGCTGGCGCTGCCCGGCGGGCTCAATCTCTATCCGCTGATCTGCTACGAGATTATTTTCCCCGATGAAATGACCGGCGACATCAAAGACGCCAATGCGATCCTCAATATCACCAATGATGCCTGGTTCGGCGCGACACCCGGACCCTATCAGCATTTCCAGCAGGCGCGGGTCCGGGCTGTCGAAACCGGCCTGCCGTTGATTCGTGATGCCAATAGCGGCATTTCGGCGCTGGTGAACGCACATGGGGAAATTATCGCCGGTCTCGATCTCGAGCAAACCGGCTTTATCGATGCAACTCTTGATAGGCTCGGCGAAGGGGACGGAACGCCAATCCCCCGGCAAACATACTTCTGGTTGACCGAGTCGCTGCTCATTTTGATTGCGCTAATTTCTCGTAGAGGTTTTATTTCCGGGTTGAATTGACCAAAAACCCCTAAAATTGCATAGTGATGACAATCGGCGTTCTTAGCGTATGTTTGAAGGTGGGTTCTTACCGCCTGCAACGTGGCGTTTTGGGATGGATCAGGGGCATGCCGGTTAGAAACAGTTGAAATTCTTAGCTAGGGCACGACCATGATTGAAAACAAGAAGAAGCCAAATCCCATCGACATCCACGTTGGCAGCCGTATTCGTCTCCGCCGAACGATGCTTGGCATGAGCCAGGAGAAACTGGGCGAAAGTCTCGGCATTACATTCCAGCAGATCCAGAAATACGAGAAGGGAACCAACCGCGTCGGCGCAAGCCGCCTGCAGAACATCTCGAACATTCTCAATGTTCCGGTTTCCTTTTTCTTCGAGGACGCGCCCGGCGAACATACCGGCTCCATGGGCGGCATGGCCGAGGCCTCCAGCTCGAATTACGTCGTCGATTTCCTGTCTTCCTCGGAAGGCCTGCAGCTCAACCGCGCCTTCGTCAAGATTTCCGATCCCAAGGTTCGCCGCAAGGTCGTGGAGCTGGTGAAGGCGCTTGCGGCTGAAGCCGACGCCGACTGAACCACATCAGGCGTGGAATTCGAAAGGCGGTCGAAAGGCCGCCTTTTCTGCGTTTTTGGGGCAAAATTTGTCACTTTGCCGCAGATATAAAGATATATTTATGTCCTTCTGCGCTTGTCATCAAGCCTCGAACTGAGTACCTACTAGCTGGCTTTTATTCTTTGAGGGGAATCCCGAAATGCGCGCGAATTATCTCTTTACCAGCGAATCTGTTGCCGAGGGTCATCCGGACAAAGTCTGTGACCGCATCTCCGACGAGATCGTCGATCTGGTCTACCGCGAAGCGGCCAAGACCGGCGTCAATCCGTGGGGCGTGCGCATTGCCTGCGAAACGCTGGCGACGACCAACCGCGTCGTCATCGCCGGCGAAGTCCGCCTGCCGCCGAGCCTGATGAAGAAGGACAAGGACGGCAAGGACGTCATCAACCCGTCGAAGTTCAAGGCCGCCGCGCGCCGCGCCATCAAGGATATCGGCTACGAGCAGGACGGCTTCCATTGGAAGAAGGCCAAGATCGACGTGCTGCTGCATTCGCAGTCGGCCGACATCGCGCAGGGCGTCGACAGCGCCGCCGACCAGCAGGGCGACGAGGGCGCCGGCGACCAGGGCATCATGTTCGGTTACGCCTGCCGCGAAACGCCGGACCTGATGCCGGCCCCGATCTATTATTCCCACAAGATCCTGCAGCTGCTGGCAGTCGCCCGCAAGAAGGGCGACGGCGAAGTCGCCAAGCTCGGCCCCGACGCCAAGAGCCAGGTGACCGTGCGCTACGTCGACGGCAAGCCGTCGGAAGCAACCTCGATCGTGCTGTCGACCCAGCATCTTGACGAGAGCTGGGATTCGAACAAGGTTCGCGCCGTCGTCGAGCCCTATATCCGCGAAGCGCTGGGCGAGCTGAAGATCGCTGACGATTGCAAGTGGTACATCAATCCGACCGGCAAGTTCGTCATCGGCGGACCGGACGGCGATGCGGGCCTCACCGGCCGCAAGATCATCGTCGACACCTACGGCGGTGCCGCTCCGCATGGCGGCGGCGCATTCTCCGGCAAGGACACGACGAAGGTCGACCGTTCGGCCGCCTATGCCGCCCGTTACCTTGCCAAGAACGTCGTCGCCGCCGGCCTTGCCGACCGCTGCACGATCCAGATCTCCTACGCGATCGGCGTCGCCCAGCCGCTGTCGATCTATGTCGACCTGCACGGCACCGGCAAGGTTACCGAGGATCAGATCGAGGCAGCGATCCGCAAGAACATGGACCTTTCGCCGACCGGTATCCGCCGCCATCTCGACCTCAACAAGCCGATCTACGCCAAGACCTCCGCTTACGGCCATTTCGGCCGCAAGGCCGGCCGCGACGGCTCGTTCTCCTGGGAGCGCACCGACCTCGTGAAGGCGCTCAAGGAAAGCGTAAAGGCCTGAGATAAAGCATGACGGATATGGAACGTCGCGGCCGGGCGACCGAAGCCTTTTTCGGTCGCCGCAAAGGCAAGGCTCTGCGCGAACAGCAGGCCGAGACGCTGAACAGCCTGCTGCCGGCATTCCTGATCGATCTCTCGGCGGCGCCCCCGGCGCCGCTGACGTCCCTCTTCCCGGTTCCGGTCGAGCGCTTGCGGCTGGAAATCGGTTTCGGCGGCGGCGAACATCTGATCCACCGCGCCCTGGAGACGCCGTCGACCGGCTTCATCGGCGTCGAGCCCTTCGTCAATTCCATGCAGAAGCTGCTGTCGCGCATCGGCGAGACCGGCACGTCCAATATCCGCGTTTATAATGACGACGCGACACAGCTGCTCGACTGGCTGCCGGACGCCTCGCTCGATCAGATCGATCTGCTCTATCCCGATCCCTGGCCGAAGCGGAAGCACTGGAAGCGGCGCTTCGTCTCGAAGACCAATCTCGACCGCTTTCATCGCGTGCTGAAGCCCGGCGGCCTGTTCTGCTTCGCCTCCGACATCGACACCTATGTGAACTGGACGCTGCTCAAATGCCGCGACCATGGCGGCTTCGACTGGGTGGCCGAGAATGCAGCGGATTGGCTCACCCCCTATGCGGGCTGGCCGAGCACGCGCTACGAGACCAAGGCCCGGCGCGAGGGCCGCTCTTCGGCCTATCTGACGTTCAGGAAGATCTGAGGCTCAAGGAAAGTCGGCGGACAGACGCAATGTTCGGCGGCGCGAAGGATTGCCCGGGGCTGCTGGAACTTTCTGGTATTCCGTCACGTCACAAGTGGCACCAATGACTGCTGATGGCTCTCAGCTGCCGTTGGCGCTCTCTGCATTCATGACCGCTTTGCGCCTCATTTCAGCCGTTCAGACACTATGGTCAGTGTTCCAAAAGCTGCCATCGAGCTGAGCGCCTATAATGAGCACTTCGGAAGCCGGTGGTACTTCCGACATTAAATCGACGGACATCCCCCCGCTCTTAATTCCCAGATGTCGAAGCCGAGACGCCGAGCCATTTCGGCCGGTGGAGTAATCGGCCACCGCAACGAAAAATTTAAGCGCGACAAGTTGCATCTTTCACTACGCGCCAAGCAAATTGCCACTGTCGGAAGCACCCTCCGGGGACGCTCCACGTACCAGCACCAACAGGTGTCACCCGGCACTGCCGGGTGACAGATCGTCCGGCCGACGTTGGATGAAGGCCGCGGTCCGGTCGATGTCGTCAAGACCTGATGAACGAGAGCAGGTCGGGGTTGAGGACATCTGCATGTGTGGTCAGCATGCCATGGGGGTAGCCCGGGTAGGTCTTCAGCGACCCGTTCTTGAGCAGGTCGACCGCACGCGGCACGGAACTTGCGAAGGGGACGACTTGATCGGCCTCGCCATGCATCACCAGCACCGGCACGGTGATCTTCTTGAGGTCTTCGGTATAATCTTCCAGCCAAGAGTCGACAGTCGCGTAGTGAGCCAGGGCACCACCGGCCATGCCCTGGCGCCACCAGTTCGCAATGATCGCCTCCGAAGGCTCGGCCCCGTCGAGGTTGTAACCGTAGAACGGGTTCTCAGGGACGAACCGGAAGAACTGCGACCGGTTGCCCAGCACGCCCGCTCGGATCGCATCGAACCACTCCGGCGGCTGACCGGACGGGTTTTCCTCGCTCCGGTACATGTTCGGCGTCAGGGAAGCGACCAGTACCGCCTTCGAGACGCGCTCCGGGTGGCGAGCGACATAGCGAGCCACCTCACCGCCACCTGTGGAGTGGCCGATGTGGATCGCGTCGCGCAGGTTGAGGTGCTCGGTCAGGGCCGCGAGGTCGGCAACCCAGTGGTCCATGTCGTTGCCGGTGCCGGGCTGGTCGGATCGGCCGTGGCCGCGCCGGTCGTGGGCGATCACCCGGTAGCCCTGGCGAAGGAAGAAGGTCATCTGGGCGTCCCAATCGTCCGCCGACAGCGGCCAGCCGTGGCTGAAAACGATCGGCTGGCCTGAGCCCCAGTCCTTGTAGAAGATGTTTACGCCGTCCGTGGTAGTGATTGTAGGCATCGAGTCTCTCCCTCTGCGCTGTTAAACATTCCTTTGAAGGTCAAAATAATCAATTAGAGCCATTCATCCACGCGCCACTGCAATAATCAACGCAATATTGCCACGCATGCCTCATCTTTCTTTTCGAAGCGCAGGCGAAATACTCCGGTGAGGCGCGTTCGATTGTATCCCGAAATTGCGACGTTAATTAAATCCCCCTTCTATCGAAGACAAATACCTTGTACGTTCGAGCTATGCCTTAAAGGTATAGCGAGGATCCGATGGAGCTGAGGCATTTGCGCTATTTTGTTGCTGTTGCGGAGGAGGGAAGCTTACTGACCGCAGCAGAGCGGCGGCTTCACACGTCCCAGCCCTCACTCAGCAGGCAAATTCGCGATCTGGAAACCGAAGTCGGTGTAAAGCTGCTGGAACGGCAGTCGCGCGGCGTGACGCTCACCGCCGCCGGTAAAGTGTTTCTTGATCACGCGCGGCTGGCGTTATTGCAAGTCGAGGCGGCTGCGGAAGGGGCCCGGCGGGCAGAACGGCCAGAAAAGCAGTCGTTCACTATCGGTTTTCTCGCAGGGCAAGAGGTCGTGTGGCTACCCCATGCATTGCGCATTATTCGTGAGGAAGCGCCGGAGGTTGAAATCATATTGTCCAGTCAGTCTTCCCCGGACCTTGCTCTGGCACTGATGCGAGGCAAGCTGGACGTCGCGTTCCTTCGCCCCGAGACGCAGAGTGTTGGTGTGTCCTTCAAGTTTTTAGCCAAGGAGCCACTGATCGCCGTACTGCCGGCGGACCATCGCTTGACGTCGCGCAAAAAGATCCGGCCGCAGGACCTTGCCCGCGAAACTTACGTCAGTTCGGCTAGAATTTCTCCCGTATTGCAATCCGTGATCCAAGATTACGCGTCGAACGTTGGGATCACCCTCAAGGCAGAGTACGAAGGCGAAGGCCTGCCGTCAGCAATGTCGCTCGTCGTGTCTACAGGTGGAATAACGCTTATTCCGCTTTATGCGCAAAATATGCTGACGCCAAATGTCGTTGCTAGAGCACTTGAGGGTGTGCCTCCGACAATTGATCTCACCTTAGGATACAACGATTCAAATTCCTCACCTTTGCTCCGCCGATTTTTGTCTCGCTCTGATGAATTAGTCGCCAACGTCCAAAATCAGAGCATCATCCGCTATGCTGAAATTCCATAGCAGAGATCAAGCTCATGCGATTTCTGCTTGTTGGCGTGCTCCCGAATCTTGTTCAGCATTCTCGAATTTCGGGTATCGACCCATCTCGACTTTTCCGATCAAGGAGCGCGAGGCAAAAGTGGACGGCAGGCTTCACCACTATCAGAGGTCGACGCTATTCAAGGGCTGTGACACCGATTCCTCGCAACCAAGCGGCAACGTCCACACCAGCTCTCCTGTGGCTGAATTCGGTTCCTCAGTCGCAATACTAACTCAGATGTCGGGGAAATGCTCTCTAGACCCAAATCCGTCGAAGCTGAAGATCTTACTCGAACAGTTGGTGTTTGGTCGCATAGTTACCGCTTGCTCACCGCTTTTGGCCGCAAAGCGGAAGAAACGCTCATAGTGATCAAGCGTCCGCATCGGTCAGGGATGGCGCTGATCTTTCCTCGCTGGATGTCTGTTATCGCGTGTGAGCGCCAAAAAGCTGCCAGTCGGCTTACGTGAAGAGTTTCGGGCGCCGCCAGGCGTACGAAAGTCCCCGAGGAAGGAACCCGCGGACCACAGTCGGAGGCTATGGAGATTTTGATCTACGGCTGATATCTGCGGTGTG